>NZ_JAIGND010000006.1:0-333423 GCF_036528655.1 Chlorobium sp.
CTTCGCCTGACGAATGGAATCCTGCTCGGCCATAAGACGCAAAGCTTCACGCATAACCTCACTTGCAGATGTATAGAGCCCGGACTTGACTTTGTCCCGCACCATTTTTTCAAGCGACGGTGTCAGATTAATGTTCATTGCCATGGTTTCCTCCATAGTAACAGTTCTTATACAAATCATGTCAATTTATGACAATCTCTGACAAGAATAAGGCAATAACAACTCTTTAGCCTGCCAGGAGGTCGAGAACCCAGGAATCCCTGATGATTCAACGGCCTGATAAAACAATGAAAACACATCAAGAATCACCCGTCTGTTTTCTTCTGACCTGTTCGATCATGCTGCTTTCCCTCCTGAAGAATAACGTACACAGTTGAGCGTCCAATCTTCATCTGCCGGGCAATATCCGTAGCACCGAGGCCTTTTTCACACAGGGCAAACACTTTGTCTCGGTCGATCAATCGTTTTCTTCCGAACTGAACCCCTTTGGCTTTCGCCTCCAGTCGGCCTTCATTGGTTCGTTCGAGGATCCGCTGCCGTTCCGCCTGGGCAACTGCGGAGAGGATTGTCACCACCATCTTCCCCATCGTCCCTTCGGTACTGATACCGTCATCGAGAAACCGGAGGGCGACACCTATGCGATCAAATTCTTTGATCAGCTGGATCATGTCAGCCGTATCCCTACCAAGCCGGTCGAGTTTCATGATCAGGATGACATCCCCCTCTTCCACCTTGTGACGCAATGCCTGCAGACCATCGCGATCAATAGTTCCGCCGGACTCTTTGTCCGTGAACAGTCGATGCGGTTCTACCCCGGCGGCTTTCAATGCCTTCACCTGCAGATCGAGCGATTGCTGCCCGGTCGATACCCGGGCATATCCGAAGAGCCTCATAGGAAAATTTGTCTGATAAATCAATTCATGGAATGCCACTGTACAGAATACCGAAAAACCGATTTATTAGACGGCGAAAACCGGCCATTTTCGGGTATCTATGAATTTATAACTTATTGGACGACGTATTTCGATAACTTGGAACGTGGCCGCAGGGTGAGCGAACGTCGAAAATCACCGGCGCTGCGCGGCTTTATCGCGCAGCGTCCGGTGGATTGCAAGGTTATCCCACAAAGATTTGCGCTCCGCGTTTTGCTTTCAGATTTGCTTGCTCGGCCTTGATTGATTCCTCCTCCTTCTTCGCGATCCCCCCCCAACGTGTAGCAACCTTCTCAAGTTCGAGGTAGATCGTATGGTCTTTGCAGCGCTGCCGGGTGTACTCGATGTAATTCTCAAAAATCAGGTAGGTATCAATGACCTTCGCGCCGTGAACGCTATATGCGTATCGATCTTTTACGGCTTTGGCATTTACGGCTGCACAAAGCTGCTCGTGCTTATTCAAGAATGTCTTAACGCTGACCCAATTGGCTATGTCGTCGAAGATGACTGGGCAAGCCTCAGGGAGCAGGCGGCGGTGTTCATCTTTCGGTAACTTCTCCAGTGTTGACCAAACGCTCTGCTCAAGTTCTTGAGAGGGCATATTGGATAGCAGAGCATGTTGCGTGTTCGCGCGATTCCAATCATTGGTGATGCGAATCTGGTACCAAACAAAAAATAATCCGACAACTCCGGCAAGAGATGTTATTGCCTGAACTATTGGGGCTACCACGGTACCAATAAATTGCCAATCCATCTGCGTATCCTCAAGGTACTTCTTGTGGGCTAACAATGTTTAGACTGATCTGCCTAATCCAGAAAAAGCGGAAAGCTTCTTTCTGGATAAGACAACTTATTAATCACAACAGCAGGCCAGTTAATTAACTATTATTAAAAAACTTAAAAATATTAACTATCATTCAAACCAAGCGATTTATACTGATCGTTCAAACCCGGCAATAAACATGTAACCAATGCCTTTTCTTTCACTCAATCATTCGTGGCTATCAGTACCTGCAAATCTATACTCGGTGCCGTCGCGGAAAGGGTAATGAATAAGCCGACGGCAAGGCTTACAGTTCTTATTTACGCAAAATAAAACGGATTATCAAGTTTTTGGGACGCTGGCATAATCGATCACTCCCCGATCTTCAGAAACCGGTAGTACGTCGCCCGTGAAATCTTCAGCGTGCTGCATATCTCGCCGACGCTGATGCTGAGGTTTTCGCTCATCTTTCTGGCCATCTGGACTTTCGGGTCATCTGGGGAGATTTTCGGTCGTCCGCCCTTCTTCCCTCTTGCGCAAGCGGCTTTCAAATCGGCTTGTGTTTTTTCCTGAATCAATCGGCGCTCAACCTGTGCAAACATGGCGAAGATGTTGAAGACCATTTCACCGGATGCGGTGGTAGTGTCAATCCAGCAGTCATTGATCGAGCGGAACACGACTCCCCTGCCCTTCAGTTCTGCAACGATTTCGATGAGGTTTTTCCGCGACAGGCCGAGGCGGTGACCGCATTCATGTTGACATAATCGATGTTATGAAACAAAGATTTTGAGGGGTAGCCATCAGAGCTGGTGTGGGCCGCAAAACTCGCGAACGTCTATTAGCAGCGGCCGTGCGTAGCGTCATCCGTCCATTTGGCCGCCGTCATAATATACGGTACAAACTCAGACCCATGTGCAACATGCAATCCCTGATGCTCCAACCCAGCGTGAGCAGTGTTTTCTGTAATGGATTCGGTGAACCGACTCATCAGATGTCCCCCGTACCTTTGGGGTGGGGCGCGGACAGTGTTTCAGCAGTAATATCTTCGCTTTCCTCAAAAGACGGTAAGGATTCGAGCTGAACTTTCAATTCGGACGCAACTGTCTCGGCCAGCTTGATGAAGCCTTCTAAGCGTTCAATTCTTTCTTCGAGTCGCTGCCGGATATCGGCATCGGGGTCTAAGTCCTTTCCAAAATCAGTATTACTCGAAACGAAGCGGATCACGATTTTCGGAACACCGTGTTCTGCCTCGGCGGCATCTGCAAGTTTGACCCACTCCAGGGATTTGTCAATAGCAGACCGTGCTGCTTCAGACAAACAATATCCGATAAGCACCTTCGCCGAGTAATCAAGCCCATCGACCATTGCAAGCCAACTGTCAGCTTCAGATTGTTCCGTGTCTTCATCGTTTGGTCGTCGAGCTGAACGGAAGTAGCGAGGCGTTTCATTATCCGGATCGAGACTCTCGATAGCTCGAATGACTGTTTCTAAATTTTCAAACGGTCGTTTGCCATTTGGTAATTCTGCTCTATGCTTCCAGAGCGCCATAATCGCTTCGAAACAATTCTTCTCGGCCAAACGCTTCTCTTCGCCCGTTGCGTTTTCAACCTTGACGATAAGATCGGCGATATAGTGCGCCATCCAACGGCCAAGGGTATCCACTGAGGTTTCTAATCCAAGCTCATCTACGAGTTTGTGGCCTAAAGCCAAAATGCTGTCAGAGTATGCGAAACTGTCCATCTGCTCCGAGGAGGTAGAGTCTGGCTTTAGTAGGGATTCTATCTTTGTCATCATCAATACCGCTTTTGTATGATTGATAGCGCCGACGGCGCTCAATTTGCACTTCAATAATCAGATCACGGTCATGTTTGGTCAACATCTCGGTCAACAAGCCCAACGACGCTTGAAGCCGACTTCCGCATTCCGGATTTCTGCTTTCGTAGTGCTTGGCCTCATCGTAATGACCCCATACCTGGGATACCATGACAACTGATTTCCCTCTATCTTTCCAAAGTCTGCGATCCGAGTCGGTTTCGAGCCCCATCAAATCAATGATTTGACGCGCGGGCATCGCTGGCGGGAAACTGATCCCCCCGGCCCAACGATCCAGACCATCCAATCCCTGGTTTCCATTATTGTCGACTATCCAACCCTTAAGCGAAAAACCGAACTTATCTATCTCCATATCACTTTCCGCTCTCGGTATCGCGTAATCATAAAAGCTCTTAGCCGTGCCGAGTGCTCTGAGAAGCGAGAGTGACTTATCGGGCGACACTAACGCGCTGTAGATACGGGTCGATTGCTCATTCTCGGAATCAGCATCTGTCCAGTATCCCCAAACGTTAATCATATTGGTGGCCTTGAGCGCCTCATCGAAATCTTCTACAACGAGACTCCGGCATGCGTCACCATCCTCCTTTTGATCCTTCCAAACGGAGCGTTCCAGCGGCGACGGATCGCGTCGATCCCAAAGCCAACGCCCATCCTTTCGTGATAGATCGTGACGGTCGAGCCAGCCTGTAAATTCATCCTCCTCGCCATATCCCGAATCGCGATGCGTAGGCGTACTGGCCAACAGATTTCCAGCAACAACCATCATCGCATGATAAGCATAATAAAACTGGAGCGTGTCAGCGCGTGGATACGAACCGTGAGAATGAATGGTGTAATTGTCTTCGTAGAGCTGTCGTCTGCTCCGCTCATCTTCATCCCATCGCCCGTTAGCTGTGTAACCGAAGTCCGTTCGGATTATTTTAAGCGCCTCTGACTCGATTTCGTTTTGTGACATTGCAAACACACGGCCCAGAGGTTCGTACCAATATGGTCCGATATCGATACCAAAGTAAAAACGATCATCTTCGTTGGTACAGGTTTCCTCTTTTTTCTTATAACGAACGCGCTCGAAGGATTTGGATTCAACGACAGGAAGAGGTGAAACATTAACGTGGGCAAGGCGAACCTTGAGACTATCCCTATCTGCCAATGCCCCATTATTAATGAGCGTGAGCACCGCCCGCGCGGCAAACTGCCTGATAAGAACGTGAGGCTGGTCATTCAAAGCCCAATCCACAAGCTGGTTCGCAAAACGCGCAAGTACCGCTGGAGATTCGACTGCAGCACGCGCTATGCCAATCAGGAACCATTGAAGCGCATGTAGCATATAAAAAGGCAGTTTCGCATCCGCAAAAGGCCTGCTCTTCTTATCTACCGCGAACTGGAAAACATGGCCGAGAACATCTTGTCGTCCCAGAACAACAAGGCCCACAACCACATGCGCACCTTCCCAACGTATGACGGCATCGGGTGCTGCCATGGACGCCCATATGTAGCCTGCCAGCGAGACCTTAACGTCAGTGGGTGGCAAGAGCTCGTTTGACCATGGGCCATCGCCATCTTTTTCTTCCAAAACCGGCGTAAAGAGGTCAAGGCCGAAGCTTAACGCATATAGCGCCTCGTCTTCCGATAGATTGACGGCAAGCAGACTAACTAGCGAGAAGAGTCGATCAGAATCCGCAAGGTCGGGGGATTCTCCAACGGCACCTATTACGACATCAACTATTTCGCCCTCGCTCATCCCCGTCAAGGCGCAGGCAGTCTTGAAGGGCAGCCGTTCATAGTATCGGCTTTTAGCAATTTCCATGCAGTAGCGGCGGCAAAAAGCTTTGAGCGTAACAGCCAGCTCGCGCTTTGTCGCGGGTCGGTCTTTCCATGCATCCGGAACCTGCTCCAAGAAAGTCCGAAAATGGTAAAGACCTAATTCAGGAACGTTGCCAATGACCTGGATGAAGGCTGCTTCAGAGCCAACCGGCACGCGCCCGATGGCTTCCTCAAAAAACTGATCGTGATCCCACGGCGACTCAGTATTTTTGAATGCTGCAAAGGCTTGTGAAAGGCCATCGGCATTGGTCAGATTGCAGCCAGAAAACACGCCATCCCAATCCCGCGCGGACTTGGCTAGCACATAATTTGGGCCGTCAACCTGTTCGTATTTCTCTCGTCTGCCTGCACTCTTTTTTGTCTCATTAAAGGCAATTACCTCATCGAGGCCATCTATCGTCACGTTATGCCTGGAAGTAATTTCCTTGAACCTAGAGAAATCTCCGCCGTTGAATTGCATGTACCGATAAAGATGCGCAGTTGCGGCATCTTTATCTTCGCGTGTTGCGCACTTTGATAGTACGATTTCGAGTAATTGCTCGTATTCCCAATGCGCACGAAAACCGATTAGGGGGAGTGCGTCACGTGCATCCAAGCTTGCGTATTGAATCAATCGACTTATTGCAAGGGGCAGTATCCGTTCAGACCATCCAAAATTTCGGTCTCGCCAGCGGCTCAGTATCGCCAAGGATGACGACGGGCAAAGGCCGCAGAGTGCCTCTATGGTCGATTCCCAGTCGAAGTACTTATCCCGTACAACATAGTCGTACGTTAGTTCGGCGCAGCGTGCGAAATGATAGGCTGTCTCTGGTGAGGGGCGGTCAGTACGAGCGGCACGATCCGCCAAGCCCAAAATCGCGTTCCAGCGTAAAAGATTCTCGTCGCCAATCTTGCTCGCAACTTCAACCGCTTCATTGAAATATGCCTTCGCTTCTGCCTTGCTCACCAATAGAATAGCGCGAGCAGCATCGATGTAGCCTTCGGATTTACTCTCAGCATCGGATCGTTCTTCCTTGGTGAGATTAAACGCTTCGAGAGCAAATTCTATCGCTGCTGCCTTAGTTGTTTCTTTCTGACTGCATAATCGCGCGAGAGTGGTAAGGGTGGGTGTGATGAGCGGCCTCTTCAGGCTGCCCTTCCATTGCGAAAAGGCTGCCAGTGTCGACTCACCCGCCGCATCTAGTCGGCATAAAATGCCCAACCATAGCAGAGCGATCTCATTTGAGGTATGGAAATCATCGCGATAGTAAGCTTTTCCAGCGTTCTTGGACGCCTCATGCGTCCGTTTAAGTTCGTCGTCAAGAGATGCTTTCGTCACATGGCCGAGAAGAGTGGACGCCGAAAGCTGATACCAAGGAAGCAGCGCGCCAATGTCTTCCTGAAACTCCTGGAGATCGCGTGATGTGGAATGCTGGGCTTTCTTGTCCATCTCGACCCGCAGCTCTGGATGGGCCAAGTCGCGGACTTCTAGTACATGCCCCTGTAAAGCCGCACGCAAGCAATAAGCCTGAAGTACTGGAAATCGTGCTTTCGTGAATCGCGAAGAAAGCGTTCGTGGGGGATCGCTCGGGAGATAACGCGAAAGCACCGCCGCTGCCTCGTCCGCATTGCATACCACTTGTTGCAACCCCGCTTCGACCAGTGCGGTTACCGCGCCGAGGACGGATTCCTGAACATCCAATGCGTGGTCGTTCATCAACTTGATGCGTTTGCTGGTGACAAGCCGAAAGGCCCGACGCGTCACTTCAACCGGTGGTATCCGCTGAATCTCACGGAGTTCGGCGGTGATCGCAAGCACAAGGCAAAGGTTGTTACCGGCAGCGTGAGCAAGCGCATCCACGTCCTGGAACCGTCCGTGATCGACAAGACATCTCGCTACAGAACGGCCAACGTGGAATGACACTTCGCGTGGCCTCCAGTCCCCAAGGCTGTGCGCAGCATTTGCGGGACCGTGAATATTAACATGGGCGAGTGTCAGCTCAACGATATCTTGGTATGAAATCTTTTCGTTTTCGCGCTCTTCAGAGGTCAAGCGGCTCCAATTGAGTAACCACTCCTTGGCCAAGCGCAGACGGCTCCGCGCATCACTGGCAAGTTCCGGACGACCTGACAGAAAGGCCGCTTCATAAGCATGATGTGAACCGAGCCAGCCCGAGCCAAATGTACGTCGGGAGACGATTTCCTGAATATGGTCGGGTTCCAGAAACATTGCTGCTAAATCAGTGTTGGCTTGCAGGATTTTTCTTTGCCGATCATCACCGGCTGTCTCACCACCTGCTTTCAGAGCAAGCTTGGCTGCATCAAGGTAGCGCTTCGACCGTAGCCCTGCTTTCAATGCAATTTGCAAACGTTGCAATTCAACATCGTGCTTTTCGAGCGGACTCGTTTCCGGAAGTGCAGATGAGGTAAGGGCTAATTCCACAAGCTCGGAAAATTTCCCAGCCTCCAGCATCAACTGAGGCAAAACCGACGCCACATAAGCACTTGTCGTCGCAAGTGGCATCAGATTCTCGATAAACCTCGCCATAGCGCCAGCTGGCGGCTTAAATTTATCACGAAACCATGTCTCAGCAGGTTCATCGAAAAATTGAAGGGTATCACCGGCCAGGAGTAACGGACGCCCGATGTCAATCGCGAAACTTTTTATAGCCTGTTCGTCAACACCTGACATTTGAGACAAAATTGGGATCGGGATCAGAGGGCGCAGTACCGCCAGACCTTCGCAGATTTTGTCGATCTGGGCTTTTTCAACGAGGCCAACGCTATCCTTCAGCTTTGCAATGGCTCCTTCCAACAAGCTACCAATCGTGTCTTCAACGGTTGTCGGGTTGGGCCCAAGCAAGCGCAGCGTATCTGAAAGGAGATTATTACGCGACAGGGCGAGCGCCTGGACGCGCGGGTTATGAGAACTCAGGCGATGGAATTCGTCGATATCATGTTCGCTTGCGCCTGAGAACCTCTGTTTGAGATGGGCTGCCGTTTCCTCGCGACTGAACGGCTCCAGTTCGCATCGGATCACATTGACTGGTGGATCAAGATAGCCCTGACGATGCGAGCGGCACAGGAAAACCAAACGAACGTTTTCAGGCATTTTCTCCCGGATGAGGTCACGAACGAAAGATCGCGCCTCGCCGATTTCTTCAGCCGCCATCTGAGCGTTGTCCGCCGCGTCCACCACAATGCACAGAAGCGCACCGGGATTGGTAAGCTGTATCAATTTGGCCGCTTGGGTTATACGGTGAACGAATGCTCGCACATAGGACGAAACATCGGCGTGAGACGTGGGAATCAGGAGATGACAGAGGCCCTTTGCAGCAAGTTCATTTGCGATTTGCACAAGCGCGTCTTTATGCCGGTGGCGATAGCCAGATGCGTTGCGGTACTGGCCATTTCCAAAACAGTCATACAAAATGCAAATTGATCCGTCAGGAAGGGTGCGCGCGATACGGGTTGCGAACACCGTCTTTCCAACCCCGGCAGAGGCGTGAACGATGACCGGAGCCCCTGCTCCGAAAATTGCCCTCATAATGTCTGACTCTTGGGCACGGGGAACGGCATTATCCAGACTCTCGATCAAACAAGGAGCGGGAAAGAGCAGGTTTTCGTCAGTGCTCAAAGCCCTTAGGACATCCATCTTGGTGATGGTTGGGTTCTTTTCTCCTTCAGACAGGGCCCTGCGAGTGACAAGTTCCTTCAGTTTCAGGGGGGCATCAACATCGGCTTCTGGCAAATAGTTACTCACATCCTGAAAGAGAATGTTGCGCTGATCCCAGTAATCATCCTGTCGATCTTCGAAATGCAACAGCTTCGAAAACGTAGTGAGGGATTCGCCGCTCAGGGATGTAATTTGTTCGAGTTTCTGGAGTTCGCCCGGATGACGAGGCACTGCCCCAGCTGCGGAATCGGCTACGGCTTCCGCGAAATCCGACCCGATAGGCCTGTTGGTGACAAACCAAAATTGGAGCTTCGCTGAAAGCGCATCGACCGAGACGATCTGGAGCAACTCTTGATAACGCCCAGAAAAACCTTGTATAGTTTTTTTCAGTCCGCTTGCGGTCCAAGGCTCGGTTGCATGCAGCGTCGAATGTTTGAGCTGCATATAGCGGACAAGCCGCGCTTCTTGGATGTTTTCGCTACCGAAATATTCTGCAATATCGATAACATCCTCGCCGGAGCTTACTGGAGACGCGCTCGCTCGTTCGTCCGGCGAAGGCCCCTCGATACTGATTGCAACCAGATCGCTCTGCGCTGACAGAAGCCGCAAGCAGCGGCGTGCCGCCCAAAGATAATGGAACTGATCACCATCGCCGCTAGGGCGTACTAAATTGGTTCGAGACATCTAGCACAAATAATAGTTACAATGTTCGCTATGAGCTTCTCTGCATCCTTCAACCGCACGCGGCTTTCTCGCGGAATTATTTTTGGGCAATTACAAAAAAATATACTGCAAAGACATGGTACGTCAAGCATCCCATCAATCGATGTTTAGGGTTTTAATCTCTACTATCACCTTTTATATGCAGCAACCGCATAATTTTCAATCTGAATTGTGTCCCCCGATATTCAGGAATCGGTAGTACGTCGCCCGTGAAATCTTCAGGGTGCTGCATATCTCGACGACGCTGATGCTGAGGTTTTCGCTCATCTTTCTGGCCATCTGAACCTTCGGGTCATCTGGAGAGATTTTCGGTCGTCCGCCCTTCTTCCCTCTCGCTCGGGCGGCTTTAAGGCCCGCCTGAGTCCGCTCCTGAATGAGTCGGCGCTCGAACTGGGCCAGGGTGGCGAAGATGTTGAAGACCATTTCACCGGATGCGGTGGTGGTGTCGATGCCGCCGTCACTGATCGAGCGGAAGCCGACTCCCTTACCTTTCAGCTCTTCGACGATTTCGATGAGGTGTTTCAGTGACCGGCCAAGGCGGTCGAGTCTCCAGATGACGAGAGTATCACCGGCCTTCAGCTCCTTCATGCAGGCAGTGAGGCCAAGGCGTTCGGATTTCGATCCGCTGGCTTTGTCGATGAAAATGAGTTTTTCAGGGATGCCGACCTGTTTGAGGGCATCGAGCTGGAGGTTGAGTTCCTGGCCGCTTGTCGAAACTCTGGCATAGCCGATCAGTCGGCCGGTTTTTGGGGTTGTGTCGGTCATTCTTAAAAAACTCCTCTTTTTACGAGTATTTAAGCCATAGATAGATGATACGTTTTTTCGAGACAGATAACCGCAGAAAAAGGGGGGTTTCCTGCCTCTTCACCGTTGTCTCATAAAACGACCGTTTGTCAAGAGATCGACGTTAACCATAATGAGCTCTCCAGCGCCGAAGTTGTCGGCTATTACCGTGATCTTTGGCACGTCGAGCAGGCGTTTCACATGAGTAAATCAGATCTGAAAGCCCGGCCGATCTTCCATTTCACGAAAGATTGCCATCAGAGCTCATATACTTGTCTACTTCATGGTCTTGATGATGGGAAAATATCTGGAGATCAAAACGGGTGTATCACTTCGACAAATTCGCGATCAACTGCGGGGACGCCAAGGAGGTAATTGTCCGTGATAAACGAACCGGAGAATTGCATAGCTTACCCATGAATATTCAAGAATTCACTAACAATCCTCTTCTGCAATTCATTAGTGCAGAGTTTTCGCACTAAGGGCAGAAGTCAGGACCCAATTCGACATACTCTTCTTCCTACGGAACTTCACCATCAGCCCCTGCTCCGATCCAATCATTGGTGATTTTATCCCAATCGATTGAACGAGGTTCCTCCTTAGTCCAGACATTCCAGAAATCAGGATCATCAGATGCTGGTCTCTGATGATCATCTAAATGTTGGACTTCTAGGAGCGCGGGCACCTTTGAAGCAATACCTAACAGAATACAATGGCGAGTTGGCAGACTTGGTAATTCCCGAAGCAACCCACGAGCATTATCAGGAACCAAGCGGGAGATCAGCTCTTGATCCCGATCATTCGTAATCCGGTGGAGGAGGAAAGAGTTGCATTGAGACAGTACCGTTTCAGATAGTTCAGACGGCCTCTGTGATGACAGCACAAGACCCAATCCGAACTTGCGGCCCTCCCTGGCAACACGCTCAAATATCCCTCGGCACATATCTGCAGGACTTGGGATGTCGTCGCCATGAGGAAGACGCTTTGCCACGAATGTGTGTGCTTCTTCCAGAACGAGTACAGTGGGTAAGTTCTGATTATTGTGTTTTCGGTAACGCTGCAGTGATTCCAGTATTAGACGTGATGAAACAGCAATAACAAGATGGAGAATTTCATAAGGAACAAGGGACAGGTCTATTACGGCCACCGAACCATTAGCTCCACCATCGGAGCCGACATGAAGGTCGAGCCAATCTTTTAGAGACACTGAGGAATCGGGGTTGATGACGCCATTCATTCTCGGATCTGACATGATCCCCTTGATCCGCATCGTCAGAGTAGAAATGAATTGGGACGCCGAGCCACCTTCTTGCATTGCCAATGATTCAAGATGCTCAGCCAGCACCTGAGGATCAAAGGGCAGCGGAGAATCTTCGTTCACCGTCCCAACGTCTTCGCCTTGGGGAAACCCTTGGAGGATATTTTCGATCCATTGATCGACAGTGTTCAAATCGTTGTCGCCAAAATCATTGAAGCCAGTTCTTCCACCGCTTGTCCATTTTCTACTATCAACCACTTGAGTAATGGCTGGCACCGCACGCTCTGTTCTTGTTTTTATGTCACCAGCGAGAGTGGAACAGTAGGATGTAATATCTTCGATAAATCGGCTTAGTTGCTGTCCGCAATTGTTATTGATAGGGAAGCCAGATGCGCCCGTGCCAGCAAACTGCAACAAATAAGACTTTAGCGACTTACAACGAGCCCTCAGTCGATTTTCGATGGTGAGCGTTATTTGTTTATTCGATCTTAAATTTCGCAAAGCTTCCTGTAACAATGGCCTCTGGGCGCGTGGTGCCGCCTGAGCAACGGCTACCCACTCGGAGCTATTCCACATCCAGGCAGGTAAAGTGAATTCAGCGGCATCGGTGTTGGTAAGCGGTGGAACCTGAAATACCCTGCAGCCCGCTCCCAAGTCCTGAAAACATTTCGAATACTCACCATTAGGATCAAGGATTATGAAACGTGCGTTTGGATTGTCTTGTCCGCTTTGAGCTTCCTCGGCTCCCGCAGGGATCTCGGGTTTCTTGATGGATTTTTGAGCCGATTCAACGGCAGATCGCACCAAGGCCGCCAAAGTGCACGACTTACCACTGCCCGTGTTACCCAAAACGGCAAGATGGCGGCCAAACAGCTTGTCAGGGTCAACCGCGATTGGCGCATCATGCGCGATAGGACAGGTACCCAGCGGAACTCGGCTGTCCTTTCCTTGGCCGGTAACTATGGCAATGGTTTGATCCCTTGTTGGCAGAATTACTGGGTCGCCAACGGATGGGAAACTCTGGACACCTCTTTCGAGCCGCCAATTATTCTTTTCCGAATGAAGTGTTCCAATTGGACAGACTGCCATTTTTCTCAGCGGGAATGGCAGATCGATCAAGCCGAAATCCTTCAGCCCTTGTCGTTTGGGATAGGTCGATCTTTCCACCCCCAGCCATACGACGATTCCAACTACGGCTCCGGATTCGTTGGGCAGAAGAACGAAGCTATTTATTCTCGGAAATGGGGTCGGGACACCTGTGTTGAGAGCCGTATTTCTGGGAGAATCAATGTCCAGCAACACCTTGATTTCATCTGGAGCAACACTCTCTACCGTTCCGATTGTCAAGGATGAAATTTTGAAAATCGGTGAACTCATCTCTCTTCCTCCTCATCTTTGCGGACGGCTGGTTCCCAACCCCGATTCCGAAGCAATTCAGCTTGCCTGATGGTGATGCGGTCAATGGCTGGTTTCGGGAGATAGTTTTCGACCAAGGTCGGCATGTTCCCAAAGTGCGGTCCGATCAATAACGATATCTGCGCTTTTCTGCCGACGTGCTTGCAGAAGGAGCTAATCCGCATCCCTTCATCACCGAAGGAAATAATGACCAGATGAGTCGATGGAATCGTCAGCATGTCGGCGATGGTACGGTTGATGTGCTCGTCACCAAATCCATAACCATAGGTGACAAGAACCGAGTTCGGGCGGCAGACCGCAGCTGCATAATCGCGGAATAGCTCGACGTAGGGGTATTCGGATGTCTCCCGATCCTTAGCGGAGTTTGGGTAGATCATTACGGAATCGCATGGCTGGTCGTTGATCGCCGGATGGTCATCCTGCGGGCCAAATGGCAACCCAACCTTTCTTACAAAACCTTTTCGGTAAATCCAGTCCAATGACCCGTGAAGCTTTGTTAAACGAACTACGCCTTCTAGATAACGTGGCTCACCACGTATGCCGGGTGGGTTGTAGTGCATATCGATATCCAAGCGTGAAGACCTGAAAATCGGTTCAAGGCTGCCAACGAAGCGATCAAGTAAATGAAGCCCTGCCAGATCCGCACCATATTCGATTAATCGATCGTAATTGGTCGTGAAGATATGGAGACGCTCTCTTGTCGCTATCCGGCTGGAAAAGCTAAGAAGAAAAGAAACGAGCATGACAAGCGGATCGAGGTTCTCCGAAGCTTCTTTCCCGGCTGCAGGTTCTGCATCTGCTGGTTCTGGTGCCGCGCATTTTTCGACCGCTGATTTCAGATTCCGCTCGGTTTTGGAGATACCGTTCAGAAACTTTTTGAACAAAGCATCAAGGGCGGCGATGACCACGGTGTGACGGTCATCGCCCAGAATTTTCAAACCTTGGGCCAACGAGTTGGCGGCCCGGATCTGATCCTCAATATTTGCCTCACCACGTTCCATAGCCTCAGCGGCCTTCTGGGCAGCCTCCTTCAGCTTGTCGTCCAGAGGGAAGCCACCATAGTCACAAGCCATGTCGGCTGAGCTGGTTCCAGCCTGATGTGCAGCTGCTTTTGTGAAACCGCTGCCAAGCAAGAGAGCAAGATGCTCGCTCTGAAAAACAGCCGCCAGCCAGGGCTCAATATGCTTTTTCTGGAGCTCGATGCTTTTGCTGTCACCCGGGTTTTGGACGTCAAGGTTTTCCTCGTTCCCGATGCGATAAACGTGAGTTCCCCATGGCTTTGTAGTCATTTCACCATCTCCATTAACTTGGCAAAAAGCTTGTCGATATACCTATCACGGTCATCGGTCATGAAAAGCACATGCCTTTCCTCAAGCCCATCCTGTGTGTCGCCCCATTTCAATTGCGGATATGGAGTCCATGACAGGATAAAGCTGTTGAGAATGACAGCCGGGTCGTTGAGACGCTGCTCGATGTCCTTGATCCGTTTGTGGAACAATATTTTCTCGCTTCCTGGGCCTTCGTGGAGCAGGCCGTGCGGCTCGATGAAGGTGACATACTGTTTCCCTCCGACAAGCAACCAGAGGATAAAATCCGGGTGGAAGTTGCCTGCCTCGAAGAAGCCGACACCTTTGCCCCGGCTCATGTTTCTGAGCAGGAAAAGCTCCATTCCGTCTTTTTCCTGTAGGGTTTTGTGGCCATCACACCAGTCCTTCAGATCAGTGACAAACTGATATTCGCTTTCGTTGAGGGCGACAGGCAGAATTGTTATTTTGCCGCCTCGACGGACATGAAAAAGCGGCTGGAACAGGTGTCTGCCGAAATTACAGGCTTGCAGATCACCAACTTTCAGCAGGTCATCCTTCTTCTGCTCCAGATCTTTCTTGATCTGCTCGATTCCCTGAATAACCTGCTCTTCATCGCCATCGACGATAAGCTGGTAAAACTCCTCTTGCGGAATATTGTCGTCATCGGGAGTCAGGTCGCGAAGTTCGAGACGCGGTTCGATGTACTCCCGCTTGCAGTAGTTGTAATAGTGCTCGCAATACCGTTTCAGAAGCTCTGAGGCCACCTGCTGCAACAACAGGACGCCATCAAAGCTAGTCGGATTCAGCCGGGCTTCAGGCAAGTAGAGTGTGTACCATCCGGGGTTCCTGAGCAGGCTGGTAATTCCCTGCTTGGTAATGTTGAAATTATACCAGCTTTTCGAACGCTTGTACTGTTCAAGTTCAAAAAAGAGCTGATCGTAATCCAGCAGGGCCAGATGCTGTTCGCGCAAGGAAACCTTGTCTTTGCTGGTTACTGTAACCGCGCCTCGTGAACGAATGGCTTGAATGCGAGGATACCAGTCAGAAACAACGGTATTGTGCGTCATATAATCCGGAACATGACCGACCGCAGGAACCGGAGCATCTTTTTTGAAGTCGTATTCCTTGCCATCAGAGGCTTTCCGTTTTGGTCGAAGGATTTTGAGCTTTTTGCCGAAATCATAGGTGACATTCAGGGGAATCATGATGACTTTGCGACGCTCGTTGCCGGGAAGCCCTTCTTCTCTCAGGAAATCGCGGAACTTCTCCATGAAATCGGCCTCAATACCAAACACGTTCAGGGTTTCCAGCTCCTCGATGAAGTTTGGTTTAACCGGTGCGTGGGTGTGGCCGCTGCGCTTCAAGCTCCATTGATATCCTTTCAACCGAACGCCACGGCCAAAAAGCTGAATGATCTGCGCCCCTTCGGACTTCCCGACGTGCATCAGGCCCATCGTGCTGACTCTCCAGCAATCCCATCCTTCGATGAATTTCTTGGAACCGATGAGCAGGTTGACCTTTGAAGTAGAATCCTTCACCGAAGCAAACATCGCTTCGGTAAAGTCACTGTCCTCAACCTGAAGGCGAACGCCGTTCTGCTTTGCGACCTCCTCGACATGCTCGCAAAGGCTTTTGGCATCACCGACATTTATCAGGCCGAATGGCTCGTCTGCATTGCCAACTCTCAGCGCCACTTCACCTGATTCGCCTTTGATCCGGTCAAGAAACAAGGTGCCTCCGGCAGCATTGTTGAACAGCCTTGAGAGAATATCCCGGAAAAGATCGTCGATGGTCTCACCTGCGTTCATTGCCTGAGCCAGCCAGATAAAGGCTCCGGCAAAAATATCGTTTCCATCCTTGTCCAACAGGCCGGTATCCTGACCTTTGCCGGTAAGCAAGGCATTGATGGCGTTCTGGCTCTCGGTCTGCTTTTCAAGAAACTCAGCTATGAAACAGATAATCTGGGCGACATCGGCAGCAACAATCTTTTCATCACTGGTGCCTCCCTTCGCCTTGGAAACGGTGCTTCCGACAAACACCCATAACGGCTTTTCAAGATTGAAGGCCTCGAACTCGCGGGTTTTCTCCTCATAAATCCGCAACTGCTGGTAAAATTTGAGCAAGCAGGCCGTCAGGTAGGCAAACTGAACCTGCGCAAATGTTGCGGGCATGTTCAGAATCTGATAGTCCTTGCCGAACCCGTCTTCGTAAAACCACCGGTAGGAGTAGTCGAACAGCACGGCTTTTGCATACCCGTTTTCAAAATCAGCTTTTCCGGAAGCCTGAACAGCCTGTTCAAACGTTGCAGAATACTCGAAGGTGAATCCCTTGGCGCAAAGCTCTGAGCGCCGCCTGAACCATGCACCTTCCTCCTTACCGCTCATTCCCCGATGGCCTTCATCGACCAGGAGCAGGTTCTGGTCGCCAAGACTGCGGGTAGCAATGGTATTGGGGCCTTCCTGTTCGCCGAGTTTGGTGATTTCAAGCACATCGACCCGCTTCAATCCGGTTGCCTGCGTAAACAGGTTATGCCCCTCCTGCGCAAAATGCGCGGCAAGCAAACTGCTCTCCCTGAACTCTGCGATGTGTTGTTCGGATAGGCGCTCATTCGGCGTGAGTAGAATCACCCGTGAAAGCTCACTCGCTTTTCCACTTCTTTCAGCATAGTAGCGATACTGGAGAAGATTGACATGCATCAGAAGCGTCTTGCCGCTGCCGGTGGCGTTCTGAAGGCAGAGCTTGTTGAGATCATCATCACGATACGGCGGCACCGCAGCGAAAGGCTTTTCCCTGTTGCTCCAATGCTGGTTGAAGCGCTCGACAAAGGCGTTCAGTTCCGAAAGCAGGGCCTCTCGATCTCTGAAAAAGCGGTCGAGGTAGATTTCGGTGAACAGCAACGTCAGCCACTGGTAATATTTCCAGATAACCGGGCGATGGCGGTTCTCGTTGATCGCCCTGGTATGGCTGACGATATTCTCCTCATATCTGAGCAGCATTTCGCGGCTGATGCGGAACCGGTCGTTTTCAACGCCAGCCATTGAAAACAGAGGGCTATCGCCGAGGTAGTGATAGAAGTAATGCAGATTATCCTTGTCCAGCCCCTCAAGGCGGGCGTCCCTGATCGGATCGGCAAGCAGACGGAATGGCCTAACCTTCTGACCCCTAAGAATGTGCTCGGCAAGGGGATCGATACCAAAAAGGCTTATCAGCCATTGATTGAGCAGCAGCTTGTTGCGAAAGCCATGAGATTGCGGGCCTTTTGATTTACCTCTCGCCATGCTCACCTCCCTCACCACCATCTTCAATGGCGGATTCAATCAGTCTGCGCTCTTTTTCAATTTCAAGTCTCAGCTCCTCCTCGGTTGGCAAATAGAGCATGTATTTGGAGGCGAATATCTGGCGGTTCTCGTTCAAGACAGAGTACCGGGCAATCGTTTCATTTTTCTTGGCGCAAAGAATCAGGCCAATGGTTGGATTATCCCCCGGAGTCAGGTATTTGTCATCGAACATGCGAACATAGCTGTCCATCTGCCCAACGTCCTGATGGGTGAGTTCCCCAATTTTCAGGTCAATCAGCAAGTAGCACTTCAGAATGCAGTTGTAGAAGACCAGATCGACATAGAAGTAGTCTGCGTCAAATTGCAGGCGCTTCTGCCGTCCGAGAAAGGCGAAGCCTTTGCCAAGTTCGAGCAGGAAGGACTGAAGGTTTTGAATAATCGCAGATTCAAGCCCCGATTCATGCAGAACATCGGCTTCGGGAAGCCCCAGAAAATCGAGAATATAGGGATTGCGAATGGCGTCCGCCGCCGTTTGCAGCACCTGTCCCTGGCGGGCAAGCTTCATCACCGCTGCCTTGTCGCGGCTTTTCAGGAGGCGGGCAAAGAGAAACGAATGAATCTGGCGTTTCAGATGATCGACCTCCCAGCCCTCTTTTTCAGCTTCGATCTCATAAAAGAGGCGTTCGTTGACGTTTTCCACCCCCATCAGCACCTGATAGTGTGACCAGCTCAGCACAGGAGAAAATCCTCTGAGAGCAGCGCTCGTCTCAACAGCCATTGACATGTCTTCCAAAACGCCAGATTGGGTCTGGCGTTTTGAGTCAGGCGTCAATTCGCCAGATCCGATCTGGCGAATCTCGGGGTGACGATCTGCGTAAACGGTATAAAAGTTTCGGATATAACGCAGATTGGTCGAGGAAAACCCTCTGCCGTAGCGGGTTTTCAGACGAGCGGACAGCTCCTCGATGACTTGCTTTCCATATTCGGCCCGTTGCTGGCCGCCCTGTAGTTCCTGCACGATTTCCCGGCCAATCAGCCAGTAAGCCAGTACCATGTTGGTATTGGCGGCTCGCAGCACATTTCCCCTTGCCTGTTCCAGAATGGAGACAACACGGTCGAACAGTGAATTGCCTTTCGGCTGTATCAGATCGCTCATCCTTCAACCTCCCACATGCGCTTCATGAACTCTTCTTCGATGAGGCGCACCTTCCAGTTGTCGCCATCGAGCTTCAGGTTGGGCAGGTTATTGCTGCCGTTGACGTAGATGGTATCGAACTCGAAATCGCGGGTGCTGATGCGGTTCTTCTGGAACCATTCGTCAAGCATCAGATTATCCTCTTCGATATTGCCGGTGAGCTTGCGCCAGACGATAAGCACCTTTTCGCGCTGTCCGTTGTTTGGATTCGCCGAATCTTTCGGAACCCATCCTTCAACCTTGCGGAACCACCAAAGCCCTTCGGCTTGCTGCCGGATACGGCCATCAACAACAAGCTTGGTATGCTGGTCTTCGGGCAGTTCGGGGTCTTGAATCCGCTTGAACGCTGCCTGAAAGGTTTGCGGAACAGAACTATGCTCGACCCGAAGACCGATCAGATAGTTGAAGGTCTCGATCAGATCAACCGGGCGGATGATGTATTCGTCTGTGCCCGGTTTTTTGACCTTCAGGGTATAAGCGGTTGGGTCAGCAAAGGCATCGATATTGAGCAACGATTGGCTCCCCCGTGTCGCCACATCGAGCAGATAGTGAAGCATGTAATCCTCTTTTAGGGAAGAATTAGCAGCTAATGATTTCTGCCGCTGAGGATTGTCATCGAATCGGAGATTATTGAGCGCGTCTTCGTAGGATTCAAGACGAAGGTATTTGAAGCAATGAGAAATTCCGCTCTCACGAGCAGTAGGCTTGCCGTCTTTCCAGTTTTCGGAATAGGCAACTTTAGCGATGCGGGGTTTGAGCACTGTGTCAAAATGATCACCCATTTCTACCAATACATATTTTCTATTCCCATCATCTTCTCTGTTTAATGAGATAACTGCATGTCCAGTAGTTCCAGAGCCTGCAAAATAATCGAGCACTGGGCTATCATTGACTCCATTTAGGGATGCGTGGATACAGTCACTGACCAAATGGATGGATTTCGGATACAGTGGTGGCAATTCCCTAGTCACCGGGACAATATCCCCGACCAGCTCGGTGCCATATTTTTTTGCACTATATTTTTTCTCTATCCAAACAGTTTTGTAGTTAATTCTGTTCTTGCAACGCTCTATTCTGATCTCGCCAGTCTTACGATCAACTTTTGTAGATAATTCATCTTTGCATAGCTCAACTGTATTTCTTGCCAAGACCCACTTTCGTTCAACACCATCAAAGTCGATTGGGTAAACCTCTATGACCCCGTCATCCCTAACCAGATTTCTTATAGGGTGAAAATCATCAGCGCAAATATCACCGAACCCGACGATTTCTTTTCCTTTTACAAAAATTGGATAAAAACAATTCTTTCCTGATTGCCTCAGATAATTACCAGAACTTCCCTTTGCTGTATTCATAAGATCTCTCACATCAGGGTTGTCATCCCTGTTTTCCATTGCAATTACTTTACGATCGGATGAATGCATAAACAGCGCATATTCTCCTGATCCCGAGAAGTTCTTCCCCATTGTTCCGCTTGGATTGTGAATAACAGACACTGTTGTACATTCCTTTTGTGGCCAGATAGACCCTACTAACTCAATTAAACGATGAGCCTCTGCCGAGTCTATGGCAATGCAATGAACACCATTTTCTGTGACCTCAAATTCACGAGACTGATTCAATAAGGGCGACATCAGCGTGAGCCAAGATGAGTGTTTATAGGTATTTTTGTATAAAATAGCATTGGATTCCGTATTATATGGAGGGTCAATATATATTGACTTTAGTTGTCCCCTGTACCTTTCAATAATCAATGACAAGGCATGAGAATTATAGGAATGAATCAACAATCCATCACATTGCTCATCGAATTTTTCAATCGAAGCCAATACCCTTGACTTGAAGCTTTCATCGAAAAGCCGGGTGTCCAGCACCAGCTTGTTGTTGGCCTTGAGAAACTCAACCGTCAACGGCCGTGAGAAACCCGGAATACATGCGTCGATGAGGTCACCAGCCGATGTCTGAATCTCATCGATAGCAAACAGATTGATCCACTCCTCACACTGCGCCTCGTTGGCGACCACTTCAGGATAAAGCTCTTCCGGAACCCGGTCGAGCGTGATGCAATAGTTGGTTTCGACCACGAACTTCTTCTTGAGCCAGAGCTTTTTCTGGAAATCTTCGAGCTGGGCCAGAAAATCGATCAGCTTGCCAGCAATCCTGCGCAGCACCTTGATCTTCGCCAGATAGCTTTCAACCGAGGGAGCATCGGCATTCTCTATATCATCGAGCCGCATCACCTCGTTCTTGATATAGAAATCCAGCTCCCGCCGCAGAAACCCGCCGAGGTCTTTATGGATGAAGTAATCCATCGTATTGCGAGCCGTGTACTGGTAGAGGTACTTGGCCAGCAAGATGCGGTTCTTGTCGCTCTCTGTACCGGCAGGAATCTTCAGCATTCTCAGGTATTCCGATGCCCGCTCCGCCTGTTCACCACCATGAACAACTAGCATCTGAAGCCGCTCCTGAATGCGCTGCACTGTCTCAGCATTGCGTTTGTCTCGCCAGGTATTCTCCTGCCCTGTTTTTTCCGGATCAGGACGGTACTCGAAATTGATGACCAGTTCCCCGGATTCAATCAGCACAACCGGGTTATCGTCGTGAAGAATGAAAAACCGCTTGGTAGCTTCAGAGGCCTTGACATTTCCATGCTCACCTTCGCTGGCTTCCACAATCCTGAAATGAACCTTGAGTGGTGACTCGCTCTCGGCAACGAATAATCCGGCATCCTCTTTCTTCCGTAGCGCTTGAACCTCATCAGCCTGCCTCAGATCGAAGGTGTAATTGGAGAAGTACTCAGCCGATTTGATGTAGTACTGGTCAGCGTTAGCCCAATGAAGCTTGACCTCCTCGCCGTTGTAAGGCACGGCAAAAGGAGCCGCCTTTCCAGAGGTTTCGCGTGTATAGTATCTGCGGGAGATAAAGTCACCGGCATCATAATAGCGCTCGAAGAAACGGTAGAGATGGTCATACACCTCAGCCTCGGCACCGGCCATCTCCTTGACAGCATCATAAGCAGCTCGCGCCTCTTTGACTTTGGGAGAATTTTCAGGATCAGCCACCCCATAGTCCGTTGCGGCCCGAATCTCTTTCTCTATGTTCGCTTTCAGCTCCGCCTTCCGAACTTCATCCGCATTACCGAATGCCTCTTCCACAATCTTCAGAAGATCGGTGCTGACGAACTCCTGCACCTCCTGCGCCTTGGCATGCATGATGCGGTAGAACCCGAAATCGAGATCAGGCTGGTCGAGCTGAAAAAGTTCAGTGAGCTTCTTGAGCAAACGGCTACGAAGCTGTTCAACAGTGGGCATATTTGTTCCTTCTATTTACTTCACACTCCACCGGATAGTGAATGCCTGTGTAATGGTTGTTTTCTGCTGCATTCGCTTTTCAAGCGCAGCGACAAGATGATCACGCTTTTCTGAGATTTGGTCTTCCAGATCAAAAATCCGTTCCCGTAAAGCACGTTTCTTACGTTCGAGCTTGGTGATTTCCTCCTGAAAACCGAGCTGTTCGGCCATGGTTGGAGCCTGTCGGCTTTTGCGTTGCAGATCACGAATCTGACGCTTGGTATCATCGAGTTCCCTCTGCGCAGCCATTTCCATGTCGTCCGCCCACTTGTCGAGCTGGTCACGAGCTTCTGCAAAATGGCGATTGTTCTCCTCGATGTTCCTCGACAAGGTAGCATGAAGGTGCCTTTGGGAATCTGCCCCCAACCTCTGCTGCACCTGCTCATTGTTCATTGTCAATTGTTCATTGACAACACCATTGCAAGAGAAGAGCTTCTCACAGGTTTCCTGATCGATATTGTTTCCATCGTCATCGATAGCAGAAAAGAGAAGGTACTCTTCTGAATCAAAGGAGTCGATGCGAAGTTGTTGCAGGGTAAGCCAGCCGGATTTTCCTGTAAGCTGTTCAACCAGTGCAATCCGGGTAGCATGGCCACTCATATCGAACGTCACTTCGGCAACCGGGCAAGTATGCTCCCGACCGACCTGCAGAACATGTTCGCCAAGAGGATGGCTGAGACGATAGAGAAAATCCCCGGTTACATTTTCCTGATTTTTTGAAATCAGATGGTAGCGACCAGAAGCAACTGATGAAACAGGACTGTCGTGAAGAAAGAAGCAGAATGTGCGGTCATCAAAATCTGCATTGCCCTGCAATTCATGACTGGTAAGGCTCCAGAAAAGTCGCCCGATCCGGTCAAGCCGTTCTTGGGTACCTTCAAGATTGACCTTCAGACGGGCGTGAACATCTTCGTCAAAATGCTCAAGTAGCATTTTTCTGGTGTCGAGCATCCGTGTCTGAATCTGCTCATCGAGTTCAGTGCGCAACCTGTCAAATGCCTCCTGAATCTCTCCTTCGCTGCGGCAAGCCTGATAAATCTCGAATATGCGACGTTCAAAGTCCATCCCGGCTTCTATGGTACCGAGAACTTCATCGCTTGCACCGAAGACCCCCGTAAAAAGATTGAATTTCTGTTCGAGCAACTCATACACACGGCGGTCAGCTGCGTTGCGTTCATTCAGAAAGTTGATAACGACAACATCGTGTTTCTGTCCGTATCGGTGACAACGACCTATTCGCTGTTCGATGCGCTGGGGATTCCACGGCAAGTCAAAGTTGACGATGGCCGAGCAGAATTGCAGGTTCAGACCTTCTGCGCCTGCTTCGGTGGCAATCAGGATGCTTGCCTGATCCCGAAAGCGGTCGATGATAGCTGCCCGTAAATCAACCTGACGTGAACCAGAGGCTCTGCCGGAGTCCTTGTTGACAGCCAGCCACTGCTGGTATATCCGCCCTGAATCATCATCTTTATTCGTTCCGTTGAAGGTCAGTACTTGGCCGGCATAACCATTCCCTTCAAGATATTCTTTCAACCAGCTCTGGGTTCGCCTTGATTCGGTAAAAATGACCACTTTCCTGGCAGCCCCAATCTCATCCATGAAATTGAATCCGATCTCAAGGGCTTTGAGCAATCCTTTGGTTTTGGTGTCAACGCCGATGCTTCTTGCCCAACGGATATAGTCTTCCAGCTCCTGAATCTCTGCCTCAAGTCTGTTCAGGTCGATCTTGGGTGCTTCTGGTTCGGGTGTTTTCTCCCCGGATCGTGATTCGTCCTCAACGAGACTGTCTTCCTGATCTTCGAGGATTTCATCAAGAAGATCATCGTCAATCTCCTCACCGGTCAGCAGTTGATCAAGCGCAGTTTCCTGTTTCCTGGCCTCATCCTTCAACCTGAGCAACCGATCGCGCATGATTTCAAGCGTTCCGGCAACTGCACGGGGTGAAGATGCAAGAACTTTGCGCACCAGCAGAATAAGCAGATGCCGCTGGCCGGAAGGCAGGGCATAGTTCTCTTCGCGCATCAGGTAACGCGATACGGCGTCATACAGCGACTGCTCCTGTTCGGTGGGTTTGAAGGGGCGGGTAATGAGCTTTCGTTCGGTATAGCGAACAAATTCGATGACCTGACTGCGCAACGTTCTCCAGCAAAAGGCTCTCAAACGATCGCGCAAACCGGTAATATCACCGCCATAATTGGTGTATTGCGTCCTGAACGAAGCCACTTCACCGAACAGCCGTTCATCGATAAGGGTTGAAAGACCATATAGTTCAAGAAGGGAGTTCTGCAATGGGGTCGCTGTGAGCAGAAGTTTTTTTCTCTCTTCAGTTGCCCATCGAATACGCTGCCCTATGCGGTTGCTTTCACGGTAGGCATTCCTGAGTTTGTGCGCCTCATCGATAACGACAAGATCCCAAGGGATTGCTCTGATCTCCTCTGCCCGACTGGAGGCAAAGTGCATGGAACAGATAATGATCCGCTGATCGCTGAAGGGATTCGGAATGTCCTGCTTCTGCTGCTGCCTGAATATGGCAGCATCGAGAACAATTGATGGAAGATTGAATTTTTCGGAAAGTTCGAGTGCCCATTGCTTGCGCAACGACGCCGGGGTGATAACAAGGATGTTGCGCTTCCTTTCTGCCCAGTACTGGCAAAGCACAAGTCCCGCTTCGATGGTTTTACCAAGCCCGACTTCATCGGCAAGCAAGACACCTTTGGATAGCGGGGATCGTAACGCAAAAAGAGCCGCTTCGATCTGATGAGGATTCAGGTCAACGCAGGCATCGAACAAGGCTCGGCCAAGCCGATCAACGCCATGGCCGCCAATCCGGCCAAGTTCAAGGGCGTAATATTTTGCGTGATAGTCAGTGATCATTAACAAACATCATTCTTATTTTGACTCCGACGCTCCGCTTGCCTTACTGCAATCATCTACCCCATTTTTCCTGAACTTCCAGAGGCGTCCGATACTGTAGAATGGCACACCAGACTTGTTGCCGTCTATGAGCTTACGTTAAGAGGCAGGAAAACCTGATGGGATCTATAACCAAACGACGTCGATTACATCAATCTCATTGGCTCCCGGAATAACCGATTGGAAACAGATTCACCAATCAGAGCTGATAGGGCAATTGTAATTATACGAATACATTGCGCTATTTCTCAACGGTATAGCCCGATTTGATCCGATGTTATCGAAAAAATGCATCAGCAGATTTTGAGTGATCAAATATATCAACAGAGAATTTTGGATGATTCGTGGAGAAAGAGTGCTTTCAAAAGGGATGTCAATATTCCGCCAGCATAGATTTTAATTACCACATAACAGCAAGTGCAACATTTGCCTGAAACCACAGAGGAGGAGCTTTCTGTCTCTCTCGCATCATGAAAGTAAATCCTTTCTGTTACTTCTTCAGCGCAGCCATCAGCTCCCGGTTCTGGGCCGTAACTGCCTCAAGCTGCCCGACAAGGCCTGCAGCATGCTCACGCGCTGCTACGGCTTCCTGCTGCGCTTTATCCAGTGCTGTCCTGCTCTCCTGCTTCACACTTTCCAGCTCGGCAAGAACCGCTTCCAGCCTTGCAACCGCATCCTGCTGCCGCTCGGCGGCAACTGAAGCCTGAGCTTCCGCTCTGGCCTGAACCTGAGCCAGCTCAGAACGAAGGGCATCCAAGGCCTCCCGTGCGGTATTGAGTTCAATCATTGCACTTGCAGCCTCATAATCGCGCTGCTGCTTGGCTGCGTGCAGTTCCGCCAGCTCGGAGGCCTGCCGCTCCCGAATCTGCTCTCCAGCCTGCACCTGCTCAAGAGCTGCAGCAAGTTGCTGTCGGACAGCTTCGAGTTCCTGAGCCTGGACCTCGTAAGCTTCGGAAACCTCATTCCGAAGATCTTCCGCTTCAGCCCGCTCGGTCGCCCATGCAGCCTGGGCTGCATTGAGGGACTCATTCGAGATCGCTTGCGCCTCCTGCCAGACTTCTGCCAGCAAACCTTTGAACACCTCCTGAATTCTTGCCGGAACTTCAACGGGCGGTGCTCCAGAAGAGGCTATCTGCTCTCGACGCCACTCCTTCATGACGGCGGAAGCCGTATTCATGTCCGCCTTTGCCGCACGACGAACCTGATCGACGGTAGGATACCGCTCACGGCCGGCTTCCTCGAACAGCTTCTCTGCGGTGGCTATAATACGTTTGCGAATCTCGCTATTGATCTCCATGTCGGTGTCCGGTTTAACTTGAAAAGTAATAACCAGAATAATAATATTCTTATATTATAACAAATAGATTCTTTATCCGACAAGCACCGGCGCCAGTAATCAGCGGGAATATCGCCGACCGGCCTGCGGTACTCAACCATCAATCATTATACTCAAAGCGCATACAAGGCCAGAGTCAGCTGCAGAGTTGAACCATGTGATCGAGAAAAGTTTCGCATGATCCCAAATAGTACATCGCATGTTGTCCGCCACATGCAGCATTATGTTTGTGTCGAATAGGAGAAAGAAAATCTGTTATGCCCTTTCTCCTCTGAATCTCATACAGAAGAATGATATCCATTGGTTTCGCGGGCCAAGAATATTTCCGTATTTTTATTTCTGTATACCGCAACTCTTTGACCCTCTACTGTGAAAGCTTTCCTCATTCAGCTTGGAATCATGCTTGCAGCTTTTCTGGTGGTATGGTTTTTCATCCCCTCAGTAACAGCCGGTATAGAGCAATGGCCTGAGTGGCTTCGAGACTCCAACATGCAATTCCTGCTCAGCTTGATTGTTTCCCTCGTTCTCGCGTTCAACCCCGGTACTGCGCGTTTTGTCAGGAATACCGTGGTTATCATAGGTAAAGGAAATCAGGTCATTCAGAGCTGCCGTTCTGCCGTGAATAATAATTCTGTCACCAATACGGCCAAAATTACCGGCGACAGCAACAAGGTTGAGCAAGGGTAACGCAGCAAAAACTTATCAGCTATGGACTGGAAGTGGAATCATATCCGCATCGAGGGCAATAACAATCTGGTGCTTCAGGATGTTGATGGCAACACAACGACCATTGCCATTACCGCCTTTATCGAGATCTTCACGAAAGAAAAGGATGCGCGCATTGAGGAGTTGCGTGGTTGGTTGATCGACAAGGAGAAACTCGAGCGATTTGCCGATGCCGACCGAACTCGAATGCAAGCTGAGCTGCAAAAGCTTCAGGAAGAAAATGCGATTCTTGAAGAACGAATCCCAATCCTCCTGCAAGAGTTCAACAACAAAGACATTTCCCGGACAGATGCCTTGTATCAGGAAGCATTCGCTCTGTTCATGAATGGGAAGGTGGATGAAGCTCTTGATGTGCTGGACGACGCCAAGCTCAATGCAAAAAAACAAGAGTTGAAACATGAACAGCAAAAGCTTGCGGAAACCTTTCTGCTAAAAGCTGACTTGCTTCAATTAAAATTTGATTTTAAATCGGCTGCGAAAAACTTTGAAGAAGCACTTTCTATAGCTCCTGTGTGGGCCAATTATCTGAAAGCCGCTAATTTTCACCAATTCCTCAATGATTTTTTACCGGCAGAAAACCTGTATACGCAAGCACTCGCATTAGTAGAAACTCCGGACGAGAAAGCTACGACACTCAACAATCTGGCTAACCTGCAAAAAGCCAGGAACGAGTTCGAGGCCGCGGAGCTGGGGTATCGGGAAGCGCTGCAAATCAGACGCGAGCTGGCGGCTACCAATCCTCAGGCTTTTCTGCCCTACGTAGCTACGACGCTCAACAATCTGGCCGCGCTGCAAAGTGACAAGAACGAGTTCGAGGCAGCGGAGCTGGGGTATCGGGAAGCGCTTGGCATCTACCGCGAGCTGGCGGCTACCAATCCTCAGGCTTATTTGCCCTACGTAGCTGGCACGCTCAATAATCTGGCCTTGCTGCAAAAAGCCAGGAACAAGTTCGAGGACGCGGAGCTGGGGTATCGGGAAGCGCTTGGCATCTACCGCGAGCTGGTGGCTACCAATCCTCAGGCTTTTCTGCCCGATGTCGCCATGACGCTGATAAACCTCGGAATATTTTATCTGCAATCTGCGCCCGAGAGGGATAAATCAGTTGCCTGTATTGCGGAAGCTTTACAGATCCTCAAGCCATTGACAGCCAGAATCCCCTATCTCCAGCAGTATCAAGCAACGGCTTTACAGGTTGCTTCCGCGTGGGAAATTGATCCGGATGAGTTGCTGAAAAGTCTATAACGAGCAGACACTTGGCTCCCACCATAAGCTCTTTTCAGCTCTTCCCGTTTTAGTTATGATAATGTATTTTATCATAACTAAACCTCCCATTAAAGCCTGATGCCCCATCACCATGTACTCACCATAACCAACAGCCCTGTTGTTGGTGTTGTTTTTGGAGGGAAACTGGCTATTCTTCAGTTTTCGGTAACAAGCCATCGGACGAGTATCCGACGATTATGGCCACCAAAACACAGTGAAAAGATGAAAAAGAAGACTTGAAGGCGGATGGTATTGCGGGTCAGATCAAAGCAATCGCCCCATCAAGGCTCGGCGTAATTCTGGGCATCACGATTCTGCAGCCATACCCTGAACCCCTTGTCTCGCTTGAAGTGGTTCCGTAAAATCGCTTCGAGCACGAGCGATTCGTCTGCTCCTTTGCTCTTTTCCTGCGCCGCTTTCACGTACAGGTCGAACTCATCGGACACCTCTTTCCTGATCCGGAACTTCCGGGTTACCGGTTCGCTTTGCACCTGAATTTCAAGATCGATCATAACGCTCCTTTTTTTCAGTTCTTGTAAGGATCGACAATCATGTCCTTGTTCACAAGGATGTTCACTGTCATGCCTGCTCTGATCTTCAGGGTCGGTTGAATGTCGAGATTCTTTCTCGTAATCTGCCGGCCTGTGCTGCTTATGTCCTCACCGACACTGGCCGCCATTCGCTGCTGTGTGCTCATACTCTCCTCGTCGGTATAAGTGCCCTGCGAAACCGATGCGCCGATCGACAGCAGTGAAGAGAGCACCGCTCCACCAACCAGTCTGTCGTAATGATTATCGACCTTATCCTTGTATCCGCTGTTGCCGGCAAGATCGACTCCCGGCATGTTGTCGAGCACGATGGAGGAACCATCAGGGCGAATCATGCGCACCCAGACCACCTGTACCCGTTTCTGTCCATAGCTTACCATGCTGTCATACTTGCCGAGCACCCTCGTACCCTGGGGAATAAGCAGGTAATCCCCGGTTACCGTATCGTACATATTTTCCTTGACCATGGCGATGACGTTACCCGGCAGATCGGAGACGATGCCAGTCACGAGTATCGCCGGAATCACTGATCCCGATTTCACCTCATATCTGCTTGCGGCTTTGCGCATTGGCTTCGCTACATACTCCCTGTCTTCTCCTCCTCCGGTCGTAAAAAACTCGTTCTTGCGGGCCTGGTTGTTCTGATCCCTGCCATACATGCCGGCAACCTGATTGCCTCCCTGCAAAGGTTCTGCAGGTGCAGAAGAAACACCGCCTGCGGTGTTGACCGGTGTTGCTGCATTTGCTGTACCCCCAAAGAAGGGACTCGATGTCAGGGCAGCATGCCGTTCCTGCTCGGCAGGATCCGGCTGCTGATACTGCGCACTGTTCTGATAACGGTTGTCTCCCTGTTTTACCATGGTATGACCGAGATCACCGGGCAAAGGCTTGCCCAATGCGGGCACATCATCCGGAATCGGAGCGGTGATCGATGTGTCGGGTACCGTGACCGGTTTGCTGTTGTCTGGCCCTTGAGTGATTACATCGGGAATGGCCATCGTGTTCGATACGGCCGCCTCGTTTTTCTCTTCAACCTTCACACCCTTCTTCGGCGGCTGCACGGCGATCATGATTGCCAGGAAAATCGCTCCGACAAGCACCGCCGTAATGGCGATCACCGGCCCTTTTTTCAACGTGCGACTTTTCGGTTTGGGCAGCTGCAGCCGGGGATCGTCGGATGGTATCTTCGAGACATGTGGATCGGCTTGCTCCTGCTGTTGCATCGGTTCCTCTGCATTCGTCATTTGCCGATCCCCCTTACCGTTTCGTTATCCGTACAATCACATCGCCTTTTTCCCCGGCCCGCAGTTCCGCCCTGCTGAAGAGACGGTCAACAACGTAGTAGTCATTTTTTACCCGGTAGTTCACCAGCTGCACATCACCTGACTTCCCGACCACGAACAGCACCGGAGCTTCTCGCGCAAGCATGGCTTCCGGAAACTGCACGAAAGTCTTTCGCCCGTCGTCGAAAACCTTCACCGGCATCCAGACCGGCCTCGAACCCTTCTTTACATCCACCTTGTAAGCGAAATCCAGCGCAGCAAGGTTCACATGTGATTCGGTAGCCGTGGCCTCAACGGTTTTCAGTTGCCTGAGATTGTACTGTTCGTAATTCCAGGACACTGCGGCCATGTAGGTGGACTCGTAGCTCGTCAGTTCGATATGGTAGGTGCGCAGATTGGTGTTCAGGCTGAGCGTGGTGTGGAGCCCCGGTCGGGTCGGCTTGAGGTAGATGTGCTCCTGCTCGAGCCCGTTGGCCATGCTCTTGCTGCGGCCTATGATCCAGCGGACGGTATCTCCCGAAACCGGATCACCAAGCAGTTTTTCACCCGGTTCCAGCTGGATGTCGGTGAGCTTCAGCGGAGCCGAGTACACCTGATAAAGCTGTCCCTCCTCATAATCGTAGCGCATGATGGCGTTCTGATAACCGAACCGGTCAGGGTTCCTGGCGGATTCCCGGTTTGCGTGTTCGATCACGTTCCAGGGTCTCTGTGCGGCAACGGATTCAGTCGTACCGGTCATGCCGTTTGCGGTCAGGACCGCTGCAAGCAGCGGTATCGTTCTCTTCATGATAGATCAGGTTATCGGTTGATGCGTGACCAGTGAAACTCGTCGATATAGAGGCCGATAGGGTTGGCAGCAAGCTGCTCGTCAGTCTGTGGCTGTTTCAGCACAATCCGGAAGATGCCCCGCCAGTAGCTTTCGCCAAGCGGCTCCCCGTGCACACCCCAGACCGACTCTTTCCAGTCCACCTGCCAGCTGTCACGGGACAATGGCACCATGGAGAGCACGTCCACGCTTACCCGTTCGGTGGCAAGCCGCGCGAAAGGGTCGTTCTTCTGCACGTATGCGTTCAACGTGTTCGATCCGTTTGCAGTCACCAGCTTGTAGGCATCGAGCCAGTTGCGTTTCACAACGGCACCATCCGAGCTGATCATGCGGGTATCCTGAATGAACCGCTGCAGATGGTACTTTATCGAGGGATCGGCAGGCTTGTAAGCAGCCCAAGCCTGACCGGCTTCACCACGGTTGATGGCACTGCCGTCACGGGCAACCTCCACGATATAGGGAACCTTCTTCGGCAGGCTGCCGAGCCAGATCATCCCTCCAACGGAAGGCATGGCCACAAGAAACAGCATGGCAAAGGCAAATATCCGCCAGGTGCGTGCCTGCACTGCGGCATTACCGATCCGGTCATCCCACTCCTGCTTCGCCCGCTTGTAGGGTGTATCGAGTTCCCCTTTCGGCTTCCAGCTTCTCGTTTCTGCGTTCATCTGTCGTTTGTTTGGAGTTACAGTCTTGGTGTAGCGCTGCCACCTGCCGGGCGAGCCTCTTCAGGGGTATGCAGGGCATGCAGTGCGGTTTTTGCCCAGCCGGGAGCCTGTTGTTTTTCTTTGTCGCCGGTTTCCGGCAAGGCATTGTCTGTTGGTCCGAATTTGCCAGCTGATGCAGTTCCTCCCGGCCCTGAACCGCCTCCTGATGGCCCTCCTCCTGATGGGCCTGTACCGGCACCTCTGTCAGCAGGTGATGTGCCGCCTGATCCGAACCGGGAACCGATCATCTGACTTGCCGCACCAACACCCGCTCCGACTTTCTCAACTGCCAGCTTCGTAAGGCTGTAAGCCCCCATCCCGGCAAGCGCAACTCCGGTACCACCGACAACAGCGTTCTGCATGGCTGTTCCGGCGCTGAGGCTGGGGCTGCCGGCAAGCAACCCTGCTGCAATGCCAGGAGCGTTCCAGGCAAGGAAGGCGACTGCTCCTACCGTGAGCAGGGCGCTCCATATCTCCGTAAAGTTCAGGTCGGCAGTGAAACTCAGCGTTGAGAGCGTCGGCTCGATCACAGCCATGATGAACGCGAGCACCATAAGCTTCACTCCCGATGAAACGATGGCTCCGATGGCCTTCTCGGCAAGAAACTTCGTCGGCTCGAAAAAACCGAACGGCAGAAATATGCCTACCACGGCGGCGAGCAGGTTGAATTCGAGTACCGCATAGAAGATCTGCCAGGCAATCAGGATATAGGCCAGCATAATACCTACATAGGTCAGCGCGAGCACGATGCCGTTGACAATCTCCGTAATACCGATGCCACTCATCTTCTCGACAAGCGGTGTTGTGGTCAGGAGACCATAGTCGATGATGTTCGACGGATCGAAGAGGCTCGGACCTCCGCCTCCGCCAGCTATCTGACCGGCCTGGATCAGGGATTGCACGAAGGCGTTCGACAGGCTGGGAAACGTTCGCACGATCCACATCCAGACGCCGAGATAAAGCACCTTCTTCATCACACCGACGATCTTTTCGCCGCCACCAAGCGCCCACCAAAGGCCGAGCATGACGATCTCAATGCCGAGCAGTGCTCCGGTCAGCCAGGTGATGGCGGGCTGGAGGTTCGACCAGCCCGCCCCGAACGCAGTGAGAAAGTTGTTGAGCGTTTCGGTAAGTATGCCTGGATTCATGGGTCAGGGATGCATCTACTTCTTGAGTGGAGGCATGTTCTTGTACTTGGGTTTTGGAGTCGTATCGACGTCACCGTACCCTTTCCAGAGATCATTAGACTTCTTGGCCTGTTCCTGCTGCTGCAGGATCGGTTCGGCCGGCTTGCGCTCTGCACATCCTATGGCGAAAAAGATCATCGAAAGGATGACTCCGAGCATAACGTATTGACGTACCATGGTTGTTCCTCCTTTACTGTTTCAGGTTTGGCATGTTGGTATATTTCGCGTTGGCCTGCTTGTCCACATTGCCATATCCGCTCCACATCTGGGTCGAAAACGCCCGTTCGGCCTCTTCGCGGTTGGCCGCCTGCGCTGCTGCCATAGCACTCACCCGTGCACTCACCGCAAGGGTCTGTGTAAGACCGTCGAGCTGACCGGCCATAATACCCAGCATCTGGTTGGTTGACTGCAGCTGCCGCACTTCGCCATCCGCTGCGGATGACCGGCTGAGAATGGCCGCAGCTTCGTTGTTAAAGGCCTGAGAGCGTTCCACGACACTCTGAGCCTTCATGGCGATCTTCGATGCTTCGGAAAGCTCTTTCGTCCAGTCCCGGTAGTACTGCTCGTACCTGTTGAAATCGATCTGATCCCAGGTTCCCTGCGGAAAAAGCTGGTCGAACTGACCATCGATCCGATTGAGATCGAAACTGATCCCCTGCACATCCGACAACAGGCCGTTCAGCTCCTGCATGTTACTGTCATAGATGGATTTCACCGGCCCGAAGGCAGCGGCGGGAAGTGTCTGCAGCGACCGAACCTGGTTCCTGATCTGCTCAATCTGATTCTTGATCTGTTCGGCTGAACGAACGGCAGTAAGCGTGGTCTGCTTGAGATTCGAAATATCGATAACCGTCAGTGCCGCCTGTGCATCACTCTGAATGAGCGGCAGCGCTGGTGTTACGGTAAACAGCAAGCTTGCAAGCAGCAGGCTTTTCACGGTTCGCTTCATGGATATACGGTATGTGTGATGCATCGTCTTCTCCTTTTCATGATTGCAGTGATGTATTGCCCCTCGCCCGCTCGAGCAGAGATGCTGCCCAGTCAAGCCCCCGATACCGCAGCAACGCTGGTGCATATTCTTCCTTCGGCAGCGCCTCCTCGATGGAATCCATGAATCGCTGGTCCTCCGGATTGGACAGTCCGGCAAACGCGAGCGCCACCGGCCCCATGTTCAGGGTGAACAGCCGCCGCCCCTTGACCGAGCGGTAGTAGTAGTCCCGTTTCTTCTGGGCGGTAGCCAGCAGCATGATCTCCGTGTCCCTGAGTCCGAATTTCCGGTAGGAATCGGTCATGGCCGGCGTGAGCGCCTCCTCGTCCGGCAGGTAGAGCTTGGTATGGCAGGCTGACAGGATGGTTGCCATGATGGGCGATTCGACGGCATCGGCAATTTCCTGCGTAGCGAAGACCACCGAAACATGCTTTTTCCTGAGGGTCTTGAGCCAGTTCTGCAGCTGCCCCATGAAAACCGGGTGCTTGAGAAAAAGCCATGCCTCGTCGAGAATCAACAACGTGGGGCGTCCGTTGAACCGTTGCTCCACACGGTGAAACAGGTAGAACAGACCTGGAATCACCACCTCCGGGCTCATTGTCATAAGCGCGTTCATCTCGATGGTAATCCACGCCCCGTCGCGCATGGTGTCGGTGTCAGCATCGAATATCTCCCCGTAGTTGCCCTGCATGGTGTAGGGCCGAAGCGCATCACGAACCTCCCGGCTCTGCACGAGATCGCTGAAGACCGTCAGGGTGCGGTGACTCCGTTCGCTGGTAGCAAGATTCTGCAAGGCATCATCGATCTCCTTCTTGAGTACGGGCGTCTCCTGAAGATGCTGCTCCCGGAGCAGGAGCAGGATGAAGGAGGAGGCCCAGATGCGCTCGGCAGGATCGTCGATGGCGGCAAGCGGCTGGAAGGCCAATGCGGCTTTCTCCCCGCCGGGCTCGTAGTAGTCGCCGCCAACGGCCAGCGTGGCGGATCGCGAGGAACGATCCTTGTCGAAAATCACCACCTGTGCATCGGGATAGCGCAACCACTGCAATGCCAGCATGGCAAGCAGGGTTGACTTGCCCGCTCCGGTCGGCCCGACGATCAGCGTATGGCCGACATCGCCGATGATGAGGTTGAGCCGGAACGGAGTGCTGCCCGTCGTGGAGCAGATGATGTGCGGCGTACCGATGCCGGTTACCTCCTGCAGATGGCGGTTCTGTTCGTCTCCGGCCCAGATTGCCGAGAGCGGCATGATATGGGCGAGGTTCAGGGTGCTGATGATCGGCCTGCGCACGTTGGCATAAACGTGTCCGGGAATACTCCCCAGCCATGCTTCGCGGCTGTTGAGGGTTTCGTCCTTCACCACAAATCCACGGCTCTGGATCACCTGCTTCACCCTCCGGATACGGCGCATCGCCTCCTGAAGGTCAGGATAGCTCACGGTCACCGTGCAGGTCATGATGCCGAATGAGACCAGATCGTCCCCAAGCTCCTGCAAAGCCGCATCCGCATCGGCGGCCTTGTTAGCCGCAGCGCTGTCGAGCAGGGCTGACGGTTCCTTGGTTGCCTCCTCTTTCAGCATCGTGAAAAGGCTCTTCCGCTTGCCCCACCACTGGCGCCGGTACTTCTCGATCTCCCGCCGTGCATCCTCCTTATCGAGCGCGAGGTAGCGCACTACCCACCGGTACTCGATCTGCAAGTGGTTCAGCTCGTCGAGCATCCCCGGCAAAGAGGTCGATGGAAACCCGGTGAAGGTGATGGTGGGAATGGCATGATCTCCCAACATGCAGATGTCCCCGACGCTGAGCGCCTGATCGGGCAGAAGCGCATCGAGGTACATGGGAACCTCTGGGGCCTGCACGACGTGGCGGTTGGTGGAGATGGTGCTGTGCAGGTAGGTGAGCGTTTCGCTGTCGTCAAGCTCACGAACCTCGACGAACACCCCGGCCATGATGTCTGTGATCTCCCGTACCTGCCGCTGAAACTGCTCGAGGTCGCGTTCGTTATCAAGTACGGGATCGTCCTGTTCAGGGTCATCGTAGAAAAGGCTCGAAACCTTTTTCCCTTTGCTGCCGGGCATCTTCCAGACGAAGGTGAGGAAATAGGCAGACTCAAAGTGTGAACCAGCCTCCTCGAACTGGCCCCGCCGTTCCCGGTCGAGCAGCCATGCTGCCGGATGAGACCAGGTCGAAGAGGGATATTCGGAGTGCTCGAACCGCTGTGCCTCGATGAAGAGACTCCATCCGGAACCGAGCCGTTTCAGAGCATTGTTCAGCCGGGCAACCGCCGAAGCAAGTTCAGAGGGCGACGAGCTGGCAAGGTCAGGCCCCCGGAATGCGATGGTCTTCTGCAGGGCCGCATCCTTCTGCAACACCACACCCGGAGCCACGAGTGCGGCCCATGGCAGGTAGTCTGGCAGCCTCGTGGACGGCTCGCGATAGTGCTTCAGGCTCAGCATCGTTCTTCAGGGATACATGATTTTCGGTGCCCGAAGCGCCCGTACGAAAACATCGAAAAAGAAGGGGTCACGCCGGGTAAGTGCGGCCAGCAGGATATGCAGGCCGACAGCGATAGGTACCACCCAGAGCTGCTGCATACCGAAACCAAGCGCGGCAAAGGTAGTCCAGATCAGGATGGCCGGAGTACGTGGTACACCTCCCATCAGGATGACATCGCTCAACGAGCGGTGCATGGGCACCTCATATCCTTCAATCATTCTGACACCTCCAAAAATCTGTTCCGCACCCCGATCGCTGCGTTAGCCGGTGCTCGAAATCCTCACGTACTCCATGTACGCTCCGGTTTCTGCGCTCCGACCGCCTTGCACTCGGCTCGCTCACGACGCTTTTTCCAGATGTCATACGGTCAGTCCTCCGCTGAAGCCCATGAAGCTCAGCCCCCACGACACTGCATTGAATGCAATGGAAAGGCCGAAAAGTACCCAGAGCGCCTTTTTCATAACACCGCCACCTTCACTGAAAGCAAGTCCGAAACCAAGCGTTATGAAGGCAATAGCCCCAAACACCCGGCTGACCGGACCGGCAAGAGAATCGAGCACCTGACTGAGCGGCGATTCCCAGGGCATGCCGGTCGAGGTAGCCAGAGCGGTGTTGGCTGTAAACATCAGAATGGCAACGAGCAGGAGTTTTCGGTTCATGATCGTATCGTTCGAGATTAATAGATGCTGTTCAGATCGCAACGGGTTCAGATAGTTCTCCAGACACCTCGCATACCAGCAAGGCCGGAATTTCTATCTGTTCTTCAAGCTGATGATGGAGTACCCACTGGCCATGTTCGTCGATCCCTCTGACCTCGGCCATTCCGCTGACCCTGCGACCGGCAGGATGGTTCTTGTCCCTCGTAATGTGTACGCAGATATCAACTGCCTCTGCGATAAGTTCACGCGGTGCCCTTGGCACCACCTCTTCGGCAAGCTGCGCAAGCCGGTCGAGCATGGCTATCGGACTGTTGGCGTGAATAGTTGCAAGCCCTCCCGGATGCCCTGTATTCCATGCTTTGAGCAAATCGAGGGCCGCACCGTCACGCACTTCACCGACAATGATGCGATCCGGACGAAAACGCAAGGCGTCCTTGACGGCCCGCTGATGCGAGTAGAATGGCGGCTGCACTAGAATCTGCAACATGTTCTCGGCAGTGCACTGCAATTCCGGATTGTCCTCGACGATATACACCCGGTCACCTGTGTCGGCCACCAGCTGCAACAGAGCATTGGCAAAGGTGGTCTTGCCGGAACCGGTACCTCCACCGATCAGAATGTTCTTGCGGGCCTTGACGGCGATTTCGAGCAGAAAAGCGATCTCCGGCGAAATGATCGTGCGCTGTACGTAATCATCGAGCGTGAACACGATTCTGGCCGGCTTTCGCAGGGCAAAAACCGGACGGCTGACAATCGGCGGAACAGAGGCCTGTAAACGAGCACCCCATTCCGGCAGCTTTGCCGCAAGCGAAGGGTTGCGCTCGTTGATTTCGGTATTCGAGGAAGCAGCAACAAGACGGATCATGCGGTCAGCATCCTCGGCGCTCATCACAATTTCCGTGCAGGACATACCGCAGCCGAGCTCGTCGATCCAGATACGCCCGTCAGCGTTCAGCATGATCTCGACAATGCTCTCCCGCTCAAGAAGCCCGCGTAAGGGAGCAAGAGCACTCTGAAGCGAGGCTATACGCCTCTGATGGGTAAGATTTGCCATTACCTGAAAACGAAATTGCCCAACAACAATTGATAAAATACCTAAGCACTATACTGATATTCAGAAATATTAATACCTATATATTGATAAATTTTATCATTTATTCAAAATATCAGGCAAAATAATAGAGAGCACTCTCGCAGAACTGGCAGAAAGTTTGGGGCGACCCGAACAGGAGTTCGTAGCCCGTTTTTGGAGTTGGTGTGCCTTGTTAGGCGGAAATGGGTGACGGGGGATTAACCGTGGTGGAATGTGGCCTTACATTCCTCATCTTCGCGAGTAAACTTGCAGCTGCTGGAAGCGGGGGTCTTGCCCAAGCGATGGAGCAGCTTGCACAATCACCTCCAGACATTGCCCCAATTTCCGAGGCGCCCACCACTGTTGATTCTGTATCACAGCACTGAGCAGACGCAGTGCATCCTCAGGGAATCGGCTGCATAAACCCGATTCGAATAACAGATGCACGATATGGTACGGATGCTCAATCGGTTGCAGCCAATCCTGCACCGCTGTCAATGCAAAAGGAAATTCGGATCGGGCCGCAATAATGAGCTTGGTCAATGATTCCGCGATTCGCGGGGTGGCAAGATCGCGAATCTTGGGCCAGACGTTTTGCCAGAACGGCTGAATACGGTTTTTCCAATACTCCTCACGCTGATCGGCGGCCCCTTCGAGGGCTTGTACGAGCGCCTGCGCGGACTCCTCCAACCCCTCTTGAGACATCTGACCAATCGCTGTTCGGAATTCCTCTGAGGTGTAACCTTCGGTCGGTCCGAGCGCTACAAAAGTCAAAAAAACAGCGAATTGTTGACGGTGTTCTCCTAAATCAGCGTAGTGGCTGGCACTTTCAAGGAATTGGGATTTGAAAGCTGTCAACAGTGGCTGGTAAATTCGGGGTGACCACAAAAAGCCTTGCCACAAGGCTTTCGCTTCTTCAGGATTATTCCAACTGAACAACGGCAACAGATGTTGCTCAGTCCATGCTCGATCAACACGGAAAAGCGCAATCAATTGCGAACCCAAAAGCACCCTCGCGTGGCGGAATCGATCCACCTGTAAGTCGCAAAGCTGCGTAAATATGGCTTTGATTTCGGCTGGAAGTTGATCGTTGTCATTCGGATTTTGTTTGAACCAAAGATTGAGCAAAGCCTGCGTAATATGACCGACCGGATGATTTATTGCCTCAGTGACAGGCTGATTCAACGGTTTACCATTTTGCATCATGCCAGTGCCTGCTTCCAGTGGAAGAGCCAAGATGCGACGACACAAGCTCAGAAGGATTTCCTCGTGTCGGCTGATCGATTTGGATGCCGTCTCGATCCACTGCGTCACGCTGTGAGCAATATCCTGAATCATGTTTTCTGGCATGGTTAGCACCAGTGGTGCCGCGTATCGCCAGGAGCGCGCCACCATACCATCTTGGCTCCAGACTTGCAAAGCTTCCCTCCATCGCCCGGTCGGCCAAATGTTATCACGTGCCAGATCACACAAGGCGTAAAGGCTGTGGAAAAAACGGGTTCGGCAGACGTCATGCCAGGTATCTTCATAGAATGGCCGCTTTTTAAGTTGCGGCTTTTGGAGCCATTGAACGAGCTCGCGCCGGTTTCGAGGTGCAATGTCGATCTCCCGCCTGTCTTCATAGTCTGGATCGCCCGTACCACTCATCCAGTGCGAAAATTCGTCACGCTCGTTGGTCGCCAACTGCCATTCCGGATATGCATTAGACAGTTGATCCAAACGTTCCGCTGCGAGTGAACCCAGCTTCAGGCCTGATGAGTGCAATTTTGAAAGATGCAGCCAGATTGAATGCGCAACCAGGTCTTGCCACCTATCTGGTTCAAGATCATTTCGGAACATCTCGCGCGGAGGGCCAATCAGGATAGCAGCCTCCAAACGATCCTGTTCAGCACGTTGCAAGTGACCTCCTTGCAAAACCAATAACCGGCATACTTCACGTTGCGTTTCAATTGACCACAGCCACCAAGCGTTCTCCACCAACAGCCAGTTCACCCACTGTGCAGGTTCGATGCAATCATCCTTGCTGGATGCAAAAAGGGCCAGCCGTTTGAACGTGGGATAAGGGATATCGAACCACGTCCGGGCAATTCGCGCAGCACGAGCACTGTCGCTGTGATGAACCGCCTGCCATGCGTCGCGTAGCAATTCGATCAGGCTCATCCAATCACGGAAACCACGATTTTGCCAATGCGGACTGATAGATGGCATATCCCAATGTGATCGGTCATTTCGGTCGTCTGCCTCGCCCAATTCGCGCTGCAAGTCCAGCGCATCACGCAGTAGTTGCTGGAGGTCATCAAACAGTAGCGGCAGAGCAGACGTCCAGGTTTCGTCGGCAAGGTCTTTCAGGTCCGAGTGCACGTAATCGGAGGCCAGAACCATTTCCCAATCCACTAATTGCCTGATCCGTTCTGCTTCATCCGTGCTTGCGTCTTCGCCGCCCCAAAAAAACGGTTTTTTCAGAGTTACCCGAGGAGCAAGCATGTCACGCAGTTCCAGGCGCAATGTCGTTGTCAACCCATCCCGCTTCAGCCGATCTGTCCAGCTATAGAGATCATAGTTATGCCACGATGATTTCACCCGACCACTGAGAAGCAAGCGCCACAACGTACGCATCAACAGCCCAGGAATGGCCTTTGGAGCCTGCGAGCGGATAGCATCCAGCTCGGCAACTTTGCCTTCGCGTTCCAGTCTAACAAAACCATGCAGTTCGTTCTCGATCAGCAACTGCCACCGCTCATGCAACTGTCCACCATGCTGGGCGATCCAGAGTATCAGCCTCGGATCATCCAAGTGGCGCACCAGCCAGCGAGCCAGTTGCGACATAACGTCATCCCATTGACTTTCGGCGGTACCACCAGAAACGAGTGACATCCACGGCGCTTGGGCGTAAGAGGTCGGTCGGCGAATCAGGCTGAAGTTCAGTTTGGTGTCAATTTCGTCGTGAGGAGGCACACCAAAGCGGGAGAGATCACTGTGTTGAAAGCGTGCATCTGAAAATGCATCGAGTAGCCACTCAAGCGACGGAACAGGGTTGAAGTCAGCAAAACGTTTGGCCGGTAGCCCGGATTTATCCGACAAAGCCCAGAGCATTCGGCCAACGAAATCGTCCTGTCGTGAACTGGCCGATGGCCGCGCCAGAGCGTGACTGACGACGATACGTTCCTTGCCCAACACGCCGTCGCGGTAAGTTTCCGCCCAGGCGTACAAGGTCTGATGCAACGCCGAATGAGCGTTCCTGCCGTCAGACACCTTGTACAGGATAGGCGAAACACCCTTGGCTTCCCACTCGATGGACTTGCGATGCTCCTGCCCTGGTTCACAGTCACCCAGCGCCAAAGCCTGTGGCGTGACTTCGCCCAGCATACGGTCAGCTGCCAGAGCATCCATCATGTAGCGCAGCACCGGATCGTTGATGCTGTAACCCACGAAGCACACCACGTAGTTGCGAAACAACTCGCTCACGAAGCGGGCTGCCCAGCGCTCGGTAAGATAAGCCAAGCCAAAATCACCACTGGTGACCACCAACCGGTTGAGCGAGCTATCGTCGGTTTTTTTAGGCAGCAAGCCGTGCAGGAAGACCAGCCCGTCCCAGCGACTGTTTTTCGGAATTGGTAACATCGGCGCAGCATACTCCGAGAACGTTTGACCTATGCGTTTGGCCGCCGAGTGAAAGACACGGTCGAAGTTGGTGGTGACCAGCCTCAGTACACCGTCGCGACTGGTCGCCAGCCGCAACAGCGCTGCGTGGGTGTCAGTAGCCCCTTTGCGACGCAATTTGGGATTGAGCGCCTGTGCCAGCGCCCGGCGCACCGAAAGACGCTGGCCCGGAATACGTCGCTCCAACAGGTCAAGTGTAGCGTCAAACTGCCCATGGTCAAAGGCCTCGCGCTCTATTTCCGAATCCGAAATTGCCGTTCCGTTTCGCTGGTATATCTGCTCAACAAGCCCCTTGAAGCCCGGCAAGCCCGCAGGATACGAAATACCGGCACCGCAGAAAAACACCACGCGCCCCTCCTCGTGCGCCTGCAAAAGAGTATCCGGGATGTCGGGACCGTCAGTGATGAATTGCACTTTATTTGACTGGTTCTATTGAATTCGAGTGTGAATAGGGGCAAGTGAACTTATAGAAGGTCTTATGCCATAGATAAGATCTTATTAAGAGAACATCGGATTTGACACCATCAACCTCTCATTGACTACTAACAATAGATCTGTCGTTGCAAAAATATACGCTATAAACAGCAAACTTACTTCTCCCGCATCAATTTTCCTCATCACTTACAGCCCGTCTCAACTCCTCCTCATCCCCAACAACATCCTGAACCAGATCATCAACAAACCGGTGCCCGCCAGCCATTTGGTTGGCCACGTAATCCACGAACTTCTGATATTGATTCCAGGCTTCCTGCCTTGCAGCATCTTTCTCGTTATCCCCGATCCGGGGCGTATGGGCAAACCAGAGCTGCACGTACACCGCAAAGGCCTCAGCCGTAGCGTTGATGTCTCGTTCAAGCCTGTTGAGGTAACGACCAATCCGATCCAGACGACGAAGCAGCAGCTTCATGTCCTTCGAGTCGTCGAAATACTCCTTCAACGCCGATTCGATGACGCTGCTCTCGGTAGCGTTGACCTTTTTGCAGTAGCCCTTGAACTGCTCGTACAGCTCCGGCGAAAGGTAGGGGTGGATATTCTTGCGTTTCATAGCGGTAAATGACCTCCTTGTGGTGTTCTGCTTAAATCGATGATTCCTGACCGGTTGTTTGTTCTGTCGATTGTTCTGGTGATTTCCGGTTCTTCTACCAAAAGCGTGTTCTCAGGCACAGCACTCTCGACCGAAATTTCCCCGGCAACATCATGCTTTTCTGCTGCGGGTGTTGCGGCATTCTCCCTCATACCGCGCTGACTATTGCTGTGCGCTTGTTGTTGAGCAACATCCAAATCTGTGAGCCATGGATTATGCCTACAATCCTCTGAAAGCAATTCTGATCTTTGAGTCTCCGGATCATCCGGAGTTGGTAGCCATGCTCTCTTCATCAATCGCTCGTCCTGATAGTACATGATCTTTTTCGCCCGGTATGGAGGCAACCCGCCGATCATCACAAGAGCATCGTCTCCAGGCAATTGCAGAATTTCTCCGGGCGTCAGCAACGGTCTCGGTGACTCCTGTTCGCTTTCCATGATATGGCCAAGCCATGGAGAGAGCCGATTACCAGCAAAGTTCATCTGCAACTTTTTCTCCGTCGCCTGACCGAGCAGGTCGGAAATCCTTTTCGCTGTCCTCTCGTCGAGAGCGCCATAGGTGATACGCACATGGGAGTTGTCGAGTATCGAATTGTTCGGCCCATAGGCCATCTCGATCTGGTTCAGGGACTGCGCGATCATGACACATTTGATCCCGTACCCGGCCATGTAGGCAAGCTCTGATTCGAAAAAACCGAGGCGGCCAAGACTCGGAAATTCGTCGAGCATCATGAGCAGACGGTGCCGGTACTGTTTCCTGTCATTGGTGAACGCGATCTTTTCCGTCAACCTTCTGCCGAACTGGTTGAGGATCAACCTCATGAGCGGCTTGGTACGCTCGATGTCGCTCGGCGGGACCACGAGGTACAGGCTGACCGGATTGTCGCTGTTCATCAGGTCGTGAATCGCAAAATCCGAAACGGATGTATTCCGGGCGATGAATGGATCACGGTACAGGCCGAGAAACGACATGGCGGTCGAGACCACACCGGAAAGCTCGTTCTCTGTTTTGTTGAGCATTTCCCGTGCACAGGCTGCAACCACCGGATGAGGACGTTCTTTGAGATGCGGAAAGGTGAGCATGTAATTCAGGGTATCGTACATGCTGCGTTCCGGATCGGAAAGGAAATTCGCCACCCCGCTGAGACTCTTGTCCTTCTCGGCATACAGGACGTGCAGGATTACTCCGACCAATAGGGAGTGACCGGTTTTTTCCCAGTGGTCATGATACTCCTTCGAGCCATCCGGATCGACCAGAATATCGGCCACATTCTGAACGTCCCTGACCTCGTATTCACCCTTTCGGATTTCAAGTAGTGGATTGAAACGGACGGAATCCGGAGCTGTTGGTTCGAAGCGCCAGCAGTGCGAGAACTGACGTCTCCAGCCAGCCGTGGCAGACCACAACTCCTTTTTGATATCGTAGGCGATGACCGAACCGTTCCATGCAAGCATGGTTGGTATCACCAGCCCGACACCTTTGCCGCTCCTCGTCGGTGCGAAACAGAAGATGTGTTCCGGCCCGTTATGGCGCAGGATCATGCTGCCGGCCTTGTCCATTTTCCATTGCACCTCGCCGGTAACTCTGAACACCTCCGTATGGAATGCCGCATCATTGGTTTGAGCGAGAATCACGCCCTGCTCGACGAATATCCCTGCCTGCTCCAGCTCGTCAGCTGTTGCCCATCGTGCAGTGCCGTAGGAACCGGCTACCTTTCGCCGTTTTGCCCTGCGAACAGCAAGGAGAACCATGACAGCGAACATGGCAAAGAAATTGGTGTACGTGATACGGCTCGCCATCTCGAAGGCGGATGGGGTGTATGCCTCGAAATGAAAGGCCCAGAAAAACCATTGCCAGGGTTCGTAGAGAGGATAGCCGTGAAACACGAGAAGCGGGCGGCCAAGCAGCGGCTGATAACCGAGCAGATAGGCCACATACTGCGTCGTCGCCCATGTTCCGAGAAACATGAATGCGATACCGGTCGATATGTGACCGTAAAACACGTTGACTGACCGGGTATTTTTCATGAGCTATCTCCCTTTCTGGATGCCGAATTGACGAACCACCGATGTCGTGCCTTCGACCCTCACCAGCTCAACCTGTTTCGACACGAGCTTCTCGAAATCTTTCCTCCATGGCACCATTGAAAACTCCTTCGATCTGGGATCGGCGATCCGGGCGTACCGTTTCCCGCTCTGGAGCACACCCTCATCGGTCAGGTTGCCCTGCAAACGCTCTCCGTCGCGAAGTTCACGGTACGCTCCTCCGTCGCGTTTGCGGATGGTTTCAGCAAGGTCATTTCGTTCGAGCTGATCGAGCTTTTTTCCTCTTGCGGGATCAAGCGGATCGATGCCAAGTTCCTGCAGAAACAGAGCCCTTCGACGTACTGATTCACCCAGCTCTTTGCCGAACCCATGAGAAGCAAATTCGGGATGATCCGCTTTGTCAGTGAACCGGTCGATCCACGCCCTCCCTCGCAACGTTTCCTGTTCGGGAAGACTCATGGACGATTGCTGCTCGATCTTCCTCCGAACGACAGGATTGGTTGCATCCCGTTCCTGAAGTTTTTCCACGAGATTCGACGGTATTCTCCACGAGCCGTCCGGCGTGTGGCTTGCCAGATCGAACCGTTCAAGACGCTCAAGCCTGCGTTCGTGTGCCTCGACATAGGCTTTCCCCTCAACCTTTCCCCCTGATGACAGCTCGACCAACGGCGAATGCAACTCCTTCAGGTGCTGCCGGGAGTCATACAAACCGCCATGACTTTCGGCAAAACCGGCAATGGAGTGGTCAACCTTTTTCAGCCAGGACTCCTTTTCAGAATTCACTGAAACGATCTGCCCTTTCCGATAGAGATCGGGATCGGCACTCCTGTCGAGATCGACATACCATGAGCTGCCATTCTGGTTCTCGACAATGATGTAATACCGGTCATGCCATTCATCGGCAAGACCGGTTGCAGCGATCCGGCCCTCGACACACTCGCCGTGCTGACGCCGGTCGTATATCCGGTATCGGGACGGATCACCGCCGACAGCCCGATGCATCTCCTCGTAGATTTCGCCCCTTTTCCCTATTGCCTTGAGTTCCTGTTTCCAGTTGTCCTTCAACCTCCACTCCAAAGCACCCCGATTCTCGGCCAGACCAAACGATTCAAGCGTCTGCAAGCGTGCGGACAGCCTGCGCTGCCGGAACAGTGCACCCTGACCGGAAAACGCTTCACCAAGATCGACAGCACCATCGCGTTCGAGGGCAGCTATGTCCCGGTCGAGCAAGGTGAACCTTCCAAGGGAAACCTCTTTTGAAACCTGTCGCTGCTGTTCGATTTCAGAGCGCAAGCCAAGCTCCTTTGTAGCCAGTTCGCTCGCCCGGTTACGCAAACCGTTGGAGATGTAGTCACGGCTGATTCTGAGTTCATTGCCTTCGCCGTCAACACCCCTGACAATGACGTGGATGTGCGGGTTGTCGGTGTTGTAATGGTTCACCGCAGCCCACTCGATCTCACGGCCAAAATCCTCTTCCATCTGCCTGGCCAGCTTGCGGGTATAATCGGTCAGATCAAGCTCATGAGAATTCTCCGGTGAAACGATAAAGCGGAACTGATGTGCCTCCCCATCTTTTTCCATCAGAAAGCTTTCACGATCAAACCGGTCTTCGTCACCATACAGCCGTCCCGCTGATCCGTCCTTTTCGACACCTCCACGCTCGACATACTGGATGTGCAATGCAGCCGCACGCTTTCCTGCCACATGCATCGGCACAATCCGCGCTTTCACCACGACCCTCTGTGAAAACGAGGAGCCGGTTTTCACATGCGCAGGCCCGGCACCCCGGTTCCGATGCCCGCCCTTCAGAGATCGCGGTGCTGACTTTTTCCGGCCTTTTTTTGCCGACAGTTGTTTCAGAAAACCACCTTTCATGGTCGGGGCTTTTTCCGGCCTCGACCTGCCGCTCAGTTTTGGCCGAAAAATCGGCAGCTCATCGGATGAATGCATTGCGTTTTGTCCCTCTGTTTTCTGATCAAACAGGCTGTTAACCGGACGTGAACATGATAACACACCGTGTTAACCCTGTAACCCATTGCTTGACAGAGCCTTGAAAGGCGCTTGTCAACATTGGTTTATCTTGCACTACAATTGTTCACGTCCTCCTCACTCTCCAGACCTCCCCGGATTCGTCACAAGAACCACGTTCAGAACAGCCAAACCGGAACGGCAACACCAATGACGGATCGCTCCGGAATGGGGCCGAAATACCGGGAATCAAAGCTGTTCGACATGCCATCAACCCCGACGAGAAAGCCCGATTTCAACACCCCGTATTCGCAGTATCCCGGCAGGGACAACCCTTGCCTGTCAAGCACCTGAATCCCTCCGAAATCATGTCCAGCGACACGAAAACGGCCATCCTTTGTTGACACAGAATCGCCTTTCAGACCGATCAGCGGTTTCATGAGAAATCCATTTTCATGGAGCCAGTGGCGTTCATTCACGAGCGCTCTGACCGAAGGGGGAACGGCAAACACCACCACGTCACCTCGCTGATACACTTCACGATGTTCGACCAGATAGAACCCATGCGGCATACTGTCGGTATAGTTGTACAGCACCAGAACCTTCGGCTTCATGCAGCTCGCAACGGCAAGAGCGGCAATGCTCAGGCCAACTGCGATAACCGTTCTGATTCGATTGGCTTTCTGCATTTCAGCAGCAGTTGTCGTATGGTTGCTTCCCCCATCCGGGGGTCTGAAAGAATCACCTGCAATCTTGAGAAAAACAGGTCAGGCAAAGCATCGACCGCGATATTCTGCCGCTTTAAAAAACCGATAGTGCGGATAAGCTTTCGAGAAAGCTCTCTTGACCTGGCCATGACAAGCAGCCTCACTGCCGGATAGACTCCCGGCACCTTTTCTGAACCGTTTCCGGCCACCGTCCTGAACAGAAATGCCCGCCTTGTCCGTCCCCGGATGATCTCGTATCCAACGAGATGTCCAGCATCAAAGAGCGCGATTTTTCCAAACTCTCCCTGTACAACAGCCTTGGGCGTTCCGAGAAAAATTCCGCTGAACCAATCGCCTTCGTTCCGAAGCTGAAGTGCGGTTGAACCGCGTTCGCCCTCGATGATTTGCTGATCCTTCATCGGGCGATTCTTGATTTGTGGTGTTTCGAAAAGAAGTCATTTATGGCTTCAGTCATCATCGCCTGAATGGACAATCCTTCGCGTATGCCAATGAGCTTCAGCTGCTGAATGACATCCGGATCGAACCAGACCGTCATCGACTTCTTGCCTTTCCGGCATGGAGAGATATACCGAAGAATCTGAGCCGTATCGACGGTTTCCGGTTGCTGTTTTTTGTGTGACAGATCCTCTGTCTTCAGAACATCTGCAAGGCTGCCTCGCTTGCTCATATCTGCTCCTCCTGAGCGTTGTTTTTAATGCCAAGTTTCAGGCAAATCCACTCGAACAGTTCGGTGATCTCCTCGGCTGCTTTCGAGGCCTGTTCATATTCGGCAACTGACAATCCTATCGTCAGCGAGTGAACAAAAGCCGCCCGGTAACCAAGCATGGCAGGGGCAAGTTCTACGCCGTAGCCGGCAATAACCGCCGAAGCTTCCGATGCCAAGACACCACGAGAAGGGATGCCATTGAGCACCACGACAGCCTCCTTTCTTGCCAGGGCGGCAAGGTCTATCGAGGTCACGATGGCTTTCAGGTCAAGCACCGAAGGCCGGCATGGAATGAGAATCAGATCGCACAGCCTTGCCGATGCAAGTGCCGCCGTTTCCGAATGTGGTGCCGTATCGAGGATCACGAGGTCGGCTCCGTTTTGGTCGGCCTTTTCAAGAATTTCCTGGAGTCTGGACGACTGCGAGGATATGACGACAGGGGATTCCTGACCCCTGATGTCATGCCACGCCTTGGCACTCGACTGGGGATCGAGATCGATGACGGCGCACTGTAACCCCCGGCAAAATGCCATACCGGCAAGGTTGACGGCTATGGTGGTTTTTCCTGCTCCGCCCTTTTGCGAGACCACTGCTATGGTTTTCATGGTGTCCGGGTTGATGGTAACTGCATGGATTTTTCTCTGCTTTTTCGACTCGCGAACTGGACTGCTCAGAGTTTCGAGCCGGGTCTCGTCTTGCGCTTGATAAGCTTGTTGATAACCGACATTTCACGCTCAATATTCGAAGGAATTCTGCTCTGATCGAGCCACTCCTTGAGCTTGTTTTCAGAGAAATAGAGACGCTTGGTCTGCTTCATGTAGGGAATCTTGTTCTGCTGCACCAGACTGTAGATTGTCGGCTTTGCGAGACGGAGATATTCGGCAGCTTCCGAGACCGTCAGCAGCCTGTCCTGAACGGCTGGATGGAGGGCCTTGGTTATTTCCTGTCGAACTACTATTCGGATGGCTCCCATCAAATCGTCGATTGACCTGAGCGGAGGGATTTCTTCTTGCTGCATCGCTGACACCTTTGAAGATTCATGTGAACAACGATGGAAAATCACCAGAAAAACTAACCCCAATCAACCACCAGGGGGGGTAAATGGGGTGCTGTTTCTTTATTGATCTTCGGATGGGAAAATGGCTGGAGAGCGTGTGCGGATCAAACAAGTAAGCGACGTACCCGATTCCTTAACTGAATCATGAATGCCTGCTGCGAACAGTTTGGGTCTTGTATGGGAGCCAGTCGAACCTGCATATCCGACTGCGAGAGGAGGGTTCTCCTTTGGCTTTTGTAAGAATGTCCCAGACAGTATTGGCGTTCATCGGGGCAACGCCTGACTTGGACTGATAGGTAAAAGAATGGCAAATCCAGTTCCGGAGATGTGTCTGGGTTGAGAAAAGCCTTCGATGGTAGTGAAGCCGTCGGAACACTTCGACCAGACGGTTCTGGTTGGCCTTGAAAAACAGCTTTCGTTCGGCTGTACCTCCGCGCAAAAGCTGCATGAGCGGCTCATGATCTTCCCTACTGAAAAAGCGGCCAAGTTCCTGAAAAAGAGCCGACCGCTCTTCGTCGGACAGATGGAGGTTCAAAACCGGACCCGATGACGATGCCTCTGATGTCAGGGAGGTTTCCTGAGATCGGGATAGCCGCCCAGCCTCGATATTGCGCTGGATAAGCGGCTCATATTCCGGATAAAGTTTCAGGATTCTTTCCACGAATTTCGCGGGCGGCAACCCGAACCGGAAACCTATCTCTCTGAACAGAAAACCGAGCGCCCGCTCAAGGGTCACGAACACGCCCTGGCAGGTGTCGTAACCGTCATCGGTATCATTGATGAATTCGGCATTGTACAGTTCTGTAGAACGATGATGGCTGGTTTTCGGCAACCTCATTCTGAAGTACTGGAGCTCGCGGCCCCGATACTGTAACGGGATGAGCCCTTGTTGAACTTTGGCCTGTCGTTGCAACTCCATGGCCTCGGTATCGATCTCCCTCATTCGCTTCAGAATGAAGGAGATCATGCCATACAGCTCATGAGGCAACAGATTGGCGATAAAGGGTGGCTCGCATTCAGGATCGTTGCGATCCTGCTCGCACAACAGAAACAGATCGGAATAATGGATGACATGGTGCCCGATGTATTCCCATGTTCTTCTTACTCCACTGTTTCGCCCCACCATAGATTCAGTTAATCGTTGAAAAATGGCATCATCGCAATCGTACTACGCTTCGTCCTTGGCAGAATCTTAGCGTATCTCATGGTAGTTTTTTTATCCCTGTGTCCCAAAATATCCCCGACAGCATCGAAATGGGCTCCGGCGTTCAGGAGCATCGTGGCACCGGTATGCCTTGCCCAATGCGGTGACAATTCCCTGCAGGCCCAACTGAAATGATTCCTTACCTCAGGCTCGAGCTCATCCGCATACAGTTCGAATGCCCTTTTTGCCCAGGTCTTGAGCATGGCACCATACCATTTTTTGTGGCCGATGTCGAATATGTTGTCTCCGGCAGTGAGCTCACGACCGAGGCGTGTTCTTGCAAGCGCCCTGGCCTGTTCAAGGTAAACCATGCCCTGCTGTGAAATCGGAATTGATTCGATTCTCTGCTTTTTGGACTGGCGGAAATAGACCTCGACCCCTCCCATACCATCCGGACGGATGTTCGACTCCTTCATGCCGGCAAGGTCTCCCGGTCTGACCGGCACGAAGCAGTTGAAAAGAAACGCAGTTTTTCGTCCAGAATGCCGATGCGGAGTCTTGTTCAGAAGCATGACTTCTTCAAGGTAAAGGTATTTGATCTCTCCTTCCTTTTCGGAAATCTGTGGAACAAGTCTGTTGGGATTATCGGTCAGATAACCCTCTTTCTGAGCTTTGGTTATCACCTGACGGATTTTGGTGGAGTATGTCCGGGCGGTATTCTGAGAATAAGCGTTGAGCAGGAATTCCTGGAAGCTTTCGAGCCAGTGATGATCCAGATCGTAAAACGCAAGACCGCGAGGAGCGAACCGGGCAAGGCTCTTGATGGCATTCTGCCAATTTTCAAGGGTTTTTTTGTTCAGTGACTTGGAGGCGATCTGGTTGCAATAGGCAAGAAAATCTCCATCTGCATATTCGGCTGCCTGTGCTTTCAATCCGGAGGTCAACCCCTTCAGTTCAAGCTGACGCTTGGCTAAAATGTCCTGACAAAATCGAATCGCCTGCCGGTAATTAGCCTTGTCTTTTGGATCTGCAACAATATCCAAAGACTCATATGATCGCTTCCTGTTATGATAAATCTCAAGATAGAATGAGTGGCAACCTGGTTGCTGCTTGCCTGTCATAACCCGATGTCTTAAAACAAGTCTCATAATAGCCTCTATGAGGTTTGGGGTAATTTTTCGCGTGGCAATGGCGTAACAAAAACAATATAAAAAAGACGAAATAACGATCAAAAACGATAATTACGAAGTAATACGAGGCGTTTTTAAGGAAAAGAAAAAAGCCCTGTAAGTTATTTACTTACAGGGCTTTAAGAAGTGTGTGGGCGATAGAAGATTCGAACTTCTGACCTCTACAGTGTCAATGTAGCGCTCTAACCAACTGAGCTAATCGCCCATCGTGAAGGGCAGTAAATATACGATTCCGGCTGAAAAAAGCAAACCTCTTCACGATAGTTTGCCTGTTCAGGCGATTTTTTTCTTTTTGCCGTCGCCGGAGTAGTATTCAGGCGCTGCTTTGTTTTCGATGGTGTCCGACGTGATGAGGCATTTCTGTATGCCTTTCATGGAGGGCAGCTCGAACATGATGTCGATCATGACGTTTTCGAGCACGGAACGCAGCGCGCGCGCACCTGTTCCGCGTTCAATGGCAATTTCAACAACTTTGTCGAGCGCGTCTTCGGCGAACTCGAGTTCAACGCCGTCCATTTCGAAGAGCTTTTTGTACTGCTTGACGAGCGCGTTCTTCGGTTCCACGAGAATGTTCCGCAGTGCTTTTTCGTCAAGAGGGTCAAGCGTGGAGATGACCGGCAGCCGGCCTATAAACTCGGGAATAAGACCGTATTCGTGCAGGTCATCCTGCGTTACGAAGCGAAGAATTTCGGGATCGTAACCGGTCTGTTTGTGTTTTACCTTCGAACCGAAGCCCATCGATGATTTCGATACCCTTTTGGCTATGAGCTTGTCGAGTCCTTCGAAAGCGCCGCCGCAGATGAAGAGAATGTTCTTGGTATTGATGTTGATGAGCTGCTGCTCGGGATGTTTGCGTCCGCCTTTGGGAGGAACGCCGACTACCGATCCTTCAAGTATTTTAAGCAGTGCCTGCTGTACGCCTTCACCGGAAACATCGCGGGTGATGGAGACGTTGGCGGATTTACGGGCGATCTTGTCGATTTCATCGACGTAGATGATACCCCGCTCTGCCCGTTCAAGGTTGAAATCGGATGCATGGAGCAGTCGGGCAAGGATGGTTTCGACATCGTCGCCAACGTAGCCGGCTTCGGTCAGCGAGGTTGCGTCGGCGATGGTGAAGGGCACTTCGAGCATATTCGCAAGCGTCTGCGCAAGCAGGGTTTTGCCTGTTCCAGTGGGCCCGATGAGCAGAATGTTGCTTTTTTCGATCACCACCTCGTCGTCTTCATGCGACCACTCCTGTGAATCGATCCGCTTATAATGATTGTAAACCGCAACGGAAAGGGATTTCTTGGCGATGTCCTGCCCGACCACATACTGATCGAGCGACTCCATGATTGCCCTGGGGCTGGCGAGCCTTGGTTGAAAAGGCTTCTCGGCCTGTCGATCGGCAGGCTTGATTGCGCTGATCTCCTTACGAAGAATCTCGAACGATGTTTTGATGCAGCGGTCGCATATGAACGCGCCCGGGCCGGCAACCATGCTGTTCACTTCAAGAGAGCTGCGGCCGCAGAATGAGCAGTAAACGGGTTCATTGCCGTTCCCGCTTTCGGTACGCCTTCTTCCTTTTTCAGGTTCTTTTATTCTGGTCATTGAATAGGTAAATGATAACGCCTTTGCACGTTGTTCTCTCTTGTCAGAATCCCATTTTAGCAAGGCTGTCGAGCAGATGCTGCAAAGCGATGCTCAGCCGGGGATGATCGGCCTCAAAATGCTCGATGGCCTCGCCAAGGCGCCTGGAGATGGGTTCTTGCTCTTCCGGTGTTCCGGAACCGGCTCCGCTAAGAAGATGCTGTATATCATCCCTGAGCTCGGAAAGCACCGTAGCGGTAGTTTCGTCTACGGAATCCACCTGTTCGAGCTCCTGATGGAGCTTCGTTAGCATCTCGTCAAGCTGCTGCTTTTCCATTGGCCGATCTAAAGTTGTTTAGTCATAAAAAACGTACAGGGTATAACACCGCTTTCTGTCGAATCGTTTACGGCAGGCATGTCGTGCCCATAAGAAAGCGATCGCATTCGCGGGCGGCGGCACGGCCTTCGTTGATGGCCCAGACAACGAGGCTCTGGCCGCGACGAGCATCTCCAGCTGCGAATATTCCCGGTTTGTTGGTCCGGCAGCTCGTTTCGTCGGCTTTGATGTTGCCTCGTCCGTCCTGTGTTATCTGCAACTGCTGCAGGAGATTTTCTTCAGGCCCGATAAAACCCATGGCGAGCAGAACGAGCTGAGCTGGAAGAATCTCCTCGGTTCCCGAAACCGGTCTTGGAATGTAGCGGCCTTCGTCAATAACCCATTCGACCTGCGACACTTCGACAGCCTGCAACCGGCCGGAGCCCTGGTCGAGAAACTTCTTGGTCATCATGCAATAACGGCGAGGATCCTCTCCCTGCAGGGCTGCGGCTTCCTCCTGACCGTAGTCCACCTTGAAGACTTTCGGCCACTCCGGCCAAGGGTTATCGGGCTGACGCTCAAGCGCCGGTTTCGGCATGATCTCGAGTTGCATGACGCTTCTGCAACCCTGACGCAGCGAGGTTGCAACGCAGTCGGTACCGGTATCTCCGCCGCCGATGACAATAACATCTTTTTTTTCTGCTGTTATTGCAGGTTCCGTTCCGTCAAGCAGGGCCCTGGTGCTCGAGCGAAGAAAGTCCATGGCGAAATGCACGCCGGAAAAGGCGCGACCTTCGACCGTCAGATCGCGAGGTTTCGTTGCACCGGTACAGAGCACCACCGCATCGAACTCTTCAAGCAGTTTGTCAGCAGGGTAATCCACTCCGACTTCGGTGGAAGGCATGAAGGTTATCCCTTCGGCTTTCATGATGTTGACGCGTCGTTCAACAACGAATGACTTGTCGAGCTTCATGTTGGGAATACCGTACATCATGAGCCCGCCGATGCGGTCGTCGCGCTCGAAAACCGTGACACTGTGGCCGGCTTTGTTGAGCTGGTCGGCACATGCAAGGCCCGCAGGACCGGAACCGATAACGGCGACCCGCTTGCCGGTTCGATGCGCGATGGTTTTCGGTTCCACCCACCCTTCGGCAAAGGCGTGCTCGATGATGGAACACTCGATATTCTTGATGGAAACCGGAGGTTCGACAATACCGAGCACGCAGGATCCTTCACACGGTGCGGGGCAGACCCTTCCCGTAAATTCCGGAAAGTTGTTGGTTTTCATGAGCCGGTCGTAAGCTTCGCGCCAGAACCCATTGTAAATGTAGTCGTTCCACTCAGGAATCAGGTTGTGAATCGGACAGCCGCTGGCCATGCCGCTGAGCATAAAACCGGTATGGCAGTAAGGGGTTCCGCAATCCATACAGCGTGCCCCCTGTTTCTGCAGCTCACTTGCAGCCATCTCTTCATGAAACTCGTTCCAGTCTTTTATCCTCTCCAGAGGCTCCCTGTCTGGAGGGAGGGCTCTCTGGAACTCCATGTAACCTTTAACTTTTCCCATATCTCTCGTTTAATACTTGACCGGCAATATTATCCTGCAGCACCGGTTTAGTTTCCTGATACACGCGAAGGATCGTGAATGTTCTTTTCAAATGCCGCCATAACGGCTTCATCACCCGTCATGCCGGCAAGTTCGACCTCTTTCATGGCTTCCATGGCACGTTTGTAATCGTGCGGCAATACCTTGACGAACCGCTGTTTCACTTCTGACCAGCCGTCGAGAATTGACTCGCCGAGGGAACTGCCGGTAAGCTCGGTATGCTTTTCAATGGCAGACTGCAGAGCTGCAAGTTCCATAGGATCTTCAACCGGGTAGAGGCCGACCATATCGTGGTTGCAGTTGTCGCTGAAAGTTCCGTCCACATCATAGATATAAGCCACACCGCCGGACATGCCTGCCGCGAAGTTCCTCCCGGTACGTCCGAGAACGATTACGGTACCACCGGTCATATATTCGCAGCCGTGGTCGCCGATAGCCTCGACAACTGCCTTGAGACCGCTGTTGCGCACACAGAAGCGCTCCCCTGCCATGCCCCTGATATAGGCTTCGCCGGAAGTCGCTCCGTAGAAACCTACATTACCGATAATGATGTTGTCTTCAGGCACGAACGTCGCTGTTCGCGGTGGATAGACCACGATTTTACCTCCGGACAACCCTTTGCCGACATAATCGTTGGCATCACCTTCGAGTTCCAGCGTCATACCGTTGGGAATGAAAGCGCCGAAACTCTGTCCGGCAGAACCCGTGAATTTCAGATGTATGGTATCGTCGGGAAGACCTTTTGCGCCGTACGCCTTTGTGACTTCGTAGCCGGTAATGGTGCCGACAACCCTGTTCGTGTTGCTGATGGCCAGATTACTGGTGACCTTTTCGCCGCGCCTGATAGCAGGCTCGCATATTGCAAGCAGCGTCCTGAGATCCAGGCTCTCTTCAAGACCGTGATCCTGCTCCATAATGCAGTATTGCGGTGCCTGCTCAGGGAGTTCCGGCTGGTAGAGAATTTTGGAAAGATCGATACCATTGGCTTTCCAGTGGTCGATTGTTTTTTTCATACCGAGCATCTCGGTACGTCCAACCAGTTCGTTGAGCGAGCGGACGCCGAGACGCGCCATGTATTCGCGTACGCCTTCGGCAAGGAAGCGCATGAAGTTCACCACATGTTCCGGCTTGCCCCTGAAGTTCTTGCGAAGCTCGGGATTCTGCGTCGCAACGCCGACTGCACAGGAATCGTTCTGACAGCAGCGGAGCATGATGCATCCCATCACCACGAGCGTGGTAGTTGCAAAACCGAACTCTTCGGCGCCAAGCATGGCGGCAATAACGATGTCGCGCGCGGTCTTGAGCTGTCCGTCCGCTTCAACGGTAATTCTGCTGCGCAGGTTGTTGAGCACGAGAGTCTGATGCGCTTCGGCAAGGCCGAGTTCCCACGGCATGCCTGCATGCATGATGCTCGATATTGGCGAGGCACCCGTTCCGCCGTCATGGCCGCTTATCAGCACCACGTCGGCATGCGCTTTTGCCACACCGGCAGCGATAGTGCCGACACCGACCGTGGAAACGAGTTTCACGTTTATGCGAGCTTCCCTGTTGGCATTCTTCAGGTCGTGAATGAGCTGTGCGAGATCCTCGATTGAGTAAATATCGTGGTGTGGCGGCGGCGAAATAAGACCAACACCGGGAGTCGAGTGGCGTGTTCTTGCCACCCAGGGATAAACTTTCGAACCGGGAAGCTGCCCACCCTCGCCGGGCTTTGCGCCCTGGGCCATTTTGATCTGTATCTCGCTGGCGTTTGCCAGGTATTCGCTGGTGACACCGAAACGGCCTGATGCCACCTGCTTGATTGCGGACATCCTCGAATCGCCGTTTGCATCCGGAACGAAACGGGCAGGATCTTCACCGCCCTCTCCGGTATTGCTCCTGCCGCCGATGCGGTTCATCGCTATGGCCAGCGTCTCGTGTGCTTCCTGGCTGATCGAGCCATAGGACATGGCTCCGGTCTTGAATCGTTTGAGAATGCTCTCGACCGGCTCGACCTCGTCAAGAGGTACCGGGTTATGGGAAAACCTGATATCCATCAGACCTCGAATGGTGCAGAGATGCTGGCTCTGGTCGTCTATCAGGTTTTCATATTTCCTGAACAGCTCGTAGTTACCGGTTCTGCAGGAATGCTGCAGAAAGTGGATGGCTTCGGGACTGAAAAGATGGAATTCGCCGCTATGGCGCCATTTGCGTTCTCCACCGGCGTCGAGGCCTCGATCCACCTTGTTGCCCGAAGGAGGAAAAACCGATGCGTGCCGCCTTCGCGCCTCTTCTGCAACGGCATCGAGACCGATGCCCTCGATCCTGGTCGGCGTACGGGTGAAATATGCGTCGACAAGCTGGCTGTTCAGACCTACAGCTTCGAATATCTGCGAACCGCGGTAGCTCTGGATGGTGGAAATTCCCATCTTGGCCATGGTTTTCACCACTCCCTTGACAGCAGCCTTGATATAGTTTTTGACCGCGGTTTTTTCATCCATCTCAAGCTGCCCGGAACCGATAAGGGCTCGGATGGTTTCGAATGCCATGTAGGGGTTGACCGCTCCGGCGCCGTACCCGATAAGCATGGCAAAATGGTGTACCGTTCTTGGTTCTGCGGACTCGAGCACAAGCCCGACCTTCGTACGCAGTCCCGCATTGATAAGGAAGTTGTGCAGGCCCGAAACCGCAAGCAGCGCCGGAATCGGAGCGCGGTCTTTTTCAATTTCTCCCTTGTCGGAAAGAATGATGATGTTCACCCCTTTTGCGGCAGCCTGCTCCGACTGGCGATAGAGATCCTGCATGGCGCGTTCGATGCCTTTGCCGTCATGTTCGACGTCGTAGAAAATCGGCAGCGTCACGGCCCTGAAGCCCGGCTTGTCGATGCCGCGGATCTTTTCGAGATCGGGGTTCGACATTACCGGATACGGCAGCCGGAGCCTGCGGCAGTTCAGCTCTTCGGAATCGAGGAGATTGCCTTCGGTACCAAGCATGACCGTGGTCGAAGTGATTATCTCCTCCCTGAGGGAATCGATCGGCGGATTGGTGACCTGGGCGAAAAGCTGCTTGAAATAATCGTAAAGCAGCTTCGGCTTGTTGGAAAGCACTGCAAGCGGCGTATCGTTGCCCATCGAGCCTACAAGTTCCACTCCGTTGCGGGCCATAGGCATGATCTGCAGCGAGATATCTTCCTGGGTATAGCCGAAAACCTTCTGGCGCGCCGTCAGGCTGTACTTGTCCTCGTCCGGATTCTTCATGAGTGGATGGTCCGGCAGCGTCTCCAGGTCGATCATATTGCGGCCGATCCACTCGGCATAGGGCTCTGCCGATGCGATGGTGCGCTTGATCTCCTCGTCGGAGATAATGCGTCCCTCGGCTGTATCGACAAGAAACATGCGGCCAGGCTGGAGGCGATCCTTGCGGAGAATCCGCTCAGGCTCTATGTCAAGAACGCCGACTTCCGAAGCCATGATGACGAGGTCATCCCTGGTAATATAGTAGCGCGACGGACGAAGACCGTTCCGGTCGAGCACGGCACCTATCTGCGTGCCGTCTGTAAAGGCGACCGAAGCAGGACCGTCCCAGGGCTCCATCAGGCAGCTGTGGTATTCGTAGAACGATTTTTTCACAGGATCCATGGCCTTGTTCCCGGCCCAGGGCTCGGGAATGATCATCATCGCCGCATGAGCAAGCGAGCGGCCCGAAAGCACGAGAAACTCGAACACGTTGTCGAGAATACCCGAATCGCTGCCGTCCTCGAGAATAACAGGTTTGATATCCTCGATAGCATCGCCGAATATCTTTGAGGCAATGTTCTTCTCCCTTGCCTTCATCCAGTTGACGTTGCCTCGCAGCGTGTTGATCTCGCCGTTATGACTGAGAAAGCGGTAAGGATGGGCGCGATCCCAGCTCGGGAAGGTATTGGTGCTGAAACGCGAATGCACCATGGCAATGGCGCTCTCCATATCGGGATCGTAGAGTTCAGGATAGAACTCGCCGACCTGCTCGGGAAGCAGCATCCCTTTATAGACAATTGTCCTGCATGAAAGACTCGAGAAGTAGAAATAGCTGCTGCCAAGAATGCCTGCCGTGTATTTCACTCTTTTGGTGATCCTTCGGCGAATGATGTAGAGCTTTCGCTCGAATTCGAGTTCCGAGGCAACGTCCCTGCCTCTTCCCACGAAAAGCTGCTTGACCACAGGCTCTTCCGATCTGGCTGTTTCGCCGAGCGTGGAGTTGTCTGTCGGAACCTTCCTGAAACCGAGAAATTTCTGCCCCTCGGCCTGGATCATCTGACGGCAGATATCCTCTATGGCACGACGCTGGGATATATCGGGAGGAAGAAACACCATGCCGACGCCATAGTGCTTCTCCTCGGGAAGTTCGATATTGCGTTCGGCACAGACCCGGCGAAGAAATTTGTCGGGAACCTGCAGGAGAATGCCCGCACCGTCGCCGGTATTTTTTTCGCAGCCGCAGGCGCCGCGATGCTTCAGATTCTCGTTGATCTGAAGCCCCTGTTCAACAATGGCATGTGAGCGGACCCCTTTGATGTGAGCCACGAAACCCACACCGCAGGCATCATGTTCGAACTGAGAATCGTACAGCCCCGATGTAAACTTGTCATTCATATTTTCAGGCACAACTCGTCTATAAAATTTCAAAAAAAGGGCATCTGCTGAATCGACGTGCAGAATATAAGGTTTTTTTCAATAATACATTTCCAAAACCCCCTCTACACCATCTGTTACACCTTACGCTTTCGCCTGCCCGGCGACAGCCTGCACCGCCTTCTGTATGGCCTCCTGATCGCCGAGATAGTAGCTCTTCAGCGGCTTCAGGTCGTCGTCAAGTTCGTATACAAGAGGGATGCCGGTCGGAATGTTAAGACCGACAATATCCTCTTCGGAGATGTTGTCGAGATACATGACGAGAGCCCGAAGAGAATTGCCATGGGCGACGATAAGCACCCGTTTGCCTTTGCGGATTTCCGGAGCGATGGTCTCGTGCCAGATCGGCAGAAACCGCGCGACCGTATCTTTCAGGCACTCGGAAAGCGGCATTTCGTCTTCGGTAAGCCCGGCATACCGTGGATCGCTTCCGGGATAACGTTCATCCGTTTTTTCAAGAGCCGGCGGAGGGGTATCGTAGCTTCTTCTCCAGACAAGCACCTGTTCCTCGCCATACTTGCGGGAGGTCTCGGACTTGTTCAGTCCCTGCAGCGCGCCGTAATGCCGTTCATTCAGCCTCCAGCTTTTGAAAACGGGGAGCCACATCAGGTCCATTGCATCGAGAGCGTTCCATAGCGTTCTGATGGCCCTCTTGAGAACAGAGGTATAAGCCATATCGAATGTCAGGCCAGCATCTTTCATGGTAACGCCTGCGGCAGATGCTTCGCGCCTGCCGTTATCCGTCAGGTCGATATCATGCCATCCGGTAAAACGGTTTTCCAGGTTCCACTGGCTCTCTCCATGGCGCAGCAAGACAAGTTTTATCATAACGGCTCCCTTTATATTTAAGGATAAGTTGCTTCGTGCAGAAAAAGCTCTCCGCATTCATTCCATTTTCAATCGAGTCGTGTAATTTACTATTCTCAGTCACTTTTCTCAAACAGCATAACATGTCCCCCGGATTTTATCGGCAGCGAGCGCGAGATCTGCAGGAGCAGGGAGCATCACGTATCAATCGCTTGATACTCGATCATCCGGATACAGATGAAAAAACATCGGCAACATGCAGAAAGGATTCCATCTTCCGGGTCGCACCACGACCAATAAATAAAGCTTCGCTGTAGATTAATAGCATGAAATATTCTATCTTATATAATTTTTGGCAGCAGGAGGACAGAGCTGCCGATACAGAACACAGAAGAAGCCAGCCGGCATCCGGATCCACCGGAAGCCGTGAATTGCTATTTACACCGGAAGAATACAGACAATGATCGTAGACAATTTCAGGTTACAGTTAGGCGGCAGAGAGTTCGTTCCTATCATTATCGGAGGTATGGGCGTCAACATATCAACCACCCAACTCGCCCTTGCGGCGGAGCGGCTTGGCGGCATAGGCCATATTTCGGATGCCGAAGTCGGTTACGTCTGCGATCAGATTTTCAGTACGACCTATACAACGAGGAAAAGAAAGAAGTACGCCAGCTATAGAAACAACCCTGATAAATCAGCGGTGCTGTTCGATCTCGAAGAGATTGCCGAAGCTCAGAAAAAGTACATTGCATACACGGTTTCACAGAAAACCGGCAAAGGCGCGGTCTTTCTCAACTGCATGGAGAAACTCACCATGAACAACGCGTCGGAAACGCTGAAGGTGCGGCTTGCATCGGCAATGGATGCCGGAATAGACGGACTCACACTTGCCGCCGGCCTGAACCTTCGTACGCTCGACCTCATTCAGGATCACCCTCGGTTCAGAGATGTAAAAATCGGCATCATCATATCATCGGTAAGGGCGCTCGCCATATTTCTCAAACGCGCCGTCCGCCTGAACCGGTTGCCGGACTACATCATAGTCGAAGGCCCGCTCGCCGGCGGACATCTTGGGTTCGGACCGCTCGACTGGCACACTTTCGACCTCAAAACCATCGTTACCGAGGTGCTCGACTTCCTGAAAAAGGAGGATCTCCGGATTCCGGTCATACCTGCAGGCGGCATCTTCACCGGTACCGATGCGGCCGACTATCTGGCCATGGGCGCTTCGGCAGTTCAGGTTGCAACACGCTTCACCATTTCAAAGGAAGCCGGACTGCCCGCAGCGGTCAAGCAGGAATACATCAGGGCGGAGGAGAAGGATATCGTTGTAAACATGGCTTCCACCACAGGCTACCCCATGCGCATGCTGGTCAACTCACCGACGCTCTCATACACCATCAAGCCGAACTGCGAGGGTCTCGGCTACCTGCTTGAGAACGGCGGAAAATGCACCTATATCGATGCGTACTACAAAGCCATGGCGGAGAGAATGCCCGGCGAAAAAATGACCCCGACCGAAAAAACCTGCCTCTGCACGGGGATGGCGCGCTACGACTGCTGGACCTGCGGACACATGACCTACAGGCTCAAAGACACGACAAACCGGCTTGCCGACGGTTCATGGCAGCTTCCTTCGGCAGAAGATATCTTCCTCGACTACCAGTTCAGCAAGGATCAGGAGATCCGGCTTCCTGAACGTGAAGAAAACGCATAAACGGTTTTTTTCGTTACATTACCACAAAGAAGCACCTGAATAAGTTCCGTTAATCCACGATCATCAGGCTTCCGGCATGAAACGAAAAACTACCGTTCTCCTTGGTTCAGCACTTGCGGCGTTTCTGCTTCTTGCAGGCGTGTTCACCATAAACCAGCTTGCCGCATTCAGCGAACTGCTAAGCCGCATTCACCCTTACGCGGGATACGGGTTTCTTGTCATCGCCTCAGCAATCATCATATTCACCCTGCTATCGGTCATCCGCTTTTTCAGAATGCCAAAACGCCCGCGGCTGCCATTGAATGAAACCGCCAAAGATTTCCCGTTTTACGTGGACTATCTCTGCATGACGCTTTCCGCTCACCCCCTGCATAACGAACCGTTACGCAAGGAGAAGGATCTTCGCTGGCTTCGCGCAAATCTCAAACTGCTCGAAGTCGATTCGCTCAATATGATAAAACAGATCGCGACCAAAAATTTTTTTGTGGGCGCCTTTGCGCAGAACACTTCCTACGGCACGACAACGTCACTTAAAAACATACTCAAGGCGGTGTGGAACACCTACGCCATCCATCACCGAAACCATCACGCGATGGAGTTCGCAGCCCTTGTACGTTCGGTTTACGCATGCCTGCCGCTCTCCGACTTCAAAAAGGACGACATACCGGCACACATCAAGCCGATCATCCAGTCCTCATTCAGCAACACGCTCTCGTCGCTTCTGCCCGGCGGCAACCTGCTCACACCCTTTTTCATGAATCTTTTTCTCGCCGGAGCCACCAACACCTACCTCACCTGTCTGTCCGGTATCATAGCTATCCGGCACTGCCAGGCTGTATCCGAAGACGATCACAGGGAAATCGTTCAGCAAAGCATGTTCGAAGCCTCCTTCATGCTGAAGGAAATCGTTCGGGAATGCAACCCGATACTCTCGGTTACCATCAGCAACGCCGTCAAAAAAGCCGGCATAGAAAGCCTCGACACCGTGCAGCCCCCTTCGGTAGGAAGCAACATCGCCCAGGACATTGTCTCACATCTTGCAACATCCCTCAAAAGCATCATTCGTGAAAACATTTCGGTGGAGACAGGGGAAAGGAGATAGGAGACGGGAGACGGGAAAGAAGATGGATTGGGGTTATACGCCGCAAGTGGCTGCGACCGGTTAAAGCGACAGTGTCATATTTTTGCCCCGGCAGGCATGCCGACTTTGTTATCGCTGCTTAAGATAAAAAGCTGATCAGCCTCCTGCATTTTCCTCGATTCTGACCATCACAAATGTTTTTCGACCCCACCACAACCAGAGTTTCAGGATATCGGGATCGGCTCCGTTGATTTCGGCTATCTCCTGGCAACTCAGTCCGAACATGTCTGCGAACAGAACTGCCAGCTTGATATCTTCATAGTAATATCCCGAAGAGTCGTCCTGCAGATCTTTCGATCCACCGCATCCTGCCGCAAGAAAACACGAGAAAAGATCAATGCAGAAATTACTGAAATAGTATGCCCTGAACCGCTTGAACAGCTCGTGTACGGTGGTATATGCCCCTGCATCGCGGTAAGTGAGCAGAACAAGTTCCCTGGCAAGAATCTTCGAGCCTGTCATCCGGAACGCGAGATGATATATCTTGTCCTGCAATTCTAATACGGTTCTGCATGGCTCGTCCATATAACCTCCTCATTTCATGCGGTTATAAACGACAGCTACGTAAATTAATCGAGAATTCCGTGAAGGGATTAACGTATTGGGGATATTAATTTCACGGTAAAAGTCAATGTACCTTTTTTTTTAAAACCAACCTAATTTCTCTCCCTGTCAGGCAGTTACGGTTAACGAAGCTGGCGGAAAAAATCCTGAAGCAGTTCACGGCATCTGGCCTCCATGATGCCGCCTATCACTTCCGGCTGGTGGTTCAGCTCCCTGCAACCGGTAATGTTGAGCACTGTACCCGACGCACCCATCTTCGGGTCGTATGCGCCAAAGATTACCCGACCGACTTTGGCGTTCACTATGGCTCCCGCGCACATGGGACAGGGCTCCATGGTGACGGCAAGCGTGCAGTCGTTAAGGTATTTGCTGTCGAGCGTAGCCATAGCGGAGGTGAGCGCTATCATTTCGGCGTGCGCCGTGGCATCCATCAGCGCCTCGACCTGATTATACCCTTTTCCGGCTATGTTGCCATTGCTGTCGAATACAACCGCTCCAACAGGCACCTCTTTTTTTTCATACGCTTTCATCGCCTCCCTGAGAGCCTGCTCCATATAAAAGTTCAAATTGTGCATACATCGCGGGTTAAAGCTTTAGTAAACAGGTAAAATTTGCTATAATGTGGTTTTCCTTTCCTGATTTTTCCGGCTTTTCGGCCGGACGATATCAATCATCCATCATACAGCTGAGGTAATATGAACATTCATGAATATCAAGGCAAAGATATCCTGAGAAAATTCGGAGTCAGCGTGCCGAAAGGAATCGTTGCTTTTTCGCCGGAAGAGGCCAAACAGGCGGCCATTCAGCTTTTCGAAGAGCAAAGCAGCCCTGTGGTTGTGGTCAAGGCCCAGATCCACGCGGGAGGACGGGGCAAGGCCGGCGGGGTGAAACTCGCCAGGACTCCGGACGAAGCTTTCGAGATTGCGAGCCAGATGATAGGAACCACGCTCGTCACCCATCAGACAGGCCCCGAAGGCAAGGAGGTCCGCAGGCTGCTGGTTGAAGAGGGCATGAACATCGACAGGGAATTTTATGTCGGCATCACGCTCGACCGTTCGACGTCACAGAACGTGCTGATGATATCCACCGAGGGCGGCATGGAAATCGAAAAAGTAGCAGAAGAGACCCCGGAAAAGCTGTTGAAGCTGCAGGTAGATCCCCTTTTCGGCCTTCAGGGTTTTCAGGCACGTGAAGCGGCGTTTTTCCTTGGTCTCGAGGGAGAACAGTTCAGAAACGCCGTTTCGTTCGTCACCGCGCTCTACAATGCTTATATGGCCATCGATGCGTCGCTTGCCGAAATCAACCCTCTGGTTGTGACAAAAGAGGGGCGCGTACTGGCTCTCGATGCAAAAATCAATTTCGACGACAACGCGCTGTTCCGCCATAAAGAGTTTCTCGAATTACGCGACATCAGCGAAGAGGATCCGTTCGAAGTGGAGGCGTCGAAATCCAATCTCAACTACGTGCGCCTGGACGGCAACGTTGGCTGCATGGTTAATGGAGCCGGGCTGGCCATGGGGACCATGGACATGATCCAGCTCGCAGGCGGAAGACCCGCCAATTTCCTCGACGTTGGAGGGGGAGCAAGTCCTCAGACCGTTGAAGAGGGGTTCAAGATCATCCTGAGCGACAAGAATGTGCGAGCCATCCTCGTCAATATTTTCGGAGGCATCGTGCGTTGCGACCGCGTTGCCGGAGGCATTATCGAGGCAGCAAAAAAAATCGACCTGAGCCTGCCGGTTATCGTGCGTCTTGAGGGCACAAATGCCGAAATCGCACAGAAGATGCTCGACGAGTCGGGCCTGAACCTGATTGCCGCAACCGGCCTGCACGATGCCGCAGCAAAAGTGAACAAGGCTCTCGCATCGTAGGAACTCAATAAGAATAAAGATCGCTTCCGTTTAAACCCTGCATGAACAATCATGCAGGGTTTTTTTTATCTCGGAAAAAGCAAATAAAAACAGCGAAGAGCCCTACTCACGCTCTTCGCTGTCTAATCGGCGACCGCCCGTTCAACCTTTGCCTTCCTCTCTTTTATCGGTTCGTCTTCATAGTCACAACAACACATCACTAAAAAACGACCGGCCACCGACTGTCTTTGCCACACACAACCAACTAACCTAAGGGTGAAAACACGAAAACCACTCATCGCGCTTTCATAGAGTAGGACGGCATTCTTTGCAGAACCTTGCACATAATTTTTTTTTTCTTTCCGAGAACCCTCTACTCGTAGCGCAAAGCGTCCACAGGCTTGAGATCCGCTGCTTTTCGGGCCGGCCAGAGACCGAAGAACAAACCGGTCACTACGGAAAACAGGGTTGCAAGCACTACGGAAAAAAGCGATGTTTTCACGGTCCATCCGGCAACGAAGGAAAGCAGCAGCGAGATACCGATACCGGTCGCTATCCCGATAAGACCGCCAATGAGCGTCATCCCTACCGATTCGACAAGAAACTGAAGCATGATATCGTCATTCCTCGCACCGATGGCTTTCCTCAGACCGATCTCTCTGGTTCGCTCCGTAACCGAAACCAGCATGATATTCATGATGCCGATACCTCCGACCAGAAGGGAAATTGCCGCTATGGAGCCGAGAAGCATGCTCATGGTTTCGGTTGTGCTGCTGAGCATCTTCTGCATTTCAGTCATATCCCGTATATTGAATGAATCGTCGTCTCCATGCAACCGGTGCCTTTTTCGGATCACCTCGCTGATGACGCTTTTCACCTCCTCCATCTGTTCAGGCCTTGCTGCTTCCACAAAAATTCCGCTGAGGTAATCCTTGCCGAGTACCCGGTACATCGCGGTGGTAACCGGAATCATGACAAGGTCGTCTTCGTCGCGCGGTCCTGAAAAACCTTTTGCCGGAGCAATGCCGATGACGGTAAAATTGATACGGTTGATCTTGATGGTTTTTCCGATCGGATTCGATGAACCGAACAGCTCTTTGACAAGAGTGACCCCTATAATGGCAACCTTTTCGCGCCGCCTGACCTCTTCAGGAGTAAACCACCGCCCAACCGAAGGAATAGCCGAGCGAATGGAGCCATACTCGTAACCGACGCCCTCGATATTCGTACTCCAGTTCCTGTTCGCATATACCGCCTGCCCGCTGCCGTTTATAACGCCGGACGTCCTTCTGACCAGTGAACGAAGTTCAGCTATTGCCTCGACATCCTTCATCGTAAAGCGGGTAACCGCTCCGGCCCCCTGTGCCGAACCCCTGATTTTTGCCGATCCTCCTCTGACGGAAAGCAGATTCGATCCCATCGACTTGAGTTGCTCCTGCATGGCGGCCTTGGCACCCTCTCCGAGCGATATCATGGCAATCACCGAAGCGACGCCGACAAGAATGCCAAGAACCGAAAGCAGCGAGCGCACCTTGTTGGCGAGAATGGACTGCACGGCCTGGAAAATGAAACCGGAAATGCGCCCGGTTCCCCAGATGCTATCCTTATCGGAAGAATGCAGTACCGATGGCAGTTCCTCCCGCAGGACTGCGGTATTGCGAGACCCCTCCTTTCGTTCGTCGCTGACGATGAGCCCGTCGCGCATGGTAATCACCCTGCCGGCGTAGGCGGCGATATCCGGTTCGTGGGTCACCATGATGATGGTTTTTCCCTGCTCGTTAAGCCCTTTGAGCAGCAGCATGATTTCGTACGAATTTTTCGTATCGAGATTGCCTGTCGGTTCGTCGGCGAAAATGATGAGGGGATTGCGCACCAGCGCTCTTGCTATGGCCACCCGCTGCTGTTCGCCGCCGGAAAGCTGGCTGGGGGTATGGCCGATGCGATGTTCGAGCCCGACAAGCCTGAGGCGCTCTTCGGCATCCCTGCGGAAATCGCCTTTCAGGCCGCTGTATATATGCGGCAGTCTTACGTTGTCCAAAACGTTCATCCTGCGAAGCAGGTGAAACTGCTGAAAGACGAAGCCTGCAAGATTGTTGCGAACACCGGCCCGTTCATCCTCTGAAAGAGTATCGACGTTCTTTCCGAGAATACGGTATTGGCCGCTGTCGGGGCTGTCGAGCAGGCCGAGAATATGCAGCATGGATGATTTTCCCGAGCCGGAAGCGCCCATGATGGCGATGAACTCCCCCTGTTCGACGCTGAGCGAAACGCCTCTGAGCGCGTGAACCGTATTATCGCCGATGCGATAGGTACGACAGACATCCTGAAGCTCGATGACAGGGTTCATCTTGATATTCTGTTCCGCTGGGGTATGAATGGATTTGATCCGCCTCTTTTTTCTGGAAGAGAAAATGCAGCATCCCTCAAAAGAACGACAGACCCTTCCTTTATTCCATCAATAATTTCGATATTGCTGTCGTCCCGGATGCCGGTACGGACGGTTCTTGGGATCATGCCTCCCTCCGGCTCGACGTTTTTCAACCAGACCATGCTTCTGCCGTTATTCGTATTGACGGCACCGGACGGTAGTAAGAGCACATCTTTTTTTTCGCTGACGATAATATCGATATTTGCGCTCATGCCGGAACGGAAAACCTCAGGAATGGTTTCGGGAATCACGTCGACGTAGTAGATATTGACATTGTTCTGAAGATGCGACTCGTAATGTATATGCTCAATCACACCGTTCACCCTGATTTCCGGATAGGCATCGAGCCCGATCACCGTTTTCTGACCGATCCTGACATTGCCGATATCGGTTTCGTCCACATAGGCCTTTACGATCAGACGATCGGAAAGGACGAAAAGCGAGTCGCCTGTAGTGACGGTCTGGCCTGGTTCGATGCCGCGCACGATAACCTGACCGTCGATAGGCGCGATGACCGTCGATGCCCGATAGACATTCTGCCAGTATGAGTGCTCCCTGTCGCCCTGCAGTTTGGCGGCATCGAGCAGTGCCGCGCGTTCCATCGAGCTGAGCAGGGCCAGTACCTGGCCTTTCTGGACCATCTGCCCCTCTTCGACCCGGATCTCTTCGATTCTTCCTGCGATTGACGGTTTTATTTTAAGTCGATTTCGCGGTTCGACAACGCCCGTGGTCGATACCGAAGAGACGATCGTTCCGCGTTCGACACGAATTTCCGTATACTGTTCTTTCGAATGATTCCCGCCCCTGAAAAAGAAAAATGCGACGGCACCGGCAACGAGAAGCAGAACCCCGAGACCGATAGTGAATTTTTTATTTTTGTTACTGAGCATCGAAACCTCCTCCTGTTGCCATTATCCATGCGGCCTCGGCGATCAGAAGATCGGCTCCGGCGGTAAGAAATGCTTTTTTTGCACTGACAAGATTGTCTTCGATGATCACCCAGTCATCGAACGATGTGAGACCGTTCGAATACTGCACGTCAGCTATCAGCGATCTTTCGATTGAAGCGTCGAGATATTTTTTCTGTACATCCACATAGTGGCAAGCATCGGCAAATTGCTTCCAGCTCTCTTCAAGCAAATCGAGCACCTGAAGATAACCGCTTTTTTCATCGGCGTTACGCTGGCTCAGCACAGCCATCGCCCTTGCGACTTTCGCCCGGCCTGAACCGCCGCCATAGATCGGCACCGAAATATCCACCCCGGCATTCCAGTCGATTTCGTCGGGCGGCCAGCGGTCGATACTGCTTCTTCCGATAGCAGCGGTAAGATAGAGCTCCGGAGAAAAGGTGCTTTTGGCGGCATCGAGATCATGCCGGCCGGCTTTTCTGCTGCTTTCGAGCTGAAGAAACCGGGGAGTGTTTCTTGCAAGACGGACAAAATCGGGTTTGATGCTGTCGTCTTCCGAAGGGGAAAATGTGCCCTTTACCGTGAATTGCCGGCGATCGTCCCTGCCAAGTGCCGATGCGAGTTTTGATCGGGCAAGATCAAGTCCCCTCTGAGCCTGAGACACTTCAAACTCCGACAGGGCAAGATCGGCTTCAGCCTTGCGAAGCGAACCGATATGCTCCCTGCCCGCCTGGTAACGGAGATTGATCATCCTTACATTCTTTTTCCGCCGTTCGGCGATCTCTGTGGTAAGCCCGGCCAGCTCCTGGGCCTTGAGAAGTTCGGCAAATGCGGAACGAAGCGCGAAACGCAACGCTGCAGAGACTTCGCGATACCGATGCCTGGCGGCATTGACGGCTTCGTTGTCGGAAGCGACCTCTTTCGATGTTTTTTCGCCATCATAAAGCAATTGTTTCGCCGTCAGAGAATAGGCAAACGAAGATACCGAACCGACACTTCTTTCGGTGCTGCCTCGCTGTCCGCCGCTGAGGCCGGCACTGAGCTGCGGTAGCTTCTGGCTGCTGCTGATGCGTTTGTCGGCTTCAGTCTGCTGCAATGCGGCCTGTGCCGAATAGAGGTCGGGATGGGCTGTTTTCGCTTCATCGACACACTGCTGCCATGTAAGCGGCTCATGGGCATAAAGCGAAGGCTTGAAGCACAACAACGACAGTGCGAACAACGAAAGTACGAGAGTTTTCATGGATAAACAGATTCTGAGACTCAAGGCTCCTGCGCAACAAAAGGGATATAACAGCATGTACTCGGAAATATGACGTGAATTCATAAAAAATCTTGCTGTCAAGTGATTTTTTACGGGAACGGATTCCGGTTTCTGAAACAACGCTGAACGACCTGCATCAACCCGGCGGAAATTTAAAGAATACTCGTATCTTTTGATCCATCGATCACGAACATTTAACGAAACAGCTTGCCGTCCACTGTTACCAACTGATACGTTTATCATGTTTGAAGCAAGAAATCTCTCTCTCAGCGTCGGCACAAAAGAGTTGCTCAGGGACTCCTCTTTCCGTATCGGCGACCGCGACCGCGTTTCGCTTGTCGGAATGAACGGAACAGGAAAATCGACACTCCTGAAACTTATCACCGGAGCATCGACAGAAAACCTCATCGTCAGCGGCGGACAGTTTCTCAAATCTGCAGACACCTCAATCGGTTATCTTCCGCAGGAGATCTCTTTCGAGGACGATCTCGATAAAACCGCCCTGCAGTACGCCATGCATGCCAATGCTCGCCTCTTCGAGCTGTCGGAAACAATTGCCCGGCTCGAACATGAACTGGCCTTACCGGATCACGACCATGAAGGAGAGGCCTACCACCGGATTATCGAACGGTTCACCGATGCGATGCACGATTTCGAACGGGAGGGCGGCTACACTATGCGGGCGCAGGCGGAAAAAATGCTGTCCGGACTCGGGTTCAGCGAAGCCGACTACCACAAGAAAGTCAAATCGTTCTCCGGTGGCTGGCAGATGCGCCTGCTCATAGCCCGGCTGCTTCTGCAGAACCCTACTCTCCTGCTGCTCGACGAGCCGACCAACCATCTCGATATCGATTCGCTTCGATGGCTCGAAAACTACCTGCTGAACTACGAGCACAGCTGTATTATCGTCTCGCATGACCGGTTTTTCCTCGACAAACTCACATCGAGGACCCTTGAAATCTCCTTTCAGCGGATAGAAGAATACAAAGGAAACTACTCCTATTACGAAAAAGAAAAAGCAGCCCGATATGAGCTGCTGATGAGCCGCTACGAAAACGATCTGAAGAAAAAAGCCGATCTGAAAGCGTTCGTAGACCGGTTCCGCTACAAGGCGACCAAGGCCCGACAGGCTCAGAGCAGGCTGCGTCAGCTTGAAAAGCTTGAGCAGGAAATGCAGGCTCCCGAAGAAGATCTTTCCCGAATTTCCTTCAGATTCCCGAAAGCCAACCCTTCGGGACGCGAGGTGATGCGGCTCGACGGCATAGCCAAAGCCTACAGGCTGCCGGATGGAACGATCAAACAGGTACTTCGAGGCATCGACCTTGAGGTGTTGCGTGGAGACCGTATCGCCATCGTGGGATCAAACGGCGCAGGCAAGACCACATTCTGCAAAATCCTTGCCGGAGAGATCGATTTCGATGGGCGTCTTACCACCGGTCACAACGTCAGTCTGAACTATTTCGCCCAGCACCAGACGGAAAATCTCGATCCGGATAAAACCGTCTACAAAGAGATGCTCGATGCGGCACCGACTTCGGAAGCCCAGAGAAGAATTCGGGACATCCTCGGATGCTTCCTGTTCAGCGGAGAGGCCATCGAAAAAAAAATCGGCGTGCTTTCGGGAGGCGAAAAATCAAGGGTAGCCCTGGCCCGCATACTCTTGCAGGCATCGAATCTTCTGATCATGGACGAACCGACCAACCACCTCGACATGCGCTCGAAGGAGATGCTCATCGACGCGCTGGAAAACTACGACGGCACATTGCTTCTGGTGAGCCATGACCGCTACTTCCTCGACAGCCTTGTCAACAAGGTAATCGAGATCAGAAACGGCACTCTGCAGCTCTATCACGGAAGCTATGCGGAATACCTCGAAAAAGCGGAAAAAGCGATCGAAGAGGAACGGCTGAAAGAGAACGCTCGCCAGAAAACCGAAACCGCCACGGCAAAAAGCAGGGAAACGCCGGCAGCGAAACCGCCGACTGCAGCAAAAAAGAATCACAGGAAAATCGAATCGATCGAAAAAAACATACAGGCTCTGGAACAGAGAAAAGAGGGCCTTGAATCGCTTATGGCAGCAGAAGATTTCTACAAGCGCTCGCAGGAGGAGAACAAACGCACGCTCGACGAGTACCAGTCGATATCCGGAGAACTTGATCGGCTTTTCGATGAGTGGGAACAGGCAGCTTCGTCGCTATGAAGCTCCATTGTTGCCTGTCCTGCTCCATTTTCGAACCTTCTCGGTCAGTTCAGCGGCATTGATAGGCTTCGACAGGTAATCATTCATGCCGGATTGCAGACAGATTTCACGATCACCCTGCATGGCATGTGCGGTAAGCGCGATAATCGGGACCGAATGATCTGCAATATCGGAAACCGGATCGCGGATGATACGGGTCGCTTCAAAGCCGTCCATCTCCGGCATCTGTATGTCCATGATGACCATGTCATATAACCGGAAACGCAGTTTTTCGAGAGCTTCCAGTCCGTTGGCGACAACTTCGACTTCGTAACCCTGTTTCGAAAGAATGCCGACGGCGACCTGCTGGTTTATTATGCTGTCCTCAACAAGAAGTATTTTTATTCTCTCTGCGCCTTCAGCCGGTGATGGTCGAAAGCCCGCAGGCTCCTGAGCCGTCGCAGTTGCGGAAGATAATGATGTATTACCGGAAGAAAGCTCCCCGGAAGCCCTGAACAACGTCTCGGCAAGTGCGTTAAAAAGCTCCGACTGCCTTACCGGCTTGAGCACTGCACCCGAAAAACCGTATTGTTCAAGCACCCGGAGATCGTTACGGATAACAATGGAACTCATAAGCATTCGCAATGTTCCGCTTATTGATGAATCTTCCTGGATCATCCTGCCAAGCTCCAGTCCATCGGTACCGGGCATCTGCATATCGATGAGCGCAATGACGAAAGGCTTTTGCTGTCCGATTCCCATCCGGAGCCGGTCGAGCGCTTCGCCGGCATCTGAAGCTTCTGAAACATCCATACCCCATGATTCAAGCAGCAGCCTGAGCAGATTCCGACTTGTCGTATTATCGTCAACTACAAGGATACGCTTGCCGGTTATGAGACTGTCGTCAGAATGACACCGAACCTCGTCGGGTCTGTGAATCCTGAGCGGAAGGGTAAACCAGAACTCTGATCCGGTTCCGGGATCGCTTCGGGCACCTATCGCCCCCCCCATCATCTCGACAAGTTGCCTGCTTATGGCAAGGCCGAGGCCTGTACCACCGTATTTGCGGGTCGTCGATGAATCAACCTGGGAAAAACTCTTGAAAAGCCTGTCGAGCTTTTCCGTCGGTATGCCGATGCCGGTATCCCTTACGGAAAAATGCAGAAGCGCATCATCCTTCGTTTTGGAAAAAACCGAAACATAGACAGTCACCTCCCCTTTGTGGGTAAATTTGACGGCATTGCCGGCAAGGTTGTTAAGAACCTGACGAATTCTGTCAGGGTCGCCCCTGAATGAACAGGGCACTCCCGGCAACGCGGCACATATGAATTCAAGTCCTTTGTCGCCCGCCTTCACGGCCATTATGGCGGCAAAATCGTCAAGCAGAGCCCTGAGATCAAAAGGCACTTCCACAAGTTCAAGCTTACCCGCCTCGATCTTCGAAAAATCGAGTATGTCGTTGATGACCGTCAGCAACGATTCGCCGCTTGCCAGCACCGTTTCGGCATAAATCCGCTGTTCCTGGGTAAGCTCGGTACCCAGCAGAAGACCGGTCATGCCGATCACACCGTTCATGGGTGTACGGATTTCGTGGCTCATATTGGCAAGAAACTCGCTTTTTGCGAGGTTAGCCGCCTCGGCAGCATTGCGCGCATCAACAAGGGCTGTTTCGTGACGGTATCTGAGCTCTGCATTGGTAAAAAGTTCTGCAAGCACTCTGAGAAGGGAAATCTCCTCTTCGCCCCAGATCTTTTTTTCCTGAACGGCATCGAACCCCGCAAACCCGAAACATTGCTCACCATATACAAGCGGAATGGTTATCAGTGAACGAATGCCCTGCTGTTCGAGTACAGACTTGAGCACACTCTCTGCCTCAAGCTCCGACACGTCCGGAATATGGACAATACGACCGCTCAGATGCGTTTCAACCCAGTCCGGCAGGTCTGCGTTTGAAATATTCTGAAGGTTTTCGATTTCCGGAGAAACCCCCTCGGCGCACCACTCATGGGTATTGCTCATGGTGCCGTTTTCAAAATCGTATCGGAAAAGATAGACCCTGTCCACCTTCAGGAAAGTGCCGACCTTTGCCAGTGCGGTATTGACCGAATTGTCGAGCTCGCCAAGAGGCGAATTGACGAAACCGATAGCAAGCTCCATCAATACCTTCTGAAATGCGGCCCGATGGGCAAGCTCTTCTGCCGCCTCTATCCTGCCGGTAATGTCGCTGAACGATCCAGCCATCCTGTAGGGCTTTCCCTCTGCATTCCGTAGTGCCGCGCCCCTGCCGAGAATCCAGATGGTCGAACCGTCCGCATGGAGATACCGGAATTCAATGCTGAAAGATGTTTTGTCGGTATCGAGATATCGCTGGAGCTTCCCCCGGAAGTTCTGCTGATCTCCCGGATGAATTTTCTGTTCGAACCATGTAAAGGTACCGTCGAAATCGCCTGATTCCCAGCCTGTCATCGCCATGAATTTCGGAGAAAGGAAAAGCGTACCGGTAACGGGATTCCAGTCCCAGATGCCATCGTTGCTCCCGTTTACGGCCAGTTTATACTGTTCGCGACTATCGAGAAGAGCCTGCTCTCTTTTAAGGATCCCCCTGTCTATGCGTTTAAGCAGAATGTAGAGCAGGCCTGAAATGATCACCCCTATTATGAGAAGGGAAACGCCCGACAAGACATGCAGTCTCGACTGGGCAACTTTGAAATCCGAGAAATCCTGCATCAGGATTATCTTCCCGATGGATGAACCGGATAAATCATCGAGAGGCAGGACACTTATTTTCCAGCTCCTTCCCTTCCATTCAGTAACGGCATGAAGCAATTGCTGTCTCTCTGTTAACGAAACAATCGCGGCATCGAATTCTGCGGGCAAACGCTCAAGGGTAGTATACGCCAGCACCTCGCCCCTGAAACGATCCCATTCAGCCGGACGGCCGAAACGTTCCGAAGCTTTATTCCATTTAGCCCTGTCGAGCAGCCGCTTATCGATGAAAAATGCCATGGCAGTCCCCTGCCGGAAATTGCTTTTTGATGCCACATCGCCGATCTCCTTGGCGATATCGATATAACCGGCTATGCTGCCACTGCGTACAACAGGCTGTACAATACGAACGGTAAGCATGCCATCCGGATCGAGTTCGACACCGCTGACCGTTTTGCGGGTATTACCCGCCTCAACTATGCTGTAGCGATTGTTGCGCACGGGCGTTCTCAGCAGATCGTGCATGCTCAGGATGCAGATGCGCGCCGAATCGGTAAAACAGAAATGGGAAACACCATGCTCTGTGGCGAGGTGCCGGTAGAGCGAAAAATATTTTCCGTAAAGATACTCGCGATTCCTTTCGCGTAAAGCCGCAATTGTGGAAGCATCGTTTTCTATGATGTTCATCGTTATTTCCAGTCCCTCGGTCTGAACCGATACGGCATGACGATATGCCATAAACGCCTCATTTTCGGCCTGACTTGAAAGCTCCTGCACGCGCCTGTCCTGAAACATCCAGAGAAGAAAAGCAAATGCCGAAACAAGGAAGAGCAGCAGCAAAGCAAGAAAGGGAAAAAGGCGAACGAGAAGCGGATTGGAAAGGTTGTCGTCGCGCCCTGCAGATGAAAGCGAGAAAACCAGTGCCATTATGCCGGCAATAATGATGCCGCCTACAGGTAAAGCCGAACGGGATGCCACTTCCCAGAACCATTCCGAAGCATCGATATCGATGCCAAGCACAGCGTAACGCATGTTTTTTTCAATGTAACCAACGGGCACAAAACCGCTGACCCAGATCCCCCAACGATCGGAAATCGGGCCCTCGACAACCGGTTTGCCTGTCCTGAAGACATTGAGAAGCATGGGCGAAGCCTCAGGGTAAAGCTGACCCGGCGGCGAAAAATCCGCAGATGTCGGCTGCTCGGAATCGGCGAAGAAAAACACGCCGCCCCGTGGGTTCATACCGAGCAGATAGGCAAACCTGCATCTTGCGGTCATTCTGCAGATAGCTGTCAGCTCTTTGTTGAGTTCCCGATATGAACTGGTTCCGAGATCTCCATAGCTGCCGCTCAAGGACGAAATGTCGATACGACGAATTCCTTCCCGCATTGCGTCAAGATCGGCAAGCAGTTCGGAGCGCATCTGACGATCGGCGATATGGACAGCCGTTCCGGCAAGCAGAATTGCGCCAAGCAGCAACATGACCGCCATCAGACGGCCAGTGATGTTTTTTACCATGTAAAGAATGCCTTTGGAAAGCCGCATGCGGCACAAACGCGGCAGCTCCTGAAACCCATCATGCGGTAACCAACAGCTTCCCGACTGTTAATGTGCAATGCGGATGTACAGGGCCGTCTGTTCCTTGCCCGCAACAGAGATTGCGGTGCAGACATGCCATAGAAATGACATATAACCGGATAAACCGGCATACCATGTAAAAAAAACACGAAACGATGTGTTATCCGGGGTTATCTGGGGTGCGCGATACTATTGCTGTAATGTAGTCAAATTACGCGTTCGAGCAAAGCGTTATCAACCAGCGAAAGACCATATGTCAATGGGAAAAGATCCTGAGGCCGAGGACGCCGGCAACGATAAGCATAATGCAGAGAATCCTTGCGACATCGCGCGATTCATCGAACAACAGCATGCCGACAACAGCCACTCCGACGGCTCCGATCCCGGTCCATACCGCATAAGCCGTACCTGCGGGAATAGTCTTCATAGCAACGGAGAGCAGCCAGAAACTGACAAGCATCGCCGCGATAGTCAACACCGATGGTACGGGCCGGGTAAAGCCTTCGGAATATTTCAACCCCACCGCCCAGGCGCACTCGAACATACCGGCAACAAACAGCATCAACCACTCCATAACGCAGTCCTTTCAAACAGTTTTCCCCACTACCCATTACCTACTATACCCTGGTCCACTGCCGCAACCGATGCGAATCGGCTGCAGCCTTGAGCACTTTCTGGATGACGAGTCCATCGGCAAACCCGGCGGCATCATACAGCTTCTGTTCGCCGTTTCGCAGCGCCTTGACGATCCTGTTGGCAAGAAACGCAAACCCTACCGCAAAAATGCCATGCATCGCCAGCGATGAAAGCCGGATCCGTTCCTGCAGCACAAGCTCGTCCCAGGAAAGCATGGGTTCGAGCTGCTTCCAGCGTGGAGCATCGATCAGGCTTCTTCCCCCTTTCGCCGCTCCGTTGGCAATCTCCCAGAGCCTCCCCGCGCCATCAAGACGAATGGTCTTCAGACTTCCCACGACCTCGAAAGAGAGCCAGGTATAGGATCCCACCGTCGTGACGTGCATGAGCGAAGACGAACCGAGCGCAACCGAAGATGCACCGAATTTCATGAACATGGCGAAGCTGTCATCGGAAGTGACCAGGCGGGATTTGCCCCACTCGTCAGGACGATGCGTAACAGGTGTCGCCAGATTGCAGCAAACTTCGGAAATCTCCCCTACAAGAAACCTGTTCAGATCGATCAGATGCGATCCTATGGCGCCAAGCGCTCCCCCGCCTTTTGCCGCATCGCTCCACCAGGAGTAACGAAGATCGCTCCGGTTGCGGGTTGCGAGGTTCACCACTGCCCGCACTTCGTATACTTTGCCTATCTCGCCGCTGTCGATCATCTGCTTCATGCATTTGACCGCCGGATGCAGACGCAGCTGGTGGTCGATAAGCGCAAGTCCGGGGGTACGCAGCGAGGTGAAGTGCATGGCTGCAGCTTCCTGAACGCTCAGCGCGAAAGGCTTCTCGCAAAGGACGCTCTTGCCGCTCTCGAGCAGTGCGTTGACCATTACGGCATGCAGGTATGGCGGCGTGGTAACGCACACCAGATCAAGATCTGCCTGCAAAAGATCCTTCCATTCGGCATAGCCTTCGGCAATGCCGAAACGATCCATGAACTTTTTTCGTCGTGCCTCGGTGGGACTCGCAACTGCGGCAAGTTCAACATCCTCGAGCAGGGAGAATGCCGGAGCCTGCGCAACCTGGGCCCAACCGCTGCCGAGGAATCCTATTCTCACTGTTTTTTTCATACCATATGGAGAGATAAAAAAAAGGGTGACTTTCATCACCCTTCTATTCATTCGTTCTTGTGGTTTTCAGCCGGCATGCCGGGCCTCTTTTGCCTTTCGCGCCCGCTCGATATACTCTTTCTGGATGTCCCGAGACACATTGTAGGCTTTGGAAAGGCTGTCTGAACGCCAGAGCCTCGCATCGAAAGCCATGCAGATATTGCGCAGGAAAGGCACACCGATTTCGGTTACCCTGACACCGTTTTCAAGGAGCACCACCATGCCATCGTTCTCCATATCCTCGAGACGGTAGCGGGCGATGTCAAGTTCTGGTGTATAGAGCTTCGGATCTTCCCAGAAGGTCTCCTGCCTGCACATGAGATTGAGAATGTGGCGGCGAAGCACCAGATCCTCATCGGTAAGCAGATGGCCCCTGTGGAGCGGGAAACGACCCTCGTTGACCGCCTGCATATATGCACCGTCGGTACGTTCATTCTGGGCGAAAGCGTACCACGTGTCACTGATGGAAGACGATCCGAGAGCCAGCATCATCTGGGTTGTATTTTCAGTATATCCCATAAAATTGCGGTGAAGTGTCCCGTTTTTTGCCGCTTCATAAAGGGCGTCGCCCTCGATGGCGAAATGGTCCATGCCAATCTCATGGTAACCGATCGACTCGAGCATGGCTCGTCCCTTATCGTAAAGTTCCTGCTTGACGTCACCGACCGGCAGGTCCTCTTCCCTGAAATTACGCTGTCCTTCGTACATGTGCGGATTGTGACCGTAAGCATAAAATGCAAGACGGTCCGGACGAAGCGTCATGACCTTCTGGATGGTATCGGTAATGGTTCCGAGGTTCTGCTTCGGCAAACCGTAAACAAGATCGAAGTTCACCGATGTAAAGCCGATTTCACGAGCAAGATCTACCTTCTCCCTGACCAGTTCGAACGACTGGGGACGGTTTATCTCCTGCTGCACAATCGGATCGAAGTCCTGGATACCGAAACTCATCCTCCGGAACCCTACACTGTAGAGTGCTTCAAGATGTTCTTTCGTGGTCGAACGGGGATTTGTCTCGAAACTGAAGATATGGTTATCCATCCGGTTGACTCTCCTGAAAAGATTGTCAACAAGGCGAATGAGATTTTCCGGGCTGAGAAAAGTCGGCGTACCGCCGCCGATATGCAGCTCCTTGACGTTGAGCGTACCCGGAAAAACGTCGAGATACATCTGCCACTCCTTGAGAAGTGCATCGACGTATGGTTCCTCGAAGGAGTGATCTTTGGTGCGATGAGCATTGCAGCCGCAAAAATAACAGTAGTTCTCGCAGTACGGAATATGAATGTACATGCTGATGCCGGAGGTCTCGTTGCTGTCGTTGAACCCTTTGACCATGGCATCTTTCCACTGCTCCTGGGTAACGCCGTCGGTGCTCCAGGATGGAATGGTGGGATAGCTTGTATAACGGGGGCCGGGATTGCTGTACTTTACTGCGAGATTTGTTGCCATTGTAATCTTCCTCTGCATGTATTATTTTAAAACTTGATGCCGCAAAATACACAAAACCCGGAAATTTCCGCAAACAACATCTATCAACCCGGCGGTCGCAAGACGCTCCGCCTTAACTATCTTTTTTTATGAGCAAGGGCAACACTCCTCTGGTCGGCATACTCATGGGATCCGATTCGGACTTCGACATTATGAAAGAGGCGGTCCACGTCCTTGACGAATTCGGCATTCCTTGCGAAATTTCGGTTATTTCAGCGCACAGGACTCCGCAGGATCTGGAAAAGTACGCCTCGACAGCAAAAACCAGGGGACTTAAAGTCATCATCGCAGGAGCAGGAGGCGCAGCTCACCTGCCCGGCGTAACGGCCGCCATGACCGTTCTTCCTGTAATAGGCGTCCCTGTATTCAGCAGCAAGCTCAACGGTCAGGACTCTCTCTACTCGATCGTGCAGATGCCTGCCGGCATTCCCGTTGCCACGGTAGGGATCGACAACGCCCGCAACGCAGCATTGCTTGCAGTAGAGATTCTCGCACTCACCGACAGCTCCATTATGGAGGCTCTCGAAGCATTCAGGGTGAAACTTGGCGAGGCATCGCGTCAGAAAACAGCGAAAATCCGCGAAAAACTGCATGCAAAAAGCTGATTTCTGGATCGAACGCCTGCAGCTTCTTGCTCACCCCGAAGGCGGCTTCTATCGCGAAACCTACAGGAGTCCGCAGTCGTTCGATTTCGGGCACGAGGTTCATGACGGAAGCCCAAGAAACCTTGCAACAGCGATCTACTACCTGTTGAGAACCGGCGAGCGTTCGAGACTGCACTGCATCCGCTCCGACGAGCTCTGGTTCCATCATGCCGGCCTGCCTCTTGAAGTGCATATGTTCCCCCCTGCCGGGGCGCCATCGTCTTTACTGCTCGGAAGCGATCCGGAGAAAGGGGAGGCTCTGCAAGGATGCGTGCCGGCAGGATACTGGTTCGGCGCCTGCCACCCGAATGATCGGCAGGAGCATGATGGGTTCAGCCTCGTCAGCTGCGTTGTCGCTCCGGGTTTCGACTTCAGGGACTTTTCCTTTGCGAAGAGAGAATTTCTCCTTGAACGATGGCCGGAATACGCGCTACTCATCGACAGACTGACCTGAAGCGAAAAAAAATTCCACAGAAATGCAAGCTCTCCCGTAACAGGGAACAGATCGTGTAATTTCTTTGTTTTTTTGTACTTTCCCACAACAGCAAGCCGCCGTGCACATGGTCGTGCCGGCCAGTTATTACTTTCAAAGGTAAAAGCCACTTACAACGAGAGCTGAAAACGAAGAGGAACCGGATAGAGCGATGAAAAAGCGAATAGTCATTGTCGGAGGCGGATTTGCAGGCATCAATGCCGCAAAAATACTCGGCAACAAACCGGATATCGATATCACCCTGATCGAGAGGAAGAACTACCACCTGTTCCAGCCTCTGCTGTATCAGGTAGCTATGTCGGCGCTTGGCGAAGGCGATATAGCCGCCCCGCTTCGCAATATGCTTGCCAATTACAGGAACATCACGGTATACAAGGGCATAGCCCTGCATATCGACGCAGAGAGCAAAGTGGTCAGAACGGATTTCGGCGATATTCCCTACGACTACCTGATCCTGGCCTGTGGCGTCAGGCACCACTATTTCGGCAATAATCATTGGGAAGAACATGCTCCCGGTCTGAAAACCCTCGCCCAGGCAAAAGAGATACGCAGACGGGTGCTTGAAGCATACGAAGCTGCAGAACGAACCGGCGATCCGGTCGAGCGAAAAAAACTGCTTACTTTCGTCATCGTGGGAGGAGGCCCTACAGGTGTTGAACTTGCGGGCTCTATCGGCGAGATGAGCCGCTACACCCTCTCGAAACTCTACCGGCAGATAGATCCCAAGCTGACAAGGATATTCATCGTCGAGGCTGCCCCGCGCATTCTCGGTTCCTTTGATCCTGAACTGGCGAGCAAGGCCACCCGTTCGCTTGAAAAACTCGGCGTCCAGGTCTGGACAAGCAGCATGGTAAGCAACGTGGACGAGAACGGGGTTCAGATCGGCAACGAGCGTATCGAAGCGGCAACCGTACTCTGGGCTGCCGGTGTAACGGCTATAACTACAGGGACAGAAACCGGCGCACCGACCGACAGGATAGGACGCATCGTCGTCGAGGAAGATCTCAGCATTCCCGGATACCCGGATATCTTCGTGGGCGGAGATCAGGCTCATTTCTCGCACGGCCTCCAGAATCCCCTTCCCGGGATGGCTCCCGTCGCACTGCAGCAGGGCCGCGCCATTGCCAAAAACATTCTCCTCGACCTCAAGGGAAAGCCGAGAAAGCCGTTCCGGTATACCGACAAGGGACAGATGGCCACGATCGGCAAAAACAAGGCTATCGTACAGATCGGTAACATCAAGTTTGACGGAGCACCGGCATGGTTTGCCTGGCTTCTCGTCCACATTTATTACCTTACCAGTTTCAAGCACCGGATATTCGTGCTGATGCAGTGGGGCTGGTCGTATTTCACCTTCGGCTACGGCGCGCGGCTGATCGTGAACCGGGAGTGGCGATTCTACCCTGAAGCATCCTCATGCAATACGGGAATCGACAAAAATCCGAACTGATGAACGGAAGCAGTCTGCTGAAGACAACCATCAACCTTCTGCTTTCGATGCTGTTCACAGGCCTTGCTCTCTACATTTTCCTGTCTGCGGAAGCGGCAGGAAAAGCCGGGAGCGATCTCCGGCTCTATGCGGCACTCACGGGAGCATATGGCCTCTGGCGCCTTGTCAGAACCATCATCGCCGGACGAAAATCTTATGAAAAGGCTTGAAACACCGCTCTTTCATCCTTATACTCCGGTTTTCGGGAATCGATATCATGTAACATTTTCTTCAGGAAACAGAACACACGCATGAAACCTCTTCCGGTGACATTGGAAACAGAGAAAACTCTTTTTTTTCACAACTATGCCCGACTTCCGCTTACGATAACGCATGGCCAGGGGTGCTGGCTTGTCAGCGAAGAAGGAACACGCTACCTCGACATGATCTCGGGCATCGGGGTCAATGCTCTCGGCTACGGCGATAAACGGCTCCTGCAGGCCATTACCGAACAGGCAGGGAAACTCATCCATGCATCGAATCTGTTTCTCATGAAACCGCAGTTCGATCTGGCAGCAAAGCTGATAGAGGTTTCCGGGCTTTCGAAAGTATTTTTCGCCAACAGCGGCACCGAAGCCATAGAAGCCGCAATAAAGCTGTCGAGAAAGCGAGCCGCAATGTCGGGCTACGACGATAAAAAAGAAGTGCTGTCGCTGAGTAACTGCTTTCACGGCAGAACCTATGGAGCCATGTCATTGACTGCAAAAGCGAAATATACCGACGGATTCGACCCGCTTCTTCCCGAAACCGGAATGATCGAGTTTAACGATATTGCGGATCTGGAAGCGAAAGTTTCGGAAAAGACCGCGGGGGTCTTCATCGAACCGGTTCAGGGCGAGGGAGGCATTCACGCAGTCTCGAGCGCATTCGTCGAAAAACTCGTCGAGCTTCGCAAGCGTTTCGATTTTCTGATAGTCGCCGACGAGATTCAGGCCGGTTGCGGAAGAACCGGCAAGTTTTTCAGCTATATGCACTTCGGTCTTCAGCCGGATCTTGTCTGCCTCGCAAAACCGCTTGGAGGAGGACTCCCGCTTGCTGCGGTAATCGGGAGCGAGAAAATGGCGGATGTTTTCAGTTACGGAAACCATGGTACGACCTTCGGCGGCAACCCGGTCGCATGTGCGGCAGGACTTGCCATGATCGAAGCGATAGAGGCGGACGGTCTGATGGATAACGCCTCGAATACAGGAAAGGCCATGCTGGCTGCGCTGCGGGAACTGGCTTTGCGTCATCCCCAGATTCTCGACATCCGCCAGTACGGCCTGATGATCGGCATCACAGTAGACAAGGAGGCCAGGGTCTATGTTGAAAAAGCCCTTCAGAAACATGTGCTTATTAACGCAACGAGCCAGAACGTCATCAGGCTTCTTCCTCCGCTCACGATCGGACGGGAAGAAGCTCAACGCTGCATAACCGTACTCGATGAAATCCTCACCGAAGAAAACAAAGAAAAAACCGGACTCTGAGGTCGCGCCTATGCCTCTCAGCACAGTTAATTATATCATGATCGCCTGCGGATCGGCGGTAATCGTGCTGAGCTACCTGGGCATTTACCTTGAACGGGATGTGGACGGATTGTTTTCGCTCAATATCGCTCCCGTGCTGCTCGCAGGCTCATACGCGTGGATTGCCTTTGCCTTGCTGTACCGCAGGAAAGCGCAGAATCAGGCGCCTCGTTAATCGAGCTGGAACCGTATCGGAACGGTAAACCATACCTTGATGGGACTGCCGTTCTGGATACCGGGATAGTATTTTGATTCCATTACCGATTTGATTGCGACTGCATCGAACACGTCGCAATCCGCGGGAACGCGCTTCATGACTTTGGCCTTGATCGGACGCCCGTCCTCTCCTATCAGCACGCTGACAAACACCCTTCCCTCGATACCTGCAGTCCTTGCCATTTCAGGATATGCGGGCTTTTTCTGGTCAAGAAAGCCCGGCATCTTTTCACACGGAACGAACATGGGCACCTCGTCGCCTGCCGAAGCCCCACCGGCACTGCCGCTCCCGGCTCCGCCGGGAGTCTGGGTCTGAATCGCCTGCTTGATCTCCTTCTGCGTGGCAAGCGTCTGCTGCAGAGGAGCTTCGGCCTCCTTGACGGTTTTTATCTTGCCGACGTTCGGCGGGGCAGGTTTTGCTGCCGCCGGCGTAACGATGGCGGGAGGCGGGGGTGCGATCGGAGGAGGTGGAGGCAGCTGTGTGACATTCGTTACCATTTCATAGCATTCGACCATTGGAACATCATCATTCGATGAAAAACCGCCGAGTGAGAGTATGGCATTCCAGTTCGCAGAAACAAGCCAGAAGATGCCGAGCAGCACGATCGACGTAATAACGCCATGCGTCAGAAAAAGATGCGCCTGCCTGCGCAACGTCAGATTGCCGTAATCGATGCTCCTCAGCCTGTCGGTATCGAGAAACTCCTCCACGAAAGACCATGCGGCGACTTTTCGTGTTACTTTCCTGTGAATATTGTCAAAATTCGAAGACACCTGCCTGTTCCTCCTTTGCCGGTTCCGGATTGTTAAACAGCATTTTTGATTGCAGCTTCGTCCTGATCGGTATAATCATCCAGGCTGAATCGGTCGATCTTCATCAGATTCAGTTCATCAATAAGATCGACAAGATTCCTGTACTTGGCTTTGTCACTGATTTTCACGACGATAACCATCTTCCTGTTCGCTGAAGTCTGTTTGCGCAGAAGCGATCGAAGCTCCGCGCTGAGAGACTTCTTGCGGGAATCGGAAGGCCCGTAAAGGGATATCCTGCGCGGTACTTCTTCGCCGAGTGAACAGTAAGCCATACCGTCTCCGGCAATACGCACGGTCATGACATTCTGTTCGGCGATCCTCACCTCCCCCGTCTCGGGCGGCATATTGATCTCCATGGTGTTGGATTTCGCGAAGGTGGTGGTAAGCATGAAAAAAGTAAGCAACAGAAAAGCCACATCAACCATCGGCGTCATGTCAAGATGAAAACCGAGCCTTTTAGACTGACGTCGGCCTTTTCTTGCCTGATGATTGCCGTTTGGAGAATCGACCATACCCATATTCAGCGTACCTCCCTTTCAAGAACGGTTACCAGGTTGAATGTCAGAAGATTTGCCTTCTTGTAGACATCGATGACATGGCTGACCGCTTCATAATCCGCATCGGCATCTGCCCTTATGACCGGGCGAAGTTTCTGGTCGGCGAAGCGCGACATGACGACGAACCTGTCAAGCTCTTCACGTCCGACACTGAAACTTTCCGTCAGCCTGAAATTTCTGAGCGAATCCTCCTGCGCTGCCGGGGCCAGACCTGCGGCTTTGAGCTTGGGTCTGACGACCGAGTTGAACAGCTTTTCACGGGACTGCTGCGAAGAAACGCCCATAAAAAAAGTGTTGTCGCCGCTGACGGTTACAGTCAGCACATCGGATTCCGGTAGTTTCTGCTCGGAATGCGAGGACGGCAGGTCGATCTGTACGGTTTCAGGCGGACGAAACTTGGTCGTAAGCATGAAAAATGTAAGAAGCAGAAACGCCACATCGACCATCGGCGTCATATCGAGACGGAAGCCTACCCGTTTTGCCTTTATTCGAGCCATAGCCTTTACCGGGCTTTACCGGTTCCGAGAGTCTGGATGATATAGAAGGCGGCCTCATCGATCATATAGCTGAACCGGTCTACCCTGCTGGTAAAGACATTGTAGGTGACAATGCCCATAATGCCTCCTACAATACCAAGCGCGGTATTGAACAGCGCTTCTGAAATACCGAGGGAGAGCTGAACAGCATCAGGAGCTCCGCTTGTAGCCATGGCGGCAAAAGCACGGATCATGCCGAGCGTGGTGCCCAGCAGTCCCACCATGGTGGAAATCGATGCAATGGTGGAAATCGCCACAAGATTTTTCTCAAGAAGCGGCATCTCCATCACGGTCGCTTCTTCTACGGCCTTCTCCATCTCGCTGATTTTCTTTTCACGGTCGGTTATATTGAGGCTCTGCATTTTCCGGTATCTGTCGAGCACGGCACGAAGCACAGCCGAAAGGGAACTCTGGTGCTCGTCACATTTGGCAATGGCATCGTCAATTGAACCCGCGTCAATATCCTGCTTGAGGCTCTGGACGAATTCAGGAATATTGCCTTTTCCTGCGGCTTTGTTCAGCGCGATGATCCGTTCGACGATATAGGCGATCACCATGAGGATCAGTGCCATCAGCACCGAAACAACCGGTCCGCCCTGCCATATGGCGTGGAACATTGAGTCCGGCGGGGTAGTACCCATCCAGACATAAAATGCGAGAGAAACGGCGTAAGTCACGACGATCAGAATACCCGTAAAAAAACCCTGTTTCATATTAAAGTTATGATGATTTTGGTAACGACCTTCTGGCTCCTGTTTTGCTAAATATCTGAAAAAAAATCGACATCTTTTTTAATTAAATACAACAAATTCCCCACTTCCGATCGGAAGAACAACTATTGACAAACGCAATCATACAACCGGCATCCTGGACTCTCTTGGTTATTTCCGGATTTAGCTTAATTACTTATAAAGACATGAAAAAGCAAAGTTGACCGTCCAGGCCAGACAACCGCAATCCGCACCGAGCATGATTCCGCAAAACGTTATTGACGATATCCGCCAGCGAGCAGATATTGCAGAAATCATATCGGATTATATACAGCTGAATCCCTCCGGACGCAATTTGAAGGCGCTCTCTCCTTTTACACAGGAAAAAACCCCATCCTTTGTCGTATCTCCCGACAAACAGATTTACAAATGCTTTTCCACCGGCAAAGGCGGCAATGTCTTCACTTTCGTAATGGAAATGGAAAAAGTGAGCTTTCCGGAAGCTGTCGAACTGGTAGCAAAACGCACAGGCATCGATATCAGCAGGTTCACCGCAAAGGAGACTCCGGCAGATAAAGCAGAAGAGAGCAGAACCGCCGCGCTACGATGGGCAGCCCGACTATTCCAGCACACGCTCTTCGGCGATACGGGAAAAAAGGGACTCGCATACCTTTCCGGCGAGAGGGCCCTCACGCCGGAAACCATTACCGCTTTCGGGCTGGGCTATGCCCCCGAATCGTGGGACTACCTGCTGCAGGAAGCTCACCGTGCCGGATTGAACGAAAAACTGCTTGCCGAACTCGGGCTGATAGCGGTAAACAGACAGAAAAACAGTCGCTACGACGCATTCCGGAACAGGGTGATCTTTCCGATTCAATCCGTAGGAGGGCAGGTTGTCGGGTTCGGCGGCAGAACGCTCCGTAACGATCCGGATACGCCCAAATACCTGAACTCGCCGGAAAGTCCGATCTTCGAAAAATCGAAGCTGCTCTACGGATTGCATACGGCGAAACAGGAGATACGCCGGATGGAAATCGCCATCCTTGTTGAAGGATATATGGATGTGCTTGCCCTTCATCAGGCAGGCGTCACGAATGCCGTTGCCTCCTGCGGCACTGCTCTGACCCGCCATCAGGCTAAAACACTCCGCAAATACACAACAACAGTACTATTCATCTACGATGCTGATCCGGCAGGAAAAAAATCCATGATGGGAGGCATCGACATCCTGCTGGCAGAAGGCATGACGCCCTACGTCGTCATGCTTCCGCCTGGTGATGACCCGGACAGCTTCGTGCGGCGGGAAGGCAGGCAGGAATTCCTGCAGTATGCCGATGCAAACAGACTTTCTTTCATCGATTACCAGCTCCGATATTTCAGGGATTCCGGCACGCTCGATCAGCCGGATGCCAAGGCCGGAGCTATCCGGGCAATAGCCCGCACGGTCTCGATTATCCCCGACCGGATACGAAGGGAACTCTACCTTCAGGAACTGTCGGCAAAACTCCGGATCAGCATGCAGGCATTGCAGGAATTCATGGAACATGCCGAATCACGGCAACAGTTCAGGCAGGACCGGAAGGCATCCGTCCCGGAGAGAATCGAACATAAACCGCAGAGATCAGAACAGATAACGGTACCTGAAAAAACTTTTCTGAAAGCCCTGCTTGAAAGCACGATGTATGGAAACGCCGTACTTGAATTTGCGGCCTCGCATGAAGAGATGCTCGAGCTGCAGCATCCTGCTGCACGAGAAATCCTTGCCCATATGGTCCATCGTTACAGGCAGGACTGCAATAATACTGACGCATTGATCGATCCTGCAACGGAAATCAGCATGTTCGCAACTGCTGAAGCACGGAACCTCGCAGCAGGCCTCCTGATCGACCAGCCGGTCAGCGACAGGTGGCAGGAACAGCCCGAAGCGGAACGTGAGCACGCCCGACGTTGCCTTACGGCATTCCTCGATGCGTTCAGAACCATAATACTCGAACCGCTTGTGAGAAGAAAAAAACATGTTACGGAATCGCTGCGAAGAGAAAACGATACCGGTAAAGCGCTTGCGCTGCAGAAAGAGATCATTGATCTCAATGCGACGATCAGAAAAACATCTTCCGATCTTGGCGTCATGATCACCGGTATTGTCGAAGGACGCTGAAACGACGATGCATGATATTGTCCATAAGCGCATGAAGCCGCCCGAACGGACGGCTTCATGCGCTTATACCTTCGCCTTCGACCGGTTCTCAGGGCATGGCTTCGTACCCTTCGAGCGGACGGGCAAGACAGAGTTCCCTGATCTCACTGCGCACCGTACGGCAGACATCCTCGATGCCGGCGCTGTTGGCCGAAGCGATGACCCTGTCGATGAGGCCGGCTATCAAGCGGCTGTCGTTTTCAGTCATACCCCGGGTTGTCATGGCAGGAGTGCCGATCCGGATACCGCTGGTCACAAACGGCGATTTATCGTCGAACGGCACCATATTCTTGTTGACCGTAATCCCTGCTTCGTGCAGAAGATTTTCGGCAATCTTGCCGTTTACATCCTTGTTTCGCAGATCAAGCAGCATGAGATGATTTTTCGTGCCGCCGCTGACGATATTGTAACCAAGACCGAGAAAGGTTTCAGCCATTGCGGCAGCATTCCTGCGCACCTGATCCGCATACTCCCTGAACTGCGGCTGCAGCGCCTCACCGAACGCAACGGCCTTGCCGGCGATGATGTGCATGAGCGGCCCGCCCTGGATTCCGGGCATCACCTCGGCATCCATGACTTCCGACATCATTTTCACCCGCGAACCGGTTTTTGTTTTTATGGTGATCCCGAGCGGATTCTCGAAGTCGCTGCCCATCATGATCATACCGCCCCTTGGACCGCGAAGGGTTTTGTGCGTTGTCGTAGTCACGAAATGGCAGTGCGGCATGGGATCGTTAAGCAATCCGGCGGCAATCAGGCCCGCAGGATGCGCAATATCGGCCATAAGCAGTGCGCCGACCTTGTCGGCGATCTCCCTGAACGCCTTGAAATCGAACCCTTGAGAGTATGCGCTGGCTCCGCAGATGATGAGTTTCGGACGCACCTCAAGAGCCAGCTCCTCAACGCGATTCATGTCGATGCAACCGGTCTGACGATCGACGCCGTAGGAATGCGCGTCGAAAAGCTGGCCGGAAAAATTCACGGAGCTTCCATGGGTAAGATGGCCTCCGTGAGAAAGATCGAGACCCATGATGCGGTCGCCCGGTTTAAGCACAGAGAAAAGCACCGCCATATTCGCGCTCGATCCGGAGTGCGGCTGTACGTTGACATAGTGGCAGCCGAAAAGTTTTTTCGCCCGTTCGCGGGCAAGATTTTCAGCGATATCGACGAATTCGCAACCGCCATAATAGCGTTTGCCGGGGTAACCCTCGGCATATTTGTTTGTCATGACCGAACCGCAGGCCTGCATGACCGCTCGGCTGGTAAAATTCTCCGATGCGATGAGTTCGAGCGTTTCGGTCTGCCTCAGGGTTTCGCCTGCTATTGCCTCGAAAACCTCTTTATCCTGCATTCTCAGGATGTCGGTATCCATCATGGTAGCTATTCCTTTTTCTGCTGTTGAAGGTTATGGTTTGTGTTTTTCGTTTTTCGAATGTCCGGCAACCATCTGATCATAGATATGCTGTTCATTGGCACAGGAACAGACAATCATATGGCCCATCTTGTCGCGCTTGGTTTCCAGATATGTTCTGTTGACTGCATTGGGAGCTATTTCAAGCGACACCCGCTCGACTATTTCAAGCCCGTAGCCCTCGAGTCCGACAATTTTTTTCGGATTGTTGGTAAGCAGCCTCATCTTATGAACGCCGAGATCCTGGAGAATCTGGGCACCGATGCCGTAATCGCGCAGATCGGCTTTAAAGCCGAGCTTTTCGTTCGCCTCGACGGTATCGAACCCTTCATCCTGCAGATTGTATGCCTTGAGTTTGTTGATCAACCCGATACCGCGACCTTCCTGCATGAGATAGACCAGTACTCCGCGCCCCTCCCTCTCGATCATGGAAAGCGCGGATGCGAGCTGGTTTCCGCAGTCGCAGCGAAGGGAAGCGAAGGTATCCCCGGTGGCGCACTGGGAATGTACCCTCACGAGCACCGGTTCATCAGTCGAAACGTCGCCTTTTACAAAGGCGATGTGATTGTGACCGTCTATAAACGATTCGTAGGCTATGAGACGGAACTCGCCGTGCACGGTAGGCAGCCTCGACTCGACCGCCCTGTGCACAAGCTTCCGGCGCTGCATCTGATAAGCAACAAGATCCTTGATGGTAATAAGCTTCAGGTTGAACTTCTCCTTGATCTTCATCAGTTCGGGAAGTCTGGCCATGCTGCCGTCCTCGTGCAGGATTTCGCAAAGCAGACCTGCCGGACTGCTGCCGGCAAGACGGGCAAGATCGACGGCCGCTTCGGTATGGCCCACCCGACGCAGTACCCCGCCATCCATTGCCCGAAGCGGAAAAATATGTCCCGGACGAGAAAAATCGTCAGCCTTGCAGGAGGGATCTCCAAGCATTTTTATGGTCATGGTTCGATCGTAGACGGAAATACCCGTGGTAACCCCCTCGGCGATCGCATCGACCGATACCGTAAAATTGGTTTCGTGCTGGGAGGTATTCCGCTGCACCATTGCGTCGAGCTGCAGCTCTTTTGCGCGATCCATTGTAATGGCAACGCACAGCAGTCCCCTGGCCTCTCTGGTGATAAAATTCACCATTTCGGTGGTCACATGGTCGGCGGCAGCGATAAAATCGCCCTCATCTTCACGATCTTCGTCATCAATCACGATGATCATCCGGCCCTGCCGGATATCCTCAATAGCCGATTCAATCGTATCGAATTTCATATATGGTTTTCTTACATCGGTTATAACGCGAAATACCCCGCTTCCGGAACAGCCTGCAGCGGAGAAAAACACTGTAATGTAAATAAAAATCCCGAACCGCTGACAGGGAAAGCCGCGGAGTGCACGAAAAACAGCACCAGCCGGAACTCAGGCTGCCACCCCATAAAAAGATTTGCCCGGGACTTTGTCGAAGAACGGCTTTTTTTATCTTTTACACGGTTTTTTATCGACCGGTGAATTGCTTACCTTACACAACAATAATATTCAATAGCCTATACAATCCATCAGAACCGCATGACGATACACGTTCCCGACCTGCCTGAAGAGGTTCGGATCCTCGAGGGCAAACTCCCCAAAGAAACGCTCATAAAAGCAAAAGGACATGGTTTTTCCGATTGTCAGCTTGCCAATATTTTCAGGACCTCGGAAAACGCAGTCAGGGAGCTGCGCAAAAAATACGGTGTAGAATCGGTATTCAAAACCGTGGATACCTGCGCAGCCGAGTTTGACGCGAAAACCCCCTACCACTATTCCACCTACGACGAGGAAAATGAATCGGTCCGTTCCGATCGCAGGAAAGTTCTTATTCTCGGCGGCGGCCCGAACCGTATAGGCCAGGGTATCGAGTTCGATTACTGCTGCGTACAGGCTGTTTTCGCTCTGCGCGAAGCGGGATATGAAACCATCATGGTGAACTGCAACCCCGAAACGGTTTCGACAGATTACGATATTGCCGACAAACTCTACTTCGAACCGCTGACGTTCGAGGACACTATCCGCATCATCGAGCATGAACAACCTCTCGGAGTCATCGTCAGCTTCGGTGGACAGACCCCGCTCAAGCTTTCCACGAAACTCGATGAAGCCGGCGTGACGATTCTCGGCACTTCGTCGAAAGGAATCGATCTTGCAGAGGACCGCAAAAAATTCGGCTCTCTTCTCGAAAAACTCGAGATTCCCCATCCGGACTACGGCACCGCAATCAGTTTCGATGAAGCACAGGCAATTACCTCAAAAATAGGATATCCGGTTCTGGTTCGTCCGAGTTATGTGCTTGGCGGCCGGGCGATGAAAATCATCTACAGCGACGACTCTCTGAAAGAATACGTCGATCAGGCACTCTTCATTTCGGAAAAATACCCGCTCCTTATCGACAGGTTCCTTGAAACAGCCGTCGAGTTCGACATCGATGCTCTTGCAGATACCACTGACTGTGTCATCAGCGGCATCATGCAGCATGTCGAAGCCGCAGGCATTCACAGCGGAGATTCAACATCGATCCTTCCCTATCGCAATATCAGCCCGGAAGTGATCGCAACCATGAAGGCCTATACCCGTACCCTTGCCGAACATCTCGGTGTGATTGGTCTTATGAATGTCCAGTATGCAGTTCAGAATGAAAGTGTCTACGTTATCGAGGTCAATCCGAGAGCGAGCCGCACGGTGCCTTTCGTCGGCAAGGCCACGGCCGTTCCTGTTGTAAGGATAGCAACACGTATCATGCTCGGAGAGAAACTGTCGGATCTGCGCGCCGAATATGACCTGAAGGACTGTGATGAACTCGGATTGAAGCACATGGCCATCAAGGAACCGGTTTTCCCGTTCTCGAAATTCGTTAAATCAGGGGTCTACCTCGGCCCTGAAATGCGCTCGACCGGCGAAGCCATGAGTCTTGCGGAGCAATTTCCCGAAGCTTTCGCAAAGGCTTACCAGGCTGCCAACATGCACCTGCCGCTATCAGGAGCGGTGTTCATCAGCGTAAACGACCAGGACAAGGATCAGCGCATCATCGCAATTGCCAGGGAACTCTACCGCATGGACTTCGACCTTGTCGCTACCGCAGGAACCTACCAGTTCCTGACGAAGAACGGGATCGACTGCAAGAAGGTCTACAAAGTCGGCGAAGAAGGACGACCGAACATATTCGACATCATCAAGCACGGCAAGATCGATTTCGTGATCAACACGCCACGAGGTGAGAAAGCGCTGCATGACGAGGAGGCTATAGGGGCGGCATCGGTGCAGAGCAACGTACCGTTCGTTACCACTATCGAAGCCGCAGCAGCATCGGTCGAGGCGATAGACTGCATCCGCCGCCAGGAATTCGGCGTAAAAAGCCTTCAGGAGTACTCCGCTTACCGGAAAAGGTAAGCGGAAGATAACCGGGAGAAAAAGGCCGCTACCGGTATTTTTCTCCTGGTGCGTTCTCCACCGCAGCCACCCCTTTACCTGAATCGGATTAACGCCAGTCGGAGACGACTGCGTCGAGTATATCGGCGGCAATCATGTCGAGCGACAGCGAGATCGCATCCTGCTGCGAAGAAAAACTTCCTGCCGTATAATCGGCAAACCCCGCGAATGTCCGCTCAAAAAGAATGCTTTTTTTAACACGATCCTGAAAAGTCGCCTGGACGGTAATGGTAACGCGGTTGGTCAGAGCACGTTCGGTAGAGCTGCTGAGCTGGCTCGGTTCGTCACTGAACGAAAGAATGGTGCCTTCAAGAAGCGCATCGGCAGTAACGCGAGATGGCGTCAAACGAAGCGGGCTTTGCGATTCGAACTTTTCCGTCAGCTTTCTGGTAAGTTCAGCGCGAAAACGGGCAATACCGGCACGCGACTGATCCTGGAATACCGGCACCGCAACGGTTTTCATGTGTGGCGGAACCGATCCTCCGCTGAAACTGTAACATCCCTGAAACAGAAATGCCTGAATAAGCAGAACGAGGCAGATCGAAACACGTTTAAAACGGCCGTATCGCATGGATCACTCCGCTTGCTGAAAGGTTAACAGGTTCTCCGGTCTATCCGGTTGGTCAGTTTACGGAAGGGATAGGTAAAGAGCAACCTCTTTTTTGCCCACCCGTCAAGCGCGGAAAGGTATAATCCCGTTTTACCGTCACTCCAGCCTGAAGCCATCTTTACCGCAAGGGATGCTGCGATATCAGGCGGCTGGGCGAAGATATCGAGAATGGTGTTGAAGGTTGCAAGCTGCCGGGATAACTCCGGAGTCGGATTTTCGGCACTTACCATGCCGGTGCGGACAAGACCCGGGTGCAGCAGCATTATTGATATCGGCGTCTGTCGATACTCCGCTGCGACAGCGTAGGTAAATCGTGCGATTGCCGCTTTCGTCGATCCGTATGCGCTGATGAACGGGGTATTCGAGCCCCGATCGGTACCGGAACCAGCCATATTGATGATCTTGCCGGGAACATTCTCACGGAGAAAATATGCTATAGCCGCACGGCACCCGTAACAGGTGCCTTTCAGGTTTGTATCGACGACCCTGCTCCACAGAACAGGATCACCTGCGCACAATGGACCGAAGGGTTCTGATATACCCGCATTGTTAATGAAACAGTCGATCCTGCCGAATCTTTCTACCGATACTTCGACAAGACGCTCCATTTCGCAAAGAGAACTCACATCACAGGCGTGACCGTAGACGCGGTCCCGGCAAAGTCCCGCAAGAGCCGAATCTACATTCGATTGCGACGATGATGTTATGACCACCGAAGCCCCTTCATCGAGAAACCTGCAGGCGATAGCTCTGCCGATGCCCCGTGTCGATCCGGTAATGACCGCCACCTTGCCAGAAAGTTTTTCCATCGGCTGTTCAGTAACTTGCGTTCGGTTCCGGCCAGCTATCTGCAGGCACCCTCAACCATCTGCTTCAGTTCGGGACGGCCTTCTGCGTAAGACTCAATCGATACTCCCTGCTCGATCGCTTCCCATGCCTGACGGATGCTCCTCGCTCCGGCTTTCGGACCACCAGGATGGCCGAATACCCCGCGTCCAGGCACGAAACCGAAATCGACGCTGCCGACTTTCCGGTAGACCGTGTCGAGCGTCAATGCGGAATCGCTGCCGCCCGGCACGGGAAGCGAACGGCGGATATGGCCGAAATCCTGAAGGCACTCGCGGATATTGAGTATCACCTCCTCTTCCGGCGTCATCATCCTGTTTCCGAAACCCGGCATGATGACGGAGTCGAGACCGGCAAGACGCTGCAGTTTGGTCATGACGCGGGAATGCACCCCGTACTTCTCCATACGACTGAAAGAGGCAATAAAGGGAAAATGACCGATAAGCGGCACTTTTGTATGTTTGGCAAGCATTCGCACTCCACTCAGACCGACCGGCAGGGCATTGATGAGCAGCGCATTGGCCCCGTTACGCACTGCCATATCGTGCTGCTGTATAAGACGGTCCACCTCATCGGTCACGTTTGCAAGATAGATTTTAGGTACCCCGGTCTCCTTTTCGGCCTGCAACCGGGCCACTCCGAGTTCGCGCGAGCGCTCTTCAAGCGTAGACCACTCGACATCGGCAAGCATCTCATCATCCTTTGCGATATCGAGACCTCCGAGCCAGCTCTCATAAGCGATATCGGCGAAACATGAGGGCTTCAAACCGATATTGGGCTTCACCACCCCGAAAAAGATCGGACGATCATATGCCTGCAGAAGATCGCGTATCCCTTCGATACCGAATCTCGGTCCCTCGAACGCATTCAGATAAGGCTCGGGAAATCCGATATCAAGCAGCTTTACCACGGGGACTCCAGGGGTAAAGAACGTACCCTCCCCGCATACGGCCGTGATAAGATTGGGCAGCTTCGGACCGAAATTACGGTACGGATGCGCAATGGTAACCCGGCATGCATGAACCGGACCGGCTTCGGCGTGTTTGACCGGATAACTGAGTCCGGGCAATTCTCCCTCGACAGTAAGGCCGATAACCTTAGCGCCATAGAGCGGTCTGAAATCTTCATCGAACCCGACTCGTCTCCACTGTGCCGTAGACTGCTCGCTGCAGAAATGGGCAAGCGCCATCTCGATATCGCCGACACACTCCAGATAGTATTCGAGCGTGAGATAGTCTGCCATATCGAGCTGTTCGGGTGAAGCGAAAAAGCCCTTGATGTCCTCAGTATTCATAAAATAAACAAAACGTTATTCTCACGACCCCGGATATATGCAAGCCACCAGCCAGGGATCCTGTTTTGAAATGCAATTATTGATGAAAAGCCGATTATATCCGGATCTCAGCCTTCTGACCGGATGCTCTGAAAATACTCGTAAGCCTCGGCAGGCGCCATATTCTCGTGCACCACACGGTTCACCGTCTTCATCATGGCCAGAGGTGCGTCGCTCTGGAAGATGTTGCGGCCCATGTCCACACCGGCAGCACCTTCCTGTATCGCCCGATACGACATGGTCAGTGCATCGAGTTCGGAAATTTTCTTGCCTCCCGCCATCACGATCGGTACCGGACAGGATGCCACGACCGTTTCGAAATCTTCCGGAACATAGTAGGTTTTCACGATCTGGGCTCCGAGTTCGGCCGATATACGGCAGGCAAGCCGGAAATATTTTGCATCACGCACCATGTCCTTGCCGACGGCGGTAACCGCCATGGTAGGAATGCCGTAACGCAGTCCCATGTCGACGAGCTTCGTCATGTTGCGGATAGACCGGGTTTCGAACTCTCCGCCGATGAAAACCTGGAGGGTAATAGCCGCAACGTTCATCCTGATGGCATCCTCGATATCTACGGCAAGCTGCTCGTCGGAGAGTTCCTTGAGTATGCTCGGACCGCCGCTGCAGCGCATGACAACCGCCTTTGTAAGCGAAGGAGGCACCGTGGTGCGCAGAATACCCCTGGTGAGCATAATGGCATCGGCATGAGGCATGAGCGGCACAATATTGACGTCGGGACGCTCAAGACCGGTGGTCGGACCCTGAAAATAGCCATGATCGATAGCGAACATGACGGTCCTGCCGGTATCGGGCCTGAAAATGCGCGAAAGACGGTTTTTCATGCCCCAGTCGAGCGAATGCGCTCCTTTCAGAAAGAACCCATATTTCTCGACAGGAATATCGGTATAGTACTCTTTGGCCTGTTTATCCTTGTCATATTCAGCCATGATGGTGTCTCCGGTTTCAGTTTTGATTCAGGTTAACGTCTTGTAATTCGATCAATTCAGCTTAACGAAGCGCGGCAGCGATATTGCCGCCGTCAACCGTGACGATAGAGCCGGTCGTCTTCGTTTCGAGTGCCTGGTGCACAAAGGCCTCTGCAACATCCTCGGCTGTAACCTCAACCTGCAGAAGATTGCCGGCCATATACTCCCGTTCACTGAGCCCCCGCGCCCTGGAACGGGTTTTTATCATTTCATCGGTCAGAAGTCCTGTACGAATGCGGTCAGCATTGATACCGTTCGCCCTGATACCGTCGCGTCCGTGATCGAGCGCGTACTGGCGAACAAGAAACATGGTTGCTGCTTTCGGCAGGCCGTAAGGACCGAAATCAGGCCCCGGATTTACCGCCTGCTTCGAAACGTTGAAAAGCAGAACCCCTCCCGTTTCCTGCAGACGCATGATCCTGACCGCCTCCTGGGCAATGGACTGGTGCGAAAAAAAGTTGAGTTCGAAGCTCCGGCGAAGCACATCGTCGGCCACATCGCCGATCCTGCCCTGAAGAGCCACACCGACATTCGACACAACGATATCGACACCTCCGAACCGGCGACAGACCGAATCGAAGGCGCTTCGCACAGCCTTGCGGTCAGTCACGTCGCAGGCTACGGCAAGCACGCCTTCGCCTATCTCTCTGGCCGCAAGCTCCAGCGCATCGGGGTTCAGGTCGAGAACCACCAGCTCGGCACCCCGCTGCCTGAATGCCCTGGCAGTGGCCAGTCCGATGCCGCTCGCCGCACCGGTTACCAGAGCGACCTTTCCGGCAAACACATCGTGACGGATCTTTTTCATCTTGGCCTGCTCCATCTCCCAATATTCGATATCGAAAGCATCTCGCTCGCTTATGGACTCGAACCGTCCTACCGATTCGGCGTCCAGAATGGCCGATGCGGTACTTGCAGCAATATCGGCATTGACCGCAGCCGCACTGGCAGTCCGGCCAAGCCCGAAAAGCCCGAGACCCGGAACAAGCACCACCCTCGGCAGAGGATCGAGCATCGTAACCTGCATGCCGGAAGCCTCTTTCTGGCGCTCGAAATAAGCCCTGTACTCCTCCTTATACCCTTCAACAGCAGCACGGACAACGTTCCTGAACCCCTCGATGTCAGCTGCGTCGGGTGCGGGGACTGCAAGCGGACGATTCTTTGTACGGATGATGAAATCGGGCGTCATGGCGCCTCTTCCGCTCACTTCCGCAAGATCAGGCCTGTTCACGTAATCCAGAATATCCGGGGATGAGCGAAAATCCAGCACGAACTGATCGTACTGCCTGCAGCCCGGACTTCTCTCCTCGGCGACCGCCCCCCTGATTACCGGAGCGACTTCTTCAAGTGAAGCAACGACCGGGGGAAGCGGAACTGCCTCATACTGCTTTCTCCCCGACCGGGCTATACGCTCTTCAAGCTTTGTGACGCTTTCTATCATGAACCCGTAGGCCTCGGCCGCAGAATCGGCAAAGGTGACCAGACCGTGCTTGTGCAGCACCAGACCCCTGATCGCGGAATCGTGCCCGTAAGCTTCGGCGGCAGAATGCGCAAGTCCGAGACCCGGTTTGATATAGGGAACCATGCCGAACAGATCCCCAAGGGTTTCCCGGCAAAGCGCTTCCCCATCCGGCTGGTTGCTGAGCGTCAGAAGGGCCGTTGCATGCGTATGAAAAATAAACCTGTGCGGCAGAAAAGCGTGAAGCATGGTCTCGATCGAAGGTGAAAGCGAGTTTTTCACCATGTGATCGGTCAGATAGAAGAGATTCAGATAGAGGAAGTTTTTGAACTCCCTTGTCGAGAACTGCTGTATATCGTCGTCGCTATGCCGCTTGCCTGTCGCGTAGAGATGCTGGAGTTTCCGGAGCGGATCTATGCGGACAGGCGTAAAATCGTGAGCATCGAGAGCGGCAAGATCAACTCCGCTGCCCTTGATGAAAATGACATTCACACTGTTACCGATTATGTCGCGCAACTCGCTCTTTACCGAGGTATTGCCGCCGCCGTGCATCACCAGAGAACTTTCGCTCCCGAGCAGGCGGGAGGCATAAACCAGTTCCGCAAGTTCTGCAGGAATATCGTTATCGCTGAGCTGACGGTCTACGGAGCGCTGAAAATCGGCACTGTTCCAGAGATTTTGCATGAGTAACTGCTGCTTCTTTATTACCGGTTGCCGGCTGGTTAAATTAGATCTGCTGTATCACGTATTCGATTTTTTCTTCTTATGCCACCCTTCAATGAAAAAACCTGACAGGTAAATGACTATGAATCCGGGAATAACGACCGCGAGATAGGTCATCCGGTCGCTGAGGGTCTGCAGTTGCCCGGATGACCAGATCATCCACGCAAGCATGAACCAGAAAGGTCCTACGAAAAGAAACGTAACGTTCCAGAGGGTAGTGAAAGTGTACTTCATAGGTCGTCTGCCTTATCAATCGGATTATGTTGAAACCGAAAAACTCAGATATTTCCTTCGAGTCTGAGTTTCCGTTCGTTGTGTTTTTCAAGAATGATGCGCACCAGATACTGAAGCGCGTTGATCACATAGGTGAAATACGCAAGAAAAGCCTCCCAGATCAGGACATCCTCGGGATAGCCAAGGTAAGCCAGCACAAAATAGAGCAGATGAAATCCCGCCGCTATCGTACTTCCGATATCCTCCCAGAGGAACTCTTTCGAATAGACCCATTTATCGAAAATCTCCTTTTCGAAAAACATGCCGGTAATGAACAGCAACGCAAAAAAAAGGGTTTTAAAAAGAATGGCTACGCTGACCCAGTAAAAGTCTGTAACAAAGAGTCCGTTTGCGTAAAGCGCAGTAATGGCCACGCCGGATACGAAAATCAGAAACTGGATGGGGGCGAGAATGATCTGTATATCGGTCCAGATCGATGCATTTCGTTTAGCAAGCTGTTCGGGAGTATAACGAGGCATAAAAACAGTTTCTCTTCGGGTGAAAAAAATTCGCGCCCGTAATCGAAAACAATCAGGACGCATCAAAACTTGAAGCATGGAATATACTAAAATGAAAGAGAGAGAAAAAGCGGGGTCTCTCCTGTAAACAATCTTCGAATTCCCGACGTATTTCGGCGGCAGAGGCCAAATGTGTACAGAGAGCGCCTTTTTTTTCCGGAAAATTGACCTATCTTTACAGGCTGAGCTGAAACAGGAATCCTTCATACATCAATTTGTTATTACCGGGTTCCATCGGAGTTTTATTCAACTTTTGTTCGTTTCTCCGGATGTACATGCTGAAACCAGAAGAGACAAGATCTCTGAAAATCCTGCTTGTTTCGCCACAGGGCAAAATGGATGACGACAGCAACCAGAAACCCCTGTTTCACATGGCTCTCGGGGTTCTTGTCAGTCTGACACCGGCTCAGCATCAAATCGAACTGGTCGACGAGCATTTTCACGATCCGATCAGGTATGACGGCGATTACGATCTTGTCGGCATCACATCCCGGACGCTTGAAGCCACCCGGGCATATGAAATCGCCGATACCTTCAGGGCGCATGGAAAAACAGTCGTCCTCGGTGGACTTCATATCTCCTTCAATCCCGAAGAAGCCGCAAAACATGCCGACAGCATCGTCATTGGAGAAGCAGACAATCTCTGGACAACGGTGCTCGACGATGTGGCCGCAGGAAGTCTGAAACCGGTATACAACTCGAAAGATTTTCCGCCGGTCAAAGAAATCACCCCGATCGACTATGCGCGTATAGCGAAAGTATCCAGACGGGGAAAGGTTGACGGCACGAAATCCATTCCCATCTATCTCACTCGCGGCTGCCCTTTCAACTGTTCGTTCTGCGTAACACCGAACTTCACGGGAAAACAATATCGCTCACAGAAGCCGGAACTGCTCAAGCAGCAGGTAGACGCCGCAAAAAAATATTTCTTCAAGGAAAACGGCCGTTCATCGAAACCCTGGTTCATGCTGACCGATGAAAATCTCGGCATCAACAAAAAAAAGCTCTGGGAATCGCTCGATCTGCTCAAGGAGTGCAATATTACATTCAGTGTTTTTCTGAGCGTGAACTTCCTTGAAGACCCTGAAACCGTCAAAAAGCTCGTGGACGCCGGCTGCAATTTTGTGCTTGCAGGTCTTGAATCCATCAAGCAGAGCACCCTCGAAGCATACAACAAGGGGCATGTAAACTCCGCGGAAAAATACTCGAAAATCATCGAGGATTGCCGGAAAGCCGGCCTGAACATTCAGGGGAACTTCCTGTTCAACCCGGCAATCGACACCTTCGAGGATATTGACGAACTCGTACAATTCGTCACGAAAAACCATCTTTTCATGCCGATTTTCCAGATCATCACTCCCTATCCTGGAACACAGATGTACTGGGATTATAAAAACAAGGGTCTGATAACCGACGAAGACTGGGAAAAATACAACGCCCTGCATCTGGTCATAAAATCCGAGCGTTACGATCCCCTGCTCTTTCAGTACAAGGTACTCAAGAGCTATACCGACATATACTCATGGCGGCATATCTTCGCCAGAACCTGGTACAACCCGAGAAAGCTCATCAACCTGGTTACGAGCCTCGCTTTCCGCAACCATCTGCGCAACCAGCTCGACGAATTCGAGCGTCATCACGGGCTCAACCCGAAAGTGCTGGAAGGCGTCAGATAATCCCCCATTTCCGTCGTCCATCCTCAATCAGAAACAGGCTCGATAAATACTGTACCGAAAGCACACTTCCGGTACAGCTATTATGATCCGCATACGGAAATATAAACCTGCCGAATAAATACACTATTTATCACTTTTTATCACATCGTAAAGCCAGCAGCACTGATCTGCTTATACTCTTTTTTTAATCGGGAGGGTATCGTATATTCAACCGGTAAATTTATATAAATGAGCCCTATACGGTCTCACACCCATTAAAACGACCCATCATGAGAAACGCTTTCAACCGCGCTGCGGGCATTGTTCTGCTTTCGGCGGTGACACTGATCACCGGCTGTTCAAAATCTGATAACCCGGTCACCGATGCCGTATCGCAATTATCGTCTGAATCCCGGCCGAAACGGTACGAGATCAAATCGGGAATCGTACATTTCGAACCGATGAACGTGATGGGCGTTTCCACCACTACCGAAACACTGTATTTCGATGATTACGGCCGAAAAGAAGCGAAGGAGACCGTTACGGAGACCAATGTCATGGGTATGAAAACCTATGAACACCGTATGGATATTACCGACGGTGATTACGCGCTTTCCTACGAGCTGAAAAAAACCCTCAACGGCAAAGATGAAACAAGCAAGGAAGCAACGAAAACAGATATGCGCCAGATGCGCGAGATGGCCCTGATGATGAGCAAAGCCATTGACGTAAATGAACTGAAAAAGAATTTCGATTACCGTGAAGAAGGAACCGAGGAAATCGCCGGAGTTACCGGCAGGAAGTATTCCGTCGCTCTCAATAAGGAACAACCCGATGCCCGTGTCTTCGGTGTCATGTACAAGAACATAGTACTGAAGAGCGAGATGGGCGATATTTCCATGAGGGCGTCGAAAATCGAAGAAAATGCCGCGGTTCCGGCATCAAAATTCGAGGTTCCTGCAGGGTATACCATAAAGGAGGTCAACCTTGCCGAAGAGATGGAAAAGTCCGGTATGGGAGAAACTGAAGAGTAGGAGAAAAACCCGACATCCAGCATCACGAAAGACCGGTCGCCGTCATCATGCCGAAGGCGTCCGGTCTTCACGCCCTGAAAACAAAACGGTCAATGTCATATAATCCGTGATGCCGGCAGGCAATCTTCCGGAACACCTCCTTTCTGCGACCACAAAACTATTTACGGAACTTCCAGTACCTGCCCGCGACGGTATCGACAGGTTCGAGCGAAAACCTTTCCGCGGCGGGCAGCCCGTGATTGATGATGTAGAACATATCTCCAAGCACCGTTCTCGATTGCCCGTAATATGAGTGTCCGAGAAAACCGTCGCTGGCGTCTGTGACATCGACGGTTTCAATGCCCGGAACAATAACCGGAATCTCCTTCACCTCCCCCGCACGGGGATTACCGTTGACGCTTTCGGAAATCCTGAGCGCCTTGTCGGACCGTGAAGCGTAGAGCGTGACCGGCACTCCCTTGCCGGCAAGAGCCGGCCCCACCTCATTGCGGAAACGCTCCCCGTCGATGTCGGGCGCGGCAAGCACGACGGCCCTGAATCGGCGGAGCAGTTCGGGACGCTCTCTGGCAAGCAGGGCAAAAGCCGCGCTCATGGCGCGGGTTCCCATACTGTGGGCAAGAAGGCTGATCTCCCCGGGACCTGAACGCTCCGCGATGCCGGCAAGAAAACGGTACAGGTTTCCTTCCGAGGCGGCAACGCTCCGTTCGTCTTCACGGTACAGCCTCACGGAACACCCTGAAGGCCAGCTGTAGAGCAACGGAACTCCCCTGAAATCGAGATCGGTGCTTATCTGGGCCAGGCGCAGGGCCGCTTCCTCGAAACAGATGCTGTACCCGTGGACAAAAACAAGGACGGCAAGCTGCCTGCCGGAACGGCGTAAATGGGCAAGCTCACTGAAAAAGCTTTGCTGATCGAGCGTATCGAGCGACTGAAGCGTGAAATACCGCTCCGGATGCGACCGTTCGTGCGGCATTTCAAAATTGGCGATGCGATGCCTCTTCGGTATGGCGACCGTGCAGCTTCCGTACTGCAGGGGACCCCTGTCGGTACCATAGAAATCCGCCGGATGCTGTTCACCGGAGCGGGCACGGTCGGTAGCATAGAGGAATGAGCGTAACGGCTGAACAAGATCAGCCTGATAAGAGGAACTGCAACCGGCAAGTTCAAGCGCCAGCAGCAGCACCAAAAGAATCGACCTGCACGTCTGCATCATTGGATGGCCCTCCGATTCATCAGGAAATGGTTCCGGAACCGGCAACCAGAGCAAGGTTTATATCAACAACCACCCTGCCATCCGCCACGAGTCCTGGCGTCAATATTTTCAGGAGCAATGACCGCATTCATCATTTTCTCCGGGCACATGCCCGATAGAGGCGATAGAATGCGACCACTGCGCGACGTATGTCTCGATCGGCTGCGAGTGCAAGAACCTGACAGGGTTTAACGGAAGAATTGTAGCGCATAAGCTCTTTTCTGTACAGAAAACGCATAACAACCTCCGCCGACACAGATACCGTAGCCTCGACAGCCGCCCTGATGTTCACAACCGGCCCGACACCCGGGACACTTCCGGAAACCTCCCGGATAGTGAGCGCCCGCCGATCGGCCTCCTGGGTCATGCGAAACTCGATACACCGGCCACCACTCTCTTCGAGAAAAACAGAAACCGGCTCTTTCAGCCTCCTTCCGGAGGGATAGTCGATGCGGGGTTCCGTACTCGCGAAACGTTCGTACGCTTCATAGATCGTCGACTCAATCTCCTGTGTGGTCAGACTCCGGTTAACAAGTGTCAGAAAAACGAACTGACAGAAATCCCTCAGGAATATCCGCAGTATCCCCCTCTCGCTCTCCTCCTGCATCATGGTTCGGTAATTGAAGAAAGCTACATAGCAGTATAGCATCATCGTCATCAATCGGGCATTACTCATTCCCTCGGTCTTCACCACCGGACAGAAGTTGTTATAGAGGTCCCAGTTGAAAGAGGTAATATTGTCCTGACTGCGGTACTCCTCATAAATATTCGTACCTGGATAGGGCGTCATTGCCATGAACAGCGCATTCCTGAGGCTGAGTGCCCGGGCAAAACCCGGATAAACCATCGTATCGGCTTCGGTCTCGCTGTGGTGCCCGACAATGAAATAGCCTTCGACGCCGATATCGTGTTTTCCAAGCAGTTCTATAGCCCTGGAAATATCGTCGAGAGTATTCTGCTTGTTCATCAACTCGAGAGTTGCAGGGTTCGGACTCTCGATACCGAGTCCTACCTTTCTCAGTCCGACCTTATGCAACTTGCCGAGAATACGTTCAGACCTGATCACATCCCTGGCACGGGTCTCGGTGACAATCCTGAAATTGGTCAACCCCTGCTCGATCATGAGGTCGCAAATCCGCTCGACCCGTTTGATGTTGGTCAGAAAGTTGGCGTCCCAGATTTTCAGCAGCTTTTTCTTCTTCGGATCGTGAATCAGGGCAATCTCCTCAACCACATTCTCCGCACTCCGGCCACGCCACTGTTTGTGCATCCTGTCATTGGCGCAGAACGAACACTTCCAGGGGCAGCCACGCGAAGTGTATATTGTCTCGATAGTATAGTCATGACTCTTCTCTCCGAACCGCTCGGGCCGGATCGAGCGGAGCGGAAAGCGGATCGAATCCACATCCCTGATCAACTCCCGAATTCCGGTATGGACAAATGTGCCGTTCTCTTTCCAGCAGAGCCCTTTCACGTCGCGCGACGGCCCTTTCTCGACCAGTTCCCGGAAGGTTGCCTCCCCCTCGCCGATCACCACCAGATCAGCAAATCCATGATCGAGCGCTTCCTCGGGCATCGCCGTCGGATGAAAGCCGCCCATCACCACCGTGACGCCGTATTTTCTGGCAATCCGCGAAAGCTTCACCGCGTTGTTGAAGCCGCCGGTCATCGAGGAGATGGCCGCAAGATCGAACGGCCGCTCCTGCAGCAGCCGCTCGAAACTGTCGAAAATCCCTTCGTTGTAATAGTTATCGGGCATCGCCATGCTTTCGGCGATATCCTCCACAGCGCTGGCGAGATAGCAGACGCCGATACAGTCGCTGATGAATCGGGGAAACGGCGTCACAATCGCCTGCGGAGCCTCGACGAAGCAGATGTTCCTGTAATACGCCATAGCCAGGTTTGGATTAAGATCAGGAAGGTGATGGAAGGAAATGCTAAGTTCCCCGGACTGGCGGATCCATCGTATACAGGTAAAATATACGCGATTCATATGACAAAAGAAGCTATCCCGGCACAATACCCCTTCATTGTGAAACATCAAGGGTTCGATGTCGCCTTGAACGGTATATCAAAACCCTTGCTTTGGCTCAGTAACTGAAAAAAAAAGCCGCCCCGGCAAACCACACCGGAACGGCTTCGATGAACTGGCTATTGTAATACTGCCAATCGCTCAGTTCCCGGCCATCATGGCCTCAACGTCAGCTTCAACCGTATCAATCGGTTTGATACCGAACTTCTCCACAAGAACGGCGGCAACGTTGGGCGTAAGGAACTGCGGCAGCGTCGGCCCGAGACGGATGCCTTTGACGCCGAGATAGAGCAGGGCGAGCAGCACGGTCACGGCTTTCTGCTCGTACCAGGCGATGTCGAAGGAAATCGGCAGGTCGTTGATGTCCTCAAGACCGAACACCTCCTTGAGCTTCAGCGCAATCACCGCCAGCGAGTAGGAGTCGTTGCACTGGCCTGCGTCGAGCACGCGCGGAATGCCGCCGATATCGCCGAGCTGCAGCTTGTTGTAGCGGTACTTCGCGCAACCTGCAGTGAGGATGACGGTATTATCCGGCAGCGCGCCTGCAACGTCGGTGTAGTACTGGCGCGAGTTGTGCCGTCCATCGCATCCGGCCATCACCACGAACCGCTTGATTGCACCTGACTTGACGGCATCAACCACCTTGTCGGCAAGTGCAAGCACCTGGTTGTGCGCGAAACCGCCCACAATCTCTCCGTTCTCGATCTCTTTCGGCGCAGGGCAGGTTTTTGCCTGTTCGATAAGGGCCGAGAAGTCCTTCTGGCCGCCTTCAGGACGTGCCTCGATATGCTTCAGGCCGGGATACCCGGCCATGCCGGTGGTGTACATTCTGTTGCGGTACGACTCGCGAACCGGCACGATGCAGTTGGTGGTCATGAGTATAGGGCCGTTGAACGACTCGAACTCGCGATCCTGCGCCCACCATGAGTTGCCGTAGTTGCCGACGAAGTGGCTGTACTTCTTGAATGATGGATAGTAGTGTGCCGGCAGCATCTCGCAATGGGTATAGACGTCCACACCGGTGCCTTCTGTCTGTTTGAGCAGATCCTCCATGTCGCGGAGGTCGTGTCCGGAGATGAGAATACCGGGATTCGTACCCACACCGGTCTTCACTGTCGTGATTTCAGGGTTCCCATAGGTTTCGGTATTGGCCTTGTCAAGCAGCGCCATGGCTTTCACGGCGACGGCTCCGGTTTCGAGCACCAGTGCGGTAAGCCGGTCGGCATCGAGATCCTTCAGAAGCGATGCAAGACCTTTCACATAGAACGAGTAGATCTCCTGATCCTCGTAGCCGAGCACGGCGGCATGGTCGGTATAGGCGGCAAGCCCCTTGATGCCATAGAGCACAAGGCTTTTGAGCGAACGCAGGTCTTCGTTTTCACTGAGAGCTTCGATACCGCAGGTGACGGCCTTCTCCAGGAACTCATCCCTCGTGCGCCCGTTCCAGTTTGCGGCGTCGTGCGACGGAACCGACGTCAGCATGGCGTTCAGTTCATCGCGCTTGTCGAGCGTCCGGCATATCTGGCTGACGATGGCATCGTCGTCGAAATTGGTGTTGGTGACCGTCACGAAAAGCGACTCGCTGACGAGGCGGCCGTACTCTGCCGGAACCGGTCCTTCGAGCGCTTCAGCACAGAGCGCGAGCCCCTCGGCAGCATAAACCAGCACGTCCTGCAGTTTCGCGGTCATATCGTCCTTGCCGCACACGCCGCGCGCTATGCAGCCTGTACCCCGGACGCTTTCCTGACATTGATCGCAATACATTCCCATAGTCTTATCCTCCGTTGTGTTGTTTTCGGGAAAGTTCCCTGTTTTTTAATTACGGGGACACAGAAGATCGGCTATCGTCCTGTCACCTGCCGCGCCCTCACTGTCCCCTTTCTTCTCTTTCAGTAAAGCCCTTTGCATGAACGCCGTACAGAGCAGGCGTTTGTTGTTCGGACGGCGATCTATGATCGCCGTGCAGTCCTCGATGGCGCCGTCGATCTCTCCAAGCTCGGCCCGTGCGATTGCCCTGTTGCCGTAAGCGGCAATCGCCTCCCGGAACCGCAATCCAAGCTTCAGCGCCATGGTATAATCCGCCTCGGCGCCCCCATAGTCGCCCGTGCTGCTGCGCGCATTGGCTCGATTATACCAACCTTCGGCATCTTCCGGGCGACGAGCGATTACCTTCGTAATCTCGTCAGCTGTGCCGCGATACCCTCCAAGTGCGTCCTTCAGCATTTCACACCCACTCCTCTCCCAGCGTGTCGCCCTGCACGCCGATCACTATTTTCCTGACCGGAACCTTGCGCTTTGCGCGCTTCAGCGCTTCGGACACAATCGACATAAGCCCTCCGCAGCATGGCACCTCCATGATGGCGACAGTGATGGTGTTGATGCGCGCATGATCGATCATGGCAGCAAGCTTTTCGACATAGACATCCATGCCGCTGTCGAGCTTCGGACATGCAACGGCAAGCGTTCTGCCGCGAAGCAGCCTGCGGTGGAAATCACCCGCAGCGAAGGCCGTGCAGTCGGCGGCGAGCAGCAGATCAGAACCCTCGTAATAAGGCGCCAGGGGGGAGACAAGGTGCAGCTGAACCGGCCACTGACGCAGTTCGCCGGACACCGGCATATCGCGTTCAGCAGGTGTTGCCGAAGCCTGTCCGTTAGCGGAACGGAAGTCCATGGTCCTGCTGCCGGGACATCCCCCGCCATGATGGCGATGTGCAGATGGCGCATGTTCCGTCTGATGACACGACGCAGCATGCGAAGCTTCGATAACATGCTCAAGCGGATTCCCGATACCCTCTTCTTCGAGACATTCGATCGCCTCACGCAGAAAATCGTGAGCCCCATGATCGCGAAGATGGACAAGATGGGCGGCGATCACGTTTGCCCCCCCCCTGATGATGCTCTCGCGCATGACGCGTTTCTCGTCGTAAGGCTCCGCCTCCCTTGTCTCGATCCTCATGGCCCCTGTCGGGCAATGCCCTATGCAGGCCCCGAGCCCGTCGCAGAAAAGGTCGCTCACAAGCCTCGCCTTGCCGTCGATAAGCTGCAGCGCCCCTTCGGGACATCCCGGAATACAGTCGCCGCACCCGGTGCATTTCCTTTCATCTATGGTGATTATCTGTCGTTTCATGCCTGTGTCATCCTTTGTGGTTCGTTCTTCATATCCCTTTCTTTCCCTGCAATCGCTCCGTTCTCCCCTGCCGCAGCGGCTGCCGGAATGCATCCGTGAGCACTCCTTGTGTTGGCTGCATCCAGATCGCGCATCAGTTTGCCTATCGTGATGCTGTCGAACTCCCTCCCGAACACCTGCCCGATACGCATGATCTCATGACGCAGCACGCAGCGTGCGCGATTTGAGCATATCTGCCTGCGGAACATGCACTCCGAGACCTGCACCCTGCCCTGAAAAATCTCTATCAGCTCCCTGATCCGTATTTCGTCCGGATCTTTTGCCAGCTTGAAGCCGCCGCTCGCGCCCTCTTTCGAAACCACAAGATCATGGCGGATCATCTCCTGAAGAAGGCGGCGAAGAAACTGGTAGGGAATATCATGCTCCCGGGAAATAGCCCTCGCCGAGAGATAGCCACCTCTGGCAGCGCCAAGGGTGAGCAGGGACCGGATTGCGTAATCAGTATTTTTGGTCAGTACTTTCATGGCAGCCTCCTTAATTGATACCAATTTAGTATCAGTTAATTGAAAACAAAAATCTTTTTTAAAAATTCCCATAACCCACTCCCCCGAAAAAAAATGCTTTTCGGACGCATACCGGAAACTGCGGACTTACAGAACAACTTCATTCAGGAGAAACGAAGCCGGCTGAACTTTCCGCATCCGGCTTCATGTTCTTATATTATCAGAACGCCGAACAGTATGACCCTCGGCACAACCCGATATTCCTGCACATCATGCTGCAACTAAGAACCGCTGGTTACATGGCGCTCGATCTGCTCCGTGAAAGCAGGGCATTACCACCGTCATGGAACGATACCTCCGAGCTCGGAAGGAAGACGGACAACCTCATGCGACGGTTTTATGCAGAACGATCTGCCGTATCGAAAAAGCTTGGGGGAAGTTTTTTTATCGAGGATCTGCTTGACAGAAGCCTGCGTACCGATGAAACTGAAATCATGGACAGCCTTTCAGTTCCAATGCCAGAGAGACTCGAACTGGTCCGCGCGCTTGACCGCCAGAACAGATTCATGGGGCTGTATACCCATTATGCGAAACTGATTTTTCCGCTGGTTCGCGAACTCTCATCGAAAAAGCAACGGAAGATCCGGCTGATCGAAATAGCCTGCGGATCAGGCGGACTCGCCCTGGCCCTTGCCGCAGAAGCCGCCAGGCAGAATCTGCCCCTGTCGGTGACCGCCTCGGATATCGTTCCGCTCTACATCGAGCAAGGCGAAAATGAGGCTCGCCGAAGGGAACTCCCGGTGCAATTCCTTCTGCTTGACGCCTGCAGACTGGATGAATCCTGTAAAGAGGAATTCGACATCACGCTTATCTCCCACAGCCTCCACCATTTCTCGCCGGGAGAAATTGCCGTCATGATAGCTGCTTCGGCTGCAAGAGGATCATCGGCATTCATTGGCATCGACGGATATCGAGATCTTCTGCTCGGCATCGGCATGCCACTGGTGGCCGCATTGCAATCCATTCCGGCTTTCGCCATGGACGGACTGACCTCGGCAAGGAAATTCTACTCGGAACCGGAGCTGAGCCTGATAGCGGAATCAGCCGCAGGATCAGGATGCCACACAATCAATCACTCATGGCCGACAAGCGTTCTGACCGTCCGTTTCGACACAGCAAAAACAATACCATCGAAAACAACAAGCCAGAGGAGAACGGATCAATGAACATCGGAAAACTTGCAACCGGGGCGATTATCGTCTTTGCCGCAATTCAGGTCATACCATATGGCCGCGATCACCGGAATCCCCCTGTCACCAGCGAACCATCCTGGGATTCGCCGGGAACCCGTGAACTGTTCTTCCGGGCCTGCAGGGACTGCCACTCGAACGAAACCGACTGGCCATGGTACAGCAACATCGCCCCTGCATCATGGCTTGCACAGATCGATGTGAACATCGGGAGAGAGAAATTCAACGTATCCGAATGGGGACGCAAAGGGAAAAACGAAGGCGATGAAGCGGCCGAAGAGGTTCGCCGCGGAAAAATGCCCCCGTGGTTCTATCTGCCGGCCCACCCCGAAGCGAAACTTGACGATACCGAAAAAGAGGATCTGGTTCGCGGGCTTGTTGCAACTTTCGGAGAAAAGAAGCAGAAGAACGACGAAAAACACTGAGAACGAAAACATAACGATCACATCCGGCAGGTTCCGGGCTGGCTGACGTGCCGCCGGTCCGGCGCCGTCAATCAAAAGCGGAAAATCGCTTCCCGGCTGATATCCCGTTTTTGTTTCTTCACGAAAGCATATACCTTACACCAGGTACCTGTGCCTGCTTCCCAGGCTCGGCTTTAATCCGGATTATCCGCCCTATATGAGTTCTTCAGTGCATATCAGAAGTTCGATACTCGCCGAACAGCGATATTTTCTTCACATCAGCCTGTTTATCGCCACCGCTTTCTGCACGCTCTGGGCCGGAGCGTTCTGGTCGGGCCATCCCGTAAGGCTCGACAACCCTGCAATATTTCTCTCCGACCTCGCAAAGGGGGCACCCTATGCGGCATCGCTGCTTCTTTTCCTCGGCGTACACGAGTTCGGCCATTTTTTTGCGGCTCTTCACCACCGGATACGGGCAACCCTGCCGTTCTTCATTCCCGTTCCTCCGTTGCCATTCCTGCTCAATCTCGGAACCATGGGCGCGGTCATTAAAATCAGGGAACGGATACCCGATACGAAGTCGCTGTTCGATACCGGAGCCGCCGGCCCGCTCGCGGGCTTCGCGGTATCCCTCGGCCTGCTGGTTTATGGATTTCTCAATCTTCCGCCGGAAAGCCATATCTATACTGTTCATCCGGAATACATCGCTATGGGAGGCATCCCGGACAACCCTCCGGAAGGCACCCTTTATCTGGGTAAAAACCTGCTCTGGATGCTGCTCGAACAGTCGATCCGTCCGGATCGGCTGCCCCCGATGACTGAAATGTACCATTACCCCTTCCTCTTTACAGGATGGATCGGCTCGTTCGTGACGGCCCTCAACCTGCTGCCCGTCGGACAGCTTGACGGCGGCCACATCATCTACGCCATGTTCGGCAGAAAAGGTCACCTGAAAGCCGCCTCGGTTTTTTTATGGTTCATCTTTCTGCTCGCCCTTCCCTCGTTTATCGAACTGACAGGAGCGCTCTTCCTTCCCGAACTGCGTCTGCCGATTCCCGAAACCATCATGCAGTGGTCATGGCCCGGGTGGATGTTCTGGTTTATCATACTCTGGAGGGTAATCCGCACCGGACACCCGCCGACCGCGTTCGATCATCGGCTCGACAGCCGGAGAATGGCTGTCGGCTGGATAGCCATTCTCATTTTCATGCTCTCATTCACACCTGTACCGTTCGGCATAACATGAAACACTCCGGTCAGGAACATTACCTGCTCGACTGCAGGGACACCATGCTCGACCTGCGCAAAAGCCCGGCCGTCATGGGAATTGTCAACCTCACTCCCGACTCGTTTTCCGACGGCGGAAAATTCGGCGACCAGGCCGGTTTGCCTGATATCGATCTGGCGGTAGAGCACGCCCTGCAGATGGTGCGGGAAGGAGCTGCCATTATCGATATCGGCGGAGAATCAACCCGTCCCGGCGCGGAACGCATCGCTGCAGTCGATGAAATACGGCGTACTCTCCCGGTCATCGCCAGGCTGCGGAAGCAAACCGACGTGCTCATTTCCATCGACACATACAAGGCCGAAGTCGCCGAAGCCGCTCTAAAGGCCGGAGCCCAGATCGTCAACGATATTTCAGGATTCAACTTTGATCCTCTCCTTCCTGCTGTCTGCCGGAAACACCGTGCTGCCGCTGTGCTCATGCACACCCCCGTCACACCGCAGGCCATGAAATGGAGCCAGGAAACGACAAGCACTGAAAACGATGTGACTGCAACCGTGATGGAATGCCTGAAGGAAGCCGCAATAAGGGCACGAAATGCCGGAGTCGAAAGCATAGTACTCGATCCCGGATTCGGTTTCGGCAAGAGCGTCGATGAAAACTTCATGCTGCTCGGCAACCTTTCAAGGCTGCGGAAACTCGGCTATCCGATTCTTGCCGGAGTATCCAGAAAGTCTTTTCTCGGCGAGGCGATCAGAAAAAACGGCAAAACGCCGCCTCCGGAAGAACGGCACGAAGCCACAACTGCAGCGCAAACCATCGCGCTCCTGAACGGAGCCTCCATCATAAGGGCTCACGATGTAAGGGCAGCCACACAGGCGCTCGCTGTAGTCGAAACCATGAAACACAGTCACTTATAAAGGGCCGCAAAGGGTATTTCCGGTTTACCCCGTATTATATTACCCTGCTGTTCCTATCCGCCTGAACGGAATTGTAAAACAAGAGCGAATGCATGTACCTTTCTAAAATCGAGCTCTTCGGGTTCAAGAGTTTCGCGCACAGGATAAGAATATCCTTCGACAAAGGACTCACTGCCATCGTAGGACCGAACGGTTGCGGAAAAACCAATGTCGTTGACGCCATACGCTGGGTGCTCGGCGAGCAGCGCACATCCCTGCTCCGTTCGGCAAAAATGGAGAACATCATTTTCAACGGCTCGAAAAACCTGAAACCTCTCAGTCTGACCGAGGTATCCATCACTATCGAGAATACCCGCAATGTCCTGCCTGTGGAATATACGGAAGTTACGGTAACGCGCCGGCTTTACCGGAACGGGGAGAGCGATTACCTGCTCAACCAGGTTCCCTGCCGTCTCAAGGATATACTCGACCTGTTTACCGATACCGGCATGGGCAGCGATGCCTATTCGGTGATCGAACTGAAAATGATCGAGGAGATCATCAGCAACAAAAGCGAGGAACGTCTGAAACTCTTCGAAGAAGCCGCCGGCATAACCCGTTATAAACAGCGAAGAAAACAGACCTTCAAACAGCTTGAAAGCGCATCGAGAGACCTTTCCAGGGTCGACGACGTGGTGGCCGAAGTCGAAAAAAAGGTACGCAGCCTTAAACTGCAGGTAAAAAAAGCCGAAAAACTCAGGGAGATCAGGGAGGAGATAAGGAAACTCGACCTTCTGCTCGGGGGGATCGTCCTGCATGAACAACTCGAAAAACTCGGTCCTCTTAAAAAGCGGATCGAACGCGAAGAAGCCTTGTGTCACGAGCTTGCCGCGACCATCGCACTGAGCGACAGCAGATTACAGGCAAACGAACTGCTGCAGCTCCGGCGCGAAGAGGAGCTCTCCCTCGCCCGGAAACGTCTCAATGCAGGCAATACGGCGATTCATGATCTTGAAAAAAAACTGCTGCAGCTCGAGGAAAAACAAAAAAACCTCGCGGCCGCGTATGGCAGCAGCCGTCTTTCCCTTCAGGAGAAGCAGGAAAAAACCCTCACGATCGAACGTCGGCTGAAGGAACTCGACGAACGGAAACTGCCGCTTGAAATCTCCTGTAACGCGAAGCTGGAAGAATATCGCCTGCTCCTGTCGGAACATGACCGGCTGAACGCCGAACTGCAGGAACAGCGCAATGCAATCGCAGGAAAAAGACGGAATGCCGCCGATATCGAAAAAACCGTCGGCAGGCTTCTGCTGGCTCGACAAAACCTTGAAAACCGCAGCGAACACCTTCGCTCGTCGCTGCAGCGGGCAGGGATTTCCAAATCCGCTGCCGCCGCTCATATAGGCAACCAGCAGGCCCTCCGAAAAAACATCGAAGGAGAGATAGCGCTTCAGAAATCCCGGATAGCGGCAGCAAAGGAGAAAGAAGCCCGACTGAACAGTGAGATGGAGAACATCTCGGCTGCTATAGAGACCCATCGGGAAGAGATGCTTTCAATGAAAACCGAACGCAGCCATATCGATAACAGTATCGCTCTGTTCAATGCCGTTCTCCAAAATTTCGAAGGGCTGCCGGAAGGAATCGCCTTTCTCGAAAAGCATAAAGCCGGAGAAACTGCGCCCGGCTGCCTTTCGGACCTGATCGCACTCGATGCCGCCCACAGGAAAGCTGTGCATGCCGCACTTGGTGAAGCGCTCAGTTATTATGTCTGCCGTTCTCCTGAAGAAGCCCTGAAGGCAATGAAACTCCTGCAGCAATCGAAAAAAGGCAAACTGCACTTTCTGGTACTCGATCTGGTCAGAACCCCTGAAGACAGCTCGAAAATAGCGCCTGAAGGCACCATGAGGCTGATCGATCTGCTGAGCTTTCCTGAAGAACTCGCCCCTTCGCTGGAACTGCTGATCGGTAACTGCTGTCTGGTCAACACCCTTGAAGAGGGGGAAAGACTCTCGAAACATTGTATGGAATCGGTATTCGTAACCCCGGATGGCGACAAGTTCAACGCAAAAGGCATCATCTACGGAGGCAGTCCTCAAGACAGCGAGATACTCCGGCTCGGAAAAAAGGCCGAACGGGACCTTCTGATGAAAAAAAAGTCCGAAATAAGTGATCAGATCGACAAAGCCGAATCGGTACTGATCGGGCTCCGAAGCAAATCGGAATCCATCGCCTCCGAAATAAAACTGCTGGAGATCGAACCGCTGCTCTACGCACTCACGCATCTTGAAAAAAAACTTGCCCTTGCCGAGGCTGAAGAAAACTCTCGCAGGGAGATGCTCAAACAGGCCGAGCAGGAGATTGCCGAATTCGCTTCGCGCCATGAAGAACTCGAACGGGAAACCCAGGCGCTTGAACCGGAAATAGCACATCACGAACAGCAGCTCCGGCTCATGCAGCAATCCATCGGAAAAGCCCAGGAAATACTCGCCGAGTTCGAATCAAGGCACCACCGGTCAAGCCATGAACTGCAATCCCGTCAGAGTCTGCACCGTGACGCGGTGCTTGAACTTGAAAAACTGCAGTTCAGCATCAATGCTTCGCGTCAGACCCTCAAAGCCGTTGAGGATGATATCAGAAAGCTTGAACGTAACGCTGCGGATACCCGAAAAAGCATCGGAGAAACAGAACGGACATCTGCGGAACTGAAAAACGAACTGGAACAACATCTCGTAAGAGCCGCAGAAGAACAGGAATCGCAAAAAACACTTGAAACAATCTGCCGCGAACTGCAGGCAGGCAATCAGGAAGCCCGGAACGCACAACGAGAACTGCGAAGAAAACACGACATAAGCCGGGAACTGGTTACAGAACTTCAGAATGAACAGATCCGATCCGAACAGCTGCTCGATCATCTTCTGACCGCTGTCAAGGTCCGCCATAATTGCGATCTCGATGCCGTCGACCCTTCGGAACTGCCCGGCGGTTTTAACCGGCCGGAGGAGGAAAAACGTCTCGAAACCCTTCAGAAACAACGGGAGCAGTTCGGAGCGGTCAATGAACTCGCGCTCGAAGAATACGAAACGGAAAAAGAGAGGCTCGATTTCCTCCTGGCCCAGAAAGCAGACCTGCTCTCGGCGGAAAATCAGCTGCGCAGCACTATTGAGGAAATTAACAAAACCGCGCTCCAGAAATTCAGGGAAACCTATGCCGCGGTAAGAAAAAACTTCATCACTATCTTCCATGAGCTTTTCGATCCTGAAGACGAAGTCGATCTGCTCGTCAGCAGCTCCGAAGACCCGCTCGAAGCGCATATCGAAATCGTAGCGAAACCCAGAGGCAAAAAGCCGCTCTCGATCGAACAGCTCAGCGGAGGCGAAAAAGCCCTGACCGCGCTTTCGCTCCTCTTCGCGATCTATCTCGTCAAACCCAGTCCATTCTGTATTCTCGACGAAGTGGACGCTCCCCTCGACGACGCCAATGTGGGGAGGTTCATTAAACTCTTGAAAAAATTTGAGAATAACACTCAATTTATTATTGTTACGCACAACAAGAAATCCATGGCATCATGCCAGGCACTGTATGGCGTAACCATGGAGGAAGAAGGGGTGTCGAAACTCATTCCCGTCCGCCTTGAAAAATCGGGGCTCTGAACCCGCAGTAGGTTTTTATGCTGAAAAAACTCGTGTTATTTGATATAGACGGAACGTTGCTCAAGGTGGGCAACATCAACAGGCGCATCCTCATGGAAGCGCTCGTTGAAATCTACGGCACCGAAGGCAGTGCCGCAACACACGATTTTTCGGGCAGGATGGACAGCACCATCATTTATGACGTACTCGGCGATACCGGAATCGCAAGAGAAAAAATCGAAGAAAAGTTCGAAGCGGCAAAGCAATCCTACATCAGAAGATTTCGAAAAGAGACGCAAAAATCGGACATCACCCTTCTGTCAGGTGTACCTGAACTGCTCAGGAACCTTGCCGGACGCGCTGACATCCTTCTGGGTCTGCTCACAGGCAATTTTGAAGCATCCGGAAGGCACAAACTCCATCTTCCGGGTATCGACCACTACTTTTCATTCGGTGCATTTGCAGACGACGGCATGCATCGAAACGATCTCCCGCCTGTAGCGGTCGAACGCGCTTACCGGATAACCGGCAGACGGTTCACCGGCTCAGACATCGTCATCATCGGCGACACCGTCCACGACATAACCTGCGCCCGCGTGCTCAACGGACGCTCCATCGCTGTTGCAACCGGGAACTTCTCCATAAACGATCTCCGGAAACACAATCCTTCCGAACTGTTTGAAAACTTAAGCCGGACGGAATACGTTATCCATTCGATACTCAAACCGTAACACTCAATCGACCGCTCTTATATGAAAACCTATCGACGCCAGATCAGGGAAAAAATATTACAGGCACTCTACACCATCGAACTCCGCGACACCGATATAGATTCCGCAGCCGGATGGCTCCTGACCACGGAAATAATCGAGGACGCCAACGCCATGAAGTTCTTCAACCTGCTCATCGGGAGCATAAAGGAGCATATGCATGAGATCGACCGCTATATCGCCGATCATACCTTCAACTGGGACATGAACCGGATTGCCATTATCGATAAAAACATCCTCCGGATGGCCCTTGCAGAAATCCTCTATTGCGAGGACATACCGCCGAAAGTCTCGATAAACGAAGCGATAGAGATTGCAAAAAAATTCAGCAGCACAGACAAAAGCAGCAAATTCGTGAACGGTATTCTCGACGCGATTTTCAACGATCTCAAGGCACAGGGAAAAATCCATAAAAACGGCAGGGGGCTGATCGATCATTCGACCGCGAAACTGCAGAAAACCGCACCGGAAAAATAACCTGTCAGTTGAACAGACCGAACAGACAGATGCAGAGCATACCTTCTGAAAACAACAGGATCATTGCCATCGGAGATATTCACGGTTGCCATCGCTCCCTGCTGAACCTGCTTGACACTATCGGACCGCAGGCTTCCGATCAGCTTGTTTTTCTCGGAGACTACATCGACCGGGGTCCAGGCTCGAAAGAGGTGATCGAAACCCTCATCGAACTCCACAGATGCCATACCTGTTTTTTTCTCATGGGAAACCATGAACTGATGTACCTGGATTACCTTGATACACGGGACCCTGTAAGCTGGTTCTATAACGGAGGACAGGCCACCCTGTTTTCGTACGGCAGCGACGACGGACTCGACCTTCCCGAAAAGCATGTCGATTTCATGCGGAACTGCCGCCCTTTTCTGGAAACCGAGAACTATTTCTTTGCCCACGGAGGGCTGGACCCCGAACTGTCTGTCGCGGACAACCTGAAGTATTACAAACCCGAAGAGTTCTGCTGGCAAAGGGTGCATATGAGAACGTCGTTTCTTGAAAGCAGAAGCTACCGGTGGGAAAAAACCCTGGTCTGCGCACACACGCCTGTCCCCAAACCGGTGATGCTCGACCGGCTCATAGCCATAGACACCGGTTGCGTCTATAACGAAAATCCGCTCCTTGGCAAACTGACGGCAGTCCTGCTTCCGGAACGGAAAATCATGCAGACCGACAACATCGACTGAACACACATGACCATCGCCGCAGAGAAAAAAATCGCCGTCATAAGGGAAATACTCGGACGGGTCTACCCGGACCCGAAAAGCGAACTTGTTTACGAAACCCCTTTCCAGCTGCTTATCGCAACCATTCTTGCGGCACAGTCAACTGACAAACAGGTCAACATCCTTACAAAAGAGCTTTTCAGAGTCTGCCCCGACGCGACGGCGATGAGCAGGATGGATCTCGATTCGATCACAAGCCTCGTCCGCTCTATCAACTATTTCAACAACAAGGCGAAAAACATCCTTGCCGTCAGCCGGAAACTTGTCGAAGAGTATCAGGGAGAGGTGCCCGCATCGAGAGAAGCGCTGGAAAGCCTGCCGGGGGTCGGCAGAAAAACGGCAAACGTGGTGCTCAGCAATGCCTTCCGCCAGCCGGTCATGCCGGTCGATACCCATGTGCACCGGGTATCGAACCGTCTCGGACTGGTGCATACGTCAAAACCCGAAAATACTGAAGCAGGACTCATCGCCATCATTCCCGAGGAGTGGGTCATCGATTTCCACCACTACCTCCTGCTGCACGGCCGCTATACCTGCAAGGCAAAAAAACCCGAATGCGGGAAGTGCCAGCTCCGGGATATCTGCGACTGGCCGGATAAAGATTAACCCAGCTCTATCTTACGATCCACGGCGTAGATCCACTCGCCTTCGGGACGCTGGCGGTTTCCTGCCCAGAGTTCAAGCGTTATGCCTTTCGACTCGGAAACGGGAGAGGTGAATATCTCGATCTGATAGAACAACTCGTCGAACAGATCGGCCCAGGCGCTCTCCTCTTTGCCGGAGAATGCCGGCATGGGCACAAGCGACATTTCGCCTGCAAGAAAGTAATCGGTGATGTAAACAAAACTGTCAGGCATCAGAAACCCGCCTCGAAAGGTCCCTCTCGAATGCTTCACGCCGGGCACTTCTACCCAGAATTCGAGCAGCGAATCAGCGCCAAGCTTTCCATCCGCAGCGAGTTTTTCGAGCAGCTGCCGAACGGTCCCGGCAACAAGCGCCTTATTGGAGCCGGACAGCTCATGCATTTTAAAATCGGGAGTATGATCTCTCATAAAAGGCGTGGTATTATGGTGGATGAAAGCTGTGACCTTAGCTGTAAATATAAACCTGTTTCGTTTTCTTATCAACCGTTACCCTGAAGAACCTCGCCATTGTATACGGCCCGGCGCATTCCCCTGACAGAATTGCAGAGATAGATGAGGTCTGCGGAGACGAGATCTTCGGGAAAGAGCGGCTGCTCCCGGCAATCGGTACGCGTATCGAGAAAATAATTCCTGCAGATACCGGCAAGCAGCCCGGAAGAGCGCGGAGGCGTGCAGTAGCGCCCGTCTTTGCGGACGATCACATTGGCAATAGCCGATTCGGCAACTTCCCCCCGTTCATTGAGAAACAGGACGTCGTCATAACCGCGTTCCTGCGCCATACGGAAAAAGCGGTCCGGGAATGTCCTTGCAGTCGTCTTATGATACCTAAGGATATCGGATGAATCGACAGGTTCCCCGCAAAGACAGAGCCTGAGCGGCTCCAGGGAAGGAGATGCGGGAACCTGTTCATGCGTAACCCTCATGGATCCGTCAACCGAAAGCTCCAGCCGAACCTTGTAACGCCCTCCTCGATCGGCAAGTTCGCCATCAAGATCCTGCAGAAGGCGTTCGGCAAGCCCGACATCAAAACAAATGCCGAGGCCAGCAGCCGATGCTCGCATCCTTTCGATATGTTCGGAAGCCCAGAGCATGCGACCGTTCCAGAGCAGACTCTCGAAAATCCCGCAGCCTGCGCCAGCTGCGCCGGTCAGAATACGAGCTTTGAGCAGGCATTCGCCATACTCCTGCTGCGGATCGGAATCCCAGACGATACCGCTTCCCGAACCGTACATACCATGGCCTGCGACAAGTTCGAGAGTACGGATGGCTACGCTGAACACCATATCCCGATCGGGCTGCATGAAGCCGATGGCTCCGGTATATATTCCTCTCGATGAGGGTTCAAGCCTGTCGATCAGTTCCATTGCCCGGATCTTGGGTGCCCCGGTCACGGAACCGGATGGAAAAAGCGCCCTGAAGATATCGAACAGTTCCACCTCATTCCCGAGCTTTCCCCGAACGGTCGATACCATCTGGTGGAGGGTGGGGTATGTTTCCAATGCAAACAGATTCTCCGTAACAACGGAACCAGGGACACAGATCCGGCCAAGATCGTTGCGCAGCAGGTCAACGATCATGAGATTCTCGGCGCGGTTCTTCTGGCACGATACGAGTTCCTGACGCTTCAGAGCGTCCTCTCCGGAGGTCGAGCCCCTCGGAGCCGTACCCTTCATAGGCTTCGTTTCGATGAATCCATCTCCGCACCGGAAGAACAGTTCAGGCGAAAGAGAGAGAACCGTCCGCTCGCCGGTATTGAGAAAAGCCGAATAGGCGGCCGGCTGGCTGCGGCGCAGCTCGGTAAAAAGCGCCGAAGGAGATCCTTCGAACGGAAAACGGAACCTGCCCGTCAGATTGACCTGATAGACGTCGCCTGCTGCAAGACGTTCCCTGATGGCAGCGACAAGTTCGGCATATTCCTGCCTGTCGTAGCCGAACGGGATGGATTCAGGCAGCGAAAACCCGCCGCGATCCTCCCCGGCAAGAAACGCTTCGAGCGCATCTCCGGCAAAACGCCCGGGTTCACCATAGACTCCGAACCAGGCCAGCGGCTCATCCGGAGCGACCTTGCGCAAACAGTCCGCCGAATTCCTTTCGAATCCGTAACCTGCCTCGTAACCGATCCAGCCCGCCAGAAAAAAACCCGCATCAAGCCTTGATTCAAGCTCCGAAAAAAAATCGCGCAAACCGGAAAGCGAACGAAGTTCCAGTATGTCCACCGGATCGGTGAACAACAGGGCCTTTCCGCCGCCGGCAGCATCCTGACCGGGAGTTTCGAACCAGATCGATCCGTAACCGGCAAGAACGCCTCCAGGGAATGACCTGCCTGAATCGGACTCAATCATGAGCGGAAAATTCGAAAACGATGACACACTGCAGCACCTCTTCGAGCCAGGACTTCATAAGCTCCGCTGCCCAGATTTCGATATCGGGCTCATCTCTGCCCTGCAAGGCTATGACGATCTTCCCGGAACCGGCAGAGGCCTGCAGCGACAGGATATTCTGGCGATGGCCCCGTTCGAGCCCGTTTGCCACCCGAAGGATTCCCGAAAGCACATCGACGGCTTTCCGGGAAGCAGGCCTGAGCTGGGCGTACAGAGAGTGCTTTTCGGAAGGGGGGGATTTCCGGTGGTAACGAGCCACATTGCCTATGATGAGGGTCTCTGCAGGAGTGAACCCCCTGAGATCGGCGTTCATGATGATATACTGACTGTGCTTGTGATGCGAGGAAATCGAAATGAAGGTGCCGACATTGTGCAGCAGCGCCGAATATTCGAGCAGTTCGCGGTACCTCCCGTCGAGACCATGCGCCGCACGAAGCTGATCGAAAAGCTGCAGACAGAGCATGGCCACCTGCTCCGAATGCGCCCGGTTCCAATTGCATCGGAAACCAAGTTCGTAGACGCTCTCCCTGCGTATATCGAGTTCGGTCTGCCGTGAGCCGTCATCCATCTGCTGCAGATAGTGCAGCACCATTCCTTCACGCAATGCCGATCCCGATATGATGATTTCGCCGAGATCGAATGTCCTGAAGATGGCGTCGAAAAGGACAAGACCCGGCACGATCAGATCGACGCGTTTTTCGTCAAGACCGGTCAGCTTTCTCCGTTCAGCAGAACGAAGCGGCAGCACGGTCCTGTACAGGCGATTGAAATCCCTGCGACTCAGGGACATATTGTTCAGAGGAGATTCGGCTTCATCACCGTTCATCGACCGGATCATCCGGGCAATATTCTCGGCAGTTCCCGACGATGCGATGCCCCGTCTGACCCCAAGCTCGGAGGCCTTGTCGGCCGCAGAAACCATCTCGGCGGCAAAGAACTGTCTGAGCAGGCTGATCTCATGTTCGGAGACCGGATCGGACATGACGAAACGCTCGAACATTCTTGCAACGCCTATCTTACGGCTTTCAAGCAGCTTGACGCCGAAACGATCGGCAATGACAAACTCGACAGAACCGCCGCCTATATCGAAAATCAGATCCGGAACGGTTCCGAGCCGAACCGCGTTTCTGACGCCGTAATAGATGAACTCGGCCTCTTCCCTGCCGGAAATGACCCTGATCCGCAAACCGGTCTCTTCCCGTACCCTGCGAATGAATTCGTTCTGGTTTCTCGCTTCGCGGATTGCGCTCGTGGCAAAAGCGATGATATTTTCCGATGCCACCCCATGCTGCCGGGCAAGCACGAGAAAATTTTTCAGCGCGGCGACGCCCGCCTGCATGGCTTCCTCGCCAAGCAGTTTCGAGGAAATGCTCCCCTTGCCGATGCAGATCATGTCCTTCACCCGGTCGATCTCCACAATCCCTTTCTGCAGACTCTCCTCGACGATCACCATGTGAAAGGAGTTGGTGCCGAGGTCTATAGCCGCCACCCGAAGCGCATTCGATGCCATACCGCAAATGCTGGATAAGGTTGAAAAGCAGCTGTAAAGTAACGGATTTGCAGGGCAATATGCAACAAAGGCAGAAAGAAGCGCAGCCGGAAAACCCTGAACTGAAAAACCCTGCCGGATCGGCAGGGTTTTTCAGCTCTCCGGGCTTCATGCGAAGCGCCGGAACAATGAGCATGCGTGAAACCGCAGCTTAGAAGTAGTAGTGTGCGCCGAGAGATACGAAGGTACCGTCAAGGTTGACATCGAAATCAAAATCATCCTCTTCATAGCTCACATTGTGGAATTTATAGCCGACCTCGAAGTTCAGGCCAAGTTCCGGAAGCTCGGTGAAGTTGTACTCTGCGCCAAAGAAAGGATTGATGGTATAGACAGTGATATCACCATCAAGAACATCCACATCATCAGCTTCTGCGTTGACGCTGCCGATACCGCCCTCAAGACCGACATAAAAACGGCTGTTCTCCTTGACGATCGGAGAGTACATGAGCTTCAGGGTGCCCAGAAGGAGATCGCCGTGGCCGTCAAAAACCTCTGTTCCTGATTCCTCAACATCGAAACCAGCTCTGCCGTAGAAAAGGTTGAGCTCACCGCCGAAATTCTCGGTAGCCCAGTAACGGCCGCTGATACCCTGAAGGATATCACCGGCGAAAACGCCCTGATAACCAAGTCCGAATTTTCCGGTCATGGGATTCTCAGCAGCAACTGCCGAACCTGCACCAAGCATGACAGCAAGACCTGCTGCTACAACTGCTTTTGTCATTTTCATGATTGTCTTTCTCCGTTTTTTTCTTCGTGATAGTAAAAGAAACGATATCGCCGCAGCAGAAGGGGGCAACCGTCTACCGGAATCTGCCGCTTCCGTCGCCGATATTCGATAGAAATAATAATGATCTTTTTTCTTTTCCGGCAATATTTTTATCACTTATTCGATAATCGTCTTTATAATAAGCACTTACAGACACACCCCCCGCGAATTTCAGCCGATAGCGCGCTGATTCACCGATCCGACACGCACTGCGCTTCCTCATCAATGGTTTTCGCTGTATATTGACCCGGAAAGCCGATCGACAACGCACTGGAACCCTGACGGACGTGACCGACAAACCCTGCAGACAACCCGGCAACACGGAACACCGTTCCGACCGCCTTGGACTCAGAGCGGAAGTGGCCCGAAAAGCCATTCATCTGTCGTCGATTTCAATCGCCGTAATCTACTGCCATATCAGCCGCGATCTCGCGCTGCTGCTGCTTGTGCCGCTCTTTTCCGGCTTCTTTCTGGTCGATCTGCTGAAAAACGTTTCGGCGCCGGTAGCAGCATGGTACCATCGCAGCTTCGGAGCCATGCTCCGGGAACACGAACTTGAAAAAGATCATCTGCACCTCAACGGAGCGACCTGCATAACGCTTTCGGCTCTGCTGCTGGTGCTTTTTTTTCCAAAAGTTATCGCTGTTGCTGCTTTTTCGATGGTCGCGGTTTCGGATACCGTTGCCGCACTCGCAGGAAAAGTGTTCGGCCGGCACCGGTTCGGCCATAAAAGCCTCGAAGGCAGCGGCGCTTTCCTGCTCTCGGCAATCGCCATCGTCGTGCTCGTCCCCAATCTCAACCTGCAGGCCGGACTGCTGATGGCGGTTACTGCAACACTGACCGAAGCGTTCGTGATCCGCATAGGGGGCTTCAAGCTCGACGACAACCTGACGATTCCGCTTGTCAGCGCTGCGTCGGGCATGATCTGTTACCTGTTTTTTTTTCCCGAACAAGTTGCGGCGCTCTCGTTCTGCCGTTGAACCCCGACCATTCATGCAGACTATCGTAACCGATTCTCCGGAGGAGGCCGCCGGATACCTGAACGCAGGCGGAATCGTGGCGTTTCCCACCGAAACCGTCTACGGCCTCGGAGCCGGCATCTGCCATCCCGAAGCCGTGAAAAAGATTTTCCGGGCGAAAGGAAGGCCTGCGGACAACCCGCTGATCGTGCATATCCCGAAACCGGAGGATATCGACACCGTAGCAAGGGAGATCGGAGAGGCGGCGAGAAAACTGATCCGGCATTTTTTTCCCGGCCCGCTCACCCTCGTTCTGAAAAAAAGCGGCATGGTTCCCCCCGAGGTAACCGCCGGTCTCGATACCGTGGGCATTCGGTGCCCTTCAAGCATAATTGCGAAAAGTTTTCTCGGCTTCTGCCATTGTCCGGTAGCTGCACCTTCGGCAAATATCTCCGGGCGGCCGAGTTCAACGAGCTGGAAAGCCGTGCTGTACGACCTGGAAGGAAAGATAGACTGCATTCTGAAGGGAGATCCGAGCGACATCGGCCTCGAATCGACTATCGTCGATTGTACGGGCGCACAACCGCTGCTTCTGAGAACAGGTGCTGTTACCATCGAGGAGTTGCAGTCCGTCGTCCCGGAAATCGGAACCGCCGTAATCAGCAGCAACGACGACGAACCGCCGAAAAGTCCGGGGCTGAAGTACCCGCATTATGCGCCTGTAGCCCGTATCCGGCTCTGTGCGACCGACGGACCCTTCGCGCCGGAAGCGGACACCTCATCCGCATGGATTGGCCTTACGCAACCGCATGCTTCAGCAGCTTTCGCGATTGTACGGCAGTGCGGTACGACCGGGGAATATGCGCGGATCCTTTTCGATTTTTTCAGGCAGTGCGACGCACTGGGCATCGACACCATCTACTGCGAACTGCCTCCTGACGAGGGAATCGGACGAGCCATCAGGGACAGGCTCACGAGGGCCGCAGCCGGTCGCTGAAAAACGGGACTGTCAGAACTTCAGGGAACAGCCGAAATGGAAGGTGCCCGGAGCGCTTGTATTTCGCTGATCGTCGCCGCTGCTGTATACTTCCCGATCGTCATACCAGGTAGTCTCGAACTTGCCGCCGACTTTCAGATTTTTCGTCACATCCCAGGAAACCAGCACGAAAAACGCCTTTCCCCTTCCGTTGAAACCGGTCGTATTGAACACCAGCGGCAGATCGTCTTCGTAAACATAGATGGCGGCATCGTAATCGTCGGTATTGAACATGGTGAACCGGCCTTTCAATCCGAACCGTCCGGCTTTGTATCCCGCCTGCTGATAGACAAGCCACCCGTAACAGGTTTCATCTCCGGCAAGAAAATCCTTGACGACCCGCTTGACCTCACTCCTGGTTCTCAGGGTAATCCTTCGCGAAGCATCGATATCGCAGTCAAGACGAATCCGGTCTGTAACCTTCGGCAACGGTGCATATATTTTCTCCTTATCATTGCATGCAAGTGAGCCATCGGGACACTGCCTGAGAGCGACCTCCTTTTCCCTGTGCTGCATCTGCAGGTTCCATGTTACCGAACGGGATTGCTTCCAGGCAAAGAAAAGACGGGAATCATGCCCTGACGAAGGATAGGGATCGTCCTTTGTATCGAGTTTCGGGAACCGGAACCGGTCATGATAGGCGCCAACGGAAACTGTTTTACTCAGGGCGGCATCGATACCGATATAAATTCCCTGCTCGTTCGAACCGCCCTCTCCCCTTTCGGCGAAGGCTCCGGCAAATGGAGAATAATACCCCTCTGCATAGTCCCTGACGGCAAGGAGCAGGTTTACTTTCGGTAACAGCCGATATTCAGCACCGGCGATCCAGGATATGCTGCCTTCAGGCCTTTCCGACCACGCCGCCTCGCCGAAAAGACCGAGGCGGCCGACGCTGACATCTGCCTCGATGCTGCCGAGCGCCGACGATCCGTGGCCATCACCGAGAACATTCAGTGTCTCACCGTAATCATAGCGAAGCAAGGTACCCCCGGCAGTTCCCTTTACCGCTCCAGCAGCAAAATGGTAGAGCACGCTTGCTCCGTAAACACTTTCAGTCACGTTGTCTTTGCGATCACGCTCTGAATCGGTCCGATGATAGCCTGATTCATCGAAACTCGTGATCGGTCCTGTCGAATTGCGCGCATCGACCTTGTTCGCGGAATAAAAAGCGGTCACTTCGAGCGGAGCAAGATCGAGCGTAGCCGCAACTCCCTGGAAGAAACCGTACTCCGAACTCGACGCATATGGAGTGAGCCGTTTCGATGCAAGTCTGACGCTGTTTGAGGGTTCAGAGCCTTTCGACAGAAAACGGCTCTGCCCTATGAGAAGACCCTGCCCGGCATTGATTTCGTAATTGCCCAATACGGCGGTTTTCACGATTCCAAGATCCGACGCGGCGAGGCTCAGCGAAAGGAAATCCGCGGCATCGGGTTCTCCGATATCCTTGTCGTGCACAAGGCTGACGCGGTAATTTGCATAATTGAGCTGAAGCCGGTTATAGAGCTTGTACTCGTCGCCCGGATAGCGCGGTACCGGATTTTTTGCAGTCGGAAACAGCCCATTGCGCGGAGTGGTGTCCCAGAGAATCCTGCCGGTATAGCTGCCGCTCACGACGTCCGGCACTGCTGACTTCTTATCGGCAAGTCCCCGTTCTTCTGCGCTGAGGAATGAAATGTAGGGAATGATGGATTCGGCTTTATCCCGACCAATAACATCACTCAACGTCTGAACCGTTACAAAGGGACCTTTCGAACGCCGGTAGTCGATGATGGCCTGCACATCACCGCCGTTGAGCCATGGCAACTCGCGCAACGCATCAGGCTCCGCCTCATTGATATCTATCTTTCTCTCTTTCAGCTCTTCGAGGCGCACCTCCAGTTGTTCGACGTTACCCGAGATACGCTCCTGATCGAACAGATCCTCCAGACTCTCCGCATGAGCTTGCGGGATACCGTCGCGGAGAATAAAAAACAGGGAAATAAACGCCACAACCCGATGCATGGTCAGGCGTTTGCGAAAAAAGCGGAAATCGGTCATGTTCAGCAATGTTTTTCATGACCGCATGCCATCTCAGACAGTAATGCCTGCCTGCTGATGGAGCTGCTGAACCTCCTTTCGGCTGAGATACCTCCAGTCGCCACGCCTGAGGTCCCCGGCCGCAAGGCCGGCATAGGCAACGCGATCGAGCCGTTTAACCTCGAAGCCGAGGGTTTCGAACATCCTGCGAACCTGATGATTCTTGCCTTCGTGAATACTCAGCCATATCTGCAGACCGTCGTCGAGTATCCTTGCCTGGCAGGGCATCACTTTTTCACCGGTATCTTTCAGTCGCATCCCTCCCGTAAGCTGAAGAAGCAGCGCATGCGGAAATTTGTTATCCAATACCGCAATATACTCCTTTTTCACACGAGACGAAGGATGCATTAATTTATTTGCAAGATTTCCGTCATTTGTCAGCAACAGCACCCCTGTGGTTTTCCTGTCCAGCCTGCCGACAGGGTATACCCGCTCCTTGACGATAACGTGATCGATAACAGTATCCCGATTCTTCTCGTCACGATTTGTCGATATGACATTTCTGGGTTTATTGAAAAGAATATACACTTTTTTTGCTTCCGGCAGCGCGAGCATGCGGCCGTCGACAATGATTTCATCGGCAGAAGGATCGATTTTCAGGCCGGCTTCCGCCGTCACCCTGCCGTTCACCATAACCCTGCCCGCCGCTACGATCTCGTCTGCCATGCGCCGTGAAGCGATACCGCACATGGCCAGATATTTGTTTATCCTGACTGTCTGCTTTTCTTCGATCTGTTTTCTCATGTAAACAAGCTTATAATAATGTATGAGTCGGGGCTCCTTCTTCCCGTCCGGTTCCGGCCAGATATTCCGACTCCTCTTTTTCCTGAAGAATCTCCCGGATCTCCCGAAGCCGCGGAAGATCACGAAGCGAGTGCAGGCCGAAAAGGTCGAGAAACTCTCTGGTCGTTCCGTACTGGAGAGGCCTACCCGGCGAATCGGCCCTTCCGGATACGGTAATGTAGCCGCGTTCGAGAAGTCGTTCTACCGCATAATCGGGGCTGGTGCCCCGAAGCTGCTGTATCTCTCCTTTGGTGACGGGCTGACGATAGGCGATAACCGACAGCACTTCGAGTACCGGCTGAGAAAGTTTTCTTCGGATTTTCGGAGCAATCAGCCGCTTCAGAAGAGCGGCATATTGCGGCTCGGTAAGAAAACGATACCCGCCGGCGACAGGGCGTATGCGAAAGGTCAGGCCTGCTGCGGCATAGTCTGCATTCAGACCGGCGACGATTGCGTCGAGCTGGCCGGCCGTCAGATCCGCCCCGGTCGCCTGCCTCAGCATCGAAAGGGTTGCGGGATCCTCGGAGGCAAAAACCACTGCCTCTACCTGCTGCTGTATCGGCAATCCGGGTTCGTGCACTGCAGTATTTTATCCGCGCTTGTTGAACGAGAAGGCCGTAAAACTGCTCCCGAAAGGATTAACGGGTTCTGGCCGTTGAAAAATTGCGGTCAAGGCAAATTCCTCCCTCGTAGTTGTACCATATCTCCTGGCAGGGAAAATTGCACTCGTAGAGAGCCTTGCCGATAATGACGGAATCAACGCCGTACTGCTGAAGCTGCACGAGCCGCCGGAGATCTTCCGAGCTCGTCACGCCTCCGGAAGCGGTTATTTTCATGCCCGCTTTCCCTGCAAAACGCTTCGTGCTTTCGTAACCGAACCCCTGCATCATGCCATCGCGGGAGATATCGGTATAGATGATCCGTTCGATACCGATTTTCTTCATCTCAAGGGCAAGTTCGTAATCCTGCATGCCGCTGCTTTCCGTCCACCCCTTTATTCTGGGAATGCCATTCTCGGCATCGATGCCGACCACGATACGCGAAGGGCGGTAACGGGTCAGCAGGTCGGCGATCAGCTCAGGATTTGTCACGGCGGCAGAACCGATCACTACCCGACTCACGCCGATATCCAGATACCTCTTTACCGCTTCGAGCGAACGAATGCCTCCGCCGACCTGGATTGGAATATCGAGCGCCTCGACGATCTCCCTGATCTTGTCGAAATTGACCGTCTCGCCGGTCAGGGCAGCATCGAGATCGACGACGTGCAGCATTTTGGCATTCTGCTTGCGCCAGATGATTGCCATATCGAGAGGGTTGTCGAGGTAGATTTTCTGCTGGTTGAAATCTCCCCTCGTAAGACGGACACATTTTCCGTCCCTGATATCTATTGCAGGAATAATCAGCATGTCTGTAAACGCATAAAGAGCTGAATCAAAAAAACCTAACAGGAAGCGAAATTCTTGAGCACCTGCAAACCTGCCCCGGAGCTTTTCTCCGGATGAAACTGTACAGCGAAAATACCATTTTTTTCAATGGCCGAACAGAAATTTTTACCGGCAAACCAGGTCGTGGCCACGCTATCCTCGGGATTGCCCGGTTCACAATAGTAGGAATGCACAAAATAAAAAAAAGTGTGGTCGGGTATACCCCTGAACAGAACGCACTCTTTTTTCATGTCAACAGAGTTCCAGCCTATCTGGGGAATCTTGTCGGTTTCGCTTCTGAAATGCAGTACGTTGCCGGGAACAAGATTCAATCCCTTGTGCCTGCCCATCTCTTCGCTTTCGCCGAGAAGCAGCTGCATTCCAAGACAGATGCCGAGAAGGTGTCGCCCCTTGTCCATATGTTCGAGCAGGGCATCGGTAAAACCGGAACTGTTCAGCGAATCGATTGCCTGGCCGAAAGCTCCAACTCCCGGAAGCAGGACCTTTCTGAAATCTCCGAGCTCGCGGGGATCGCTGCTTACGACTGCCCTGATACCGAGATATTCGAATGCTTTCCGCACCGAATGAAGGTTTCCTGCGCCGTAATCGGCTATAAAAATCATAGACGTAGCGTTTGACTGATGACGAGAGAGCAGGAAAAACCGCAACAATTATCCCGAATTCTTTTCCCGACGAATCGTTTTTTTATTCGACTTTTATTGTTTATAATAACCTTCCTTTTGTCCTTACCTGAACGATCAGCAGTTCTCCTTAACCATACATAGCCAAAAAAAAGAACAAATGTACAATATTGTTTCTGCTATTTTTTTAGCTGAAAATATCAAAAAAATAGAAATACAGGCTCCCCGCATCGCCAAAAAAAGAAAAGCAGGGCAGTTTGTGATGATAAGAGTAAGCGAACACGGCGAAAGAATTCCGCTGACCATTGCCGGCTCGGATCCGGAGAAGGGAACCATCACCATCATCGTTCAAGGCATGGGCAAATCCACCCGAGAGTTGAACATGAAAGCCGCCGGTGACACCATCAACGATATCGTCGGGCCGCTTGGCACCCCTTCGCATATCGAAAAATTCGGCACAACCGTCGTCATCGGAGGCGGCGTCGGCTCAGCCATCGCATATCCGACAGCCGTTGCGCTCAAGGAAGCCGGAAACCACGTCATCACCATCAATGGCGCCCGAACGAAGGATCTCGTGATTCTTGAAGAGGAGATGAAAGCGGTAAGCGACGAAGCATACATCACCACCGACGACGGATCTTACGGATTCCATGGATTCGTCACCCGGAAACTGCAGGAACTGCTCGAATCCGGCAGAACCATCGATTACGTCCTGGCCATCGGACCTGTTCCCATGATGAAAGCGGTAGCCGAAGTGACCAGACCGAACGGAATTCATACGGTCGTAAGTCTCAATCCGGTTATGGTGGACGGCACCGGCATGTGCGGCGGCTGCCGTGTCACTGTTGACAATGAAATCAGGTTCGCCTGCGTCGACGGCCCCGAATTCGATGCCCACAAGGTCGATTTCAGGAATCTTTCCGACAGGAACCGTATGTACCTCGAAGAAGAGAAGCAATCTGCCGAAGAGTTTTCGCACAAGTGCCGCATCGGCCTGCTCGAGTAAAAAGCACCTTTCATAAAGACCATTACATCAACCGGGTCTGCCGGACCACCGTGCAGATATGCCTGGTTTGCTGTCATTCACAATCAGAATACCTTTCAGCGGGAAATCACTATGGATGTAAAACCTATGACGACCAAAGAACGCCTTGCTATACCGCGCCAGCCCATGCCGGCACAGGATCCGGGCGAACGCGTACACAATTTCAAAGAGGTCAACCTCGGCTACACTCCGGAACTGGCACAGAAGGAAGCCATGCGCTGCATCCAGTGCAAGGATCCGGTATGCATCAAGGGCTGTCCGGTCAATATCAAAATCGACAAGTTCATCAAACTGATAGCTGATGGCAATTTTCTCGGAGCCGCAAAAAAGATCAAGGAGGACAACATCCTTCCGGCAATCTGCGGAAGGGTATGCCCGCAGGAAGACCAGTGCGAAAAGGTATGCGTGCTCACAAAGAAGTATACGCCTGTAGCCATAGGAAATCTTGAGCGGTTCGTTGCGGATTACGAGCGCGAATATGGTGAAATCGAGCTTCCCGATGTAAAACCAGCAACAGGGAAGAAAGTCGCCGTTATCGGCAGCGGGCCCGCTGGGTTGAGCTGTGCGAACGATCTTGCCCGTCTCGGCCATGCCGTTACGGTTTTCGAGGCCCTGCATGAACTCGGCGGCGTGCTGATGTACGGCATTCCGGAGTTCCGTCTCCCCAAGGATATCGTCAAAACGGAAATCGACAGCCTGAAAAAACTTGGCGTAGAATTCGTGACCAACACCGTCGTCGGACGCTCGGTCACCATCGACGAACTGATGCAGGAAGAAGGGTTCGACGCGATCTTTATCGGAGTCGGAGCGGGTCTGCCCTGGTTCATGGGCATACCGGGCGAAAACCTTCTCGGGGTGTATTCGGCAAACGAGTTCCTCACCAGAGTCAACCTGATGCAGTCATATACCTTTCCTGAAAACGACACGCCGGTCTTCGACTGCAAGGGAAAGAGCATCGCAGTGTTCGGAGGCGGAAATACCGCCATGGACGCGGTACGAACAGCCAAACGTCTCGGAGCCGAACATGCCTATATCGTTTACCGCCGTTCCGAAGCTGAAATGCCGGCCAGAGCCGAAGAAATCCACAACGCGAAAGAGGAGGGAATCGAGTTCCTGCTGCTCATGAACCCCGTAGAATTCATCGGCAACGAACAGCAGTGGCTGACCGGAGTGAAATGCCTCAGAATGGAGCTCGGCGAACCTGACGATTCCGGCCGCCGCAAACCGGTTCCGGTAAAAGGTTCGGAATTCGTGCTGCCGATCGACATGGCAGTAATATCCATCGGCAACGGCTCGAATCCGCTCATCAAGCAGACGACGCCTGAAATCGAGGTCAGCAAGCGCGATACGATAGTCGTGGACATCAATACCATGGCAACATCGAAAGATGCAGTCTATGCCGGCGGCGACATCGTCACCGGCGGCGCAACCGTCATCCTTGCCATGGGAGCCGGACGCACCGCGGCACACGCCATACATGAAAAGCTCACGGGAACCGCACCTCATTTCGACGAATGGTAGTATATTCCTGAAACACCATACGGACCGGCATCGAGCCGGTCCGTAAACTGCAAGGTTTAACAGCAGACACCAGGAATGAGTGAATTGTACCGCTTTGGCGTCTCTCTTGAAAAAGAGCTGATCGACGCATTCGACCGTCATAGAGAAGAACAGCACTACAACAGCCGCTCCGAAGCATTGCGCGATCTTATCCGCGAAGAGCTGCTTAAAAAAAAATGGCTGGAAGGAGGCACGGTAGCCGGTGCCATCGTCATGACATACGACCACCACAAACGGGAACTTGTCAACCAGCTGATCGACATCCAGCACGATTTTCAGGAGGTCATCATCTCCACCCAGCATGTCCATCTCGACCACAGCCACTGCCTCGAAATCATTGCCGTCAGGGGCTCCGCTTCGGATGTTCAGAAACTCGCCTCGATACTGAAAGCAAAAACAGGCGTAATCAACCTCAGTCTTGGCATATCCTCGGCCGGTTAACAATTGTTGTTGACAATCCGTAACACTATTCGTATTTTTGTGCTACGACCGGATTGCAATAAATAACATATTCACACAACCGGAGCATGTCCATGAAACGGATACCACTGATTGCAGTAGCGCTGTCACTTGCATCGACGCCTTCATTCGCCGCCCATCCGCTCATTACCGATGATACCGGCACGCAAGGAAAGGGCAAGTTCCAGATAGAATGGAATAACGAGTTCGCCTGGAACAATACTGATGACGGGGGGGTAATAACAGAAGAAACTGCTGGCGAAAGCGCCGTCGCCATTTCGTATGGTCTGACGGAGCATATCGACCTGGTCGCAGCCATGCCGTTCCAATGGTATTCGATTGAAGAAAACGGCGTGAGGGTCGGTGACGACAGCGGTATCGGAGATATGAGCATCGAGTTGAAATGGCGGGTTCTTGAACAGCAAGATGAAGGATTCAGCCTTGCCGTCAAACCCGGTATTTCAATCCCGTCCGGGGACGAAAAGCAGGGATTCGGCAGCGGAGCGGTTTCTCCCGGCATCATGCTCATTGCAACCAAAGAGGGCGATTTCGGAGCATTGCACTGCAACGCGGGCTATAGCCGAAACAACTATCGCGACGATGCTGCCGACGAAGCGACAAGAGACGATATCTGGCACGCTTCGGTTGCAGTCGAAATCAACATGTCGGACAACCTTCGCGCGGTTGCAAACATCGGCATGGAAACCAGTGAGGAGCATTCGAACGACAGCCATCCGGCATTTCTCATCGGAGGCATGATCTGGGGAGTGTCGGACAATCTTGATCTCGACCTGGGCGTGAAATGCGGCCTGAACGATGCGGAAACCGATACCGCACTGCTTGCAGGACTTGCCGCAAGATTCTGAACAAAATCAAAGGAGAAAGAACCATGCACATGTCAGACGCACTGCTCTCGCCTGCAGTAGGGGGAGCATTCTGGGCTGTGAGCGGAGGACTCATCGCCTGGTCGATAAAAAAAAGCTCCATGGATCAGGACGGAAGAAAAACTGCACTCATGGGCGTGCTCGGAGCTTTCGTCTTCGCGGCACAGATGATCAATTTCACCATTCCCGGCACCGGATCCAGCGGTCACCTTGGCGGGGGACTTCTTCTGACGGTACTGCTCGGCCCACATCGCGCATTTATAGCCCTTGCATCGGTTCTGGTCATCCAATCCCTTTTCTTTGCGGACGGCGGACTGCTCGCCCTCGGATGCAACATCTTCAATCTCGCCTTCTTTCCGGCATTTGTCGCCTATCCGTTTCTGTACCGCACCATTGCAGGCAACTCACTCACTTCCGCCCGCCTGGGTGCTGCCAGCATGACGGCGGCAACGGCAGGACTGCTCATGGGCGCATGCTTCGTTGTGCTCCAGACAACCGTCTCGGGCATAAGTGAACTGCCGTTCGGCACCTTTATGCTCTTCATGCTCCCCATTCATTTCGCCATCGGAATCGTAGAAGGTCTGGTCACATGGGCCGTCGTTGCTTTCGTTGCAGCAACGGACCCGACACTTCTGAGCATGCAGCATGAATCGGATAAAAAACGATCCCTGACACCTGCCGTATTCATACTTATCGCGCTTGTAACCGGAGGCACACTGGCCTGGTTCGCATCGCCATATCCGGACGGGCTTGAATGGTCGATGGCCAGAACATCGGGACAGGAAGAAATCGAAGGGCGCCCTGAACCTGTGCACGGCACGCTCTCGTCGATTCAGGAAAAAATCGCGTTTCTGCCGGATTACGGATTCAGATCGACCGGAGACGGACCTTCTGAATCAACCGATCCTGCATCTCCGGTAAACACCGGCACATCGGTATCCGGTATCGCAGGCAGCCTTATGGTGCTTATCCTCGCTGGAGTAATCGGCCTGTTTACCGGAGCCGGGATGCGCAAAACGGAAAAAACCGGTGAGTGAGCCGAAGCATCATGCAAACCGGCCAGAGCATGCTCTTCCGGCAGGAGACAGGGCATCTCTTGGCATCCTAGCCATCTTCATTATCTTCGTGGTCGCTGTACCGAAAAACAACCTTCCCGCTGTGATAGCATACGGGGCCTTTACCCTGTTCGTGATCACAGCCTCAAGGCTTTCCCTGCGGCTGATCATGAAAAGGCTGCTTGTTATCTCTCCCTTCGTCCTGTTCATGGCTGCGGGAAACCTCTATTTCGACCGTCAACCGATTTTCGATGCGTGGAACTTCGCTGTAACCGGAGGCATGATCTCCGCGGGAGTCATTGCAGCAAAATCCCTTGTTACAATCTCGGCACTGCTCGTCTACTCTCACTCGGTTCCCTTCCACCGATTCGGTAACGCTCTGCGTGCCTTCGGGGTACCGGAACTGTTTGCAACCCAGCTGCAGCTGGTCTACCGGTACAGTTTCATGCTTGGCGATGAAGCCCGATCCCTTCAGAAGGCACGCGACCTTCGCTCATTCGGACATAAGGGAAAGGATATCCGCGCCACTGCGCAACTGATCGGCTCTCTGCTGGTAAGATCATCGTTACGGGCCGAAAAGATTTACATGGCCATGAGCGCGCGGGGATTCGGCAACAACCTTGCCTTGCAGCAGAAAGAACCATTTACGAAGCGTGACGCAATAACGGTCCTCCTGACGACATGGTATTTCCTGGCAGTCCGGATAGTGTTCATACCATAACAATAACAAAAGGCAGCGTGATCGAGACAGAACGGCTTTCATTCGCCTATAATGACGGAACGAAAGCACTGCGGAATATTACACTCAGGGTACGGGAAGGGGAATCGGCAGGAATCATCGGCACGAACGGGGCGGGAAAATCGACACTGCTGAACCATCTGAACGGCTGGTTCACACCACAGAGCGGAACCGTAACCGTCGATAGCATCCCGTCTACGAAAAAAAGTCAGGAAACCCTCCGCCGCAAGGTCGGCCTGGTATTCCAGAACCCGGATGATCAGCTTTTTATGACCCGGCTGTACGATGACATCATGTTCGGGCCTGACAACCTCGGCATGCACAGAACGGAAAGCGAAGCGGAAGCAGAACGGCTGCTCAGGAATTTCGGCCTGTGGGAACTGCGCGAAAAACCGCCATCGAAGCTTTCGCAAGGACAGAAACGGTTTGCAGCCTTTGCTGCGGTACTTGTCATGCGCCCCCCGATACTTGTTATGGATGAACCGACATCGGACCTTGATGCGCGTAACAGGAAAAAGCTCATTTCGCTTATCCGGTCACTATCGTCAACAAGAATAACGGTATCGCACGATCTCGATTTTATCTGGGACACCTGCGACAGAGTCTTCGTCATGAACTCCGGCCGGATAAGCGCGGAGGGTACGACAACGGAAATTCTTGCCGACAGACAATTGCTCGAGGAAAACGGGCTCGAACTTCCCATCAGACTTCAGCATTGAATATCCCGGAACATACGGGAAAAATCCGAATCCGGTTCAGGTGAGAGCCTTGACCCGTCTTTCGAGTTCTTCCGACATCGTCCGGTCGACGAGTTTCACGGTAATCTGTGGCACATCATGCGCGATATCGACATCAAACACCGTCACTTCGAACCGGTCATCCATCCTGATTAGGGAATAAAGGTCGGTGATACGCTCAACCACGCCAAGAAAACTCAGGGGAAGGAGGCACTTGACGCGGTATGGATTGACAAGAAAAATGCCGTATGGCTTTACAGACAGTACCGAACCGGTAAAACGATCACCGGTTGAAGGCAATCCTGTAAAAACATGTGCATCGCCGCTGTTGAGTTTACCGGTTTCCGACTGAGCGATTTCCGTTTCCAGCAAGGATATATCGTGAAAATCGATGCCGGATGCGCTGTAGAGTTCATGTGCGCTTATACCTCGTGTCGAATAGACGGAAACCTCTTTTCCTTTTTTCTGCAACGCCCGGATCAGGGGCAGAAAATCGCTGTCGCCGCTGAAAAGGATGAACCGCTCATACACATTCTCCATGAGCATCGCATCAACGGCAAGTTCGATATCGAGATTGCCTTTCATGATCAGTTCGCCGGTATCCCGATTCACGATTTTCTTGACCGGTTTGGAGATGATATGCATTCCGTGCGTCGTGAGCACTCGTCCGAATGCGGACTGATCTTCTGAAGACGGCTCCTGCAATGGCACATAATAACGGGCTGAAACCACATCGAAGCGTTTCATGAAATAACGCATGAACCGGGAAAAATCGATCTGCCATCCAAGATGGCGCTGCGTATAGAAAAGGTTAGCCCCGTCAATGAAAAGCGCCGCTCGCTGCATTCCTGAATGCCCTCTTGTCCTTCGATTTACATATCCCTTAAAAAAAGCTGATTATCTGCAAGAACGCGAAAAGGTTACTAACCATTTCCGGTTTCCCTCAGGAGTCTATGCCGCCCCCAGAACATACCACCAGAAAAAGAGCGTTATGAACGAGAGAGGAATGCCCAGCGAAACCATAAGCGAAGCAAGAGGAGGATTGATGCCTCTTGCGGAAGCAATAATGCCTGCCGTAATCATCGGAGGCATCGCAGCCTCGAACAGGGTAACCCGTACAGGGAGACCATGGAGGCCGAAAACGCCGGTATAAAGCAATGCAATGATGAAGGGGGCAAGCAGCAGTTTGAAAGAAAGACCAAGAGCAAGCTCTCTGAAGTTTCCCCGCAGATCTCCCGGCAGAAATTGAAATCCGACAGACAGCAGCGCAACCGGAGCGAGCGTATCGCCAAGCCGCCTCAGCAGTATTTCAAGCCATTCCGGATAATCGCAGGAAATGAAGAGCACTGCAGCAACCATGGCAAGAAACGGCGGAAAAGCAACAATTGTTCGGGCGATACCGGCAAAAGAGGATTTCTCTCCCGAGTAAAGACCTGCAGTAAAAAGGCCGGCGGTCGAGAGCACCATGAAGGAGCCGAGCTGATCGACCGCAATACCGTAAACAAGCGCTTCTTTCCCGTAAAAGGCCTCTATCATCGGCAGACCGACAAACGAAGTATTGCCAAGTCCTCCGGTCAGAATCAGCGCCCCGATGGTTTGACGGGAAAACCCGAAAAGTTTGCCGGCCAGAAGAAAGAAGCCTGCGGCTATGCCGAAATGAATCCAGGGCATCGCCGCCATGACAGCAACTTCGGCAGACAGCTCGATATCATGAAAATAAAGCAGGATAAGCGCGGGCAGCGACACATGGATAATAAAACCGTTCAGCACCGCAGGAGTTTCTTCAGGCATCCGGCCCATCCGACGGAGCAGCGCTCCTGCGAGAAAACAGACGCCGAGAAGAACCAGGTTCTGCACGATATGAGAGCATTGATCGTTGAAAAAGTCACGAACCGTCGGCAGAAGGAAACGGAAGATGCATGATTTGCGATACCGCTGCGGCAACTTTATGACCGAGATAACGGATAAATGCGTCCGAATCATTGAGACAGGAAATGGTTCGGATAGAACTGTCTTTCAGAACAGTACGAAGTTCACGTTCGCGACCGACGGTTTCATTGCCGTCGGCAAAATAGCCTGCGGCAAAAAGAGCCACATTTCCGGCCCCGCTATCACGCAGCAGCCGCCCGACATCCTCAAAGGACGGACTGGTCCATGTACCGCCGACATCATGATTGAGAAAAGCCGTCATCACGCGACCATACGGGTGCCTGCCGTCCGCACCGATAAGCTTTGCAAGGCTGTCGGCCAGGAAACCGGCTTCATGCAGCCCTGTACGGAATCCGGGAACTTCTCCCCGGGTGTCACGCACAAGCGTCCCGTGATAGAGCAGAAGAAGCACATTGTCCTCGCTCCGGCTGAGTCCGTGGGCCGCGCTCTCTGTGGAAACATGATCGGCGCAGAGCTCATGCAATGCAGGATCGCACCAGAACCGGCTGACAACCTTTATCCTGCCAAGTTCATCCTCCTTGCCCCTCGCAGCGAGATATCCGCAAATCTGACCGCAGGTCAGTTCATTATCGAACGGAGACATCGACAGGATGATCTGCCCGTCACATCCGCGCGTTGCTTCGATGATCTCCTCGACAGCGGGATCCGATGCCGCATATGCGGCATGCACATCAAAATCGTAACCGGATACTCCCGGAAGGGTATCGAGGAAAGCCTGAAGTCGTGCTGCCTGATCTCTTGCAATCCGGTTATGAGGAGAACCGGCGAACATTGCCGGCTTGAACTGTTTTTTCAGTGACGAAATCATGGAAATGCCGATCTGCAGAAAAGAGGGCATTTCCATGACCGACGCCGCATGCCGGAGAGTCCTGCGGCTTACACGGTAGTTCTCCAGAAAACCCGAGCTTTCGGCTTCGCCATGAGCAGCCAGAATAACCGCTATTTTTTTTTCGCGACTCAGCAACGGCTTTACGATTATTGATGAGTCAAACTTTTTTTCTGAACCCTTGCGTCCATTCCGTCCCTGAAACGTTCTTCAGGAACACCGACGACCTGATCGCCTTTCCGCAGGCCATCGAGCACCTCGACGAACGCGAGGTCTCCGGCTCCGGTTTTCAACGGTTGCTTCCTGAGCTTTCCGTCTTCGACTTTCCATACATAACTCACATGGTTCTCCTCGAATACCGAACTTTTCCTGACGAGAAGCGAACCGGCCTTGACGTTATAGACAATGTTTGCCGTAGCGGTCATACCGGCCTGTATACGGGAAACGGGTGTCAGGAAACGAAGATAAACCCTCGATGTCTTCGTCACGGTGTCGGTCTGGGGCACAACTCGCCAGACTGACGCCTCGTAACGCTTTTCCGGCATGGCATCGAGCACGACCATTGCTTTCTGGCCCTTGCGTATACGGGGTACGTCCAACTCGTCAACTTCGACATTGACCGCATAACCCGTCGTGTCGATAACCCGTGCCACGACACTGCCGGCCGATACATAATCGCCGGCCTTTACACTCTGCAGCGCAAGAACACCTGCAAAAGGCGCCCTGACGGCAACTTTTTTCAGCTCGTCCTCCTGTATTTTCATGCGCATCCGTTTCTGTTCGAGCAATTCGCCTGCCTGTCGCATATTCTTTTCGGCATCATCGAGATCCTGGCGCGAAACAGCGCCTTCTGCGTACAGGTTGCGGATTCTCCCGTATCTGAGCTGCCGCTCTGAAAACACAGCCGACTGCTCATCGTAAGCTGCTCTGGACTCGCGAACTGCGAGTTCCGGCTGCGACGACTCGAAAACGATGATCGGCTGACCTGCCGAAACCCGATCACCCTCTCTTGCACCCACCGACCTGACCGTTCCGGAAAACTCGGCGCTCAGACTTGCCGCGTTATCAGCTTCAATAAAACCCGTCGCATACACCGCCTGAACCAGTTCGGCGTCGGAAACCGTCACGGCATCGACATCGACGGTATTTCCGCGAGTGAACAGATAGACAACCGTTACAAGAAAAATCAGTGACAGGGCAATGGAATATTTCGGAAGAATTTTCTGAAGGGTCTGCATGATCTCTGGCTTTAATGATTCAGCTCAGGGAAGTTACGTGTTTTGAACTTTTTCTCCATTCCGACCTTGGTTTTTCCATTATTTTATGAATCTTTAAACACGATTTGTGCCGCTGTCTGAGCTGCCGGCCATTACTCAGTAAAATAAACTTAACGACAACGAACAAATGAACGAAAACGAAGGTATTGATAAAAGTTTTCTGGAAACTGTCAAGTTCGATGACAAGGGTCTTGTTCCTGCAATCGTGCAGGATCATGAAACCGGAAAAGTACTGATGATGGCCTGGATGAACCGTGAAAGCCTTGAGATGACGCTTGAACGAAAGAAAGGATGCTACTGGAGCAGGAGCCGTCAGAAACTTTGGCTTAAAGGCGAATCCTCCGGAAACATGCAGGATGTTCACGACATACTTATCGATTGCGACGGAGACACGCTCCTTCTGAAAGTTTCACAGAAAGGCGGTGCCTGCCATGTCGGATATCACTCCTGCTTCTACAGAAAGGCGAAGGACGATCTTTCCATGGAAATCTGCGATACACTCATGTTCGATCCTGAAGAAGTTTACGGTAAAAAAAGCTGACAGAGTATCAATGAGTCAAACGAAAAAAACGGCAGAATCGCTGAACAAAACGAAATCGCGCTCCTCGATCCGCAGCATGTTCGATGAGGTAGCGCCTACCTATGATTTTCTGAACCATCTGCTGAGCCTTGGCATCGACAACTACTGGAGGGCAACGGCAACAGCAAAAGCAAAAAAGCTGCTGGAAGGCATACCATCATCGAAAATTCTCGATGTCGCAACAGGCACCGGCGACCTTGCGGCGTCCATGGCGAAAATTCCGGGAACGAAAGTCAAAGCTCTCGATCTGTCGCCAGAGATGCTCGCGATTGCACGTAAAAAATATCCCGGCATAACATTTCTTGAAGGATATGCCGAAAAGCTTCCGTTCGAAACGGCAAGTTTCGATATCGTCAGCGCAGGTTTCGGCGTCAGAAATTTCGAACATCTCGATCTGGGCATGCAGGAATTCTCTCGCGTACTCAAGCCAGGCGGCCATGCCATCATCATCGAACCGATGATTCCCCGGAACCCTCTGATAAAAAAACTCTATCTGGTTTACTTCAAGAAGGTGCTGCCGAAAATCGCAGCGCTTTTCAGCAAATCGTCCTTCGCATACGACTATCTTCCCCACTCGGTCGAACAGTTCCCCCAGGCGGAAGCCTTCGTTGCGGTTCTGAAAAAGAACGGCTTCCGTAATGCCGATTATTTTCCTATGACGTTCGAGACCTCCATTCTTTACGTGGCATGCAAATAACCTTGCCGGTCAGCATGCAGCCTATGCCGACCAACGTTCCCTGACAAACGGAATCCTTTTCAGCAGCGGTATCGATCCCAGATAGGCCGCAATCCCGGCCGCGTCTGCGGCGATATCGCCGAAAGAACATGTCCGGTAGGGAAAAAAGGACTGCGCCACCTCTATTGCTACACCGTAACCAATAAGACAGCCCATCTTAAGCGCATTGAACGGGGTTTTCTGAAACGCAAAATCAACAAGCAGCGAGAGGCAATAAAATGCAAGAAAATGGAGCACCTTGTCGGAAATAACTTCAGGCATGGCCGCGTTGACCGGCAGCATCGCCTGCCTGCTGATCAGGATGATGCTGGCCACGAGCAGAATGCGGCCTTCTATGGCAAGAAACCGTTTGATTCGTTTCATTTAAGCGGTGTTATGACCTATGCCTGTAATTCTATCCGGTATTTTGAAAAATTCTTGCATGCATGTTCTTCGGTAAGCCGGTCCTGATGAATTTTCCTGACAAGCGTGACGACCTGTACGGGATCGTTGACATGAAATATCATATGCATATCGGTTCTCTGGAAGAGACCTTGCGCAAGCACCTCGGTCTCCAGCCATAAAAGCAGGTTTGACCAGATCCCGCCATACAGAATTATCGGTGTATCGCAGATATGCTCTACCTGTACAAGCTGCCAGGCATAGAACAGTTCAAGCAGGGTGCCTATACCGCCGGGAGCGACAACGACAGCATCCGATAAAGACATGAAGGTATCGAGCCTCTGGCTGAAACGTGAAAACTCATGCTTGATATCGAGATAGGCGTTTGCTCCCTGTTCATGAGGAAGCCTGATATTCAGGCCGATTGAGTGAGTGCCCGATAGCGCTGCTTTCGAGCCGGCATTGGCTGCCTGCATGAGTCCCGGTCCGCCGCCGGTCACAATATCGAATCCGGCCTCGGCCAATCCCCTGGCAATAGAGAATACATCCTGATAGTCACGGTCGCCCTCACGAATCCTGGCAGACCCGAAAATAGCCACTTTGTAATGGGGATCCATATCTGCAGTATTACAACATTGTTTCAAATTCCTCTTCGCCGATCACCCTGACGCCAAGCTGACGGGCTTCTTCAAGCTTGCTGCCAGCCTCTTTGCCTGCAACCACCAGACTGGTTTTCCGGCTCACCGAGCCGGTCACCTTACCGCCTCTTGCCCTTACAAGCTCCGAAGCCTGGCTGCGTCCATACCGTTCGAGTGCTCCGGTAAAAATAACCGTAAGTCCTTCGAATGTCCGGTTCGCAGGCTCTTCGGGTTCCTCTTCCCTGAAAGAAAAACCGGCCGCCTGCAGCTTGCGGAGTGTTTCTGTTGCAGAAGGCCTTGCAAAAAAATCGACAATGCTTCGGGCAACCACCGGTCCGATATCCGGTACCGATGCAAGCGCAGCTTCATCCGCCCGCTGCAGATCTTCGAACAGAGGGTAAGCTCGAGCCAGCTCCCTGGCTGTCGCCTGGCCGACATGCCGGATCCCGAGCGCATAGAGCAACCGGTCGTAGCTCCGTTTGCGACTCTCATCGAGTGCATGGAGAAGATTCAATGCGGATTTTTCCCCCATGCGGTCAAGCTGTACAACCTGATGCATCTCGAGCGAATAAAGATCGCCTGCATCCCTGACCAGACCGCTGACCACAAGCTGGTCGACCAGCGCACTGCCGAGCGACCGTATATCCATGGCATTGCGGGAAGTGAAATGCAGAATCCTTCCCCGTATCTGTGCCGGGCACCCTTGTTCGTTAGGACAGTACCAGCTTACCTCGCCTTCCGGTTTTACGAGTTGCGTACCGCATGAAGGACAACTTGAAGGCACCTGTATTGGCTCGCTGAAAAGGGTTCGCTTTTCGGGAAGGGCGCGGATTATTTTAGGAATCACCTCGCCGGACTTCTCTATCACGACACGGTCATGCAGCTGTACGCCGAGCCGTTCGATCTCGTCGAAATTGTGAAGGGTAGAACGCGAAACGGTGGAACCGGCCAACCTTACGGGCTCGAGTTCCGCAACAGGAGTGATGGTACCGAGCCTTCCCACCTGAAAAACGACGCCAAGCAGTTCGGTTTCGGCCTGCTGAGCCGGATACTTGTATGCGATGGCCCATCGGGGGCTTTTAGAAGTGGCTCCGATACGGTCCCACAGATGCACGGCATTGAGCTTCAGCACCACGCCATCGGTTTCATACGGAAGCTTCCAGCGTTTTTCTGACCACTCGTCAATAAAGCTGTCTATTTCCTTGAGATCGGAACAGAGACGATAGTGACCACCGGTAAAGAAACCAAGTTTTTCAAGCAGCGAGAGCCTCTCGAAATGCAGTGCGCTCTCATCGGCAATACCTTTGAGGTAATAAGCCACAAAGGTCATGCTCCTGCGGGCAACCTCGGCAGAATCCTGCAGCTTGAGTGTACCTGCTGTGGCATTGCGGGGGTTGGCAAATCTGTCCTCTTCGGGACGTCCCTCGTTCAATCGTTCGAAATCATCCTTCCTCATGAAAACCTCGCCCCGTACCTCTATCTCCCGATCATCTCCCTGCAGTCCGGCACAAGAACCGGAATCGAGGCGAAGGGGAATCGTGCCGATTGTACGAAGATTGACCGTAATATCGTCACCTCGAAGACCGTCTCCACGAGTGGCGCCCTGTACAAACAAGCCATCCCGATAGACAAGGCTGACTGCGACACCGTCGAATTTCAGTTCGGCAACCACATCCCGCTCTTCGACTCCCTCCTCCCTGAGCAGTTTCCCCAGCCGGTTGTAAAAATCCATAACCTCGCCCTGGGAGTAGGTATTGGCAAGACTCAGCATCGGTTCGCGGTGCCGGACAGAAGAAAATTCCTTTGTAATCTGTCCCCCTACACGCTGTGAGGGGCTGTCCGGCGTGACGAGATCGGGAAACTGACGTTCAAGTTCCAGAAGCCTTTCCAGCAGTCTATCGAACTCGAAATCGGAAATGACCGGATTGGCCTCTACGTAATAGAGATAGTTGTGACGATCGATCTCTACCCTGAGCCTCTCGATCTCGACGGCGGCTTTTTCTCTTTCCATCTTCCGCTCTCCTGTCATTTCGTCGATGAAAATGCCCATCCCGCAATATTTTTAAGAAAGCCCGCAGAACCCTGTACACCAAGCTTCTGCCAGGTTGCCAGAAGAATTTTCGGATAACGCATCGCGACCCGCATCATAACCGTCATCAGTTCGTCAAGGCGAAGTTCATCGCGGAACATCGCCTCCCGGTAACGGGGAGGAAGCTGATCGAGAACGATCATCACCTCGTTCATCATTTCGTTGACGAAATTCGGTTCATCGGTCCCGGGATTGAAGCACATATACTTCATGAGATTGGCCATCGATGCGACATTCGGTTCGTAGGCGCTCACTTCGGCAAGATCGTCTTTTCCAAGAGAATCCTCCCGCAAAGCCTTGTCAAGCCCCTCAGTCAGCCGCTGCATGTTCCGCACCATCGAACCGAAACCACAGAAGGTCAGCGGAGAGGCAAGCGAAGCGGAATCGCCCAGCAGGACGATATGGTCGTCGGCGATCACCCTTGTCCGGTTGAAGCCGTCATGAAAATAAGCCGGTATGATGCCGTAGACCGGGCGATGAAAGACGAACGATTTTCCGGGACGCTTGTACTCCGGAAGTATGCGAAAATAGGTTTCGAAAAGGCCGAGCAACGACTTGTCATTGGGCGAATCGACTTCATCATAAAAAAACAGGTAGGTGATATACTCCTCTCCCCTGGCGGGAAAACCTTCCCATATCAACTGGCGGCACCGGCCCTCGGCAGTTTCTGCAGGACCGGTACTGGCGAGAATCTCGCCGGTATCGAAATCAGCATTATCGAAACCGCTGGCAATGGTACCCACTGTCGGACAGACATGGGTCTGAGGACGGCCTTCATTGAGCTGTCGGGCAACCGGAGAGAGAACGCCCATGACATCGACCAGAACTTTGGCTTTGTAGTAGAATCTCCTGCCCTGACTGTCTTCGACTTCAACCACCACGTGACCGGGAAAGCGATAACAGCCGAGAAAGGTCGTGCCGTCAAGCACGCTGTTACGAACGCCCGACAGCACCTTCTCTCTGGACATGCAAAGCAGGCGGTCGGCATCCACAGCGCAGTCGAGCACATTCTGCATATAGAGCCGTTTCTGGCTTCCATCCGGCTGGAAAAACTCCACCCACCCGGTTTTGTATTTCCGTACGATTACCGAATCGAGTTCGGTGCCCGTGTAGACCCCGGTTTCGGCAAGCCGCTGCAATTCGTTGCGTGAAATATTCCAGTCCCTTGTAGAGCGCGCCGCGATATGCCGGTCGAACACAAGCACCTTTCGTCCATACCGTTTGGCCATCACCGCGGCATGCAGCAGGCCCAGCGTGCCTCCGGCATAGACAAGATCGTACTCCCCGCTCAATACCGCCTCCGGAGGCAATTCGGATCCGGGCTTGATGACCGGATGGGCAGTATCCGGAGGCATCTCCCAGTACCGATCGAGTTCCATGATACGCTGCAGATGACGCTCGCCGTCTGCAAGCCCCCTGAAAACCTTGCAGACATTGGGGTGGGAGCTCTCGATACGTTCGAATACAGAAGAAGACATGGCAAAATTGTTAGATTACTGACGAATTATACGCAAAGCGCCCGGTCCTTCAGCAGGCGGTCGCTCTCGATCATGCCGTCAACCAGATGAATTCTTCGCCCGGCCCTGTTGGCGAACTCCTCGTCATGCGTCACCACGATCACGGTCTGATTCAGCTCCCTGTTCAGCCTGTCAAACAGATCGTAAACGTTGCGAGCGGATTTCGAATCGAGGTTGCCTGTCGGTTCGTCGCCAAGCAGTACCTTCGGCTCGTTTGCCAGCGCCCGGGCAATGGCCACGCGCTGCTGCTGTCCGCCTGAAAGCTGGCTCGGTTTGTTGGTGTTCTTGTTTTCCAGACCGACCGTATCGAGCAGCATTCTGGCACGATCGCGGATCTGCGGTTTCGTCAGGCGTCCCCCGATCATCATCGGCATACTGACGTTCTCCAGGGCATTGAACTCCGGCAGGAGAAAATGGAACTGGTAGATGAACCCGATCTTTTCGTTGCGTATGCGGGTCATCTCTTTTTCGTTTTTTTCCGTGATCTCCTCTCCGTCGAGCCATACCTTGCCATAGGTCGGCTTGTCGAGTCCGCCCATGATATAAAGCAGGGTAGACTTTCCGGAGCCGGAAGGTCCGGTGATGGCCACAAACTCGCCGGCCATGATTTCCATGGAGAGATTCGGAATGATAGTCTGGCGCACATCGCGCGAAAGTTCGAGTTCCCTGCGGATATTTTCAAGCCTGAGAATTTCTGTTGGCATCGCCGGATCGATTCGTCGATTGTTTCATGAATCATGCACACCCTGCAAGTATACTAAAAAAGCGCCCAAAGAGGGAGTTGAAAACCCCTGGCCATTGATAAATGGTTTCAACCAAGAACTTAATAACAAGGTTCGATATTGTATATGATCGACATGAAACCGACCGCAACATCCTCTTGCCATGACCATTCCGATACGCAGGACCGGCCTTCTGCGAAGCTCCCTGTTCGGCTTCACCTGTAACCGTTGTCGGCATTGCTGCACCAACAAGAAAATACAGGTCAATCCCTATGAAATCGCACGCATTGCAGATCGGCTGGGCATTCCGACAACGGAGTTCATAGAACGCTTTACCGCAGAAAACGGTTCGTTCCTGAAATTCACCGACAGAGGATCCTGCACGTTTCTCGGACCGGAAGGCTGCACGGTGCATAGCGACCGTCCGCTTGTCTGTCGCCTCTACCCGCTCGCCCGGCATGTCGGCGAAAAAGGCGAGGAATGGTTTTCGGAGCTTGAACCGGAACCCTCCTGCAGGGGCACTTACGGTATTGAAGGTACGATTTCAGAATACCTCGCCGGACAGGATGCCCTGCCATACATGCAGGCAGCGAACATCTATCTCAACCTGCTCTGGAAGTTGATTGGCGCGCTTGAAAGCCAGGAAGAAAGCGAACTGGTTGAGGGCTCGATCGAAGAAGCTGTCACTCCGGAAAACTGGATGGATATGGATGCCGTCGTAACGGAATACTGCCGGCTGAACCGTCTCGAAAAGCCCCAAACAGTAAGCGAAAACATGCACCTGCACATCGAGGCGCTGGAACAATGGATCAAACCAACATAAAAGGAGGGAACATCATGAACAAACACACAAAAAAAGCCCTTGCACTTGCTGCTGCCGCAACCGTTCTCGGAACATCTCTCGGCGTCGCACCTGTCACAACCGAAGCAGCGGTGGTTCAGAACCCGGTTGATTCCCTGAAAAAATCCAATCAGGTAAAAATATCCACCCAGGGAAAAGTTGAAACACAAACGCAGACACCGGTTTCAAACCAGGGCAAGGTCTCCAATCAGATCAAATGGACGAATACCAGGTAAGAGCCCTGTCTCGCAGATCATGGCAGCAGAAGGAGCAGAATCCTCTGCTGCCATGATCATCGCCTGCTCATGCAGCGGAGTCGCCGAACCACTTTTCCCTGAACCAGAGGGAAACGTTCACCAGACCGATAAGCGCCGGAACCTCGACCAGCGGGCCGATGACGGCAGCGAATGCCTCTCCCGAATCGATACCGAACACCGCCACGGCTACGGCAATGGCAAGCTCGAAGTTATTGCTCGCCGCAGTAAAGGAAAGCGTGGCAGTTTTCGAATAATCCGCTCCGACCTTTCGTCCCATATAAAAGGAGACGAGAAACATGATGACGAAGTAGCAGAGCAGCGGTATGGCGATGCGCACCACATCCATCGGAATTTTCACGATATACTCGCCCTTGAGCGAGAACATCACCACGATGGTGAAAAGCAGCGCGACGAGTGTCATGGGACTTATACGCGGCACGAAAACGCTTTCGTACCACTCCCTGCCTTTTAAGCGAAGCATGAAAAACCGGGTAAGAAAACCCGCAATGAAAGGTATACCGAGATAGATGAAGACCGACGAAGCGATTTCGGCGATGGTGATATCGACCCTGAACGACGAAAGGCCGATCCAGCCGGGCAGCACCGTGAGGAAAACCCAGGCGTAAACGGAAAAGAACAGCACCTGGAAGACCGAGTTGAAAGCCACGAGACCCGCTGCGTACTCCGTGTCGCCTTTTGCAAGCTCGTTCCAGACGATCACCATGGCGATGCAGCGGGCAAGACCTATGAGAATAAGACCGGCCATGTAGTGCGGCATATCGGCAAGAAAAAGAACGGCGAGCACGAACATGAGCACCGGCCCGATCACCCAGTTCTGCACGAGCGAAAGGCCAAGCACTCTCGTGTTGCGGAACACGTCGCCAAGCTCCTCGTATTTCACCTTGGCCAGCGGCGGATACATCATGACGATAAGCCCTATGGCGATGGGAATATTGGTGGTACCTGACTGAAAGGAGTTCCAGAACACCGCCATGCCGGGAATGAGCCAGCCGGAAAGCACGCCAATACCCATGGCAAGAAAGATCCAGAGCGTGAGATAGCGATCGAGAAAGGATAGCTGTTTAACTGACATGCCCATGCTCTTACCCTCCCGACTGCATATCGTTATAGAAACTCCTGAACCCATCGCGGATCTCGTCGCGTACCCGACGGAAGACGGCAAGCACCTCTTCGCGGCTCCCTTCGGCTTCAGCAGGATCATCGAACCCGATATGCACCCGATGCCTGACCTCTCCGGTAAAGACGGGACAGCTCTCCATTGCTCCGGAACAGACCGTCACGACCCGGTCGAACGGCCTCGAAGTGAATTCCTCGACGCTTTTCGGCCTGTGGCCGCCAATGTCGATCCCCGCTTCCCGCATCACCGCTACAGCAAGCGGGTGCACCTTTTCGGCCGGCTTCGTGCCTGCAGAAAAGACCTCGAGTTCCGGATCGAACGAACGCAGGAACCCCTCGGCCATCTGGCTACGGCAGGAGTTTCCCGTACAGAGAATGAGAATCGATGACGATGACATTGCTTCTGACAGATTAAGATTAAGGTTACAGGATAAGGTTGAAAACAAAACCGACGACGACGATGCCCGAAGCCACGATGCCGGCAAACACGGCGATCAGGCGGGGCTTGAGCACTTTGCGAAGAATGATCATCTCGGGCGCCGAAAGGGCGATAACGCTCATCATGAAGGCCATGACCGTGCCGATGGCCGCTCCCTTGCCGATAAGCGCTTCAGCTACGGGCAGCACGCCGACGATGTTCGTATACATGGGCACGCCCAGCGCCACGGCAGCGGGAACCGACCACCAGGCATCCTTCCCCATGATCGACACCATGAACTCCTCGGGAACATAACCATGTATACCGGATCCCAGGCCTACGCCGAGAACAATGAAGAGCCAGACCTTCCCGACGATCGAACGGACCGATGCGAGGCCCTCCCTGAAACGGTCACTGAAGGTGAAAACGGCTCTGTCATCATGGGCCGAAGCATCTCCCTTCTGCAGCTTCTGCACCCATTCCTCCAGATCCCCTTCCATACGCAGGCGCTCAATCACCAGACCGGAAACGACTGCGATAAGGAAACCGAGCAGCACATAGGCAAGAGCGATCTGCCATCCGAACGTGCCGAGCAGCAGAAAGAGGGCGACCCCGTCGACCATCGGCGCCGCAATGAGGAATGAGAAGGTCACCCCGAGCGGAACGCCCGCCTGCAGGAAACCGATAAAAAGAGGAACGGCGGAGCAGGAGCAAAACGGAGTCACCATACCAAGCAGAGCCGCCAGAGCGTTGCCCGTCCCGATTCTGCGTCCCGAGAGCAACGCCCTCGTGCGCTCAGGAGAAACGAACGTGTGCACCACTCCCATCACGAACACCACTGCCGTAAGCAGCAGCAGAACCTTTGGCACTTCGTAAATGAAAAAGTGCAGGGCTTCACCGAAATGCGTAGCTCTGCTGATCCCCGCTATTGCCAGCATCAGATCGGCAAGCGGTTCGAGGTTGCCGTAGAGGGCTATCCAGGCAACCGCAGCCGCAACAGTCATGGCCGCAGCCTTAAGACTGGATGTGGTCTGTTCAGACTGATTCATATTCACTCGCTTGACGGAAAATCACTCAGCAGCAGCGACCCGCGCCGTTCGAACTGCCGGACTGGGAGCCGCAACAGCATCCGCCCTTTTTTACCGGATCTGCAAGCAGTTTCTTCAGCTCGTCGAACTCCGGCACACGACCCTTCGAGCGCACTTCCCCATCGACGACAAGCGCGGGAGTCGAAAGTACGTTGTAGGCCATGATCTTCTGGATATCCTCCACTTTTTCCACCTCAGCATCAATGCCTTCCGAAGCGATAACCGCCTTGACGGCATCGGCAAGCTGATTGCACTTCGCACAACCCGTACCGAGAATCTTCACCTGTTTCATGATCTCCCCTTGTTAATAGTTTATCGCAAATAAACGATACTTATAAAAAACACAGCAACACTCACCGACTTTTGTTCAGCAATTACATCTTTCCTTGCATCCCTCTGAAAAAAAAAACCCGAAAAGCCGCTCCGCGCGTTCCCAATTCTGCCGGTTGATACAATATTTCACTTTCGGCGGATCGATCTCCCCCTGAATCAGACCCGAGTCAAGCAGCGCCTTGAGATGCTGCGAAATAGTCGATTGAGCCATCGGTATCACCTCCGTCAACTCGCCGGTAAAACAGCAACTCTCTCCTGCAAGCAGCCTGAGAATTTTTACCCGTACCGGATGACTGAGCGCCTTGGCCATACCGGCAAGAGCCTGCTCATCGTCGCTATAGGTTACATCGGATAACGTTCTTTGCATTGAGTTCCAGAGTTAGTTCATCGCAAATATACGATTAATAATTGAGAGCGAAAAATTTTTTTACCTCTCTGCTCTTTCAGGAACAAACGCATATAACCGATTGTTGATTTTTCAATTACTGACTAATGAAAAATATACGTCCATGAAAATAAATCTTTATCTCATCCTCACTGCGGTGCTGCTGACTGCCGTTTCGGCCTCTGCGGATGCGAAATGCCCGAAAGCGGAACTTGCCGTCGAACATAAAACCGGAACCGGCAACTATCTTGCCGACGAAGACGGCATGACGCTCTACTGGTTTACCAAAGACTCTCCGGGAACAAGCACCTGCGCCGGACCATGTGAAGAAAAGTGGCCGGTATATTACCGTGATGTTTTTCGTATTCCGAAAAGCATGAACGGTTCCGATTTCGCTTCCATCCTTCGAAACGACGGAAAAAAACAGCTGACCTTCAGGGGATATCCGCTCTACTACTGGGCAGGCGATAAAAAAGCCGGCGATACCGGAGGACAGGGCGTGAACAATGTCTGGTTCGTAGTAAATCCGGACAACTTCCCGCCGAAATAAAAAACATCAGGCCGGGGGCGGAGACACAACTATCCAGCCCCCGGCATAACACCCTCTCATTCAGCACTCCCCACTACTCATTGACCCCTTAAACTTGACCTTTTTTTGCCTGGTCAATGTGGGCCACTCCACCTTCTATTCCCCATTCCCCGCTCAGAACTCAGTACTCGAATCCCCTGCCTGCGTCGTGAAATACTCTTTCATCGAGCGGAACACCTCCTTGCGGGCAAGCAGTCCGCTTATCATGCCGAGCACCGTAGCTGCGCCGGCAGCGAAAAAGAGTGGGCGGGCCGAGATGTTGTTGGTGTAGTAGATTGCAGGTATGCCCTGCTCTTTTGCAAAACTGTCGAGCGAGGTGGTTCCGATCACCAGATCTGGTTTGTAGCGCATCACGGCATCCATATCCTCCTCGAGATATTTTCGGTAGCGGATTTCCGTGCCCAGAGCGGTGAGCACCTTGTGATCTTCTTCGCCAAGCGGCATGCGAGCTATGGAGGTGGAGGCGTAGGGCACGTCGAGTCCGGCTTCGAGCAGCAGCCGCACGACAGGCAATTCGTTGCCTTCGTAGCCGGCAACGATGACGCTTCCCTCAAGAGCTCCGAAACGCGACATCGCCTCACGGACTTTACGGCGCTCCTCATCGGCGACTTCTGCAACCAGCTCCCGGTCGAGATCGAGCGCCTCCCCGACGCGCCGAATCCACTCGCCGGTTCCGTTAGCGCCGATAGGATTGCCTCTGACGATTTTCGCTCCGTTTTCCTCGAAAAACTGTGCCGTCCGTTCGTAGAATGGATGAAGCACGGCACAGGCTTCGACGCAACCTGCATCGGCGTAGTCCTCGAGCGATGTTCCCGGCAGGGGAATAACCGACTCGACTCCGATTTTCTGCAGAACACTGCCGATAGTCATGGCATCGACCGGAAATATTTCGCCGAGTATCACCAACGATTTTTTTCTTCTTTCACCGCTTACCCGCGCGAACCGCTTCAGCAGGGTCGCAACCGTAACGTCCTTCGCCTCCGGGTGTGTCCGCAACTGGAACGCGGGAAGCCGCACCAGAAGCACTTCGGCATTGCCCGCTTTCGAGGGCAGCAGTTCCTCGGCGATACCGGCAGTTTCTGCAACGCAGGTGCTGACGACCGGAATGAATTTTACCGAAGGATCGAGGGCGATCTCTCCGATCGTCCTGCGGACATCGTCGATCATTGTTCCGCCGGATATCTGCACATTCATCAGTTCCGGCGTAACGATCGACTTGCGGGCCGCATAAAAATGCGAAACGAAGGTCAGTCCGTACGCGCACCCCTGATCGGCAACGAGACATACCTGTACACCGTCGATCCGCATCAGCACCCGCAACCCGCCGAATGCCGGGCACATTGACTGCGGATGCAGATTGTTACAACCCTTCTTCTCCATGCAGTACTACCCTCCTCTTAGCTTGTTGGACATATGCCTTGCCGGAACGCCCGAGGCCTGTGGAATCCATCCACGCCTTTGCCGCGCCGAAACTTGTGAATCTTCCGGCCGCAAGCCGGTAATATTGTTTTCCTTTACCGATAACCGGCCAGACAAAGAACACGGTTTCCGGCAGACTGACGGAGCGGACTTCCCGTTCCGCCGTCTCTTTTTTTCTGAAAGTGCCCAGAACGACCGAATACTCTCCCTCTTCGAGCAAGACCTGCCCTCGAAGCGGCACGCCTGCAGTTGAATCCTCATGCCGGAGTTCAGGATCCGGTTGTAATGACCGGGAAATCACCGATGCCTGTTCGGATGTACCCGCTTTCGGGTGCCTGACCCCGGGGTAGAAGAGAAACAGATACGCAAGAGCGACAAGCATGAGCCCGATAACAGGCAATAAAACGGCCTTCATCGGCCGGGAGCTGACGATCTCAAGCTCGGCAGCCGACAGTGCGATAGAGTCCAGGTTCCCGTACTCGCTGTTGAGTATCCCGGCGAGCGACTGATCGGCTTCGAATGCAAGGGCATTGTGTCGGGCGTATACCCTGCCGAATCCGGGAAACCGGCACTCTTCGTCCTCCTGCATGCTTCGGGCAAATAATGCAGGAAAATCTTCCGAGAGGCGCCTGGCTTCGGAAGCATCAAGATGCATGCGCCGGGAGAGCATATCGGCAAATTCATCCGGAGAAACCGGACGTTGTTCGAACATGATCCTGTTCGCCGGCGGATGATAGACATCACCTTCTTTCTCCGAACGGCGCTCTGCAGGATAGTGACGAACGCTGAACACACCGAGCCCGGAAACTCCGACCATTTTTTTCTCGATCAGTTCCGCCGCCATGGCCCCCGACAGGGCAGACAGATAATGCGCCTCCGGTTCCGGAGATCGCAGGTCGCAGGACGCTGAACTATCGTTTCTGTTACGGAGTGTCATAGAGGATAAGGCACGCTGTTGCTTGCGGAATCCGAATAGTGCTCTGATTTGCCAATATACCACATCCCGCCCGTAAATCACATCCGGAGCAAAGCCCCGCCGCTTTCCGGATTTCCCGGAACGTCCTGTTTTTAGTCGGTTTTTTCTTATTTATGGAAAACGGCATTCAAAACATAACACTTCCCAATGAGCACCAGTGCGCTATCGGTCACAGAACTGACCATGCAGATCAAAACCGGACTTGAAAGCCTCTTTCCCCTGGTGCGGGTCAGGGGTGAAATATCCAATTTCAAGCGGCACAGTTCCGGGCACAGCTACCTGACGCTCAAGGATGAACAGGCCCAGATTCCCGCCGTGATCTGGAAAAACACCGGAATCCGGCTCGGCATCGATCTGCGGGACGGTATGGAAGTCATCGCCGAAGGGCGGCTCGAAGTATACCCGCCGGCGGGACGGTATCAGCTCATCTGCACCTCCATTACCCAGGCCGGAGAGGGCCTGCTGCAGCAGGCCTTTGCCCGGCTCCTGCAGAAACTCGCCAAAGCCGGCTATTTCAGCCCTGAAAGGAAAAGAAAGATACCACAGATACCGCAAACCATCGGCATTGTCACCTCCCCTACGGGCGCCGTGATCGAAGACATGGGGAATGTGATCGAACGCCGATTCCCGGCCGTACGCTTACTGCTCTATCCGGTAAAAGTACAGGGTGCGGATGCGGCTTTGGATGTCCGTAAAGGTATCGACTATTTCAACAATCCGGCAGATCCCCGGCACAAGCCGGATCTGCTGATCGTCGCCCGGGGCGGCGGTTCCATGGAAGACCTGCAGGCATTCAACGAGGAGATCGTTGCCGAGGCCATCTACCGGTCATCGGTTCCCGTCATCAGCGCCATCGGACACGAAACCGACATCACCATTGCGGACATGGTAGCCGACCTCCGTGCGGGAACGCCCTCAATTGCCGCCGAACTCGCAGTTCCCGACAGGCTTGATCTCCTGAAAGCCGTAGAAAACCTCCAGTCGCGTCTAAGCACGGCCCTGCTTTCGAAGCTCGATGGAGCGCAGATGGAAACTGACTCGCTCATAAACAGCTACGCATTCAACCGACCGATTTTCCAGCTGCAGCAGCTTGCCGCGAAGCTTGAAGAGAACCCCGAACTGCTCACGCGATCCATAAGGATGAAATGGACAGAAAAAGCCACGGCATTTGCCTCGGCAAACCAGCACCTTGCCCTGCTCGACTACCGGAAAACGCTCGAAAGAGGATACTCTCTGGTGAAAAAAGAGGGACGTTTCATTACCCGTTCATCGGAACTGAAAGCTGCCGACGAAACCGAACTTGTCTTTCATGACGGAAGCATAGCGGCAACAGTCAGCGCAACATCTGTTCGCTGATCATCCTGCGAACCAGTTCAAGGTCCGCCTGGGTATTGACGCCGGGATGGTCTACCGTTGTCTCGACGCACGCAATCCTGAAACCGTTCTCGAGCAGCCGCAACTGCTCGAGCGATTCGGCAGCCTCGAGCATCGAAGGCGGAAGCCCGGCATAACGCTGCAGAACGTCGGAAGTGAATGCATAGAGTCCGATGTGACGGTAAAATCTGGTCGAAGCATAGACTTCACGCTGAAAAGGAATGGGACTCCGTGAAAAATAGAGCGCATTGCCGTTGATATCCAGAACCACCTTGACGACATTGGGGTCCTCGATCTGCCGATAGTCTTCAGAGAGCATGGGATAGACCAGCGTCGAGCAGTCGGGCGGATCGGGACCAAGAAACGGCTGAAGACACAGATCGATATTCTGCGGATCGATAAGCGGTTCGTCACCCTGCAGGTTCAGAAATACATCGGCATCGATGTCAAGGGCGGCTTCGGCTATCCGCTCACTTCCGCAGCGAGCCTCAGGCGACGTCATCGCCACCTCCGCGCCATAAGCCTGCAGCGCACCGGCAATTTCGGAACTGTCGGTTGCAACGACAACCCTCGAAGCAAGTTTCGAGCGCATCGCCTGGCGCCAGGTGCGCACGATCAGCGGCTCGCCGCAGAGATCGGCAAGCATTTTCTTCTGGAGCCGGCTCGATTCGAGCCTTGCTGGAATGAGAATTACGGCACGCATCATCGTTGAGGAATGTCGAGTATCAGTGTTACCGGACCATCGTTCACAAGGGAAACCTGCATCGCTTCGCCATACCAGCCGCTTGCGACCGGCCTGCCCAGATGCTCTGCAGAGAGACGAAGAACCGTATCGAACACCGGACGGGCTTCGTCAAATCCGGCTGCGCCGGAAAATCCGGGGCGATTCCCCCGGCTTGCATCACCGTAAAGGGTAAACTGCGATATGATGAGCATATCTCCCCCGGTATCGGATACCGAAAGATTCATCCGGCCCCGGGCATCGTCAAAAATTCTCAGTTGAACAAGCTTACGGCTCATCCATTCAGCTTCCGCCATTCCGTCCCCCGGTGCGACTCCGACAAGCGCCAGCAGACCAGGTCCGATCCCGGCACAACGTCCGCCTCCGGCACTGACCGAAGCCGAAACCACCCGCTGCACGACCGCCCTCATACCCGAGCCAGCTCTTCGCCGAGAATCCTTGCAGCATCTGCGGCCCCGAGCCCCTCGATCCTGACGGTCTTGTTCCGCGAACTCCTGCCTGCAATCACGCTGAGCCGCGAAGCGGGCACGCCGAACACTTTACCGAGCAGGACACAGCACTCGCGGTTTGCGGCATCGTCTACAGGAGCTGCCTTGAGAGCAACCTTGAGGCTTCCGCCATACTCGCCGCAAAGCCGGCTGCGCGACGAACGGGGTTGCGCCCGCACCTGCAGCAGAACGCTGCCCTCCTTTTCATGCAGTTCGAGTTCCGCCACCCGTTCAGAGCACTTTCGGAACCTTGAAAAAACGGTCCTGCCGGTCGGGAGCATTCTGAAGGGCGAGCCCGGTTGCAATCGAACCTTCGGCAACATCCTCCCGCAGCACGTTTGCCTGGTCATGGATGCTGCTTAGCGGCTGGACGCCCTCCGTATCGATTTCGTTGAGTTTTTCCACGTAATGCAGAATACTGTTCATCTCGATGGTCATGGTCGCCATCTCTTCATCTGAAAAACTCAACCGTGCAAGACCGGCTATATAGGCGACATCATCTCGTGTAACGGACATATGAAAAATTATTGTTTGTAACCGAAAAAAATTCAGAGTCTGCAAATTCCCGCTTTCTGTTCATCGAGCCTGTTCTTCGGACGATCTTCCATGGGAACGAACGTCCGCTCATCCTCGCCAAGATAGATCTGCCTGGGACGCGCGATCTTCTGTTCAGGATCCTTGACATGCTCGATCCACTGCGCCAGCCATCCGGGAACCCTTCCGATAGCGAACAGCACCGGAAACATGTCCATGGGGAATCCCATGGCCTGGTAGATGAGGCCGGAATAAAAATCGACGTTGGGATAGAGTTTGCGGCTGACGAAGTAATCGTCTTCCAGTGCAATACGCTCGAGTTCCAGCGCCATGTCGAGTAAAGGATTGCGTCCGGTTTCCTCGAAAACCTGGAAAGCGATATCCTTGATAATTTTCGCCCTCGGATCATAATTCTTGTAGACCCTGTGACCGAATCCCATCAGACGTCCTTCGCCATCCTTGACCGATTTGATGAATTCAGGAATCTTGTCGATCGAGCCGATTTTCATGAGCATGCGGATAACCGCTTCATTGGCTCCTCCGTGCAACGGGCCGTAGAGCGCCGCGCACCCCGCAGCAATTGCTGAAAAAGGATCGACGCCGGAACTTGCGACTGCCCGAAGGGAGCTTGTTGAACAGTTCTGTTCATGGTCGGCATGCAGAATGAAAAGAACATCGAGAGCCCGTTCAAGCACCGGATTCGGTTTATAGCGCAGCTCCGTCATTTTGAACATCATGGAGAGAAAGTTGCCGGCATAACTGAGCTCATTATCCGGCAGCACGTAGGGAAATCCCATGCTGTGCCTGAACGACATGGCCGCCAGGGTCGGTATCTTGCCGATAAGACGACGGACCTGCAATTTCCGGGAATCCTCGCTCCGGATATCCTTCGCGTCGCGGTAGAAGGTCGAAAGAGCTCCAACGGTACCGACAAGGATACCCATAGGATGGGCATCGTAACGAAATCCGTCCATGAACTTCACGATGTTGTTGTGGGTCATGGTGTGATTCCGGATGTTATACGTCCATACCGCAAGCCGTTCCTTGTCGGGAAGTTCTCCCTTGATGAGCAGATAGGCTGTTTCAAGAAAAGTGCTTTTTTCGGCAAGCTGCTCGATCGGATATCCGCGGTAGCGCAATATTCCTTTATCTCCGTCGATATAGGTGATACGGCTTTTGCATGAAGCCGTATTCAGATATCCCGGATCGTAGCCCAGAAGTCCGAAATCCTCTTCGGAAGTCTTTATGTTGCGCAGATCCATGGTATTGATCGAACCGTTTTCAACAGGAATCTCATATGAGCGGCCTGTCCGGTTATCCACGATGGTCAGGGAGTTGCTGGGCTCTGTAACCGTCATAAAAATTATGGGTTAAGGATTAAAAAATCTCGGTGAACGGGACTGGCCGGGCTTTCCGGAAAGATGACAGAAACCGGAATATATAAATGTACGAAATTCGATAATCATCCCTACTGCCGGGAATATAACAATCGTGACGGCACCGAAGAGAAACTGCCATTGTTCCGGTACATGGCGAAAGAAACGGAAGACTTGCCGAAACTTTTCGAACAGGACAAAAAATATTTTTTGGATAAAAAGATCCTGTTATCTACATTTACAACTCACTGAAGGAGCTGTAGCTCAGTTTGGTTAGAGCGCCTGCCTGTCACGCAGGAGGTCGCGGGTTCGAGCCCCGTCAGCTCCGCAGATAAAGAGCCCTGGAATACAGGGCTTTTTGCATTTCCGCCTGAAACGGTATCGCCACTGCTGACAACACCGTTTCATCCTCCGATATTCAATCTGAAAACAGCATCACCCGTTTGCCGCCCTATCTGGGAACCAGTTCGACTCGACGGTTTTTCGCTCTGCCTGCTTCTGTCGTATTCGACGCTACGGGAGCAAGATTGCCCACGCCGTTGGCGGTCAGCCTGGAGGCCGGAATACCGAATTCATTCTGAAGCGCGCCGACAACGGCATCGGCCCTGCGTTTCGAAAGGACCATATTGAACGCATAACCCCCGACATTGTCGGTATGCCCGACAACATGCAGGTTCAGGGTCGGCTGTTTTTTCAGCAGTTTTGCGATCTCGGCAAGAGCGGGTTTCGAGGCCGGCTTGATCTCCGAACGGTTGGTATCGAAGTAGATGCCATAGAGCGAAACCCTGCCGGTAGATGCGATGGACTGCGACATCTGGTCGGCACTGACCGTTACCATCTTCTGCTGCATGGGACGGGTCTCTATAATGTCCACCGCAGCATAGGCGCCCCGTTTCGCCTTATAAACCTCCCTGTTCTCGCCCCATTCCACAACCGTCAGATAAACGTAGACATCGCCTTCGGGTCGACTTTTTTTTGCGCTCGCAACACAGATCCCCTCCTTATCTGCCGCAAAAAATATGTAATGACTCCGACTGGTCCGGGGCTTCAGATCACCGAAAGGAGCCAGATAATTCGTCCATTTTGTCGCGGCAGGGTCTTTTCTGGAGTCATAGAGAATGACGAATCCTTTTGAACGCAATTCATTGAGATAGTTCCTGTAAACCTCAAGCGATCCCGTATCGCCCGCGGCTTCGTACCATATTCTGGTCAGCTTGCCTTCAGGCTTCAGCGGCGGTTTTGCAAACTCCCGCTTTCTGGTATTAAAACTGTAGCGCATGAAAGTCGATGTCTGCAGTTCGTACTCGTCGAAATTCTTGACCTGATAGCCGACAATCTCCGAACCGGCAAATCGCTTCAACTGCGGATTGTCCTTCGATCCGGGAAGATCCGCAGCTGAAAGATCATTCGCCGAGCAGAAAAAAACAATGAGCGGCAGAAGCAGCAGCACCCTGCCGATCCGTCCGAATGCGGACAACGAATGTGAACGAGAGTGTTTCATGGTTCGTTTTTTTTGCGTTTATCCTTTACGTAGACTGCTTTTGATGGCCCTTCCCCGATCACACGTTCGTTCACCTCGAAAAGCGTCGTCGCCCGGATCAGCTCTCCGAGCTTGCCGTATCCGTAGTTGCGAGGATCGAATTCCGGCAGCTGTTTTGCGATGGTAGCGCCAAGCGTCGCCAGGTGCGCCCAACCGCTCTCGTCGGAAGAAGACTCTACCGCATTACGAAGCAACCGAACCAGTTTGCTGTCCATTTTCAGTTCTGCGGCGGTTTTTCTGATGATTACTTCGTTGTCGTTGATCTTTGCGCGCAGCAGTTCGGTATAGATGAACTTGTCGCATGCCGACACAAAAGGCGATGGGGTTTTTTTCTCGCCGAAACCGTAGACGGTCAACCCCGACTCCCGTAGACGCGATGCGAGTTTGGTAAAGTCGCTGTCGCTTGAAACGATGCAGAAACCATCGAATTTTCCGGTATAGAGCAAATCCATGGCATCTATGATCATGGCGCTGTCGGTAGCATTTTTGCCTTTGGTATAGCCGAACTGCTGAATCGGCTGAATCGAATGCTGCAGAAGCAGCTCTTTCCAGCTTTTAAGGGCTGTTGAGGTCCAGTCTCCGTATATCCTGCGCACGCTTGCCGTACCGTACTGGGCAATTTCCGAGAGGATTCCCTCGATGATCGAAGGCTGGGTATTATCTGCGTCGATAAGAACAGCAAGCCTCCCTGATTTTTCACATGCCATGCAAGTTCCCCGTTTTTATGAAACCACCCTGAATCCCTGCTCGCCTATCACCGCGACAATGGCTTCCGGACTGATCAGCTCGGGATCATACTCGACTGCGACGCTCCCCCCGGCATGAGACACGCTGACTGCATTGACTCCTTCGAGCTCCTGAAGCGCTTCCTTCAGGAGGGTTTCACATCCGGTGCAACGCATTCCGGAAACCGTGAATTCTTTTTTCATGACAGATAATGACAACAATATGAATTCCTGGAAATGATTGGCCATCCGCAGGCGTTCAATGAGGGATTGGCAGATGACTGCAAGAGTAATTATATTAATTTTCTATGATTCATATACCAAAACATTTCCGGAAAACAGCAAAACCGCTCACCCTGCTCGCGATTATCGCCTCGCTTGCGGTCGTATCCGCCTGCGGAGATCCGCAGTCAAGGGAGATAGAGTCATTGCAGCGCGAGGCATGGAAACAATCCGGCGACGCTTCCTCGTGGTTCCGTCTCGGCAATGCTCACGCCCGGAACCAGGAGTACCGCAAAGCTGAGGAGGCCTACCGCAAAGCGCTCGAACTCGATCCGGCCCTCGAGAACCTCATGCCCGCTCTCGGAGCGGCAAGCTTCAACCAGGGGAACTACAGCGAAGCTCTGGGTTATTTTAAAAAACACCAGGAACAGGCACCGGACGATTCGCTCAGAAATTACGATCTCGGCAATGCCTTCATGCAGATGAAGAGATACCCCGAAGCCATTGCCGCCTACAAACGGGCCATAGCCAACAGCGTATCCTTCAACGAAGCATATTACAATCTCGGAGTCTGTTATGCGCGTACCGGCAGGAGTGCCGAAGCGAAAGAAATTTATGAAGTGCTTGTCAGGAAAAACAATTATCTTGCCGTCTCTCTGAAAAACCATGTCGACAGAACTGACTCCGCAGGGAAGTAACTCCGGTTATCACCGGCCGAAGGATGGCATTCCGTCTGACTGTTGCCTGACATACCTGCAGGCACACAGGATCCTGCACCTGTTTGAAAGCAGACGGGCTGGCGGTTTTCCGGTGCTTCACCAGTGAGTTCCGGTACGGAAATCCGTTCAGAGCGCAGTATAACGGCACGTAATGCTTATGTGTGAACAGCAGAACAACATCATCGTCTCCGATAAGGATCCTCTGCCCGTAACAATGGCGGTTGCCTCTCTCCGGCATACGCTTGAAGAGTTTATGCGGACAACCCCGCGACCTCTCGCACAGGGACTCTATACGTTCATTCAGCCGATTCAGCAGACGGATCCTCTGCTGTGGCTGCAATCCCAGACGCTTTTCCCCAGAACTTTCTGGAAAAACCGGGAAAAGAGCCATACGCTCGCGGGAATCGGTGCTGCGGACAGCATTTTGTACGACGAGCCCGGACGGAATTCCGACAGCTTCGAACTGCTCATCGGAAAACTCTCGAAAAAAAACCATTCTGCCCGGTATATCGGAGGATTCCGTTTCAACAACCTTGAGATACAGGACGAAACGTGGAATTCGTTTCCATCTTTCTCCTTCGTGCTGCCGCTGGTTCAACTGACCGTCGAAGATGGCTCCTGCATGCTGAGCGCTCACCTCTGGATAGGAACCGGAGAGGATGACGTGCATAAAGCCGGCGATCTCCTCTCTGCCCTCGACTCTGTTATTGCAGAAACAAAACCCGACAGGAAGGATACGCTGCCCGCGCTGAAAAAAGTCACCTGCATTCCGGACAGGGAGATGTGGACGGATCGGTGCAACAAAGCGCTTGAACTGTTCGATTCGGGCATCATGCAGAAAATCATGCTCGCAAGGCGAACGGTACTGGAATTCGAAACTTCCTTTTCGCCCCTGCTCTTCCTTATCAACTATCCCTATCCGCAGAACACCACTTACAGGTTCGCCTTCGAGCCCGAAAAGGATATCGCATTCATAAGTTTCACTCCTGAGAGGCTCTACCGGCGAGACGGACAGACGATCCTGACGGAAGCGCTTGCCGGCACATGCATGAAAGAAACCATCAACGGCAGTGACTCCATGGCTTCCGAGATGCTGCTCAGTTCCGAGAAAGACATACGGGAGCACGCGTTCGTCAAGGACACCATTTACCGCGAACTGCAGCCGGTATCCAGCTCGATCGAAATGGAGGAAAACCTGCGGGTGCTGCAACTGAACCGCCTTGCCCACCTCTACTCACGTTGTACGGCAGTACTAAAACCGGAATTCAGCAGAGACAGCACCGTTCTCTCGCTGCTCCACCCCACGCCGGCAGTAGGAGGCGTCCCGAAAGAAGCCGCAATAACCCGGATCACGGAGCTCGAGCCCTTCTGCCGGGGATGGTACGCCGCGCCTGTCGGCTGGATCAGCCGTAACGGTGCGGAATTCGCCGTCGGTATCCGCTCGGCGCTGGTCAACAAAGGGACGACCAGCCTTTACTCCGGAGCCGGCCTTGTCCGGGGCTCGAATCCGGATCTCGAGTGGAGGGAAATCGAAGAGAAAATCGGCGATCTCATGGCAATTACCAGACAGCGCGCATGAACAACAGGGAGATAACCTCGCTGTGGAGCCGGATCGTCATCGATGAACTTGTCCGGCTCGGAGCGGCATTCTTCTGCATCTCGCCGGGCTCGCGATCGACTCCGTTGACTGTCGCAGCCGCACGGCATCCGCAAGCATTATGGAAAATATTTCCCGACGAACGTTCAGCCGGTTTTTTCGGCCTCGGCTATGGACGGGCGACCGGAAAACCGGCGGTACTTATATGCACCTCCGGCACGGCGGTTGCAAATTATTACCCGGCCGTGGTCGAAGCATCGATGGACTGCCAGCCGCTGCTTATCCTCTCGGCCGACAGGCCTTTCGAACTGCTTGAAACCGGCGCAAACCAGACCATCCGTCAATTCGGCATGTTCGGCAGCTACAGCCGTTGGAACTTCCAGCTTCCCGAACCATCCGCCGACATACCGTTACGCTCGGTGATCACGGCGATCGATCATGCAGTATCGAAGGCGACAGGTTCACTGCCGGGACCGGTGCATCTGAACGTCCCTTTCAGGGAGCCCTTCGAACCGGTCATGCCCGACATGCACGACCCGTGGCTCGCGCCTGTTGCCTCGTGGATAGACGGTCACGAACCTCTCAGGCGCGATGAATGCCTATCGAGCCTTTCAAGGCAGGCCAACGTCCCTGAGCTGGAGCATATCCTGTCGCGATCGCGTCAGCCATTCTTCATTGCGGGTCGGCTCCATAACAGGGAAGATGCCGCTGCCGTCGGAAATCTTGCCCGTAAACTGAACGTTCCGCTGTATGCGGATCTCGCTTCGGGTCTTCGATTCAGCCGATCATTCCCCCCGCTGCAGCTCGCTTTTCAGTCGGCGCTGTTTTCGGAACGGTTCCGACCCGACACCGTCATACATTTCGGAGGGCCATTGATCGGCCGCCAGCCAGCAGCCGCCATCAGGCAGTGGAATCCTGCAAACCATGTTATCGTCAAACCCCATGCGAACCGTTACGGTCCCGACCACAACGTCACGCTCGGCATAGAAGCTTCAGCCTCGCTTATCGCCGAGTCGCTCGCAAATTGCCGAGCCCCGTTCGCCCCAAGCAGGTTGCCGTTTACAGATACCTTTTTCATGAAAGCATCGGCATCCATAGACGCGTTATGCCAACCGGAATTGCCTGTAACGGAAATTTCGGCCGCGCGTATCGTCTCCTCGATACTGACTGAAGAAGAAGGTCTTTTTCTTTCCAACAGCATGCCCGTCAGGGACATGGATATGTTCGCCGCAAATACCGCCTCACCGCTCGTAATGGTTGGCATGAACCGGGGGGCCAGCGGCATCGACGGAATCATCTCCACCGCTGCAGGATACGCATACGGACTTCGGCGCCCGGTAACCCTTCTTATCGGCGACATAGCCTTCCTGCACGACCTCAACGCGCTCTCTCTCCTGCAGTCGCTGCAAATGCCGTTGAGAATCGTGGTAACGAACAACAACGGCGGCGGCATTTTTTCGTTTCTTCCGATTGCATCGGAAACCGATATCTTCGAAACGCATTTCGCAACGCCGCAGAACTACAGCATACGGCAAGCTGCGGCCGCATTCGGTATCGATCACTCTCTTCCTGACACGAACGAAGCTTTCAGAAAGGCTCTGCTCGATCCGCAGCAAAATCAAACAAGCCGCATTGTCGAACTGCAAAGCAACCGGACAGAAAACATGAAGCTGCACCGCTCGCTTCAGTCAGACATAACATCCCTTGTCGCGGCATCACCTGAAACGCTTTGATGGCCGGCACTTCTGACTACCATATAAGCACCCGCGGATCTGCCGGAAACCCCGGCATGATTCTCATTCACGGGTTTCTCGGCTCATCTCTCGACTGGCTGCCGGTTGCAGAATCGATCGACAGCACCTACTACTGCATTCTTCCCGATCTTCCCGGACACGGCAAGACTCCGGCATCAACCATGCCGTTCGAAAACCAGATGGAGCTCCTCGCCGGTGAAATCGAAAGCAGGCAGCAGTCGCCATCATATCTTGCCGGTTACTCGATGGGAGGACGCATCGCGCTCTATCTTGCCCTTCGCTACCCCAGCCTGTTCAGACATGCAGTCATCATCTCGGCATCACCCGGCCTGAAAACAGAAACGGAAAGAAAGGCCAGAAGAGATAGCGACGCCCTGCTCGCATCGGCCATCGAAACGGATTTCGAATCATTCCTCACGGACTGGTACGACCTGCCGCTCTTCTCGACGCTCAGATGCCATCCCTCTTTCCCGGAACTGTTCGAAGCAAGAAAACGCAACCGGCCGGACCAGCTTGCCGCGGCCCTCCGTACGCTCGGAACGGGAAGCCAGCCATCGCTCTGGGGGGAACTCGGCTCCGGCAGGATCCCGCTGGCCTTTTTTGCAGGGGAAAAAGACCGCAAATATGTGGAGATTGGGCATCAAATGGTTAATTTGAGTTTTTGCTTCAATCTTGAAATCTTTCCACAGTGCGGTCATACCCTGCACGTCGAAAATCGCGCACTGTTTATCGACCGCCTGCTGTTATCGTCAACCGGAAAACTATCGTTATGAGCACTGTACAATGGATGCCTGCGGGCGACTTTACCGATATTCTCTACCATAAAGCCGAAGGAATAGCAAAAATCACCATCAACCGTCCCGATGTGCGCAATGCGTTCAGGCCCCAGACCGTAGAAGAGATGATCGAAGCGCTCTCGGACGCACGCAACGATCAGGAGATCGGCGTAGTTATCCTGACCGGCGCCGGCGATCTGGCATTCTGCTCGGGAGGCGACCAGAAAATCCGGGGCTACGCCGGCTATGCAGACGCAAAGGGGGTTAACCGGCTGAACGTGCTCGATTTCCAGCGCGACATCCGCACCTGCCCCAAACCGGTCATCGCCATGGTGGCAGGCTATGCAATCGGAGGAGGCCATGTTCTGCATATGCTCTGCGATCTTACCATCGCTGCGAAAAACGCCATATTCGGTCAGACCGGGCCGAAAGTCGGATCATTCGACGGAGGATGGGGCGCAAGCTACATGGCTCGCCTGGTCGGCCAGAAAAAAGCCCGCGAAATATGGTTCCTCTGCCGTCAGTACAATGCCGAAGAAGCCCTTGCCATGGGTCTGGTCAACACGGTCGTGCCTCTTGACCGCCTCGAAGAAGAGACCGTGCAGTGGTGCCGCGAAATCCTGGCCAACTCGCCGCTTGCAATCCGCTGCCTGAAATCCGCACTCAACGCCGACTGCGACGGCCAGGCAGGTCTGCAGGAACTCGCCGGCAACGCAACCCTGCTCTATTACATGAGCGAAGAGGCCCAGGAAGGCAAAAACGCATTCGTGGAAAAGCGGAAACCGGACTTCTCGAAATTCCCGAAACGACCATGAACGCAGCATACGCACATCTCTACCACTATACGATTCCCTTCAGTGAGCCGGTAACCGTCAGAGGACGTCGGCTGCTGCAACGGGAAGGTCTGGTGCTCGCACTGAAAAACAGCGACCTGACGGTCACCGGGTACGGGGAAATCGCTCCCCTGACAGGACTGCATACGGAGCCGATTCAGGCTGCTGAACAGCAAGCGATAGAGATGCTGACCATGTATCGGGCCGATTTCGGCAAGGCGCTTGCCGGACCGCTTCTGCCCTCTGTCAGAACAGGCATGGAAATGGCCATGCTGAGCTATGACGCCAACGAAAAAGGCTCATTTCCTGACCTCAGCGAACATGAGCCGGCAAACGCCGTACCGGTTAATGCCCTGCTTCCTGCACGGCACGATACCGCAATAGCAAAAGCGACTGCACTGTACCGTCATGGATATCGGGCTTTCAAGCTGAAAGTGACTCCCGCATCTGCAGGAGAGGTTATTGATATCGTCAATACGCTGTACGCAATCCATGGAGACAACATTGAACTGCGGCTCGACGCGAACCAGTCCATGATGCTTGAAGAGGCTTGCAGCTTCTGTAGTCTGTTGCCCGAAGGAAGCATACGATATATCGAGGAACCGCTTGCCAACCCTGCGGACATCGAAATATTCCATGCTCGCACCGGTGTCCTCTCGGCCCTCGACGAAACCCTCTGGCAGAACCCCGATCTTGCAGGCAGCACACCGAACTTCTGCCTCGATGCCTACATTCTCAAGCCGGCCCGGCTCGGAGGAATCCGCAGATCGATGGAACTTGCATCGGAAGCCCGCCGGCGCAGCCTGCGAAGCGTATTCAGCTCTGCCTACGAAAGCGGCATAAGTCTCGGCTTCTATGCCTGGATGGCCGCATGCAGCACCGCAACACCTGCGGCATGCGGCCTCGATACGATCCGTTTTCTCAAGCAGGATCTGCTCATGCAGCCGTTCTGGCCCGATGATGCCATGCTCGACCCCCGAAAACTTTTCAGGAACGGGCAGGAGGTTTCCCTCCGCCGTATCAGGCTCACCTCGATATGGACCTTGTAAGCAGGTCCGAGCTGCTCTACGGCAGTTCCCCGGCGCTCTTTTCCGCAACAGGCACGCTCTCGTTCCGAAACTATGCCTCCAGGGCAAGGAACACCGCACGAAAGCTTCTTGAAAAAGGGCTGCATCCGGGCAGCACCGTAGCCGTGATTGCCCCGAACTCCCCTGATATCGCACTCCTCGGCATCGCATTGTTCCATGCTGAAATGATATTCGCACCCCTGAACTACCGTTTTCCCTTTCAGCAGATGCTCTCGACCCTGCAAATGCTCCAGCCGGATCTCGTTCTGACCTCTCTGGCGTCCATTGAGCCCGACGACCTTGCATTCAGAACCGAATCCGTCGATACGGTCTTAAACGAAAAGCCTGGTGACGTCTTCCCTGATAGGATCGCAACATCCGGCTGCATGGAGCGGACCCTCACCATAATCCACACCTCGGCCAGTTCGGGTAAACCGAAAGCTGCGGCACACAGCTTCGGCAACCACTGGTACAACGCTCTCGGAGCCCTCAGCAACATCCCTCTCGGCCCCGGAGATTGCTCGCTGCTGTCGCTGCCTCTATTTCACGTCGGCGGATATGCCGTTCTTTTCAGAGCACTCGCTTCAGGGTCCGCTGTAGCGGTTCCCGAACCCGATGAACCGCTTGAACGATCGCTCGAACGTTTTCCTGTAACCCACCTCTCGCTCGTACCGACACAGTTGCACCGCCTGCTTCGCAACCCGGCAGTACTGCAGCAGCTCAGAAAGCTCAAAGCCGTTCTGCTCGGAGGCAGTGCCGCGCCCCTGCCGCTGCTCGAAGAAGGTCTTCGTCTCGGCCTCCCCCTGTATCTTACGTATGGCTCAACCGAGATGAGCTCCCAGACCGCAACGGCTGACAGGCCGTATTGCGCAGACCGGAAAACCAGCGTCAGGCCCCTTCCCCACCGTGAACTTTCCATTGCCGATGACGGGGAAATTCTGGTCAAGGGCCCCTGCCTCTTTCAGGGCTACCTGATCGAAGGCAAACCGGTACTCCCGGTTGACGCTCAGGGATGGTTCCATACAGGCGACGACGGAACCATTGACCGGAATGGAAACCTCTCGGTACTCGGTCGCAAGGATAACATGTTCATTTCAGGGGGCGAAAACCTCCATCCGGAAGATATCGAGTGTGCGCTTGCCTCGATCGAGGGAATCGAAGCTGCCATCGTGGTGCCTGTCGCTGACAGGGAATTCGGCTGGAAGCCCGCGGCATTCATTAAAACAACGCTGCCGGAACAACCCGCGGACAGCATTATTACCGAAGCGATGCTCAGAACCGTCGGCAGACTGAAAACGCCCGTGCGCTACATAAGGATCTGCCAGTGGGTGACGCTTCCGGGATCGCAGAAAATCGACCGGAAATGGTATATCGGGCAGATCGGCAAAGAATGCTCCTGTTAGGACGTCTTCCTGCTCTTCGCAGCCTTGCGTTTCAGCCTGAACACCATGAAAATGCCCCCCAGACCGGCTACCGGAGCGTAGAACATCGCGGCTAAAAACATACCGGTCAGAAGATCGGCAAAAGTAAGCTGCACCGGAGCGAGGGCAAGCGCCTCCATTTCGGCAAGCACCCGCATCTGCTCTGCCAGCTCAGGTTTACCTGCCGCCATGCCACTTGCCCAGTCAAGCAGCAGCGTCAGACTTTCAGTGCCCGGGCGGTACCCCGTCAGCACGACAAGCAGATAACTGATGGTCTCCGACAGCATTCCGCCTGCCAGACCGCTGAAACTTCCGAGAAGAAAAGCCTCGCTGAAGGAGAGCCGAACCTGATAATTGATTACCGCGTAATAAATTGCCGCCATACCAGCAAGAAAAACGCCGGAAAAGAAAAACGCATTGAGCAGGGTGAGATATGGCACCGTGCTCGTCAGGGAGATCAGCACGGCTCCGATCGCAATGGCTGTCAGTTTTCCCGAAAACGGCAAAGACGAACCTGACGCCGACTCTGTACCCATCTTTTCCTTCATGCAAGCATCTCGTCAAGAAAATCGTCCATGGTGTAGAATCCGGGCGAAGTGGTATGGCGTGCCGCAAGCCATTTCGCAGTCTGCACTGCCCCCGACGCGAACCCCTCGCGATTCTTTGCGGTATGCGACACGGTGATTTCATCCATATCGGAATCGATATACGCCGTATGTTTTCCGAAAACACTGCCCAGACGGAGAGCCGATACCTGCAGTTCTTCGGGCGCTATTTTCCGGTCTTCGGAAAGTTCGCGGACAACGGATTTCTTCCTCTGATTGACGGACATAATCATATCCGCAGCCCTGAGCGCGGTACCGCTGGGAAAATCGGCCTTGCCGGTATGATGATGCTCGGAAAATGCGATATCGAAATGATCGAAGGGAGCGATCAGTCGCGCCGCCTCCCTGACCGTACGCAGAAAAATGTTGACACCAAGGGAAAAATTCGCAGAATACAGCAGCGACGAACCGCTATCCTGCACCCTGAGTCTGACATCCCCCATCACATCATCCCATCCCGTGGTACCCACGACAACCGGTACGCGCGACTGCAGTATGGCCGAAAGGTTCTGCAGAAACGCATCCCTGACGGTAAAATCGATTATGGCGTCGCTGCCCAGAAAACTCTCTGCACTGATGCTGTTCCGATCATCAAGCATCGAAGCGATTTCATGGATTCCGGAGCGCTTGATCACTCCGGCGACCTGCTGCCCCATCCGTCCGCTGCCAATCAATGTGAATTTCATAAAACCTGAAAATCGTCCTTGTAATTAACTGTATGCAATGAAAATCCGGCAATCTTTCCGGAAGACTCTACCCTTCCCCCATGATGTCGAGAATACGTTCGAGATCGTCATGGGAGAAATACTGGATGTGTATCTCACCTTTACCGGCTTTTTTTTCGACGATCTTTACTTTGGTCGCCAGCCGGGAACGCAGTCTCGATTCAAGCTGATCGATATGCGGAGCGCTCTCTGCTGCTGCAGGCGGAAGTTTAGACTGCTCCTTGAACATCCGGTTCACCAGCATTTCAGTCTGGCGAACTGAAAGCTGACGAGCGAGAATCTGTTTCCACGCCTTGATCTGCTGCTGTTCCCCCGGAAGATTTACGAGCGCGCGGGCATGACCCGAAGAAATCTCCCGATTGCGGATACTGTCCTGGATAGCCATCGGCAGCTTCAGAAGCCTGAGAAAATTGCTCACCGTAGAACGGTTCTTGCCTACTTTCTGAGCAATCTCGTCCTGGGTAAGACGGCATTTCGTGGTAAGGCTTTTCAGGGCAAGAGCCACCTCGATGGCATTCAGATCCTCGCGCTGGATATTTTCGATGAGGGCGAGTTCCAGCTTGCTGGAATCCTCATGCACTTCGATAATATAAGCGGGTATATACTTGAACCCCGCCTGAGTGACCGCGCGGAGGCGCCGCTCGCCGCTGATGAGCTGGTAGGCATCGCCGTCACGGCAGACCGTCACGGGCTGAATCACCCCGTTTTCGATAATGGAGTTCTTCAGTTCCTCCAGAGCGGTTTCATCGAACTCTTTTCGGGGCTGGAAGGGGTTCGTCCTGATTTTCTCGACAGGAAGGCTGCCGACAGACCCCTCACTTGCCGGTGCTTCCGCTTCTTCCTTCGGGGAAGCGACAAACCCTTCATCCGGAATAAGGGCTTTGAGGCCTTTTCCTAACGCTTTCTTTGTCATACCATCCATCATGCTTCCATGGCCGGCTACTGCTTCCGTACCTTGAATTTTTTAATATTGCCGTCCCTTTCAAATATCTCCCGTGCCAGATCGAGGTAATCCTTGGAACCGAGGCTCTGCGCATCATAGAGCAGCGCAGGCTTGCCGTGACTCGGCGCTTCGGAAAGACGCACGTTCCTGCGGATATAGGTTTTGTAGACCTTGTCCTTGAAGTACTTCTTCACCTCTTCTGCCACCTGCGTCGCAAGTCTCAGGCGTGCGTCGAACATGGTAACCAGCACTCCTTCGATTTCGAGCTTCGGATTCAGGTGCTTGCGCACGATGCTGATTGTATTGAGCAGCTTGCCAAGCCCTTCGAGAGCATAGTATTCGGCCTGCACCGGAATGAGTACGGAATCCGCTGCCGTAAGAGAGTTCAGGGTTATGAGGCCGAGCGACGGAGGACAGTCGATTATGACGTAATCATAGCGGTTCCGTACATCCCGGAGCGCTTTCTGCATCACATACTCGCGTTCCCGCATGTTCACCAGTTCGACCTCCATGCCGACGAGATTCACGTTCGAGGGCAGCACGTCGAGATATTCCAGGCTCGACTGGTGAATGGCGTCTTCGATATTGCCGCCCTTGACCATCACCTGATAAAAGGTATTATCGATCTCGTCCCCCGTTTCGATGCCGAATCCGGAGGTTGCGTTTGCCTGGGGATCTATGTCGATAAGAAGCGTCCTGAACTCGGAAATGGCAATCGACGCGGCTATATTTACAGCGGTGGTTGTTTTACCAACCCCTCCTTTCTGGTTTGCAATCGCAATAACTCTGCCCATGTAACAAGCAGGTAATTTTACAGCTGTTAAAGGGAACCCTTCCCGCTTTTTCATCTGTGCGGCATCGCAAAAGGCCGGACAATGAAACAAAGCATCGGGGATCTCCCGAAGATCAGTCATGACTTGTTACATTATAATACTTACCCGCACTTTTACAAACAGGAATAACCGATGCATGAGGCGCCTTGAAAAACCCTTCTTCGATCGTCCGACTCTCGAGCTTGCAGAAAAGCTCCTCGGCAAAATTTTCGTGCGACGGCTGAAAGGCGGACTTGAGCTCAGAGGCATGATCGTCGAAACCGAAGCCTATCTCGGTATCGGGGACGAAGCCTGCCATGCATGGCGGGGTAAAACGGAAAGAAACAGCATGATGTTCGCCGAACCGGGCAGACTCTACGTCTACTTTACCTACGGCAGCCACTACATGCTCAATATCGTCAGCGAACCCGAGCACACCGCTGGCGCCGTGCTGATTCGGGCCATGGAACCGCTTGCAGGAGAAGCGTTCATGCAGGAACGGCGCAAAACTGCGCTTGCCGCCAACCTCATGAGCGGCCCCGGCAAGCTGACGCAGGCAATGGCAATCGATCTGAGCTGCAACGGCAGTTCGCTTTTCGGCGACGAATTCCATATCGGGAACGCTCCGGAACTTCGGGAGGATGCCATAGGAAAAAGCCCGCGAACAGGCATTACCAGAAGCCGCAACCTGCCCTGGCGGAGATTCATCATCGGCAATCCGCACGTATCGAGAGCAAAGATACCGGAGTACCGGAGCCGTCCGATTGACTCCTCCGGTACGTCCGGCGTCGATAGAAAGACGGGCCATGGAAAAATCGGTTCCGGCGGATTATGAAAAAAACGTGAAAATGTTCTGAAAATCGATTATAAATCACTATAAATAAGGACGCTACGGCATCGAAGCCTCTGCTGTTGGAAAGTTCGGAAAAAGTTTCTTTTTTTCGGCTGAACTCTAAACCCTTTACAGCATGATCGGGACCCCTATACTTCCGGAAATCAGGGAACTGATCGAGCGCCGCAATTTCAGCGCGCTTCAGCGGATTTTCAATGACTGGATGCCTGCCGATCTGGCGGAGCTGATCTCCGACCTGCCGGAAAACGAACAGGCCATCCTCTACCGACTGCTGCCCAAGGAACTCGCTACGGAGACGTTCGAATACCTCGATTTCGATTCGCAGCAGAACCTGCTCACCGCGCTCACGAAGAAAGATGTCACCCATATCCTCAACAGCATGTCGGCGGACGACCGTACCGCCCTGCTCGAGGAACTGCCCGGTCCGGTAGCCCAGGAACTGCTCAAGCTGCTCTCGTTCAAGGAGTTCAAGATCGCCAAGACCCTGCTGGCCTACGCGGAAGGCAGCGTGGGAAGGCTTATGTCGCCGGACTACCTCAGCGTCAAGAAAGACTGGGACATGAACCAGGTGCTCGAGTATATCCGCACCTACGGCCATGAGAGCGAAACCCTGAACGTCATATACGTGGTCGATGACCATGGAAAACTCAAGGGGGAACTGCTGGCAAGGGAGCTGCTGCTCTCCCAGCCGGACAAAAAGGTGCGCGATATCATATCCGAGGATAAAATCGTCACCCTTACGGCAACGCAGGACCAGTCGGACGCCCTCGAAGCCTTCAAGCGTTACGACAACGTGGCGCTACCCGTAGTGGACTCGAACGGATACCTTATCGGTGTGGTCACGGTAGATGATATGCTCGATGTGGCTGAGGAGGAAGAGACCGAAGATATCCAGAAGTTCGGCGGTATCGAAGCTCTCGATGAACCCTATATGGACCTGCCGCTCCACGAAGTTATCAGAAAACGGGCGGTCTGGCTTGTTGTGCTGTTCATCGGCGAAATGCTCACGGCTTCGGCCATGGCCTTTTTCGAGGATGAACTCTCCAAAGCAATCGTGCTGGCCACCTATATTCCGCTTATCATTTCCAGCGGCGGCAATTCCGGATCTCAGACGGCTACGCTCATCATCCGTTCACTTGCGCTTGGTGAAATCACCATCAGGGACTGGCTCGCCGTCATGCGCAGAGAGATCGTTTCGGGACTTGCCCTCGGCAGTATTCTCGGCCTCATCGGATTTTTCAGGGTGATAACATGGTCTCATATCCTCGGCATCTACGACCCTTCGTGGCTGGCCGTAGGCATAACGGTCGGGGTCGCGCTTATCTGCATCGTGCTGCTCGGAACCCTTGCAGGATCGATGCTGCCGCTGCTCCTGCAGCGCGTCGGGCTCGATCCGGCAACATCTTCGGCTCCGTTCGTAGCCACCATCGTCGATGTGACCGGAATCGTCATCTATTTCAGCGTCGCATCAATGCTCCTGCGCGGCATCCTGCTGTGAAAGGGACGAAACCCGCTGATAATGAAAACGGAGCTACCCTTGAAAGAAGAACGCGAATCACTTGCCTTCGATATTGTTTTTGCCGGCGGCGGCCCCGCAAACCTCGCTTCGGCCATCCGCCTGAAACAGCTCGTTTCCCTCCATAACGAACAACACCCGGCAGAACCGCTCGATCCGGCAATAGCCGTAGTCGACAAGGGCAGACATGCAGGCTCTCACCTGCTGTCCGGCGCGGTGCTCGATACGAAAGCGCTGACCGAGCTCCTGCCTGATTTCCGTGACAGAAATTGCCCTCTCGATACAATCGTATCCCGAGACCGGATCCTGTTCCTTACCGCAAAAAGATCTTTTTCTGTTCCAGCGATTCCCGAACCGTTCCGTAACAGCGGCCACCCTCTCGTCTCGCTCAGCCGACTCGGCTACTGGATGGCGGGAGAGGCTGAAACAGCGGGAGTCGAGCTGTTCACGAACACGGCAGCCGTGAAACCGATCGTTGAAAACGGCTCTGTATGCGGACTGCTGACCGGCGACCTCGGCATCGACCGTCTCGGAAAACAGAAGCCGGATTACCTGCCGGGCGCCGAACTGAGAGCAAAGATCACGGTAATCGGAGAGGGGGTTGCAGGAACGCTCGCAACCGAACTGCAGAACATATTTTCTCTGCGGCGCGGGTCGGCGCCGCAGCATTATGAAACCGGAGTGAAAGAGGTATGGAAAATACCGGAAGGCACGATCGAAGCCGGCGAGGCATGGCACACCTTCGGCTATCCCCTCGCTCCTGATACCTACGGCGGAGGCTGGCTTTACGCATTTTCCCCTACGGAGGTTTCTGTCGGCTACGTAACGGCTATAGACCCGCAAGCCCCGGAATCCGACCCGCACGCAAACCTCCAGCTCTTCAAACAGCATCCGGCAATCGCAGCCGTGCTCAAAGGCGGCACGCTTCTTGAGTACGGCGCAAAAACCATCACCTCGGGCGGGCTCGATGCCATGGGACAGATGTCCGGACCGGGGTTTCTTTTCACCGGTGAATCCGCAGGGATGCTGAACATGCAGCGGCTCAAGGGTATACACCTTGCCATGAAGTCAGGCATGCTGGCCGCCGATACCATCTTCGAGGCGCTGCTCCGCAACGACTTTTCCGCTTCTGCGCTTCAGGGTTACGAGGAACGGTTCAGATGCTCCTGGGCATACGATGAACTGCATGCCGCAAGACATTTCAGGCAGGCTTTCGATAAAGGACTCTATCATGGACTCCTGCAGACAGGGATGCAGCTGAAATTTCCCGGTCTGTCTCTCGCATCCCCCTTTCTCTTTAAAAAAAACAACTCCACCCGGTCCGGACACGCAAAAAAAACAAGACAGGAACCCCCGCAACCTCCTGTTCGTGCCGACGGACAGCTCTCCTTCGGCAAGGAGGAGTGCCTCTTCCGTTCCGGAACCAAGCACGAGGAAAACCAGCCCTGCCACCTGCGCATCGCCCCTGCCGATATGGCGGAAATATGCCTTCGAAAGTGTACGGAGGAATACGGGAATCCCTGTACACGGTTCTGCCCGGCAAACGTCTACGCATTCACGCGGACGCCGGAACCGGCACTCAGGATAAGCGCATCGAACTGCCTGCACTGCAAAACCTGCGCCCTTGCCGATCCTTACGGCGTCATCACCTGGATACCTCCTGAAGGCGGCGGGGGGCCAGGATACAAACTTGGTTAGATCATGCCAGAAGAACAAACCGTCGTAGCCGGAATATCAGGCGGTGTCGATTCCGCCGTAGCCGCCTGCCTGCTCAAACAGCAGGGGTACAAGGTCATCGGGCTGAACATCAGGGTGCTCGACGCTCCTGTTGCGGAACCATGCATCGAACCCTCGCCGCTCGTCATCAGCGACCACCCGGACTTTCAGATTCCGGTATACAGCCTGAACCTGAGCTCCCGGTTTTTCGACGAGGTCATCGGCTATTTCCGTACTGACTACCTTGAAGGAAGGACGCCGAACCCCTGTATGGTCTGCAACAAACGCGTCAAATGGCATGGGTTGCTTGAAGGCGCCGGGATGCTCGGCGCAGAATTCATCGCTACCGGCCACTACGCCCGCACCGCATTCAGCGAAGGACGGCACCGGCTTTTCAAGGGCACCGACCGGCAGAAAGACCAGAGCTACTTCCTCTGGATGCTTGCACAGAAAGAGCTTTCGAAAACCCTCCTCCCGCTCGGCGGTCTCTGCAAGCCGGAAGTGCGCGAGCTTGCCCGGCAGTTCGGAGTTCGGGCTGCCGAAAAAAAGGAGAGCCAGGAGATCTGCTTCGTACCGCACGACGACTACTGCAGCTACCTCTGCAACTCGATTCCCGGGCTCGAACAACAGGTTGCGGGAGGCGAGATCGTCGACCGGAAGGGCAACGTACTCGGACGGCACCGCGGTTACCCGTTCTACACCATCGGGCAGCGCCGGGGGCTCGGCATCTCCGCTCCGGAACCGCTCTATGTAACGGGGCTCGATCCTCTCGGAAATCGCATCACTGTCGGCCCGAAATCCGATCTCGAATGCCGCACTCTTCTGGCTGCCGGACTCAACTGGATAGGGATCGATCCCCCGTCCGCATCGTTCGAATCGCTCGCCAGGATCCGGTATCGCGACCGGGAGGCCCCATGCATCATCGAACCACAGGAAAAAAACCAGGCTCTCGTCACCTTCCTCGAACCGAAACATGCCGTAACTCCGGGACAGGCAGTAGTCTTCTACCATACCGACGAAGTACTCGGGGGAGGATTCATCAGCCATGTACATCAACCCCTGAAATCACGATAGCTCCTATGATCCAGAGAAAACAACGGTCGCTCGTCAGTCTCGACCTCGCACCTCGCGAACCCGAAAACGCAGATATCATGATCATGCTGCACGGTTACGGCAGCAACGAAAAAGATCTCATTCAGCTTGGCCCGATACTGAACGAAAAACTCCGGTACGTCAGCGCAAGAGCGCCTCACACGCTTGACTTCGGCATGTTCGGCTGGTTCCCCATCGAATTCACGGCCAACGGCATTACCGTCGATTACCAGGCCGCAAAGGAGGCCGGAACGCAACTGATCGGCTTTATCGAAGAGATTCTCGAAGAATACCGCCCGAAAGGAAACCGCGTCTGGCTCATGGGATTCAGTCAGGGATCGGTGATGAGCTATCTTGCGGCATTCGAACGCCCCGACCTGCTGCACGGCGTGATAGCCTGTTCAGGCCAGTTGCCCCGACGCGAAACGGTTCCCGAAAGCAGCATCGAACAACTCCGGCAGTTGCCTTTCCTCGTGATACACGGCCTGTTCGACGATGTGCTGCCCATTGCGAAAGGAGAAGAGGCGAACAACTTCCTTAAAGAAATCGTCGCCGACCTGACCTATCGGGAGTTTCCGATGGCACACGAAATCAGCCCCGCCGCACTCAGTCTCGCTTCGGAGTGGCTCCGGGCAAGGGCCGGAAGAGCGAACAGGGAAGTATGAATGCGTTCCCTGAAAACCGATTCTCCCGGGAGAATCGTATATTCTTCTTTTTTTCTAACGCCGCTATGCCGTAACGAATGAAGGACACACTCTTGAACCTGCTCGAAGAGCGCATTCTCGTGCTCGACGGCGCCATGGGCACCATGATCCAGCGCCACAAACTCCAGGAAGCCGATTACCGGGGCGAGCGGTTCGCTGCGCACGACCATCCGCTCATCGGCAACAACGACATGCTGGTGCTGACCCAGCCCGACATCATCCACGCCATCCACTGCGACTTTCTCGAAGCGGGCTCGGACATCATCGAAACCAACAGTTTCAATGCAAATCCGATTTCCCAGGCCGACTACAACGCCGTCGGCCTGGTAAAGGAACTGAACCTCGCCGCAGCCCGGCTTGCACGAAAAGCCGCCGACGAATACACTGCGAAAACCCCGGACAAACCGCGCTTCGTGGCTGGTTCCATCGGTCCGACTAACAAAACCCTCTCGCTCTCTCCGGACGTCAACAACCCCGGATACCGGGCGGTCACCTTCCGCGAAGTGGTCGACAACTATATCGTGCAGCTCGAAGGGCTCATGGAAGGCGGCGTCGATCTGCTGCTCATCGAAACCGTTTTCGATACCCTGAACTGCAAAGCCGCGCTTTTTGCCGTCGAGGAATATTTCAACGCAACCGGAAAACGGGTGCCGGTCATGGTCTCCGGCACTGTGGTTGACGCCAGCGGCCGTACGCTCTCGGGCCAGACCACCGAAGCGTTCTGGATATCAATCGCGCACATGCCCGACCTGCTCTCGGTCGGCCTGAACTGCGCGCTCGGCTCGAAACAGATGCGCCCTTTCATCGAAGCGATGTCCGCCGTAGCGGAAAGCTACGTGAGCGTCTATCCCAACGCCGGACTCCCCAACGAGTTCGGAGAGTACGACGACTCGCCTGAGTACATGGCCGCGCAGATAGCCGGCTTCGCCCAATCGGGCTTCGTCAACATTGTAGGAGGCTGCTGCGGCACCACTCCCGACCACATCAGGGCGATTGCCGAAGCCGTAAAAACCCTGAAGCCGCGACGGAAACCCGAACCGAAACATGAACTCCAGCTATCCGGACTCGAACCCCTTATGGTCAACCGGACGACCGGATTCATCAACGTGGGCGAACGCACCAACGTGACCGGATCGCGAAAATTCGCCCGTCTCATCAAGGAAGGCAATTACGACGAAGCGCTTTCCATCGCCCGCCAGCAGGTCGAAAGCGGAGCCCAGGTGATCGACGTGAACGTTGACGAAGGCATGCTCGACAGCGAGAAGGTGATGAAGGAGTTCCTTAACCTTATCGCTTCAGAACCCGAAATAGCGCGTGTACCGGTCATGATCGACAGCTCGAAATGGTCGGTTATAGAAGAGGGACTGCAGTGCGTGCAGGGAAAAAGCATCGTGAACTCCATCAGCCTCAAGGAAGGCGAAGAACCTTTCAGGGACCGGGCACGCAAAATCCTGCAGTACGGAGCGGCAACCGTGGTGATGGCCTTCGACGAACAGGGCCAGGCCGACAGCCTCGAACGTCGCAAGCAGATCTGCGGCAGGGCATACGACATTCTGACCCGCGAAGTCGGCTTCCCTCCCGAAGACATCATTTTCGATCCGAACGTGCTGACCGTGGCGACCGGAATAGAAGAGCACAACAACTACGCAGTTGACTTCATCGAGTCGGTACGATGGATCAAGGAGAACCTTCCTCACGCGAAAGTCTCCGGCGGCATCAGCAACGTCTCATTCTCTTTCCGCGGCAACGAGCCGGTACGCGAAGCCATGCACGCAGCATTCCTGTACCACGCCATAAAAGCCGGACTCGACATGGGCATCGTCAACGCCGGCCAGCTTGCGATCTACGAGGATATCGAGCCAGAACTGCTCCTGCGCGTCGAGGATGTGCTGCTGAACCGGCGCGAGGACGCCACCGAACGGCTGGTAAGCTTCGCCGAAACCATCCGTGAAGGCGGCGAGAAAATCGAAGCCAAAGCCGCGGAATGGAGAAGCCTGCCGGTCGAGGAACGGCTGCGCCACGCGCTCGTCAAGGGTATCGTCGAGTACATCGACGAGGATACCGAAGAAGCTCGCCAGCTCTACCCCAGCCCGCTGCAGGTGATCGAAGGACCGCTCATGGACGGCATGAACACCATCGGCGACCTCTTTGCCGAAGGCAAGATGTTCCTGCCGCAGGTAGTCAAGAGCGCCCGCGTCATGAAACGCTCGGTAGCATGGCTGATTCCATACATCGAAGAGGAGAAAACCCGGCAGAAAAACAGCAAACCTGCCGCCAGGGTGCTGCTTGCCACCGTCAAGGGCGACGTGCACGACATCGGCAAGAACATCGTCTCCGTCGTGCTCTCCTGCAACAACTACGAGGTTATCGATATCGGCGTCATGATGCCTTGCGAAAAGATCCTCGAAGCCGTGGAACGCGAAAAAGCCGACCTTCTCGGTCTGTCGGGTCTCATCACCCCGTCGCTTGACGAGATGGTGCACGTTGCCCGCGAAATGGAACGCCTCGGTATGAAGATCCCCCTCCTGATCGGCGGCGCAACAACGTCGCGCATGCATACCGCGGTAAAGATCGCTCCGGCATATTCCGGCGCCGTTGTGCAGGTGCTCGACGCATCACGCAGCGTACCCGTGGTGAACAGCCTGCTCAACCCCTCGCTTTCCGACGACTACATCGGCAAACTGAAAGCGGATCAGGCCGCCCTCCGGGAGAGCCACGCCTCGCGCATGACTGAAAAAAAGTATATCTCGCTTGAAGCCGCGCGCGCCAACCGCCCCTCGCTCGACTGGAACGACGAATCACTGCAAACGCCCCTGAAACCAGGAATCACCCTCTTCGAAGAGGTGACGGCGGAAGCTCTCAGGCCCTACATCGACTGGACGCCGTTCTTCCTGACCTGGGAACTCCACGGACGCTACCCGCAGATTTTCGAAAACGTGAAATTCGGCGACGAAGCAAGAAAACTGTTCGACGACGCATCGAAGCTGCTCGACCGTATCGGCAGCGAAAAGCTGCTCGCTTTCAGAGGTGTTGCGGGCCTCTTCCCGGCCAACAGCACCGGAGACGATATCGAAGTTTACGTCGATGAAACCCGCTCAACGGTGCTCATGACCATCCACACCCTGCGCCAGCAGCAGGAAAAACCGGCCGGAGAACCCAATCTCGCGCTTGCCGATTTCATAGCCCCGAAAGAGAGCGGCAGAAAGGACTACATCGGCGGCTTCGCCGTTACCGCAGGACTCGGTATCGAGCGGCTGCTCAGGAAGTTCACCGACGAACACGACGACTACCACCGCATCATGGCGCAAGCGCTTGCCGACCGCCTTGCCGAAGCCTTCGCTGAAATGCTGCACGAAAAAGTGCGTCGCGAACTATGGGGATACGCCCCCGACGAAATCCTCGGCTCGGAAGAACTCCTTGCAGAGAAATACCGCGGCATCCGTCCGGCACCAGGATATCCGGCATGCCCCGACCATACGGAAAAAGCCGAACTCTTCACGCTGCTCAACGCCGAAACAAACACCGGCATCACCCTTACCGAAACCTGTGCGATGAACCCCGCGGCCTCGGTGAGCGGCTTCTACTTCGCCCATCCCCAATCCCGCTACTTCATGCTCGGCAAAATCGGAAGGGATCAGGTCGAAGATTACGCAGCACGCAAAGGCATGAGCGTCCATGAAACCGAAAAATGGCTCGCACCGGCGCTCAACTACGACCCGGAGTAAAGGAAAAGCACTGACGCACACGGACAGGCACGCACAACCACCGTTGCCTGTCCACATCGTCCAAAAGCTCCATCACGCTTTTTCCGCGCCGCTGAAACCACGAAGCCCTCGATGCTGTTTCAACTGAAACACTCGGTTCAACTCAAATAAAACACCGATGATCGCCGAAAACACCAAGGCCCCGGATTTCACCCTTCCCGATTCGGAAGGAAACATGATCTCACTGTCGGACTATACAGGCAAAAAAGTTCTGCTTGTCTTCTACCCCGGCGACGACACGCCGGTCTGCACAACGCAGCTCTGCAGCTACCGCGACAACTATACAGAGTTCACCAAACGGGATATCACCATACTTGCCGTCAGTACCGACACCATCGATTCGCACAAGCAGTTCGGCGAAAAGAACAGCCTTCCTTTTACCCTGCTCAGCGACCATGACAAACAGGTAAGCCGTCTCTACGACGCAATGGACTTCCTCGGCATGTCGAAACGGGCATACGTTCTCATCGATGAACAAGGCATGGTACGTCTTGCGTTCAACGACCTCCTGCCCCTTTTTTACCAGTCCACCCGGGACCTGCTGGCAAAAATTGATGCGATGAAACCGGAATAACCCTACAGGCAATAATCGGAAAACAGCGGCATAACAATCGTTAAGTGTCGATATTTCATAAAGTTAATTGTACATTACAGGAGTAGGTTCGGTCTATCCTCTCTGAAACCTGACTCCTGGTGCCATGAAAAAACTGCTGTTCTCCGGGATCTGTCTTCTTCTTGCCGCCATTTATGCATTTCCGCAGACGCTTCCGGCAAAAACCTTCCACCTCCAGATGGATTCTCTCATGATTTCAACTGCGGACCACACAAAGTTCAAGGTCCTGCAGCAGGAGTTCAAAAACGGTCCGGAGGTCACGAAAGCCTGCCTTACCTGCCATACCGAAGCCTCGAAACAGTTGCATCGCACCAAGCACTGGACCTGGGACGTGCCGATGAAAGACGGCAAGCGGCTCGGAAAAAAACATGTGGTCAACAACTTCTGCATTTCAGTCGAAGGCAACGAGCCGAGATGTACCTCTTGCCATATAGGCTATAACTGGAAGGATAAAAGCTTCGATTTTAAAAGCGAACTCAACGTAGACTGCCTCGTGTGCCATGATATGACAGGAACCTACAAAAAGCTGCCCGCAGGAGCCGGTCATCCCGCCTATGAGGTTACGGTATTCGAGAAAAAAACCTTTCCGAAAGTCGATCTCTCCTTCGTGGCTCAGCATGTCGGACATCCCGACCGGCATAATTGCGGCATCTGCCATTTCGAGGGCGGCGGCGCCGATGCCGTCAAGCACGGAGACCTTGACAACTCGCTGCTCAAACCCGGTAAATCGCTCGACGTGCACATGGCCGTCGGCAAGAACGAGCTGAACATGACCTGCACCGACTGCCACAAAACCGAAGGGCATCAGGTTCCCGGAAGCCGCTACGAACCTCAGGCCCGTGACGTGCATGGATTCGACTATCCTCTTCCTGACGACTACCCGACCACATGCAGCTCTTGCCACGGACTGAAACCGCACAAACAGAACAAAAAGCTCGATGACCATATCGACAAGGTTGCCTGCCAGACCTGCCATATACCGGCCATCGCAAAGGAAAGACCGACAAAGATGTGGTGGGACTGGTCGAAAGCCGGAAAGTTCGACAGAAGCGGCAAGGAAATAACACGCAAGGACGTTTCGGGAAATCCTGTTTACGTCACTAAAAAAGGCGAGTTCAGATGGGCTGAAAACATCGAACCGGAATACCGCTGGTTCAACGGGGAGATGAACTACATCACATTCCTCACGAAAATCGACGACAAAAGCGTTGTAGCCATCAATCACCCGGACGGGTATTCCGGAGATACCTTGTCAAGAATATGGCCCTTCAAGGTGCACCGCGGTCTGCAACCCTACGATCCGGTACACAAACGGTTCGTCAAGCCGAAACTTTTCGGCCCGAAAGGTTCAGGGGCCTACTGGTCGGACTTCAACTGGGGAATTGCCATACAGAAAGGCATGGAATATGCCGGAATGGAGTACAGCGGAAAATACGGATTCGTGGAAACCGAAATGTACTGGCCGATTTCCCATATGGTTTCTCCCAAAGAGGATGCCCTCGGCTGCGTTGAGTGCCATGCCCGCGACGGCAGACTCAAGAACCTCAGCGGCTTCTACCTTCCCGGCAGGGATACAAACCCGATCGTAGAAATCACCGGCCTTCTGGTCATAGTTGGTTCGCTTTTCGGGGTTATGGCCCATGCGATCATGAGATATCTTGCCAACAAAAAATCCCTCAGCGGAGGTGCAGCATGAGAAAAGTCTACCTTTATGCCAGATTTCAGCGCTTCTGGCACTGGATGCAGGCCATCATCATCTTCGCGCTGCTCTTCACCGGACTCGAAGTGCACGGACTCTTCAAACTCATGGGTTACGAGACCGCATTCAATATCCATAATTTCTTCGCATGGGGGTTGATGGGATTCATCCTGCTGGCTTTTTTCTGGTATATCACAACCGGCGATTTCCGACAGTACCTGACCGAAGGAAACCTGCTCGAAAAGATCATGATGCAGGTTCGCTACTACATGGTTGGAATTTTCATGAACGAACCGCACCCTTTCAAAAAAAACGAGATATCACGACTCAACCCTTTGCAGAGAATAACCTATCTGATGCTCACGCTTGTCGGTTTGCCGCTGCAGATCATTTTCGGGTTTGCCTATTACTATTTTAATGAACTGGTGGCGCTCGGCATGAATCCGGGCTGGCTCGAGCCCATAGCCCTTATCCATACCCTTCTTGCCTATATGCTGATAGGTTTCGTGATCATGCACGTCTACATGACAACCACAGGCCATACACTGACATCAAACATCAAGGCCATGATAACCGGCTGGGAGGAGGTTGACGACTGAAGGATAAATGTCTATAATCCCAGGTCCCTGATCGAATAATAGTGAAACGTACTGTCGTCAGACATGGCAACAAACAGTCCGTCGGGAAAATCCGCCGTCCGGATGACAGATGAAGCATCGATTCCGTCGGTATTTCTTGCGCTTATCGTTACGTTATGAACGAAACGGTGCAACACCCTGGTGTCCCCGTCACTTCCGGCCCCGCTGAAAAATTGCAGTTTTCCTGCCCCCTGATCGGAAACCGCAACAATCCGTTTGCCGTCGTTTCCGGAAAAAACGGCAATACCTTCATGGTCTGCAGCGAAACCCGTCTCTGCAAACAGGTCAAGCTCCCTCTCGGCATCGTTACTTCGCGGATCAGCATGATATACCCTTACGCCATAACCCTCATCAGAATAATAGACGTAACCGGTACTATCGTCAACGGCAACTGCCTCGATCTCCTTTTTTCCGCTCCAGTTACCGAATTTCCTGACCAGGGTGGCCCGTACTCCCCCTCTTCCATTATCTTCAAGCCGATACTGCCAGAGATAACCCCCATTGACAGGCCCGTTTTTTCGACTAACCACGGCATAGATCGCTCCATCCTGCTGACGTTTGTACAATGCCACCCCCATCGGAGCATCATCCTTTTCTCCGGCAAAGACCGGAATCCCTCCCGAATCGACAGCCTTCATATCCGGTAGAGTGAACACACGCAGCTTGCCGGCAAGTCTTTCGGTAAAGACCGCGATATCGACAGACTTGCCATCGAGCAGAAGGCCGTATTCGACATCGATATTGTTCGGACGCTTTATGCCATGAATGCACTTGTGTTTCAGTATTCGCCCCTGAAGATCAAAAACACAGATCGCGCCATCCTCATCCTTGTCCGTTCCGAGAATCAGGCTCCGGCTGTGATCGGAGAAATCGATCCATATGGCCGGATCGTCAGAATCATGGGAAACTTTTTCGGTTATGACTACAGGCCTTAAAACCCCTTCTTTTTTCTCCCTCTCATTTTCGGAACAAGCCGAAACAGTGCAGCAGATCAGGGCCAGAAAGCATGCCTTCAGTTGTTTTCCCGTCATAGCAGTAATCGAAAACCATTAATAAAAAGGGCGGAACAAAGGGACGGTTCCGCCCTGAGATCAATCGAATGTCGGCGTTCAGAAATCCGCTTTCAGACCAACCAGGAATTTCCGGTCGTACCACTCTTCCTGGGCCACATACTGCTTCTCTCCCTGATAAAAACGCATTGGCTGGTTGGTAAGGTTACTGATTTCAAAAAACAGCTGCAACTCCTTGCCGAGACGATAGGCTCCATTGAAGTCAAGGGTGAACGAGCTGTCGTAGTAGCGATCTTCCCAGCTCTCCTCTCCGATCGAGCCCTCTTCGGAATCGATGAAATCACTATGGTAATTACCCGAAAGCCTCACGGTCAAGGGGCCTGTTTCGTAGGAGACCGAAGCGTTGAACAGATGCTCGGGACTGCCGGGAAGCGGCAGATCGTCATCCTCCCGTCCATCGATATTGAAATTGTCGATCTCCGATTGTGTCCAGGTGTAGTTCAGGTAAAGACCGAGCCCTTTCAGAAAGGGCATCTGGAACTGAGCCGCAAGTTCGATGCCTGTGAGCGATCCATCCCCGCCGTTGACCGGCTGATAGAGATCGTAACCGGTTGCCGTATCTTCTGTTTTGCGGGTAACTATGAAATCGGATATATCCTTGTAAAACAGACCCGCCGAAAGCACGCCTACATTGCCGAGGTACCGTTCGACCATAACATCGATATTCTTCGAAAGCGTCGGTTCGAGCGACGGATTGCCGATATAAATCTCCTCATCGTCTCTTATAAGCTGACGATACGGAGCAAGATCGAAATAATCCGGCCTTGCCAGCGAGTGCGTGTAAGCCAGCCGGATATTGGTGCGATCGTCGATACGGTAAAGAAAATGAATATAGGGCAGAATGCTGGTATACTCCTTCGGCGTGCCGGAAACAGGAGTCAGGGATTCATCTTCGTCATCGTAATAAAAGGCGTCGTACTCGTTGCGGGTATGCTCCATCCTGACGCCGCCGATAATGCGAAGCTTGTCGGTAGCATCCCAGGTTGCCATGGCGTAAGCCGCCTTGATCTGCTCAGTAGCCGTAAAGTTTTCCGCAAGCTCTTCGGGAGCATCTTCTTTTTCGAAATCGTCCGAATCGAGATCGAGGGAACCAACGAACTCGCTGCTGACAAAATTGCCTGGCTGGTATATCTCTCCGGGCAGGAAATGATCCTTGTCAAGATCGGAAAGATTGTCATAGACGGAATCCATGAATGCGGCATCATCAACAGGTTCATACTCGAAAAACTCGTTGTCACGTTTCTTCGATTTGTCCCGTATACGCCCGCCGAATTTCAGCTGTAGGGCATCGGATACCTTGTACTTGAGATTCAGGGCGAAATTCGTATCGATATCCTCGGTGTACTGGTACTCTTCCGTCAGTTCGTCGAGCTCCCACTCTCCATTATCCGAAATGCCTCCGCGAAGGGCATCGGAAACGGAAACGAACGGCTTTCCCGGGTTCGACGCATCGACGGAGAAATCCCCGGTTTTCGCAACCATTTCGATATACCGCTCGTTTGGGCGCTCTTCTGAAGCCTTTGCATAGGATGCCTGCCAATCGACCGAAAGGCGACCGAATTCGTGTTCGCCGCCCAGAGCGAACGACATCATCTTCTGATCTTCGAGTCGGGCGTTCTTGTCGACTCCCGCCTTGTCCTGATAAACGATTTCCGCTTTTTTTTCAAGAAGATCCTTGTAGGTTACACGATACCGGTTCTCCCAGTCTTCGCGCCAGTTGTAGATGCCGGTAAATTTCAGAACGTGGTTTTCGTTGAAGCGATAGTCGAGTCCGGCAGAGAGGCTCCTGCGTATGCGCTGAATCTCGTAGGTTCGGATTTCGAATTCGTCGAGAACGGGCTTGTCGTCTTCGTCCCTGTCCCAGACCGCTTCAATATCGTCCGAACCGAAAGAGTTGTCGTAATACGAGGCGCTCACCACGACGCCGAGCTTGCCGTCGAAAAAACGATCGCCGTAGGTGCCGGCGAACTGGTAGCGACCACCGCCGTTTTCCTCGATCAGGTTAGCGCCGCCTGCGGCAAGGACTGAAATGCGTTTTCCTGCGGGAACCTTGGTGACAAGATTGATCGAACCACCGATTGCATCGGCATCCATGTCCGGCGTCAATGTTTTATTGACTTCGATTGTCTGAATCATATCGGCAGGCACAAGATCGAGCTGTACGCTTCGGCCTTCGGCTTCAGCCGACGGAATTCTTTCGCCGTTGATCATCACCGAATTGAATCGGGGTTCAGTACCGCGGATATGAGCGAACCGGGCTTCGCCCTGGTCGCCGAAAACGCTTATACCCGGAATTCGTTTCAGGGCGTCGCCTGTATTGGAATCGGGAAATTTTCCGATCTGGTCGGCAGCAATGATATTGGCGATATTATCGCTGTTTTTCTGCTGGTTAAGCGCCTTCGCCTGACCCTTGAGCTGCTCGCCGATAACGACAACCTCCCGGCCCATCAGCACTCCGGGTTTCAAGCCGACAGCAAGCGTCGATGGATTGCCCGACAGAAACGAAACCGGATACTCCGCAGAAACGTAGCCAAGATAGGAGACCGCTATGATGGCCGAACCGCCTGCAATATTGTCTATCCTGAAATACCCGGCCTGATCGGTGACGGCGCCCTGACTTGTTCCCTTTACCGTTACGCTGACCCCTGGCAGCGGCATGCCGTCCGACTGATCGAGCACCCTGCCGGTAAGCACATGACGCGATACAACACCGGTTTTCGGCTCCGCGGCCTGAACCGTTCCGTTAACAGTACCGCCGATAAGCGCCAGAAAACAGAAGGCGAAAACCTTTCGCATTTTTTTCTTCATGAAAAACCCCTTTTCTTTGTTGAGCAACCACCGGGAGACCATTGCAAGACCGGCAGAATGTTAGGATTTAAAAGGGGTTAAAAAAAGAAGCGGCGAGTTACGTTTCTGTAAATTTCGGGCGTGAAAAAGGGCTGACGGTTCAGAACTTTCGGAAAAGATCGCTGATCCAGCGAAAAGATTCTTCGTAAATGCCGGGTTCCGAACTCTCCCTCGGACCGGCAACATTAAGAACGGTAATAGCATGGTCGCTCATCCAGCCGATAGCAGCCTCGACCGGCAAAGCTTCAGGCAGGCGGATCATCAATAAGGGTTTTCCGGCTTTTTCAGCGCACCGGACGGTATAGAGCGTTCCTCCCTGCAGTCGATTGCGCAGAATCACCAGCGTTCCGTCCGAATCGCGAACATTCCTGGAAGTTCTGATATGGTATGCCGTGGCTGATGTTTCGCTTAAAAGGTAGCGCATCGGAAGGGGACCATCCTCGGCTCGCCGGTTTTTCGGGCACCAGCCGCCATGAGGCAGGCCTGCCTCAAGAGCCGCATCTAGAGCCGCCCGATCAACTCCGGTCTGGCCTCCGGAAATAATCCTGTGCGGCAGAATACTACCGGGCAGAGAAAGTTGTCCTGAGGTTTTCAATATAGCGGTCGACCATTCCGGTAAATTCCATTACAATAAGCGGAGAAAGCATAAACTGCAGAAAAGAGGGAAAGTCAACGGAAAGAACTCCTCTGGTCTTCAGGGTAACCGCCGTACCTGCACCATCGGGCCGAACAATCCATTCCCCTTCGACAGCGGCATTGCCGACGCCATCAACCGGAACCCAGGAAACCACGCCTGCAGCCTCGTCAGCACGATACCGGCAGGCATAGACCGTCTGCTGGAGGGTATAACCGGCGATGCCGATTTTATGCATCTCCCAGCGAAACGCATTTTCCCCGAGATCGACAAGAGTCTCAACATTCGGAAAATGCGATGCTGAACGGGGAACATCGGCCAGAAGCGAAAACACCCCCTCCGGACTTTCCGGAACAGCCATATCGCGCGTAAGCGCTATGTCAACGGTAAATGCCATGGTTCAGAGTCTGCAACTTTCTATTTTATATTCAGGTACAGGCGTATCGAGTGCATTGAGAAGCCTGCTGTCGCGATTGTAGACATCCTGGCGGAACAGCACAGAATCCCCCTCGGCGAACGCAGTGAGATAGAGAAGAAATACCGGAATCCTGCGCGGCAGCCAGACCGTGCCTGTTTTTCCTGAAGCAATGGCTGATTCGATAGCCGACCGGCTCCATTTCACGCTGTCCTGCAGCACGAGTTCGGCGAGTTCGAGAGGATTTTCGACCCTGATGCACCCCGAACTGAACGTACGGCTGCTTTTTTCGAAAAGATCCTTCGTCGGCGTATCGTGCAGGTAAATAATATGTTTGTTAGGCATCATGAACTTGATCCTGCCCAGCGCGCCATGGTCTCCTGCCGACTGCTGAAGACGGTAGGGAAAATTCGAGCCGGTATACTGCGACCAGTTAATGGATGCGGGATTGACCACCCTTCCTTTCGAATCGATTACCTGCAGCCTTTTCCTGTCGAGATATGAGCGGTTCTTGCGAATTGCAGGCAGCGCATCCTTGGCAAGAATGGTTGGCGGAATGACCCACTGCGGATTAAAGACGATATACTGCATATCCGCCTTGAAAACGGGAGTCTCCCTGTAGGGCTGTCCGACAATCACCCGCGTAACCCAGCGAATTCGGCCGTTTTCAACGTACTGCAGCGTGAATCCCGGTATGTTGACCAGCAGATGGGTCGGCGCGATATCGCCGATAAACCAGCGGTATCGCTCAAGATTGAGCCGGATCTGCCCGACACGCTCTGTTGCGGAAATATTCAGTTCATGTACCGTTGCCGGACCGGCGATACCATCAACCTCAAGCCCGTTCCGCTTCTGAAAACGCTTGACCGCCCCGACCATCGCCGCGCTGTAGACGTTCGATGTATCGACGAGAGCGGACGAGAGGTCGCCGGACGCACGAAGACGCTTGCGCAGGAGAGGAACGCGGCTGTCAGTTGTTCCTTCCCTGAACGATACTCCCTCGGGAATTCGCTGCCAGCCGCCCGCCTTCGCGATCGAGCGATACAGGGCAAGGCCTTTTTTCAACTGCGTATATTCCGGATGCCGGGGTCGAAGTTCGTCGAGAGCCCCCCTGACGCGTCCTCCGGTTATCGCCTGTTGCAGCCTGTATTCAATAGCTGCGCGACGTACCGATACGTCGAGATTCCAGTCAGGATCTATGCGTTCCGGATCGACCTTTCCGAAACGCAGATGATAGGCCAGGGTAAGAAAGGCATCGGTCAGAAGCAGATCGTCGCCAACCTGCTCTGCGGGCGTCCGGGAAGGGTTTCCGTAAAGTCGGCGCAATTTGCCGATATGATAATCGTCAGGATTGAGGCCATCGTCGCCGGCATCCTCAACAGCCTGAAGAAGTTCGACTATCATTCGCTGATCCGTCCATACCGGCAGGTATTGCCGCGTAGCGTAAAAACGTCCAAGCTGGCTCTTGAACGACTTTGATGAGGTTGTACCGGACCCGACGCTGCGGGTACGATCCTCGAAATGGCACCGCAGCAGGGCAGCAATTGCAGAACCCGCTTCGGGGGACCTGACGGCCGTGCTCCTGACCTTACCCTGATCGACCGCTCCAGTCTCAGCCTGGATGGCAGGAGATGGAACAAGTACGAGAAACAGCAGAAAAATAATAGCCATGGAAACGACGCCGGTTAAAAAACGCATGATATTTCTATGATGCCGATCGTCCGAACACTCTTGTTCCTGAGGCAAAATCAGGATTGGCAAGTCTGGAGAAGGACGAATAATCGGTATTTCTGTGATAGATGAACAGGCAGCTTCCGTCCTTGATAAGATCTATGACATGCTGTGAATTATCGAACGAAAGTGCCGGACAACCCTGACTTCTGCCAAGACGGCCATGCTGCCTTATAAAATCGTATGAAACATAGTTGGCTCCATGGATGACAATGCTTCTCGATTCGGCATTATCGTTGATGCCGGGTTCCATACCCTGAAGCCTGAGCGAATAACCGTGTTTTCCGTCATAAGTCACGCCTGTGGTAAAGAATCCGAGACTGCTTTTATGAGAACCCGGGGTATTCGAAAAACTGTAAGCATAATTCTCGCCGCTGCCGCTGCCATGAGCCACAAGACCGGAATAAAGCAATCTGCCTCGATTAAGATCGATAACGAACATGCGCTCATCGACAGACGGCTTGTTGAAATCGATCACGGTCAGAATGCCGTCGCGGCTTACCTTGCCCTGCTCTTTGAGCGAATGATAGCCGACAAGCGCCATATTGAGCACTTTGGGATCTATTTTATGTCTGATTTCGGGAGACTGGGAAATAGTGGTAATCTGGTGACGAAGCGAGGGCTTCCGGAAAGGGTATGCATGCCCGGGAACCGGGAGCAGCGCAACGATAAACAAAAGCATGACAATAGAACGAATCATAAGCAACCTCTTCTGGTTTTCAGCCTGCGTTACAGTAACGATCGGCACTTGAATATAAACAACACATGATACGGAACCGGATAATATGCCCGTAAGCGAAACGATAGCATCGCCCGCAAGGCATAAGAGAATGGAAAACCGAAAAACAGGAACCCGGTCCGATTTGAACACATTTGCAATACATAAAACAACTGATAAAGATAGGCCTTTTTTCGTTAAGGGCAAACACGAGGAAGGAGATCGATGCCATCCTGGCCGGTATGACCCGATGGGCCGATACTTACGGGCGCTGCCGCAAGCCACCGGAAAACACGGATACGGTAAAGGTGGGGAGTAAAGTTCAGAAGAAACGTTGCCAAACCTTCCCAGATGGAGACCCAGGCAACAATGGTAAGGCCCTCAAAAAAAAACCTGTCAGAAAATGAACCATTTCCGTTCAGCAAAAAAACACGGCTCACCCAAAGGGATACGGCAAGAATGACAATACCCGAGAGAAGCAGCAGCGCGGATGTGCGGATCATCTTTTTCATGGCCGCATATTCAACTTCCATCCTGTACAAGAAAAAGGAGTGCATGCCGGAACGCACCATCTCCATAAGCTCCTTTGAAAGACCCTGCTCGATCGTGAAACGTACGATAAACGCAGGTCCCCCGATTTCACGGACGCATCCGGCAAGATACTCAACAAGATCGTCATCGAAGTCCTTGCGATGATAAGGGGCGCGTTTGTCGAAATTCTCGTAGAGATCTTCAACGCGACGGGCTGCGACATCGATGATGACATTGCCGTCCGGCATCCTTTCATAGCGATCGAGAATCCGCTTCTTCACCATCCGCTCCTTTAATGAAGGGAAAAAAGGGCATGACAGCCGACAGCTACTTTACAGCCCCCCGAACAAATCGCCACCGCGAGCTGACCGTAACCTCGATATCCTGCTCGGCTGGAGCTATCTCCGTAGGAGGAGCCGCCTCCGGAGCTGCAGCTTTCAATGACATCATATCCATTGCTGGCAGGGGCCTGTAGTGCGGCTGAGCGACCGTCAGCTCTATAACGCCGCCAAGACGCCCGCCGGCAGCTTTCGCCATTATTTCAGCATCACCCCGGGCATTCGACACCGCTGCTGCAAGCGCCTGTCGCCGCAGCTCGTCATACCGGCTCGACGAGAAGCTGATCTGATGCACCTCATCGGCGCCAGCCTGCACCGCAGCATCGACCGCCTTGCCGGTAAGCGCGAGATTACGCACTTTTACCATAACAAGATGCCGGGCAGCATACCCTTTCAGAACGCTTCTGCTTTCCGATTGCACCCATTCCCACTGAGGAGTGACGGTATAACTCGCCGTTGGTGCATCCTCCGCAGGAATACCTGCGGCACGAAGCGCCTGCTGCACAGCCCTGTATTTTTCGGCAGTACGAACAACCGCCTGATCGGCATTTTTTTCAACCGTCTTCACCATTACGCCGAACTCCGCCGTATCGGGCTTGACCGAAACCCTGCCCGTCGCCGATACGACGAGCTGGTTCTCTTCAGGCTGTGCCGCATATGAACTCCCTGCTGATAGCGCATAACAGCAAATCGCAAAAAACAACACTCTGAACGACTTCATGATTACCCCCATTGTTAACATGCTTATCATTTCCGGCTCACTGCACTATAACATTCCTTCCCGGCGCAACCTTCGCAAAACCTCTCAACTACCCTACCACTCCGAAGCGTGCAATCCGGCAATATCCCTGTAAGCGACGGCAGCCGCACAGGAGGTAACCGGTATGGTTACCAGCAGGCCGACCACAAGAGCCAGCATGCCGAGCAGATTAACTGCAAAAAGAGCGAACGCAAAACCGAAAACAGCAAACCAGTTTTTCGTTACGATCTTGCGGCTGGTTTCCATGGCATCCCAGAACTCCATCCGGTGATCGATAATGAGATGCATCACGAACATATAACAGACCGCAAGATAAATACCGGGCAGGATAAGCAGGAACAAACCGATGCTGACAAGAACACCGGTGGCCAGACCAGCAAGGAACAGCGGAAGAAAATAGTTGAAGCCTTTGAAAAAATCGCCAAACTGCAGCGATTTTCCCGTAAGAAGATTGAATGCCACAATGGCAAAACCTGCGGAAAAAGGAGCAGCTACTGCCGTACCGAGAATCGAGCCGAACGTTCCGAATTTGGAAAAGAGCGCCGATACCGCAAAAATAACCAGGGTGAACCCTACGAATTCCCCTATATGCTGTTTGAACATCTCCCACCCCTGACGGATAGACCCCTGCACATCTATCTGGTAATCGCCGGCCATCGGCTTTTCAAACAAAGCCGGATCGGCCTTTATTCCGTAATCGAAAGCTGCCATTATTTTCTCCTGTTTATTGAGGATTAAACGAAACAGAACACCATTTTACCGACCGTTAGCATAGTAATTTGCCCTGCAAGTTACACAAGGACTGTATATGCAGCAACAGAAAAATCCATAACCCGCAATCAATAAAACAGTTGCAATTTTCATTCCCGGGCTTCTCAGGAAAGGCGCGGCTGATCGGCAGCGAAACGCTGGGTTTTGAATTTGCAGAGGAAAGCCGCCAGAGTGCGGTTCCATCGTTCGGAGACAACGCATCCATCCTGCCACACGCCGTTCTCGCCATGCCATCTGCTCTCCGGCGGATCTCCCTGATTCTGGTGAATATTGTGCACCCCTTTTCCGTTCCTGAACGGTTCGCCGAATACATATACTCTGCGGGCATGTTTAAGAAGCGGTTCCAGATCCCGAAAAGCATCAGCGCCGGTTCCAAAAAACCATGGCATACATCCTGATCGCACATGGTCCTTCACCTGGCCGAACCTCGACTCATCGGCCTCTACGCACTCTTTTGTGGGCATCAGCTCATCCGTCCGATAATAATCAATCGCCCCGGAATGCGGGTTTGAACGCAACGCATGCCATCCGTCCTTCAGTCCGGTAATTCCCTTCAGCGACGTCCTGCCGAGTTCCACGACTCTCCATTGAATGCCGTCCGAAGTATTCTTGCTGTCAAGATCCACAGGGCAGCGATAGAACACCGACCCTGCCTTTACCTTGAGATTGCAATGGTAGTACTCCCTCTCCTGCCGGGGCCGATCGCATGAATAGCTGTGCAATGACCCGACAAGAACACCATAACCGTCATGAAGCGGCATATATTGCTGTTTGATTACATAAAAATACGCATTATTGCAAGATAGCGCAGTTTCGGCGGGATGGCAAATGAGGAGAGAGGAGGTTTGCTCCGGGAATCAAGCATCAATAAACCCGAACAGGAAAGAAGATCATGAAACACGACGATGATTTTTTCACAGGAAGCGAAAGCGATATTACCGGTCATGCGGCGGCGTTTGTCGTCAGCGAAGCATGGAGAGCCGTTGCCGAACGCGGGCGCTTCACGCTCGCGCTTTCAGGCGGACGCACTCCCGCAGGATTGTATCGTAAACTCGCTTCGGGTATAGAACCGGAATTACCGGATCGGCATGGCATTCCAACCCCGGAACCTGCGGAAGCATTTCAGGGGGGGCTGATTGTCATGCCCTGGACGCAAACATTTCTTTTCTGGGGAGACGAGAGATGCGTGTCCGGGGATCATCCCGACAGCAACTACAGAATGGCCAGAGAAGCTCTCCTCGACGCACCGGCTACGGAAGGCGTAAAGGCATTCAGGATGCCATGCGACGACCTTCCGCCCCACGAAGCGGCAAAAAAGTATGAACACACGATACGCACCATACTGGGCGATACACAAACCCCGGAATCCGATAACATCCCGGTTTTCGATTTCATCCTGCTTGGTCTTGGAGAAGACGGACATACCGCATCGCTCTTTCCCGGTGATCGGGGCGCTCTCGAAGAAACGCGGTGTCTGGTGGTTGCCGTAACACCTGCTCTGGCTACACCGCCGGTATCCCGACTGACCATGACCCTTCCGCTCATCAACAGGGCAAAAACGATCTGTTTTTTCACATCCGGAACAAAAAGAGCTGCTATGGCAGAAGCAATACGCAGGAAAACGGCGCATGTTTCGTGGCCGGCCCGGCTCGTACGACCGGTGAACGGCAGAATGGTATGGTTCATATCGCTCCCGTCACCCGACAGTCCGCGCCGGTCCCCATGATCCTGCCGGATATATTTCAGGCATTTTTCCGCTGACGGCATCGCGTATCGCATCGATGACAGCCCAGGAATATTCCACGCTGTCCTGACGGATGAAATTCATCTGATTACCCTCGACAGCATCGAGCAGCAGCCTGTGATAGGGCGTCATACCGGGGTTCGTAAACGAATCCCGATAATTGAAACGCATGTAAACCGGATCGGTAATGACCGATTCCCCCGGTCGCTTGGCCCCGAACCGGATGGCGATGGTCTCTTCAGGCTGGATGCGAAGAATAACCTGGTTGGCTGTATAGCTGCAGCTTTCCGGAGGCCCGAAAAAGTTCTGAGGAGGGCAGGCAAAGGTTATGACGATCTCGGTAAGGGTCTCTGCAAGATTCTTTCCGGCCCTTATAAAAAAAGGCACCCCTTTCCATCGCCAGTTGTCCACAAAAAAATCAACGGCGGCGAAGGTTTCGGTCATGGAGTCCTCAGCCACCTGCCGCTCGGCACGATACCCTTCATACTGCCCCAGCACAACAGATCGTTCAACGCTCCCGGGTGACACCCTGCGGATCGAACGCAGCACCTTGGCCTTTTCATCGCGAACCGAGTCCGCAGAAAGATCCACCGGGGGCTCCATTGCGATGGACGCGAGCAGCTGCAGCCCATGGTTCTGTACGATATCCCTGAGCAAACCGGTCTGGTCGTAGAAGGCTCCCCTGTCCCGGATACCGAAATTCTCGGCTATGGTAATGTCGACACGCGCAATATGATGCCGATTCCAGAGCGGCTCGAAAATACCGTTCGAAAACCTGAATACAAGAATGTTCTGGACGGTCTCCTTGCCGAGGTAGTGGTCGATGCGGAAAATCTGTTCCTCGCTGAATACCGAACCTATCTCCGCATTCAGTTCCTTTGCAGAACGCAGGTCAGTCCCGTATGGCTTCTCGACGACAATCTTGCGCCATCCGCCGCACTCCATGTTCTTTCCGCCGAGCCCGGCCTCCCGGAGATGACGAACAATGACGGAAGCGAGAGATGGCGGCGTGGAAAGATAGAAAAGCAGATGACTGCAGAGACCGGGCTCTCCCGAAACACGCATGATCTCTTTCTGCAGGCTGCAGTAATCCTCAACTCTTTCGATATCGAGCCGCACATGAAAAAATCTGCTGCAGAAATATTCCAGGTGACCCATGTCATCAATGGCTCCCGAAGAAAACATGAGAATCTTCTCCCGAACCTGACGGCGGAACTCCTCATGAGTCAGATCCCGCCTGCCAACGCCTATAATCCTGTAGGCGCCGGGCAGATGCCCCCAGAGCACCAGCTGGTAGAGCGACGGATAAAGCTTGCGTGCGGCCAGGTCTCCATTGGCTCCGAAAAGCACCATGGTAAAATTCAGAGGCTCATCCTTTACAGGCTCAAAACCGTTCATGATTCAGGAGTAAAACCATGGCCGCCGAACTCATGGCGAAGAGCCGCAACGACCTTGTCAGAAAAATTATCGTCGCTTCGTGAGCGGTAACGCCGGAAGAGCGAAGCCCCGATAACCGGTATGGCGACCTGCTGCTCGAGCGCAGTTTCCACCGTCCAGCGGCCCTCGCCGGAATCGGCTATCCTGCCGGCAAGATAGCCGAGCCTGCTGTCTTTTCTGAATGCCTGAGCGGCAAGCTCCATAAGCCAGCCCCTGATGACCGAACCATGTGACCATACCGAGGCTATCTGTTCATGATCGAGCCTGAATTCGCTTGTTTCCAGAAGATCGAATCCTTCTCCGATCGCCTGCATCATACCATACTCGATACCGTTGTGGATCATTTTCACGTAATGGCCGGATCCGGACGGACCCATATGACCGTAACCTCCGGGAACGCACATGTCCCTGAGCAGCGGCTCTATGACGGCAAAACCTTCAGGATCGCCGCCAACCATGATGCAGGCTCCGTGCCTGGCGCCCTCGATACCGCCACTCGTGCCCGCGTCGAGAAAATAAATCCCGTTTTCGAGCAACCGGAGGGATCTTCTCTGCGAATCGCTGAAGCGGGAATTCCCGCCGTCAACGACTACATCACCCGGTTCGAGAGAGGGCACGAGAGTCTGCAGTACGTCATCTACCGGCCTCCCTGCCGGAACCATGATCCAGACGACCCTCGGACGCTGCAGAATGGCCGCAAGATGATCAAAGGAATCAGCAGGCACCGCTCCCTTTCGGGCCAGTGCATCAACCGCCTCCGACGAAATATCGTAAACAGCGACTTCACGGCCCACCTCCAGGAGATGCTCCGCCATATTGAAGCCCATTTTTCCAAGACCAACAAAACCAGTATTCACTCGGTAACCTCCAAAAGTGTTACTCCGGACTCTCACGATACCAACCGCTTGTCGAAACCTCATCGGCATAACGGATGAATGCGGCCGGCAGTTCCCGAAGCTCGCTCCGAGCCTCTTCGACATTGCCGTTTTTGGCCGACTGCTCGATCGTGGAAGACAGCGCCCGTAACTCTTCAGCCGCCACCGTCGCTGCGGATCCCTTGATGGTATGGGATATATGACGAATCCGATCGGTCTGGCCACTCGTTACAGCCTCCTGCAGTTCGCGTATCTGCACTGGAGTATCGAGCATAAACTGAGCAATGATGATCCTGATGATCTCCTCGTCGTTCTGAAGGCGCAATAAAAGCTCGTCGATCTGAAAAACCGGCCCGTCATATACGCTGCCCCCTCCGCCGGATGAACCGGTCTTACTCTGGTTTTGATTCTCCATATGCCTGCACATGATAAATGTTTAACATACAACCAGCATCCCCGCTCTGTTCGGGCCCGGCAAGGTAATCAGTCAACAGATGGCCACGGGATCCTTTTGCCTGGCAGTACCTTGAGCGACAGCCCTCCATGAGGAGTTTCCCGACGGAACGAAACGTCCGGAGTGAATCAAAGCAATGAGGTCTATCGCTTTCATGTCTGCCGAAAACATGATTTTCATGAGGGATAATCCGCGGGTGCGGATTTTAAAACCAATATACACATGGAGTTGCTGGAGGACAAAAAAACGGCTTATTTTCTATAAAAAACAGAGCGCCCGGTAATATAAAGGAACTATCGGCGACAAACCAGAGTAAACATATCCGTCACATATCCGTCACCCGGAAATAGGAACAGCTCTTTTTCTCAGTCTGTCAGGTAATATTCGAGTGTCGATACCACCCTGATTTTCTTGATATGCGGCGTATTGCTGTCGCGATTCTCTATGGTGAACTGACCCTGAGTCGCACTTTTTATCTTCCCGAGGCGGCTTTTGGAGTCGCTGGCGAATTTTTCGGCAACCGCGCGGGCATTCATGGTCGCCTCCTCGATCATTGCCGGCTTCAGTCTGTTCAGTCCGGTGTAGAGAAACTCGGTTTTCGCGTCGTAATTCTCTCCTGAAACCGCAACCCCGAGCTTGCCGAGATCGACAAGCTTCCTGATCGTCTTTCGAACAAGCTGGACCTCCCCGGTATAGACGCTGACAGTAGAGCTTCCCGCATATCTGAACGCAAAGCGGTTCGCATCGCCATATCCCTGCGCCTGCCGGTCGATAACCGCTGGAGCCGATATCGAAATATCCTTCGCGTCGAATCCGGCGGAGATCAGAAAATCGTACACCAACCTGTTTTTTTCCTCGATAGCGCTTACCAGGGCGCCGAGATCGTCTGCGGCAACTTCGAACTTGATCGGCCATATGGCTACATCCGCAGTAACTTCCTTCTCGGAAAGCCCCTTTACGGATACGGAACGCTCGAGCGATTTGAGTTTGGTAACCCCTGATGAAAGGAGAAATCCTGCAATCACAAGACCGGCGCAAAGAAAAGCGCCGAGAATGAATGCTTCAGCAGTGCGTCTGTTATTCATCGATCGTCTGTAATTGATTTTTTATTGCGCTTGTGCCCCGGTTCTGCCTTACAAGGCTTCCGGCAAGGAAAAAGTTCCTCTGCTGGCAAGGACTGCGGATATGCTGTCGAAGGAACAATTATCCTGCATTGACGGATCCGCGATTTTCGACAAGCGAAAGATAACGGTCTATCAACGCGCCGTTCACCGCAGCCCATGACTGTCCGTCGGCATAATCGAGACCTTTCTGCCGCATGACCGAAAAGTTCATGGTATCTTCGAGCAGATTCCGGCAGTGAACATAGAAATGATCGATATCGCCTGCTCTGGCAACCTGTCCGGCTCCCGATTTTCTTACCAGTTCCATGCATCCGCCGACATCGGAAACGACTGCAGGCAACCCTGTTGCAAAGGCTTCAAGCACGACGTTGCCGAATGCCTCTGTCGTTGAGGGAAAAAGAAAAACATCACCGCATGCGTATGCTTCAGGCAGCGATACGCCTGTCAGATAACCGGTGAATACCGCATCAGGCATCCTTCTGCGCATCTCGGCTTCTTCAGGACCTGAACCGATCATGACAAAACGCACCCTGTCCCCATACCCGTCTTTCATGAAACGTTCGTAAACGCTCATAACCACCTCGATATCCTTGTACAGCACGAACCGTCCGGCATAGACGAACACGGTTCTGCCCGGAGCACCCCATTCCCGGCGAAGCGCTTCGGAGCGCCGTAACGGATTGAACAGCTCCCTGTCGATACCTCTCGACCATATTTCCACATTCCGGATGCCCTGCCGCTGCAGGTTCTGCCTGACGATATCGTTTGGCGCAAAAAGCAGATCACATGTATTGTAGAACCAGCGGAGATACTTCCAGACAGGTTTTTCTGCCAGTCCCAGCTTGTAATAGCCGAGATAGGAAGGGAAATCGGTATGATAAACCGATACAACGGGAAGCTTTTTCTTCTTCGCATAAAGCAGGAACCTTCGGCCGACAATATCGGGCGTGGAGATGTGCACGATATCCGGAGCAAATGCGTCGAGCTGCTTTTCAGTCGCAGAACCGAAAAAGCCGAATTTATAATCGGGATAGAGCGGAATGGGAACCGAGGGAAGGCGGTTGACTTTCAGGGAGCCATGACTGTCCTGTTCCGATACGTCCGGAGACCATACGACAACCTCATGGCCGTGTTTCCTGAACGAGGCGACAAGCTGGTAAATGGAGCGTACCGCGCCGTCCTTGTCCTTGACGTATGTCCCCGCATACAAGGCAATCTTCATGGCATTCCGGAAAACCGGATCATAGCAGTTTACCAGGCACACCTATTCCATGGTGTCATCAGTGACAACATGATCGGCTGCCGGCAGTAAAAAAGCTAAAGTAACATTTCCGCGGAAAAAACCATCGTGCCGCAGCAAGAGGAACCATCACTTCATGCAGAGATCAACCACCACCGGATTGACCAGTCGCTTGAAGTCACGGTAAGCAAGTCTGACAAGTTCGGTATGAAAACCGGCATTGAAGGCTATATCGTCGTCTTCTTCAAGTTCTTCGGCAACATAAACGTCCAGACCGTAAAGATTTCCGAAGGGAGGCATTGCGCCTATCTCGCATTCCAGAAAAAGAATGGCGAACTCCTGCTCTCCGGCAAGTTCCACATCCCTCGTACCGATGAAATCCCTGAGACGTTCAAGATCGAGCTGCCTTGAAGCCGGAAGCACCGCCATGGCCAATTTCCCTTCAATGGAAACCATAACCGTTTTTGCGAGTTCTTTTCCCGGCACATGAGCCGCTGCGGCAATCTCCTGGGCGGTATACGCTGGAGAGTGACTCACCACGAAGTATTTCACGCCATGGCTGTCAAGAAATTCCCTCAATCTGCGAATAGGCATGTTCATGCTCCTGGTTGAAGTTATATTTGGATTTGCGAACAACGATACACTCCTCCTGAAGACACCTGTCGGTTTCTCTTCAGAAGCTCACCCTGAATCCAAACAGCAGATTGTGGCTGTTTATGTCCATTTCGTATGTTTTCGTACCAAGCTCGATGTCAGGATCGGCAGAAGCGAAGTAACGATATTTGGCATCGATTGTAACATGGGAGGAGACCTGAAAACCAACCCCGGCACCAACCTGAACCGCAAGAACACCGTCGCTGCCGTCCTCTCCGAGAGCATCTACGTCAACCTTCGCATAGCTGAGACCGGCGCTCACGAACGGAACGATTCTGCTCCGCTCGAGCTGAAAATCAAGGTAGCCGTTAGCCATGAAAGAGAGCACTGAAACGTCGCTGCCGAGATTGTCGATCTCGTTTTTCTGGTATGCAACCTCACCTTCTACCCGATACCCGTCGTAATCCATGCCGAGAGCGCCGCTGAAAGCCGCTCCGGAATCATATTCCGGATCACCGAGATACGGCCCGTTAATGGTGAGCTTGTCGCCGCTCAGAAAAGCGAAACCGGTCGATCCCCCCACATAGGGCGTGGCCGCCCGGGCATGTGAAGAAAAGAATAAAACAAACGCTGAAATGAAGAACAACCCCCGAAGAACCCGCATCATAATTGACTCCAGTTAGTATTAGTTAAGGGGTAAAACACATTTGAAGCACAATAGAGATAAAAGCTTCGTAAATGAAAGTTACATATTTCAGATACAAGCCTCAACTGCTTTTTTAACAGGGCACCGGCTGAATGCTATCGGCACAACGTCCGGAGAAGAGGCAATGCCGCATCATAGCCCGCCTTGATAATATCGGGAACCTGCGCTGTATCGACAAGGTTGAACGCCGACAGGTCCGGGGTAATGCAGAGATCAGCATCTTCGATCTGTACTGCGGTAGCACTCGCTATAGCGCTGTAGAACGCATTGAGCAGCACGGCAACGATATGCTGCGGCTGCCGGAAAACATGCTTTCCCAGTAGATCAACGCAGATCGCCTTCCTTGCTCCGATAGAACGGACTGACGATACAGGCACATTTTCAACCAGAACGCCGTCGACAAGCATTCTGCCGTTATACTCCACCGGCCTGAAAACTCCCGGTATGCAACTGCTCGCCATCACAGCCGACGCGACATCTCCTTCGGTGAAAACGACCTTGTCTCCGGTAGATATGTCGGTCGCCACAATGGCAAGAGGTACAATGGCGTCCTCGATATTTTTCCGTCCGAGAAGGTCCGTTACGATTCCTCCGAACTTCCTGTTGGAAAGAAGTCCATACTGGGAGAGCGAAATACCCGACAGATTCAGCCAGTCAAGATCGAGTGCGACCTCCCGGATCTCCAGCGGTGACTTGCCGAAGGCATAGAGAGCGCCTATAAATGCACCTATACTCGTTCCGCTTACAAATTCAACGGGTATGGCGAGCTCTTCTGCAGCCTGCAGGACTCCCACATGCGCAGCCCCGAGAACAGCGCCGCCTCCAAGCGCAAGACCGTATGCTTTCATCCGTCAAAACAACATGTTACGAACAATGCCAGCTTGCTGCGATTCAGCCCAGATAACGTACAATCTCTTTCAGAAAGAGGTATTTTTTCCGGTTGTACGGCGGATAGCGCAGTCCCGGGTCGGGAAATACTGATTTAACAAGAACGCTTCTCGATACCGAAAAAGTTTCAAAACCGGCTCTGCCATGGTATCTGCCAAAACCGCTCACGCCGGAACCTCCGAAAGGCAGCGTATGGATTGCCGACTGAAAAAGAATGTCGTTACAGCAGAAACCGCCGGATCGAGTCTGGCGAAGTACCTGTTCAATCACGGCCCGGCTTCGCGTAAAAAGATATACGGCAAGAGGATCGCTCCGTTGCCGTATACAGGCAATGGCCTGATCGATTGCCGTATAGGTCATAACAGGAAGCAGCGGCCCGAATATTTCCTCCTGCATCAGCGGCGAATCAGCTGAGACCCGAAGAATAGTCGGGGCAATAAAACGGTCAGACCGGTCGCGTTGCCCCCCCGAAACAATCTCGTCAGACTGCATCAGGCTTTCGAGCCGAAGAAAATGCCGATCATTGACGATCCTCGAATAATCAGGGCTTGAGGCGGGATCGGGACCGTAAAACTTTGAAACGGCCTGCTGCATGAGCGCAAGCAGAGGCTCCCGGATCTTTTCATGCACAAGCAGATAGTCGGGGGCGATGCATGTCTGCCCTGCGTTGAGGAACTTCGCCCACACGATACGGCGGGCTGCGGCAGCAAGATCGGCATCGCATTCGACAATACAGGGGTTCTTGCCTCCCAGTTCAAGAACCACCGGAACGATATGGCGGGCTGCGGCAAGCATTACATCGCTCCCGCCCGACCGGCTTCCCGTATAAAAAATGAAATCGAACGGCAGTTCGAGCAGGGCGCGAGTTTCCTCGATCCCCCCTTCCACAACCCGTACCGCCCTGCCGTCGAGATAGGTTCCGAGAAGCCCTGCAATAAGCGCAGAAGTATGCGGCGCAGACTCCGAAGGCTTCAGCACAGCGCAATTTCCCGCTGCCAGCGCTGAAACCAGAGGGGCAAGCACCAGCTGCAATGGATAGTTCCATGCACCGATGATCAGTACCACGCCATGCGGTTCGGGGCATACCGACGCGCGTCCGAAAAGATAGTGCAGCGGCACGCTCCGGCCTTCAGGCCGCATCCAGCGCCTCAGATGCCTCAATGCCTGGCGGATTTCACCGGAAACAAAGGAGAGTTCCGTAAGATATGTCTCCTCTGCCGATTTGCCGAGATCGGCAGAGACCGCAGCGTAAAGTTCCTCTTCCCGCTCGACGAGAAGTCGTCGAAGAGCAAGCAACTGACCGCGGCGCCACGCATAAGAGCTGAAGAGGCCGCTCCTGAAAGCCGATCTCATCCCATCGAGAATCGGTCGAAAACAACTGTTTTCCATAGGTTTCAAAGACTATAAAAATGATTCCCGGTACACCGGAAACATCAGAGGCGTCCGTTACCGGACTTTCGAAGCGCCCGGAAGACACACTTGGCAATCCCGCCGCTTTTTCGCTACATTACCACAATTTTTCTTATCAAATAATAACAACACTTCTCATGGACTGGATAACCCGGCCTGAAGCATGGGCCGCACTGGCTACGCTTACGGCTCTCGAAATCGTGCTCGGCATAGACAACATCATTTTCATCTCGATCATTTCCGGACGGCTGCCTGAATCTCAGCGAGACAGAGGAAGGGTGCTCGGCCTCGGCATCGCCATGATTTCGCGCATCATCCTTCTGCTCTCGATCACCTGGGTCATGAGCCTCACGGTCTCCCTCTTCACCGTTGCGGGACACGATATTTCAGGCCGCGATATCATTCTGCTTACAGGAGGCCTCTTCCTGCTTGCAAAAAGCACCCATGAAATCCACCAGAGTCTCGAAGGAAGCGAATCCGCACGCAAACAGTCCGCAACTGCAGGATTTCTCGTAACGCTCCTGCAGATAGCTGTCATAGACATCGTATTCTCCCTTGATTCGGTCATCACGGCAATCGGACTTGCCGAAGATGTGGAAGTCATGATCATCGCCATCGTCATATCGGTAGGCATTATGATGCTCGCGGCAAAAGCAATCAGCGAGTTCGTCGAACAGCATCCTACCATCAAGATGCTCGCGCTCAGCTTCCTGATCCTTGTCGGCGTCACCCTGCTTGCCGAAGGCGCCGATTATGAAATCCCGAGAGGGTACATCTACTTCGCCATGGCGTTCTCCGTAACCGTCGAAATGCTCAATATACGCCTGAGAAAAAAAGAAGCTGAGCCTGTACACCTGCACCACAGAAACCTGGATATGGAAGGGTGAACGGCATACGTCGCAGAAACCAGTCAAAGGCGACCTCAGACATACCCATGTAATACGCACGGATGTTGCCGGGGTTTTGTACATTTGAATGTTAGCCATGAGCCCGGCGCAACAGGTCAATGCAACAAAGCGATCGATATGCCCATACCATCCGCACTGCCCCCCGAGAAAGTCTACAGGAAATGCGATCCTGCAGAATTTCGCTTCGACACCACCGAAGAACTCGACGGAACCCTTGAAATAACAGGTCAGGAGCGCGCGCTCGACGCCATAAGCTTCAGCATCGGCATGCTTCATGACGGATTCAATCTCTTTGCTCTCGGCCCGAACGGCACCGGCAAGGAAACCGCCGTCATGCACTATCTCGACACAATTGCGCCCGATGCCGGCATACCCGATGACTGGTGCTATGTCTACAATTTTGAAAAACCGCGGCACCCGTCAGCGCTCCAGCTGCCTCCGGGAAAAGCCTGCAAGCTCTCTTCCGATATGGACCGGATGGTAGAAGCGCTCTTCAGCGTCCTGCCGACAGCGTTCAGCAGCGAAAACTACCAGGCGCAGGAAAAAATCATCAGGGAAACGTTCCAGGATCAGCAGTCATCCTCGATCGAAGAGATTGAAAAACGCGCTGCCAAAAGCGATATCGCGCTCATCCGTACCCCTGCAGGCTTCGCCTTCGCTCCGGTAAAAAACGGCGAAGTGCTCAAGCCTGAAGAGTTCATGCTGCTCGGCGAGAACGAACGGGAAAAAATAGAAAAAGAAATCGAATCACTCAAAAACGCCATGCAGTCCGTCATGGCGCAGATACCGAAATGGCAGCGTGAAGCTCAGGATAAAATCAAGGAACTCAACCGTCAGATCGCGGGTTTCGCCATCCGGCCGCTGTTCACAGAACTTAAATCCGGTTTCGGCTCAATCGAACAGGTCTCGGCCTATCTCGACAAGGCTGAAAAGGATATCATCGACCATTTCGACCACTTTCTTGAAAAAGAAAGCACGCACCAGGAGTTCCTCCCCGGCATTTCGGCCATGAAAGGCAGTTTCTTCAACCGCTACAAGGTTAACGTACTGGTCGACAACGGAACGGCAACAGGAGCGCCGGTCATCATCGAGGAGAAACCAGCCTGTCAGAACCTGCTCGGCGACATAGAACATCTCTCGCAGATGGGTACACTCGTCACCGACTTCACGCTCATAAAACCGGGTGCTCTGCACCGGGCCAACGGAGGCTATCTGCTCATCGACGCACGAAGGCTGCTCATGGAACCTCTCGCCTGGGAAACGCTGAAAAAAGCCCTGCGCACCCGGCAGATCCGCATCGAGTCCCTTGCCCAGCTCTACAGCCTGATCAGTACCGTATCTCTCGATCCCGAGCCCATTCCACTCAACGTGAAGGTGATCCTGCTCGGCGAACGCATGCTCTATTACCTTCTTTCGAACTACGATCCGGACTTCGGCGAGCTGTTCAAGGTTGAGGCCGACTTCGAGGACGACCTCAGAAACACTCCCGAAAACCGAATGGGCTATGCCCGCATCATTGCCGCTGTTGCCATGGAAGGAAAGCTGTGTCATTTCGAGCGCAGCGCCGTAGCGCGAATCATCGAACACGGAAGCCGCCTGTCGGGCGATGCCGAAAAAGTGAGCGCACATATGCAGAGCATCGCCGATCTTGTCCGCGAAACCGATTTCTTTGCCAGAAAAAACAACAGACAGCATGCAACGGCCGAAGATGTACAGAAAGCAATAGATGCCCGTATCATGCGGGCATCCCGCACCCGTGAACGCATTCGCGAAGCCACTCTCCGAAACACCATTCTCATCGACACGGACTCTGAAAAAACCGGTCAGATAAACGGTCTCGCAGTGTACGGCCTCGGTGGCCTGAGCTTCGGACACCCCGGCAGAATAACGGCAAGAGTAAGCATCGGCAAGGGCGAAGTGCTCGATATAGAGCGGGAGGTCGAAATGGGCGGACCGATCCACTCGAAAGGGGTACTGATCCTTTCGGGCTTCCTTGCCGCACGCTTCGGCATCGAGCTACCGCTCTCGCTCTCCGCCACGCTGGTTTTCGAACAGTCTTACAGCAGTGTTGAAGGCGACAGCGCCTCATCGGCCGAACTCTACGCGCTGCTCTCCGCCCTTTCGGAAACGCCCATCCGGCAGTGGCTTGCCGTAACAGGATCAGTAAACCAGCACGGAGAAGTTCAGGCCATCGGCGGCGTCAACGAAAAGATCGAGGGATTCTTCGACCTTTGCCGGGCTCGCGGACTCAACGGCAGACACGGCGTGCTCATACCGGCCTCGAATATCGATAACCTCATGCTCCGCTCCGACGTAGTCGATGCCGTCCGGCAGGGCATCTTTTCAATCTATCCGGTTCGTCATATCGACGAAGGCATCGAACTGCTTACCGGAATACCCGCCGGAGAACCCGACAAGAACGGCCTGTACCCCGAGAAAAGCATCAACGGCAAAGTCAGCTTCCGACTGAAAGAGATGGCGCTGAAGATGAAAAAATACAGTTCGGAATACAATGGAAACGGAGAGTGATCATGCAGGAAAGAACGCACAGCAACCTGAAAAATCATGAAAATCCCGGCCCGCCTGAAATACGGAGCATCGCCGTCGGCATCGACTGCTCTCCTCACAGCCTGGCGTCACTGAAAACCGCAGCAGACCTTGCATCCAGAATGCACGCCGAGCTGCTCGGAATCTTCGTCGAGGATATCAATCTTCTCCGCCTGACCGAACTGCCCTTCTGCCAGGAAATACGTCAGTACAGCCCTGAACCTGAAAAGATCGAGAGTATGGAACTCGAAAGAATGCTCCGTTCGCAGGCCAGACAGGCTGAAGCGTCGCTGCAGCGCGAAGCGGAAATCTTCAGGGTCCGCCATACATTCAGCGTCCGAAGGGGTAATGTTCCCAAAGAGGTCGTAGCCGCCGCTCTCGAAGCTGACCTGCTCGTACTCGGAAGGAGCGGCCGATCGCCAACCTGCCGCAAGGGACTCGGCTCGACAGCAAGAAACGCACTGTCCGGCAGCCTGAAAAACATTCTGCTGATGCGCACGGGTTATGCTGCGGAAAACGAAGCCGTACTGGTGCTCTGCGACGGATCCGACGCTTCGAAAGCAGCCCTTGCCATTGCCATCAGGATGCTGCATCCCGGCAACACTCTGCATATATTGCTTTTGCCGCAATATGAAGGACATGAACATCTTCTTGAAACCGAACTGGCCCGACAGCTTCCCCCCGGTATGCTCCGGGTTGAATACCATGTGCTTCCGCCCGTATCCGACAGCCGGATCCTTGCAAGATACATCCGTATGGCCGATTCCGGCCTCCTGGTACTCAGCGACCGCATGAACCTGCCTGCCGAAACCGTGCACAGCCTCATCAACGATATCGATTACCCGATTCTGCTGGTGAGAACGTAGAATATGGTTTCAGGCAGCCGGAAACAATCCGCTTTCGCGCAATCCGTCGATCATGAACTGGACGGCAAGCGCCGAGAGGATAATGCCGATAGTCCGGCTGATAACATGAAGCCCTGTCACGCCAAGCAGTTTCCGCACCTGCCCGGATACCATAAGGAAAAGCATGGTAAGAAAAAGCACCGCAATCAGCGCGGCTGTAACCGATGCCTGCCGCTCCAGGTCTCCGCCGGCATCGGCCATCAGGAGCACTGTCGCGCCGATGGTTGCAGGGCCGGCGATAAGGGGCATGGCGAGGGGAAAAACCGACAGATCGCTTTTCTGCATAGCCTCCATTTTCTCCTCGTCCGACGACCGGCCCCCTCCGCCTGCCCCACCTCCGAACACCATGTCGATAGCGAACAGCAGAAGCAGAACACCGCCCGAAATCCTCAGTGCAGCAAGGGATATGCCGAGATAGTCAAGCAGCGCCGTACCGAATAAAGCGAAAAAAAGCAATATCACCGCAGCGATCAGGGTGCCCTTGAACGCTGCAGCCCGTCTTTCGGTTTCGGAATAGTAAGGAGTGAGCGCCGCAAAAAGCGCGGCCAGATCAAGAGGCCCTATAGTGGCGAAAAACGTCGCAAAAGCAACAGCAAAACTCTTCAGCATAACCATCCCCCCATCTGTAAGTGCGCCGTTAACCTCCCATCATAACTCATAACGCCTCACGTCTCACCGCTCACAGCCAACGCCCGTCAACGCATCGCTATCCGCTCCATCAGAATCGCCGCGGATACCGATGCGTTGAGCGATTCGACGCGCGGCTTCTCGCCTGCATGGGGTATTCTCACCAGCCGGTGAGCAAGCGCCTGAACCGCAGGACTCACCCCGTTAGCTTCGTTACCGATCACCAGCACCACTTTCCGGGGCCAGGAGCCGTACTCGCGAAAATCGTGCCCGTCGAGAGACGAAGCGGCAACAGAGTAGCCTGCGTCGGCAAGCCGTTGAAGTTCAAGATATATTGAATCCACGCCGTAATGCGGTAATGCATAAATGCTTCCTGCAGAAGAACGCACCGTTTTCGGATTGTATCGATCTGCGCAACCCGGGCTGCAGATCATTGCATCGGCGCCGAACCAGGCCGCGGTTCGCAGAATCGTACCCACGTTACCGGGATCCTGAACCTCGTCGAGAGCCACGATCAAAGAACATCGGGTTATTTGTTCAGGTTCGAAAGGAACAAACCGCTGCTTGCGGAAAACGCCGAAAATCCCGGCAGGCGTTGCGGTCTGGCTCAACCGGGCGCACTCCTTTTCAGTCAGCACGAATACTTTGCCGGGATATCTTGAATGAAACACCTCGGCGTTTTGTTCCTCCAGCCTGAACAGCAGGGCATGCAGAAGATCGGGATCCGGCAGGTGTTCAAGAAGTTCGCTGACTGTACGCAATCCTTCGGCAAGAAACAGTGCTTCGGCATCGCGATGTCTTTTCTGGTGCAGTTTGCCGTAAATCTTCAATTCAGCCTTGCTTACAGGCGGCACGTCTTGCTGTCTCACGGCCTTGCCCCAGGCTTCTTCAGCTTCGCAATTACGGATTTCGGATCATGCGACCAGTCGGAGGGCGGAGCGCTGCTTCCCTGCGAAAGTCCGGCGACATCGAGGTCGACTGTAAACCCGTCATCGCCGGCTTCATCCCCGCGATCCGGAGAGGTCATGCACCGCCGTATATAGTCGTCGAAACTGCCGCGATCAAGCGAAAAAGCCTTGATGGTATCTTCGAGCGAACGGCTGACGTTCTCGCGAATCTCCTCCTTCTCCCCGCATGCCATCATGCGGATTTTTTCCATAACCTCGACCCGGCTCACGCCGCTGATGCCCGCTTTTCCGGCAAGCTCCTGAAACGCCTTCTCATCGAACCGTTCGATGGCCTCATGCAGCTTTTCGAGCCCTCCGAACAGATCGGCATGCGCCCTGATGGCCTGCTCGAGCGGCATGGAGGAAGGGGCGGCATTCGGTTTGCCCTCCTGCGGTTTTGCCTGCCTCCCGCGAAGAAACTCTTCGTCAACCTCGTAACCCGCCAGGAGGTCCTTCATACCCTCCTCGCGCATCGCTCTTGCACGCCGCATGGAAACCGACTCTATAGCCGCTCCGCCTCCCTGTTCCCTCATCATGCCAGCTGAAAACATCATGCCGCAAAGCGCGACGTATATCACCAGAGCGAGCAGCATCCATCCGGTATCCATGCCGCCGAAAGCCGCAACGGCAAGCTCCGCGACAAGCAGAACAGCCGAAAGCGCAAAAAGAAGTTTTCCCGTGAGGCGTTCGTCCATAGACTGTAATCCTTGTTTTCGGTTCTTCGTAATAAAATGAATGTACATGTTATGCGGGAAAATAACACAACCTCTCCGGAAAGGCTGCTACTGGTTGTGACGATGAGAAGAACGCTCGCGGTACAGTCGCCCGGTGAATCCCCCGTCTCTTTCGAACGATTGCGCAAGCGCCTGAATCTGCCGGTGGAAGAGCGCAGGCCACCGCAATGAGCGTCAATGCAGCGTTGGCTGCGATTTCCGGAAGAATCGACGAGGTTGACCTGGTGGGCGTTGTGGACAGAACTTTTTCTCTTCGTCCACCTCGTCGATTCTTGCTCCTAAAAGTTACAATAACCACCATCATTTTGCTATTATCCCCTGAATCCACAACTACACCATGCACAGGAACACCATAGAACTCATCTCCCCGGCAGGCGACTGGACCTGCCTTCGTACTGCGCTGCAGGCTGGCGCCGATGCCGTCTACTTCGGCGCTGAAGGGTACAACATGCGCGCGGCGAGCCGCAGTTTCACGCCGGAGGAGTTGCCCGAAGTCGCGAATGCCTGCCGCGAGTATGGCGCGAAGGCGTACCTTGCGCTCAATACGCTGATCTACGATAACGAAATATCGGGTATGCTCGAAACCGTAACTGCCGCTAAATCAGCCGGTATAGACGCGGTAATCTGCTGGGACATGGCGGTGATCGAGACATGCCGCGCAGAGGAAATGCCTTTCCACATCTCTACGCAAGCTTCGATCAGCAACTACGCTGCCGTGCGGCACTTTGCCGCTCTGGGGGCATCGATGATCGTGCTTGCCCGGGAACTGACGATTGAACAGATAACAGCCATCACGGAATCTATCCGTCGGGACGACCTGCCGGTAAAGATCGAATGCTTCGTACACGGCGCGATGTGCGTGGCAGTCTCTGGCCGGTGCTTCATGTCGCAGGATCTCTTCGGCAAGTCGGCCAACCGCGGCGAGTGTCTGCAACCCTGCCGACGCAAGTACAGTATCACCGATACTGATGAAAAATTCGAGCTGGAGCTCGGCGAGGATTACGTCATGAGCCCTGAAGATCTATGCGCAATCGAGTTCATTGACGTGCTCGTCGATGCCGGCATATCAGGTTTCAAGATTGAAGGCCGGAATCGCAGCCCGGAGTATGTTCAGTTCACTACAGCTGCATACCGCAGGGCTATCGATGCCTTTTTTGCTGAAGAAAACACGGCTGAAGGCAGGAAAAGGTTCAGAAAAACGGCGGAAAAATTCAAAGAGGATCTTTCGCGAGTCTACAACCGGGGATTTTCCGAAGGTTTCTATTTCGGTCAGCCGTTCGATGCCTGGGCAAAACGATACGGCTCTCTGGGTACCGAAAAGAAAACCTACATCGGCATCGTGCAGAAATACTACCCGAAAGCAGAAGTGGCGGAAATCCTGATCCATGCGCGCGGCCTGCAATCGGGCGAAACCCTCTCGATCCAGGGACCCGAAACCGGACTGGTGCTTTTCGATGATACACGGTTCTACTGTAACGAAGAGCCTGCGGAACAGGCCGGAAAAGGTGACCTCGTCACCCTCAGATGCGACCGCGTCCGCAAGGGCGACAAGGTGTATGTTATTGAAAAGAGGTGATCGATAATCAGTGGGCAGTGGGCCGGAAAGCAGTGCAGCGCTGTTTATGTTTTTTTGTCCTTTTGGCCCTTTTTGTCCCTTTCATCCTTGATATCCTTTTTCTCCTTTTTCCGAAAACCGCAACTACAGCTTGCTTTGCCGGGCTGCTTTTCCGTAATTTGACTGAAGACCTCCCGAAAGCGAAACGCCATTCGCACCATTCAGGCATAACGTAATAAAGAGGAGCCGCTGGATCATGATCTACAAAGTCATTTCCAAGCCGGAGTTCAGAAAGTTCATCGACGCGCTCGTCCGAGAGAACACGTCGTTCGGACCGCGCCAGGTGGACACTGCGGCCAACGGCGATCCGGTATACAAGTTCATGCCGGTTGCCTCCGCAGACGAAATCGAGTTCGATTACACGGCTACAGCCTCGTCCGCCAAACACTTTTTTCTGCCCTTCCGCGAAGAGCTTTCCCGGTTCTCCTTTCACGATTGCAGCTTTGAACAGCATATCGCCTACAACGCCGATCCGGTTGTGCTTATCGGGCTCAGACCATGCGATATCAGCGCGCTGAACATCCTCGACGACGTGCTGCTCAACGGCCGCTACCCGTCGCCCTACTATCTGGCAAAGCGCAAGAACACCTTCGTGATCGGCATGGACCATCTGCCGCTTCCCGACTGTTTCTGCAAATCGCTTGCCCACCATACGGTGTCAACCGGCTTCAACCTCTTCTGCTCGGACATCGGCGAGAAATACTATCTTTCCATCAATTCATCGAAAGCGTTCACCTATCTCGAGGAATTTCAGACCGAAGAGCCTTCCTACGAAGACAACTGCCTCATGACCCGGAGGCGCAAACTGATCTCCGAAAGCTTCAGAACCGAAGTCGACGTCACCAGCCTGCCAAGCATCCTCGACATCGAGTTCGAATCCCCTGTCTGGGATAAATGGGGAGCCAAATGCCTGAACTGCGGCACCTGCGCCATGGTCTGCCCTACCTGTTACTGTTATTCGGTAGATGAACATTTCGACATCGACCTGAAAGGCGCATCGAGACACCGGCAACTCTACTCATGCAATCTCGTGGATTTCGCCGTGGTGGCTGGCGGGCACAACTTCCGTCCGAAAAATGGTGACCGGCTTAAATACCGATACTACCACCAGCACCGGGGATTTGCCGAAAACGCCAACCAGCAGATCTGCGTCGGCTGCAACCGATGCGGCAGAGCATGCCTCACCGGCATAAACCCGAAAGCGGTTATCAATGACCTCAGAATGGAGAAAGAATCATGCATGACTTGCGTTTCACCATCCCCCGACAGGACCTGAACCGCGAAGCGTTTGCCTCTTCGGTGCCCGATTTCAACCTGAAATCGGATCTCATGAAAACCGATATGGGCTATAAATGCCGAATCACCAACATCGTCAGTCTGACGGAACAGGAAAAACTCTTTCGACTCCGCATCGTCGATCCGGAGGAACGCCGTATTTTCCGGTTCAAACCCGGCCAGTTCATCATGCTCGAACTTCCCGGGTTCGGCGACGTGCCGATTTCCATATCGAGCTCCAACAGCAATCACGAGTTCATCGAACTCTGCATCCGTAAAGCGGGACATGTAACTTCGGCACTCTTCAGAATCGAACCCGGCATGCACGTAGCCATCCGCGGCCCCTTCGGCTCCTCGTTTCCCATGGACGAGATGGCTGGTCACCATGTACTGCTCATCGCAGGAGGCCTCGGCATAGCACCGCTTCGTGCGCCGCTCTTCTGGATCAACGAGCACCGCGACCGGTTCCGGGATGTACACCTGCTCTATGGAGCCAAAGAACCATCGCAGCTCCTTTTTTCCTACCAGTTCGAGGAGTGGAAAACCATCAGCCATATCCGGCTGCAAACGATCGTCGAACATGCGGATGCGGAATGGAAGGGCAGTACCGGCATGATCACCGAACTCTTCGGGGATATCAGCATCGACGCGAAAAACACCTATGCCATCGTTTGCGGGCCACCGGTCATGTTCAAGTTCGTCTGCAGCTGCCTCGACCGGCTCGGCATACCAATGAACAGGATGTTCGTTTCTCTTGAACGGAGGATGCACTGCGGAATGGGCAAATGCTGCCGCTGCATGGTAGGCTCGACCTTCACCTGCATCGACGGCCCGGTTTTCGACTACTGGTCGGTCATGAACCTCAAGGAAGCCATTTAACGTAACCGGTATGAACCAACAGGGCATGCATTTCGAAAAACTGAAGATCGCCTCGTTCGACTTCACCTGCTGCGAAGGGTGCCAGCTCCAGCTCGCCAACAACGAGTCGTCGCTTCCCGCGTTCTTCGAGCTGCTTGACGTGCGCGCCTTCAGGGAGATCTCATCGGAGAAGCATGACGACTACGACATCGCGCTCGTGGAAGGCAGCATCAGCCGAAGCGACGAAATCGATCGGCTTCTGGCCATAAGGAAGCAGGCGAAAATTCTTGTGGCATTCGGAACATGTGCCTGTTTCGGCGGAGTCAACAGCCTGAAAAACCGCATTCCCATAGAAGAAAGCGTCGTTGAAGTCTACGGAGAGCACCAGGTTGAAACCCTTCCGGTACGTAAAATAAGCGACATCGTGCAGGTGGACATCTCCATCCCGGGCTGCCCTGTCGCAAAGGAGGAGGTCGAACGGATCGTGGTGAGCCTCGTAACCGGCTCTAAAGTCAACCTGCCTAAATACCCCGTCTGCGTTGAGTGCAAGCAGCAGATCAATACATGCCTGTTCGATCTTGGCGAAATCTGCCTCGGCTCGATCACGAGAGCGGGCTGCAGCGCCGTCTGCACATCCGGCAAAACCCCCTGCCTCGGATGCCGCGGTCCGGCGGAGGACATCAACTTTCCCGCGTTCACGGAACTGGTGAAGGAGCGAGGACTCAGCGAAAGCGATCTTCAGGAAAAACTCGGATTCTACAATGCATTCGAAACGTACCGCACCGATGAAACTTGACTGTTCCATTGATATACACCATCTGACCAGAGTTGAAGGCCACGGAAACATCCATATACGGGTGGAACAGGGAATGCTTGCGGAGGCTCGCTGGGATGTTGTGGAAACGCCGAGATTTTTCGAGGTCATGGTAAAAGGCATGAGCGCCGAGCGCGTGCCGTTTCTCACCTCGCGCATCTGCGGCATCTGTTCGATCAGCCACGCCCTTGCAAGCATCCGCTCACTCGAACGCGCCATGCAGGTGACGCCTCCTCCCGCCGCCGAAGCCGTAAGGCTGCTGGCCATGCACGGCGAAACCCTGCAGAGCCACGCCCTGCATCTCTTCTTCCTTGCAGCGCCCGATTTCGCGGGCACGCCGAGCGTCTTGCCGCTCTTGCAGTCGCATCCCGAACTCGTCAAGGCAGGACTGCAGCTCAAGGAACTGGGCAATGAAATCAGCATTGTAACTACGGGCCGGTGCACCCACCCGGTCAGCCTCGTCGTTGGAGGGCTCAGCAAGGCGCCGGACAAAGATCGGCTGAAGCTCCTGCTCGGTATGATCGGCGAACGCAAAACCGCGCTCGCGGTTGCCTGCGACTTCTTCGCCTCTCTCGATATTCCGAAATTCGAGCGTGAAACCGAATTCATCTCGCTCCACAACGGCGTCAGCTACCCCTTCATCGGCGGCGATCTCCGCTCCACCGACGGAGTCCTCCGGAATGAAAACGACTACCTCCTGATGACCAACGAGTACCTCGCGGAACCCTCCACCTCGAAATTCACCCGCTGCAGCCGGGAATCGTCGGCAGCAGGCGCGCTCGCCCGTTTCAACAACAACAGCGCCTTCCTGCATCCAGAAGCACGAAAAGCCTCTGAGCACCTTGGTCTTCGACCGGTATGCCACAACCCCTTCATGTGCAACATCGCGCAGCTCGTCGAATGCGTGCACATCCTCAACGATGCGGAAACACTCATCGCGAAATTGATCGACATGGATCAGCCGGAGATCCGCACGCAGTTCACTCCGAAAGCCGGCTCGGCAACGGGAGCCGTCGAGGCACCGCGCGGCATTCTCTACCACCACATGGAAACCGATGAGGAAGGCAAGGTAGTGAAAGCCGACTGCATCATTCCCACCACACAGAACAACGCCAACATCCACTACGATCTCGGGGCCCTTGCCCGGCAGGCGCTCGAAGAGGGAAAAAATGACCGGGAAATCGAAAAGCTCGCAACCATGCTGGTGCGCTCTTACGATCCCTGCATTTCATGCTCGGTGCATTAGGGGCTTTGTCAGAATCCAAAGCGCTTCAGCATCCTGCCGGTCAGTGCCGCAAGCTCCTGTCTGGCCCCGGGATCTCCGGCGACCGAAGAGTAGCGTGCAGGCCGGAGGTTCTCGAAATACTCGCCGTTACAGCCGCCCCGTGCAATCTCAATGACCGTCCCGTACACCTCTTCGCCGCCCTGCGAAACATCGTCGCCGCCGAGTGACCATCCCGCATGCAGGAGCTTCGTGGCAATCACGCCGGGATCGAGCGAATTCGAGCGCAGCGGATCAGCGCCGCAGGCAGAGTCAATCGTGAACATGATATTGAACAGCTTGCTCCGCGCATAGGCGTCGTACCCCGACCAGCTCCGCTCGCCCTGCATGTTGCCGGGATCGAACCCCGCACTGTGGTGATCAACGGAGCTGACGTTGAGAACCGAGCCGCAGTTTGCAAGCAGCACCGGCCTGACAACGTTCGTCAGCAAAACATGTGCGAGGTAATTGACCGAGAACGTCGTCTCGTACCCTTCCTGCACAAGCGTCCGAACGGGCATATAGACCGCCGCGTTGTTGATCAGAAGATCGATACCGGAGTAACGTTCGCACAGCTTTTGACCCATGGCATACACAGCGTCGAGATCGGTAAAATCGGCTTCGATCGCTCCGAACGGCTCCCTGCCTGTGCTCCGTAAAATATCCGCGCATGCAGCCCGGATTCTCGAAGCACTGCGGCCATGCACGATCACCCGGTGACCCGCAGAAGCGAACCGCTTCGCCGCGGCAAGCCCGATACCGTCGGTGCTGCCGGTTATGCAGAGTGTCAGCGCTTTCATACTATTTGCTCCTCATGTATGCACAGTCAGGGGTCATTCCTGACGGTGCAGGTCTACTGAAAACGATACCCGAAATTTCCCGCCCCATGGACGATGACACCGGCAGACATGATACGGTTGTTATTCTCCGTCTCCGGTACAGCAAAGAAAGCAGAATGCAGCGCCTTATCATCGGTCACACCTTCACCACCCCACGGCACTCGGGATAGCCTGTACAGCCCCGGAACTGCTGCCCCTCGTTATTGCCGGCCCTGGCCGTTCGCAAAACCATGGGACCGCCGCATTGCGGACATGATGGTATTACAGTTCCAGGTTCAGGTTGCCGGGAGATCTCCCTGCGCCTGCGTTCCCGCTCGGCGAGACGGGCTGCAGCAAGTTGCTCGCTGTACCCACCCTCTTCAACAAACGCCGCCTCCAGCGCGGCAATCTGTCGGTCGAGCAGATAGTTCGCCTGATGGATCAGGCAGATGATAGCATTTGCCCGAACATCGGCACTCTCATGCTCCAGCCAGAAAGCATACAGCGCCCAGCGCTCCTGATCGGTCAGATCAGTCAGATCCGACTGATTTGACTGATCTGACCGATCTCTTCTGAACCGCTGCGGAACTTCGCGAACAGCACTCGCTTCAGCGCTCGAGGATGCCCACTGCATCAGATGCTGATGGCGCAGGAATATATGGATGACCAGTGGCAATATGTTCAGCTTCTGACTTTTTCAGATCAGCATAGATAGCCCGCAAGTCATGGCCAAATTTGGCTGCGTGACGCCGAACCATTTCCCTATCTGCATCGCTCTCAGAGGTAATCTCTTTTTTGCCGTTTGCACCCTGAGAAACAAACGTGAGGCACAGCTCCTTGTGAATAGTTTATGTATCGTAATTCGTATTTTCCGTTAAATTGCCGTACAAAACAAGAGCCGCCATAAAGACAATAGAAGAGAATTTTGTCGTTCAGTTGTCAGTGGAAGGGCAAGAGGCTTTTGCCGAAGCCCTGCTGAACCCACCGAAACCAAATAACGCTCTTCGACGAGCATTCGAAAGGCATTCGGCACTTACAGGCAGACACGACTGACCCGCCTTTTTCGATCATCCCCCCGTCAACCGGCGAACATCAGAAATCCGGATTCTGCTGCGGTTCAAGCCTGCTTGACCGATATTTTTTCCAGTCACGAACGAATTGCAGGTTTCTACACGCTTTCAGCAGCCCAGATCCCGTTGCTGTAACTGCCTGAAAAACTGGCCGACAAGATGCCCCATTATCATGCAGTACCGGCATCGAGACCGGGACGACTCGCCATCGATAAAAACTATCAGGGAGAGGGACTTGGGAGCACGCTCATTGCAGACGCACTGATGCGCTCATCAAGTTCTTCAATGGCTGTTTATGCCTTGCTGGTCGATGCAAAAGACGAAAGTGCAGCGAGGTTTTACCTGCACCATGGATTCATTCCCTGTGTCGGTGCACCTCATACATTGTTTCTGCCAATAGGCACACTCAGAAAACTCTGACAGCTCATCAGCAGCAACCGTCAACTACGGGCCGAACCGTTTCGCCACCGGCATCAGTCTCAAAGGTTGCATCTTTTTTTCGGCTATTTTTATACTCGATGATAAAATCAGCCGAACCGGGCTGTACACAACAACCTCCCATCATGCTGCTGACCGGACCTCGCCAAATCGGCAAGTCCGGGAAAAGATGCCACTGGCCATTTTAAGGCCCTTCAAACCCTGAAACAACCGATCGGGCAGGGATGCATCGTCTCGCTTACCCCCATGTATCTCCCGATCACATCTACCATCGATAACGGACCTGCAGGAATGGTGTAACCCGAAATCAGCAATACAGGTCATGATTGCTATGTGAACCGCGCCAGCATGCAGTACCTGTTATTGGTATGGAACAGGAAAAGCGAGAGATGTGTGACAAGGAACGGTGACAGTGTGCCCTTCGTCATTCTTCCGGAGATTTTCATGGATCAGTCCGATCAGTCGGCTCCATCGGATCCGACTGATCTTTTACACCTTCACCACCCCACGGCACTCGGGATAGCCTGTACAGCCCCAGAACTGCTGCCCCTCGTTTTTGCCAGCCCTGGCCGTTCGCAACACCATGGGGCTGCCGCATTGCGGACACGAGGGAATGGCCCCGGCTGGCATCAGATGTCGGGAGGTCTCGCTGCGCCTTCGTTCCCGCTCGGCGAGACGGGCTGCAGCAAGTTGCTCGCTGTACCCACCCTCTTCAACAAACGCCGCCTCCAGCGAGGCAATCTGCCGGTCGAGCAGATAGTTCGCCTGATGGATCAGGCAGATGATAGCATTTGCCCGAACCTCGGCACTCTCATGCTCCAGCCAGAAAGCATACAGCGCCCAGCGCTCCTGATCGGTCAGATCAGTCAGATCCGACTGATTTGACTGATCTGACCGATCTCGTCTGAACCGTTACGGAACTTCGCGAACAGCACTCGATTCAGCGCTCGACGATGCCCACTGCCTCAGATGCCGATGGCGCAGGTAGTCTTCATAGTCAAGAAGAAGCTCTTCGAGGCTCGATCGCGCAACATTGACCAATCTCAGTTCAGTCTGCGAAGAGGTCGCCGCAGCGCGACTGCCTTCCGCGATGTTCTGCCGACCTGAACGTGCGGTCTGAATCATCTGGTCGAGCGTCCGCGATCTCGAATCGATGAACTTCTCGCAAAACCAGTACGTGGCATCGTAAATCAGAGTAGCCGTCTGAAAACTGGCAGCTTTACGATAGCCGCCGCTTGGTCTCAGCTTCTTCATGGTATTCCGTGAAAAATCGTCCCTTTTCGCATACCAGGTTTAACGGTACAGGATTGCGCAAAGAACGTCAGGTTTTGAACGATTATACCTTGTAAAGGTACAGGTTTCTCCTCGGATTTTGAACCGGCGCAGCATCTCGCCGGGCAAGCAGATCTCCGGCGACCGATGAGTAGCGTGCGAGCGGAGGTTCTCGAAATACTCGCCATTCCAGCGGTTTTATGCAATCTCCCTCACCGTCTCATAAACCTCTTCACCGACGGGAGACCATCAGGCGAAATGAAAAACTTCTGAGTCTTTCAAACAGTTTAAGCCGTTGTGTGCGTCTCGTCATCTCGCTCAAAATCAAGCGATTATCGAAGCTTTTCGTTACTTTTCCTTTCAGATGAGCAAAAGAACCTGAATACCGGGCCACTCACGACTTTTCGGATTACATCGGACTGAAAAAAACACCGGAACCGCCATTTTACCGTTCATTAACCCAATGCTGAAAGCCATTTCGCCACATATTCACGAACTGACGCCAATGCGCCTCAACGTGCCTGTCAACGAACGACCAGAGCCCTTCCATCTTCGGCAGGTCGGCACTCATGATATCGGCAACTCTTCTTCCTGTGAACAACGCCTCCAACCACATGCGACATGAAAGGAGCAATCAGAAAAATAAGCATCAACGGATATAAGTCGATTCGTGAGTTGAAGGAGTTTGAACTCCGTGATCTGAACATCATCATCGGGGCCAATGGCTCCGGAAAAAGCAATCTTGTACAGGTTTTTCAGTTGCTGATGGCGATGTCCCGCAAAGAGATGCAGAAGTTTGTCCTTGAAAACGGAGGGGCTGACAATTTTCTCTACAATGGCCCCAGGAACACTCCCGCAATACTGATGGAGTTTGAATTCGAATCCCATAGTGAATACAGACAAGGATCGAACTTCTACCGTTTAGAATTGACTCCTACCGTAGAGGATACATTTCTTGTCAGTGAAGAACGAAAATATGTTACGACGAATTGGCGGCCTTATGGCAGCCCGTCACTCGAAAGCCGACTGGAGGACGAGCGGGAAGAGCCATCCGCTACGGGAGGACATGGGGTGGGCTATTTCGTTTATGAGTCGATTGCAAACTGGATGGTCTATCACTTCCATGACACCAGTTCCACGGCTCCTATGCGCCGCTACCAGGCCATCGAAGACAATGCAAAACTCAGAAGCGACGGCGGCAATATCGCCCCGTTTCTCTTGAAATTGAAAACCGGCAACAAATTTCCTTCCCCTTCATATTATCGGGATATAGTCAATTCCATCCGACTGGTCATACCTTTTTTTGACGACTTCCGTCTTGATGTTATCAATAAGGGTGATAAAGATATGGTCAGACTGAGTTGGCAACAAAAAGGCTCCGATTTTCCGATGCAGCCCTATCATTTTTCCGATGGCTCCATTCGGTTCATCTGCCTGGCTACTGCATTGTTGAATCCATATCCGCCTTCCGTCATTGTCATTGACGAACCGGAACTGGGCCTGCATCCGGAGGCCATAAGGATTCTCGGAGAACTGATTCGTGATGCGGCCAAACGAACGCAGATCATTGTCGCAACGCAGTCCCCCCTGCTGCTCGATCAGTTTTCCATCGAAGATATCGTGGTGGTAAACCGCAAAGAAGGACAATCGGTATTTGAACGCTTGCAACGTGCCGATTTCGATGAATGGCTGAATAATTATTCTGTCGGGGAGCTCTGGTCAAGGAATATCATTGCCGGGGGCACTTGTCATGAATGAGTACGCGGAAGTGATTGTGCTTTCAGAGGGGCTGACAGAGATGCTCTTCGTCAAGCAGTTACTGGCTCCGTATCTGGCTCAGCAAGGTATCTATATCACCCCTGTCATTCTTGATAAACCCGGTGAAAAAGGTGGTGACGTGAAATTTGCACGTGCCCGGAACGACATCGGGAAACATCTGAAACAAAGAAACAACACATTTGTGACGCTCTTTGTCGATTACTATGGCATTGACAGTGATTGGCCGGGATACGCGGAATCAAAAAAGCAAGCGCAGCACACCCGTAAGGCCCAGATCATGAACCAGGCTACGGCTGAAGAGATCAATACCCTGTTTTCAGGGTTCGATGCCGCCCGGCGTTTCATTCCTTATCTCTCCATGTATGAGATCGAAGCCCTCTACTTCAGTGACCCGCCTGGTCTTGCCGAACAGTCTGGAGTGCCGCAAAAAGCTATCGAGCAGATTCTGGCCGCATGCGACGAGCCGGAGAACATCAACGATCACTCAACAACCGCTCCTTCAAAAAGGCTGGAAAAACTATCGAGCCGGTTCAAAAAAACCACAACCGGCATTGCCATAGCAACTGCTATAGGCATCCCTAAAATGCGGGAATCATGCCCGTTATTCAATAACTGGGTAACAAAACTCGAAAATCTCTCGCACTGACAATTCAGGGCACATCTGAGTAATATTCCATGATCCGAACGTTACTTTTTCGATGTAACCTTGAATCAGAACCTGAAGCAATGCAGCATGCTGCCGGACAATAACGCAAGCTCAATTATCAGAAGCACATCTCTGGTATGAAATCAATCAACCGAAATGGCCGAATTCTGATGAATTTATTTTCGATACTGTTGCACGCATATCGCCTCTGATTTAAAATGGATTGTTACACCCTCACTTCCTCAGTTTCAGAAGAAACCTGACAACCCCGATAATCGCCGCGCCGGCAATGAGGAACGGCCAGAGAGAGATGGCGCCAAGCAGAAACGAAAGGAAGTTGTTCCACCCTTCGCTGAAGGCCAGGCCGAAGCGGGATGCGAAGCCCTGCATTTCGGGTTTGAGCTGGTAGAAGGTAACGGTGAGGGTACTGAGGCCGATGCGGTTCCGGAGGTATTTCAGGCGACCTTCGAGGGATTCGATTTCAGAACGAACCTCCGAGATATACTTTTCGGTTTCAAGCACGTCGCGCACCGAGGCAGCTTTCGCAAGCAGGGCAATATAGCGTTCCTCGGTGGCTTTCTTGACCTTGAGCCTTTGGGAGATATCGATGAACTCTTCGGTGACGTCGGTAGCTGTGATGCTCTTGCTGTCGAACCGGACGACTCCTTTTTCGAGGTCACCGAGAAAAGCGTCGAACCTGTCGGCGGGAATGCGGAGCGTCATGCGCTGTTCGATGCGGTCCGAGCCCTTGTTCTGCTCGTCATTGGAAATGTACGCCTTGTGACTCCTGACAAGGCTCTCTATCCATGTTTTCGTCTTTTTCAGATCGGAGGTTTCGAATACGGCCTGCCCTTCTCGGATGATCTGCTGGGCGACCTGAGGAATAGCGGCCGGTTGCGTCGATCCTGCGCTGACGTCCTCGGCTGCGACCTCGGGAGAGGGCGCCACAGGCGACTCGGCTGCCACCCTGCTCTCCACAGCCGATCCGGCTGCCGGCATGTCGGAGATCGCAGCCTCGTACTGTTTGTCCTGTCCGCTGCAGGCCGTCATGGCGAGCAGGAGAAGCAGGCTGAGGAGATATCTGAACGGTGTTTTCATATCGGAGAAGTGGCAATTATTTGGTTATAGCAAGTATTGTTCAGGTTCACGAACATATTCAGAGCCCCATCGCATACTGAGTGAGTGACGAGAGGGCAATGGCAATCGAAAAGCTCAGCAATGTACCGATAATGATGTATTCGGCCTGTTTCTGTTTTTTGGCTTCTTCGAAGCGCAGTATCGATTTTGCCGCGACGAGAAAGCCGATGCCCTCCGGTTGCCCGATCATGGTAAGAAGGAAAATCAAGGCACGTTCGAGGTAACCGATATACCTGCCGCCCCCTGGCAGCCCGTCGAAATCCAGATTATTGTTGCGAAGAAGGTTGCCACAGAACCAGGCTACAGGAAAACCGCCACCTCTGACAACTGCGAAAAACCCGGCGACTTCGACGATATACCTGTACCCGATTCCCGAAAACTCCGGAATAATAGCGTTCTTAACCAGTAACGAGGCGAGAATCAGGAGGCTCATGAGATGCAGCGCCTGATCGATGAGAAACATGTTCAGGTCTTCCCGCTGATAGCGCTGTTTGAACAGGTCGATCGCGCCGTGGGCGAGCATGACGAAGAGAGGCACCTGCCAGCATCCGAAAGTCTGCAGCAGCAGCCAGGCAAGCAGTCCGTGAATTGCCGCATGCAGCAGCATGGGAAACGGCTGCCGTTTGCTCCTTACCATATGGTCCGGCTGAAAAACAAAATCCCCAAGTATATGAGCGGATATGAGGATGACTGCTATCTTTTCCATCTATCAGATATGAATCCATCTTGTTCATCCGACAGGACAAGGCCAGAAAAGCAAGCTTTTAAGCTTTCTTTCGATGTTTGCAAGCCCTCATGCTTGCACATATCCAGCATGCAATGATCCGGCAATCTTCTTTTCCAGCCGCGCCAGCACATCATGCACCGTACCCCAATGCGCTCTCGACAACGAATCGCCTATTGCCTGCCGGGTAGGAACAGCCTCCTGTTTTGAAAGCAGATAATCAGCAGTTTGAACCTGCGTTTTTCCAAGAAGCGCTGCCGACACCACACCGGATTCGACTGGAGTCCAATCGGTAACCACGCAGTCGAGAAGCGGTACGACGCCAAGCGAAACGTCATGCCAGTCGTCCGCATCCGCAAATGATCCATCGAAAGCAAGATGTGCGGTTTTCATTCCGTCCAGGCCCCTGCCTGAAAGAGTAAATGCGATACCGCGAGAATCAGATATCCGGTTTTCCGCCACGAAATCGACGGAACCGATGCCGATTGAAATGCGGGTATCATACTTGATGCCGGCACTGGACTTCATTTTGAGTATGCAACGGAGAAAAAGGGCGACCCTGAAAGCTAAAACAGGATTATTGAGCAGGAGTTGCCAGCTGTCGTGCCGGAAGGTATCCATTTCCTTGTGGATTGCTCCGGGATAAACCGCATTGAATGTGCATGCGGCGGATTTCAGCCCGTCCATGGCCTCACGGCTCTGATCGCTCGTCAGACGCGACGATCTGACCAGGTCGCCGGTCAGAACGGCATGGATATTTCCGGTAACGATCATAGGAATAAAACATGAAAATTCTTTTGCTTCAAGATACGCAAAAGAGACGATGGTCAAATGCATTCCGGCTTGCTGGAACAGGAGGTGGGCAGGAAGAAGAGCAGAAAGTTGCACGTCCACTCTGTCTTTGGCATAAATCGTGAACAGAGTGGACGGCTCTCATGAAAAGCTCAGGCAATCTCGACCAGCTCTATCTCGAAGGTCAACTGCTGGCCTGCAAGCGGATGGTTGGCGTCAAGCGTAACGGCTTCGTCGGAAAGATCCACAATCATCACGATTGCCTGCTGGCCGTCTGCAAGCCCTACCTGCAGCTGCTGGCCGACTTCAAGTTCCATATCCGCTGGAAACCTGTCGCGGCCGACTTCAGTTACAAGCTCGATACTGTGCTGACCGTAGGCGTCATCAGGCTCGATAACGGTCGTGCGGATCTGACCGGTTTCCATGCCGAGCACCGCGATATCGAATCCAGGAATGACCTGTCCTCCTCCGATGGTGAACTGCAAGGGTTCGCGGTTTGCCGACGTATCGAACATGGTGCCGTCATCGAGCGTGCCGGTGTAATGGACTTTGACGGTATCTCCCTGTTTGGCTTGAGCCATATCTACTCTCCTTTTGAAACAATGATCGAAATTTTTCATACGGTGCCGAACCATCACCGGTAGCTTATGGGAACCTCTAAAAAGTGTGATGAGCGAACAAAGTGCAAGGCGGACGGAGCGGAGAAACCGGAGTGTACACCACAGTACATGAGGATTTCGAGCACCGACCAACCCGAGCAATTTGAGTGCGTAATACTTTTCAGAGGTTCCCTTATGTAACAGCAATGCCCCCGACAGCCAGTAAAGCTATGGAAAAAAGTACAAAAATCACACCAGGAAAGAGTTCACATCTCCCCGGCAGCTGCGGCGGCGGCCTCCGTGCCGCCTTCACCCACATCCATTCGCACTTTGGGAAGCCCGCCGGGAAATTTCGTCCTTATGAATTCGATAAGGTGTTCCCTTACCAGACAGCGCAACTCCCAGGCATCCGAAGAGTTTGCCGCGCTCATCAGCGCACGCACTTCGACGGATTTTTCCGTCGTATTGGTAACATGCATTTTCACCACACGGCCGTCCCATAGGGATGAAGCAGCCACTATGCGCTCCAGTTCGCGTCGCAATGCGTCGATCGGTATTGCGTAATCCGTGTAGAGATAAACCGTGCCGAGCAGTTCGGCCGAAATCCTTGTCCAATTCTCGAAAGGACGATCGATAAACCAGGTGATTGGCACGATGAGCCGCCTCTGATCCCACAGCTGTACAACGACATAGGTCAACGTAATCTCCTCGATGCGTCCCCACTCGCTTTCGACCACCACGACATCGCCGATCCTTATTGGCTGCGTAATCGCTATCTGGATGCCTGCTATCAGAGTGGCGAGACTCTTCTGCGCGGCAAAGCCGAGAATAACGCCGGCGATACCGGCCGAAGCAAGAATGCTGAGTCCCACCTGCCTGACGGTATCGAAGGTCATCAGCACGCCCGAAACGGCAATCAGTACTATCAGCACATTGAAAATCTTTCTTGCAAGGCTCACGTGCGTCGCAATTTTTCTCGACTCTTCTGTCAGGCCGTCGTCCGCTGAATAATGCTGCAGCATGAACTGCTCGCCGACCATGAGCAGACGCAGGAGGAACCAGGCAAAACCGATGATGGAAACGATCAGGAGCGCATGACGGAGAAGATCTCCGAGATCCGTTGAAAGCGGAATGTAGTGCAGGAACGCGCCGAGACCTATGAGCGCTGTAAAGAGCCTGAAAGGCCAGACCAGCAATTCGAACGGAATGCCGATCTCCCTGATCGAGGACCGGACTCTCCTGATCACCTTTCCGAATACCGAATTCGATACCAGATAGAAGAGTACCGCAAGCGCCACAATCAGCAAGGGCACCAGATAGGTGCCCCGCATCAGATCACTGAAAAAATCTGCTCTATCCATCTCCATGAAGTTTCAGAAATGAACGGTTACCCTTTGAGTCGCTCACACTCGGCTTTTGAACGGATGACGCAATCCTCAATGGCCATGCCGCCGAAATAGTTGCCGCAGAGAAGCAGATTCTTTTTACCCTGAAGAAGGGCATTGGTTTTCTCAAGCCATTGCGCATGGGTCATGCGCAGCGACGGCACCGTATTGACTCTGGTGACAGTATGCTCGATTTTCGAAAAACCGACGCCGAGAACGCTGGTGATCCGATCGCGTTTGGTTTTCTCGTCGAGCCCCGGCCTGAAATGGAATGCGAACCCGCGGAAGGTATCGTCCGGCACCGTATCGCGGGAGACTGCGGAGAAGAAAACGTCGCCCGGCGAGATCAGCGCCGCTACCGGCTTGAGAGAAATATTCTCCTTGCGGACGATGACGCCGACCGAATCCACCGTAGCCGCCTTCAGTTGGCCGAGATGGTTGGCGATATCGGGATTGACGTCCCGCAGCAGGAAAGAGGAGATTGCCGATGGCATGGCAAGGGCGAGGGTAGAAGCAATAAACTCACCACCCCCGGCGGTTCTGAGCAGATACTTTCCACTCTCGAGCCGAACGTTCTGCACATCCATACCGGTAAAAATGCTGATGCCCTTCCGGGCGGCAATGGCATAAGCCACGCTCTGCAGACCATCCTGGAAAGTATAGTTTTTCAGCACGTCCTTTCGCTTTTCACGGCTCTTGAACATCATGTCCGCCGGAAAATCGTCGGTCGGCTGTGAAGGTACGGCATTGAAGAAATGGCTGACGACATCCCGGTAATTGTGTTCGCCGACTATCTTCGAATAATACGACTTCACGCTCTGACCGGTCTTCTTCAGCTTGAAGAGGTTCGGGGCCGACATGAGCAGTTCGGGAATGCTCAGCTGCGAAACGATTGACTTGATCTGACCGTCGATCATCAGGGAAAACGGTACCTTGGCCCTCGGTATGATGGCATCCATCATGCCGCATCCTTCGACGATATCGAGCAGGTTCTGATAGGAACTGTAGCAGGTATGGGCTCCGAGTTCAAGCCAGAAATCTCTTCCCGACGAAGAATATTTCGGAGAAGCGAACGAACCGCCGACCTCGCTGTTCTTTTCAAGCAGGGCGGTCTTCATTCCGGCCTGAGCGCAGTACCAGGCAAGGCTCAAGCCGCTTATACCGGCTCCGACGACGACAACATCATGTTCCTTCATGGCAGAATAAATATTCAGGAAAAGCATTAAAGAGACTGCCGGCGACCTGGCAGAAGCCTTTCAGCAGAATGCCCCGGCAACAACAACCGGGACAATTTAGCTAAAACGGGCAAGAACGCCAGTGAAAAAAACGGCAGAGCAACCCGGAGAGGCCATCGGCGCAAAAAAGAAAGTCAGTTGAAACAAGGCAGAAAAACCCGTTATGATCGAACTTCGCCGATGCGATAGTTCTCTGCATAACGCACATAATTCTCGGGAGACTCCTCAATGTTCCGTCGTTCCGCATCGGTAACCGGACGGATCACTTTGGCCGGAACGCCGGCTGCCAGCATTCCGGAAGGCACCCTGAACCCCTGCTTCACCAGCGAGCCCGCCGCGACTAACGACCAGGGTTCCACCACGCAATCGTCAAGCAGCACCGCGCCCATGCCGATCAGCACGTAATCCTGCACCGTGCAGGCATGAAGCACCGCCCCATGGCCGATCGTAACGCAATCGCCGATGTTCAGAGGCCCGGTATCATGGGTCACATGCAGCGTCGCATTGTCCTGCACGCTGCACTTCCGGCCAATGCGGATCGGACATACGTCGCCCCTCACCACGGCATTGAACCAGATGCTCGACTGCTCGCCGATCTCGACGTCACCTATCACGAAAGCGCCTTCGGTCATGAATACCGATTCATGGATCCGGGGCCAGACACCCTTGTAAGGCATTACTTTTCCCATGCTATTGCACCGATTAATTGTAAATTCATAATCATCGACACAGTATAGCAAAATAGAGCTAAAGACACTCACATCGCACGACAATGAAATCCGTACTGAGCTGCAGCGGACTGAAAAAAATATATAACAAGCGAGAAGTAGTTAAAAGCTCCTCGCTGGAAGTCCGGCAGGGAGAAATAGTCGGCCTCCTGGGACCGAACGGCGCCGGAAAAACCACGACGTTCTACATGATCGTCGGCCTTGTGAAACCCGACGGCGGCAAGGTAATGTTTGACCAGGCGGAAATAACCCTGCTGCCCATGTACAAACGCTCCCGGCTCGGCATCGGATACCTGCCTCAGGAAGCATCTGTCTTCCGCAAACTGAGCGTCGAAGAGAATATCCTCGGCGTACTCGAGTTCACACCTCTCTCCAGAGCCGAAAGGAAGGAAAAAACCGAAAAATTGCTCGAAGACCTCGGCATTGCGCACATCCGCAAAAGCATGGGCTACGCCCTTTCAGGCGGCGAGCGCCGACGGACCGAAATCGCCAGGGCACTTGCGCTCGATCCGAAATTCATCCTGCTCGACGAACCGTTCGCCGGCGTCGACCCGATTGCGGTTGAAGACATCCAGGATATCGTCGAGGGACTGAAGAAGCGCGACATCGGCGTACTCATTACCGACCACAACGTGCACGAAACCCTCTCGATCACCAATCACGCCTATCTGCTCTTCGACGGCAGCATCTTCATGCAGGGCACCCCTCAGGAGATCGCAGACAACCCCGAAGCCCGAAAACACTATCTTGGCGAAAAGTTCACCCTCGAACGCTACTGAACAGAATCAGCCGGCACCTGCATGCGTCTTTTACACGGCAGAAAAAAGAGTTGGATATTTTATATTTTTTTCTTCGAAAAATAAAGGGTATCATGTCCTTTCAGACCAACAGTTGGCCTGAAAGCTTTCAAGTGATTTGTGCTTTTGGTTATTTGACAGCCTTTCTCTTTTCGATCAAAGCACGAATACTATTTGCTACACTATGAACATTTACATTGGCAACCTTGATTACGGCGTAACCGAATCCGATCTCCGCGAAACTTTCGGCGAATTCGGCGAAGTATCAAGCTCAAGCGTCATCACCGACAAGTTCACCGGCCGCTCCAAAGGTTTCGGCTTCGTTGAAATGCCCAACAATGCGGAAGCTTCAGAAGCTATTTCGGCACTGAACGACACCGACATGAACGGCAGAACCATCAAGGTAAACGAGGCAAAACCCCGCGAACAGCGTCCGATGTCACGCCCGAGGTATTGAGCCATACCGTTTGATAAAAAAGCCGCCGTTTCAACACAGCGGCTTTTTTATTGTCCTCCCGCCGCATTACCGGAAAATACCGTCTGTAACTTTTCTTGCCTCCTCCAGTCCGATGGTGTATCTTTCCGTAAAAGCTGATTTCAGCATACGTTTCCATATTGAGTCCTATGATTGCCGAACAATTCCTGTTCCGCGCCGAAGGGGAGTTCATCCGGCTCCCGGTATGGGGGCACATCCCCCTGAGCAACCCGATGAAACATATTCTCTCCCACCCCTCGTTTCTCCGGCTCAAAGGCATAAGGCAGCTTTCGTTTTCGCAGCAGGTATACCCGGGAGCGACGCATACCCGATTCGAGCACTCGATCGGTGTCTACCACCTTATGAAGCTGATACTGCAGCGCATGGTAAGCAATCCGCTGGCCGGAAACCTGCAGGACGATCGGCTCCGTTTCGACGACCGGAACTGTCGCCTGCTGCTTGCAACCTGCCTCCTGCACGATATCGGCCACTACCCGCATGCGCATGTGATTGAGGAACGGATACCTTCCGGCGGTTCCGGCCCGGTATTCGAGCATCACGAAAATCTCTCCGCACGCTTCATCTATCAGGAAAAACCGGGATTTCCCTCTATAGCGGAAACCCTGCTGGAAGAGTGGAAGGTTGACCCGGAAGAGGTAATCGCGCTGATCCGGGGCACATCGCAGAGCGGACCGGGAAAGCTTATCAGCGGCACCCTCGATCCCGATAAAATGGACTACCTGATGCGCGATGCGCATCATTGCAACATCCCCTACGGCAGCATCGACATCGAACGACTGATCGAGTCTTTCGTACCCGATCCCGAACGGCAGCGATTCGCCATTACGGAAAAAGGTATCGCGCCGCTCGAAAGCCTGCTGTTCGCCAAATACATGATGATGCGAAACGTCTATTGGCACCATACCGGGCGCGCGCTTTCAGTCATGCTCCGCCGTCTGCTTCAGGCGGTAATCGACGAAGATCTGCTCGATAGCCGGCAGCTTGGAGATCTCTTCTACGACAATGCGGACGACCGGGTGCTCTTCGAACTCAAAACGCTGCTGTCCGGCAGATCGACAGAGATACACCGTCTGCTTGACGACATCCTGCAGCGCAGGGTATACAAACGGGCAATAACCATTCAGCCATACACGGACGGCATTCCGGATGAACGCTGGTTTGCTTTCGCCTCTGACAATACGCTATGCAGGCAGAAAGAACTTGAAATATGCGGCCTGCTCGAAAAGCGATGCGGCATCAGTCTGAGCGGTCTCGAAGTACTGATCGACGCTCCTTCGGGCAAGGACATATTCGACTACAATGATCTCCGGGAATTAAGGGTCTACCCTACCCGATCGAAACATCTGCACTATTCGCTGGAGCTCACCTCCGAATACTGCCGTTTCGACGATTTCGGCGAATCGGTATTCCGCTCGGATTTTATTCTCTCGTTCGAACGTTACACTAAAAAATTCCGGTTGCTCTGCCGCGACGATCTTGTCGAAAGGGTATCGCAACACATGAACACGATTGTCGACATCCTGCAACCGTAATTATGGTATATTGCAAAGATAAACTCAAACACATACCTGATATGGAACAGCAACAGGACAAATTCTACAAGGGACTTTTCTTCGGAGCAGCGCTCGGAGCCGCAGCAGGGACCATCATGGGACTGCTTTTCGCCCCGCACAAGGGAACGGAAACCCAGCAGATCATCTCGGGAAAAGTAAAACATGCGATCGACAAGGCATCGGACTATTACGAAAGCTCCGAACCTGACAGCACCTACTCAAACGAGGCAAAGAAACGCTCTCAGGAGATCATCGATACGGCACGCGACGAAGCGAAAAAAATCCTTAACGAGGCGAACAATCTCATCCGCGAAATCAAGGGTCACGCAAAACAGGAAAACGACTGAACGATGCTGACCTGCAAAAAAACAACAGCCGCTCAGGACTGCAACCACGGTTACGCTGTCATGCTCCTCCATGCCTTTCCGGTATCTTCAGACATGTGGGTTCAGCAGCTCGATGCGCTTGAAAAGGATAAAACAGCCGCAATCGCGCCCAACTCCTACGGCATAGAAGGATCTGAAGAACGCGCCTCATGGAACTTCAGGGAGTATGCGGAAGAACTTGCCGGAATGCTCGACGCCATAGGATGCCGTAAAGCCACAATCGTCGGACTCTCCATGGGAGGCTATCAGGCACTCGCCTTTTACAGGCTGTTCCCTGAACGAACGGCATCGCTCGTACTCTGCGATACCAGGGCGGAAGCCGATGCTGCCGATGCCGCAATACAGCGGCAGGAGTTCATCGATGCCGTGGAGCGCGGAGGCCCGGAGGAAGCCGTGAAACGCATGATTCCGAACTACTTCACTCCCGAAACACACAACGGCAATCCTCAGCTGGTGAAGCGAGCCGAAACGATGATAGCCGCACAGTCCGTTACCGCCATCACTTCGGCTATGAAAGCCATCATGAGCCGCGAGGATTCGAGAGCGCTTCTGCCTCAAATCTCATGCCCGGTTCTGGTGCTGAACGGACTGGAAGACCGGCTCACCACGCCTGAAACCGCCGAAGGGATTGCTGCAGGAATCCCCGGAGCCGCTATAGAGCTGATCGAAAATGCCGCTCACCTCTCGAACATGGAACAGCCCGATCGCTTCAACCGGGCGCTGCTCGATCATATCCGGCAGGTAACGCGAGGCTGAAGCATCTGTCGAATCATGAACAGTTACCCCGGGCGCATGTCAGGCCTCGAGGGAATCGATGATTTCGAAGAAATTCGGGAAGGAAACTCCTACGACAGCGCTATCGGAAAGCTCGATTGACTCACCGGAAGCCCGGGCAGCCACGGCAAAGCTCATTGCGATGCGATGGTCGTCGAAACACTCGACAGTTACCGTTCCGGACGGCCTGCTCCTGCGCCGGATAACCCTGAATCCGTCGGGAAACTGCTCGCACTCGAAGCCGAGTCGTTCGAGATTCACCACGACGGCATCGATACGGTCGCTCTCTTTCGTGCGCAGCTCTTCGGCATTATGCAGCTCGAACTCGCCAGTCACAAAAGCAGAGAGTACCGAAAGCATGGGCAGCTCATCGATCACCCCCGCAACGACAACCTTGTCGCCGATAACAAGCGGCTTCATGTCCGCCGTACTGCGAACGAGGATATCGCCGATATATTCTCCGCCGATAAGTCTGCCGTTTTCGATGGTAATATCCGCTCCCGCTTCCGAAAGCACCGAAATGAATTCGACCCTTGTCGGGTTGAGGCAAACGTCCCTGATTATAATTTCAGAGTTGCGGCCAAGCAGGCCGAGAGCGACAAGAAAACATGCTGCCGAAGGATCGGCGGGAATATAAAACGGTTTCGCATCAATGGATTTCCTGCCGGGAATCACAATCACCCGACCGCCGTCAGGCCGATCGATGGTTTCGAGGCCAAGCATCAGCTCGGTATGGTCACGCGAACGGACAGGTTCGATAATGCGCGTTTCACCATCGGCATGCAAGGCGGCAAATGCCACAAGCGACTTTACCTGGGCGGAAGGAACCGGCAGAGCGTACTCTATCGGCTTCAGGTCCCTGGTACCCCGGATGCGTACGGGAGCCGTTCCGGATGGAGAAAGCTCTATACCGGCGCCCATCATGCGCAGCGGTTCGGCAATTCGCTTCATGGGACGTTTCATCAGGGAACTGTCGCCAACAAGCTCGCTTTCGAAAGGCTGTGCAGCAAGAATTCCGGCAAACATCCTCATGGTACTTCCCGAATTATCGCACATCAGCTGTTTTTCCGGTGCCGTAAAGCTCCAGAGCCCCCCTGACCTGATAACGACCTTTCTGATAGAGCGCCCATAGGCACCCATAATCTCTTCCTGACCGACAACAATGCCGGCAGCACGAAGAACCCCGAGCGTTGACTGGTTATCGAAACCCGCAGAAAAGTTCGTAATCTCCGTAACGCCCGCAGAGAGCGCGCCGATAAGCGCCGCACGATGTGAGATCGATTTATCGGGAGGCAATGCCGTCACTTCACCAGTAAAAAAGCCCATCTGTCTGTTTTTTTATCTTGCAAAAAAAAAGCAGCCCCCTTTTTCGGAAAGGAGCTGCTTGTAACACTCACCCTGCAAACCTTTACGATCAGGAATTGCGCTCTTCATTCGCTCTCTGAGCTCTGCGCTTGCTTCTCGAACGTTTCAGACGGCTGTCCACCGACGGTTTTACAAAGTATGCTTTCTTACGGAACTCCTTCAACACGCCCGCTCTTTCGTACTTCTTCTTGAAGCGTTTGAGCATTTTGTCGATGGATTCGTTATCATTAATCTGCACACTGACCAAAAGAAATCACCCCCTTCGATAAAGATAAGATCAACGTCTTAATTTCAGTTTGATAAGATCGGTCAGGCTTTCGGCGCTTTTATGCTTTCCGGAATTCACCTGAACGTTTTCAAGCAGCTGCTTTCTGCCGCTTTTACAAAATTCCACTATAATCACATAGGCTCCGCTTCCTGTCGCCTGTTTCTCGCGGACGACGCCGACTTCATCAAGAGCCTGATGATAAAGGGCATCTCCTTTGGCGTAGATTCCGTGAGGAGAATAGACCTGGCAATCTTCGGGATTCAGCTCGTCGGGATTCAGTTCCCTGTCGATCTGTATCTGCCACTCCTTAAGCAGATGCACCTGATTGCAGACCGAACACCGGATCCAGTACTGATTCTCGGCAGAAGACGGAACTTCTTCTGCCCCTGATTTCGCTTCTTTCGACTTTTTAGCGGGTTTAGCAGAGAGAAGATCGTCAACTTTCGGCTTGTCACTCGGTATCCATTCGCCAACAAAAACCTTATCCGTCACCTGCCCGCACCCTTCACAGAATCCGGGCTTTATTTTACCCTCCAAAATATACTGCCTTTTTCTGGACTCTGCCTTCATAACACTTCGCTGATTGATACTGTACCACGAGAAAACGGTGCATTTAAAAACCGCACCGAAGGAAACGCCAGTTTACGCCGATCGTACCTGATGAAAACCCGAGATCCGGAAACTTCAGGACAGCTTAAATAAGTAAATATCCAAAAAAAAACAACCAGATAATGTCACAATTTTCAACCCGGAAAAAGAGACTGAAACAACCCTGTCTCATCTCTCCTCACTTATGCGTCAGCGCATCGATAAGGTCGGATTTGGTCAGCAACTGCAGCCTGCCGTCAGAAAGGCCGATAAGCACGCCTGATGAACTTTCCTGCAACCTGCCCGAAAGCTCCGATATCGTCGCGTCCGGCTGACAGACCGGAAACGGCTGCTCCATGAAACCGACCACCTTCGAATTCATGGCATCGTCGTTCTCAATGAGAATCGAGAGAATCTTGTTCTCACTGATGCTGCCGATAGGTGTTCCGTATGAAACAATAGGAAGCTGCGACACGTCGTTCTGCTTCATCATCTCAAACACTTCGGCAAGTGTGGATTCAGGGTTTGCCGAAATCAGATCCTTGCGTGCCTTAAGCTGCAGGATATCTTCGGCGGTAATCTTTTCAAGAGCGGTTTTTGCCTTCCGGTAAAATCCTTTCTGTTTCATCCATGCATCCCTGAACATTTTGCTGAGATAATATCCCCCGAAATCGTTCAGCACGGCAACAACACAGTCTCCTTCGCCATATCCGGCTGACGAACGAAGCGCTGCAGCCATAACCGCTCCCGACGAACCACCGGCAAAAACGGCCTCGGCCCTGAACAACTCGCGTCCGCAATTGAAGGCTTCGTCATCGGAGACCTGTACGATTTCGTCAATAACAGAGGGATCCCAGAATCCCGACGGTTCCGGAGCGCCGATCTCTTCAAGTTCGTATACCGAGGGTCTGATCGGACCTTCATTCATGAACAGGCCGCGATAAACCGATCCTTCCGGCTCGACGCCGATAATTTTAACAGATGGCTTTTCCGCCTTGAGATAACTGCCGATACCGGAAATCATCGCGCCGGAAATCATAGGCACGAAAACATGCGAAACCCTGCCTTCCGTCTGCCGCAGTATCTCGTCGCCGGTAGAGGAGGCATGAACATCGCGACTGACAGGATTTTCATACATGTTGGCAAAAAATGCATTGGAAATATTCCTTACGAGGCTTTCTGCGACTTTAACGCAGCTTCGGGGTTCACCCGGCAGCGCATCGGAAGGAGTAATCACCAGTTCGGCACCAAGGGCTCTGAGAACATCCTGTTTTTCCCGCGATATTTTATCCGGAGCTGCAAGGAGCAGTTTGTAACCGCGGCTGACTCCGGCCATGGCGAGCGCAATGCCGCTGTTGCCATATGTCCAGTCAACAAGCGTCATGCCGGGGTGGATGAGCCTCCGATCCTCTGCATCGCGGATCACCGCCGATGCCGCCCGGTAGTAATGCGAACAGGCGGGGTTCATATACTCAAGTTTCGCCATCAGTTGAGGCTTGATATTGCGCGCCATCTGCCCTATCAGCACCAGAGGAGTCTCTGTTGAAATTCCGAAGATATCGTGGTTCGACATAATTATGGTAGTAAGAAATTGCGTCCGTACCCTCGAGTAGCATGCTTCCGCTTAAGATAGACATTAATTGACGAATACAAGATATGCAAGAGCGTTAGCAAAGCTGCCGCAACAGTCCGAAAAAAAGTCGATCCCTGAGCAGCAGGAATGCCACGGTTATCTCCCGCCACTCCATCCGACTGTTGTAAAAAGCGAAAGGGCCGCCTTTCAGGCAGCCCTTTCGCTTTATCGGTACAGACAGCAATCCACTCTGCCTGTATACATCCTTATAACTGGCTGTACTCGGCGTAAACCCTGTAGGTATTGATAATAAGGAACGCAAGTACGAGAAGGCCAAGAATGGTGAAGATCGGGCTTCTCTGTTCTTTCGACGCCTGGCGATCGAGGAACGGAACGAGAATCCATACGATTGCGCCGACCGTGAAGAGTACAATAGCCAGCAACTCGCCGCCCTCGAACGTGAAGTCCTTGAGCAACTGGAACTGGGCCCAGAAGTACCACTCAGGCTTGATGCCGACAGGTGCAGAACCCAGAGGATTGGCTTCCACGCCGATTTCCCAGGGGAACACTGCAGCCAGATAAATCAGGAGAGCGAAACCGATCATCCAGCCGATAGCATCCTTTGCAAGGAAGGTCGGGAAGAATTTTTCGTAACCCTTGATAAGACCGGCTTCCTTGTATCCGATAGGAGAAGAAGTGCCGAGAACCTGAACCAGCAGGAGGTGGGCGGAAAGCACAAGCAGCAGAAGGCCGGGAAGCAGCACGACGTGCAGGGAGAACATTCGGGTAAGGGTTTCAGCGCTGACATCCTTGCCGCCGCGGAGAATATCGACAAGCAGAGCTCCGCCAGGCATAACCTTGGGCACTTCGGTACCGACCTGGGTAGCAAAGAAAGCAAGCTCGTTCCAGGGAAGAAGATATCCGGTGAAACCGAAACCGAGTGCGAGCACGAGCAGTACGAAACCGCTGACCCACATCAGTTCACGCGGTTTGCGATAGGACTTCATGAAGAAGGTGCTGAACATGTGAATGAACGCCATGCCGATCATGAGATTCGCCGACCATGCATGCACCTGACGTATCAGCCAGCCGAAAGGCACCTCTTTCTGAATGAAGACGAACGAAGAAAACGCTTCCGCGCCGGTCGGTTTGTAGTACTGCAGAAGAAGAAGACCGGTGACGACCTGGATGATAAAGAAGAAAAGTGTAAGACCGCCGAAATAGTACCAGAAGGAAAGGCGATGCAGAGGAACCTCTTTCTTCTTCAGGTAATCGATGACGGGAATAAGGACATAGAAACGCTCCTGGAACCACGAGCCAAGCGCACTGACCCTGTTATCGCCGTAAGGATTGGGATCCGGACGATCTACTGGCGGCTTGTAAACGCCGCTACTTGCGGCCGCGGATTTACCGGCTGCAGGTGCTGCTGGCTTGGCGGCGCCGGCAACTGGTTTTGCTGCAGCAGATGCTGCCGGCTTGGCGACGCCCGGTGCAGGAGGTTTCGGCTTGGCAGGAGCTGTTCCTGCGGCAGCGTTCTGATTGTTCTCGGCCATATTTTCTGACTCCCTTGGTTTTCAACAACGTTTTATAATTAAGCTTTGGATACAATGAGATCATCACCTTCGACTCTGACACCGTACTGCACAAGCGGCAAGGGCTGCGGTCCGGAAATAATCTCGCCGGTCTGTTTGTACTTTGCGCCGTGGCAGGGGCAGAACAGAATATTATCCTTATCCTCCCAGCGAACAAGGCAGCCGAGATGGGTGCATATTGCGCTGCACGCGGTCAGCTGGCCATTGTCGTTGACGACAATAACCTTATCCTGGTTGAAAGGATAGATTTTACCGGTATTTTCAGGAACTTCGGAAGCTTTGCCGACAACCATTTCGTTTACCTCTTTCACTTCTTTTACGGGAGGAATGATGTACTTCACTACAGGATAAAGCGTCGATACCGCAACTGCGGCACCGACGCCGCCGACAACCTTGCCCAGAAAACTGCGACGTTCGAAATTTACGCCCTTAAGCCCATCTTCCCTCGGTTTCCCGCCGGAAACCGCCCCGGAAGAAGAAACTGACGCACCCTCTTCAAGTCCGCCCATTCTGGCCGGGCTCTTGAAATTACCTTGTTGTGCCATTACGATCTATCTCCTTTTTTTAAAGCGATTGTTAAGAAGTCAATGCCTGGTCGGCAACGCCTGTCTGAAAATCCTGCCGAGACAGGTACCCGTACCTTTCATATCAAGGGCAGTACAAATAAATTCTGAAGATATTATTTTTTACCGTTTAAACCAATCAGAACGGCTTTTAAAATAATTATAGGAATCATACATGAACGAAGGCTGCCCTTCTCTCCATACCCTGCTCCGGGTAAAAAACCGCATGAATCGCGACTGCAGCCTTACCGGATTCAGATACTCGGATATGCCGCTGATGCCATTGAGTTGTTCTCCGCCGATCCTTAAAGAGATGTTCGATGCAAACCTGAGATAGAAAGGACCGGCATCGAGCGCTTTTTTCTGGGAAATGGTTACCGACGCAACGCTGGAAAAAAGTTCGAGCGTCCTGCCATGAGGGGGCGAAAACAAACCGACAGCATAATCCCGCTCATTGAACTGCAGCGAATCTATGACGGATGATTTTCCTTCCATGTTATCATGCAGCATCAACAGGCTCAATGGCCTGAAACCGCCGTTCCTGAAAAAAACCATGTAGTAGATGAGATCGTACCGATCGGAAAACGCCCTGCCCCAGTACCACCGCGAAATGTATTCCTGCATGGGCATGGTACCGAGATTATGATCATGGTATCCGTCCCCCGAGAATACGATATGCCGCGAACCGCCTCCGTTTTCGCCGACTATGTCGATAAAACCGCTCACATCGGCTTTCGGAACGCTCAGAAGCCACTGGTGACACGATCCCGGCTCAACGCTGTTTCCGTCTTTTTTTGAATATCGAACGCGACGTCGCGTCCTGAACAGCAAACCGGCCCGTACCTGTCGATTCCTTGAAGGAAAGGAAAAATCGATATCGAGCCGATATTCGTCCCTCTCTTTATCGTAGCTGAAACGGTTGTTTTCAAACCCGATACCGATACCCTCACGGTCGGCATGAAAAAGGCCACTGCCTCCCTCTCTGATGAAATTGAGCGTTTCCCGACCCTGTTCATAAAGCTGAAAACTGAAACCCGCATGATCGGAAGGCAAGGGTAATGCGTTGCTCCCGCTGCGTTTCCACTCATCATAGCGATGCATGTAGTATGGGGAGAACGGAAAACCGGAAAACCAGATAAGTACTACGGATATGCCCCTGACCTTATCTTCCGCGTCGAAATACCACCACTCATAGGCGCCCGGCTCCTGCATGTCGTGCCAGACTTCCTGTTGTGATTCGGTGGTGATATTCATACAGGAAACAAAACGGTTCTGTCATGAAAAGCGACTGCAACCCGTACAGGCTTTGCCGGGAACATAAATGATAACGAGAAGGAAATGAAGGCGGATATGTTTTTTTTGTACCGGCAGCAGATGACCTCTGCGGGAACAACTGGTGGACAGAGAGGGAATCGAACCCCCGACACAAGGATTTTCAGTCCTTTGCTCTACCAACTGAGCTATCTGTCCGTGTTTGTGACGCTTATAATAACAAAAGCGAACTACAATTCAAAAAAGAAAAAAACGATTCATGCGGAAACCGCAAACAGCGCCGGGAAGAAGGATTCCCTCCCGGCATACATGCGGTTAAGCGGAAACAACGATCCGTTCCATCCCTCTTTCAATCCTGCGAAACACGGTTTCCCGGCCAAGAACTTCGAGCATATGATAGAGGCTCGGACCGAAACTCACGCCCGAAGCGAGTATTCTCAGGGGGTGAATGAGCGCCGCGGCCTTCAGCCCGCGAGGAGCGACAAACTCTTTAAGTGCCGCCTCGATCGACTCCGCGGTGAAAGGCTCCAGCGTTTCGAGTACCGTCATAAACTCGCGAAGCAGATCATTTGTCTCGGGCGTCCAGCGCTTTTTCACCGCTTCCTCCTCATAGGCATCGGGTTCGAAGAAAAAATAGGAGGAAAAGGTCACAAACTCATGCTCAAAACCGACCCGCTCGCGCATCAGTTCGATAACCTGGCTGAGATAACTGTCGCCGGTTATCGTTTCGCGTTTCATGAGCGTCTCTTTTTTATCGAGCTCTTCGGCAAGAATTGGCCTGATGGTGTCGATGATCTGAGCCGCGGGGCGGTTCTTGATATACTGTTTTTCAAGCCAGTTCAGTTTTTCCGTATTGAATACCGCTCCAGCCTTGCCGACCCGCTCAAGAGAAAATTTATCGATCAGTTCCTGGAGACTGTAGACCTCCTGTTCGGTGCCTTCTCCCTCGTTCCAGCCGAGCATTGCCACGAAATTCACGATGGCGTCGGCGCTGTACCCCTTGCGTATATAATCCTCTACAGCCACATCGCCCTGTCGTTTGCTGAGTTTGGAGCGATCCGGATTCAGCAGAAGGGGAAGATGCGCGAATTTCGGAGGTTCCCAGCCGAAAAACTCGTAGAGAAGCAGGTGTTTCGGCATTGAAGGCAACCACTCTTCTCCCCTGATGATATGGGTAAACTCCATAAGATGGTCATCGATGACGCTCGCAAAATGATAGGTGGGAAAACCATCCGATTTCATAAGAACCTGATCATCGATAGTAGAGGAATCAAACTCTACCGGCCCCCTGATCATATCCTCGAACCAGACGGAAACATAATCCGGCACCTTCATGCGAATTACATAGGGAGCCCCCTCTTCAAGCTTTCTGCGGATCTCGCCGGAAGGCATGGAACCACCCATCTCTTCGGGAAGCCATTTCCGGTTGTATTTCGGCTGGAGCCCCTGTTTGAGCTGCAACTGGCGATTCTCCTCGAGTTCCTCTGAGGTCGAGAAACAGTAATATGCGTTGTTATCTTCGAGCAGCCGGGTGCAGTATTTGCCATAGATATGCAGGCGTTCCGACTGGACATAGGGACCGAAATTCCCGCCGCGCTCCGGACTTTCATCCGCGACGATACCGGCCCATTCAAGGGTCTTGACAAGATTCTGCTGCGCACCCTCCACTTTCCGGCTCTGATCGGTATCTTCGATCCTGATGACGAAATCCCCTTTCATCCTTTTTGCAAACAGGTAGTTGTAAAGAGCGGTACGAAGACCGCCGACATGAAGATAACCTGTCGGTGAAGGCGCAAACCTGGTTCTGACCCTATGACCAACCATAATGTGACGTGAATACTGTTTAATAAATGTTATTGACAGGAATAATGACCGGTGTCAGGAGCACGGAATTTAAAAAAAAACGCTGTCTTTTGAAGTGACAAAATCTCATGGCGCCTCGGCAGAAAAAAAACGCCTGAAACCCGTAAAAGCCCGCTGACGGTATTCGTTTATGGATAAACTTTTTGCATTCGATCGCAGTTTACTTTTAATTACTTTTAAAGTAGCAAGTTACCTCAAGAGCGCCATTTTGCCTCAACCACTCAGTCATCTTATGTCAGAAACGAAGAAAAAAATCGCAGCAAAAGTTAAAGATCCGGTCAGAAACGTATTCAAACCAGTGCGCGACGAGGACAACCCTGGACGTGATCCGCAGCAGAACAACCCCAATCCTGTGAGGTTTCCGGGTTTTCTTGTCGTCATGATGCTCGGTCTTCTGTCGCTTTTCGTGTTCCAGAGATTTTTCGCATCAGCCCAGAACCCTGAAATCACCTATAACCAGTACAGAACGGTTCTTGAAAACGGTCTCGTAACAGATATAAAGGTAAAGACATATGCCGACAGATCGGCCGTACTCGAAGGGGTACTGAAAGCTCCTTCGCAACTGGAGCTCAAGAACAAACGTTTCCTGCAGACAGACCGTTTCAGCGTTACGATTCCCGCCTTCACTCTCGAACAGGCCGACCTGCTCGCGACAAAAGGCATACAGGTAACCGTCGAGGAAGGATCAAGCGGCGTTGATACCTTTTTGATTCTGTTCGCCCCATGGATTATTTTCGGACTGATCTACTTCTTCATGTTCCGGCGCATGGCCCAGCAGAATGGAGGAGCGGCTAAAAACATGTTCAGCTTCGGCAAAAGCCGCGCAAAGATGATCAGCGAATTCGACGTGAAGGTAACCTTCAAGGATGTTGCGGGAGTTGAAGAAGCCGTAGAAGAACTCAAAGAGACGGTCGAATTCCTCACCAATCCGGAAAGATTCCAGAAAATCGGTGGAAAAATCCCCAAAGGCGTACTGCTGCTCGGCCCTCCGGGAACAGGCAAAACCCTTCTTGCAAAAGCGATTGCAGGCGAAGCCAGGGTACCCTTCTTCTCGATTTCAGGAGCCGATTTCGTCGAGATGTTTGTAGGCGTCGGCGCCGCACGGGTGAGGGATCTTTTTGAGCAGGCAAAGAAAAACTCGCCGTGCATCGTCTTCATCGACGAGATCGATGCAGTCGGCAGAAGCCGGGGAGCCGGCCTCGGCGGCGGTCATGACGAGCGCGAACAGACACTCAACCAGCTCCTCGTCGAAATGGACGGATTCACCACCACCGACAATGTCATTCTTATTGCCGCGACAAACCGCCCTGACGTGCTCGACAGCGCATTGCTCAGACCCGGACGCTTCGACCGGCAGATAACCATCGACAAACCGGATATCCGCGGCAGAGAGGCCATTCTTGCCATACACACACGTAAAACGCCCCTGGCTGAAGACGTTAGCATCTCCGTGCTGGCCAAAAGCACCCCGGGGTTTTCCGGAGCCGACCTTGCCAATCTCGTCAATGAAGCGGCATTGATCGCATCGAGAAGCGATCAGGAAACCATCACTGCTGAAGATTTCGAGCAGGCGCGCGACAAGGTGCTGATGGGACCGGAACGCAGAAGCATGTTCATTACTGAGGAACAGAAAAGGCTTACCGCCTATCACGAGGCCGGACATGTGCTGGTTGCAGCCTTTACGCAGGGCTCCGATCCCATCCACAAGGTCACGATCATTCCGAGAGGCCGCAGCCTTGGCCTTACTGCTTACCTGCCTATCGAAGACCGGTACACGCAGAACCGTCAGTACCTGCGCGCAATGATCACCTATGCCCTCGGAGGAAGAGTTGCTGAAGAACTGGTTTTCAACGAAATCACGACCGGAGCAGCCAACGATATAGAACGCGCAACCGATCTCGCCCGAAGGATGGTCAGGCAATGGGGCATGAGCGAAAAACTCGGGCCGATAAACTACGGAGACAGTCATAAAGAGGTCTTCCTCGGCAAGGATTACTCGCACATCCGGGAATACAGCGAAGAAACCGCGATGCAGATCGACAATGAAGTCCGGAAAATAATCATCGAGTGCATGGATAATGCAAAAGCCATTCTCCATGAAAAAAAGGAACTGCTCGACAGACTCGCCGTTTCGCTCATTGAAAAAGAAACGCTGAACGCGAAGGAAATAGAAGCTATCATTGGAACCGCATAACGCCAGACCGTTGCTTCAGCGTATACAAACGTCACCTGTATGCATACGGTAATGATGTTTTTCATAGGCATTGCCGCCGGCCTGCTGTCCGGAATGTTCGGCGTGGGAGGAGGCGTCATCATCGTACCTGCGCTGGTTCTCATGCTTGGCATGAACCAGCACAGCGCAACAGCCACATCGCTGGTCGCGCTGTTATTGCCGGTGGGGATTCTCGGGGTGCTGGAATACTATCGGGCAGGAAAAATCTCGGTCGATAACATCTGGATCGGGCTCGTCATCGCAGCCGGGCTTTTTGCCGGAGCATTTTTCGGGGCAAAAATAGCAGGATCACTGTCTGGAGACATCCTTCGAAAAGCTTTTGCTGTTTTTATTGGAATTGTTGCCCTTCGTTTATGGTTTAAATAACTACATACACCACAACAACCTAAGCCACATCACCATGGGAAACACAACCACAAAAGCTGATCTGGTCAATGTTATCGCTCACAAAACCGGCATGACGAAAAATGAAACCGAATCCGTGGTTGACTGTCTGTTCGAAAGCATCATAGAGTCTCTGAAAGCAGGCAAAAGAATCGAAATAAGAGGATTCGGTTCGTTCAATATCCGTCATAAAAACCTGCGTCAGGCCAGAAACCCGAGAACAGGAGAAAAGGTCACGGTAGATCCCAAGAACGTGCCTACTTTTAAAATCTCCAAGGAATTCAAACATGCGGTCAGCGAGAGCCTGAAAAACGGCGTCGTCTGAGTGTGCGCGACTCAGGGTTCACCCCGATGGACGGCCAGAGGCTTTCTCATCGGGGAGATGCGGATAATCTCAAAGCGAAAAAGGATCGTCTATCAGTTCGAAGACAACATCACGGTAGGTTTTCGTATCCCGAAAGCACACTTTGATGTAATGGAGGTTATCCTTGTTGAAAATATCATCGCCCTTCTCTGCAGCATGCAGGATGACGTGCCCCTTATGATGACCGAGCTCCTTGCCGAGATCGCCCCATCTCCTGAATACGATATTGGTATATCCGGCCCCTTCCCTTATTGCGAGTAAATGGGGATCGGCAATATCGGTGATAAGTTCAGGAGCCGAGAGCAGCGACATCTCCTTGCCGAGCCATATGCTGATCAACTCGAAATGAAAAGGAAAAAAAAGGGAATTACGGATATAGAACCCCTTGTTCCCGTTCCTGACAGCATCGGTGAAACGTTTCGTCATACCACAGGAATAGTTAATAGTTGAAAAACAGGAACCAGAGCACGCCAAAAACAGGTATCAGCACCGGCACTGAATATTTATAGACATACTCAAGAAAATCAGGCACGTTGACGCCTGACTGTGCCGCGATATTCTTGACCATGAAATTCGGGGCATTGCCGATATAGGTCATTGCGCCGAAAAACACCGAGGCAATTGAAATCGCCATCAGATAGACTCCGGACTGCACATCGCCCTCGATGGACGAAGCCTTGCCCGAGGCAAATTCAATGACATGTTGCGGATCGGTCATCTCGAGACCGAACTTTCCGAGCGCGCCGGCTAAAAAGTTCAGATAGGTCGGCGCATTGTCGAGCACGCCCGAAAGCGCGCCGGTCATCCAGTAAAACGTCGTTACCGAAAACTCGGCCGCATGAGTTGCTGCGTATGCCCCTATAAGTTCGAGAGCCGGAATCATGGTTGCAAAAATGCCGACAAACAGGAATGCGACCTCCTTGATCGGCTCGAAGTTGAATTCGTTGCCACCGAGGGCGTCGGGATTCGCGGTCCTGTATGCGGCTATGGCAACGCCGAACATGATCAGTTCGCGAATGCCGAGCGGCAGATGGAAAAGCTCCTGCAGACTCGGAAATCCGTTGATGACTGCAGGATCGAGAAACACAGAAACGATTATGATGCCGAGATAGACGAAATTGGTTTTACCGATAATTGAAATCCCCCGTTCAGCCGATTTTTCGGCACCTTCCGACTTTTCCGCCCTCGCATCGAGGAGCATGAAAACAGAGACAAGACAGATAACCGTCAGAAGCCACGGCAACCATACTTTGGATATCACCCAGAAAAAAGGAACCCCTTTGAGAAATCCGAGAAAAAGAGGGGGATCACCGATAGGTGTGAGTCCTCCACCGATATTGCTGACAATAAAAATAAAAAACACGACATGAAACGGCTTCAGGCGACCCGCATTCATCCGCATGAACGGCCGGATAAGCAGCATTGAGGCACCGGTCGTACCGATAAGGTTGGCAAGTACCGCACCGAACGCCAGCAGCATACCGTTCACGAGCGGCGTTCCCCGCCGCTCGATCCTGATGAGAATGCCGCCGGAAACCACAAACAGCGATGAAACCAACGCGATAAAAGAAAGATACTCCTCGAGGGTATGTTCGAGAACATGCCATCCATGGTCCATCATAAACCCGTAATAGACCGCCACAAAAGAGGCAAGCCCCAACGAGACCCTGGGATAGTTATGCTCCCAGAAGCGATGGTAAAACAACGGACCGGTTGCGATCATCAGCAGAAGAAGCACAAAAGGGATAACCAGCCAGACCGGAGGAAGTTGTATTGCCGCCGCTTCATGTCCACCGGCGGCAAACAGCGGAGTGCTGCAGGCTGCCAACAGAAAGAGACCCGCGGGGATGGAAAGAAGAACAGTCGTATATTTTCTCACGTTATATCATTCCCCCTCGAATTCGGTGAGCGAATAGAGTCTGTAGCCCTTTTCCCTGATTTTCCTTTCTCCGCCTACATCCGGGAGATTGACGATGAATGCCATTTCGGCAACAACGCCGCCTACTTTCTCAACCAGAGCGGCAGCGGCAAGAGCCGTACCTCCGGTAGCAAGAAGATCATCGACCAGCAGCACCCGTTTCCCTTTTTCCAGCGCATCCATGTGGATTTCGATCTTGTCGCTGCCGTACTCGAGATCATACTCCTGCGAAACGACATCCGCAGGCAGCTTTCCCGGCTTTCTGACAGGAACGAACCCCTTGCCCAGCGTATAGGAGAGAGCCCCTCCGATAATGAACCCGCGAGCCTCGATGCCGACTATAGCATCGAAATCGACGCCGTTCTGCAGATAGTGCTGCGTGAGGCTGTCGATCACGAGGCGAAAACCTACCGGATCCTTGATAAGGGTGGTAATATCGCGAAACATGATACCTTTCTTCGGGTAATCCGGAATCGAACGGATTCGTGACTTGATATGCATGGAGCAGATGGATTAAAGGGTTGCGGGCAACAGGAGCGAAACAACTCGAAGGTATTAAAATAACAGTCTCCCGTTCAAATTCAAATCATTGTCCGCCTCGCCGGCGAGCACCCGGAGCACCCTGCCCTTAAGACTTGGCACATCGGCAGGAGCACTCTCGGCCACGGCCGTAACATGCAGATAATTTCCTGTATATCCGGCGCATATCACCGCTCCTCCCGGCCCTTCGGAGCACTCCTCTACGAGTATGGAACACTCCTTTCCGGCAAAACGCGAAAGAAAAGCGGATCGTTTGCGCTTGTCGAGTTCCATAAGCGCCTTGCTTCTCCGGTCAGCCTCCGAAGGAGGAACAATTTTCCTCAGACCGGTAGCCACCTGATGCGCAAGCCGCGTTCCGGGACGGACAGAACATGAAAAGACGTGGAGATAAGCCGCCGGCAACTCCTCCAGGAAATGGTACATATGCAGAAACTCCCCGGGTGTTTCACCGGGATATGCGGCAATGACATCGATGCCGACGGCACAATCCGGAATTGCCTCGACGGCCGCTCTGATGCGATGCCTGTAACCCTCAACGCTATAGCGGCGACCCATGGCCTTCAGAACGCTGTCCGAACCGCCCTGCAAGGGAACATGAAAATGCGGCGCAATTATTCTCGACGATGCGACAACCCGCAGCAAGGAATCATCGAGAATATCGGGTTCAAGAGAACTTATTCTTATCCGCTCGACCGCCACCGCTTCGAGTCGCTGCAGCAATCCGGCCAGCCCCTCGCCATTGAAACGGTAATCGCCTATATTGACGCCTGTCAGCACGATTTCGCGATAACCGGAAGCCGCGAGAAAATTGGCCCGATCGACAATCATGTCCGGCGAGAGTGAACGCGAACGGCCTCGCGCAAGAGGTATCGCGCAATAGGCACAGCCATAATCGCACCCATCCTGAATCTTCAGAAACGCCCTCGTCCTTGCCTCGGCATAACTGCCGGCGAAGGAGTATCCCGGATGAATCTCTCCGCTTTCCGGGACGCAGGAAACCCTTACGAGAGCCGGATCGGGCCGGGTTTCAACCGCATGGCGGTAAGAATCGATCCTGAATTTATCATTACTGCCAAGCACGGCATGCACACCCCGGATGCCCGCAAGATGTTCCGGGCGAAGCTGCGCATAGCAGCCGATAACAACCACGCAGCTCCCGGGATAACGTCTGATCATGCGCCGTATTGCCTGACGGCATTTCTGTTCCGCCTGTCCGGTCACCGCGCAGGTATGGACAATGATCAGATCCGCGCCATCTTCAATCGAAGAAATCCGCCAACCTGCGGAAGAAAGTCTGTCGAGTATAGCCGACGTTTCCGAATAATTCAGTTTACATCCCAATGTTACTGCAGCAACACTCGGCATATGCCTTCCAGTCATAATAGTATCAATGATGTATATCATTAAAAAAGAAACACAGGAATAGAATCATTACCATGAAACAAAAATCTCATCATGGCCATTTGCATACATATCGCGATTAAATTATATTTCCCGTTGTATTCATATCCGATTATCATTTCAATCCAAAAGACAATATATGAACATGCTGAAAAAAGATGCCACATCTCCGGACAAGTATGATCTTTTTGTTCAGAAAATCGATCATTTTCAATCGCTTGTAAAAGAGAAACAAAATCTCCAGGAACAGATCGCTTTCATGTATCAGCAGTTCCAGGAAAAGATGAAACCTCTTGAAGACGAGCTTGCCGCAGTCATGAGGAAACTCGAGCAGAACCTTCCCAGGCTTGAAGAAACCGTACCCTCGTCAACTGGAACGGCCAAGTACGCAAGAGGCCAGCTCGGCGCATCCATCAAGGAACTTCTGCGATCGAATCCTGACCGCGCATTCAAACCAAAAGATATGGCCGACGCACTCAATACCAAAAGCACCACGGTAAGTCTCTGGCTTAACAAATACGGTATGTCGGATGAAGAAATAGAACGCATTCCGGCCGGCGCAGGCGGAAAACGATTTGTTTACAAAATCAGGTAACCATTTCGCACGATTTATCATTCAAAACAGAAAAAGCGCATCCTGCGCTTTTTCTGTTTTATTCCCATGATATCCACAAAAATACAACGTAGAAAACCCCTGCATCAAAAGCAATAGCGTTCAATAGCCGATATTCCGTCTGTTCCTGACGAAATTCAATCCAAGCGCGACCATAATCATATTTCCCAGCAGCGAAGAACCGCCATAAGAAACAAAAGGCAGCGGCACGCCGATAACCGGAATAAGGCCAAGCGTCATACCGATATTAATGACGACATGCACCATCAGCAGAGCCGCATACCCGGCAAATGTCAGCTCGACGAACCGGTTCTTGATAGAAAAAACAATGGAAATGAACCGAAGAATCAGTACAAGAAAAAAACCTATCAGGAGAGCCGATCCTATAAAACCAAGCTCTTCGGCAATAACGCAGAATATGAAATCGGTCCACTGCGCAGGAATAAAACGAAGCTGGGTCTGGGTACCCTCAAGAAACCCCTTTCCGAATAACCCCCCCGAACTGATGGCGATTTTAGCCTGAAGCGCATTGTAACCCGCTCCCTGGGGATCCGACATGGGATCGAGAAAGGTCTGAATCCTTTTCAACTGATGCGGCTTCAGGATTTCCGCAGCAAAACGGTGCGTAAGCAACGCAGCCGCGAGCCCGGCCGATGTTACCGCAAACTGATGGAAATGAACCTTTTTCTTCATGTAGACAAGCGAAAAAAACAGCAGCAAAGCAAAACCGAAAATAAAAAACAGGTTGAAAAAGCCGCTGAGCATAAGCACGACGGGAATGGCCAATAAAAGAAGCAGATAGAAATTGAATCCGGCCATAATGATCATAGGCGCAATAAAAGACAGACAGGTAAGAGCCGTACCCATATCTGGCTGCAGCATGATAAGCATCGCCGGAAAAATCGGTATGGCAAGAGCTATCGCAAGATGGGGAATGGAACGGATGTCGGTCTCATCGTCCGAAAGAAATCGCGCCAGGGCGAGAATAGTCGTCATCTTGGCAATTTCAGAAGGCTGAAAACTGAAAAAGCCTATACGAACCCAGCTTGTCTGCCCGGCAATTTTTTTACCGAAAACAAGCACCGCCACAAGCAGTATCACGCCGATGACATAAAAGATATAGGAATTGTCGCGGATAAACCGGTAATCGTTGAAATACACGAACAGCATCACAACGGCGCCTATGCACCCCCATGCCAGCTGCCGGTAAAACAGGACGGTCTCGCCGGCGCCGTTTGTGGCGCTGTAAATGGCCATCAGTCCGAATACGATCAGACCGGTCATCGAACCGAGAAGCCAGAGATCAAGTTTGCCTTGTTGTTCCATGCTCATCTTCCGTTACATCTTTTTCTTCACCATCCGCAAGGATTTCTGTATTGTACACATAGATGCACCCGACACCATTCAAACGTTGTTCCGATCATGGACACACCAGCATTTTCCTGCGGTTTCGCCGTTATTGCCGGACCGCCCAACGCAGGCAAATCGACCCTGCTGAACAGGCTGCTTGACTGTAAACTCTCTATTGTAACACCTAAACCACAAACTACAAGAAAAAAAATAACCGGCATCTATCACGACGACCGCTGCCAGATCATCTTCCTTGACACACCGGGCATCATGCAGCCGCAGCAGAAGCTTCACGAATCCATGCTCTCCATCGTCCGCCAGACACTCCAGGAAGCAGACATCGTTATAGCTCTTATACCCTACTGCAAAGGAACGGAGCATATCGACCGCGACTTCGTTACGGAACTTTTCGAAAAATGGATCAGGCCCGCCTCGAAACCGGTCGTCGCCGTACTCAATAAATCGGATCTGGTCATCCCCGAAACGCAGCGGCAGATCGAAACCTGGATCTCCGGCACATTTTCACCCCTGTCGGCCATATCTGTTTCGGCAAAGGAGGGAACCGGCCTTGAAGAGCTGATCGACGCTCTTATTCCCTTTCTGCCAATGGATGAACCGCTTTACCCCGAAGAGATGCTGAGCACTGCTCCGGAACGGTTTTTCGTCTCGGAAATCATCCGGGAAAAAATCTTTCTGCAATACGGTAAAGAGGTTCCATACGCTACTGAAGTGGTTATCGACGAGTTCAGAGAGCAGCACGAAAACGATCCTTCCAGAAAAGACCTCATCCGCTGTTCGGTCATCGTCGAACGCGATACGCAGAAACAGATTCTCATCGGCAATCGCGGCAGCGCCCTGAAAAAACTCGGCCAGGCAGCAAGAAGTGACATCGAGGAGCTGCTGGGGCGTCCGGTATTCCTTGAAATATTCATCAAGGTACGTCCGGACTGGAGAAAAAAACAGCATCTCCTGAAAAGCTATGGATATTGAAAGGAAGATGCGGACAAGTACGATAGAATAGTGTACCTGGCTGACGATTTTCAGGTAACAGAAAACCCTTCCGCAGAGGAAGGGTTTTCTGTTGGTTTTTTCCTGCCGGAAGGCGGTTACTTGCTGCCTTTGGGCTGAGGCTCAAGCTCTGCGGTTGCATCCTCGATCTCTTTCTTTTCGTTCGGATGTGCCTGCAGGTAGGCTTCGATCTCCTCCTTGCTCTTGTCCTTGAAATATTCGAGGGCCGAAAGAATGATGCGCTTGTTCTCCTTGTCGAACTCGATGACCCGGAGCGGCAGGTCATTGCCGACGGCGAACGAAGAATGAATATCCTTCACGCCGCCCTGAAGCAGGTGCGATACCGGCACAAAGCCGTCAACATCTCCGGGAAGGATAACGATGACGCCTTTCTCGATGATCTGCGAAATGCTGCCGGGAGTTTCCGCGCCTACGGCATACTTCTGCTCGAATTCGTCCCACGGATCCGGATTGATCTGTTTATGGCCGAGCGCTATGCGGCGTGCATTGACGTCGAACTTGAGCACCTTGACGTCGAGCTCCTGATTTTTCTTCACCAGTTCGCTCGGATGGCGAATCTTCTTGGTCCAGGAAAGATCGGAGATATGCACAAGACCGTCGACTCCTGCTTCAAGTTCCACGAACACGCCGAAATCGGTGATATTGCTGACGGTACCTTTATGCAGCGAACCTTCAACATATTTTTCGGAAAGCGCGATCCACGGATCCTCGTTCACCCGTTTCATGGAGAGGGAAAGCTTGGTGTGATCCTTGTCGATGTTCAGGATCACGCACTCCACCTCCTGGCCGAGAGTGACGAACTGACCCGGATGCTTTATATGCTGCGTCCAGCTCATCTCTGAAATATGGACCAGACCTTCGATGCCTTTCTCGATCTCGACGAATGCGCCGTAATCGGTGATTGACACCACACGGCCGTTGGCTTTCGAACCGACAGGATATTTGATTTCGATATTTTCCCAGGGATGCGACTCAAGCTGCTTCATGCCGAGCGAGACACGCTTGGTATTTTCATCGAAGCCGACAACAACGACCTTTATCGGCTGGTCGAGTTCGACGACTTCAGAAGGATGGTTGATGCGACCCCAGGTGATATCGGTGATGTGCACAAGGCCGTCGAGACCGCCGAGATCGACGAAGATACCGAAATCGGTGATATTCTTGACAGTACCTTCGAGCACCATGCCAACCTTGATATTGGCCAGCATCTCCTCGCGCCGCGCCGCATACTCCTCTTCGAGGATGACCTTGTGGCTGACGACGATGTTCTGGGTAACGGGATTGATCTTGACGACCCTGAAGTCCATGGTCTGGCCGACGAGAGCGTCGAAGTCGCGCACAGGCTTGACATCGATCTGCGAACCGGGAAGAAAGGCCTCCACACCGGAGAGAGAGACCGTCATGCCGCCCTTGACGCGATTGATGATCTTGCCGCTGATGATGGTATCGTTTTCGATTGAATCGTAAATCTTGTCCCAGATTCTCAGGACGTCGGCTTTCTTCTTGGAAAGAATGAGCTGACCCATCTTGTCCTCGATATTCTCGAGATAGACCTCCACTTCATCACCGACTTTCACTGCCTCGGCGTCCTCGTCGCGGAACTCAAGCAGGGAAACGATACCCTCCGACTTGTATCCCACGTCGATGGTGACGTCCTTGTTGGAAATCGAGACAATGCGTCCCTTCACGATTTCATCTTCGGTGATTTCGCTCAGCGTGCTCGTGTAGAGCTTTTCCATCTCGGCAAGTGCCGACGGCTCGTAGTGCGCGAATACCTTGACCTTCTTTCTTGCAGGCCGTTCCTGAATCTTCTTCTCCAGCGTTACTGTTTCTGCCATTAAATGTTTTCCTTCCTCTCTTGTGATTTACCCTCGGCGCCGCGAGAGATTTCAGCGCCCGGTTTTATGGTTGATAAGAACTGCAAACAAAAAAATCCTGACATCCGGGCTCAGTTCCCGCATCCGGGAATCCGCATCGCAAGATCGAGAACCATCGCCACCTGTTCATCGATGCCGAGGGTCGAAGTGTCGATCTCCACCGCATCGGGATGCTTTTTCAGAGGGGCGAGAGTCCTTTCGGCATCGGCCCTGTCGCGCTCGACGATCTCCTTTTCAAGGGTGGCAAGATCCGGCAGGCCGTTCCCTGAGGCCCCCTTTGCCGCAAGCTCGGCATAACGCCGTTTCGCCCGTTCATGCGCGTCTGCGATCAGAAAAATCTTCAGTTCCGCCTCAGGAAAAACGACGGTGCCGATATCCCGCCCATCCATCACGACACCCTTCTGCCGGCCCATCTCCTGCTGCAGCAGCCGGAGCTTTTCCCGTACGGAAGCAAGCGAACTGATAAAGCTCACCTCCCGGCTTACGCGGTTCTCCCTTATGGCTGATGAAACATCGGCTCCGTCGAGAAAAATCCGGTCGTCGTTGAACGTGATATCGATATCCTTCAGCAGAGGTTCGATGGAATCGGGATGAAGCCTGACGCGGTCGATCAGGCCCAGTTCCAGTACCTTCAGGGTAACGGAACGGAACATTGCGCCGGTATCGATATAGGTGTAACCCAGCTGTTCGGCCACCTTTCGGGCCGTCGTACTTTTACCCGAAGCCGCCGGGCCGTCGATGGCGATGATGATGCGTCTGTTCCCCGATATCTGTTTCACAAGCATTTTGACTTAGCCTGCAATTTTATAAAATAAATTTGCTTTTTCCAAACTTAATGATTACATGTTAACAACCCGCGCCTGTTGGGCGCGAATTCATCCAACACCTCTTTTCACTATAGCTGCCATGTCTCTCCGCTGCGGGATCGTCGGTCTGCCGAACGTCGGAAAATCAACACTTTTCAACGCCATTACCGCCAAACAGGCCGAAGCTGCGAACTATCCGTTCTGCACCATCGAGCCCAACGTCGGCACGGTACTCGTTCCGGACGAACGGATGCCGCTGATCGCCGCAGTCGTCAAAACGCCCACCCTCGTACCGACGACGCTCGAGATCGTAGACATAGCCGGCCTGGTCAGGGGAGCGAGCAAAGGGGAAGGCCTCGGCAACCAGTTCCTGTCGCATATCAGGGAGGTCGATGCCATCGTGCATGTCGTTCGCTGTTTCGACGACAGCAACATCATTCATGTCGAAGGGAAAATCGATCCTGCCGACGATATAGCGACCATTGAAACCGAACTCATGCTCGCCGATCTCGACAGCATGGAAAGAAGGATCGAAAAGCTCCGGAAAAACGCGCGAAAGGAAAAAGAGCTGCTTCAGCAGGTCGATCTTGCCGAACGCATCATCGAGGGACTTTCCGAAGGTGTTCCTGCGAGGAACATCATACAGACCGCGGAGGAACAGGCGCTTGCCCGGCAGTTCTTCCTGCTCACCACCAAACCCATTCTCTACGCAGCCAACGTATCCGAATCCGACCTGCCGGACGGCAACGCCTATACCCGGCAGGTGGAGGAAATTGCTGCCGGATCAGGCTCGAAAATGCTCATCATCAGCGCGAAAACCGAAGCTGAAATCGCCGAACTGCCCGAAGAGGAGCGCCCGGAATTCCTCGAAAGCCTCGGCCTCGACATGTCAGGCCTCGACAGGCTCATCAGAACTGCCTACGATCTGCTCGGCCTGCAGACATACTTCACCGCGGGCGAAAAGGAGGTCCATGCCTGGACCATCCGCAAAGGCGCTGCAGCTCCCGAAGCCGCAGGCGCCATCCATTCGGATTTCGAAAAAGGGTTCATCCGGGCCGAAGTCATGTCATACCGCGACCTTATCGAACTCGGCTCTGAACTGAAAGTGAAAGAGGCCGGCAAGCTCCGGTCGGAAGGACGCGACTATATCGTAAAAGACGGCGACGTCATTGTTTTCAGGTTTAACGTCTGATCAGGTGCACCAGCATAAAACAACGCCGGAGAGCCCTATAGGCATTTTCGACTCGGGAGTGGGCGGCCTGACTGTCGTCAGGGCGATCCAGTCAATCCTGCCATCCGAACGGATCATCTATTTCGGCGATACCGCCAGGGTTCCCTACGGCTCCAAGTCGCAGGTCACCATAAGGAAGTATGCGCAGGACGACACATCGATCCTGATGCGATACCAGCCTAAAATGATCATCGTCGCCTGCAATACCGTTTCAGCCCTCGCGCTTGACGTCGTCAGGAAAACAAGCGGCAGCATTCCGGTCATAGGCGTTCTCGAAGCCGGCGCGGAACTGGCCGTCGGCATGACGGCGAAAAAACGCATCGGAGTCATCGGCACCCAGGCCACCGTCTGCTCGAACGCTTATGCATGCGCCATCAACGATCTCGATCCCGACATAGAGGTATACTCCAAAGCATGTCCGCTCTTTGTACCGCTTGCCGAAGAAGGATTCGTCGATCATCCCGCGGCACAACTCATTGCCGGCGAGTACCTCGCGGATTTCGACGAACGACACATCGATACGCTTGTGCTCGGCTGCACCCACTACCCTATCCTGCGGCGTATGATCGAAAACACGGTCGGTCCAGGCATCGCCATCATCGATTCCGCGGAAGCCGTCGCCCGTCGGGCAAAGGAGACGCTTCAGGAACGAGGCATGCTGAACCCATCGAGCGCAACCGGAACGCCGCACCTTCTTGTCAGCGACCTCCCGCAGAAATTCAGCACACTCTACAGGCTTTTCATGGGCGCCGACATGCCCGATGTCGAACTTGTAGACGTCTGAAATGACGCGCACATGCCGCAGATGGCGGCCGGTCTTTGACTTGATGCCGGAGGATGTTACCTTTGACAATGCGGGAATGCATCCCTGAACAGTTACCATAGATTCCGTTATCAGCGTGAAAATCAACCTCGACAGGACATCATCGGGATTCTGCATAGGCGTGCAGGGCACCATCCATGTTGCCGAAGAAAAACTCTCGGCAAAAGAAAAACTCTTCTCGCTCGGCGATGTGGTCCACAACGAAGTGGAGGTCAGAAGGCTTGAAAACCTCGGACTCCGCACCATCGACGAAGCGGCATTCGAGGCGCTGCGGAATTCCAGCGTCCTGATACGGGCTCACGGAGAGCCTCCCGAAACCTATGCCAGGGCGAAAAGAAACAACCTCGAAATAACCGATACCACCTGCCCCGTCGTCTCGAAACTGCAGAGGACGGCCCGGCTGCTGCACCAGTTGGGATACCAGATCGTCATCTACGGAAAACGCACACACCCTGAAGTCGTCGGAATCAACGGCCATTGCGGAAATCAAGCCGTCATCATCAAACATGCCGACCTCTCCGACCCCGAAGAGCTCCGGGATCTCGATACCCGAAAAAAAACCGCGCTGATCTCCCAGACAACCATGGACGTACCCGGGTTCCATGAGCTGAAAACCAGTCTCGAAACCCTCTTTGCCGCCGCTGCCGAACAGAGCGTCCGTCCCTGGAGACCCGTTCGCGATATAGACATCACAGCCGCCATGACCGGTCAGCAGGAGATGGAGCGCAACGTATTCAAGGACACCATCTGTCGGCAGGTATCGAGCAGAAACCGGAAACTGCACGATTTCGCGCTCGCCAACAGCTGCATCGTATTCGTCGCAGGAAAAAAAAGCTCGAACGGCCAGGTACTCTACGGCATATGCCGCGCAGCCAATCCGCGGAGTTATTTCATCGAAGATATCCAGGACATCGAAGACTCCTGGTTCGAAGAACGCCCTGGTGTAACAGTCGAAAGCGTCGGCATCTGCGGCGCCACCTCCACGCCCATGTGGCTCCTCGAAAAGGTAGCCGGATTCCTCGACAAACGATTCAACCACTGAAAACCCTGTGCGGGGCTTTCCCGAAACGCGCTTCACCAACCATGAACAATCTGACGCTTACCATAAACGGCACCACCCTCACGGCACCTGTCGGGATGTCGATTCTTCAGGCAGCACATTCGGCGGGCATTTCCATTCCTACCCTCTGTTTCGATAAAACCCTCGAATCGACCGGCTCCTGCTGGATGTGCATCGTCGAACTCAAGGGAAAAAACCTTTTCGTACCCGCCTGCAGCACAGCCGTTTCACCCGGAATGGTCGTAGAAACCGAAAACAGCGAACTGCAGGCCATGCGTCGCCAGAACCTCGAACGCATCATAGACGAACACTGCGGCGACTGCCTGGGCCCCTGCGAAATCTCCTGCCCGGCCGGATGCAACATTCCGGGATTCATAACGGCAATAGCCGAAGGAAACGACCATGAAGCGATCCGCATCATAAAGGAGAGCATTCCGCTGCCGGGCATTCTCGGCAGGGTCTGTCCCGCCCCCTGCGAAGACGAATGCCGGCGGCACGGTCTGGACGAGCCGGTCTCGATCTGCGCGCTAAAACGCTACGCAGCCGATCGCGACATGCAGAACGAGCCTCGCTGCATGCCGGAACCAGCCGAAAAAACCGGCAGGCAGGTCGCCGTAGTGGGCGCCGGCCCCGCCGGTCTTACGGCCGCCTATTACCTGCTGGCTCTCGGTCATGACGTCACGATATTCGACGCCCATCCGGAACCCGGTGGCATGATGCGCTACGGCATACCCCGCTTCAGGCTGCCCGAAGCGGTCATAGAAAGCGATATCGGACCGCTCCGCAGCATGGGAGCCCGCTTCCGGATGAACACCCGCTTCGGCAGAGAAATTTCTCTCGATACCCTCAAAGCGGAATACGATGCCGCACTCCTCGCTCTTGGCGCACAGAAAGCCTCGCCGATGGGCATACCGGGCGAAGAGCTGCCCGCAGTGAAAAGCGGCATAACCTTTCTTCGCGATGCGGCATGCGGCATCGCGGCAAAACCCGGAAAAAAGGTGCTGGTTGTCGGAGGCGGCAATACCGCTATCGACACCGCACGAACAGCCCTCCGGCTGGGAGCGGACGAAGTGTCCATCCTTTATCGGAGAACTCGCCAGGAGATGCCTGCCAACCGCGCTGAAACAGAGGACGCGCTGCGGGAAGGCATCGAGCTTCTGACGCTTGTCGCTCCGTCAGCAATATCGGCCGACGGTCAGGGCATCTCGGTAACCGTGCAGACCATGCGACAGGGAGAGCCCGACGGCAGCGGAAGAAGACGACCGGTACCGGTTCCCGGCGCGATATACACGATACTTGCCGACACGCTCATAACCGCTACAGGGCAGCATGTGGACTGTCCGGCGGAAACGGCCGGGGAACTGGGCCTGAATACAGACCACACTGTTGCTGTCGATCCCGATACCCTTGAAACCGGCGTCGCCGGTATTTTTGCAGGGGGAGACTGCGTTACCGGCGCCGATCTTGCCATCCGCGCCGTCGAACAGGGAAAAAAAGCCGCGCAAAACATCGACCGTTACCTGCGAAAAATACCGGCGACGCAACCGGCACCGGCATTCAACTCATCCTGCGGCCCGAAAGAGAAAACTCCTGCCGCATTATACGCCGGCAGGGTGCCGATGCCCAGAATAGGGGTGCCTGAAATTCCCCCGGAAATGAGAGTTCCCGGATTCCTGGAAATAGTTTCCGGATACAATCCTTCCGATGCCCGCGCCGAAGCATCGCGCTGTCTCCGGTGCCGCTGCATAGCCGTGGAGAACTGCCGCCTGCGGGAACTGGCCGCACGCTACCTCCCCGACCATACGTGCCGGCATGAGGATCACCCGGAGTTCGGCATTGCAGCCACGGCAAACATCCGGCTTGAACGGGAAAAATGCGTTGACTGCGGAATCTGCGTAAGAACGCTTGAAGAGCTGGAAAACAGAGAAACTCCCGATTACCGCAAACTGGCGGCATCATGCCCGACAGGGGCCATGAGCGAACCGCTGCAGCAGAGATGATCGCTGCAGGAAAATCTCACTGCAACAGTTTCAGAAGCTCGAACAGTGGCCGGATGGCGGCCATAAGACGCTCGAACGATTGCCGGAGCACATCGAGCACATGGCCGAACGTTTCAGCAAAATCGCCGCCGCCGCTTGCCTGAAGCCAGCCGGCATACAGCACGACTGCCGCAGCAGCAACGACCAGCAGTTTCAGCGCCGTCCTGAAAAACGAGAGAAGAAGCATCACTGCCGCTATGGCAACAAGAGCAGTCACCAGCGGATTGCCTGAAAAAAAACCTGTAACCTGTTCCATAATTATCTTATAAGTATTCCAGAACAACCGAGGAGACCGCTTTCGATGGTACCCTGCCGGCAAGCGTTCCCCTGGCTTCAAGCAGTTCGGCACGCATCGCATCGAGCTTCGGGCGATCATCGAGCAGCTGCATGGCCAACTCTGCCATCCGCCCGGCGGACGCCTCATGCTGAATCAGTTCAGGCACAGCCTGTCCTTCAGCCCCGAGCCCCCTCGCAACGATATTTGCGAGCGAAATGTTCCGGAGTCTGACAAGGCGCTTGCCGATCTGATAATTCAGCCATCCGGTTCTATAGACGACAATCATCGGAAGTCCGAAACAGAGCGCTTCGAGGGTCGCGGTTCCCGAAGTCACGAAAGCCAGCGAACTGCAGCGCATCACCTCATGGCTGCCACACTCTACAACCCTCAGGGAACTCTTCTCCGGCGCATGATCCTGCCAGCGATAATCCAGATGCGGCGCCCGACCGAGCAGAAAAACGACCTTGCGGCTTTCCGCAAGCATGGCGGCAGCGCCGAGCATTTCAGGCAGCAGCATCGATATCTCCTGCCTCCGGCTGCCGGGCAGCAGACCTATCAGGAGATCGTCATCCCCGATGCCGTGCTGCCGTCTGAATACTTCCGAAGGAGGAATAACCGCCTCGCCAAGTTCTTCTATAACCGGATTGCCGACAAATTCCGCTTTCATCCCGTGCCGTCCGTAAAAATCCACCTCGAAATCGAAAATAACCAGCAGCCGGTCGACGGTTTCCCTTATCTTCCTGACCCGCCCCTCTTTCCAAGCCCAGACCTGCGGCGCGATATAGTAGATCACCGGAACGCCGAGATCGCGAAGGAAGCGGGCCATTATAAGGTTCATGCCCGGATAATCGACCAGCAGGGCTGCATCGGGTTTTTCCTTAAGGATAAGAGCCCGCATCTCCCTGATGACCCTCCTGAGAAAACCGGCATGGCGCAGCACGTCGACAAAGCCCATGATACTCATACTCCGCGTATCGTATGCCAGCTCCGCTCCGAGCGCGCGGAGCTTCTGGCCGCCTATACCGAACACCCGCAAGTCCGGTTTCCGTTTCAGCAGTTCCGCCACCACTCCCGCCGCATGCATATCGCCGGAAACCTCTCCGGCCAGAATAAAAAGCTTCCTCGACATCGGGAGCTGCAGATAATTGGATGAACGAAAACGAAAGAGTATTTTACAACTCATTCAAACATAAGGTCCCGGGCACTATTCAAACCCCATTATATCAAAAACAGAAAAGAATGCAAGTTAAATTCGGTACCGACGGATGGCGCGCGATTATCGCGAAAGACTACACGTTCGACAACCTGAAACTGGCCGCGCTGGCTACCGCGCGATACATCCTCACCCGACCCGAAAAGTCCGAAGGGGTCTGCATCGGGTACGACACCCGCTTCATGTCGAAAGAGTTCGCCGAATTCACCGCCGATGTGATCTCCTCGCAGGGAATCAGGGTATTTCTTGCAGACAGCTTCGTCTCCACGCCGGCTGTTTCGCTCTTCACGAAAGCCATGCAGCTTGCCGGAGGCATCGTCATCACAGCATCCCACAACCCGCCGATCTACAACGGGTTCAAGGTCAAAGCCGCATACGGAGGGCCGGCGCATCCCGAAGCGATAGCAGAAATCGAAACGTACATCGCAGAGATCGATCCCGCCGCGGAAATAGTCCCGCAGCGAAATCTCATCGAAACCGCCGACCTCAGGACCTTCTATCTGAACCATCTCAAGGCAAGCATCGACCTGCAGCTCATCCGCGATTCGCATATAAAAATAGCGCACAACGCCATGTACGGAGCCGGACAGGATATCATCACCAGCCTGTTCGACGAATCCATGGTCAACTGCTACCACTGTTCTGTAAATCCAGGTTTCGGCGGCATCAACCCTGAACCGATGCCGCAGTATATAGGCGAATTCGTGGAATTCTTCCGGGAGGTCGAAACGGACGTCGCCATCATCAACGACGGCGATGCAGACCGGGTCGGGATGCTCGACGAAAACGGCGAATTCGTGGACTCCCATAAACTCTTCGCCATTCTCCTCAAATACCTCGTCGAAGAGCGGAACCAGCGAGGAGAGGTGGCAAAAACCTTCGCGCTCACCGACCTCATCGACAGGATATGCCGCAAACACTCCCTTGTCATGCACGAACTGCCCGTCGGATTCAAGTACGTCAGCCAGCTCATGGCCTCCCGCGACATCCTGATAGGAGGCGAAGAGTCGGGCGGCATCGGCATTACGGCATTCCTGCCGGAACGCGATGGCGTATACATCGGGCTGCTGACCCTTGAAATCATGACCCGCAAGGGAAAAAGCCTTTCGAAACTCGTTCAGGAGCTCTACGACGAATACGGCTTCTTCTGTTACAGGCGCAACGACCTGCATGTAAGCGAAGAGAAAAAACAGGCAATCATCGCCCGTGCGGCTGCCGGAGATCTCGCCGATATCGCAGGATACAAAGTGCTCGGGTTCAACGATCTCGACGGATGCAAATATCACTTCGAAGGCGGGTGGCTGCTCATACGGGCATCCGGCACCGAGCCGGTTCTGCGGCTCTATTGCGAAGCGGACGCTCCCGAAAAGCTCGATCAGGTTCTGGCCTTTGCCGCTTCGCTTGCCTGACCGGTTTATTTCAAAAAAAGCGAGCAGGAATAACGCGCGTTTTAACGTCTGACTCCTTGAGTGTGCGCTTATTTCAAGGACACCGTGCCCGGGGACCTCTTCGAAGGTCCCCGGCACGGAGCCTCAACGCTTAACCGGATCTGCAGGTTAGTATACGTTCATGGAGGAATCGGCACAGGCGGCCGCACTGGCCGCTGCAAAAATCGGAAGCTTGGAAAACAATCCCGCAACATCGGGCGACAGGCTCTTCAAAGCCCTTGTAAGCGAACATCAGGACATGGTGCTCAATACCTGCTACCGTTTCGTAATGAACAGGGAAGACGCCGAAGATCTCGCCCAGGAGGTATTTGTCGAAGTCTATCGTTCTCTCGATAAGTTCCGGGAGGAATCGAAGCTTTCGACATGGATCTACCGGATAGCCGTAACCAAATCCCTTGACCACCTCAGGCGAATGAAAAGAAAAAAACGGTTCTCGTCGCTCAAACGCATCATCGGCATCGACGACCCGGCAGAAGATCTTCCCTCGTCTTCAAGCGATAACCCCGAACAGACTCTTGCGGAAAAAGAAAACCTCGCAGTGCTGCAGCATGCGCTCAACGCCCTGCCCGAAAACCAGAAAACGGCATTTCTCCTGAGCAAGCAGGACGGCTACAGCAACAGCGAAATCGCCGAGATCCTGCAAACCTCCGTATCGGCTGTAGAATCTCTGGTGCACCGTGCCAAGAAAAACCTGCATGACAGACTTCATGACTACTATCAGAACAGGTAACTGAAAGAACGCCCGACAACCCCGCGCAAGGTTTTCCCAAGGCTGTCGTCATAATAACTGAAACGGATAAACACGATGAAACGATACGACAAACAGATAGAAGAACAGATCGGAGAAACCATGCGGATTCTCGACAGCCTGCCTTCGCTGAAAGCATCGCCCCTCTTCAGGGTTCGCGTTATGGAGAGAATCGACGCCCTGCAGCGCAAAGAGTTCGAATCCGGAGGCATAAGAGGAGGCTTCAATGTCCGTCTGGCGCTCGGAGCGATGCTCGTTGCCGTAAATATCGGATCCGCAGCGCTGTTTTTCACCTCTTCCGGTCATATCGGGGGAATATCGGACGCTTCCGGTACGATAGAACAGCTTCGCGACGATTACGCCGGACCGGAACTGGCATACTATGTGGAAACGGTCGATCAATCCGGTGCCTTATCCGGCAGCAAAGACAATCCGAAAGAAAGCGGGCAACCGCGACGTTAGAGTTTTTTTCCGGGACAACGTAAACGATGACGACATAACAAAACGATACCACGATGAAAAAACAGATGATGACGATGATGGCCGCACTGCTCATAGGAAGCGCCGGCACGGCTTCAGCCGCAGACTACAGCCGTTATTCCAACGATGAACTTTCGCGGATGAGGGGTACAATGCAGAATGCGGATGCACAGGAACGCGCATCTTACCGCACGGAGTGGTGTAAAAGAATTGCTTCGATGAACCCCGAAGAACGCCGGCTGCAGGCAAAAAAGAACTTCCGGCAGTATAACCGTTGCGGGCCCGCGGCAATGAAAGATGCTCTGGGCCTCAGCGACGCCCAGCAGAACAGGCTGCAGAAACTGCGCGACAAGCAGTTCGCAGCGGCGGCAAAAGAACGCAGCAAGCTCATGTCGCTCAGGGAAGAAATGCTGAACGAATCGATGAAAAAGCATCCCGACAACCGTAAAATCGACATGCTGACCCAAAAAATCGGCACGACTCATGCCGGTCTTGCACGCATGCGCAGCGGCCATCTCCAGGATATGGCATCTATCCTCACGACGGACCAGATGGAAAAAATGAAAACCTTCATGCAGAACAAGCCGGGGAAAAAACACGGAAGAATGATGCTCTGAACACTCCGATCGGATTGCAGGGTCGCGGATTTCCGACTTTCAGCTTCCGCGACCCGCACCAGGGACCCGTTCTTCACAACAATCAGCGGCCCGATGCCGCAAGCAATCGAAAGCAGCCATGGACTTTCTGACATCAAAACGATTCATAACCATAACGCTCGCAATACTTGTCGTGCTCAATGTCACATTGCTCGGCATACTCTGGTGGCAGAATATCCGTAAACCCGAACCGCCTCCATACCGGATAACCCGCCAGTACAGCAAGCATATCTATTTCACCCGGCCGCTCTCCCTTTCCGAAGAACAGGCGCTTGCATTCCGGGAGCTCCGCAGAAAGCACTTCAACAAAGTAACGCCAGAGCTGCGATCCATTTCGGTACTGAAAAAAGAGCTGATTGCGGAATCTGTCAGGGAAAATCCGGACAGCGCAAAAATCGCTGCCCTTGCCGGAGCGATCGGAGTCCGCCAGACCGCGATCGAAAAAGAGCAGTCGGCGCATTTCCATGAACTTGCCATGGTCTGCACCCCCGCACAGCGCGATTCGCTGCGCACCGTTCTCGAGCAGATTGCAGTCAGAAAAATTCGCTTCCGAAACAATCGGACACATGAAGAACCAGGTGCCTCAAGAGAACTCGCTCCCGCCGGCATCAGGGAAGACCGATAAAAAACCGGCGCTTGTCGAGTAAGCCTATCTGCGATCTCGCAGCATCCTTCCGATCCTGCCGATAGCAGCAATGCTCTCTTCCCTGAAAAGCGCCGCCGCCAGAAATGCATAGAAGAACAGCAAAAGCAGCCGCCAGAGAACGCCCGTCAAGGAACCATCGCCGAATCCGGCGGCAACATGATTCCCCAGCGGAACAGCGGCAATACCACCAACAAGCAGAACCAGCAACCTGCCCCAATGGTAGCTGTTGGGAAACACCCTGAGCGAATAACCGGCCATGACGAGACACATGGCGGCCGTACCGGCCACGATCGCGTAAGCAGCCCCATCCATCCCGCTGACGGGAATCAGCAGCCAGCATCCCAGCCCGGTTACCGCTGCGCCCGTAAACGTAACGACCGGAAGATACCGGGTATTGCCGGTTACAAGTATCCCTGAAGAAAGATTGGTGGATACCATGTCGAAAACATAACTCAGGAAGATCCAGGGAAGCACCGATAGCCCTATCCAGTATTTCGGCGGCAGGATATGGAAACTTCCCCCGTAATGGTACCGGACGAGATCGGGCACGAAAAAAGTCGCCGCCAGTGCAGCAAACATGGTGACGACGGTTGAAATGCTCAAAACATAGCGGAACAGCCGTTTCACGTCAGGATCGCTGGAATGCTGAAGGAAAAAGGGCTGCCAGGCGAACCTGAAAACCTGGATAAGAAGCTGCAGAATAATGCCGAATGCCGCCACCCGTCCGTAAATACCCACAATGTCCGAAGCGACATACCCGTTACCATAGATCCTCTCGATATCGGAGGGCGAAATCCTTATCAGCAGGTTGCGGTCGATCAGGTGGATCAGAAGCCCTGCTATGCCGGCAGGCACGTAAGGCAGGCCGATGCGCAGCATTTCGCGCAGATAGGCAAAAGAAAAAAACGGCTTCAGACCGCGCAGAAGCGGCAGTACAACGACAAAGCTCACCAGAGAACCGAGGATATTTGCATAAAACGCCCCGGGAAGGCCTGCCTCGAAAGGAACGAGCAGAATGACCGCGCTGACGACGACCGCGACCACGCCGATAATGCGGGCTGCAGCGAACCGCAGCGCCTTGCGTTTCAGGCGAAGCTCGGCAAACGGAATCACCAGCAGCGTATCGATCCAGAGTATGAGCGCCGCATAGGTAACGAACTCCCCTTCCGTCGGCCCGAGTCCGATAAGCCGGGCGATCGGCTCCGAAAAAAACGCCATAACCGCCGCAAAAATCGTCGATGTAACAAGCAGGCTGAAAAACGCTGTCGAAAAATATCCTTTCGCGTCGCCCGAGCGATGCAGCATATCGGACGCCGACTTCAGGTAGGAGGTTTCGAGCCCGTAAGAAAAAAGCACATTGGCAAGCGCGATATTGGCATACACCAGCGTCTGAACACCGTTATCGAAGGTGGAAAGCGTATTGGCGTAAAGCGGAACGAGAAGATAGTTAAGGCTCCGGGCGATGATGGTGCTCGCACCATAAATGACCGTATCCTGGGCAAGCAGTTTTAACTTCGCAAGCATGAATCTCCGCTGCGGATAACTTACCGGGGATCCTTTCCGGCCTTATCGGAAGCGCCGTTTACCAGCCCGGAAGATTTTCTCCTCCGGATCTCCTCCTCATCGACCTGAAAACGGCCATCCTTCTGCACCACCGGAATCCTTGCGATAACCTCACGGAGATGGCGCTGAGCCTCCGCCTGCTGATCCTTGAGCTTCTGCAGCTCCTCCCCCGTCAGTCCGACCGGGTTATCCTTGTCGATAAGGGTATCCCTGAACGACTCGATTTCCATATTCTGCTCTTTTTTCATATATCCGACAAAACGTGAGAGCAGAAAAAGCAGCACGAAAAAAAAAGCGAGAGAAAAAACAAAAAGCACGACCCAGCTCATAACCAAAGGTTTAAACGTGGACAAAGATACTCAGACGTATAGTAATTTACTTGATAGTATCGTTTATTAAAAGACCATTCACCCCTTAAAAAAGCACGCGCGCAAAAGAACGAGCAGCATGAACACAATACCTGCACCAACGGACCTCGTAAGCCGAGGCAGAACCATTCTCGAACAGGAAGCCGCGGCACTCATGCAGATAGCCGGCCGTCTCGATGGAGCATTCAGTCAGGCGGTACGGGCCATGCAGGCATGTCAGGGCAAAATCATCCTTTCCGGCATGGGAAAATCGGGCATCATCGCTCAGAAAACAGCCGCATCCCTGGCATCGACCGGCACAACCGCACTCTTTCTGCATCCGGCAGACGCAGCCCACGGCGATCTCGGCATCGTCTCTGCGGGAGACGTCGTCATCTGCCTCTCGAAAAGCGGCACCACCGAAGAGCTGAACTTCATCATACCCGCACTGAAGCGGATCGAAGTCACCATCATAGCCATGACCGGAAACCCCCGCTCCTATCTCGGTCAGAACGCCGACATCCTGCTCGACACCGGCATCGATCAGGAAGCCTGCCCCTTCGACCTTGCTCCGACGACCTCGACGACGGCCATGCTGGCCATGGGCGACGCCCTTGCCATCACGCTCATGCAGGAAAAACGGTTCACTCACCGCGACTTCGCCCTCACCCACCCCAAAGGTGCGCTCGGCAGGCGGCTTACCATGAAAGCATCGGATATCATGGTTACGGGCGAGGCCATGCCTGTCGTTACGGAGGACGCGCCCATCAGCAGGGTCATTCTTGAAATGACTTCGAAGCGTTACGGCGTTACGGCTGTCGTCGATGAAGACGGCCGGCTCAGCGGCATCTTCACCGACGGAGACCTGCGGAGGATCGTCCAGAAAGGTTCAGAATTTCTCCACCTTCCGGCACGCGCCGTCATGACAGCAAAGCCGAAAAGCATATCGCCGGAAACCATGGCTACAGAGTGTCTCGAGCTGCTTGAAACCTACCGGATAACCCAGCTCCTGGTCTGCGATTCCGGCAACAGGCCGATCGGAATCATCCATATTCACGATCTGGTAGCCATGGGCCTGTAAGTCCGGCAAAAGCGGTTCATGAAATGACGAAAGGGCGCTCCGCGGCGCCCTTTCTGTCATTGTCTGAACCGAAGCGTCCGATACGGGCGCATAGCTGTTATCGCCCCAGCGCCTTCAGCATGGCTTCTCCGATATCTCCGGGGTTGTCCACAACATGGATACCCGCCGCCTCCATGGCCCGGATCTTGTCCTCGGCAGTCCCTTTGCCGCCCGATACGATAGCGCCGGCATGGCCCATCCGGCGGCCAGGAGGCGCAGTCCTGCCGGCAATGAAACCTACCACCGGTTTCCTGAAATACTTCCTGATGTACTCTGCCGCTTCCTCCTCCGCGCTACCGCCTATCTCGCCGATCATCACAAGCCCTTCGGTGTCGTCATCCTTTGCGAACAGTTTGACGGCATCTATGAAACGGGTACCGATAATGGGATCTCCGCCGATACCGATGCAGGTGGACTGACCGAGACCGACAGCCGTCAGCTGGTGCACGGCTTCATAGGTAAGAGTTCCGCTGCGCGATACCACGCCGATGGTGCCCTTCTTGTGGATGAAACCCGGCATAATGCCGATTTTGGCCTCGCCGGGCGTAATCACGCCGGGACAGTTGGGACCTACGAGCACCGCGCCTTTCTCCCTGACGAACGCATACGCCTTCATCATATCGTTCACCGGAACGCCCTCGGTAATGCAGATGATCACCTTCAGACCGGCATCGGCCGCCTCCATGATCGCATCGCCCGCAAAAGGAGCCGGCACGAAAATAACCGACGTGTTCGCTTCGGTTTTTTCAACAGCCTCCTTCACGGTATTGAACACCGGCACCGGACGGCAGAAACGGTCCTTATCGTTGCCGTGATAAAGCACGCCGCCCTTGCCAGGCGTCACGCCGGCAACGACATTGGTGCCGTACTCGAGAATCTGCGAAGTGTGGAAGGTGCCCTCGCCTCCGGTAATGCCCTGCACGAGCAGGCGCGTATCCTTATCGACTAAAACGCTCATAGAAGTGGTGGTATTTATATGTTAAGGTGGAAACTGTACGGGAACGCTACCGGCGCTGCATGTGACGGGCAATACCCATGAGCTTTCCCTCTTCGAAGAAATCGCAGATCAGATGCATGCCCACAGGCAGATTCCGGCTGTCGAGCCCGACAGGCACGCTTACGGCGGGCATCCCGACGATGCTGGCCGGCACAGTGAACACATCGGCAAGATACATCTCGAGCGGATCGGAGGTTTTCTCTCCGATGCCGAAAGGCGGAAACGGCGATGTGGGACCGGCAATCACATCGACCTTCTGCAAAGCTTCGCGGTACCGATCCTGGAAAACGCGCCTCACCTGCTGAGCCTTTTTGTAGTAGGTATCGTAGTACCCGGCCGAAAGCACGTAAGTGCCGAGCATGATGCGGCGCTTGACCTCCCTGCCGAAACCCTCTGTTCTCGAGTTCACGTACATGGCCTGCACATCCGGACAATCGTCCGAACGATAGCCGTAACGGGCGCCGTCGAAACGGGCAAGGTTAGAGGACGCCTCCGCCGTTACGAGAATATAATATGCGGCGATCGCATAATCGCTTTCGGGAAGCGTAATATCGACCAGTTCCGCTCCGCGATCCCTGAGCTCGCGCAGCTTGCCCATAACGATGCCGCCTACTTCACGGTTGAGGCTCTCATGGAAATACTCTTTCGGAACCCCTATTTTCAGCCCTTCGACCACCACGCCATCCATAGCCGCAGCATAATCCGGAACGGCATGAGCAGAAGAGGTCGCGTCATGGCCGTCCTTTCCGGCCATTACGCCGAGCACAAGCGCAGCGTCGTCGCAGGTACGGGCAAGCACACCGATCTGATCGAACGAAGAGGCGAAAGCCACAAGCCCGTAACGGGAAATCCTGCCATAGGTAGGCTTCAACCCGACGATATCGCAGAACCCTGCCGGCTGGCGTACCGATCCGCCCGTATCGGAACCGAGAGCAACAAGAGCAAGGTCTGCGGCGACGGCCGCCGCGGAGCCGCCGGAACTGCCTCCCGGAACCCTTGTTTTATCGAACGGATTGGGCACGGCCCCGAAGGCCGAATTCTCGTTCGAGCTGCCCATGGCGAACTCGTCCATATTGGTCTTGCCCAGAAAAATCGCGTCTTCGGCATCGAGCCTCCGAACCGCGGTGGCATCGTAGACGCTTTCGTAGGATTCGAGAATCTTCGACGCGCAGGTCAGCCGGGCCCCTTTCATGGAAATGTTATCCTTTATGGCCATCGGCATGCCGAACAGCCTTCCTGGCTCGCCGCCTTCGGCGAGCTTATGGTCGAGTTCCCGGGCCCTTGCGAGGGCTCCTTCATGAAAAACCGTTATATAGATATTGTCCCCGCCATGCCGGCCTATCCGTTCGAGATAACCGGACACAACCTCTTCGCAGGTGACGCGACGGGAGATCAGCGCCTCGCGCAGATCCTTATAGCTACTGAATTGCACGTCTGTACTGTATTGTTTTTGAGAAAGACAGGAAAACCGGACGGCAGGTCCGGGTCATGAATCGCCGGCAGGCGGAAGCCTCAATCCATGTAAGGTTTGTATAATAAGAAATAACTGCATATTATTCAATTTGAAGTGTTTTCTAATTCTTGCGGCTGAACGCATCTGTACGTGCAGAGCAAACTGCTCCTACGGGGCTGTCAACAAGCGATTTCACCCTATGTCCCGCATTGCAACAATGGACCTCTCATCAGCCTTCAAGCCTCACTGGTTCTCATCGGACATCGATTCGCTCGACACTGAAGCCCAGGCCGATCTGAAAAACACCTGCGAACTTCCGCGTCACATAGCCGTCATCATGGACGGCAACGGACGCTGGGCGCGACTCAAGGGGAAAACGCGGGTCGAGGGACATGCCGCAGGGGTGGACTCGGTCAGGGACGTGGTCGAAGCCTGCGCCCAGCTCGGCATCGGCTATCTCACCCTCTTCACCTTTTCGACCGAAAACTGGAAACGGCCCGAAAAAGAGGTATCCGCGCTCATGCAGCTCCTCATCCGGGTACTCCGCAAGGAGACCAGGGAACTGCACGACAACAACATCCGGCTGAACGTGATCGGGAACCTGAACCTGCTGCCCGATAAGGTTCGTCACGTACTCAGGGAAACCATGGAACTCACCAAAAACAACAGTCGCCTGGTGCTCAGCATCGCCCTGAGCTACAGCGGCAAATGGGACATCGTACAGGCCTGCCGTTCGATAGCCTTCGACGTGCAGAACGGACGGCTCGAAGCGAAAGATATAGACGAGCAGTTATTCAACTCATGCCTCTCGACGGCATCCATTCCCGATCCCGAACTCCTTATCCGCACCAGCGGAGAATTCAGAATCAGCAACTTCATGCTCTGGCAGAGCGCATACACCGAAATCTACTTCACCAACACCTACTGGCCCGATTTCCGCCGAAGCCAGCTCTACGAAGCGATCCGGGACTTTCAGAGCCGGGAGCGCAGGTTCGGCCAGACCAGCGAGCAGATCAATACAAAAAAAACAGCAACCAAGTAAGACTTTAAACCTGACCGACACGGAAGTTCAATGAAAAAAATGCGCAAACTGATAGCCCTGGTTCTTGTTGCTCTCGCTCTCGACGCAACCGGCACGCCTGTTGAAGCAAAAACGATGAATGCTCCGAAAGCTCCGGCATCGCTGCAGCGGAACAACGCCCCGGCTCCGCAATCGCTCTACACGGTAACCGGCATCACCTTCAGTGGCCTCGAATCGCTCAAACCCGAAGAGCTGGCCGCCAGTCTCCCCGTCAAACCGCTTGACAGAATCGCAATTCCCGGTCCGGAACTCACAGCCGCCATGCAGTACCTCTGGCAGCTGCAGCTCTTCTCGGATATCAGCGTAGAAAAAACCGAGCAGGCCGGAAGAAACGTCACCCTGAACTTCGTGGTTCGCGAACTCCCGCTGCTCGAATCGGTTTCGTTCGAAGGCAACGACAAATTCGACAGCGATGAACTGCAGCGTACGGCAGAAATAAGAACCGGCAAAAAAGTCAGCGAACAGGAACTGCTCACCGCTGTCAACAAAATCGAAAAACTCTACGCAGGAAAGGGATACCTCACGGCAGGAGCCGAATACCGTTTTGAGGAAACCGGAAGGAACAAGGTCAAGGCAATCGTAAGCATACGCGAAGGCAGCAAGGTTGCCATCGAAAAAATCCGCTTCCACGGCAACAACGCATTCAGCCAGGGTAAACTCAGGGGAGTCTTCAAGGAGACCGCGCAGAACTCATGGTGGAGGAAAATTTTCGGCTCGCCGAAACTCGACAAAGACAAATTCGACGAAGACAAAAACCTCCTCGTCGATTTCTACCGCGAAAACGGCTATCGCGACGCTAAAGTCGTGAGCGACTCGATCTCCTACACCGACGACAAAAAGGGTCTCTTCCTCGATATCCATATCGAGGAAGGGCCGCTCTACTCCATCGGCAACGTCACCTTTACCGGCAACACCAGGGATTTCGCCACGACGGAAATCCTCGAAAAAACATTCAGAATCAAAAGCGGCGACCAATACAACGCAAAACTCATCCAGGAAAGGCTTAACTTCTCGCAGGACAACTCCGACGTCAGCTCCCTCTACCTCGACCGCGGCTACCTCGGCTTCAGAGCGAACCTCGAGGAACAGGTCACCGAACCCGGCAAGGTCGATCTTCTGATCTATTTACGCGAAGGAGAACAGTTTCAGCTTAACTTGGTAAACATCAAGGGAAACACCAAAACGAAGGACCATGTCATACGCAGGGAGCTTTACACCATTCCCGGCGACATGTTCAGCCGCAAGAACGTGGTGCGCAGCATCAGGGAGATCAACATGCTCGGCTATTTCGATCCCGAATCGCTCAAGCCGGACATCCAGCCCGACGAGCGAAACAATAGCGTGGACATCACCTACGCCGTCACCGAAAAACAGACCGACACCTTCAACGCGTCCGTCGGCTACAGCGGTTCGAGCGGATTTACCGGCGCTCTCGGCGTCACCTTCAACAACTTCTCGCTGCAGGATATCTTCAACCCCGAAGCATACCGTCCGCTGCCGCACGGCGACGGACAGAAGCTCTCGCTGCAATGGCAGTTCGGAAACGACGACTACAGCACCCTCGGCCTCTCGTTCACCGAACCCTGGGCTTTCGGCGGCCCGACAGCCGTAGGATTCTCGGTCTTCAAGACGCACCGCACCTACGACTTCACCGACGACGGCATCGAAGAAAACGAAAAAACCATCGACCAGTACGGCGCAACGCTCAGCGTCGGCCGCCGCCTCACCTGGCCCGACAACTACTTCACGATCAACTGGAGGCTGAAATACCTGCACAGCGAAGGCGGTTTCGTGAGCTTCATCGAAGACGAAGGCGATGCTCCGGAAGAGGCGGACGAGTTTTCGATCACGCAGACCATTTCGCGCAACAGCATCGACAACCCCATCTATCCGCGCCACGGCAGCAAAAATTCGCTCACTGCCCAGCTCGCCGGCGGACCGCTGCCCGGCACGATCAACTTCTATAAATTCACGCTCAACTCGAGCTGGTACCTGCCGGTAACAAGAAACCTGATCTTCAACTTCTCGACCCAGCACGGCTACCTCTCAACCTTCGACAAGGACGACTACCTGCCCTACACCGACTACTTCTACATGGGCGGAAGCGGACTTTCGTCGCTGCCGACCATTCCGATGCGCGGTTACGACGACCGCAGCTTCGGCACGCAGCTCGACGACGACTCGGAGCTTTACGGCGGCACCGTCTATTCGAAATTCAGCACCGAATTGCGATACCCGCTGACGCTCTCGCCCTCCGTCAGCGTCTACGCGCTCGCATTCTTCGAAGCCGGCAACCTCTGGGAAAATATTGAGGCGGTCAACTACAGCGACATGAAAAAAGCCGCGGGTCTCGGCCTGCGCCTCTACCTGCCGATCATCGGCCTCGTCGGTCTCGACTACGGCTACGGCTTCGACCAGGTGCCCGGCGACGACGAAAAAGGATGGAAGTTCATGTTCACCTTCGGCACGAGCGCCGAGTAGGCAACAATGCGGCATCCGGCACGCAGTTGCATGCCGGATGCTAATACTTTGAGATGTAATGGAAATAGTGTATCTTTATTTTATATAGAGCATGCTCTTGCGAGCATAGCTGCTCTGTGTTTTTTTGTACAGCATTCCTACGTAACAAAACCTAAGGAGGAAACAATGAAAAAAACTCTCTCTCTCTTGGCAGTATTCGCCGTTGCCGGCATGATGAGCGCACCCGCACAGGCTGCAGACCACTACATCAGCGGTATGGCCGGTATGTCCTGGTTCCAGGATTATACTGCCAATGAGTCAAACGACTGGTCAGTCGGACGCGAAGAGCTTGGCATGAAGTTTGACGGCGGCTTGAGCCTGGCTGGCGCTATTGGATGCGATTATGGCTCGACCAGACTCGAAGCTGAAGTTGGCTACCAGAGCGGTGACCTCAAAAGCGGTTCTTTTACTCAAAGATGGGCAAGACAAGAATCTGTAGGAGAAGATATTGATACCGCTGATTTGACCGGTGACATGAGCGTACTTACTCTTATGGGTAACGGCTACTACGATATCGATCTCGGCGGCGTTGATCTTTATGTCTTTGCCGGTGTCGGTATCGCGCAGGTCAGCCTTGATGATGTAGCCGAGGTTTGGGAAGGCGGCGAAGAAGATGATTACAACTGGAACGTTGCTGAAACAACTCTGGCCTACCAGCTCGGTGCAGGTCTTGCCATTCCGATCAGCGACGGTGTTATGCTCGATGCACGCTACCGCTACTTTGCAACCACCGACTTCACCATGAGTGATGATCTCAGCGAGAGATATAATGAATCTCCTGGTTATGACAGAGAGTGGACCGGCAACGTATCCAGCCACAGCGCTCTGCTCGGCCTGAGAGTCAGCCTCTGATATCCGTCACAGGATTGAAGACAACAGAAAAAGGAGGCAACAGCCTCCTTTTTCTGTTATATACACCGATGTTTCATTTCCAGACCCTGACCCGCACGCTCTTCCCTCTTCGTCATTCACCTCTTCAGGCCCACATCACTCATCACTCATCACTCATCCAATCCCCTTCAATCGCGATATCTCGTCGCGCACTCTTGCAGCCTCTTCGTAATCCTCCCGCTTCACCGCATCGTCGAGACGGGCCTGAAGCTCTTCAAGCTTGCTTTCGGGCGAGTTCTGCATAGCGACGGACTCTTCTGGTTCAGGCTCCTCTTCCGGCTCTCCCGGAACGTCGTCGCCCTCATCCTCCTTCTGTTCCTCCTTTATGCCGGCTTCGTCCATGATCTCCTCCGAAACGAATACCGGGGCGTTGAAGCGTACGGCGATGGCGATGGCGTCGCTCGGACGCGCGTCTATTTCGTGTGTTTCGCCATTGAGCTCGCAGATGACCTTGGCGTAGAAGGTTTCGTTGTGCAGTTCGTCGATATAAATTTCGTTGACGCGCAGTCCGAAAGCGTCGGAAATGTTCTTGAAAAGATCGTGCGTGAAGGGGCGGGGCGGCTTGATGTTCTCGAGCTTGAGCGCTATGGCCTGCGCTTCGAAACCGCCTATGATGATGGGAAGCTTGCGCTTGCCTTCGACTTCGTAAAGAATGAGGGCGTATGCCCCGTTTGTATGCGGACTTGTTGAAAGACCGAGTATGTCTACCTGTAATTTACGCATTGCTGGAATGAAAATAGTGAAATACCGCTTTCCGGCTTCCGGAGGATAATGCAATCCATGAACCAGTATAACCGCAAAGCCGGGTTAATCATTTCTTCTTCAGCAGATCCCTCGCGGCGGCGATAATGCCGGGCAGAATCGCCTTCACGTCGCCAATGATGCCGTAATCGGCGACGCCGAATATCGGAGCGTCCGGATCGCTGTTGACGGCAACGACGCTGCGCGCCGCGCTGATGCCGGCAAGATGCTGCAGGGCGCCGGAAATGCCGCAGGCGATATAGAGGTCGGGTGCTATCCGTTTGCCGCTCTGGCCGATCTGTTCGCCATGCGGCCGCCACCCTTCGTCGACCGCCGATCGGCTCGCCCCGACGCCCCCCCCGAACAGGGCGGCCAGCTCTTCGAGCAGGCCGAACGCCTCCGCGCCTCCCATGCCGCGCCCTCCGGCAACGACAACCGAAGCTTCGGCGATATCCCTGCCCTGCATGCTCTTGCAAAGGGCAACTGCCATCGGGTTGATTCCTGAAACAAGATAAGGAGCCGCATCGAACGCTTCGATACGCGGTTTTGCGGCAGAAGTGAAACCGGAAGCTGCAAGTTCACGACCCTGCAGATATACCGTAACCGGAGAAGCGGACGAATATGATGCCACGACGGCGCCCGAGTGAATCAGGCGGCGACATACCCCTTCATCGGCATCGAAATCGGTGCATCCGCCGAAAAGCGCCGCGCCGAGCCGGCCGGCAAGCAGCGGTGCGAGCCGGCGGCCCATCGCCGTCGAAGCGAAGGCAATGCCGGTTATCTCCTGCTCTCCGGCCAGCGTTTCGATCATGCCGCGCACCGCCTCGTCGCAGGCAAAGCCGAAAGCCTCCGCTCCGGCATGGTGGAGGGTGCCGCTGCCCTGCAGGAGATCGAACGCGCCTTCCGCAGCCGGACCTGCCGCAAAACCCGAAACCCTTCCGCCTCGTTCCGAGGCGAGTTGCTGAAAGCGGTTCCAGACTCCAATGGAGGGTTTTGCTATCGCTCCGCTGCGCAGTTCGAGAAAAACCAGATAGTGTTTCGTCATGCTCTCAGCTCCTCCCGATCGGGTATACGGCCGTCGTTCTGAAGCATCCGCAGGAGTTCGGCGGAATCTGCCGCGAACCGGCAGCTCTTTCTGGCCGATGCCTGTTCGACGCCGCAGAGGTTGATGCGCGGAGCCGGCAGCTCCCCGGCTGAAATGGTTTCTATCGGTTTTTTACGGGCCTCCATCACCTGCCTGATACCGGTTTTTCGCGGCGTGTTCAGCCCTTTCCCGGCGCTGACAACCACCGGAAAGCTTGCCCGAAGGCATTCCATGCCGCATTCGGTCTCCCGTTCGAGTTCGAGGCCCCCTTCCTCGGCCCTGAGCGCCGCCACCGGTCCGGCAAAGGGGATATCGAGCAGGGAGGCAAGCATGGCAGGGACGGCTCCGTTCTGATGGTCGAACGACTCCTTACCGCACAGCACCAGGTCGGGCGGCATTTGCAGATACCGATTCCGTATGGCTCCGGCAAGCGCTGAAGCTATACCGAACGAGTCCGGAGCCGATGGAGCCGATAGGGCAAGGAGTTCTACCGCCCTGTCCGCACCCATGGCAAGAGCTTTCTGCAGCAGCTCCCTGGCAGGCCCCTCCGTTACCGTCATGACAACGACTTCGGATCCGGTAAACTGCTCTTTCAGCCTTACGGCCTCTTCCACGGCGTACTCGTCGTATGGGTTCATGACCCATGAGACTCTGGCAAGGTCAAGCTCGCCTTCTGCCACCGCAATGGCGGCGGCGGTATCGGGAACCTGGCAGATACAGACAACGATGCGCATAGGCTATCGCTCGATATTTATCAGAAAAAAAAAGCCGCTTGAAAGCGGCTTTCTGTATGACGATGTGCCCGAGAGGAGATTCGAACTCCTACACCTCGCGGCGCTACCCCCTCAAGATAGTGTGTCTACCAATTCCACCACTCGGGCATCGATCAATAATAAAAGAACCATATGGAGCGTGAGAATAGAAGGACTCGAACCTTCGACCCACTGCTTAAAAGGCAGTTGCTCTACCGACTGAGCTATATTCTCGACCTGAAACAACAGTACGGAAGCAATCCGGAACTTACTTGTTCTGGTAGCGCAGGCGCTTCTTATGCCTGTTCTTCCGGCGCATCTTCTTGCGCTTGTGTACGGCCATCTTATGGCGTTTTCTCTTTTTTCCGCAGGGCATAGAGCAAAATTCCTCTTGTTTTAAAGGCTGATAATATAGGATTAATTTTCAAATCTGCAAACACTTCCTTGTTTTTCTTTCCTTTTTCTCCGCTCTTCTGTTCTCATCAGGCGTTCATGTGCTTGAAAAACTCCTTGTTGTCCCTTGTCTCCCCCATCTTTTCGCGCATGAACTCCATGCATTCGATCGGGTTCTTGTCGGCAAGGTATTTCCGCAGCAGCCATGTCCTGGAGAGTTCCTCCTGGCTGAAGAGCAGCTCCTCCTTGCGGGTGCCGGAACGCAGAATGTCGATAGCGGGAAAAATCCGTCGTTCCGAGAGCCTGCGGTCGAGCACAAGCTCCATGTTGCCGGTCCCCTTGAACTCCTCGAAAATAACGTCGTCCATTCGCGAGCCGGTATCTACCAGCGCCGTGGCGATGATGGTGAGGCTTCCTCCCTCCTCGATATTGCGGGCCGCACCGAAAAAGCGTTTCGGCTTGGTTAGCGCGTTGGCGTCTATACCGCCGGAAAGAATCTTGCCGGAGTGCGGAATGATGGTATTGTGCGCGCGTGCAAGCCTGGTGATGGAGTCGAGCAGGATGACGACGTCGCGTCCGACCTCGACGAGGCGTTTCGCTTTTTCGAGCACCATATCGGCAACCTGCACGTGGCGTTCCGGATCCTCGTCGAAGGTGGAGCTCACCACTTCGGCCTCGACGCTGCGCGCCATGTCGGTAACCTCTTCGGGACGCTCATCGATCAGAAGGACAATGAGAAACACTTCCGGATGGTTTTTAATGATGGCATTGGCTATCATCTGCAGAAGCATGGTCTTTCCGGTTTTCGGCTGCGCCACGATCAGTCCGCGCTGTCCTTTGCCGATAGGAGTGAATATGTCCATGATCCTGCCGCAATACTCGTTGTGCCGGGTTTCGAGCTTGAGCCGTTCGTTGGGAAACAGAGGGGTGAGATTTTCGAAGAACGGACGCTCCTTGGTGATTTCGGGATCGTTGCCGTCGATGGTGTTGATCTTGAGCAGCGCAAAAAAGCGTTCCCCCTCTTTCGGAGCCCGCACCTGGCCGGAAACCGTATCGCCGGTGCGCATGTTGAATCGCTTTATCTGGGAGGGCGATACGTAAATATCGTCCGGGGAGGAGAGGTAATTGTAATTGGCCGATCGCAGGAATCCGTATCCTTCGGGAATAACCTGCAGCACGCCTGTATTGACCATCACATGGCCGCTCTCCTGATCGGCGTTTTTCTGCGACTGCGCCTCGATAATCTTGAATATAAGCTCCTCTTTCCTCAGGCCGGCTGCGGACACTCCTATCTCTTTGGCAAGAGCGTTCAACTCATAGACCTTTTTCTTCTGGAGCACATTGATGTCCAGGCCCTTGGAAACCGAATTGTTCGACATGGTATTGGTAATTGTATTCACATCATGGTGGTTAATAAATCGGCTGTATGCGGCACGAAGCCGTGCGGCAGCCTGTACGGCGTTGACCGTCCGACGGCTTCAAAGGCGGAATCCCGCTATTCGACATGAAAGCCACGAATGGATAAACGGAGCTGACGGCACACCGCAGAGGAAACAGAAATGTAAATGGGATCTGTCAAAAGGGTCGTTCCGGACGGATACACGAAGATTTCTTGTAGTTAGCACAAATATATAATTTTTTCCGATAAAAAAATATCGGCGCTTTGCCGGCTTGTAAACTATGGCATCCCGAGACGGAGAATCTCTCCGGCAAGATAAAACGATCCGGTTACGAGTATCAGGTCATCGGAACCTGCCTCCCGCATAATGCGGCGCAGGGCCTCTCGAGGCTCGTCGAAAACCGGCGCTTCGAGGCCTTCGCTTTTCAGCAGCGCACCGAGTTCCGCCGGAGGAATGCTCCTGCCGGAAGGAATGGCCGCTGCGGTGAAGCGCGCATCGAGCGGCAGAAGAGTGCGTATGACGGCACGGGCATCCTTGTCGGAAGCCATGCCGACAAGCACGTGCACTCTCCGGTACCGATTCCGGAAAACCATGATGGCCTCGACTGTTCGCTGCATGCCGTCAGGGTTATGGGACACGTCGAGAAGCAGATCGGGTTTCGAACCGATTTTTTCAAGCCTCGCCCTGTAACCGGTCCGCAGCATACCGGCAAGCCCTTCGCGAATGACATCCTCTCCTGCTCCCCACCGCTCGGCGACCATGACTGCCAGCGAGAGATTCGAGGCGTGGAAAGCCCCGGTAAGAGGCGCCTCCAGATCGACGTACCTGCCGGCTGGAGTCGAAAGCGAGAAACAGAGCCTCCCGGGATCCGCAGAGGCAACCGTTGCGAACGCATCGTTGCCAAGCATAAAAAGAGGGGCGCCACAACTTGCGGCGGCACGGGTGACCACTTCGACGGAGTCAGGATCGCCGAGGGAAGCATAGGCCGTCGAACCGCTCTTGATGATAGCAGCTTTTTCGGCGGCGATGAGGGCGGTCGTGCTGCCAAGCCACTCCGTATGGTCGAGGCCTATGGAGGTGATGACCGCATAGGTGGAGGCGACGACATTTGTTGCGTCAAGCCTGCCGCCCATCCCGGTTTCGATGACGGCCGCATCGACACCTTCGTCGGCGAACCATGCGAAAGCAAGCGCCGTGGTAGCCTCGAAAAAAGTTGCGCGAAGTTCGATGACGGCATCCTTCATCATCGTGCAGTAAGCAGCGACCTTTTGAGGGGATATCGGAACCCCGTCAATGCGCATCCGCTCGGTAAAATCCAGCAGATGGGGTGAGGTGTAGAGGGCTGTCTTTCTGCCTGCAGCCTGAAAAATCGATACAAGTGCCGCAGCGGTCGTGCCTTTGCCGTTTGTGCCGGCAATATGCGCAATGGTGCCGAGCCGTTCCTGGGGCGCGCCGAACACGTCGAGCAACTGCCGTACACGGTCCAGACCGGGTTTCATGCCGAACCGGTGCAGCGGAAAGAGAAAATCGAGAGCTTCCTGGTAGTCCAACGTGATCCTGAGGCTAACTGTTGCGGATGGCGACAAGCGCCGATTTTATAACTTCTTCAGCAGTGAAGTGCGGATGCTCTGCAAGAATGTCCGTTACGGCATTCTGCGCCGCCTGCCTTGCAAAACCGAGGGTCAGAAGAGCACTGAGAGCATCGTCCCTGACCTGCGCCGAAGAAGCTGCAGGAGCGCCCGCCACGGCCGTGAGACCGGAAGAACCGGGCGGCAGCTTCAGAATCCTGTCCCTCAGTTCGAGAATGATTCTGGCCGCGGTTTTTTTGCCGACACCTGTGATGCCGTAGAGTTTTTCGGGAGCGTTTGTCATGATGGCCTCATGCACCTCATGCACAGGAAGACCGGAGAGCACGGCAAGAGCGAGTTTTGGCCCTACCCCGGTAGTCAGGAGGAGAAGACGGAACAACTGCCGTTCGGCCTCGCTGGAAAAACCGTACAGATGCATGGCGTCCTCCCGGACGGACAGGTGCGAGTAAAGAAGAATCTCTTCGCCCGGAAGGGGAAGCTGGCGATAGGTCGATGTGGAAATCAGGAGCCTGTATCCGACGCCGGATACGTCGATGACCGCTTCCTCAGGCACCGCCGAAGCGAGCCGGCCGCGAAAATATGCGAACATGGGTGGTGAGTCTGAACCCGCCCGGCACGCGAGAACGCGGATGCCGGACGGATACGTAACAAGGTGAACCTTTATGGACGGCAGAAGGAACGGATATGATCCCTCTTACTCGCCCTGGGCGTAACTGTTGAACAGCCGGGTCAGCTGCGCCTTCTTGCGGGATGCTTTATTTGCATGGATGTAACGCTTCACGCCAAGGCGGTCGAGCTTCTGTACCGCGGCACGGTATGCCACCTCGACTGCGCTCTTATCCGCGCGCGAGTCGATCAGCTTCTGCATGTTTTTCAGAAGCACTTTCAGTTCTTTCTTTCTTGCCCGATTCCTGGCGTTTCTTCTCTCTGACTGACGGAGTCTTTTCTCAGCCGATTTGTGTAGAGGCATAAACGGATGCTGTTAGAGTATTGGTCTGCAACGTTGCTGATAATCAAAAGGCATATAATATACAGGAAAAGCGGATATTTCAAAAAACTAAAAACATCCCGTCCTCGGGACGCGCGTCTTTCTGCCCGGGGTCGGGAGTGGAAAGGCGCAACGGAATGAATGGCGGGTTTTTTATTTATATTGCGGCAGTTTTTTTCTGACCGAAATGATAAACATCCTGCTATGAGCCTGATGATCAGCGTCTCCGGTATCCGGGGAGTAGTCGGCGAAAGCCTTACGCCTAAAAACCTGACGGCTTTCGCCATGGCCTTTGCCGCATGGACGAAGCGTTCGATGCAAAAGCGGACGGAGCGGACCGGAGAGAAACCCCGGATCGTGATCGGCAGGGACACCCGGCCTACCGGCAGCCGGATTGCCGGACTGGTCGGCAATGCTCTCGTGCTCTGCGGATGCGATGTGCTCGACCTCGGCATCGCGACGACGCCTACCGTAGAAATCGCTGCGGCAGCCGAACATGCCGACGGCGGACTCATCATCACGGCTTCGCACAATCCGGTCGAATGGAACGCCCTGAAAATGCTGAACCATCGAGGAGAATTCCTTACCGCCGAAGAGGTTGACGAACTGCTCGAAATAGCCGACAGGGAATCGTTCAGTCCTGCACGCTGGGACGGAATCGGGACAATCGCATCGAATGACCGTTACGATGGGGCACACATCGACAGCATTCTTTCCCTTCCCTGCATCGATACGAAAGCCATCGCCGGCGAAGGCTACCGGGTGCTCGTGGATTGCGTGGAAGGCGCGGGTTACAGAATCGTGCCTGAACTCTGCCGGAAGCTCGGCATCGGCCAGCTCACCCTCTCTGCCTGCAACGGTACCGGACTTTTTCCGAGAAATCCCGAGCCGATAGAAGAGAACCTGCAGGAGACCATCGGGCTCATGCGGAATGCCGGCTGCGATTTCGGTCTCGTGGTCGATCCGGACGTCGACCGGCTTGCCGTAATCTGCGAAGACGGAACGCTCTTCGGCGAAGAGTACACGCTGGTGGCCTGCGCGGACTTCTGGCTGGGCATCAGCAGGGGGCCGGTCGTAAACAATCTTTCGAGCAGCCGCGCGCTCGCAGATATTGCGGCAAAACACGGCGTAAGCTGCAGCAGCGCAAAAGTCGGAGAAGCAAACGTTACGGCCGTGATGAAAGAAACCGGCGCTGTTATCGGCGGCGAGGGCAACGGGGGAATCATCCTTCCGGATCTGCACTACGGCAGGGACGCTCTTATAGGTATCGCGCTCTTCGTTCAGGCGTTCACCGCATGGCGGATGAAGCACAAAGGCGGCAGATTGTCCGAATTCCGGCTCGGGTTTCCGAACTATGCCATGGCAAAGGAAAAAATCCGTCTCGGTTCGCTCGACAGCAAGGCCCTCGACGCACTGTTCGAAAGTATAGCGGCTGACTACCCCGACGCGACAGCGAACCGGCTTGACGGACTGAAGCTCGATTTCCGGAACAGCTGGGCACATCTCCGCCCGTCCAATACCGAACCGGTCGTTCGCATCTATACCGAGGCGCCGACAATGGAGGAAGCTCAATCCCTGGCGGCGGAGATGATGTCGGAAATCGCCCGACGCTCTCCCGCCCGCTGAGGCAATTCCCGGGCAATCCTTATGAGCACCGTTCCGCGAGCAGCAAAAAGCTTCACGACGCAGCAGGACGAAACCCTGAAAAAAAAGAAAGGGTCGATCGACCTCTATATCATAGCAAAGCTGCTGGGCTATCTCAGACCCTACAGAGGGCTCGTCACCGCGGCAATCGTCATCACGCTTGCCGGTTCGGTCTTCGGACCGCTTCGCCCCTACCTCACCAAGGTCGCGATCGACGACAACATTCTCGGAAACGACCTGAACGGGCTCTTCGTTACCAGCATGCTGCTTCTGGGCGTCATCCTGCTCGAGGGAATCAAACAGTACGCAGCCACCTGGATCACGCAGATAATCGGGCAGAAAGCCGTGTTCGACATCAGAATGGATGTGTTCGGCCACCTGCAGAAACTGCCGGCAAGGTTTTTCGACCGGAACCCGATCGGAAGGCTGATTACCAGAACGACCAACGACGTCGAATCGCTCAATGAAATGCTCTCGAGCGGGGTGGTCTCCATTATGGGCGATATCGCCCAGATCTTCTTTATCGTGGCGCTCATGTTCTGGCTCGACTGGCAGCTCACGCTCATCGTGCTCGGCGTACTTCCGCTGATGATCTATACGACCGTCACGTTCAAGAACCGGGTACGCAAGGCGTTTATGGACGTTCGCACGCATCTTGCCCGCCTGAACACGTTTTTCCAGGAACATATCGCCGGCATGAACATCGTGCAGCTTTTCAGTCGCGAGCAGCATGAATTCAGCGCCTATGCGACAATCAATGCCGACCATCGCGATGCCAATATCCGGACGGTGTTCTATTTCTCGCTCTACTATCCGGCCATAGAACTGCTCAGTGCGGTTGCTGCCGGCCTGGTCATCTGGTACAGCGGCGTCAGGCTGCTCAAAGCCGATCTCACCATCGGCGTGGTTATTTCCTTCGTTCAGTATATCTGGCTTTTTTTCCGACCGCTGCAGCATCTCTCCGACAAATTCAACATTCTGCAGACTGCGCTGACGAGTTCCGACCGGATTTTCAGACTGCTCGAAGAACCTGTCGAACAGGCAGATTCCGTGGACCGGGCCGTCGATGCCACCTTCAGGGAGAGCATGGCGTTCCGGAACGTCTGGTTCGCCTACGACGACGAAAACTGGGTGCTCAGGGATCTGTCGTTCGACATCCGCCATGGAGAGAAAATCGCCATTGTGGGGGCTACCGGAAGCGGAAAAACCACCATCATCAATATCCTCTCGGGCCTCTACCCCTACGGCAGGGGCTCGGTGCAGATCGACGGCGTCGAACTTCGCGACATACCGGTTCATAAGCTGCGCAAACTCGTCGGTGTCGTCATGCAGGACGTCGTCCTTTTTTCAGGATCGCTCAGGGAGAATCTCGCATTCGCCAACCCCGGAGTCACCGACGAAGAGATAGCCGAAGCCGCACGCATAGTAGGAGCTGACCGATTCATCAGCCGGTTGCCGGGGGAATACTCCTATATGGTGAGGGAAAACGGCAGCGGGCTCTCAACCGGACAGAAACAGCTGATTGCATTCGTTCGCGCCCTACTTTACAATCCGCAGGTTCTCGTGCTCGACGAAGCCACCAGCTCCGTCGATACGGAAACCGAACAGCTCATCGAAGCGGCGACCGCCCAGCTTATGGAAGGAAGAACCTCGATCATGATCGCCCACCGACTCTCGACCGTCCAGAAAGCCGACAGGATCATCGTGCTGCATAAAGGCCGCATCAGGGAAACCGGCAGCCACCAGGAACTGCTCGCCCGGAAAGGACTGTACTACAAACTCTACCTGCTGCAGCACCCTGAAAGAAAGCAGGAATAGCACCGATAGAACAAAAAACTCCGCTTCATGATCTTAACTCTTCCATTCGTCCCATAAGTCCCATTCCTGAGGCTCCCTACAAACTGCTGTCGCGCAGCACTTTTACCGGCTCCAGTCTGGCGGCTTTGGCGGAAGGCAGGATGGCCGCGATGGTGCTTATAAAGACGGTTACCCCGATAACATAGAAAAAATACATCGGGTTCCGGGACATGCTGAATCCCGTTTTTGTGATGGGGCCCTGGGCGTTCTCGACCGGTATGCTGGCGAAGAGATCGATCGATCCGACAGCCAGCACTCCTCCGGCAAGCGCTCCGGCAAGGCCGACGAGAAATCCTTCGAGAATGAACATGGCGACCAGTTGCAGGGCAGAGAAACCGAGCGACTTCATGATGGCGATATCGCGGCTCTTTTCGAAAACCGTCGTCACAAGAATATTGGCCACTCCGAAACCCGACACGACGCCGACGAAGGCTACCAGCGAAAAAACGATATAGCCTATCCGGGTAAAAAGGGAAAGCACGCTCGCGTTCTGTTCCTGCCAGGTCACGGCCCGATAACCGGTAATGTTCTGCAGATCCCCCGCAAGCCTGCTGTTGTTCATGGGATCTCTCACTTTCAGGGCTATGCCTGTAACCTTGTTCGAAGGCATGCCTTCGATGATCTGGCCGAGTTTGAGCGATCCTACAATGCTGTTATCGACGGCGTTGACACCGGTAAAGAAGATTCCCGCCACCTTGCACTGACGGCTTTTTCCCGATGCCGGAATGATGATGACTTCGTCGTTTATGGCAAGTTTCATGTCTCGGGCAACGGTCCTGCCTACAAGCACCGCATTCGCGGTATTCCTGAATATGCCGATATCGCCGCTTTCGAGCTTTCCGCCAATGCCGCTGATCCGGTCTTCGCGATCGATATCGACGCCTTTGAGAAGCACCGGTTCGTTTCGGTTTCCCTTGAGGGCCATAACCTGCGATTCGACATAGGGCGAAACGGCAAGCACTTCGTCACGATAAAGCGACGAGGCGAACAGATCCTGAATCTGGCGGAAGTTGCGAACCTCCTCCCGCTCCTGTTTTTTTATATTGTCCTCGACAATCGCGGTACCGCCGGCCACCGCCAGACCGGGCAGCTCTACCGGAACCGGATCGATCCGTTCCCCCCTGATGGTAATATGGGGAGCCACATTGACGATAATTTCCACAAACGAATCCAGAAGACCCCGGGTTAGCGAAATGGTGGTTATGAGCACCATGGTGCTCACCGCCACGCCGGCGACGGTGGTCAGGGTCTGCCGGCGGCGGCCTGAAAGATGGCGCAACGCAATATCGAACAGCGTTTTCAGCATGACGGCAAGCCAATGACTGGCTGAAAAGTTGGGATATTTTTATTAAGTTTTATTTTTATGCTCACGTATACAAAATCATGAAGGAACCAGATGCAGAACCGCATGAACGACGCACCCTCCAATATAACAATTGAACGCAAGCATAACCATGTGGAGCTGTGCCTTCGGGACGATGTCCTGTTTGACGGGACAACATCGGGGTTCGAGACGCTCGGATTCCGCCACAACGCATTGCCGGAACTGCGTTTTTCCGATATCGGGCTGACGGCAACCTTTCTCGGCAGAAAAATAGGCGCGCCGCTCATGATCTCGTCCATGACCGGCGGCTTCGACAAGGCGGTCATGCTCAACCGCCGATTTGCCGAAGCCGCCGAACATTTCGGCATCCCGCTCGGTATCGGCAGCATGCGCCAGGCTCTGGAAAACGGCTCTCAGCGCGAAAGCTATGCCGTCGTAAGAAAATATGCTCCCTCAATCCCGGTGCTGGCCAATATCGGTGCGCCGGAAGTTGCCAAAGGGTTGAGCGCCGCCGACATCCTTACCCTGCTTGAGCTGGTTGAAGCGGATGCGCTGATCATACACCTGAACCCCGCGCAGGAGATGTTCCAGCCCGAGGGCGATACCGATTTCAGACGAGTACTTGACGAAATAGCAAGACTTGCCGCTGCCGTTCCGGTCCCCCTCATCGCCAAGGAGGTTGGTTGCGGCATCTCCGGCGATTGCGCAGGAAAACTGCTCGATGCCGGAGTCAGAGTAATCGATGTTGCGGGTGCGGGAGGCATCAGCTGGCAGAAAGTGGAAGAATTACGCTATATCCGCCAGTCGGGCAATGAAAACCGGTTCAGTCGCGAAGCACTCGGAGAACTCCTGAACTGGGGTATACCTACCGCCCGATGCATTGCCGAAGTAGCGAAACTGAAAGAACTGCCGGCATACGGATCATTCGAAATCATCGCGTCCGGCGGTATCAGAAGCGGTATCGATATAGCCAAATCGCTTGCCCTCGGCGCCGGCATTGCGGCATCGGCTGGCCAACTGCTAAGGGCTTTGCACGAAAACCGTCTCGAAGAAACCATAGAAACCTGGCTGAACGATCTGAGGGCTGTCCTGTTTCTGACCGGAACGCCGTCGCCCGGACAGCTTGGCCAACAGCATCTCATCTATAAACACCGACCGATCCTCTCATGACAATCACCCTCGAGCAGACACTCGTCGAAGAAAAATATCGCCGCTACCACAAGCGCATCAACGAGGCACTTTCCGGATGCTTCAGCTCCGACAATCCGAAAACCCTTTACGCTCCGGCAAGGTACATTCTCGAAGGAAAAGGAAAAAGAATCCGGCCGTTTCTTACCCTGCTTGCCGCGGAATCGGTCTGCGGCTCCTCTGAAGAGGCCCTCAACGCAGCGCTGGCCGTCGAAATCCTGCATAACTTCACCCTGATGCACGACGACATCATGGATCAGGCCGATCTGCGGCACGGACGCCCGACCGTCCACAAGCAGTGGAATACGAATGCCGCGATCCTGTCGGGAGATATGATGATCGCCTATGCCTATGAACTGGCCCTGCAATCGAAGACCCTGCGGCACAGGGAACTTATCCACATCCTCAATCACGCCAACATCACGATCTGCGAAGGCCAGGCTCTCGATATGGAACTCGAGGAGAAAAAAAACGCCACGATCGCCGACTATCTCGACATGATCGCAAAAAAAACCGGCCGGCTGATCTCTGCAGCCCTCGAAGCAGGAGGAGTAGCCGGAAACGGAACAGAGGAGCAGCTGAACTCGCTGGTAACCTTCGGCGAAAAAATCGGAAGGGCGTTCCAGATCCAGGACGATTTCCTCGACATTATGGCAGATAACGGGAAGTCAGGCAAAATAGCCGGAGGCGACGTGATAAACGGGAAAAAAACCTACCTGCTCCTGCGCTCCATAGAGCTCTCCTCCGGCAGCGACAGGGAGTTGCTGCAGTCCATCATCGACAACAACGGAATCGGAGCCGAACGCGTAACCGAAGTGCGCGAAATATTCGAAAAAAGCGGAGTACTCGACGAAACCCGCGCGATGATCAACCGCGACACGGAGGATGCGCTTGCGGCGTTGGAACCGTTGCCCTATGCCGAGGGACGAGAATATCTGAAAGGGTTTGCAGGTATTCTCATGAAGCGCGATTTCTGACATCCAGCCGATGAAGGAGCCGCATGAGGGACTGGAGGCCGGGCTTTTTCTGCTGACGCTCTCCGGCATTCCGGGACTCGGTCCGGCAAGAATCAAAGCTGTCATCGACCGGTTCGGCTGCCGGCCCGATCTGCTTCGGGCATCGGCTGATGTTTTTCTGGAGGTTCCCGGTATCGGACGCTCGCTGGCCGAAGAGATAGCCGGATTCCTTTCCTGCGCCGGGAAAAGACGGGAAGCCGAAGAAGCCGCTCTTCTCCAGCTTGAAGAGCTGGAACGCCATCAGGCCGCGCTGGTGACGATTGTCGATCCAGCTTACCCGGCCCTTCTGAAAGAAATTTACGATCCGCCGCCCTTTCTGTTCGTACGGGGATCCCTTTCCGATCCCGATCATCCGTCGATAGCGGTGGTAGGAACCAGGCGGGCATCGACATACGGAAAACAGGCTGCCGCGCAGTTCTCTGGCGAACTGGCTGCCCGTGGAGTGGAAATCGTCAGCGGTCTTGCTTACGGAATCGATACGGCTGCGCATGATGCCGCAATCAGGGCCGGAGGACGAACCATCGCCGTGCTTGCCTCGGGCGTCAACCAGATCTATACCGATCCGAAGGGAAAAATCTGGCCTGAAATCGTTGAACGGGGCGCCCTCGTATCGGAAGAGCGGTTCGGCTCCGAACTGCTCCCCGCAAAATTCCCCAAACGGAACCGGATAATCGCGGGCATGACGCTCGGCACCATTATCGTGGAATCCGACCTGAAAGGAGGCGCGCTCATCACGGCCTCATGCGCGCTTGAACAGAACAGGGAGGTATTCGCCGTACCGGGAACCATCTACTCTCACAATTCGCGAGGAACGAACCGGCTGATCCAGACAGGTCAGGCAAAAGCGGTTCTTGCAACGGAGGATGTGCTTGATGAGCTGAACATTCCCGCACTCAGAGGTACGGCCATTGCCTCAACCCGTACCGGCAGCGCGGCTCTCGCTATTTCCGAAGAGGAGCGACGACTGCTCTCAAGCCTGGATACCGATCCGGTACACCTCGATGCCCTTTCCATGCTGACCGGATACGACACTTCTGAACTGCTCGTCCTGTTATTCGATCTTGAACTGAAAAAGGCCGTCGTCCAGCTGCCCGGCCAGTTCTTCTGCAGGAACAGATAACAGATGAAAAGAATAGTCATCATCGGCTTGCGAAACGGTATCGCCTGTTTACTGCGGCACAGGAACTCATGCCATATCGTGCCATGGGATCGGCAATGCTGATAATGCCGTTTTTTGGTCATCCTGTTTCGGCTTGTTGCGTTTCTCTGCCTTTTTATGGATTTTATCGGGGAATTATTACCTTTGATGGGTGTAAACTACCCTTACCGGGTCTTCCCGGCAATAAATAACAACCAAACAAAGAAGGTACATGATGAACATGATGCATTGCGCAGGAAAAGTGATGAAGAGGACGCGCCGATTTGTGCCGGCAATGGTTCTCGGCTTGCTCCTTGCCGCACCATCGGCTTTCGCGGCCCCGGGCGCGGAGCGGATAGGCGTGGTTGATTTCGGAAGGATCATGCAGCAGATGCCGGAAACCAAACAGGCAGAAGCAAGCCTGCAGGCAACAGCTGCCCCCTTGCAGAAAGAACTGGAGCGCATGAAAAGCGACTTCGAAAAAGCAGTTGGAGCATACAAGCAGCAGGCGCCTTCCATGGCAAAAGCCGCAAGAGATCAGAAAGAAAAGGAACTGAACCTGAAAGGCCAGGCAATACAGAAATATCAGCAGGACAAGTTTGGACGTGGAGGCATCGTGGACAAGAAAGAACAGGAACTGATCGCTCCGATCCGACAGAAAGCTCTCGGCGCCGTACAGTCACTTGCACAGAAAGACGGGTTCACGCTTGTGCTCGACAAATCCGTCATGATCTACGGTACTGCCGACCACGATCTCACGTTCAAGGTGATGAATCAGCTGAACATTAAATAATTTCCTGTTGATTTCGCGTTGAAACGCTTTGCAATTTTTCTGAACCTGACGGCTTTTCTGCTCTCAGGCGGCTGCGGCGCTCCCCCTGAGGAGCGCCGTTCGCTTGAGACGCCTTTCGAGGCAGATAAACAACCCGTACAGGAGAGCTGGAACCTCGATCTCGCGCTTACGGACGCCGGCATTAAAAAAGCATCCCTCAGGGCCGCACATGCCGAGGAATTCCAGAGAGAGGGAAAGAGCGTCTATATCCTTGAGGGCGGAGTTGCCGTTGCGTTTTACGGCAATACCGGCAATCCCCCGACCACCATAACGGCCGACAGGGCTGTGGTACATGAAAATCAGGATATCGAAGCATACGGCAACGTGGTCGCCACGTCCGGACAGACCGTGCTGAAAACGACTTACCTCAAACGTACGGCTGAAGACAGGCTGATCCGTTCGAACAGCCGCGTCGCCATATCAGATCCCGATGGAACCGTTCAGGGCATCGGTTTCGAAAGCGACGAGGCCCTGAAAAAGTACAGAATTTTCAAAGCCAGCGGCGAAGCTCTTGTCAAGTAACCGATAAACCAACCGTCTAATCTGTTCATGAAATTACATCTGCTGAAATCAAAAATACATAACGCGATCGTAACAAGCGGAGACCTTGAATATGAGGGAAGCATCACCATAGACAGCGAACTGCTCGAGCTTGCCGAAATGATTCCGAACGAAAAGGTTCTCGTCGTCAATAACAACAACGGCGAACGCTTCGAAACCTACATCATAAAGGGGGCTCACGGTTCAAGAGAGATACAGCTCAATGGCGCTGCAGCGCGTTGCGCGCTGCCCGGCGATGAAATCATCATCATGACATTCGCCCTTATCGATCAGGAAAAGGCGTTGCAGCATAAACCGATGGTGCTTATCGTAGACCGGAGCAATAATCCGAAACGCAGGCACCGCGTCGGCGAAGAAGACGAACCGCTGTCGTAACCCCCTTATAAACGAAATGTAGCGACTATGGCGCTTGCAATCATCATCATGGCGGCAGGAAAAGGAACCCGTATGCAATCCGATCTGCCGAAAGTACTGCATCCTGCGAATGGAAAACCGATAGTAGAATATGTGATTCATACTGCGGAAAGCCTCATGCCTGAAAAAACGGTACTTATCGTCGGCCATCGGGCCGAACAGGTTATTGAGGCGATGGCTATGTTTCCTGTCGTCCCTGTCCTGCAGCAGCCTCAACTCGGCACAGGACATGCCGTCATGCAGGCTGAGCCGGCTCTTGGCGGGTTTTCGGGCGACGTGCTGATTCTTTCGGGTGACGCACCGCTTGTGCGAAGGAAAACGCTTGCGGAACTGATCGCATTCCACCGTCAGGAGCAGGCAAGGGCAACCGTGCTGACGGCAGAACTTGACGATCCTTCCGGATACGGAAGAATCGTGAGAAACCCGGATAACGGCGAGGTCTTGCGAATCGTCGAGCACAAGGATGCAACCGCTGAAGAACGCATGGTGCATGAAATCAATTCCGGCGTCTATGTATTCGATGCGGAGGTGCTGTTCGAAGCGCTGAAAGAGATCAGGGCCGATAACGCCCAGGGTGAGTACTATCTTACCGACGTTTTCGGCATCTGTTTCGACAAAGGCAGAAAGGTATGCGCATGGAAAACGGGGCATGCCGATGAAATCCGCGGCATCAATACGCCGGAGCAGCTTCTCGAAGCGGAACGGATCCTGAAGCTGCCCGGATACGAAAGAGGGTGATTCCTGTTATTTTCTTGAGCGACGGGGCTTTTTCACATCCGACTCGTCGGCTATTTTCTGCCTGCTGCCGGCGGCCAGACGCGACGGAGAGGCATCTTCGACAGCCCTGTCGTCGATCTGAATTCCGGTAGTGTGCATGGAGTAGAACTCGATGAGGTTGCCGTCAGGATCCATGACGAAAAATGCCCTCCCCTCGCGTCTCTGAGCCGGACGGGTAATCAGGTGCACGCCGCGGTCGTCGAGATAAACCGCCGCCTCATCGACCTCCGAATCGGAAGCGAGGCGAAAACCGAAATGGTCTACCCTGATGTCTCTCGCTTCGGGAGCTCCGGGCGTTTCGGCCTTGACAAGCACCAGCATATCAGAATTGAGCCTCAGGTAGGTGATATTGGCGCCGACCCTGTGATCGATTTTCATCCCGAGTATGCCTGCATAAAAATCCTCGGCGAGCCGCAGGTCGTTGACGCGCAGGGTTATCTGGTTAATCCCCGTCAGTTTCATCATCATCTTCAACCTGCACCGGTTTTTGTTCTGCCGCCTTTTCGATAGTATAGTCGTACCTGCCGTTCAGATACTCTGAAACCGCCTTGTGCGAGGCTTTCTCCCGGCCTTCGAATTCAAGGCTTATGGCGATCTGCTCCGGGAAAATCCTGTCCGATTCAGACTCGCTTGCCGGATTGCGGATCATCTCCTTGTATGGCAGCAGTTTTTCTTCGAGTTCGGAGCGTTCATCTTCATGTATCTGGCGCGCTCTTTTCGAAATAGCGACCACCGTTTCGTAGAGGTTTGCATGCGCGCTCCTCAACCTGTTCAAATCAACGGGTTTAACCGACATGTATCTTGTGATTTACGTAGTTGAAAGGAATTTCGTGATTATTGCCGTCACCTCGTCGGCAGCTCTTTGCAGATCGTCGTTCACGACGACCTCGTCGAACGATGAGGCATATCCAAGCTCGAGTTCCGCCCTCTGGAGCCGCTCCTGGATGCCGACAGGGTTTTCGCCGTCCCTCGCCGTCAGCCGGGTTTTGAGCGTTTCCATATCGGGAGGCCTGATGAAAATCAGGAGAGCATTGCCGGGAAACAGCTTTTTGAGGTTCATAGCCCCCTTCACATCGAGATCGAGCAGAAGATTGCGTCCGGCATTGACCGCTTCGAGAGTTTTGTCAAGCAGCGTACCATAGTAATTGCCGAAAAAGTACTCGTACTCGATAAATCCGCCGTTTGCGATACGCTCTTCGAAATCCTGCCGATCAAGAAAATAGTAATGCACGCCATGCTCTTCGCCTGGACGTTTCGGGCGAGTCGTAGCAGAAACGGAAAAAGCGAGTCCGGCGATCCGCTTGAGAACTTTTCCCGCAATCGTTGATTTTCCGGTACCTGACGGTGCCGAAAACACAATAAGTTTTCCGTTCGCGATACACTCTGGCATGGCTTGTCACTCAATATTCTGCAACTGCTCGCGGATCTTTTCGAGTTCCTCCTTTATATGGACTACCCGCTGGGATATATCCGCGCTCTGCGATTTGGACGCAATGGTATTGGCCTCGCGCAGTTGTTCCTGAAGAAGGAAGTTGAGCTTCCTTCCCGTACCGCTTTCGCTGTTATGCAGTTCTTCGAGAAAAAATTTGTTGTGGCTTGCAAACCTGGTCAGCTCCTCGGTAATATCGAGTTTATCCGCGGCAAGCACCAGCTCCATTTCAAGACGATCGCGACTGTAAGCCATATCGCGAGCCGCAAGGCTTTCGACTTTTGCTGCAAGCCGTTTCCTGGTCTGGTCGAGATTATCGGCGGCCATCCGCCTTATATCAGCAAGCGTGCCATCAATTCCGGCTATGCGGGCGGAGAAATCCTGCGAAAGCTCCTCGCCCTCGCGACGCCGCATGCTTTTCAATGCATCGGCAGCCTCCGGCAGAAGCTCCCGAACTATCGACCACAACCACTCGACGTTCTCTTCGCTGCCGGTTTCGGAATCGAATATTTCCGAAAACCTCAACAGGTGCTCCAGCGAAACCGGAGCCGCAATGCCCGCTTCGGTCCTTACGGTTTCGAGCAGTTCTCTGTAGGCTCTCACTTTCGAAGCATTGACTACAACGGGAATGGACTGGTCGCGTTCCGTCTGCAACTGAATGAATACCGATATTTTTCCACGCTGAAACCTCGAACGCACAAGATCCCTGACGTCGAGCTCGTAGGCCGATAGCTGACGGGGAAGCTTGACGCTGATTTCCGCAAACCGGTTATTGACCGAACGAAGCTCGGCAAGAATCCTCACACCGCCTTCCACACGTTCTGCGCTGCCGTACCCGGTCATGCTTTCCAACATGGCATCTCCCTCGCTTCGTACTTTTTATTAAGAGCCGCTGCAGGGAACACCCCTGCAGGAATCAGGCAAAAACAGGGATTACTTGCGAAGATCGAGCTCGGCAATGACTTTGCGGTAGCGGTCGATATCGACGTTCTTGAGGTAGTTAAGAACTTTTTTGCGCTTTCCGACGAGCATGAGCAGGCCCCGACGGGAGTGCTTATCCTTGGGATGCTGCTGCAGGTGGCCGGTAAGATCGGTAATCCTGCGACTGAACAGCGCAACCTGAACCTCGGCTTTGCCGGTATTCCCGGCAGCTCCGCCAAACTGGGCAATAATTTCGCTCTTGTTCTCTTTTGTCAGACTCATATCGATGCATTTAGTAAGTTAAATCAACTGACCTGTAATATAATATTATTCAAAAAACAACTCGACGGTTTTTTTATCTTTTTCAAGCTGTTCCTGCAGCTCGGCAAGAGACCCGAATTTTTTTTCGTCGCGAAGAAATGCATGAAGGCTGAACCTGAGATCCCTTCCGTACAGCAGCCCCGAATATCCGAGAATGTGCGCTTCGATCTGTTTGCCTCTTTCTCCCGGTATGGTCGGCTGGCTGCCGATGTTCATCATGGCTTTGTATCGCTGAGCGGCGATTATTGTTGTCGCAGCATAGACCCCGGTATGGGGAAGCAGCTTCCTCGGGTCGGGAATCGAGAGATTGACGGTAGGATAACCCAGTGCGCGACCAAGTTTCCGACCGTCGACAACCTGCCCGCTCACCATATACGGCGCGCCGAGAAAACTGTTAGCCTCGACTATCGCTCCATTATGGAGCAGGGTTCGTATTCTTGTGCTTGAAATATGTGCACCGTCGATACGCAGCTCGCCGACAACCTGAACGGCAAAACCATGAGCCACGCCAAGCTCGGCAAGTGTGGCGCCGCTGCCTCTGCGGTTCCTGCCGAACCCGTGATCGTATCCTACCGTCACCTGTTTAGCAGAAAGCGTCCGAACCAGAAGCTCCCCGATAAACTCTTCTGAACTCCAGGCGGCAAGTTCCGGTGTAAAACGCACAACCACAAGCAGGTCCACTCCGAGCGAGCCTATCTGCCCGATCTTCTCGTCGATCGTCGTCAGGATTTCGAGTTTTTCGCCGTCTCCTCCTTTAAGCACCAGTCTCGGATGCGGATCGAAGGTCACGACCACGCTCCTGAGCGACTGCCGGCGAGCAGTTTCGAGCATGCTCGAAATGATTTTTCTGTGCCCCAGATGCACGCCGTCGAAAGAACCGACGGTCACGGCGGAATCCTCCCTCGCGTCAGATATGAGCGCATCGGGCGTACCGTACGGACACAACTGGCGATTATGGTAAACTAAAACCTGCATGGGACAATCAACTCCTTTGTACAGACGGAAGCGCGCAACCGAAAAGAATGGCTGCGACCGTTTCTTCTACGCTCAGCGAACCGCTGAGGGCATACGAACCGATCGAGGTTCTGCGGAGCGAAGCAAGATAGCCCCCGACGCCGAGCATGCGGCCGAACTCATGGGCTATCACCCTGATATAGGCTCCTTTCGAAACTTCGAGCACGAACGAAACATACGGAAGATCGACGGCGGTGATTTCAAAACGATGTATCACGATCTCCCGTGCCTTGCGCTCATTGACAACCTGCCCTTTCCTGGCCAGTTCGTAAAGACGTTTGCCGTTATGCCGGACAGCCGAATGCATGGGCGGCTGCTGGAGAGACGGGCCTGTAAAAGCCGCGGCTGCGGCATGTATGGAGCGTAAATCGAGATGTGCCGTATCGCAATGGCCGTATTCCGGCGTTTCGGTATCGTGGCTTTCGGTTTGAGCGCCAAGTCTGATAGTACCTTCATAGACCTTGTCCAATGCCTCCAGCCCGGATATTTCGCGTGTTTTTCTGCCGGTGGCAAGAATAAGCAGCCCGGTAGCCCTGGGATCGAGCGTACCGCAGTGCCCCACCTTGCGTTTCATCCCGCTTTTACGGTATGCGTTTCTCACTTTGGCCACGACATCGAACGATGTCCAGTCCAGCGGCTTGTCTACCAGAAGAAACGCTCCGTTATCGCTGTTCAGCTGTTCGCTGCCATGTTCGTGCATCCCGCCGTCCTGTTTTTCCGCAAGCGTTCATTCATGCCCTTCCGGCGATTTTCTGACCTCTCTGAGCAACTGCTCGATGCGGTTTGCTTTTTCATAGAGCCGGTCCTCATAAAACTCTATCTCGGGTATTCTTCTGAAATGATGGCGGATAACCGTCGAGAGCGACTTTCGGATATTTTTAGTCTCATCGTGCAGCCATGCCATGATATCCGCCTGCTGCTCCGCGGATCCGATAATGGAAACATAGATGCGGGCGATACCGAGATCGGCGGTGACTTTGACATCGACAATCGTCAGAAGCGCACCGCTCCTCGGAAGCTCTTTTTCGAGAATGGCGCCAAGCTCATGCTGGAGCAGCGAAGCAACTTTTTCGGTTCGTATCGACATTACCCGTTTCCCGATGTTCAGAGTTTACGTTTCTTTTCAACGATACGGTATGCCTCGACAATATCGCCGTTCTTAATGTCGTCGTAATTCTTCAGTGAGACGCCGCATTCGTAGCCTGCATCGACCTCCTTGACGTCATCCTTGAAGCGCTTGAGCGTATCGAGCTGCCCGTCGTATATCTGCACGCCTTCACGCAGCAGCCTGACTTTCGAATCCCGGATAATTTTGCCTTCGAGCACATAACATCCTCCGACGTTGCCGACTTTCGGAACCCGGAATACCTGACGGATTTCCAGCGAGCCGAGACTCTCCTCGTGAAGTTCCGGAGAGAGCATGCCTTCGAGCGCTTTCTCCACGTCTTCGAGCACATGATAGATGACGCTGTAGAAGCGGACATCGAGATCCTCTTTTTCCGCAAGCTTTTTGGCATTGACGTTCGGACGAACCCTGAATCCGATGATGATGGCATCCGAAGCCGCGGCAAGCAGCACGTCTGTTTCGGTGATCTGACCGACCCCCTGGTGGATGATCTGCACTTTCACCTCTTCGTTCTGGATCTTCATGAGGCCGTCGGCCAGAGCCTGGATCGAACCGTCCGTATCGGCCTTGATGATCACGTTCAGCTCTTTCATGAGGCCCTCCTTGATCTGGCGGGCAATGCTGTCGAGCTTCACGCGGGTACTGCGGCGGAACTCGTGCTCACGGCGGATGATCTGGCGTTTCTGGGCAAGCTCCCGTGCATCCCGGTCTGAGTCCATGACGGTCAGTACATCGCCGGACTGGGGGAGATCTTCGAACCCGAGCACTCTGACCGGCTGGGAAGGACCGGCAAAAAGAATCCGTTTGCCACGTTCGTCCATGAGTGCGCGAACCTTGCCCATCGTGTTTCCGGCGACGAAAGGATCGCCGACCTTCAGGAAGCCGCGCTGCACGAGCACCGTTGATATAACGCCCTTGCCCTTGTCGAGCTCGGACTCCACAATAATACCGTGGGCGTTGACCTCTCGCGAGAAATTCCCCCGCAACTCGCGGATTTCCGCCTCGGTCAGCACCTTTTCCATCAGTTCGGATATACCGATTCCCTTCTTTGCGGAAATCTCCTGGCACTGGTGCTCTCCGCCCCACTCTTCGACAAGCACTCCGGCTTCGGAAAGCTGGGTCTTGATCTTGTCGGGGTTGGCTTCGGGTTTGTCGATCTTGTTGATGGCAACAACAATCGGGACGCCGGCAGCCTTGGCATGATTGATCGCCTCGATGGTCTGCGGCATAACGCTGTCGTCCGCAGCTACCACGAGAATGACGATATCGGTTACCTGGGCTCCTCGCGCCCTCATGGCGGTAAAAGCCTCATGACCCGGAGTATCGAGGAAGGTAATCCTGCGCCGACCTTCCACGGTCACCTCATACGCTCCGATATGCTGGGTGATGCCGCCCGACTCGCCGGCGACGACATTGCTGTTGCGAATATAGTCGAGCAGCGAGGTCTTGCCGTGATCGACATGGCCCATGATCGTCACGACCGGTGGACGTACCTGCAGATCTTCGGGCTCGTCCGCCTCTTCGACAACAGCAGTTGCCTCTACTTCGGAAATGAACTCGGCTTCGAAACCGAATTCAAGCGCTATCAGCTCGATGCTTTCCTTGTCGAGGCGCTGATTGATGGTAACGAATTTGCCGAGCTGAAAGCATTTCTGGATGATATCCCTTGCGGTGACACCCATAAGTTCGGCAAGTTCATGCGGAGAAGCGAACTCGGTAACCCTGACGATCGTCTGCTGCGACTCGCGAAACGCGTCGGCAGCTTCCTGCTCGCGCTCGCGCTCGATCTTGCGCATCTTGCGGAATTTCTGACGGGAAGCTGATCCTCCGCTGTCGTCCATGCCGCTGATGGTAGTCCTGATATTGGCTGATATAACCTTGTCATCCACCTCAGGCTTTTTCTTCTTCTTGCCCTTCTTCTTTTTCGCTGCATCGTCGGTCGCCGCAGCCGCAGCGCCCTCTTCGCCGGCAGGCTTGACCACTTTCTTTTTTACGGTACCGTCTTCGGCGACGGTCGTTTCGAATTCCCCCTTGAGCTCGTCGGCCTGTTCCTGGAAATTCTTTTTACGGCCCTTCTTTTTCTTGTCGGCCTCGCTGCCGCGCTCGAAGGGGGACTGCATGTCGAGAGTGCCGATGACCGTGAGACCTCCGATATTTCTGGGAGCGGCAAAAGAAACAAGCTGCTCGTTCACCGAAGGAGTTTCGGGAACAACAGGAGCAGGTGCGGGTTCCTGAACCGCAGGAGCTTCAGGCTGCACATCCTCGATAGCGGCCGCAACGACCTCCTCCGGCCTGGCAGGCTCTTCATCAGCAGCCTGCGCTTCAGGCTCGGCATGAAAGAGTGCCGCGGCAAGGGCATCCAGTTCTTCCGTTCTGACATGTTCGGGCACGACCGGCTTTGCCTGCAGAACGGCTCCCTCTTTTTTAACGTCCTGGCCTGCCGCCGAAGTCACTCCGCTGCTGAGAGTTTCCTTCAGCTGGCGTTCCTTTTCATAGGTTTTCCTGGACTGCTCTTCGAGCCTTGAAAGCCTGCGCTGCTTTTCCTGCCTGATTTTCAACGTCTCATCGACCATTTTCTTCTCATCGCTGAAATGGCCGAAAATCAACTCGCGAGTACCCTGATCGACCATAGAGGATGTAGACGCCACGCGGCCCCCTTCCTGTTTGACAAACTGCAGGACTTCCTGGGGACTGACCTGAAGTTCCCTTGCTATGTCGCTGATACGAAATCGTTTTTCCATCTCCTCAATGGCCATTACATCCTCCTGTCGATTTTATAGACTCTTAATCCTCTCTCTGTTATCTCCGGGGTACCGCTCCGCTTACTCTTCCGTATCCGGAAAAATCGACTCCTTTTCGTCGAACAGGTCGCACAGATCGGCATCTGTGAACTGATCCCTGACCGTACGGTAGATATTGTCGGCGATCTTCTTCCAGTATCGCTTTTCCTCGTCGGTGACTTTGCGTTCTCTCGGTTTGAGCGGCGTCTTCCGGCTGCTTTTTCCGAAAACCAGCACCTCCTCGATCCTTACCGGTCCTACAAGCGCCTGCTCGATCTCTTCGACGCCGGCTTTGAGCACTTTTTTGGCAGTATCGAGTCCTGCATCGAGAAGCTGGTAAATCATGTCGTCGCCAAACTCCTCGCGGAATTCGATGATATCGATATCCGTGGGATCCTCCATCGACTTGTCGATAACATCCCGGTAGACGTCGATCTCGTAACCCGTAAGTTTTTCTGCCAGATGGATATTGTTGCCATTCTTGCCGATAGCGTACTTGATCTGATCGGGCTTGAGCATCACCCTTGCCTTGCGTGTTTTCATGTCTGCATGCACCGTAAGCGGATCGATCTTTGCCGGCTGCAGCGCCCTGGCAATAAAGATCTGCGGCTCGTCGGTATAGTAGATAACGTCGATATTTTCGTTATTGAGCTCTTTGACGATGCTCTGTATGCGCTTGCCGCGATATCCGACGCTCGCGCCAACCGGATCGATACGCGAACTGGTCGATTCCACTGCGACTTTAGCGCGTTCTCCAGGCACGCGGGCAATTCCCTTGATGACAATGAGTCCATCGAGAATCTCCGGAACTTCGTGTTCGAACAATTTATACAGGAACCTGTCGTCAACCCTCGAAACGATCACTTTCATGCCGCCGTCCGGCTTTTCGCGCTCTACTATTTCCCCGTCATCGAGGCGAACCTTGACCTTCTCGCGCTCTATCCGCTTGACGTAGAGCTTCATCCTCGGAGTGCGGCGCGGATTATCCTTCTTCATCATTTCCGATTTCGGAAGCACCAGCTCGACCCGATGGTCCTTTGAGGTATTGTAGGTGAAAATAACCTCGTTAGACCGGACCTGATAGACCTCGCCGGCTACAACCTCCCCCACTTTTTCAAGGCACTCCTCGTAAACGACGAGACGTTCGAGATCGCGGACTTTCTTCTGAACGGACTGCTTGATGATCTGTATTGATTTTCTGCTCAGATAATCCTCAAGACGAATGGGCCCCTCTTCATAGTAATCCCCGAGTTCAAGGGAATCGTCGATTTTCCTTACTTCGTCCAGACTGATTTCGATAGCGGGAATATCGACTTCGCTGACAATCTTTCTGAGAATATAGACTTCGAAATCGCCCCGTTCAGGATTGATGAAAATATTGGCCTCGACCTCAGGATCATAATCCTTGCGGAGCTGCTTCTGGATAATATCCTTGAGAAGATCAGCAATATCCATCTTGACAGCCGCACTCTCCACTTTCTTGTCAAGAAAAATCTTCGACTGCTCGATCTCGCCGAACGCACCTGCAATCTGCGCCCTCCTGTCCTGACCTTCCGCTTTTACCTGCTTTCTCGCCATCTCATTTGCTGATTGTGCTTATAAAAAGTAAAAATTCTCCCGTTATGCCTGAACCGCTACCATTCAACTTCCGGAACCGCCCTGACGATGCGCCCGAGCGCAAGCTCAATGAGCTCCGGCCTGACGCCTGTCTTTTTTTTACCTGTTTTCAACAAGGCGAGTTCCAGCGACGTCACGCTATCGGCAGCCATAATAACCCTGACCAGCCGACCGGTAACTGTTGCCTCTTCACCCTGCTCTCCGGTATAAACAACCCGCAGCAGCCTGCCGGTATGCCGGATATACTGCCTTGGATTAATGATAGCTTCGCCAAGTCCCGGAGAAGAAACTTCAAGATCGAAATCCTCGCCGGTCAATAGCGGTAGCTCAACATCGGTTTCGAGCAGTTCCCGTATCCTTCGGCTGAAAAATGAACACTGGTCAATGCGTATACCCTTGTCGCTGTCCAGCAGCACCTCGATTTTCCTGTGCCTTCCGGCCCCTTTCACCTGCAGCCGGACAAGGTAGACGCCCTCGCCCCGGGTACCGGCAGACGATTCCAGCACCTGATGAATACAACGTTTGATTTTTTCTTCCACCCCTTGCATCGCCGCCTTTCGCCCTTTCTCGTTTTATCCTGAAAACAAAAAAGTGGGGTTAGCCCCACTTGTCACCTCTTTCGATCGATCTGCGCCTGTTCGAACCCTGATATGTAATGTAGCAAAAAATGGCTGAATAGTCAAGCCTCCTTGCGTGAAGAAGAATCGCTCTCTCTCAACTGCGTTCCGATCACTTCATAATCGGCGTCCTCTGTTTTTTTCCGGAAATCCGGACGCGAAACCCTCCCGTTCCCTTTTCCGGGAAGATCGACGCGATACCTGATGAAGAAACTCCTGCCCAGCAACTTAAGCACCAGGCGGACCAGAAGAATGAGCACCAGAGCGAGCAGTATGAATTTAAGCATATCGAGTAATGATGATTGCATTCAGGAAATAATGCCGCGTTCCTTTCCGGTATTATTTCCTGTATAGGGAACATTGCCGGAAAGCAGCTCGAGAAGCCGTTCTTCACGAATGCGGTAACGGAACGCCTCGACGCCGTCGACAGCAATGACGGGTATTCTGGCGCCGTAACGCTCAAGGAGATCCTCCCTGTACGAAATATCGACTTTTTCAAGGACGAAAGGCTCTGCCGACTGTACTTTATACAACACAGCCATCGCCTGATCGCACAGACAGCAATCCGGTTTTCCGTAAACCGTTACCGTATGCAGCCGGCTCATGGCTGTTGGGTTTTTATTATCGAAGCATGACGCAGACGCCCGATCACCGCATCCAGAGAAAGCGCCTCCTGGGTGGATGAAGCGAGATCCTTGAGCGGGAACAGCCCCGATGCGATTTCGTCGCCCCCAACGAACAGCGCCGATGCTGCCCGCATTCTGTTTGCTTCGCGCAACTGAGCCTTCATGCTTCTTCCTGCCAGATCGATCGTCGTGCCGACTCCAGCGCTCCGCAATCGAGCCGCTATATCGAACGCCTGGTCGAAATACTCCTGCTGCGGAACAATAATAAATACCTCCGGACCCGGCGGCACCGCCTCGGGCAGAAGCCTCTGCTTCTGCATGGCAATCAGCAGTCGCTCCATACCGACAGCGAACCCGGCGGCAGGAACCTCTTTCGGGCTGCCGAGTTCCAGAGCAAGGGAATCGTATCTTCCTCCGCCGCCAAGCGCATCCTGCGCGCCAAGCGCCGTACATGAAACCTCAAACGCAGTATAGCTGTAGTAATCAAGACCGCGAACCAGAAGATGATCGATACTGAAATCGATACCCCGTCCGGCGAGGTAACCGAGGACCTGATCGAAATCCCTGCGAGCCTCATCGCCCAGATGCTCATGCAGTTTGGGAGCGCCGGAAACGATCTCCTGCATATCGGGATTTTTCGAATCGAGTATCCTCAGCGGATTCTTTTCGAACCGTTCCCTGGATGCCTGGTCAAGCATTCCGTAATGCGGCGCCAGGTATGAACGCAGCTCCTCCCTGTACATCCTCCGGTCATCGGCGCTTCCAAGCGAATTGATCCTCAGCCGCAGACCCGAGAGGCCAAGCTCACCGAATACCTGCATCATGAACATGATAACCTCGGCAACGGCCGCAGGAGATGATGCCCCGAGCAGTTCCGCGCCGAACTGCGTAAACTGACGCTGACGTCCCGCCTGGGGTCGCTCCTTCCGGAACAGTTCGCTGATATAGTAGAGCTTCTGTACCGGAGCCGAAACAAGCAGATTTTTCTGCAGCACCGCACGCATCACGCCTGCGGTCATCTCGGGCCTGAGCGTTATCGAGCGTTCGGAGCCATCGGGACAGAAGGTGAACATCTCCTTGCCGACAATATCGGTAGAGGCGCCTATGCTCCGCTGAAACAGCTCGGTATACTCAAAAACCGGAGTGCGTATCTCGCTGAAACCGAAAACACCGGCAAGCCGGCGTATCACTTCCTCGACATATTTCCATTGCACCATCTCATCGGGAAAAATATCCCGCGCTCCCTTTACGACCTGATAACTCGACATACGATTCTCTGGCAAACCTGTTCTGTTAATCCACTATTCAATTCCATCACGAAATCTTTCCTCCGCCATTCCCACATTTCCCTCCCATCTTTTATCTCCTGACTCCCATCTCCTATCTCCTGTTTCCTTCCTCATATCTGCGGAAAATCCTTCTCTTCCTCGCGGAACAACGCCAAAACGCCATCCGGAGAACCCTCGGCGATAAGCCGTTCCCTGAAATCGTTGCGACCCGCAAGCCTCGTAATGCGTCCGAGCAGCTTCAGGTGCTCGGCAAGCATCTCTTCCGGCGTGGCAAGAAGAAAAACGATCCTGACCGGTTCGTTATCGATAGCATCGAAATCGAGATCATGCTTCAAGGTGGCAAGGGCGAGCACCGGCTGCGTAACCGAAGCGGTTTTGGCATGCGGCAGGGCGATCTTCTTGCCGATCCCTGTCGACATTTCCTGCTCACGACGCAGGACATCGCTGCGCAGCCTCGCGGCATCCTTCACGCCGGGATGGCCGGAAACAATCGAGAGCATGGCATCGATAACCTGGCTTTTTGTTTCCAGTTCGAGATTCAGGGCGATATAGCCGGCGGAAAGAAGAGTTTCGATTTTCATTGTCACACAACCTTGCAATTATGATCCAGTCCGTTTCGAGTCCGGATCACTCTCCAGCCTCGTGAAAACAAGCTTGTAATATAAAAAAAATTGATCGGGTACTGTACAACCCTTTCTGTGGATTGCTAAAGCCGGGAAGATAAAAAATAAACAATCGGGGAAACGAACATGATGGTGTCGAACCGGTCGAGCACGCCCCCATGGCCGGGAATAAGCGAAGAGGAATCCTTGACCCCGGCGTCGCGCTTGAACATCGATTCGATAAGATCGCCTGCGGGACTTACCGCGCCGATCAGAACGCCTGTAAAAAAAACTGCTGCCGGAGAAAGCTGCGTCATCAGCTGAAAGCAGACCGCCGAAGCCGCAACGCTTCCGGCAAGCCCCGCCATATATCCCTCCCACGTCTTGCTCGGGCTGAGCCGCTCGAAAAGTTTCCTTCTGATAAACCGTCCCCCGAGCATGCTCCCGCCGAAATAAGCCGAAATATCGGCAGCCCAGACGCAAACGAACATCAGCAGAACCAGCGCTTCGCCCTCGCCGTCATGCCCATGGCGACGCAGCTGCAGCAAGGCTCCGAAACAGAGGTTCACGTAAAGAAGTGCCGTCAGAACGGAACCGAGATTGAGCAGAGGGGAACCATCCTTTCGAAACAGCTCGATCACGAAAAGCAGCAGAACAACTCCGAGCAGCAGTTCCCAGGTATCTACCGTACCGGTATAGAAATTAAGCTGCAGAAGAACCGTCAGAAACAACGCGAGCCAGAGCGGAGGAGGCGCCGCCTTGTGCATTGCGAGCCGGTAGAACTCATAGGTAGCCGCAAGCGAAAGCACAAGAAGCAGCAGAAAAAAAGCCAATCCTCCGAGTTTGATTACCCAGACCAGAACCGGTATGCCTGCAATGGCCACCAGAACACGCTGCAGAAGATTGATGCCGAGAAGCTTTCCCATAGAAATCGATTAACGAAAAAAACTGCTTGCCGATTCAGGAGCACGAGGCCCTGAACCGGCGCATGAAAAACGCAAATAGAAACAGACTGCCGGCAACGGCAGACCACCACCAGAACGACAAAACCAGCCCGTAGGGCTCTTCCGGTGACGGCCCGAAAGCATGAATAACGGCAAGTGCCGCAATATTATTGAAAAGATGTACGAAAACCGGCACGGCAAGGTTATCGCTTTTCAGGAAAATATACCCAATATACCACCCCAGAATCGTAAGCGGAACAAGATTGGCCGCACTGAGGTGAAAAACCGCAAAAACGAATCCGGTGAAAAGCACGGAACCTGACGGGGTAAGCGCCTTATACCAGTTCTGCTGCAGATATCCCCTGAACAGCAGCTCCTCGCATAAAGCCGGCGTCAGGGCAAGCACAATGGCGACAACGGCGGCCTCGCCGGGCGAATGCACTCCCGCGAGCCTCTGAATTACGGCATCGAGCAGCTTGCGGCTCTCGACCACCCCCGCGCCGGCCGGGCCGAGAGCAGGCCATAAAAAAAGATCCTGAAGTTCGATAACGGAATAAAGCAGCGGCTGCAGCGAAATCATTCCGAGAACAGCATACAGAACCTGCCGAAGGGAAACCGTTTCCTTTACGCCCAGAAACTGCAGCGATGTCCTCGATACCGGCAGCGGACTCCGCGTATGCACCCATGCAAGCAGCAGTACCGGCAGCCCGAGAACAAGCACCTGAGCGGCAACCTGTGAAAAACGCAAAGCCCCAACCATCCCGGCTCCACCCTGCACAGGATCGTGAACCGCCGATATGCCGCCGGGCAGAACCATCAGCAGAACACTGCCGGCAATTGCATAAAACGCCATCAGGGCCAGCAGCACGAAAGCGCTGAACAGAAACGACGGCCTGTCATCCAGCTTAAGCAACATGCAGATGAACGGAGGATAATTGAAAAAAACATCTAATTTTAACGAAGGCCGGTTACGGCGAACCGAAGCTGAGTATACGAAACACCGGTATCAAACCTCCCGAAAAATACGCAAGGCATTTCCGGTTGCCCGCACAACAAACAATATGGTTTCTCCATGAGAATTCTCCTCATGAACTCCGCAAGAACCTGGGGCGGAACGGAAAAATGGACCTGCATGGCGGCAGAATCGCTTGCAGAAGCAGGCCATCAAACAATGCTGGTCTATCGGCGCGAGGTCGTCGGGAACCGGTTCAGCATAAAAAAATACCGCCTTCCCTGCCTGAGCCATATCGACATGTATACGCTCTACAAACTTGTGCGCCTGATCAGAAAAGAGAAAATCGAAGTCGTCATTCCTACAAAGCGAAAGGACTATTTCCTGGCCGGCATAGCTGGGCGAATCACCGAAACGCCTGTCATCGCCCGACTTGGGGCAGACCGCAGACTTCGCTGGCCATGGCAACGATTCATGTATGCCACCCTCCCCGAAGCTCTCATCGTAAACGCAGAAAAAATCAGGGATACCCTTCTCCGTACCGGCTGGTTCCGGAAAGCGCGGATCAAGGTCATATATAACGGACTTGACACGAAAGAAATCGATCGCCTGAAGCATGAACCCGCTGAAAAACCTTATCCGTTCACCATAGGAGCGCTCGGCCGGGTAACCAGAAACAAAGGATTCGACTATCTGATCCGCTCCTTTGCACTTTTCATCAGGAGCAACCCGAATGCAGATGCAGGACTCGTTATCATGGGAGAAGGAGCCGATCAGCCGGAATTCGAAACTCTGGCAAGTAAACTTGGCATAGCAGACCGGGTACGTTTCACCGGCTTCATCGCAAATCCTTACCCGATGCTGCGGCAATGCGACATCTTTGCCATGACGTCAACGAATGAAGGGCTTTCCAACGCATTGCTCGAAGCCATGTACCTCGAATGCGCTCCTGTCAGCACATTTGCCGGCGGTGTACAAGAAGTCATTGATGAAGAAAGTAACGGCTTTCTGGTTGACTACGGCAACGAAGAACGCCTTGCCTCCATCATCGAACGGCTTTACCGGAACGAAAACGAAAGGCAAATCATTGCCCACCGGGCAAAAGAGACCGTCATCCGACAATTCAGCATCCCTGTCATGACTGAAAGCATTGTAACATTCTGTAAAGAAATCTATGACCAGGCAGTGTAAAATCAACAAAAACCTGCCGACATTAGATCGCATCATATCAAAGATACAGCAGCAGGGTACCAGAGAAAGAACTGCCGGAATAGAGTTCGCGAAGATCACGTTCAAAAGTAGCCCACTTACGATTGATAACCCTGCGACCAAATCGTTTGAGGTATGTCGCGACTGAAATAAACTGGTTATTGCCGATCCCGTCGGCCAGAATGAATCGACCGTGACATTCACCTGCTCGACACCAGACAAGATTCTCCGGTTTCAACTCTCTGATGATAATGTTCTGTTTCAACAGGTATCGCTTAAGATCCATAAGTGCCGACGCCATGATAACAGCAATCCGGGAGTTGCTCTCGTCCGACAGGAGATAATGATGCAAAGTTCGTGAAACGTTGCCATCGAAGTCGCGAGGCATATCGAAAACTGCTCCAGGCCCCTGGTCTGTCAGTACCGTTTCATGGTACCTTGCGACCATCTCCCAGGATATCCCTCGCCGGATGAACTTTCGATAATGTTTCACCTCCTCGGAAGTAATGTTCAGGGCAGGGTTCTTCTGTATCTTTATACATTTACAGCGGTCGGACGGATGCTGATAACAAAAACGGGAAGATCCTTTCCCGATGAGCCCGGCTTTGTCAAGTGAGATAAAACCCATTGTAAAACAGACAAGTAAATCAATGTTTAATGGTAAGAAATAGTAAAATTAATTTTCAAAACCGCAACAATTCCTGAGCAGTTGAAGCATACTGACCGAAAATCAGTATTTTTCGCACGATGTCATTTTTTATCATGACGAAGCGCTCGTTCACAGAATGAATATCCTTTTCCTGAATTCCGCCAGGCGCGGCTGGGGCGGCAACGAAAAATGGACCCTGCTTGCCGCTGAAACGATTGCCGGAAAGCACAACACCTTTCTTGCGTATCGCGACACGCGAATCGCAAGAAGATTCGGCATCAGAACGTTTCGGCTGCCCTTTATAGCCGAAATCGATCCCGTTACCATCGTCAGGCTTATAGGCATCATCAGGAAAGAGCATATCGATATACTGATACCAACAAAGCGGAAGGATTATGTTATTGCCGGCATTGTCAGCCGGATATGCGGTACCGTTAACATCCTGCGGCTCGGCATCAACCGGCCTCTCAAGGACACCTTCTGGCATAAACTTGTCTATCGAACCCTGGCCGACGGCATCATCGTTAATTCACGCAAAATCAGGGAGACACTTGCTGTCACAAAATGGATTGAACCGGAAAAGATACGGGTAATCTACAATGGTCTTGATTGCCGCCAACTCGACATTCGTTCCAACGAACCCTTTCCAAAACCCGCATCATTCATTATCGCAGCAGCAGGCTCCCTGACCGCCCGAAAAGGTTTCGATATGCTAATCCGCTCATTCGCGGCATTCCTCAGGAACTCTCCTGACGCGGATGCAGCGCTTATCATTGCCGGTGACGGCCAGCAACTCATAGAACTGAAACAACTTGTCAAAACGCTCAACATAGATGACAAGGTCGTGCTGACCGGATTTCTTGACAATCCCTACCCACTCTACAAGACATGTGATATATTTGTGTCTACATCGAGTTCCGAAGGCATTTCAAACGCATTGCTCGAAGCCATGTACCTCGGCTCAGTACCGGTAAGTACGCCATCAGGAGGAATTGAGGAAATCATATTGGATGGCGAAAACGGCTTTCTGGTGCCTTTCGCCGACGAAAAAAAACTTGCAGCAGTCATCGGCAAACTGTACCATAACCCGCAACACCGGAACGCTGTCGGTTCGGCTGCCCATATAACAGTCACACAGCTTTTTTCGATACCCCGTATGGATAAGGAACTGCTCGAATTCTTAACTGAAATGACCCTGAACAGGCAACGCTCATGAACGTTCTTTTCGTCAACTCCATAGGCCGCAACAAGTTCGGCGGCGGCGAAAAATGGATGGTCAATGCCGCCAGGGGGCTGGGAGCAAGAAACCATAACGTCGTTATCGCAAGCAAAAAGAACTCCCGAACTATCGAGTACGCCAGATCAAAAGGCGTCAGTACGAAAGTCTTCGAAATCCGGGGAGACCTGAGCCCGCTGACCACACTGAGAATCGCACACTACCTCAAACAGCACAACATCGATATTCTGATCTGCAACCTCAACAAGGATGTTCGCGTCGCCGGCCTTGCCGCACGATTGGCAAAAACCCCTATTGTTCTTGCCCGCCATGGCATGCTGCTCTGCAGTCGCAAATGGAAACATAAAGTAACGATCACCAACCTTACCGACGGCATCATCACCAACAGCAGAACCATCAGGGACACCTACTCGCAGTACGGCTGGTTCCCCGCCGATTTCGTCAAGGTGATATACAACGGGCTTGATATTCCCGAAAAGGTCGAACCGTATAATTTTGCCGCCCGTTTCTCCAGAAAAAAAATCATTTACAGCGCAGGACGCCTCTCCGGGCAGAAAGGGTTCAATTATCTGATCGAAGCGGCTGCCATCCTCAGAAAAGAACGCAGCGACCTGCTCTTTGCCATCTCAGGAGACGGCAAGCTTGAGGATGATCTCACTAACCAGATCCGTCGGTTGAAACTCGAAGATACAGTCGCATTGCTGGGCTTCAGCGACGATATTAACCCCATGCTCAAAGGTTGCGACCTGTTCGTCCTGGCATCGCTTTTCGAAGGCATGCCTAACGTTGTCATGGAGGCGATGGCCATGGGAAAACCTGTCGTCGCCACGGATGTCAACGGCGCCCGGGAGCTTATGGGAACAAACGAATCCGGTACGGAGTGCAATACAGGCATCATCATCCCTCCAAGGGATCCACAGGCCATTGCAGATGCGATCAGATCCATCATCGATAGCCCTTCAGCACTCTATACCCTCGGCCAAGCCGGCTATGAGCGGGTTAAGAACACGTTCACTACCGAGGCTATGGTAAGCAACCTCGAACGCTATCTCTTGCAGACACTGTCTGAAAAAACAGCTCCCATATCAGGACTTCGCTCGTATTGATCGATCGGAAAATGACCAGAACATGAGAGAAATCATCACGACTCAGCATTGACCAGGAAACAATGATGCATATTTTATGTATCGTCTCGAGTCTGGTAAGCCGGGAGCATATGCATAATTTCTGGCTCTGTCGTTGAAAGATGGTAACGCCGAGACAGTTTTTTCAGTACCTTGCTATCGGCAAAGACATGCTGGGGAAGGTCTCGCTTGTGTTTATTGTTTGCTCCCAGATATTCACTCCTTTTTCGTATACCAATGCCGCAAATGACATATTCGGCATCAGCGCCATAATCAGCGATAGCGAATAACAGAGCCAGAATACCAGTTGATGGCCTGAATGCAGAGCCGCAATCCTTTCGTTTGTTCAGTAACCTTTTCAGAAATGTACTTGTCAATGAACCTGCATACCTGAATTTTTTTGCAAGCGGCAAGTAAAAAAAATCATGTGTCAAGATCGGGTCATAACAGCCGCTGAGCTTGCCGACAAGCATTCGTCGATCTTCAACTGAAATCGCCGTCAACTGTGGATTGAACCCTGCATCAGCAAGCACATCCCTGAGCAACCCGAAACTGCCCGTTCTTGTCAGAATAACCCGTTCAGGCTTGGATGCAATAATCATTTCGAACTGTCTCGTAAAAAAATCCCTTCCCGAAGCGCCCTCCTTACGTTCTTTCGGGTGAATCACGTCAGGATTGAGCACACTGACCACGATCGGGAATCGACAAACTGTTTCTGCATAATAACCAATGGCAGCATTGGCGCAGTAAATTGCATCACCGTAAGGAATTACAGCGCCAGGCTTTGAGCCGAGCACAACGACCAGCTTTTTCTTCCCACTCATTATCTAACTTATTACCCCCATATTATATATGGCAGGCTCGGTTTATCCGGCCACGCAGGTAGTGACCGTTAAAAATCTTAGCGTTATGACCGTTTCAGGATTTTCATCGATTAGCAGTATAGCCAATTGCAACGGCAGAATCGAACAGTATGTATCACAAAATATACGCATCCGATGAAATTGATTACTTATCTCATCAGGAGTATTATGCTTTGAGATTGTACTATTGCTTTTCAGCCGGAACGAGATATGAATCTCAACACAAACTACAGGATGAAGCTGATATACGCCAATAGGCACGACACGCATGCTGTGATGTTTCATCACTTTCATAATAAACATCACCCCCGTATCCCAGGGATCAATCTCCGGCAAAGAGTTTGGCCTGATGATCGACTGACTTTCGGAACGATACCGGATGCTGAATGCTGATGAATACATCGACAAGCTTGGCCGTAATTCGCTGAAACCATACGACATTTGCCTCATCTTCGACGACGCATTGCTGTGCCATCGCAGCCCATAATCACCGGCGTGTAAATTGGCGCAAAATGCTTGCCAACTCAGGTTCCGTTGTCGTGATGCGGTATTTTGTCGAGAGCATCCTCAGAATTTTGCGATCCGCAAATACATGATGCGGAATGGATGTATCGGAAGACCGTATTGCCGAAGATAGTTTGGTATGAATATACTCGCTCCGATTATTCAGTCCGATGCCTGCGACGACATACTCACAGTCAGCTCCGTTTTCTGCGATGGCGTACAATAAAGAGATTACACCTGTCGATGGCCTGAAGATAGCATTGGAGGTCTTGCTCTGATCGAATATCCTTTTCAGAATGATACTTGTGGCGGAACCGGCATACCTGACTTTCAGTTTTGGCGAAAGACGGATAAAATCGGCAGATAAAATCGGATCGTCACATCCGGAAACCTTAGCAACAAGCTTTCGGCGCTCCTGGTCGCTTATAAGGGTTATCGGAGCATCGTATCCGAAATGTCGTAAATCATTGATCATATTATCTGCGTCACTGCTCTTCAGAATAACAAGTCGAGCCCGACTTGTTTTTAACATCATTTTCCACTGTCTACGGTATAGGGAACTCTTGCTGAAGCTGTTTTGTGGCACCTGATCTTCGATGGCCTTGGGCGTGATGAGATTTACTATCTGTTTGAAACGGGATACCTGGCCGGCATAATACACTATTGAGACATTAGCACAATAGATCGCGTCTCCATCAGGAATAAAAGCATTCGGCTTTGATCCGATAACTATAATTTTTTTCATACTTTGACTTTATTTTCCGATGTTGAAGCACAAGGTTTTTGAGGGAAAAATTACTTTTTTTTCAGAAATTTCAGCAATGCATCAACAAATCAATTTCAGTACCTCCCATGACCCTGACATAAGGCCTTCATATATCGACCGTGAAGACGTCTTTCGCACAGTGCAGATTCGCTTTCGAAAAGCCATTAAAGCATACAAAAGAAAAAATGATGTACATTGCGTCCTCAAGATCTCTGTTGACTAACATACATTCTATGCAGAACAAACACGAAAGTCCATATCAATAGCCGTTCTCAAAAACAAATAGCTCGGAAATGAAACCCCGAAAGAAAAAAAAACGTCAGTTTCGTCAGGCTTTCGCCCGTTTTCTGCAGTTGCTGCTTCCAAGCAGAAATGGCGCAACAACATTCAATGGCAAGCTTAACTCTGTAGCAATCCTTGCCCAAGAAAAACTAGGTGACTGTGTTTTACTCACACCACTGATCCGAAACCTGCGCCGAGCATACCCCGACCTTGAAATTCACATCATCGCCTTCAGCCGGGAATCGGCAACGTTTTTTATGAATGACCCGGATGTCACAGCCATACATCTGGCAAAAAAAAAGCCGACAGATTTCATCAGGAACGTACTTTCCCGAAAGTTCGACCTGCTGTTTAACACGAAGGATCACCCATCAGCACATTTTCTGCTTCAGTCCGTACTCATTCCGGCAAATTTCAGGGTCGGCCATAGAAATCCTTTCCATGAACATCTCTATGACCGGTTGATCGATTTGGACTATCACACCCACATGTCACTGAAAAATTGCGCGCTCCTTGACGTGCTGGGTATACATTACGGTCTGGAAGAATGTCGTCCGTCCCTCTCACCTCAACCGCTATCTGATGCACTGCATCATTTCCTCAGCCAACTCAGTGATAAAAAGGTTACAGGTATCAACATAAGCGCAGGCGAACCTAACCGAACATGGCCGGAAAAAAACTGGACACAACTCCTGGAACGTTTTCCGAACCGTATGTTTGTAGTCCTCTCTGGTCCAACTGAAACAGAACTGAAAATAAACATTGAACGGAAGTGCCGCAATACGCTTGCATCACCTCCGACGGCAAACCTCTTCGAGGTTCTTCGTATTGTTGAAAAGCTTGATCTGCTCATTACTCCGGACACCTCTCTCATTCATATTGCATCCGCGACAAAAACCCCCATCGTCGGACTCTACCGCCAAGCGCCACATGATATTACACGTTTCGGACCTTACCGCATTCAGAATGAACTCACCATATCGAACACTGGCGATGTCTCTGGAATTCAAATCAGCACCGTAGTAAGTGCCATTAAAAAAATGGTTTAGCTTTTTTTGGAAAACAACCTTAAAATCGGCTTAATTTAGGCCAAGCTGCCAATGACGAAACATACGATCTGTTATGGAAGCTGAACTAATGATAGCGTTTTTGATTACGTTTTTCGCATTGCTGATAGCTGAAGGATGGCTTGTTCATGAGAAAATGAAGCTCCTACGGAGGATAATCTGCGAAAGGGATGTGAAATCTGGTCTATCGGCATTTATGAAGGCCCTGATCCAATCACGCTCGTTCCCGCTTCAGGCATAACCAATCCGATCCTGACAGCTCATGACGTGACCGAAGCAAAAACGCGCTTTGTCGCAGACCCGTTTATGACGATTCATGAAGGCAGATACCATCTCTTTTTTGAACTCCTCAACATCAATATGACAAGTCGGATAAATAGGACACGCCATAAGTGAGGATCTCAAATCATGGAAATACACCTGCGTTGTCCTGGAAATGGGGAGGGCTCATATTCTAAGCGTAATGTCATGGCGAAAATGGATTAACTTCGAACACTTTTTATATTTTTTTCTGCAGAAAGAATGATGAGCGTTTAATGTTCGATGTTTTCCGGACAACCTGTTCGAACTCGCCGGATGATAGATCTTTTAATTATTTGTGGCGCTCAAGAAGAGCCATATTCGTCAAAAAGACCGAGAGGATTGATATCTTTAATGACAGTACAGGCAAAATGATGACAATTGACATAAAATACTGCTTGCCAGTCTTTTATCAATACCATATGATTTTTTTTAATACTTTATAGTGTTTAAGACTTTTTCGAGATTGCCGTTTTTATCACACTTTTATAATAGGCCATGATTTATACATTTAGTTTATTCAAGGAATTATTTCGATACGCAAACTGGATTATCTTTTCCGCAAGAGAGAATATGACTTCCTTCCAAAAAGAAAAAAAACGTTTTTTTGATAAACTTGGCTATCAACTTGATATTGACAATCCAAAAAGCCTGAATCAGAAAATTGTCTGGAAAAAACTATTTGACAGAAACCCACTATTAACAATTACATCTGACAAATATAGAGTCAGAGAATATGTGCGATTAATCCTTGGTGATAAAACTGCAAACGAAATCCTTGTTCCGTTATTATATGTTGGTAATGATCCCACAAAGATTCCTTTTCAGAGACTTCCTGAAGAATATGTCATAAAAACAAATCATGCATCAAAAACTAACATCCTGATTGACAGAAAGCATCCGGCTGAAATAAAATTATTAACAAAACAACTGCATCATTGGCTTACAAAACCTTATGGCCTTTTTGCATATGAATGGGCTTATCAAAAAATCAAACGATTGGTCATTATAGAAAAGTTCCTTCGGGATTCTTTCGGCAAACCCCCGAAAGACTATAAATTTCTGATGATACACGGCAAATGCGAACTTATCCAGGTTTACACCAATCGAGAGGATGAACTATCTTGCAGTTTTTACGATACTGACTGGAATCACCAAGATATTCAATGGAAAAACACTTATGGACCAGTCATAGAAAAACCGGAAATGCTTCAGATAATGATCGATATATCTGAAAAGCTATCGGCTCCATTTGACTTTGTAAGAGTTGATCTTTATACTCTTGATGGCAGAATATTTTTCGGTGAGTTAACACATTATCCTGCATCAGGCAGACTTGAATTATCACCTATAAGTGTCGACTTTTTTCTTGGCTCAAAATGGATAAACAAAAAAAATTACTGGAAAGATAACAACAACTCCTCTATAAACATTTACAAAAGATATACAAACAATCTTATCTACAATAAATAATGATCAGGAGCACGTTGCTTCCCATATTTTTTTCATCCTCTTCAAACCCGATTAAATCAATGCTTAAAAAGCTCAATGCCTGGCTTATATCGGGCACAGAAAAAGAATGTGGGGCAAATATATGCATATTATATATTGGAGAAGAATCAACAAAGAAATATATCACAGAACTCATTTTCAGAAGAATTCATAAAGAAATATTCTACCAAAATAAAACAAAAACAGAACTATTTACTTTATATTTTATAAACAAAGAAAATATTGATATTCTATTCATTGAGGCCATCGGGGATCTATTTAAAAAAAGTCACCATAAAAAGTATTTCTCTACTCCAATATGGATTAAAAGCAAGACAGATCTCCCACTTGATGAGTCAACAAAATCAATAAAAAGCGACATAAGAAAAATCCATAAATATCGACTCGGCTATAGAATAACCACAGACATCGAAGAAATTATAAATTTTTACCATGAAATGCTTATACCTTATATGCAATCTCGTCATAATGAAAAAGCCATCACATTAGATTTTAAAACAATACAGAATAAAATCGATAAAAAGGAGTGCTCGTTATTACTTATAGAGATGGGAAACGAAAGCATTTCAGGTGTTCTGATTATACAGGAAGACAACAAAACTCCTATATTATGGCGAAATGGATTAAAAAATGGCAATACAGCATACTGGAATACAGGAGCAATTTTTGCCACTTATTATTTCTCGTCCAAGTATCTTCACAAACTTGGACATAAAGATTTGAATTTAGGAAACACACGAAGTTTTCTCAATGACGGAGTTCTTAATTTCAAGAAAAAGTGGCCTCTCACCATAAAAAGCTCCAACAAAAGCCATCTCCTTATCATTCCATTCAAAATCACAGAAAGCACTATATCTTTTCTTATAAAGAATCCCTTTATTATTCATATAAACAAAAATAAGCTTGCATGCGCTATTTTTCACGCACAAATTATGGAAAAAAATTTTTCATCGCTTGGAGACATTAGTGAAAATCGGTATTTTTTAATTAAAAACAGCAAAATAACATTGAAGCAAATTCAAGTTCATGACAGATAATAAAAAGGCAGACCTTTTCTGGTCGGGAGGTTGGGATTCAACATACAGATTATGCGAGCTAATAAGATCTGGCTATACTGTTCAAACCTTCTATATTTTGGATTATACCAGAAAATCGATTCGTTACGAACTTAAAGCAATGGATAAAATTAAAACCGCATTATCAGAAAAATATCCAGCGCATCACAAGCATATATTACCGACAAAATATATCGACAAATCCGATATAATTATCGACACAGAGACAAGTACCAGATTTAGAAATATCTCTTCAGTACATCATATAGGCAGACAATTTGAGTGGCTGGCATCATATGCAATAACAAATAATCTATCCCAAATAGAAATTGCAGTTGAAAAAAATAACTTCAGACAACGAGATCCTTTTTTCTTCTATCTTGGACAACACCTGACAACAATATCCGGCAATACTGTTTTATCTGTAGAATGTCCAGATCATGACCTTCATTTATTCAATAACTTCAGCTTTCCTGTATTCAATATCACAAAAATTGAAATGCTTGCCGATGCAAAAAAACACAGTTACGAAAACATTATGGGGTTGACCTGGTTCTGTCATAACCCTATTTATGACAAACCATGCGGCATGTGCAGCCCTTGCGTTGATGCAATAGAAGAAGGTTTTGCTTATCGTGTACCGAAATTGGGATTGATTCGCTATCACATTAAAAAACATCACAAACTCATAAAATCGAGAGTGAATATAAATAAATAGATATTTGAAAATTATAAGACCGTGATCGCTAATTATTATGCAAACGACTCAAACCTCATAATTCCAAGCCCCTCAATGATTGGTTTGAAAAACACAGAGACAAGATCGAAGATTTCAGTTTGCCTGCCTTTTACCTGAATTGAGTTCCAATGAATATCTGAACAACGGGTTCTTCCCAGAATTTAATGACGATTAAAATCTCGCATTCCCTGGAAGCAATTTTGTGTTGCACGCACATAATATACGATTCAGAAAAAGACCATTTTGCATTTGAGGCATCTGCAGTAAACACCGAAAAAGGATGAATAACTATTTAATCACCCAGGTATCCGGTATGAGAAGGACTGAGTCCTTTAATAACCGCAGTAATAAACATATTTGATGATTTCCAAGTAATTGATCCGTATATAGAACAAAATCTGTACTTTTAGCACTATATCATTTTGTCCCGACGAAACACTCGTTCACAAAATGAATATCCTTTTCCTTAATTCCGCCAATCGAGGCTGGGGCGAAACGAACAATCGATTGTTATTACAGCTGATATTCTCTGAAACAGGCATCGGGTAGTACTCTCCTATCGCAATGAAGATATCGGAAACCATTTTTCGTATAAAAAATATCGTCTGCCATTCCTCTTCGAGGGCGACCTCTATACGATCGCATACTTGGTGGCCATATTCAGAAAACATCATTTCGACGTCATCATTCCTTCTAAACGCAAGGATTAAGCCATCGTGGGCGTAGTCAGCCGTATTTGCGGAATCATCAATATCGTCTGGATCGGGGCACGACGCGAGCTGAAAAACAACTGTTTAAACACGCTCGTTTACCGATCACTGGCAGACGGTATGATCGTCAACGCTTGGCAAATCAGGGAAATAGTGACCTCTGACGGGCTCATTTCCGAACGGAATATCAAGGTACTTTACCGTGGAATCAATTCAACAATGCTTGACAGGTACCGCATATCACCCCCACAGAAATGCGGAACAATGATGGTGATTACGACGATAGGACGTTTTGATAGAAACAAAAGCCATGATCTGCTGCTGCGCGGATTTGCGCGCTTCCTCATCCTGAGGCCCGGCATAGAAGAACGGCTGCAGATCCTTGGAGAAGGAAACGAGAGAACCAGGCTCGAACAGCTTATCGGTAAACTGGGCATCGGTGAGCAAGTCCAGCTTCGAGGATTTATCTCCGATCCATATCCCGTCTGGCAAAAAGCGATGTATTCGCCATAACCTCAGAAAGTGAGGGACTCTCAATCGCCCTTCTTGAAGCAATGTACCTTGGAAACGCGCCTGTCAGCTTCTTTGCCGGAGGAGGCGTCACCGAAATCATAACCGACGGCCATAACGGCCTCCTCTTCGAGTACGGTGACGACGAAGCCCTTGCAAATCACTTCATAAAACTCTACATTGATCCGGAATGGCGGCAAATGATTGTGTAAAAGCGGCCTAAAGCAGTGTATCGGAAAAATATTCAGCAACCCGGATAGAACAGTAATTCGTGACATTCTGCAAAGAAATCAAAGCAACCAGGCACAAATAAACATTATCTTATCAACTCCATCAGGAGGAACAAATTTGATGGAGAGTGGTCCTATTGATGGCAAATTCCAGCAGGCTAATTTCAAAGGAAAACGTAGCGTACCATACTGTATGGTTATAACGGTTTCCGCATCATCGATTACGTCAGTCACAGGGCATCAATAGAGAAATCATCGAAATCCGGGCCACCTGTTCGATCCTGCCGGATCACACATCCCTCAGTTGGGAATTTTGGGAAACAACCTTAAAATCAGCTACATTGAAAACTGAAAGGAACCTCTGAAATGTGTTTAGAGCTATCAATGATTCAAACTCCACCACACTGGTGAGCGAGTATTGAAATGCGGAAAAGCACAGAAACAGGATTGTACACCACATCCGAGCTTCCAACAATGAAGCAATCTGGGAGCGCAATAACTCTCAGGAAAAGTCCCCTGAAATCAATACTGACGAAACATGCCATCGGCCAATGGCTCCTGAAGTGATCCTCACACTCTTTGCTCTGTTGCTTGCTCTCGGGTGGCTTGTCAATTACAGATTGAAACGGCTACATCTGAAAACAAAGCGCAGGGAAAACCAAATCTGGTCTATCGGCATCTATGAAGGCCCTGATCCAATCACGCTCGCTCCCGCTTCAGGCATAACCAATCCGATCCTGACAGCTCATGACGTGACCGATCCAAAAGCTCGCTTTGTCGCAGATCCGTTCATGACGATTCATGAAGGCAGATACCATCTCTTTTTTGAACTCCTCAACAGCAAAAGACAAGTCGGAGAAATAGGACATGCCATAAGTGAGGATCTCAAAACATGGAAATACACCGGCGTTGTCCTGAAAGAAAAATTCCACCTCTCCTATCCATATGTATTCAAGCATGAAGGGACAACCTACATGCTGCCGGAATGCGCCAAATCGAATGCCATACGCCTTTACAAAGCCCTCGTATTTCCGGAGCGGTGGGAACTTGCAGCTGTACTTCTGAAAGGAAACAAAAAACAGGTTCCGCTTCTCGACCCCTCAGTCGTATTCCATAATGGTTACTGGTATCTTTTCAGTTACAAAAGAAAAGCCAACAATCTTCACCTCTTTGTTGCTGAAAACATTACAGGCCCCTGGAAAGAGCATCCAAAAAGCCCGATAGTACAAGGCAGCGATCATTTTGCCAGGCCTGGAGGACGAATTGTAAAAGCTGACGAAGTACTCTACCGTTACACACAGGACGGAGTCCCGCGATACGGCAGCAAAGCGTGGGGATTCAGGATCACTGAGCTCACTCCTGCAAGCTATCGCGAGGAACCTGCCTCCGAAACCCCGGTAGTGCAGGCAGGAAACGACTCATGGAATAACCTGGGAATGCACACGGTAGACCCCCACAGAATGCCGGATGGAAGGTGGATTGCCTTCGTTGACGGGCTTGAACATCGCACAGTCACAAAGGAAAATGATACGACGCCTATCGTTAACCCATGAAGAAAAAGAACATGCAAACAATTAATGCCTTACCTGATCTCCGGCTTGCAATTATCGGGCTCGGCTACGTCGGCCTGCCTCTGGCCGTCGAGTTTGCAAAACACTATCCTGTCGTCGGCTTCGACATCAAGCAGCACAGGATCGAAGAACTACGAAATGGATACGACTCCACGCTTGAAACAGAAGAAGCCTCCCTTCGCGATTGTACCCTGACGACAAACCCGTTCACAACCCGTAACAAGGGATTGTATGTCACCGCCGATCTGCAGGACCTAACGGAAGCAACGATCTATATTGTCACCGTCCCCACCCCGACAGACAGACACAACCGACCAGATCTCACGCCGCTTGTAAGCGCAAGTCAAAGCGTTGGTAACGTACTGAAACGCGGAGACATTGTCATCTACGAATCGACCGTCTATCCCGGAGCAACGGAGGAGGACTGCGTTCCTGTTCTGGAACGGATTTCGGGTCTGAAAATGAACAAAGACTTTTCAGTAGGCTATTCTCCCGAACGCATCAATCCGGGCGACAAGCTTCATACGGTGACAAAAATCAAAAAGATCACTTCCGGCTCCAACCCTCATGCGGCAGAAACGATCGACACGCTTTACCGTTCTGTCATAGAGGCAGGAACGCACCTCGCACCGTCGATCAAGGTCGCCGAAGCTGCCAAGGTCATCGAAAATTCTCAGCGTGACATCAACATCGCTTTCGTCAACGAGCTGGCAATGATCTTCAACCGCATGGGCATCGACACCCTCGACGTGCTTGAAGCAGCAGGCACCAAATGGAACTTTCTTCCTTTCAGACCAGGGCTGGTAGGCGGCCATTGCATCGGCGTCGACCCATATTATCTGGCACAGAAGGCTCAGGAATATGGATACCACCCCGAAATCATTCTGGCTGGACGTCGACTGAACGACAACATGGGCAGATATGTCGCTTCTGAGGTGGTAAAACTGATGATCGCCAAAGATCTCAGGGTCAAAGGATCGAAAATACTCATGCTCGGCATCACTTTCAAGGAAAACTGTCCGGACATCCGCAACACCAGAGCAGTCGATATCATCAGCGAGCTGCGCCATTACAACGCTGATGTGCATATTTTCGATCCCTGGGCCAATCCGGCAGAATTACGGGATGAATATGGCCTTGACTGCATCGAGTCTCCCGTCGATACAGGTTACGATGCGATTATCCTTGCGGTAGCACACAAGGTTTTCCTCGAACTGAATATCCGTTCACTCTGCTCGACCAACAAATCCGTGGTGTATGACGTCAAAGGAGTGCTCAGAACTTCTGATATAGACGGCAGATTATAAACTCCAACTTGTCAGTTTTCTGAATAAATATATCTCTTCGCAACAAGACCACAACCTCATTTCATGATCAGGATACTATGTCTGCACATTGCCGAAAATCAGGCCAGTTACCGTTACCGCGTCGAGCAGTTCCTTCCCTACTGGAAGAAGTACGGCATCGATATGCAGCCACTTCGCATCACCAGCAAAAGCTATCCTGAAAAACTCTCGATTGCGCTGCGAAGCGGCAAATACGATTATGTCTGGTTGCAGCGCAAACCACTCGCGCCTATCTTCATCTCGATCATCGCCAGAAATACCCGGCTAATCTACGACTATGACGACGCGCTTTACGCCATTGAAAGCTATCTGAAGAGAAAACCAAAACCGACCCAGCCTGGCTCAAAGCAGATAATCCGGCGACTGAACACCACGTTGAAAAAATCGTCGATCATCTTTGCCGGTAGCCCCATTCTGGCGAACTATGCCCGCAGTTTCAATCCTGTCAATACATTCATTATCCCGACATCATACTCCAAGCTTCCCGAACAATCGCCGACTGCAAAAAATGGACAAACGCTCACCATCGGCTGGATCGGAAACAGCGGAAACCTCTATTTCCTCTCAATGATCGACCATGCTGCATCGGCGATACAGCAGCGCTACCCCTCGGTCCGTTTTTCGGTCATGAGCGGAAAAGCGCCGGAAGGGCTTAAAACGAAATGGGAGTTCGTCAAATGGTCGAAAGAGGGTGAAAACGCATGGCTCGACGCTATCGATGTCGGCATCATGCCGCTGGAGGACGACGAGTGGAGCCGTGGCAAATGCGCCTTCAAACTGCTTCAGTACATGGCCCACGGAAAACCAGTAGTAGCATCTGCGGTAGGAGCGAATCTATATGCCGTGCTCAACGGAAAAAGCGGATTTCTGGCAAGTACCGAAGCTGAATGGGAAACAGCATTCGAATCGCTCGTTTCCAGCCAGCAACTCCGACTCGACATGGGAGAAACGAGCCTTAAGCACTTCCTCACAGCCTATGAACGTCAGCAGGTGCAGGAACAGATGGCAACCATCCTGCACAAGCATTACAAGCAAATCGTTCAAATTCCCGGAAACAGATAATAATCAGACCTGCTTGCTTCATATTGGCAAAAAAACCACCTTGACTTTGCAATAAGCCGGTTGCTTACCACCAAAGCACCTCGCTGGTAAAAATAATTTTTATTCGGTTGCATTATATTTAGTCATGAGGCCAACATCACCAGAGCGAGCGCACTTTACAACGCATCTGAAAAAGTGTTTCAGCAAGCCACCGGTTATGCTATGAAAAATCCTACGGAGTCGGTTGTCGCCCTTCGCCGTTCAGCTATTAAAAAAGCTACATGACATCCGGTTTGCAAATAAACTGGTGGAACAATTGGCATCACCTCGGCTTAAAGAATCTCCTAACGTACCAATATTTCAAGATCAGCTGGCATTAACCCCACATAACATACCACTAAAGGAATGCCGTTAAAAATTATTAAAACATGGGTTCCATCATCGGATGAATGGGATGATGCCTGGTGTAACTGTCCGTTTTCAACCTATTTCCACAGCAGAGAATGGGCAGAGATATGGGCGGATTACAGTAAAGGGAAGATTAGCCCCGACCCATTGGCAATAGAGCTTTCTGATGGAACAGAGATTATTTTGCCGTTCAGCAAACAGAAAATAAAAAAATATATTTATGCCTGGCTGGTGAAGAAACATATTTCATCGCCAGCAGGAACATTTGGCGGATGGCTATCGAACGCCTCACTTGATCAACGTAAACAGGCATTGTTGATAAATTTTATTGCAAAGCGTTATCCTGATTTGACGTGGCGTTTTAATCCTTATGAAAAGGTTTTGTTCCCTATCGAAAATTTTTGTCTAACAGAGGATGAAACACATACTCTGGATTTATCTGTCGGTTTTGAAGATATCTATAATCGCTGGACGAAGGGACATGCATCAGCTGCACGCAAAGCACGCAGGGCCGGGATTGAGATCAGTGTTGCCAAAACTATTGATGACTGGAAAAGCTATTTCCGAACGTATGAAGATTCTTTGAGCCGTTGGGGAGAAAAAGCCTCATCAATTTACTCATGGTATCTTTTTGAAACAATTTTTCTGCGCAACTCATCACATATAAAACTTTGGCTTGCACGGCATGATGAATTTGTAATAGCAGGTGCGCTATGTTTTTATTCGTCCACACATGTTGTTTATTGGCATGGAGCTGCTGTATCAGATTATTTTTACATGCGCCCGGTAAATCTTTTAATGCATGATATTATTAAAGATGCATGTAATAATAATTATCTCTGGTTTGACTTCAACCCAAGCGGAGAACATGATGGCGTTAAATCGTTTAAAAATAGTTTTGGTTGTGAGTTGAGATCTTGTAGCATTTATGTCAGCGAATCCCGGCTTGTAAAAGCAACGAACAATGCTTCAAAACTAATTAAGGCAGTAAAATATCAATTGACTTCATAAAGGACATTTCATTTACCTATAGTCGTCTTGATTACAGCTGCGAAAGCACACTTAAATTATAAAATGCATCATCAATACTAATATCTCTTTTTCAAACGATACAATCTTTTTGTTACTGATTTTTTAATCTTATGAAAAGGCTTGATTACTCGCCAACACAGAGAATCTTTAAACCTTTTTACCTCTGCTTCAAGCTCTTCTTTTTGTTTAATCAGCTCTTCTTTCGTTATATGATAACGATCATATCGAAACCTTATATCTTTGCTATACCTGTATGGAACAGGAGATAATAGTCCAGCTTTATAGTTATGCTTCCAGAGAACAAAGGTCAAACTGAGCTGATCTCTCCTTGAATACGTTTCAATCCAAAACCACCAGTCATCCATAATCTTAATAACCAATGGTTGAGAGTGCCTTCTGAGAGTTATGCCCGTTTCAAACAAACCCTTTTTTCGCGGATACCCATCTTTCCTTATCAGATACTCCTGCTTATTTATAAGTGCAATATCATCCTTATTCCTTTCCCTACAAACCTCAAATTCTTCATAAATACATTTCCTGTCTGGGTGTATGGCACAAGATATCAAATAATTTTTTTTTAGTGCCATTTCAATATCAGAAAATATCTTACTATTTAGAATATCAACATTTCCATCAACCCAAAGACTTACTTCATACTCAGGAAACAATATGTGAGGATGAATCTTGTGCCATCGCTGATTTCTGACATTATCCAGCTTATCAAAAAACAACGGTCTAATAATCCATTGAGAGTTTTTTTTATTTTTAATACCCATGTTATCAGAAAAACAGACATAATCCCAGTCAGAACTGATAAAAGTATGATTTAACAACTCATCATAATCACCGGTAATACAGGTGTAAATAATTTTATTTTTACTCATCCCCATAGCGAAATCGTTTCGGTGTAGCTCTAATCATTTCTTCAATAAATCAAAAAGAGTAAAAAATACCGATATATTTGCAAACAATATTTCTACTATAAAAGCTCCTGGTAAATAGCCTTCAATCTTGATGCTTGCAATACAACATTATGCCGAGACTCTACATGCTCTCTCAACTTAAACACAATATTCCCAACATCACCATGATGCTCTACAAGAAACTTTATACAATTAAAAAGTGCCTCCGCATCTCTTTCCGGAGCAAGCAAACAATGATGAAATTCAGCAGGTATAATGTCTGGTATATCACAATGATACGAACTGATTACCGGCATACCGGTGGCCATCATCTCTATAATACTTACAGGAGCACCACCTTCCGTATCACCATCACTTGCCGTAATACTTGACTGTATAAATACATGATGATTATAACTTTCTTTTATCATTGCGTCATGCGACAAATATCCAAGCAGTTTTGTTTTTTTAAAAAGACTATTTACTTGTAATACCTGCATAATTTTTTTCTTCTCCACATCAGAATCCGGCGCATCGCCAATAATAGTCAATTCTACATTATAGTGCTGACTTGCCATTCCCACTGCACTAATAGCATAGGGGATGCCTTTCTTTTCCCTGAATGAAGCAGCAATAAGAATTCTGATTGGCTTATCAATATCAAATTTTCTTGGAATAAATGGAAACTCACTCAGATTGATCCCTATTCTTTGAATAACAACTTTTTCAGCAGGACAGCCGAGTTTTATGAGCGAGGCTGCCATGAATGGACCTTCACACAAAACAATATCAGTTTTCTTAAAAAGCTGACTGTATCTATCGACCCACTTGGGATTAGAAGAAGGCAAACAGTTGACATCACGCCCGTAAAACGTCACAACATGTTTTGCCTTTACCTTATGCGGAACACCCATGTCTTTCCACCCCTCATTACCAAAATGAGAGTGAATGATATCCGCTTTTAAAGCTCGACCTGTTTTAACATAAAAATGAAGATGTTTCCTGAAGCCAATTTTCCTGATTTTTTGATCGATTCTTCTCAGCAATGCATTTTGATTATCAAAGCTGTAAAGATTCTTAATCGAAAAATATTCGATATTTTCTCTAAGCTCGCACACGACTGATACATTTGGCATCTGCATTTGAGACTGACTGATCAGATTAAACAGCCAGGTATGCGTCAAAGGAAGCCATATCCGAGATATATGAAGAATTTTTGGATCCATAAAATCCATTATTTAAATCTTTTTTTCAGCGTACAAATAACATCCTCAACATCACCATCCGAAAGTTTTGGAGATATTGGCAAGCTAATTGTACTATCTCCTATTAATTTGGCATTTGGATAATCAAAAGGATTCCATTTCATTATTTTTTGGTAATACGGATGATCCGGAATACTTATATAATGAACGCCAACACCAATTTCATTGCGAGTCAAAAAATTTATCAGTTCATCCCGTCCAACACCAGAAATCTTTTCATTTACCAAAATAGTATAAAGATGAAACGCATGCTTTTCGTGTTCCTGAATCGGAGATGGCAATTCGATTGGCAAACCAGCAAGTTCATCTGTGTATCTTTTCCAAAGAATTCTCCGCCGCTCCCAATATTCGTCAATTTTTTTGATTTGATGAATACCTATTGCGGCTTGCAAATCCATCATATTATATTTGTACCCACATTCCACGACCTTATAATGCTTATAACCATCATCACCATATCGTCCCCAGGCGTCCGCACTCATACCATGCAACGAAAGAGTTTTAATCCTCTGCAAATCCTTATAAGATTTTGTAACAACCATACCCCCCTCACCAGTTGTGATATTTTTTGTAGCATAAAAACTGAAACAGGAAAAGTCACCAAAAGTCCCCGTTTTCTTATTTTTATATTCAGCTTCAATTGCATGCGCGCAGTCTTCTATAACAATAAGATTATTTTTTTTCGCAATCGAGCAAATGGCATCCATATTACATGGACGTCCTGCAAAATGAACAGGAAGTATTGCCTTTGTTCTTTTTGTGATTTTATTCTCAATCTTATCCGGATCAATATTAAACGAATATCTATCAACATCAGCAAGAACAGGTGTTGCTCCTGTATGTAATATAGCATTTATGGTCGCACAAAATGTGAGGGGTGTTGTGATAACTTCATCCCCGGGACCGACACCACTGACAAGTAAACTTAAATGCAATGCTGCAGTACAGGAATTTACCGCCGCTGTATTTTCCACATTTTTATAATCCGCAAAAGCTTTTTCAAACTCATTTACACGAGGGCCTGTACCAATCCAGCTACTTTTTAAACAAGCTATTACATCGTTAATCTCATCTTCTTCAATCAACGGAGAGCCGAAAACGAGAAAATTATCTTTTGTACGAGCCATTTTGCAAAGCAATTCCTTTTAAATTGAATTAAATTACTCACTCTCTTTACAGAGCAATAACAACCACATCTGTAGTGATTTTTTTAATTAATTATATAAAATCCGCCTACCGTTGTATCAATAGCAAACATGACTGAATCCCCGTCAGCTCACTTTTGACACCCCTTTCCCCTAAAATGAAGATTCAACTTATATAATTAAAATGATCTATCAAGCAACAAGCTTCTCTTTCTTATAATTTAAAAGTATGCTATATACACTGGTTTCTTAAAGAAAACTTCTCTGGGAAGCTCGCTCTGCACTGCCATCCTTCTTCCACCGGTTGTGCAGCCAGAACCACTCTTCGGGCCGGCGTCGAATTTCATCTTCGATCATTCTGGTATAGCGTGCGGCAAGGAGAGCGGTATCCGCTTTGCTGAAGGAGAGATCAGAGGTATCA
>NZ_JAIGND010000031.1:0-1944 GCF_036528655.1 Chlorobium sp.
ATCCCTCTTGTTCTACCGGGGCAGACCGGTTCTTGTCACCGAAAACGACTACCTCCACAAACTCTTCAACGGCGATACCGGCATCATCCTCCCAGACCCGGAAACCGGGAACCTGAAAACATATTTCGCCGCCCCCGACGGCACCGTCCGCTCCATCCCCCATGAGTTCCTTCCTGCGCACGTAACCGCATTCGCCATGACCGTGCACAAAAGCCAGGGTTCGGAGTTCGATCGGGTGCTGATGGTGCTGCCGCCGGAGGATACGATTCTCCTGACGAGGGAACTGATCTATACAGGCATTACGAGAGCACGGCGGGCTGTTACGCTCTGGAGCGATGATACTGTTTTCAGTGCTGCGGTAAAGCGCAGGACGGAGCGGAGAAGCGGGTTGAGGGAGATGCTGGTAAACCGTCAATAGACATCCACGTGGAGCGAGACGACAAGGTTGCGAAGTTCTGGCTCGACCCGATTCGTCTCCAGAATAGCGGAGGCTTCAGTCGGTTTGAATTGAAAGAGATTCGCGGTATCATTGAAAAGCAACAGAAATCCTTCATGGAGGCATGGGTTGAATATGTTAACGGTTGAAATCGAATTTCCATACGCTCAGGACGTTCACGTTACCGAAGATGCCCTTACCGTCGATTTGAGTGATGGTCGCACAATATCTGTTCCCTTGGGCTGGTTTCCGCGACTTGAGCATGCCAACGCTGAAGAGCGGCTAAATTGGCGGTTGATTGGCAAAGGTCATGGGATCCATTGGCCCGACCTTGATGAAGATGTCTCCGTGGGAGGACTTCTTGCCGAAAAGCCTTCATGTGAAAGTCAGGTGTCTTTTAAAAAGTGGCTTCAGGTCAGGAGTTCCGGTACTGAAAAATCGTGAAATTAGTGTTGGCAGAGGACCAATAACTATCGATAATATATTGGTTTAAAAATGATTTATAGGAACGGATCAACGTCTCTAAGTCCTACCTGGAACCCCCGGCCATTGATTCCTGAAACCTTGTAGGGGTGTGATGTCGGTAGATAACCGTCGCCAGCCTGTCGCTTTTTCTTTTTTTGTTTGTTGTGCGCAAAGAGCTTTAATAATCAAAGTACCCGCAGGCAAGGAGAAATAAGAGAACTTGATTTGTTACGTCTGCCGGGATATGATGTTTCTGCGTCGTGCGGAGACGGATGAGAGGGGAATTAAATGGAAAAGATATTTCTTGCCGAAGGCTGCTTTTCGCAGCCTTTTCCTTGCCGTGCTTTGGCTGTAATCGTATATTTGATATTTACTTGTTGAAAAAAGGGATATGTTTTTCATGGTTTAGAAAGGCACTGGAAAAAAGGAGTTTACGTTGTGAGCTATTCCTCAATACGCGATAACCATTCTCACGGTACTGTCGGAGACTTTCTGAAAAAAAACATCACGAATGCCTCCAGTCTTTCCGTTGTCTCCGCTTACTTCACCATTTATGCTTTTCACCATCTGAAAGATGAATTATCCAGCATAGAACACCTCCGTTTTCTTTTCGGCGAGCCGACATTTCTCAAATCTCTCGACCCAGAGAAAGTAAGGGCTCCGGGACGTTGTTCCGTTGAAAAAAAATCGCATCCTGAACAACATAGTGATATGCGGGAATAACGGGTAGAGCGTTCATGGGCGGTAAGTTAGTGAGTTAAGCAGCAATTGATTTTCTCTCTCTTTCCGAACGACAAGCTATTGGCAAAGAACCTGTAAGGGGAGAGCTGTCAGGCTGAAAGCAGCGTGGCTGGATGCGCAGGGGGGAGCTTTGATTCAGAAACGGAATAGCGCTCCAGCCGTTTGCGAAGTATGTCAATGGGAAGCTCCGGGACGTTGTTCCGTTGCCAAAAAATCTCATATTGAACAACATAGGGATATGCTGGAATAACGTGTTGAGCGTTCTTTATGGCGAAAATGACTGAATTTCTTGAACCGGATGG
>NZ_JAIGND010000032.1:0-3392 GCF_036528655.1 Chlorobium sp.
CCTCCGGGCTACCGGCCCACCGCCCACCGCCTACGTCCCACAATCTTCCCATCCGTGCTAATCCGCTCCCAATCAAGCGGGAACCGCGTTCTTCATCCTCATATAGCCGGATACCCCGACACCTCAATAGCCAAAAAGCATAACACAACCCCCGGTAACCCCACATCCATAAATCAGTGCCAATCCGTGAAAATCCGTGGGCAAAACTCTTCCTCTTCAATTCTTCGGGCTACCGGCCCACCGCCCACCGCCCACCGCCCACCGCCCACCGCCTACGTCCCACAATCTTCCCATCCGTGCTAATCCGCTCCCAATCAGCGGGCACCGCGCTCTTCCTCTTCTTGCCAGATACCCCGACACCTCAATAGCCGAAAAGCTCAACACAACCCCCGGTAACCCCACATCCAAAAATCCGTGCCAATCCGTGCTAATCCGTGGGCAAAACTCTTCCTCTTCCATCCTCCGGGCTACCGGCCCACCGCCCACCGCCCACCGCCTACGTTCCACAATCTTCCCATCCGTGCCAATCCGTTTTAAATCAGCGGGCACCGCGCTCTTCATCCTCATATAGCCAGATACCCCGACACCTCAATAGCCAAAAAGCATAACACAACCCCCGATCAACCCACATCCAAAAATCCGTGCCAATCCGTGCTAATCCGTGGGCAATCTCTTCCTCTTCAATCCCTCCCCAATCCGCCTTCCACCCGGCAGCAAGTTGAGCTACAAAACAACGTCCCCTCAAACCCTGCTCAGGTCTACCGCTCTTCCATCCGTGAAAATCCGCTCCCAATCAGCGGGCACCGCGCTCTTCCTCTTCTTGCCAGATACCCCGACACCTCAATAGCCAAAAAGCATAACACAACCCCCGGTAACCCCACATCCAAAAATCCGTGCCAATCCGTGTTAATCCGTGGGCCATAATCTTCCTCTTCAATTCTTCGGGCTACCGGTCCACCGCTAAACTCCCGACCCACGCTCTTCCATCCGTGCTAATCCGCTCCCAATCAGCGGGCACCGCGCTCTTTCTCTTCTTGCCGGATAGCGAGACAGCTTGATAGCTCAATAGCAAGAAAGCAAAACCCTCATAGCGCTTAACCCAATCTAACCCTCTTCCTTCCCCGACTTTCGTCTCCTGACTCCTGATCCCAATCCGTGGGCAACTCTTTCTCTTCTCTCCAACTCCCGGGTGGTAGGCCGCCCGATACTCCCGCGCATTCAAGAGCCTGGTCTTCCCGCCTGACGTTTGAAACTCTTATCTCAACACCCGCGTTAAAAAAATAAATGCAACAAATGCGTATAATATAGCAAAGGCAAAAAATCACAATACAAAGCAACAAATGCAGACCATTAACCTTGACGACGCACAAAAAAAACTCGTTCCGCTTGTTGAACAAGCCTCTCGAGGCGATGCATTTATTATCACCCGATCAGGTAACCCGCTTGTAAAAGTTATTCCCGCTGGAGCCGTTGCGGAAACAGGTACAAAACGACTCGGATTTATGGCAGGTGAAATACAGGTACCCGATGATTTCGACCAGATGAACAAGACTGAAATCGAAAAACTCTTTGCCGACGGATAAACCTTCTGCTTGATACCCATATTCTCCTCTGGGCAGCGGGGGAGCCTGAAAAATTACCGGAACCCTGCGCAAGCCTACTGACCAACCCCGAAAACAATCTCATTTTCAGTTCAGCAAGTCTCTGGGAGATCTCCATCAAATCCGGTATGGGCCGCACCGATTTTCAGGTCGATGCTTCACGGTTAAGAAGAATGCTCCTGCTGAACGCATATCGCGAACTCCCCATAACCGGCGAACATGCAGTTACGGTTGGAACCCTTCCTCTATTGCATAAAGATCCATTCGACAGAATGCTGATAGCACAAGCACGAGCAGAAAGTATCATGCTCATTACCGCAGACAGTAACGTATCCGCATATGGCGCAAACATCCTGAAGGTCTGAACAGCGCCATAAAAACAGAAGAATCAGCCAGAGGAAGGTAAGCCATGCGCACTCAACCTTCGCAACCCAACTCCCGATCCACGCTCTTCCCTCCGTGCTAATCCGTGGGCAACTCTTCCTCTTCAATCTCCCTGTCCACCGCTCACATCCCTGGCCACAAGTTAAGCTGCAAAACAACGTCCCCTAAAACCCCGCTCAGGTCTACCGCTCTTCAATCCGTGAAAATCCGTTTTCAATCAGCGGGCACCGCGATCTTCCTCTTATTGCCAGATACCTCGACACCTCAATAGCCGAAAAACTTAACACAACCTCCGATCAACCCCCATCCAAAAATCCGTGCCAATCCGTGAAAATCCGTGGGCAAAACTCTTCCTCTTCAATTCTCCTGACTCCAATCCGTGGGCAAAACTCTTTCTTCCCCGACTCCTAACTCCTCACACCCTTCGTTGACGAACACTCAACCTCACAAATAATCTCATCAAAAACCACATCGTCCGTATTTCCGCCATCACGAACGCCAGAAAACCCCTGATCCGTCACCTCCGCAGACACCATCAAATCAAGCTTGAACACCTTCCACCCAAAAGACGTAAACGTATTACTGAACCCGCCAACCTGATACGCCCTCAAGCCAGGCATACCCGAATCCGTCATACCAAGACAAAACGGCTCAAGCAACCGCGGGCCGCCCTCGCCAAAAAAAAACACGGAAATAACCTTACGGCGTTCAATCGCCTCCTGAACAGTTTTTTGAATCAACGAAGACATCGCTATTTCTATTTATATGGGGGTAAAAAAAAGCAATACTACAAAAGTAGTAATATGGGTTAACAATCTAACCGCAAATATCATGCCATTTTAACACCCCCACCCCCCGGTCCACATCTCCCGTCTTCAATCCGTGCCAATCCGTTTTCAATCAGCGGGCACCGCGCTCTTCATCCCCATAAGGCCAGATGGCGAGACAGCTCAATAGCTCAATAGCAAGAATACATAACCCAATCCTCCGATCAACCCCTCATCCAAAAATCCGTGCCAATCCGTGCTAATCCTTGGGCAAAACTCTTCCGTCCCCAACTCCTATCTCCCGGTCCACATCTCCCGTCTTCCATCCGTGAAAATCCGCTCCCAATCAGCGGGAACCGCGGTCTTCCTCCTCATATAGCCAGATACCCCGACACCTCAATAGCCGAAAAGCTCAACACAACCCCCGGTAACCCCTCATCCATCCATCCGTGAAAATCCGTGTTAATCTGTGGGCAAAAATCCGCCTTCCCCGACTCCTATCTCCCGTCTTCAATCCGTGCCAATCCGCCTTCAATCAGCGGGAACCGCGATCTTCATCCTCAAAAAAAATCCGGCGGCTGAATTGAGCAGCGAAGCTGAACGATCCAGCAGCCAATCCGTGTCAATCCGTGTTAATCTG
>NZ_JAIGND010000033.1:0-102605 GCF_036528655.1 Chlorobium sp.
AGCCCACATCCGTGATGAACAAACCGGCGAGGTTCACGTGATGCAGATGGATACCGATGAATTTGCTGGCAGCGTGCTCGGTAAACTCTTGGGTTCCGAACTTTCGCACTAATGGCACAACTCAGGAGGGCTGCGTGAAACATGAAAGCCTCATGTTCGGTACTTATGCCGGACATGAGGCTTTTAATGTTGATGGCGACGTTGTCTCCGTTATGCTTCGACGGAGGTTATGTATCGAAAAACAGTTTCCTGAGCTGTCGGCGTGCCGAGAAGAGCAGAGCTTTGACCTCCTGTTCATCGATATGCAGGGCTTCAGCAATAGCGGTTTCTGTAAGTCGTTCGTGTTCCGACATACGGTAGGCCTGCTGTTCTGCTTCGGGCAGACGTCCAAGGCAATCCTCCAGCTTTCGGTCTTCGGGAGACGGGGATTCTGACGGTATTCTGACTGATGGCTTATTGACCGGCTTTCCGAAAAGCTCGTCTTCCGTTGCCGGTACCGGATCATCATCGCTTACGTCCCCGAACAGGCGGATGAATTCTTCAAAATCAAGGCCCCTGGCTTCACATGGTTTTATGCGGTGTTCGAGAATATCGGTAGCGAGATTCCGGTACAGTTTACCGATTTCGGGCAGTCCGACGGCAAAATCGAAACTGTCGTCCCTGTCGCGAGCCTCGGTGTTGTAAGGGACTTTCATGAGCACCGTAATGCCTGCGGCCGCCGCATATTTTTCAGCTACGCCGGAACCGTCATCCCTGTTGACTATCATGCCGAGCAGTCGCGACTGTCCCCCTACGGTTTTGAAGTAGTTGTTGGCCTGACAGATATTGTTGGCCGTGAAGATGGATTGCCGGTCGTTGCTCGTGACCAGAATCACCTCTTCACTGAGGGAGCGGGCAAGGGGGGTTGCAAATCCGCCGCATACCACGTCGCCGAGAAAGTCCATGAGAATGATGTCGATATTCCATCTGAAAATACCGAGCTTTTCAAGTACGTCGAATCCCGAAATGATACCGCGTCCGCCGCAGCCGCGCCCTACCTGCGGGCCGCCGAGCTCGATGCCGTAGATCGGTTGAGAAAAACCGGGTATGTCGCGTCGGAAAACGATGTCGCTGATCCTGACCTGCTCGTTTTCTGCATTTTTTTGTGCGAATACATCCGTGACGGTCGGCAGGGATATGCCGCCGAAAAGCGATGTCGTGGAGTCGTGTTTGGGGTCGCAGCCGAGCTGCAGCACCTTCTTGTCCATCATCGCAAAGGTGGCGCTGAGGTTTGTTGTGGTAAAGCTTTTTCCAATTCCGCCCTTGCCGTAGATAGCAATGGTTTTTGCTGCCATGATGCTCCTCAGATATTGCCGGCCATGTAACAGGCTGTTTTCTGCTCTTCGGCTTCCGGTTTCCAGTGCAGTATCATCTTCAGGCAGTCCGGATCGCTGAATGCCTGCATGTAGATTGACGTGATGTTTTCATCGACATGACACTGGTGAGTGAAAATTTTTTCGGCGTTCAGCTTTTTTGCGGCAATGAGGTCGCGCACCCGTTCGAGATCGCCTTTAGCCCACTGTCGAGCCGCAATAAACGAAAGCTCTTTCTGAAAAGCCTGGGAGTAATCGATGTTGATTCGCTGGTAATATCCCCCGAAAATCACTGTGCCGTGAAATTTAAGAAAACGTAAGCCGGTATCGATGGCGCTCATAATACCGGTACTGTCGATCAGGACATCGAATTCATGTCCGGCCAGCGCGGCCGAAACATCTTCCGTTTCAGGGTTGACCTTCAGGTCGGCAGGGGAGTATTTCAGTCTGTTCTGATGCGGTTCGGTGGCGGCAACGAGTTTCGCGCCCATATGGCGGGCCAGTTCCGCAGCGAGAATGCCTACGGCACCCTGGCCGAGTATCAGTACTTTCCTGTTTTTCACGTTTGCCAGATCGACGATATGCAGCGCCGTGGCTCCGAGCGGCAGCGCGATACCACATTGCGGGTTGGCTATGGCGTCGAGAATGGTGATGCTGTCAACCGGGCATGCGATGAACTGCGATGCGCCGCCGAAAGCGGCGTTGACGTCGCTGTAGCCGAATGACCCGGCCACATAGGCGAACTTTCCGATCAGGTTCTGGTTGACATGGTCGCCTGCATCGATGATCTTTCCCACGGTTTCATAGCCGGGAATGAAGGGATAGATAAAGGGGGGCGACGGGATAAGGCCGTTATAGGCCATTTTTTCGGTGCCTGTGCTTATGGAGGACCAGTAGGTTTCAACGAGCACGTCGGTCGAGGAAAGCGGCCTGAGGGTCACCTCTGCAAGGGAAACCTGCTGAACGCCGCTGAAAACAATCGCTTTTGATTTCATCATATCCGGATGTGGTTCAGGCCATCTGCTGCTGTTTGAGTTTTTTCTCGTTATGCTTTTCGAGCAGCAGACGGATGACGAACTGGGCGGCATTGACAAGGTAGCTCAGGTAGGCAAGCAGTGCCGTCCAGATCAGGAAATTTTCGTCGAGACCCTGAAAAAAGAGAACGAAATAGGCGATATGCACGATCATGGCGATGGCGCTGCCGAAATCTTCCCAGAAAAATTCCGGAGCGAACGCATACGCGCCGAAAACTTCTTTTTCGAAAAAAGCGCCGGTGATGAAAATCAGGAAGAGCATGAAAGTTTTAACGGTCACGAAAAAGGTGACCCATGCGAAGTCTTCGATCCAGATACCTTCTTTATAGAGCCATGTAACGGTGAGTCCTGCAAGAAAAATCAGGAACTGGACAGGGGCTAGAATGGCCTGTGATTTCGTCCAGGGGGATGCGTTTCGCCTTGCAAGCTGTTCCGGAGTATAACGGGGCATAAAAAAATGATTTGGCTTGTTGTCAATTGCGCATCGTGTGCGATAGAATGTGGTTGAATATAAGAAAATAGAACAGGCCGGCAAATGTCTGCCGGTTCTCCCTCGGATCAGGGTTTCAGCTTCCAGTCATAGACGTTGTAGAGCGTCGAGAGCAGGTTGACCTCGACGTTTTTCATTCGTCCGCCGAACCCTTCGAGTTCATCGTAATAGTAAAGGAATGTCCTCGGCTGTTCATCGTTCAGGATCTGCTGGTAGGTTTTCCAGAGGGTTGCCTGCCTCGCGCCATCGAGCGGCCCGCTGAGTTCGGCTATGACCCTGTCGAGTTCGGCATTCCGGAAAGCGGAAGAGTTGAATGGTCTGTTGGCAAAATCGCTGCCCCAGATGATAAGCTGGAACGGCAGTGTCTCCGCGGCAAGTCCGGATAGCGCGGCATCGTAGCGGAATTCGTTCTGGTTTTTATTGAAAATCAGGCTTTCATCGAATCTCAGCCGGCATTCGATACCGATATCCCTCAGGTTCTGCTGGATGATTGTGGCGGCATAGTTTCTGCGGGGATTGCCGACAGGGGCTGCAAGTTCGAAGGAGAACCTGACGCCGTTTTTCTGCAGGATGCCGTCCGGTCCGGCGCTCCAGCCTGCGGCTTTGAGCAGTTCCCTCGCTTTTGCCGGGTTATAGGCAAAAGGCTCCATGGATCGGTTGGTTATTGCCGAATATGCGGGTGAGAGAGAGGTATTGACGATGACGGCGTGGTCCGGACCCATGAAGCCGTCGATGATGGATTCGCGGTCGATGGCATAAGTCATTGCCCGACGTACCGCGGCATCGCCGAAAAAGCGGTTCGATGCGATGGTTCGCGAGCTGCGGTACTGCTCACCGTCGATGTTCAGCCATACCACGCTGTCGAAGTAGCGGTTGCGTACCGGTTTGATGGCGATCTCCGGGTTCGTGGTTTTCAGTTCGACGGCGTCCCTCGGGGTGATGCCTCCGGCGGAAATAAGCGCGTCGATCTGCTCCGATTTCAGCATGGCAAGCCTCGTCGTATATTCCGGTATAACGAGAAAGGTTATGGTTCCGGTAACTGCCGGATGCGGCAGCACTGAGGACTCGCTGGAAACCAGTACCAGTTTTTCCTGTCGCTTCCATTCCTTCACTCTGAATGGTCCGGCGCCGACGATGGGCAGTTCGGCAGCCCTGCTTCTTATTTCGTCGGCAGGAATCGCCGTGAACACATGTCTGGCGACAGGCATCAGGTCGTTGAAATGGTCGAGAACGATTTCCTTTGCCAGCGGTTTGTTGAAATGCAGCACCAGCGTCGAGTCGTCAGGCGTTTCAACGGCACGTTCAATATCAGCGGTGCCGTCCGGCAGCAGGAGCAGGTCGTCGAGATAGTCCTGGCGGGAACTGGCGATTTTTGGGTTTTTATACAGGCTGTAGGAGAATTTGAAGTCACGGGAAGTTACCTTTTTTCCGTCTTCCCATACGGCATCGGCGCGCAGATGGAACGTCGCTTTTTTTCCGTCGGCAGAAAAATCCCAGCTTTTTGCCGACGATGGCTTGTAGGTTATCTCACCTTTTTCTTCATTATATTCCGGTTTTACCAGCGTCGGATAGATGTGCGTGCAGACTTCTCGTGAAAGAGAGAGCTGTATGAGCAGGGGGTTGAGGTAATCGAAATCGGCGGAGATACCCACAGCGATATGGTTGCTGCGGGAGTTGCCGCTTTGTTGCCCGCACCCGTACAACCCCGTAACGCAGAGCAGAAGAAGAAGCAAAGAGATGACTGTTTTTCGCATGTTTTGCAGCTGTAAGGAGTTGCGCATATGTAAAGACGATTATAGCATAAGAATTTAGAGAAACTATCCTTCATTCAAAACCAAATGCCTCATGCAGAACGATCTCTACGACGTTATCGTTATCGGCGGCGGACCGGCAGGATCGTCATCAGCGCTCTATACATCAAGAGCGGGTCTGAAAACCCTTGTCATCGATAAGGATCCTCATGCAGGCGCTCTGGGCATGGCGCATCTGATTGCCAATTATCCGGGTGTACCCGATGCCGTGAGCGGCATGGAACTGCTTGAGCTGATGAAGCATCAGGCAGTGTCGTTCGGTGCGGAGTACCTGCGCGACAAGGTTACGGCGATCGATCCCGACGGAGAAGAAAAGAGCGTATTCACGGTTTCCGGAAAGTTCTTTCGTGCCGGTACACTGATCCTCGCCACCGGCGCCATGGGTAAAAGCAGCGAGATACCGGGCGAAAAGCGGCTTGTCGGCATGGGAGTAAGCTACTGCGCTACCTGCGACGCTGCGTTTTACCGGGGAAAAGAGGTAGCTGTGTATGGCAAAAACAGGGAGACCGTAGAAGAGGCGCTGGTTCTGAGCCGTCTTGCCGCGAAGGTCATTGTGCTCTGTCCTGCAGCAAAATTATCCGTTTCGGAGGAAGAGTCTGCGGTGCTGCTGAACGAAGAAAATGTGGATATTCGCTATCACACCAGAATCGCTGCGGTGAACGGCGATAAAGAGCTGGAGTCGGTGACGCTCGAGGGCGTCGAACGTCCTCTGCCGGTTGACGGGCTTTTCATCTATATAAGCGGTTCGGCACCGGTGCTCGATTTTATTGGAGGGCGCCTCGATATTTCGCAGTGCGGATGTCTTAAGGTCAACCGCGAATTCGCGACATCATCTCCGGGAGTTTTTGCGGCGGGAGACATGCTCTGCAAGGAGATAAAGCAGGCAGTCATCGTGGCAGCCGAAGGATGCCAGGCTGCGCTCTATGCCGACAAGTATCTTCGGGGGCGCCACAAGCCGAATAACGATTACCGGTAAGGTTTCCCCTGTCAGGCGAACAGACCGGTAAAGTTCCTGATTCCCGGCGTTCCGGTCGTCAGCAATCCTTCGCCGTACATCGTGCCGATCTGTTCTCCGAAATACCGGGCTCTCGCTTCCAGACCGGTCAGGAACTCCTTCCGGTTGATCAGCGTCCGGGGTTCGGAGCCTTCCCTGTAGAACTGCGAGCCGAACGCGAGGACGCCGGCTCTGGAGGCCTGGAACGTATCGCTGACATCGACGATGATGTCCGGTTCTATATGCCTGAACTGCAGGTAGTGAAAAAGATGCGGGGGACGATGGGGTTCCTGGGCTTTGCCTGTATCGTCCAGGGTGACGAGCTGCTTCAGTCCGGCGTAATAGACGGCATCGGCAATCAGCCTTGAGGCTTTAATATGATCGGGATGCCTCTCTTCGGGTGGGTTCGCAAACACCACTGTCGGCCTGAAGCGGCGGATGACGCCGATGACGGCATGCAGGTTTTTTTCGTTGTACCAGAGTTTGCCGTCGCCAAGATCGAGCCGGACGCGCGCGGAATAGCCCATCACGTCTCGAGCATCTTCGGATTCCCTTTTTCTTGTTGCTGCCGATCCGAGCGTGCCGAGTTCTCCTTTTGTCAGGTCGCAGACGGCTGCGCTGCGTCCCTCCCGGATGATTTTGAGCAGCGTCGCTCCGCAGGAGAGTTCAACATCGTCCGGATGTGCTCCGAACGCCAGCGCATAGACGTTTTCGGATGAATGTTCCACAATGCTATCTTTTTGAAGGTTAAATTGTCTGCCAATTCAGAATGGTTCATGCCTCCGCTCGTCTGCAGGTATGTTCTGCCAATAAGGAAACATTACTATCGATGCTTAAAGTAAAAATTGTCAGAGTAAACAAAAACGCGATTCTGCCGGTATATGCAACCGAACATGCCGCAGGCATGGATATATCGGCATGTCTGGACGCCCCGGTGAATCTTGAACCTTTCTCGACGGCACTTGTTCCGACAGGATTGTGCATCGAACTGCCGCTGGGCTACGAGGCTCAGTTGAGGCCGCGCAGCGGTCTGGCTCTGAGGCATATGATTTCACTGCCGAATACTCCGGCAACCATCGATGCCGATTACCGTGGGGAAGTGAAGGTCATTCTGGTGAATTACGGCAAGGAACCCTTCAGCGTTGTTCATGGAGACAGGATCGCCCAGATGGTGGTTGCCAAAGTAGAGCGCGTGGCATTTTCGGAAGTGAAGGAGCTTGCACCGTCAGGCCGGGGAGAGGGCGGATTCGGTCATACGGGAAAAGGCTCGATACCGTGAGCCGGCGTTTTTGTGAGGAACCCCGCCATCATCCGTTTTTCAGGTGCTGAAGGCTGAATTTGTCGAGTTTCCGGTATAGCGTCGCTCTGCCGATCCCAAGCATTTTTGCGGTTTTTGTGAGGTTCCCCCTCGACAGGCCGTAGGCTTTGACGATCGCCTCGCGTTCATGATCGTCAAGGGAGAAAAGATCCGAGGGCGTTTTAGCCGATTCAGCCGATTCCTGGTTATGCCTTGCCGGTATTGAAGGGCTGTTGCCATGAATACGCGGAGCCGGAAGCATCTCTATGACGTTGCTTTTCCTCGTTACCGCGGCCCGCTGAACGGCGTTTTTCAGTTCGCGTATGTTTCCCGGCCAGGTATAGTCAAGAAGAGACGCCTTTGCATCTTCACTGAATTCCAGCGAATCAAGGTTGTTTGCGCTGGCGAATTCAGAGAGAAAATGTTTGGCAAGAAGCAGAATATCGTCGCTTCTGTCGCGAAGAGGCGGTATGCAGAGCGGAAACTCTTCAAGCCGGAAATAAAGATCTTCACGGAACAGGTTGTTCATTATGGCTTGCGAGAAATCCCTGTTCGTTGCCGATATGACCCTGAAGTCAACCGATCTTTCGGTTTTTTCTCCGACTTTGCGGATTTTTCTCTCCTGCAGCGCACGAAGCACTTTAGCCTGTATATCGGCATTCATATCGCCGATTTCATCGAGAAAAATGGTGCCTTTGTCAGCCTGTTCAAAAAAACCTGTATGGTCGTTATTCGCTCCGGTAAAAGATCCTTTTACATGACCGAAGAGCAGACTGTCTGCAAGATCGTTGGATATGGCCGCGCAGTTCACCGATACGAAAGGCCCTTTCTTTCGTCTGCTTCCGTTATGGATCGATTGTGCGAACAGTTCTTTGCCTGTGCCGCTTTCTCCGAGAATAAGCACGTTCAGATCGGTTTCCATGACCATCATGGCCTGTTCCATGGCATCGCGCAGAGCCTCGCTTTTGCCGATGATGTGATGGAATACCTCTTTGCTTTTGAGTTCTTTCTGCAGCTTGATGACCTCGTTCTGCAGATTCGATTCTGCCAGGGCATTTCTCAGAACGATTTCCAGCCTGTCCATGCTTACAGGCTTGGTTAAATATTCGAACGCTCCCATTTTGATGCATTTGACGGCTAACGGGATTTCGTTGGAGGCCGTAACCATGATGACCGGAAAGTCGAAATGATTTGCCTTGAGGTAGCTCATGACTTCGAAACCGTCTTTGACCGGCATGGAGATGTCGAGCAGGAGGACGTGCATATCCTCATCGGACTCTTCGAGTATACGGATGCAATCCATACCGTCTACGGCTGTATGAGGGATATATCCCATCTTGCTGACAAAATGACTCATCACTCTTCTGGAAGTTTCGTCATCGTCGGCTATAAGTACATGATATCTGATCTTTCCTGATGTTTTTTTTGCGGAAAGAGTGCCGTTGGTCTCAATGGTCTGCACTGAAGTCCGTTTTTAGGGGTGTAGGGGAGTATGGCTTTCTGTGTCTTTATCAGAGAGCATTGAACCAATACCCCTGATTGAAGACGAACGACCAGGGGTATCAAAAAGTTCTCACGTTTTACCGTACAGAGGGCCTGGCCGGAACGGCGGGTGTTTCGGGGGCCTTTGATGCAGCCGTTGCTTCCGGAGCCTTTGATGCCGCATCCTTCGTGCTTGCAGCTTTTTGTGAGAACGGTATCTGCTTCACTTCTTTTTTGTGCGTCTCTTCGCCGCCGCCGGGATACATGCCGGGAGAGAACAGGCTGCCGGCAAGCTGCCCGAGACCTGCGCTCACATTCTCGAAAAGATTCTGAACCTGCCCGGAACTTACTGTGGCGTTGACGGAACTGACCGTTGTGTTGAGGCTCTCCAGCAGATTTTTCCAAAGCTTCCCTATCTCCTGGACTGATGACTGTACCTGTTCGGATTTAAGGGTTGCCGTCACGCCTTCGATAAGCTGCCCGGAAACCGAGTTCACGTTATCGATTATTTTTTTGACCGGTTCGGAATTGATGGTGGAGTTCACACCTTCGATGATCTGGCCTGTAGCATTGGTGACCGTAGTGATCATGCCCTGCACGGATTCAATGGTGGAGTCGATCAGGATTCCCATGTTGCCTATCAGGCTTGCCATATCGCCGTTACCGACATTGCTTGCCGTATCGGCAGAGGGAGCGGGTTTTGCCGCAGGTTTGTTGAGTTCTTCAGCTGCCATGGTTCGTCATGTGTTTAGATGATTGTAATATCAGATAATGCCGTAATATAACAATCTCTTCCATCCGGTTTTTCAAAAAAACGCCGATCGTGTGTATTATTTCTTTCATGCAGGCTTTGCGGAAATGCCGCACAGTGGGAGGTGTGGAAGGAATCTGTTTTATTTACGCATTCGTTTTTTCGGCAGTCCTGCTGAAAAGTAAGGCGAGGTCGCTTCATTGAGCAAAAAGAGGTAACTTGAAACGCAATATGGAATGTTTTGAATCGGAGCGTAACGGGGATGCCGTACCGGACGCGATTCGGGGTGACATCGTTCACGACAGGAGTTTATAATGAAAAAATCTTCATCTGTCCGGCTTCCGGAAAAAGAGTCTGCGCACAATCCTGAAAAGAGGGGCGAGGGAGTCTCATTTCCTGTTATCGGTATAGGCGCTTCTGCCGGAGGACTCGAGGCGATCGAGCTTTTTCTGCAGCATGTGCCTCCTTCTTCCGGCATGGCGTTTGTCATCGTTCAGCATCTCGATCCGACCCACAAGGGAATCATGGTCGAGTTGCTGCAGCGGGTTACGGCAATGCCTGTCTGCCAGGTTTCCGATCGTCTCGAAATAGAGCCGGATCACGTCTATGTCATTCCTCCCAACCATGATATGACGATTCTTCACGGGGTGCTCCATCTGCTTGATATGGTCAGGCCACGGGGTCTGAGATTGCCGATCGACTTCTTTTTCCGTTCAATGGCAGACGATCTTCAGCATCATGCTGTCGGCGTGATTCTCTCCGGTATGGGTTCCGACGGAACACTCGGCCTCCGGGCAATCAAGGAGAAAGGAGGCGGAGTTTTTGTACAGGATCCCGTATCCGCGAAGTTCGACGGCATGCCCCGCAGCGCAATCGATGAAGGACTTGCAGATGTTGTGGCTCACGTAGAGGAACTTCCGGCACAGATTATTGCTTATCTCAAACATATTCCCGTTATCGCCGGGCATACAATTGCTCAAAAAGAGAGGTCGTCGAGTTCTCTGGAAAAAATCGTCATTCTTCTGCGAACGCAAACCGGCCATGATTTTTCTTATTACAAGAAAAACACGATATACCGCCGTATAGAACGGCGGATGGGTATTCATCAGATTGAAAAGATATCCGATTACGTAAGGTATCTTCAGGAGAATCCGCATGAAATCGAGCTGCTTTTCAAGGAATTGCTGATCGGAGTCACCAGTTTCTTCCGCGATCCTGACGCATGGGATGCTCTGCAGACGCTGGTAATTCCTTCCATTCTCGCCTCCCGTCATTCCGGCGGCGTCATAAGGGCCTGGGTGGCAGGCTGTTCGACCGGCGAGGAGGCATATTCTCTGGCTATTGTTTTCCGCGAAGTTTTTGCTTCTTGCAAGCCTTCCGGTAATTTCAGACTTCAGATTTTCGCAACCGATCTGGACAGGGATGCCATAGAGAAAGCCCGATCAGGAATTTTTCCTCCTAATATTTCGGCCGATGTTTCTCCTCAGCGCATCAGGCGTTTCTTTGAAAAGGATGATCGGGGTTACAGGATAACGAGAGAGATTCGCGAAACCATCGTTTTTGCGCCTCACAATGTCATTATGGATCCGCCTTTCACCAAACTTGATATTATCGTATGCCGCAATCTGCTGATCTACATGGAGCAGGAACTCCAGAAAAAACTGCTGCTTTTGTTTCATTACAGTCTTAATCCCGGCGGAACGCTTTTCCTTGGCAGTGCCGAAACTGTAGGCACCAATGCACATCTGTTCGAACCGATTGACAGCAAGTTTCGTCTTTTTCGCCATCATCCTCAGTCAGTCAGGTCGATGAATGTCGATTTTCCCGCATCGTTTGCGCCTTCACATAAGGATTTTCCGGAATTGCCCGAAAGACGGTTTCCTGCTGCAATTTCCGGAATAAACCTCCAGTCTCTGACCGAACAGCTTATACTCCGGCATTTTGCTCCGGCAGCGGTGCTTACGACCGATCAGGGGGATATCATCTATATCAGCGGGCGGACCGGAAAGTACCTGGAGCCAGCAGCAGGAAAGGCCAACCTTAATGTTTTTGCGATGGCAAGGGAAGGGCTTCGCTACGAGCTGAGTCTTCTTTTCGGTCGTGTGCTCCGGCAGAAAGGGGAGATCGTCAAAACCGGCTTGAGCGTCGGTACCAACGGAGGATCACAGATCTTCGATCTCACGGTTAAACTTGTTGAAAAGCCGGAATCCCTGAAAGGGATGGTCCTGATTGTTTTTTCTGATGTGGCCGGAAACAGGTCAGCTGTTGCCGAGGGAGGTTCAATCGCACCCGGGGATGCAGGCGAAAGAAGGCCCGGATCGCTTGAAGAAGATCTCCGGCAGGCGAGGGATGAGATACTTGCCCTTCGGGAAGAGATGCAGACTACCGAGGAAGAGCTGAAATCGTCGAATGAAGAGATGCAGTCGGCCAATGAAGAGTTGCAGAGCACCAATGAGGAGCTGACTACTTCCAAAGAGGAGATGCAGTCGCTGAACGAGGAACTGCAGACCGTCAACCAGGAACTGCAAGCGAAGGTGAGTGATCTTACCCTGGCCAGCAATGACATGAAAAACCTGTTGAACAGCACCGATATTGCAACGCTTTTTCTCGATGACGAACTCAATATCCGCAGGTTCACCAACCGTACGGTCGGTATTATCAAACTGATTGCGTCGGATATCGGCCGGCCGATTACCGATATTGTTACCGATATGCACTATCCTGAACTGGCTGACGATGCGCGCGAGGTGCTTAATTCCCTCGTGTTCAGTGAAAAGCAGGTTTCGGCAAGCGACGGGCGCTGGTTTACGGTAAGGATTATGCCCTACCGTACCCAGGAAAACCGCATTGACGGTCTGGTGCTGACGTTCAACGACATCAGCGTTGCCAAAAACCTGGAGCGGAAGCTTCTGGAAAGTGAGCGGAGTTTTCTGTTTCTGATCAATACCATGCCTGTCGGCATCATGCTTCTGGATTCGGACGGGAAAATTGTTATGGCCAATCCGGAAGCGGAGCGAATTACCGGAATCCCGATCCCGGAAATGCAGGGCAAAAGCGTAACTGAACTTCGATGGAAGCTTGTTCGTGAAGATGGTTCGGTTTTTCCTCCGGAAGAACATCCGGCATTGATCGCGTTACGCTCGGCCCAAAGGGTTTCCGGGGTGGTCATGGGCGTGGTTCATCCCGATAACCGGAAAATCAGATGGATCAGAGTCAGCGCATCGCGCCGGCCAATGGTGGGATCCGACAATCCCTGTCAGGTCTATACCACGTTTTTTGAAATTCAGGAAGCCTGCCTTGAGGGCATATCATAGATGCGCTGAGCTGTTCGGATATTTGATTTCCTGTTTCTGCTAACGCTCCTGAGTTTTCTCTTTGCTTATCGTCTGAAGCGATATTTCCGGCAGGGCTTGAGCCGCAACATCTCAACACCGCCGGTTTACGGCATCTTTTTGCGACAGTAACGGCTCTGCGTCACTTCCATATTTTGTATTCGCCCTTGGCGGTGAACGTTCCGGGCGTCAACTTTGTTGCATAAAGTAATTGAGCACAATATCCGCACGATGGACGCCATGGCTTTCATTCCGGAATGTGAAATTTCTTGAACAGGATTACCCGGCATGAAAAAGAATAGGGATTTATCGGCATTTTCGTCGTTAATGTACATGGATGGTGAAAAAAAACGTACCGTCAGCCGGCATGACAACGGAAATTATGTATCTTCACCTGAAGAAATGCATCGCATCATCCATAAAATGGCGCTGCAAAAGATCGAGCTTGAACTGCAGAATGATGCGCTTGTTCAGTTGAGAGAGGAACTTACGGAGAAGCTCGACCGGTATGCCGGGCTTTTTGATTTCGCTCCCGTCGGTTATCTGAGGCTTGCCAGGGACGGTTCCATTTTCGAAACAAATCTGACGGCATCCAGGATTCTTGGCGTAGACAGACTTCTGCTGAAGGGCGATCGTTTCGGCCGGTTTGTGGTTTCTGAAGATCTGCCGCTGTTCAACGATCTGCTCGAAAGGGTATTCAGCCGGAGAGAGAAGTGCTCGTGTGCGGTCAGGCTCCTGAATGATTCAATTTCTCATTTTTCAGTTCCCATGACTGCGGCAAGCATGCGCGGTCAGACGATCCGAATCGACGCGGTTGCAAGCCAGGACGGTATGGAGTGTCTGGCGGTGGTTTTCGAGACAATCGGGTATAACCGGATAGAATCGGATTGCGTGTCCTGCAGAAATCATGACAGTCCTTCTTCTATTCCCCCCAATGCTGTAAACAGACGCACCATTAATGAACGATAAAAGCAAACATGAGCCGGGTTTTTCCGCATTGCGCAGAAAAGCCGAAAAACGCCTCGAGTCGGTACGGCAGAACCAACCCGACAGGTCTCCTTCCTATTATGAAATGCAGCATCTCATTCATGAACTTGAGATTCACAAGATCGAGCTTGAGATGCAGCAGGATGAGCTGCTTCAATCAAAAGCGGAAGCAGCAAAAGGAATGGAGCGCTATACACAATTCTATGATTTCGCGCCACTGGGCTATCTGACTCTGTCCCGGAACGGTACCATAATCGAAGTAAACCTGACCGGCGCCAAAATAATAGGTCTGGAACGTTCTCTTCTGAATGGCGATCGTTTGGGAAGATTTGTTTTGGAAGAGGACCTTCCTGTTTTCAATGCGTTTCTCGACAGGGTTTTCAGCAAGAGGGATCCCTGGTACTGCGAGGTCAGGCTTATGCATGATCAGCCCTCGCAACCGGTGTTCGAACAATCTCCTTCGAGCGGAACAGTGACGGGTCCTCGTCGAACCATCCGTATGGAAGCCGTTCTCAGTGAAGACACGAGCGAGTGCCGGATTGTCTTGTCGGATATCACAATTCACAAGCAGATCGAACAGATCGGAGAGACAGAGGCCCTGAAGAAGCCGGAATCAGCCGTCAGTCCTGAAGACCGGAGCACGGATGATTTCAACCACCAGTTGCTCGACAAGGTTATTCATTCAAGAATACGGTTTCCCGTGCTTTCATATCTTAATACGGTCAATCAGGCGTCTTTTGTTGAAATCAGGGACAAGATCAAGGCTACGGACGGTAATCTGAGCATTCACATGAAAATGCTTGAGAGCGCAAGGTATGTCAGCTTCAAAAAGGGGTTTCAGGCACGCAGACCTCAAACCGTCTACAGGATCACCCAGGAAGGGCGTGATGCCTTTAACCTGTACACAAAGATTATATCCGAGCTCATTTCCGAAAGAAATCCGCATTTCTGAAAAAAATTATTCCCCTGGCAATGCTATCCCGTCATCGCTCTCCACGGAAAACAGCCGGAGACGGATTTCGGAATTTTCCCAGCGGACCACAATGCCGGTACAAGACTTCCGCAAACCTTTATCCTTGCCATCGGCACTGAAACAGCCCGAAACCGGCAATACGTTTTATCGTTGAGCGAGCAGGTTCGTATATGTCCGGACACAAAGGGTTGTGAACGTTTATTCTTTTGGCTTTGTTATATAGAGTATGCGGTAATGTCAAGTATGAGCGTCGTTAGGGCTGGATGAGTGCTATAAGAGCGCAGAAGAGGCGAGTTGCCTGTCATGCAGTTTTTTCAGAATCGTTCCGATCAGATGGTGATGCGGAGCGGGGTTACTGCACCGGAACTGCAGGCAGGATTTCCGGAAGAAAAAAATGTGCTGATACGACGGTAGTCCATTTGATGCCAGTGCGTTAATCACCATCGACGTTAACTGTATACTAATGGAGTGCCTGATGAACAGAGAAAGAAAAACGCCTCTGGATGTAATGGACGATCTCTACACGCTCGCGTACTGGATGACCGGAACCGGGAAGAATGCCAGTGAACTGGTAAACTGTACCTATCTGAATGCCGAAGATGACGGGTCTGCCCTGGAGCTTTTCAGGATGTTCAGGGCCTGTTATTTCGAGACGTCCGGATTATCCGTACCTGAGGGTCACCCGGCAGAACCGGAAAGTGTGTCATTACGCAAGCGGTTTGCCGATATGAAATTATCGGTACTGCTATCCGAGATCTGCGGATTCACCTACCGGGATATTGCGGAAATAACCGGCATGTCGGTTGAAACCCTGCGCATCAGGTTATCGTGGGGCCGCAAACTGCTTTTCAAAGCCTTTATGCTGATGCCTCCCGCTGAAAAACGCGTTCTGCTGACGGGAGGATCACTCTCATGAAAAAACTCAGAATTGCTCAGATCGCTCCCCTTGTAGAGCGGGTGCCTCCGAAAAAATACGGAGGAACCGAGCGGGTCGTTTACCATCTGACCGAAGGACTCGTTGCGAAAGGCCATGAGGTCACCCTGTTCGCCTCGGGAGATTCCGTAACCAGCGCCAGGCTTATAGCGCCGATCAGCGAGAGCCTTCGTCTCGGACGAAAAACACATTCGGCGACCATCGTGACGATGATGATGCTCAGCAAGGTCTATGAGGAGATGCTGCATGAATTCGACATCATTCATTCGCATCTCGAATACCTGACTCTTCCGTATGCGCATAAAGTTCGGGTGCCAACCGTTCTGACGATGCACGGCCGGCTTGATATCGGTGAATATGGTAAAATGCTCGGTTTGTATCCTCATATGGCTTACGTATCGATCAGCGATTCGCAGCGTTTTCCCGTCGAAGAGATCAACTGGGTGAAAACCATCTACCATGGTTATCCACCTTCCGGTTTCGAGTTTAATGACATGCCTGAAGATTATTTCCTGTATCTCGGTCGTTTTTCCGAAGAAAAAAGGCCTGAACAGGCGATCATGCTTGCGAAGGCATGCAATATTCCTCTGAAAATCGCAGCCAAGATCGATCCGACCGATCAGGACTTTTTTGATAACAAAATCAGGCCGATGCTCGATCATCCGCTGATCGATTATGTCGGCGAAGTCGATGAGAGCAGAAAAGTTGCGTTGCTGAAAAACGCAAAAGCCCTGCTCAATACCATAGACTGGCCGGAACCATTCGGACTGGTGATGATCGAGGCGCTTGCATGCGGAACTCCGGTTATCGTCAGAGGGTGCGGATCGGCGCCCGAAGTGATTTCGCATGGCAAAACCGGCTATATCTGCCAGACGAGGCTTGATTTTATCAATGCCATTCGCAATACGGACAAACTGTCGCGAAAAACCTGCCGGGAGGAATTCGAACGGCGTTTTTCGGCCGATACGATGGTGAATAATTACGAAGAGCTTTATTACGATCTTCTTCAGAAGAATTCTTTCCCGGAGGCGACGCACAGCAAGGACGCGCAGCGCAGCTCCGGTTTGATGCAGCTGAGGAGATCAGGCGTTTCCGCTGAGCCGGAGGCAGATTGTTGCCGATTGCTATTTGACGATGCGATGTATATAAATGACCGGAATCAGCGGAATTGTTTTTGGTCGAAAACGGGTATTATGAAATGAAACTTCTGCTCATCTATCCTGAGTTTCCCGATACGTTCTGGAGCTTCAGGCATGCCCTCAAATTTATCGGAAAAAAGGCGGCGCTTCCTCCTCTGGGCATGCTTACCGTTGCCTCGATGCTTCCTGAAAACTGGGAGCGAAAACTTGTCGATCTAAACGTAAGCCCGCTCACAGCAAAAGATCTTTTATGGGCGGATATGGCTTTTGTCAGCGCAATGGCGGTTCAACAGCACTCTGCAAGGGATGTTATCCTGCGCTGCAGGGATGCCGGTGTAAGAGTTGTCGCTGGCGGCCCGTTGTTTACTGCGGATCATGAACAGTTTCCAGATGTGGATCATTTTGTGCTCAATGAAGCCGAGCTTACTCTTCCTCAATTCCTCAGCGATCTGGACGGCGGAGTTCCGCAAAGAGTGTATGCCGCCGAAGCGTTTGCCGATATTACCGGAACGCCGGCGCCGCAGTGGAACATCCTTGAAATGAGGAAATACGCTTCCATGGCCATACAGTTTTCAAGGGGATGCCCCTATCAGTGTGATTTCTGCAATGTCACGGCATTGTTCGGTCATAAAATACGAACAAAAACAAGTGAACAGATTATCGGCGAGCTTGAGGGACTTCGCGAGGCCGGATGGAATGGTACCGTATTTTTTGTGGACGATAATTTCATAGTTCAAAAGTCGTACCTCAAAAAGGAGCTGCTGCCGAAACTGATCGAATGGCGCCGGTCGAACGCCGTCTCCAACAGATATTATACCGAGTGCTCCATCAATCTCGCAGACGATCCCGAGTTGATGAATCTCATGGTGCAGGCAGGTTTCAACCAGGTTTTTATCGGAATCGAAACTCCGGATGATTGTGCGCTTCAGGCGTGCGGAAAGCAGCACAATACCTCACGAAACCTGCTGGACAATGTCAGGAGGCTGCAGCATGCCGGACTGGAGGTCATGGGCGGCTTTATCGTTGGTTTCGACACCGATACTCCCTCGATTTTCAGGAGACAGATAGAGTTTATCCAGAACAGCGGAATTGCAACCGCGATGGTAGGCATTCTGCAGGCCCTGCCGGGTACCAGGCTGTATGAGCGGATGAAAAGCGAGGGGAGGCTGCTCTCTGCGTCGAGCGGCGACAATGTCGACGGCAATACGAACATCATACCCAAAATGGACCCCGAGAGTCTCCGGAAAGGATACATGAAGATGATGATTCATCTCTATGCGCCGGAACACTACTATCGACGCGTTATGACATTGCTGAAGGAATACCGGATGCCGGAATTGAAAAGAAGCCGTATCCGGATCGATCAGCTTATGGCTTTTGCCCGCTCGATGGTTTTGCTGGGTGTTGTTGGCCGGGAGCGATTCCATTACTGGAAAATGCTGCTCTGGACATCGTTCAATAGTCCTCGGGCACTTCCTCTGGCAGTGACGCTGGCTATCTATGGGCACCATTTTCGTAAGGTCTGCCGTCTGCATCTCGGGCAGGCCGAGCGGCAGGCGCAGGGGTGATCCTCATAGGCATGGTGCGCAGTAATACCGCATGAATGCGGAACATGCCGTGAAGGTCCGACAGGGTAAACAATAACTAATAAAACAGGAGATGACCGATGAGTCTGAAAGAAGCCTACAAACAGAAGGCCGAGGCCGAACTGGAGCTTGCGCATGCAAGACTGGTTGAGTTCAAGGCTAAAGCCAAAAGCTATACAGCCGATACCCGTCTCAAATATGCAAAACATGTCGATGAGCTTGAGCATCGAATCGATTCGGCAAAAGCCGGATTGAAGGATCTCGGAGAGGCGGGAGAGGATGCGTGGGAAAAAGTGAAGGATGGTATGGAGAACGCATTGGGCTCATTACGTGAGGCCGTTCGCAATACCGCCGACAAGTTCAGGGAGTAGGAGGCTGCGCCAGACCCGGTTCACAACAGCGAGCCGCATGCGAATAGTGAGGCACCTGTATTTTTTGCTTGTTATCCAATATTCTCCTGATCCTCTTCCGGCTTGATGTTATCCCGGTAAAACCGGACAATGCTCTCCTGATCGTATCCTGCGGCGTACATGAAGTGGATGGTTCCGAAGATGGCCTGCAGGCGCAGGATGCCGTTTCTGCGATATTTCCGGGCTGAGGTGACCACTTCGCTTTCGAGGATATGGAACTGCGTTCGGCGTTCGATGCGTCCGATGATATCGATATCTTCCATAACCAGAAGGTTTTCGTCGAATCCTCCGGTTGCCTCGAACAGCTTTTTGGCGATGAAAAGCGACTGGTCGCCGCCCCGGCAGATCGGCAGAGGCACTCTGGTGAACCAGCCGTAGAACGCCATGATTGGGTGGGGATCGTCGAACCGCATCCTGAAACAGCCGGCGTTTTTTCCTTCCTTCATCGCTTTCCGGATATCATCGATAAAAGTTTCAGGCGGGAGGGTGTCTGCGTGCAGAAAGTAGAGCGTGTCGTGTCTGGCAATCGCAGCTCCGGCGTTCATCTGCCGGGCCCGGCCTTTTTCAGGCCGGCAGAGTATGACCGGATAGCCCGAGGCGATTTCTGCGGTGCGGTCGGCGCTGGCATCGGCAACGATAATCTCTGTGTCGCGATAATTTTTCGTTATGGCGAGCAGCGTTTCCAGCGTTTTTGCTATGCCCTTTTCTTCGTTGAAGGTCGGAATGATGATCGTTATGCCTTGATGGGCCATAATCTGCTTTGTTTGAGGTCTTCGAAGGTGTCGATGTCCTGCAGTTCAGGGAGCAGGAAGTACGATGCACCATTTCGGTCGAGGATGTCGATTGTTTCGTGCAGCACCAGAGCGTGGCTCCATGTGCGGTCCCTGAAGAGTTCAGGACGTTCCTGTTTCAGCCCGATCAGATAAAACCCGCCGTCCCGCGCAGGGCCGAGCACTGCATCGTGGTTTTCAAGCTCCGTGAACGCAGTTTCGATAATGCAGGTGTCGATTTCCGGACAATCGGTGCCGATGAGCACTACGCGGCGGAAATCGAGTGAGAAGCCTGTTGTAAAGGTGTGGTGCATGCGAGCTCCGAAATCATGACCATCCTGCAGGAACGCCAGCGTGCCCCCGCCGAGGAAACAGTCATGGGCCGGAATGTCATCCGAATAGAATACCGCTTTCTCCGTATGGCATTTTTTTATCACCCCGGCGGTGTACTCGCGGAGCGTCCGGTATACATGCAGGGCGGTTTCAGTACCGACAGTCGAAGCAAGACGGGTCTTGACCCGGCCAGGCGCAGGGTTGCGGGTCAGTACCGCCAGCAGGCGGTGCGAAGATACTTCATGCATCACGACAGACTTCCATGACGGCACGATTCGACCAATGCCATGAAACCGCATAACCTTGCTTCAATGCCCCTGCACAGGTAAGGGTGCTTTTTCGGTTCTGAAGAGATGGCTGCCTGTTCATGGTCCGGTTCAGGTGTTTGATGGACGTTCTGTTTTCTGTAACACCCCTGCCCGGTAAAAACGTTCGAGGCATGAACACAGGAGGAGGCAGAACAAGGTCGGTAAGACGGCAAGGATTTCAAAAGAATTCCTTGCCGTCTTACCGTATGTTTCATGCACAGAATCTGGCGTGGAGTTTTTCGGCTGCCTGCCGTCCGCTGAGGGCAGCCCCCTCCATGGAGGCGAGGTAATGCTGGTAGGTGTAGTCACCGGCAAGAAAGAAGTTGTTAACCGGACTGATCTGGTCGGGGCGGAACCTGTCAACGTCCGGTACTGCCTTGTATACGGATTGTGGAATTTTTACGATAGTTGATTTAAGCAGTTTCGCATCGCGCGAAAGCGGGAATCGGTCGTGTATGTCCTTCATGACGAGTTTCGTGATAACTTCGTTCGGCATATCGATCAGCTGGTGTGCCGGTGCGAGCACCAGACTCATGACGCTGCCTCCGCTGGCCGTGCCCATACCCTGCTGAAAGTCGTCGGGGCAGGTGACAGAGACATCGGCGAAGGTGGCAAAGGTTGTTCCCTGCGAGAACATGAGGTTGTCTGTCGAAGTGATTTTGCGGTCAAACCAGAGCTGGCAGTTTGCCACGGGGCTTCCGACGAATTCATGCAGGTTGCGGAAATAGGCGTGGTTGAGCCATTCGTCCGGCACGATTTTTTTGATATTGTGTACCGGAAGCGCAGAAACATATGCATCGGCCTCGATTCTATGCCCGTCCTGCAATACGGCGCATTTGACGGTTTCGTCGCTGTTCAGCTCGAAACGGTTCAGCTTCGCGTCGATGAAGATTTTTCCTCCCTTGCTCTGAATGTACTGGCGCATGGGCTCGATCATGGAGTCGCCGGGATTCTTGCGGAAAAAAGCGAACTTCGTGGCGGCGTAGTCGGTGCCGAAGTATTTGAAGATCGTTATCATCGGACGAGCGCTGATGATATTGGGTTCGATGAAATTCATTGCAAGCGCAATCGCTCTCCAGAGTTTCTGCAGCGAATGCTCCGAAGCCCCTCTCAACCGGTGCCATTCCGAATAGGTCATGTGGTCCTGGCTGCGAAAATACTCTTCATTGCCTGCGAGTGCGGGGTAGAGCCCTTTGATCAGCGAAAGTTTGTCCCACATCGTCAGGAAGTCGGTCTGCATGCCGCCGATGACTTCCGCCCATGGACTCGGCAGGTTCGCTTTTTTGAATAACGACTGCTTTCCATCCGGTTCCGCATAAATCAGGGCATGTTCCTTCCAGAGGTAATTCTCGCCGGCGCCGACTTTGTCGAGATATTGCTGCAGCTGTTTATAACCGCCGAACACAATGTGCAGGCCCGATTCGATCGAATCGCCGTCGCTGTCTTTCCAGACGGAGACTTTTCCTCCAAGTATCTTGCGTTTTTCGTAGAGTTCGACGGTGTGGCCGCGCTCGACCAGTTCGATGGCTGTGCTCAGGCCTGCTACTCCAGCTCCAAAAATTGCTATTTTCACCGTGTTAGGATTATTATGTCGTTATTGATAAAGAATGTGGAGGCTCCGGATCTCAAGGCAACAAAGCGAAATATATATAATTAGTTTCATTGACAGGAAATGTGCTCACTTCCTGAGCGCGGAAAGCAATCTGTCAAGTTCGGTTATGGCCTTTCCTCCGAGTCTGATGGATTCCCTGACGATGAAGCGGAGATCATCCATTGCCGCTCTTGGCGGAACGGCCGGAAAACCTTTTTTTTCAACCGGTTTGAATGGTTTGTTTTCAGGGCACAGACCGATTTTGTTTTGTTCTTCGTTCATGACTGAAAAATAAGGTTACAGCAGTGGAGATCGCCATTGCTCCGTATATTGTAATAAATTACGATCAGAAGATGAAATCGTGCATCTGTATGGCAGGTCATAATCCGACAGGTATATAAGTCCTAATTTATTTAGGAAAAATCTATAAAATAAGTGATTTTTTTAGAGTAAAGGTTTTTTTCCTTCCTGTTTTTGTGTATTTTCTTACAAAATCGAAATAATTACAGTTCTGTTATGTCCGGACATCTTGATCTGATCGATCTTAAAATTATCGAGTCGCTGGGAGAAAACGGGAGACTTCGGCTGAGCGAACTTGCGGAAGTTGTCGGCCTTTCGATACCCTCAGTCAGCGAACGCCTCGACAAGCTGCAGAAAAACGGCATCATCCGGGGGTTTACCATGGAGGTGGACGAGCGGACGCTCGGATTCGACATACAGGCTTTTGTCAGGGTACGAATCGATTCATCGAAGCATTACAAGTCGTTCATGGAGCATGTCATGAAGGAAGACGAAATCATGGAGTGTTTTTCTGTAACAGGAGAGGGTTCGCATATCCTTAAAGTAATGACCCACAATACCGGTTCACTCGAGAAATTCCTGTCGCGCATCCAGAGTTGGCCGGGTGTCCTTGAAACAAACACAAGCTTCGTCTTGTCGCAACTGAAACGGAACAGGAAAATCAGTGCGGAGATCGTGAGGAAAAATCTTCAGGACAGACAGGTTTTAATTACATTTGATGAAAAAAAATCAAGAAAGGCTTAGTGTTTCTTTTTTTTATTTCGGTTGGGTGGTAAAAAAGCATAATAAAACAAGGAGGATCTAATCAAGATGGATAGTAAAGTTCCCGTATCGAGCTATTTCGGAGCGATGACCTTCGATCAGAAGGCAATGCGTGCAAGGCTCCCGAAAGAAGTGTTCCAGGCATTACTCGGCACTATCAAGGCCGGAAAGAAAATTACCGACGAGATTGCCGGGGTAGTGGCACACGGCATGAAAGAGTGGGCCATGGAAAAGGGTGCAACGCATTATACGCATTGGTTTCAGCCTATGACCGGTTCCACTGCCGAGAAACACGATGCGTTTCTGTCGATTGACCGCGATGGAACTCCGATAGAACGCTTTTCCGGAGAGCAGCTGATCCAGGGCGAGCCCGATGCATCGAGTTTCCCTTCAGGCGGCATGAGAACGACTTTCGAGGCTCGCGGTTATACCGCATGGGATCCTTCGAGCCCGGCATTCCTCATGAAAGGTGGCAAGGGTTTGACGCTTTGTATTCCTACGGTATTCATTTCCTACCACGGCGAGGCGCTCGATGCAAAAACACCGCTTCTTCGTTCAATGGATGCTGTAAGCAACTCTGCAATGCGGCTCCTTGGACTGCTTGGCGTGCCCGGAGTATCGCGCGTGAAAACATTCGCCGGCTGCGAACAGGAGTATTTTCTCATCGATAAAAAATTCTATTCCGAGCGTCCCGATCTGGTGATGTGCGGTCGCACGCTGCTCGGCGCCCTGCCGCCGAAAGGACAGCAGCTCGAAGACCACTATTTCGGCTCCATTCCTGACCGCGTCCTTGAGTTCATGCAGGATGTCGAACACGAGCTTTATCTTCTCGGTATTCCTGCAAAAACCCGCCACAACGAGGTGGCTCCTCACCAGTTCGAGATCGCTCCGATTTTCGAAGAGGCCAATATTGCCGTTGACCATAACCTTCTGGTTATGGAGGTTATGCGCAAGATCGCCGACAAGAAAGGCTTTGCGATGCTGCTCATGGAAAAACCTTTTGCCGGCATCAACGGCTCCGGCAAGCATAACAACTGGTCTATCGGTACCGATACCGGCATCAACCTGCTCGATCCGGGCGATACCCCGACCGAGAACATCAACTTCCTCGTTTTCCTTGTTGCCGTCCTTAAAGGCGTATACAAGAGAGCCGATGTGCTGAGGATGTCCATTGCAAGCATCGGCAACGATCATCGTCTCGGGGCTAACGAGGCGCCTCCGGCTGTCGTTACCGTTTTTCTGGGCGAACTGCTTGAAACCGTGCTCGACGCGATCGAAAGCGGAAAAGTCGACCTGAAGACCGAAAAGCAGGTGCTCAATCTCGGCCTCTCGCAGGTGCCTCTGCTGAACAAAGATTATACCGACCGCAACCGCACCTCGCCGTTCGCTTTCACCGGCAACAAGTTTGAGTTCCGGGCAGTCGGTTCTTCTCAGGCTCCATCTGTGCCGAACATGGTGCTCAACACTCTTATGGCCGAGGCTATTGACGAGCTTGCCGATGCTATCGAAGCGAAAATCGCCTCGGGAATGGATCGCGACTCCGCAATTCTTGAAGCGATCCGTGAAGGCATTACCGAAACAAAAGCTATCCGTTATCCGGGAGATAACTACAGCGAGGCGCTTCAGGAAGCTGCCAGGGAGAGGGGCCTGCCCAATCTGAAAAATACTCCGCAGGCGCTCCGTACGCTTGAAAAAGGGGATGTCAGGGCGATGTTCGTCAGATATGGCGTGCTGACCGAGCAGGAGATCGAATCCCGTCTGAACATTCGTCTTGAACGATATGTGAAGGGTATCGATATCGAGGCCCGCACATTGCAGCTCATGCTGAAAACGTTTGTCATTCCCGATGTTTCCGAGTATCAGGGTGATATCGGCAGTTCGTTCAACAACCTGCTTGCCGCAGCCGAGGCCATCGGACTTTCAGATGCCGCTATCGCAAGCCAGGCGAATCATCTGAAGAACCTCGCCGAAAATCTTTCGACGCTGATCGATCTTACCGCAGAACTCGATGAGGCAGTTGAGATGATTGAAACAATCGAGGGCGAGTTCGGTAAAGCCGATTACTGTGCAGACGAACTGCTGCCTCTGATGAACAGGGTTCGAGAGATTGCCGACAAACTCGAACTGATGGTTGACCGCAGCCGCTGGCAGCTTCCTACATATTCGGAAATGCTGTTCGAGCACTAAGCACCTGCTTTTTATGCCTTCAAACCGGAGCGGGCCTGCATCAGCAGGCCCGCTCCGGTTTGTGTTTTCATTCTCCGATGATCTTCACCAGCACCCGCTTTCTGCGGTTCCCGTCGAACTCGCCGTAAAAAATCTGTTCCCATGCACCGAAATGCAGTTTTCCGTTCGTTACGGCGATAACGACCTCGCGTCCCATTACCTGCCGTTTGTGATGCGCGTCGCCGTTGTCTTCGCCGGTCATGTTGTGGCGGTAGCGGCTGATCGGTTCGTGAGGAGCCAGTTCTTCAAGCCATCGTTTGTAATCGTGATGCAGGCCGGGTTCATCGTCGTTGATGAAGACCGATGCGGTAATGTGCATGGCGTTTACGAGACAGAGCCCTTCCTGTATGCCGCTCTCTTCGAGAGCTTTTTCAACATCGCCGGTGATGTTGACGAAATCCATTCTTGCCGGCACCTGCATCCACAGCTCCTTGTGATATGATTTCATGACGGTTTGTTCAAGGGTGGTTCTTCCGTTTAAAATAAATTCTTGCAAAGGCAAACTTAAGCCTTATTTTTAACATCCTGTAACCGAATCTCAATAAAACCAATCGACAGTGCTATGCCCGAGGTTTTCCAGTACCCCATGACCTATCCTTCCTGGTGGTTGGATTACTATTATGTCGCTACATGGATGCTTGGCATGGTGTTTCTCGGCATAGGCTGGGCTGTTTTTTTCAGATACGGCAAGTTTTCTTACGGAGTGGATCTCGGCTGCCTCTGGAAAACCACGCTTCTGATCGTTCTTACGACCATCGCACTCGGCGGGCCGAACTACTACAATACACGGTTTGTCGGCGAGCATGGTCAGGATGGTGACTCGGTGAAAATTACCGATAGGGATCTTCTCTATCTCGACAGGAAGGGGAACGAGAAGAAGTTCTCTCTGGAGAGTATTACGGCAATATACCAGGAACCAAGAACCTATAATCCGCCGCCGAAAATCTATGTTGTTGCCGGAAAGGACGAATTGAAGGATTCCCTTTTCGTGACGAAGAACCTGCAGGGTTTCGAGGCTTTTCTTGCTTCCCTTTCTTCGAAAACGGGAGTTCCCGTCAAGCGGCCCTGAGTTCCGTAGCGCATGACTGATATGGTTATTCATCCTTTATCCCGGGAACGAGGGCTTCTTGTGGTTGAGATCGGAAACACCACGACCACATGTGCCGTTTTCCATCAGGAGGATCCTCTCGAGGTACTCAGGATTTCAACGCAATCGATCGGTGACGGGGATTTTCTGAATTCCGGGTTGCCGCGCCTGCTCGATGTTTTTCAGAATACCGGAGCTGCGGTTCTGTGCAGTGTGGTGCCAACCGTTTCGGAAGCTGTTACCGGCATGCTTCGCCAATCAGGTATTGCCGATGTTTTACTCATTTCATCGAACCTGAAGCTGCCCTTCGAGCTGCAGTACGAAAATCCCGAATCTTTCGGTTCAGACAGGATTGCGCTTTGCGCCGCCGGGCGGAAGCTGTTTCCTCAGCGGCCGCTTATCGCGCTCGATATCGGAACTGCTCTCACCGTCGATGTGCTTTCCGCTTCAGGACTCTACGCGGGAGGGTTTATCATGCCGGGTCTGGATATCATGGCGCGTTCGCTTCATGAGGGTACTGCACAACTGCCGCATGTGAGGGCCGTCCATAGAGGGGAGTTTCTCGGACGTTCGACGGCGTCATGCATAAGGAACGGTATTTTCTGGGGTTGTGTGGCGGGCATCGACGGATTGACTGCCAGGATCGTCCGGGATCTCCGTGAACAGGGGGAAGAAGAGCCTGCGGTACTCGTTACCGGCGGAAGCGCTCCCGCCATAGTTCCTTTTCTTGAGCGGGAGGTCATACAGCTTGAGCTCGCAGTCGCAAGGGGGGCCCGCTATCTGTACGAGCTTAACGCTTCGTACGGGTAGAAAAGAACTTTCGAGCCTCTTCAATTGCTTCGATCACGGCCCGGTCCTCCACATTATCTTCCAGCAGAAATGCTTCTCCGGGTTTTTTCAGCAACACGAACCGCAGTTTGCTGTCGAGCTTCTTTTTATCCGAAAACATGTTTTCAAACACAATATCGGCACGGTGCGCGAGAAACCTTTTATTGACGAGACCCGCCGGCAAGCGGATCCGTGCTATAAGGTCGAGGCCGGATTGCATGTCTGCTGCGTCGAGGTAACCGAGGCGGCGTGAGAGTGCAAGTGCACAGGCCATTCCGATAGTGACGGCTTCGCCATGGCGGATACCGCGGAATCCTGCGAGTTTTTCGAGGCCGTGCGCAAAGGTGTGGCCGAAGTTGAGGGTTGCCCTCAGGCCGGTAGTTTCTCTGAAATCCTTTTCAACGACGTCGGCTTTTATCAATGCGCTGCGTCGGACGGCTTCGGAAATGAACGGTTCCTCAAGCGAAGTGATCCTGTCGAAGTGCCGTTCGAGCCAGCGAAGGAAATTCAGGTCGGCAATGAAGCCATACTTGATCACTTCGGCCATGCCGCCGAATACTTCGCGTTCCGGCAGGGTGGAGAGGAACGACGGATCTATCAGCACCATCTCGGGCATATGGAAAAATCCGATAAGATTCTTTCCGAGCGGGTGGTTGATGGCTACCTTGCCGCCTATCGCGCTGTCGGTCATGGCAAGCAGCGTCGTAGGACACTGCACTACAGGGATGCCGCGGTAGTAGCTTGCTGCGATGAACCCTCCCAGATCTCCAACGACGCCACCCCCGACTGCAAGCAGGTTCCAGCTTCTGTCGATTCCGGCTTCGATCATGGCGCCGTAGAGACGGTAGGCGGCTTTGAAGCTTTTCGATGATTCCCTTGCCGGTACCGTGATTTCCAGCAGCCTGAATCCCTGCTGTTCCAGCGTGCCGATAACCCGATCCCTGAAGAGTTTTCGGGTGTTGTCGTCGAAAAGTACGACTGTTTTTCGTGAAAGTCCGTGTTTGCCGTATAATTCGCCGGCTTCGGAAAGTACCGGCGAGCTGACGATGATCGAACTTTTCGCGCTAGTTGTCTGCATGGTTGTCTGATTGTTTTTTTTGCCGGTATTGTTCCTTCTGACGGATGTACCGGTTGATTTTTCGCGTCAGTTCCTCGACGGTCGATCCTATTCGTTTTGTATCGGTCTGCACGGTAAGCTCCGCGGCGGAATAACGGGTTTCGCGCTTTTCGAGAATGATCGTTATTTTCCGTTCTATTTCCTCGCGCGAAAGTCTTGTTCCGTTATCTCCCAGCAGCAGCGGTCTATCGGTTTTATGACAGAGTCGTTTTGCAAGCGCTCCCGGGGTGGATTTCAGATAGATGAGCGTTCCGTTTTCTCTGATGAAGCTGAAGCATTCATCACGCTCAAGAACGCCTCCGCCGAGCGAAACGACCATCTCGGTTTTTCCGGCAAGTTTCTGCAGCGTTTTCAACTCCAGCAGCCTGAATGCCGGTTCCCCTTCCTCAGCGAAAATTCTTGTGATGGATTTTCCTGCAGATTGTTCAATGGCTTGATCGAGGTCGATGAATTCGTATCCGAGGGAATTGGCCAATAGCGGTCCTATGGTGGATTTTCCGGAACCGCTGAACCCGGTGAGAAAAATGAGAGAGAGGTCTTTCATGATTCATGCCTGCGACATAAGAACGCTGACCGGCGGCTTCAGGCCGAACCTGGCCGCATGCGTCCTGAAAAAGAGTGTAAAACAGTTCTTAAGGGCGGAATATAGCAAAAAATGTTTTATCGTTTGCCGGCACTGTCGCTGCATGCTTCCGCAAGCCTGGAGGCCAGCGTGGTCATTCTGCTGCCGGCTTTGCGGTTCCCGACGGCAATTGCCAGCGCTTTCGGCTGGGTTATGATCACCACAAGTTTTTTCCCCCTGGTGACCGCGGTATAGATGAGGTTTCTTTCAAGAAGGGTGAAGTGCTGCATTCCCAGGGGGATGACAACTGCCGGGTATTCCGATCCCTGGCTTTTATGAATGCTTGTGGCATAAGCAAGGGAGATCTCGTCAAGTTCGCCGAATCCGTAACGGACGGGGCGTCGTTCGAAATCGACCACCAGTTCGCTTTCCTCCGTATCGATCGAGGTGATTGTGCCGATATCGCCGTTGAACACCTCCTTGTCGTAGTTGTTCACCATCTGAAGCACCTTGTCGCCGGAAGAAAACGTGGTGCCGAAACGCGAGATTTTCGGTTCCGCACTGCCGTTCAGCGCTTTCTGCAGCTCTGCGTTCAGAGCACGGGATCCGAGTCCGCCCCGGTTCATCGGCGTGAGCACCTGAATATCCCTGACCGGATGCAGGTTGAAACGTTCGGGAATGCGGCTGGTGACCATCTGCATCAGTTTCCGGTGAATTTCTTCCGGAGATGTCGCTTCTACTACATAGAAGTCGGAGAGGTTTCCGGTTTCGGTATTGAGCGGAAGGTCTCCGCGGTTGATGCGGTGTGCATTGACGATGATCTGCGATTCGGCGGCCTGACGGAAAATTTCCGTCAGGGTAATGACCGGCATGACACCGGATCTGATGATATCGGTCAGTACCGCTCCCGGTCCGACCGATGGCAGCTGATCAGCATCGCCGACCAGCAGCAGGCCGGCTTTTGCCGGCAGGGCGGAGAGAAGACGGCTCATCAGCACGATATCAACCATGGATGTTTCATCCACAACAATCAGGTCGGCTTTGATCGGATTGCCGGGTCCATGTTTGAAGCCGCCCGATACCGGATCGAATTCAAGCAGCCGGTGAATGGTTCTGGCTTCCATACCGGTCGATTCCGATAGCCGCTTCGCAGCTCGTCCGGTCGGAGCGCAGAGGGCGATATTCGTGATTTTGTTACGGATGATCCTGAGAATGGCATTGACAAGCGTTGTTTTACCCACGCCAGGACCGCCGGTGATGACGGCGGCCTTGCTTGTGAGCACCGTTGCAAGCGCTTTTTTCTGGGATGCCGACAGACTGAGTCCGGTCTCTTTTTCAACTTGCAGAATTGCTTTTTCGCGGTCGATGCCTTTCCAGGGAGGAGCGCCCTGCAGAAGAACTGCCAGAGACGCTGCCGTACGTTCTTCGGCCCGGTGGAGCGGGGCCAGGTAGTACATTTCATCTTCTCCGACGATCTCCCTCATCAGATTGCAGCTTCCGGTTTCTTTCGCTATGGCTTCTTCCATGACCGGTCCGGCAATATCAAGAATCGCCGTTGCTTCGGAAACAAGCCGGGGTTTGGGTACGGCACAATGGCCTTTTGCGGCAAGTTCCTGCAGGACGTGCCGTACGCCGGCTTCCGCTCTTATAAGCGAATCATGTGCGATGCCGAGCTTCGACGCAATGGTGTCGGCGGTGAGAAAACCGATGCCGTCGATATCCAGCGAGAGGCGGTAGGGGTTTTCAGTGACTTTGCTGATCGCCTCTTCGCGATAGGTTTTGAATATCCGTGATGCCCTTGCTATGCCAACACCGTGCGATTGCAGAAAGACCATGATATCCCTGACGGTTTTCTGTTCGTTCCATGAGGTTGTGATGATATCAAGCCGTTTTTTTCCGATACCGGGTATATCGAGCAGTTTTTCCGGATCGTTGTCGAGTATGTCGAGCACGCCGGTGCCGAATTTTTTGACGAGCTGTTTCGAGTAGAAGGAACCGATTCCCCTGACCATGCCGGATGCGAGGAATTTTTCTATACCCTCAGCAGTGTTCGGGGGTACGACAACAATCTCTTCTGCCTTGAATTGCAGGCCGTGAGTACGGTTGTTTTGCCAGTTTCCTCTGCATTCCACAATCTCGCCGGATGAAACGGCAGGTATGATACCGACGACCGTTGCAGGTTCCCGGCTCTCACTGGTCCTGATTTTCAGGACGGAAAAGCCGTTATCTTCGTTATGGTAGGTTATCCGTTCAACCGTTCCGGTCAGATGTTCGCCCGGTTGTCCGGAGTCGTTTGCGGCTTTCGGATCTGAAGCGTGTTGGTCCATGGCAGAGTCTCCCGGGTGTTCCTGTTTTTATTTATTGTACAAAATAATCTGTCGTTGTTGTGTCGGCTTGTTGATCGATATGAAAAATCATAGTTTCCTGCCATAAAGGTTCTCTTTGCAATAGTACTTGCTCTCGCTGCAGACATGAAACAGCTTTACATCATCAGGGCCGGAACGACCTGCAATTCGATTCTGCAGGATTACGGTGATTTCGGGGACTGGATAAGGATGCGCCTGAGAGGTTCCGGTCTTCCGGTGACCGTCGTCGATGCTGTCGTCGGGGAGACCCTGCCGGAACCATTTGCATGTTGCGGTGCAATTATCACCGGTTCTCATGCCATGGTCACCGATAATCTTCCCTGGAGCCTGGCGATCGAAGCATGGATTCCACAGTTCGTCGAAAGCGGGGTGCCGCTTCTTGGCATCTGTTACGGCCATCAGTTGCTCGGCCGGGCGCTTGGCGGAACAGTCGGGTACAATCCCAATGGTCGGGAGATCGGTACGGTCCGGATATCGCTGAAACCCGAGGCTGCCGATGATCGGCTTTTACGAGGTGTTGCTCCTGTTTTTTATGCCCATACCTTTCATGAGCAGTCTGTGCTCGAGTTGCCCCCTGGCGCTGTATGCCTTGCAAGTAACGGGCATGAGCGACATCACGTTATTCGGGTCGGCGCATGCGCGTGGGGCGTACAGTTTCATCCCGAGTATACTCTTCCTGTCATGCAGGAGTACATCAGGGTGGAAGGGGGTTTTTCTGACGAACAGCTCGATATGCTGCCGGAGGTTCATGAAGCCCCCGAAGCGGCCGGTATTCTTGCCGAATTTGCCTGTATCGCGGCACGGAACCGATAAACCTGGTCATGGAACCGCGAGCTGACGCATGTTTTTTCTATAAAGTCAGTTCCGATAAAAACACAATCCGCGGGAATTATTCTGATAATTCAGTGCCGAATCGTTAGTTTTCGGGTTAAGAGAAGCGGATTTGATTTTATTACAGATTTTTTTACCGGTATTATGAATGACAGGACGCACAATCCGGTCACTGCTGACGAGCTTGGCGAACTTGAGGATTTTCTGCTTTCCGGCAAAGTTTCCCAAAGCGCCATGGATCTCGACATGCTCGACGGTTTTTTTGCTTCGCTGGCCGCCGGCCCGGAACCTTTGCCCACCGGGCAGTGGCTTCCGCTTGTATGGGGAACGGATGCCGACAGCGCACCGCAGTTCGTCTCTCCTGACGAAATGCAGCGCATCCTTTCCATTATTGTGCGCTACAAGGAGCTTGTCGAAGCAGTGCTTCTGAGAACTCCCGGGACCTATCTGCCGTTATTCAGCAGATGTTCTTTCTCCGAACAATCTGAAGAGCGTTCTGCTGTCGAGAACTGGGCCAGAGGGTTTCTTGTGGGTATCGAACCGGCACGGGAGACCTGGCAGCCGCTTTTCGAGGAGGACACGGATTTTTCCGCCCTTGCCCCTATGTTTCTTCTGGCCAACATCGGGGAGGAGCGGGATCCTGATGATCTGCGGTGGTCGGAGTGCCGTGACGGCATTGCCGAATCCGTAAGGGCGATCCACCGTTTCTGGACTCCGTTTCGCAGCAGGCCAGCAAAGGCGGATCGCGCTGCAGCGGCAGATGCTTCCGACTGGCAGGCTGACGATTTAAACCATGAATGCAAATGCCGTCGAGACAAACAGTAAGTTTTTTTCGATCGATGGCCGGCACCTGATTGACAGATGATGCATAAATCTGCTTAATGGAAACGAAGGTTGTCATTACCGGGAGTTCACGGGGCATAGGCTTCGGGCTTGCGGAACAATTCCTTAAACGGGGATGCCGGGTTGCGTTGAACGGGAGTACCCGTGCCTCGACTGACAGGGCGCTTGAACGGCTCGCACGTTACGAAAACCTGGTGATCGGCGTCTCTGCTGACGCGAGTCGCCGCGACGGTTTGCTTCTGCTGCATCGCGAGGTTCTCGCAAAGTTCGGTTCTGTCGATATTTGGATCAACAATGCGGGAATCAGCCATGAGACCCTCAATGCATGGGAACTCGATGCCGGCGCGGTGGAGCGGGTGCTGCGCTGCAACATCGACGGCGTGGTGCATGGCACCATTATTGCCTTTCTTGAAATGCGCAAGCGGGGAGCGGGGAAGATCTTCAATATGGAGGGATTCGGAAGCGACGGATTCATGCTTGACGGGATGACTCTCTACGGTACTACGAAACGTGCCCTGACCTATTTCACCAGATCATTTTCGCATGAGGCCCGTTCAACGGGAGTGCAGGTCGGCACGCTCAGTCCGGGGATGGTTGTGACCGACCTGCTGCGAATGACGGCAGGAGACGATTCGCCGGAAAGCCTTAAAAAAAGGAAGTTTTTCAATGTCATGGCTGACGATGTCGAAACCGTATCGGTTTTCCTTACGGATCGGATGCTTGCCGCACGAGACCCTTCACCTGAAATCAGATGGCTGACGAAACCCAGAATGCTCGGAAAACTGCTCCGTGCTCCGTTCGCAAAACGGGATTTCTTTTCATGACAGTAGAGCAGTGGGTCATAACGGAAGTCCGTATTCTTTGAGAATGACCGGTACATGTGCAGGAACCAGTTTTTCCGTATGATCCGGAAGCCGATACCTGACGTAGTAGTAGTGGCGGATCATGTGGTAGTCGGCCGAATAATGAGCAAAGCCTATGCCTTTAGGTCCGACGAAACCCATGGCGGTACTGAGCAGGTGTCCGATCCATTGGGGTATGAGCGGTTCGGCTGAATAGGTTTTATCGGCGTTTTGCATCTGTTCGATAACTCCTCCTGCCGACCGTCTGATAAACCCTTCGCATTCCCACTCCCCCCATTCGGGAAACCGTTCGAGTTCATCCTTGACGAGATCGAGCAGCTCACGGCCTTTTTCCGTTCGCACCAGGACCCACTGACGATCCTGCCGGGGGGTCAGTTCAGCCGCGAGGTAGCCGATAGTGATGTCCGAAAGGCTGTTCAGGTAGTCGAAACAGCACATGCATGCCTGAGGAAAAACAGCGGGATCGGAGAGCTCCTGAGGAAGGCTGAAATAAGGGATTTTTTCTGTCGAACCGTCGCAATGGCGTATATGAATGCGGAAATCCGGCATGAATTCCATGTGACGGGCTGTAGCGGGAGATGACGATATCCGCTCCAGCACCCACGACCAGCGGTTCCGGTCGATGTTATCGACACAGGGGATGCCGATAGTGTATATCTGCATGTTCCGGAGATACGGAAACCGTTCCCGGAAATCGCGGAGCATGTGCAGATGGCATGCCGCGCCTATTACCAGAATACGCGTCAAACCCTGACGGTATGCGGTCTGCAGCGATCGCAGTACCGGTGATAGTACCGGTTTGTTGCCTCTTGAAGCATAGACATCTTCAATGTTTCGCGCAAGCACGGGTACCGAAAAAAAATGGTGTTCAGGATCTCGATGCAGGGTGACGACTCCCTCGACAAGCTTTCGTTCGATAGCTTTCATCGCCGTTGCAGTGATGATGCCGCTCCACTGGGCATCGGGTATTCTCTGCTTGAGACGGGCGGTGAATCGTTCGGATGTAATGCCGAAACGCATTTCAACCGGGTTTTCAAAATTTCTTTCCCTGCCGAACAGCTGTTTTTCAAGATCTCCGAGCCAGCCGTTTTTGAACACGCAACTCTGGATGCTTTCGTGCGCCGGCCATTCCTGAATAGAGCATAGCCCGCATGCGCTGCAGATTCCTTTTCCCATTCGTAACGGGGTTGTGAAGTGATGAAATTGCTTGTGATTGTCGAGTCAGTTTCCGTCAGTCCCGAATCCGGGCGGCTCCTTTTTCTCCGGGTTCAGAGGTAAATTGCGTAATAATAGATATTTTTTTTGATCTCGCTGATGACGAAGCGGTAGCTGGTTTTATTTTTCCACCACAGAAACCTGTTCCACCAGTCGGGTTCAGTCGAGACGAGGATGATTTTTTTCGACGATCCTTCGAAGACCTTCGACCAGGTCTGATGGATTCTGAGCATATGAGGAGGGTCGCTGACGACGATTGCGCTTTTCCATCCTTTTTTTTGCAGTGTTTCAGCGGCATTGATTGCCTCCTCCCAGGTCGTTTCTGATTCCGTATCGACTTTTATTGCTTTTTTCGGTACACCGAGTGCTCTCATGCGACGTTCACGCCAGTTCGGGTTTCCTGGCCGATAAAACCTTGCATCGATTCCGGTAAGCAGCACGTTGGGTGCAAAGCCTCTATTGAAAAGTTCTGCCCCTTTTTCAACTCTTAATCCGCTGTCTCCGCCAAGAACGATGATCACATCGGCTTTCTGAGGTTTCTCGGCCGGGTAAGAAACGACGAAACCGAGGCTCAGGAAAATAACGCCCGCAAAAACAGATGCGGAAAACAGCGAGATGGCCAGAAATGTCAGGAATGATTTAATCATGCATGTACCGTGAAATCATTTTCCGCCCTTACAGCCGGTAATCAGTTTCCGGCAGATGAAGCGCACCTATCCTTTTTTAGAAGGCTTGTCGATGATGATGGCATTTTTTACGGTATGATGCAAAAAAAATCGGCCGTTCACGGTAGACATCAACAGGCTCAAGAGGGTATTGAAGATTGAAATCCGGTTTTCTGTCTCATCGATCAGAGGTGCATTCTTTTGAGACAGATTGTCTCGTTTTGTTTCATTATTATGAGACATGTTATGATGAGTTACGTATAAAAACGCTGAAATCGGCTGCTTGCCGATTGTTTTTCGTTCAGGTATGATAGTTGCAGACTAAAAAGGTAAACGCGGCAAATAAACCGGCTGAACGGCACTACGACAATGCTCTACCTCCTTTCTTCTTTACTTGTTTACATCTTTATTGCGGGTGTTCAGAATTTCTATCATCGAGGCCGGATAAGCAGGATTGTCGCTGCTGCCGATTTCTCTGCCGTGCTGCTTATTTCTTTCATTATTCTGCTTGGCATGGTTCATTAATCGGCGAAACATTTTTCGACCTGTATTTTTTCTTTACCCGGACGGCATTACCTTTGTTTGTAGTGCTGTCTTTTTTTTGCGTTTTTCCCTTCGATACATGGCGAAAAGAACTATTACTTTGTTTAACCCGTCGCGAATGATCAAACGATTCGGGTTGCTGATCCTGCTGCTGCTCTGGTCCGGCTGCGTCTTATCCGCCGAGGCGGCTGTCGTCAGAACCGGCATCGATATGCTTGACGATTCCCTCTGCAGCGGGTTGCGGGGCAAAAAGGTTGCCCTCATCACCAATGCAGCGGCGGTGACCTCTGAAGGAGAGCCGGGTTATGCGGTGCTGCTCCGCAACGGGGTGGATCTGCGGTTTCTAATGGCTCCGGAGCATGGTTTTTCTGTCGATGTAGAGGCCGGAAAACGTGTCTCCGGAACTGTCGTACAGGATACGCTTAAAGTCCATTCCTTATACGGCGCTTCGAAAAAGCCCGATGCCAGGCTGCTTGGAACCGTCGATCTGGTTGCATTTGATCTGCAGGATGTCGGCGCCCGCTGCTATACCTATATTTCCACCATGAAACTCGCCATGGAGGCGTGCGAGGAGGCCGGAAAGTCATTCATGGTTCTTGACAGGCCGAATCCGATCTCGCCGGTTGCGCCTTCGGGCTTTATGGCGGAGAAAGATTTCGAGTCGTTCGTAAGCGCTGTCGATGTTCCATTCGTTCACGGACTGACCATCGGCGAAATCGCGCAGTTCCTTCAGAAAACCCGTTTCAGAAAACTGCAGCTGCAGGTCGTTCGAATGGCGGGTTACGACCGGAGGCTTTTCGGAGATGAACTCCGGGGATTTACCTTCAGAAGCCCTTCACCGAATATACGGAATGTGGAAACGGCAATCGTCTACCCGGCTACCGTCATGCTCGAAGCTACCACGGTCAGCGAAGGAAGGGGAACCGATGCTCCCTTTCTGCAGTTCGGAGCGCCTTATATCAGAGGAGATGAGCTTTCCCGGCAGCTTGCGGGGTATGCGCTTCCGGGGGTGGCGTTTCGTGCCGTCGAGTTTACTCCCCGATCGGGTAAATTCAAGGGAGAACGCTGTTCAGGGGTGAGGGTCGCTGTTACCGACAGGACCCTGTTCGAGCCCTTCACCGTTTCGGCAGCTATTCTTCTTTCACTGCATCGCAGCTATAAGGAAAAGCTCGGCCTTGAAAAGGGAGCGGATTTTTTCGACAGACTCGCCGGAACCTCCCGGTTCAGGCGTATGATAACCGGTCAGGCATCGTTGCGGAACATTATCGAAGCCGCAGAGCGCGATGTCGATCTTTTCATCAGGAACAATGGGGATATACGGTTGTATCCCTGACCATAGCCGCAGTGTATGAAGGATTACCGGGGTGCCCGGTATGTGCCGCCAAGGCCTTCAGCTGAAAAAAGAATTTGCCAGAGTTGCAGAAACCGGGCCTTGAATGCCCCTGCGCAACTCAGAAGATAATAGTTCCACATGCGGCGGAATGTTTCCGGATAATGCCGTTTCAGCACCTCCCAGCGGCTTTCGAAGTTTTCATGCCATGCCTTGAGGGTAAGGTAATAATCGAAAGCGAATACATGCCAGTCTTCGAGCATGAAGAGCCCTTCCGCGTTCCGGGTTATCTGGCTTGCCGAAGGGATCATGGAGTTGGGAAAAATGTAACGGCATATCCACGGATCGACGCTGACGCAGGGTTCGTTGCCACCGATGGTGTGCAGGAGGCTCAGTCCTCCGGGCTTAAGACATCGTTTTACCGTTTCGAAGTAATTCCGGTAGTTTTTATAGCCGACATGCTCGAACATCCCGATAGAGTAGATGCGGTCGAAGGATCCCTCGACGTTACGGTAGTCCGAAAGCGCAATGGTCACCGGCAGGTTTTCGCACTTTTGTTTTGCCTCGGCGGCCTGTTCGCTCGATACGGTTATTGCTGTAACCTTTACCCCGTAATGCTCGGCGGCAAATCGTGCCGCGCCTCCCCATCCGCAGCCGATATCGAGCAGATGCATGCCTGGTTCGAGCATCAGCTTGTCGAAGACAAGCCTGAGTTTCCGTTCCTGCGCCTCGTCGAGGTTGCGGGCGCCGTCCCAGTAACCGCAACTGTATACCATGCGATTGTCAAGCATTGCCCGGAAAAGGTCGTTGCCGGTATTGTAATGTTTTTCGCCGATGATGAATGCTCGCGATGTGGTCTGGAGGTTGAACATCCGACCGGTCATTTTTCCGGCAATGCGTTCGATGGGCTTCACTTTTTCGTCGGCTCGTGAGCGGAGAAGGCGATAGAACAGCTGGTCGAGGGCATCGCACTCCCACCACCCTTTCATATATGATTCTCCCAGGCCCAGGTTCCCCTGGGTTATCGCCTTGCGGAAGACTTTATGGTTGTGGATGCGAATATCGTGTTCCTCTGCCCCGTCTATGGCTATGCCTGCAGCATTGAATATCGTCTCGAGCCGCTTTCTGTAGAAATTATCCGGCATGTGATGACGTCTCGGGAGTTGTTGAGATTAATCGTGGCGTTTTTCCTTCGGGGTTCTCTGTACCCTGAACAGGCCTTCGACGCCGACAGGCGAAAAGAGCACCTGCCAGAGCTGGACATGACGGGCACGGAACGAACCTGCGGCACTGAGCAGATAGTAACGCCACATCCTGAAAAATCTCTCGCTGTAGTTTTTTTCGAGACTTGTGCGATGGCGTTCGATATTATCATTCCACGCTTTCAGGGTAAGAAAGTAGTCATATCCGAAAGAGTGCCAGTCTTCCATCACAAACGTTCCTTCCGATGTTCTTGCGATATGGTCGGCGGAGGGAAGCATCGAGTTTGGAAAGATGTAGCGGCTTGTCCATCTGTCGGTATTGGTGCCGGTACGGTTGCTGCCGATGGTATGCAGGAGAAAGAGCCCTTTCGGGTCCAATGCGTTGCATGCCTTCTGAAAATAGGTTCGGTAGTTTTTATGGCCTACATGCTCGAACATTCCTATAGAATAAATGCGGTCAAATCTTCCGGACAGATCCCGATAGTCCATGAGTTTTATTTCAATCGGAAATCCTGAGCAGTACTGCCGGGCATGTTTCACCTGTTCGCTTGATATGGTGATTCCTGTAACCTTTACTCCGTAATGTTCGGCGGCAAATCGAGCGGCGCCTCCCCATCCGCAGCCGATATCGAGCAGGTGCATGCCGGGTTCGAGCATCAGTTTGTCGAAGACAAGCCTGAGTTTCCGTTCCTGCGCTTCGTCGAGGTCGCGGACGCCGTCCCAGTATCCACAGCTGTAGATCATGCGTTTGTCGAGCATTGCGCGGTAAAGGTCGTTACCGATATTGTAGTGGGTTTCGCCTACCGTGAAAGCTCTTCGGGGATGCTGGAGGTTCATTATGTTTCCGGCGATCGAGCTGATGAATCGAGGCAGGCCGGATACTTGTCTGTCCAGCTTTTTGCGGAGCACCCGGTAAAAAAATTCGTCCAGCGCATCGCAATCCCACCAGCCGTCCATATAGGACTCTCCGGTACCGAGATGGGCTTCAGTCAGCACTCGTTTGTAAAAACGATCGTCATGTACCCTGATATCCCAGGGTTCTTTGCCGTTAACGACGATTCCGGCATCCCGAAGAAGGTTTTGCAGTTTGTGCTTGAAAAATGATTCGGCCATAGTAGCAGAACATTATCCATACAGGCTGGTTGTCAGAGCTACAGCACGGAACTTTCGGCATGGTTTTTACTGCTTCAACCTTTAAAGCCGTTGAAATCGTTCACGGATAGGTGGGGATATAGTGTTTTTTGCGGGAGTCCTGCAGATCCGGGCGGGATAATGCGTCCGAAATGATCGTGTCATCCGGTAAAAAAACTGCGGTGTTCAGCTGTTGTTTTTTTTGGGGCGTCCTCTTTTTTTCTGGGCGCAGCCTTTTTCCTCCTTTATCTCGGGATCGGCTGTTGAGTCGTGATCCGGGTCGTCTGCAGAGATCTCTTCATCCAGTCCGGTGTCTGCAATGACGGCTTCGTCGATGATAAGGATGTCGTCACAGATATCATCGGGGGCGTCGTCGATAGTGACAGCGGATTTTCCCCGGCTGCTCCGCTTGTTTTTCATGGCGGGCTCGATCAGGGTCATGACTTCGTTAATGGAAGAGAAAATATAGAGTTGCTTGTCGAGATTGGTGAGTTTCAGCAGATCTTTGATCTGCTGGCAGAGGGATACGAAAATGGCAAGTCCCTGACACTGGTTCGATAGCTGGTGGGCGATCAGCATAGAACTGATGCCGCCCGAATCGATGGCTTTTACCTGCGAGAAATCTATGATGAGATTTCTGCTGTTTTCCTCTTGCAGGAGGGTTTCGATTGTGTGACGAAAACAGGCGGAGTGCCGGAAATCGAACACTTCTTCTTCGAGTTTCAGAATGGTCAACTCCTTGCGGGAGGATACCGTATTTTTCATGGCAGCACTTCTTGTTAGGTCTTGAAGAGAGCGGCTCTCTCTGCAGCCTGCCCCGGTCAGCTTATTTACCGCCTGCAAGCCTTCTGTTCTCTCTGCAGGAAGAGTAATGGCAGAGTCTGAATACATGGCCTGTCCGAGTCATGCTTCCTGCAGAAACCGGCAGCATGCAGCGGAAAGCGCTTCCATTGCCGCACGATCTCCGGGAGCGTGCACCCAGTTAACATTAAGCCTATTTTTAAAAAAAGTCAACTGGCGTTTTGCATAATTGCGTGTATGCTGTTTTATGAGCGTAACCGCTGTATCAAAGCTTGTATACCCTTCAAAGTAATCGAAGAGTTCCTGATACCCAACGGTTTTCAGTGATCCGGGGTTTTCAGTATCCGACCGGTTACAGAACGTTTTATATAAAAATTCAGCTTCTTCGCAGAGGCCTTCCCCGATCATCTTGTCGACCCTCCTGTTGATACGCTCGTAAAGGAGAGTTCTCGGCATATCGAGGCCGAAAGTGTGAAATACATGTGGAGGAGTCGTGTTGAGATGTTTCAGTTCGGTTACGGTTTTTCCGGATACTGCGATGATTTCAAGGCTCCGGATCAGTCGGTGGGTTTTGGATGCATCGAGTGTCGCGGCCTGAACAGGGTCCAGTTTCCTGAGTCGTTCAAAGAGTTTATCGCTGCCCAGGCTGGCAAGTTCCGCTGCGAGTCGTCGGCGTATTTCAGAGTCGCCTGCCGGCAGTTCGGAAAATCCTTTGAGAAGTCCTTCAAGATAGAGAGGCGACCCTCCGCTCACGATAGCGTGTTTGCCTCTCAAGTGGATATCGGCGATTCTTTTCCATGCCTCGAATGCGAATTCTCCGGCGGTGAATGGTTCTCCGATCGACTTTTCGTTGATGAAATGATGCCGGATCTCGCGGAGTTCCTCGCAGGAGGGTTTTGCCGAGCCTATGGTGAGTTCCCGGTATATCTGGCGAGAATCTGCGGAGACGATCTCGGCATCGAGCATTCTTGCGATATTCAGTGCCAGAGCGCTTTTTCCGGACGCAGTCGGTCCGGTAATGACGAGCACCGGTTTTTCCGGAAAGCCGGCTGCTGTCTCGGCAATGGTCACAGGCCGGGGATGAAGGTTTTCATTGCATGGCAAAGTCGGGAAACCGGCAGTCCGACGACATTGTAATAACAGCCATCGATGCGTCGGACGTAACAGGCCATAATCGGGTCCTGGATGCCGTAGGAACCGGCCTTGTCGTAGGGCTTCATTTTTTCGAGGTAGCGCTCGATCTCCCGATCGTCCATCGGTTCGAAGGTTACCGAGGTTGTTACGCATTCGCAGTGCCGATGCGAATCCGAGACGACGGCAAAACCGGTATGCACCTTGTGGGTAGCATTCTGAAGGTTCTGCAGCATTCGGAATGCTTCATCGTATGTCGAGGGCTTGCCGAGAACGGACTCTGCCTGAACGACGACCGTGTCGGCTCCGATGATTACGGCAGGTTCGGGTCCTTTATAGTCCGTTCTGGCTGCTTCCGCTTTCTGCATGGCGATCTCCCGCACATTCTCTTCAATGGTTTTCCGGGAGTCGAAGGTTTCATCCGTATCGACCGCCAGGGTGGTGAAGGGGATGGCCAGCAGCGAGAGCAGTTCCCGTCTTCTCGGCGACTGCGAAGCAAGTACAAGATTCGGCGTTGCCATTCGATTGATCATTGCAGGTTGTTCCATCCTCTCCGGTTAAGATCGCTGTATATCAGCCATCCCGAAAGAGCTGCGGCCGTAAAGTAGAGCCCTGCGGCTGCCGGTTCTCCGAATATGAGCTTTCCGGTTCCGAACAGGGTCGAGTAGACCAGAACGATACCGAAAAACCAGTCGAGGAACAGCCTGCCGAACCCCTTGTCGGATTCAACCTCGGGCATTGTCGCCGCTATTTTCTTCCAGAGTGCTCCGCCGACCCTTGTCGTGCGGTAGAACGACCGGAGCCGCTCTTCTTCAGTCGGGGGAGTAAGAAAGGTGACCAGAAGAGTTGACGAGATGGTGAACAGCACGATGATGAAGAGCGAGTCCGGAAAGGTGATGCCGGTCATGGTCGTGAGCCAGCCGTAAGCAATGAACGGGGCAACCATGGACGTGATTTCGCTCCATGCGTTCAGTCGCCACCAGAACCAGCGCATGATGAGCACGAAGCCGGTTCCCGCACCGCACTGAATGATGAATTCCCATGCTCCGGTTATGGTTTCGAGCACGTAAAACGTGATATAGAGAGCGAACAGTGCGGTCAGGGCGGTTACGGCTTTCGATACCATCACATAGTGCCGGCTGTCGCCTTCAGTTCTGATAAAACGCTTGTAGAAATCGTTGATGAGGTAACTGGTGCCCCAGTTCAGGTGCGTGGCGAGCGTTGACATGTATGCCGCAAGAAATGCCGCGACAAGAAGTCCTCTGAGTCCGGGCGGGAGTACGGCTTTCATGACATAGACGTAGCCGTCCTCCTTTTGTGATGCGGGGAGGTCGGGAAACATGACGAGACTGACCAGCCCGACGACGATCCACGGCCACGGCCTGATTGCGTAGTGAGCGACGGTGAACCAGAGCGTTGCAAGCAGCGAGTGTTTTTCGTCTTTTGCGCTCATCATCCTTTGGGCAATGTACCCGCCGCCTCCCGGTTCGGCGCCAGGATACCAGGATGCCCACCACTGCACGAACGCCATGGCGGCAAACGAGGCGAACGGCAGGGCGAAAGCTCCCGCCGCATCGTTCAGGTTTGTCGGTGCGGTTGAAAACGACGGAAAAAAATCGAACATCCATGCGGGGAGCGCTCCTTTCAGGCCGCCGGCGGCAGTGACTGACGGGTGCTGGACGGCAAGAACGGCAAGGATGATGCATCCGGCCATGGCGATGACGAACTGAACGGCATCGGTAACCGATACGCCCCAGAGCCCGGAAAGTCCGGAATAGAATGCCGTAAGTACCACCAGCGCGACGATGGTGAGTTCGGGGTTCAGTTCCGGCATCATGATCCGGATGATCTTGAACATGGCGAGATTCACCCATCCGATGATGACTGCGTTGATGAAAAGCCCGAAATAGACGGCCTTGAATCCCCGGAGAAACGATGCCGCCTTTCCGCTGTAACGCAATTCGATGAATTCAAGATCGGTCAGGATATTGGCTCGTCTCCAGAGGCGTGCGAAGAAAAAAACAGTGAGCATGCCGCCCGAGACGAATGTCCACCAGACCCAGTTGCCGGCAATTCCGTTTTTTGCCACAAAACCGGCCACGGCCAGAGGTGTATCGGCAGCAAAGGTTGTCGCCACCATACCGGTTCCGGCAAGCCACCAGGGAAGTTTGCGTCCGGAAAGAAAAAATTCGCCTACGTTTTTGGATGCCCGCGCTGAAAACATCACGCCGATGATGAGTGTAAGAACAATATAGCCGGCTATGATCGCGTAGTCAGGAAAGGTGAACTGTTCCATATATGTGTTGTCTTGGGGCCGTTTTGTTTCAGCGAGGAAGCTTATGAAACAGTCTCCTCGCTGAGCGCTTCGAGACAGGTATGGTTATGCCTCTATTCTCGAAAGGTCGAGGAAGCTCTGGTAACGATCTTCAATTTCGAGCAGATCCAGCCCGACAACCCGTTCGGTTCCGAACATTTCCACGCAGAAGCTCGCCATTGCGCTGCCGTACAGTACGGCCTTGCGCAGTTCGAGGTCCGTAATGTTTTCACAGCGGGAGAGATGACCGATAAAGCCGCCGGCAAAAGTGTCTCCGGCCCCTGTCGGATCGTAAATGGATTCGAGCGGATATGCCGGTGCGGCGAAAATGCCGCTGTCGGTAAAGAGCAGTGCGCCGTGTTCTCCTTTTTTGATTATCAGAATCTTCGGGCCCATCTCGCGGATTATTCTGGCCGATCGTACCAGATTAGGATCGCCGCTGAGAATGCGTGCCTCGCTGTCGTTGATGATGAAGACATCGACGCGTTCGAGCGTTTTTTTCAGCTCTTCGGGCTTGCCTTCTATCCAGAAGTTCATGGTGTCGCAGATGACCATTTCAGGAGCGGTAATCTGGTCGAGCACCTTGACCTGGAGTTCGGGATCGATGTTGCCGAGACAGACGAATTTCGATTTGCGGTACTGTTCCGGAACATGCGGATCGAAATCGGCAAATACGTTAAGCTGGGTATCAAGCGTATCCCGGGTGTTCATGTCATAATGGTATCTCCCGGCCCAGCGGAACGTTTTTCCGTCCTCCACTTTCCTGATTCCCTGCGTATCGATGTTTCTCGAATGGAGCAGAGTGAAATGTTCATCGGTGAAATCCGAACCGACCACGCCAACCATGTTGATGTCATCGGTAAAGTAGCTCGCTGAAAGAGCGATATAGGTTGACGATCCGCCAAGAGTATCAGGGGAACTTCCGAATGGCGTTTCGATATCATCAAATGCAAGTGAGCCGACGACGAGAATGGACATGATGGTATGATTTTTTCAGGGTTAACGGAAAAATCTGAAGATAACGATTTCACGGTTCAAATCTGCCGGGGGAGTTCAAAAAGCATGCATTGACCGGGTCGGCAGGTGATGGTGAGCCTGTGTTGGGCCACCAGGTGATCCCGGTCTTCCACAAGATCCCGGAGTGCTGCGTCGGGGAACGAAAACTCGATGGTGCCGGTTCTTTCCTCCTCGCCGTTGCTGTTGCCGATAAAGAGCAGCGCATGGTTTCCGTTTCTGCGAAGCACCGCGAACAGATCCGGTTCGCTGACATATGGCAGGATGATGGATCCGCTCTCGCCGCAAAGAATAAGTTCGGCATACCGGTTCCGTATCGAGAGGATCCTGCTGATATGGGCGTTGAGCGGCTGCTGATTGTTTGCGCCGTTCCAGTCGTAACTGTATGCGCTGAAAAGCGGCAGTGTTTCCGCAGGGAATCTTGCCCGGTCGTTATCGTCGAAGTTCAGTCCGAGGTTGACCGGGTGCCATTCGCAGAGTTCCATGCCGGAGTGGATGAACGGTATGGCCGGAAGCACGGCCGAGAGAGCGAAAACGAATGCCGCGCGGTTCCGCCCGGTTTCCATGCCGGGCCACCTGTGGCATATTCTCGGGGTGTTATGGTTTTCTCCGGTACCGAAAAAAGGCAGGGCGACGCCGGTTCTGTTGAGGTGGTTGAGCAGCCCCCTGATGAAAACCGTATCGTGGATAACGAAGGGCAGCGAGCCGAATACCCCATCGAACCCTTCGTCACGAACATCCGGCGTGGGATCGAAGTTTTCATCCCAGAAGGCGAAATCCGGCCGGTTACGGCGCGCTGTTTCCACAACCCGTTTTTTCAGCTGCTCAGGCAGCGCATGGCCCATGTCTATCATGGCGCCGTCGATGCCGAAGTTGTCCTGATACCACGGGATAATGGAGGCGATGGTTTCCCAGAGTTCCATGTTGAAGGTTTCCGGATCCTCCAGGGCCGAGTCGTACATCCGGATGGTATTATAGGCAATATAGTTGAAGTCGGGATGGTTGTGCATCTTCAGGTAGGTGACGTCGGTCCAGGGCGGCTGGCGGTCGTCGGGCGGCCAGTCGGAAAAGGCGCTTGCGACATGGCAGGAATTTCCGTCTCTACCGGTACCCGTGACAGTACTGTCTTCAATTCTGACGCTCCCGGGAGCAGGAGCGAACATGCCGGTATAGTCGGCAGAGGGTGCGGGAAGGCTATGGTGGTCATGCTTGTCCACCTTTTCGTATATGGTGTTCAGGGTGGCGGCGTCGAAAACCGGAGGACCGTAAGCTTTTGCTGCCTCGGTTTCCCACAGCCAGTAAAACCATGAAGGATGATCGGTTATCCAGCTGCTGTCGATAGCCGCCGTGCGGAAAACGAATTCGAAAACCACCCTCATGCCAAGCAGGTGCGCGGCCTCGACAAATGCTTTAAGGAGGAAGTCCGCAGTGAGTCCGAGTGCCGGTTCGTCGAGCAGCGGATCGATTGTGAACGGATCTTTTACGGCGTATGGCGATCCGAGATTTCCTTTTCTGTTGACCATGCCGATAGAGGTGAGCGGCAGGAGGTAGACCGTGTCGGCACCAAGAGAGTCGATGTATGGCAGGAGAGCGATAGCCTTCAGGATGGTGCCGGTTTCTCTGAAGCCGGAAGAAAGGGGAGGGAGGCCGATATTGCCGTCAAGGTTGTGGTCAAACGCTGTGGAGAGTCGTACGAAGAGGTTATAGACAACGGCATGTCGGCTCCATGAGCGGTTCTGATCCCTGTCGAAAGAAATGGGACCGGGGTGATCGAGAATTTTTTCGACGATTTCCGCATAATAGGGGCCAGGCTGAACGGCTTCGACTCCGGTCTGATCGCCGGTCCAGAGTTTCGGTACGTGGTAGGGTTTTCCGTTCGGCGTCTCCCGGAGTTGGCGGAGACGATGCAGAAGTGTTTCAAGATGAGTATGTTGCACTGATGAAGAGGTGTTATTGAACAAAATATCCGTAACAAGATAGCGATTTCCCTTTTATGAGAAACATATGTCTGGAGGTTGAGTATGACGGAACGGATTATTGCGGCTGGCAGCGCCAGTCAGGGGGAATTCCAACCGTTCAGGGGGAGCTTGAAACGCTATTGCGGCGGATTCTCCGGGAGCAGATCGAACTGACGGCCGCAGGAAGGACGGACAAGGGTGTTCATGCCCGCGCTCAGGTCGCGAACTTCAAGACCGCATCGTCCATCGAACTTCGCAGGCTTGTTCATGCGCTAAACGGACTGCTGCCCGTAACCATCAGGATTCGCGGGGCGGTTGTCGCCTCGCCGGATTTCCACGCCAGGTACAGTGCCAAAGAGCGGGAGTACCGATATTTTCTTATTGAACAGCCCTCCGCCTTGCGGCAGAGGTTTACCGGCTTTTCCGGAGGTACCCTCGACCTTTCGGCAATGCAGCAGGCCGCCGGTCTTGTGCTGGGGGCGCATGATTTTTCCGTTCTGTCAAAGGAACCTCATTCTGAAAACGGTATGTTCTGCAATGTGACAGCCTGTACATGGACCGGAGAAGAAGAGCATCTCGTTTTTCGTATTGCTGCGAACCGGTTTCTTCGTTCCATGGTGCGTTATCTGGTCTCCGCAATGATTTCGGTCGGGAGAGGAGAACTTCCTGCCGAAGATCTCCAGTCAGTACTTGAAACCGGTACCCGAAGGTTACCTCTTGTGCCTGCATCACCGGGTGGCCTTTTTCTGTGGGAGGTACGGTACTAAGGCATCCCATGCGGCAGGCTTGTCCGGCAAAATCGCCCTCCGGCGTGCAGTGCATGAGCATTGCATGAATAAATAGCGCCGTGCTTGTTTGTAATAATCAGTTACTGTTTTTATGTTAGCTCATAAGGGATGCTTTTCCTCCCTGTCGGAGTTTTTTACAATACCCCCCTTAACACCGGATTTCCTGTGAAGATAAGGTTTCTGTATAGAGTATGTACGGTTCTTGTTTCGATGCTCTTTTTCCATAATGCCATGCATCCGGGATTCGCGAGGGAATCGAAGGGGCGCGATGGCGATTATTCTGCCGCGAAATCTTCTGTGGCGGAAATTCTCGACAGTCTTGTCTATGCCACTTATTTCAAGGATGAATATTTTTCCACCTCGTCAAAAATGCCCGCAAAGCCCGGGTTTCCTTCGCATTTCGTTCCCCAGTACAGCGATTCGGTCTATGCCGCAAGGATAGCCGCCCTTGATCGCAAAACCCCTTTCGATCTTGTTTTCAACGAACATGTCAGAGGGTTCATAAGGGTTTACGCGGTTGACAAGCGGAACAGCACGGCGAAGATCCTTGGTCTCAGCAAGGTTTATTTTCCTCTCTTTGAAGAGCATCTTGACCGCTACAACGTTCCTATCGAGATGAAGTATCTGGCTATCGTCGAGTCGGCGCTCAATCCTACGGCTGTATCCCGAGCAGGCGCAAAAGGTTTATGGCAGTTCATGTACGGTACCGGAAAAATGTACGGTCTCGAATCGTCTTCTTTCGTCGAAGACCGTTACGATCCTTACAAAGCCACGCTTGCCGCCAGCCGACACCTCCGCGATCTCTACAAAATCTACGGGGACTGGTTTCTTGCCCTCGCCGCCTACAATTCAGGTCCCGGAAATGTCAACAAGGCCATTCGTCGTGCCGGCGGCGTCAAGGATTACTGGGCGATATGGGATTATCTGCCTGCAGAGACCAGAGGGTATGTGCCGGCATTCATTGCCGTCAACTACATCATGAATTACTACAAAGAGCATAATATCGTCCCTGTCGAACCAGGATATCTCTATCACGACATCGATACGCTTCGCGTGTCGAAGATGCTTTCCTTCGAGCAGATAAACGAGACGATCGGAGTCTCGATGCAGGATCTTCAGTTTCTCAATCCCCAGTACAAGCTCGGGATCATTCCCGGTAACGATTACTCTTCGAACGTACTCAGGCTTCCTCGCCGCCATATCGGGCAGTTTCAGCGCAGGGAGCAGGAAATCTACGCTTATAAGTCGAAAAGCGTGCTTGAGCGTGAACAGCTTCTTGCCCGCGTACAGAGTTTCGAGTCATCTTCTCCGGTTCCGGTAACGCAGTTTGACGGCACGAAGTCGGTACGCAAGGTTCATTACGTCAGAAAAGGTCAGGATCTCGCTATGATTGCCCGTTATTACCGTTGCGAGCCAAGCGAGATCGTTCGCTGGAATAACCTCAGGAACACTACTCTTTCGCCCGGTCAGCAGCTGGTTGTTTTTGCAGGTGACGATGCGATTTCCGGCAGTGCCGTTCTTTCTTCCGCCGATACCTCAGAAGGGGAGTCCCGGATTAAAACCGCACCGCAGCCCGCAAAAAAGGATCGGCTCGGTCAGCATACGGTTCAGCGCGGCGAGACCATAACCTCCATTGCCGGGGCTTATGGTATGAGTATAGATGAAATTGCCGAATTGAATGGATTGAGTGGAAATATGTCGATTCGGCCCGGTCAGAAAATCACGGTCAGCGGATCAGAAAAAAAAGTCGCAAAGAATAAAAGCTCGTCCGCCACAGCAAGGTTTCACAAAGTCAGAAAAGGAGATACCCTGTTTTCGATAGCCGATCGGTATGGCGTGAGCGTTGGGCAGCTTACCGAGTGGAACGGTCTCGTCAGGAAAAAGGCGATTCAGCCGGGTCAGAAGCTGAGAGTGGCTTCCCGCTGAACGGGCCGGTTGTTTCTCTCCGCCCCTGCAAATGCAGACCGTCCGGCCGGGAACCTTTTTTTACCCTGTTTATTGTTTCCTTTCTGATGTTCCATTAACCGATAATTTTATTATCTTGAGCCTTTTCATGTTGCTCAACTGAGGGAGAAAAAAGGCTGATCGGAACCGATTTATCAATTCTTCAAAAAAGTGATTAAAAAAACGTATGCGTAATATCATCTTTACCGGAAAGGGCGGCGTAGGCAAGACCTCTGTCGCGGCGGCTACGGCACTGAAGGCTGCGGACATGGGTTACAAAACCCTCATTATGTCCACCGATCCGGCTCACAGTCTGGGTGACTCGCTCGATGTACAGTTAGGACCTTCGCCTGTCAAGGTTGCCGAAAACCTATGGGCCCAGGAAGTCAGCGTTTTCGGCGATCTCAATCTCAACTGGGATGTTGTCAGGGAGCATTTTGCTCAACTTATGGCGTCCCGAGGCATCGAAGGCGTCTATGCCGAAGAAATGGGCGTGCTCCCCGGCATGGAAGAGCTTTTTTCGCTATCCTATATCAAACGTTACAACGAAGAACAGAAAGATTACGATCTTCTGGTCGTCGACTGTGCACCTACCGGCGAAACTCTCCGTCTCCTTTCGCTTCCGGAAACGTTCGGATGGTTCATCAAATTCATCCGCAACGTCGAGAAGTACATGGTTAAGCCCGTTATCCGTCCTCTTTCGAAGAAAATCAAGAAAATCGACGATTTCGTGGCTCCTGAAGAGGTCTATGAAAAGGTTGACAACCTGTTCTCTTCGACCGAGGGCATTATCGATCTTCTGGCCGACGGAAGCAAATCCACGGTACGCCTCGTCATGAACCCCGAGAAGATGGTCATAAAGGAGTCCATGCGCGCACTGACCTATCTGAACCTCTACGGTATTACGGTTGACAGCATCACCATCAACCGCGTTATGCCTGATCAGAGCACCGATCCCTATTTTCAGAAATGGCGCAGCATCCAGCAGAAATACATCGAGCAGATCGAGGATGCATTCGCTCCCATTCCCATTGCCGAGGTACCGCTTTTCGAGAGCGAAGTGGTCGGCCTCGAGATGCTTCGCAAGGTCGGCGCCAAGGTATATGAAGACAGAAATCCTCTCGATGTGTTCTTCAAGGAAGATCCTATCGACATCAGCAAGGTTTCCGATGGCCATTACAAGGTTCGCGTCAGGTTGCCGTTCATGGAAAATATGGGCATGGAGCCCAAAATTCTTAAAATGGGCGACGATCTTACCATCCGTATCGGCGATTACCAGAAAATCGTGGCACTGCCGATTTTCCTTGCAGGCATGGAGTCTACCGGAGCTTCGTTCGAGGATAAATGGCTCAGCATCGATTTTACCAAATAAGTCTGGCGATTCGGGAGTATCCAGTCTCTTCGTGAGCAAAAAAAAACCTGCTTTTTACAGCAGGTTTTTTTTGCTTTCCGCAGCATAGGATAGCTCAAAGCGTAACGATGGAGGCGTCGGACACGCCGTCTACCCGGTTTATTTCGTCAAGAAGGGCAGGTTCGACCTCTCCGTCCACTACAATTGCCGTCATGGCAAGCTTTTTTTCTTCATCCCTCGATAGCGCGACATAGGCAACGTTGAGGTTGTGCTGCAGCAGCAGCTGGGTTACGTTCGCAATCACGCCGGGCTTGTCGATGTTATTGTAGAGGATGATATTGCCTTCCGGTTTGAATTCCATCAGGAACTGGTCGATCATGACTATCCTGATGGCGTGATCGCCGAATACCGTGCCGCCGATCATGCGTTTCATTATGCCGTTTTCAAGTTCAACCCGTATAAGATTGGTGTAGTCGGGATTTTCCTTCTCGAATTTCTGCTCGAGGGTTATTCCCATTTCTTCGGCCATCGTAAAAACGTTGATGTAGTTGGTGCCGTCGGACTGACGCACATCGAGAAACCCTTTGAGTGCAGCTGCAGCTATGACTTCGCTGAACTTCTGCAGGTATTCTCCGGATGTTCTGATGGTCATGACGTGGGCGTCAAGGTCGGTGATCTGAGCCAGGCAGGAGCCGAGTTTTTCTGCAAGAGCAAGGTATGCGCTTACTCCGGGAGCCTGTGAGAGTTCAACAGCCGAAGCGTTGACCGCCCCTTCGAGTCGGCCTTTCTGCTTCCACTCGACGATCTGTTCGGCAATCTGCACCGCCACTTTCTGCTGGGCCTCATTGGTCGATGCCGCGATGTGCGGGGTTACTATCACCTTTTCGAGTTTCAGCAGCGGATTGTCAGGCTCGACCGGTTCGGATTCGAAGACGTCGAGTGCGGCTGCCGCTACTTTTCCGGATACGATCGCATCGGCAAGGTCGGCTTCGTTAACGATGCCTCCCCGGGCGCAGTTGACTATGATGACGCCGTCTTTCATCAGGTCGAACGTTTCGTTCGAAATGAGGTTTCGCGTAGATTCGTTCAGCGACGAATGAATGGTAATGACGTCTGCGCGACTGAAATTTTCATGGAGAGGAAGCAGTTCGATATTGAGGTGTGCCGCATATTCATCCGGAATCATGGGGTCGTAGGCGATGGTTTTCATGCCGAATGCCTGCATGCGGGATGCCACTTCCCGTCCGATTTTGCCGAGTCCGATAATTGAAATGGTCTTGCCCTCGAGTTCTATTCCGGTGAACTTCTTTTTGTTCCAGAGACCGGCCTTGAGTTCGGCTGTTGCCTGGGGAATCATACGGGCAGCGGACATAAGCATGCCGCAGGCGTGTTCCGCCGCAGAAACCGTGTTGCCTCCAGGGGTATTCATGACGATGATGCCGTGACGGGTGGCCGCTTCAATATCGATATTATCCACTCCTGCGCCGGCTCGCCCGATCAGGTTGAGCTTTTTTCCGCATTCTATGATCTCCGAGGTGACTTTCGTGGCGCTTCTGACGATCAGCTTGTCGAACTCGCCGATAATCTCCTTGAGTTCTTCCTTGCCGATTTTCGGCTTTTCTGTAATCTCGAAACCGTTACGCGCAAGAATTTCTCCGCATTGCGGATCGACACCGTCAGTGATCAGTACTTTCATGTTGTTTCTGATTGGGATTCACGGAACTCTGCAAGGCTTAATGCCTGTTTCTGTCAATAGCAGAAGACATCGCATTTGCCACGATTGTTAATATATGTTTTTTGCAGGTTTGCGATACATGAATTTGTGGCAGCCGGCTATCCCGGTTCTATGGACGCGGTATCCTTCGTGGCTGAAGGGATCCGGAATTTATTGGCTCTTTTGCCGATTATATATTCGGGTTTTTTTTATCTTCCGAAGCAATAAAATAACAGTAACAAGATCAGTTGCGGTATAAAGAGAATGGAACAGTTACACGATTTGCGAGTCTCGCGCATTAAAAGGCTTTCATCTCCCAGGTCGCTCAAGGAAAAGCTGCCTGTCGGAGATCTGTCGGCAACGACCATCAGTTCGGGACGTCGCGAGGTTGAAAATATATTGAACGGAACCGATGAACGGTTGCTGGTTATTGTCGGGCCCTGCTCCATTCATCATGTAGAGTCGGCCCTTGATTACGCACAGCGACTTTCGGCGCTGAGGAGCGAGCTGAGCCATGATCTCTGCATCGTGATGCGGGTATATTTCGAAAAACCCCGAACGACGGTCGGCTGGAAAGGCTTCATAAACGATCCTCACCTTGACGATTCTTACGACATCGAACATGGGCTCTATTATGCACGCAAGTTGCTGATCGATATCAATGCGATGGGTCTGCCTGCGGCGACAGAGTTCCTCGATCCCATCACTCCCCAGTATGTCGCCGATGTGGTAAGCTGGGCAGCTATAGGAGCCAGAACCATCGAATCCCAGACTCACCGGCAGATGGCCAGCGGCCTGTCGATGCCGGTAGGGTTCAAGAACTCCACGGACGGACGTCTCGGCGTCGCTGTCGATGCCATCCGTTCGGCGATGCACCCGCACAGTTTTCTGGGAATCGATCAGGACGGGTTCAGCAGCGTCATTACCACGAAAGGAAATCCCTGCGGCCATCTCGTTCTGAGGGGAGGGCTTTCTCCGAACTATGATGCCGACAGCATTGCCGAAGCCGAAACCCTGCTTGAAAAAGCCGGTCTATCCCAGACCCTTCTTGTCGATTGCAGCCATGCCAATTCAGGCAAAAAGCACGCCGAGCAGTTGAAGGTATGGGAAAATATTCTCGAACAGAAGCAGGCAGGCAACAGGAGCATTGCCGGCGTCATGATCGAGAGCAATATCTGTTCAGGCAATCAGCCGTTTCCTGAAGATCCCGAAAAGCTCCGCTACGGCGTTTCCATTACGGACGAGTGCATTTCCTGGGAGGAGACCGAACGCATGCTCCGTCAGGGAGCGGATGTTATGAGCAGGATCGTTTCAAAAGCAGTATCATAAATAACAAACTAATATACACGACCATCATGAATATTGACCGTCTCGTTTTTGCAATCGCCGGCTGCTTTGTGCTCGCCAGCCTGCTTCTTTCTGTATATCACAACCAGAACTGGCTATGGTTTACCGGATTTGTCGGCCTGAATCTGTTTCAGGCAGCGTTCACCGGTTTCTGTCCTCTGGCCAAAATCCTCAAAGCCACCGGAGTTCCTCCGGGCGAAGCATTCAGATAAGCGGCTGTTACCGCCGTACGTGACCGATATCCCCCTTTCGAGGGGGATTTTTTCTTCAACCCCTTCACCTGAAGCCGTATGACGATCGAAATCAGGCAGGTCAGGACAAAGAAAGAACGCCGACAGTTCATTACTTTCGCCTGGCAGGTCTATCGCAGCGATCCCGAACTGAAGAAACACTGGGTTCCTCCGGTTATCTCCGATTACATGAAAACCCTCGACATGGATGTGTATCCGCTCTACGACCATGCCGATCTTGCCATGTTCACAGCCTGGAAGGATGGAAAACTATCAGGTACGATAGCAGCCGTCGAGAACAGGCGGCATAACGAGATTCACGAGGATCGCGTCGGGTTCTGGGGATTTTTCGAGTGTTACAATGATCAGGAGGTTGCCGACGCCCTGTTCGACGCAGCTGCCGGATGGCTTCGGAAAAAGGGGCTCGATACCATGCGAGGGCCGGTAAGTCCTTCGATGAACGATCAGTGCGGCATGCTGACCAATGGGTTCGACAGTTCCCCGGTCTTTCTTATGCTCTATAATCCGCCCTATTACAACGATCTCGTTTTGAAAGCGGGGCACCGTATCGGCCAGGAACTTCTGGCATGGTATATCGACCAGAAGCTTATCGATATTGAACGTCTTCGCCGTATTTCTCAGCATGTGATGAAACGGGAGGGACTATCCGTCCGTGTGCTCGATATGAAGCATTTCGACCGCGAGATCGAAAATATGCGGGAGATCTATAACGGAGCATGGGAAAAGAACTGGGGATTCGTTCCAATGACCGACAGGGAGTTCGATTGTCTTGCAAGAAGCCTCAAGCCGATAGCCAATCCGCATTACGTCTATTTTGTCGAAGATCGCGACGGAAGAACCATTGGTTTTTCGCTTTCTCTGCCGGATATCAATCAGGCATTGAAACATGTCAACGGGAATCCGCTGACTCCATGGGGACTGATAAAATATCTCTGGTATAAACGCAATATAACCATGGTCAGGACCATCGTCATGGGCGTGCTGCCGGAATACAGGAATAAGGGAATCGACAGTATTCTTAATACATGGATTGCCGATTACGGCGGCAGGCACGGCGTATTCGCAAGCGAAATGAGCTGGGTGCTGAAATCCAACGAGGCCATGAGCAAGCTGGCGAAAGTGATAGGAGGCAGGCCATACAAGGAGTATGTGATTTATGAGAAGTCCATCTGAGGCAACGGAGGATAACCATAACGATCACTGAACAGAAAAGGAGCCGCTTGCGGCTCCTTTTCTGTTTTACACACACGGAGAAAAAAGAACAGTGTCGAAGTTCGATCAGAACGATGCCATGAAGACGAGATGCGATTTTTCGGTATCCGGATTGTAGATGTACGAAGCGGTATAGCGGTCTTTCGAAACTGAAATACCGGTGTTGACGAGTGCAAAATTGTCGCCTTCAAAGTCGCCGTAGAAATCTTCATCGCCAGCACCGACAAATCCTTTTGCACTGAAGCCGTCCTTGTCATAGAATTTGTAGCTGGCTTCACAGTATTTGGCGTTGTCGGTATCGGCACCGGCGATATTCATTGCAACAAGCAGGCTGAGGTTTTCATAAGAATACCCGATGCTTGCTTCTACGATGTTCGGGCCGTCGTCGCTGAAATCAAAGGTGTCTCCGGAGTCCGGATAGTGGTAGTCGGTCAGTGTGAAACTGAATGGGCCTACGGGGACGGTGACATAGAGATCGATCTCCTTGTACCTCTCACCGTCATCTTCAGCGATTGCATAAGAACCCCATGCGCCGACTACGACACCGATGCCAGGGAAGGTATAGGAAAGATTCGGCTGAATAGCTGCAGAGTTGCCGAATTCTGTGCCCCTGAACACGTAGCTGCTGACGACGTCAGCGCCGATCTTGAAGCCCTCTGCCTGGGCGGTGCTGCCCATTCCTGCGAAAAGCGCTACGGCAAGCGAGGCGATAGTAACTGTTTTTTTCATCAATGTACTCCTGTTTTCAGTTGTTGTGTGGTTTCGGGCATCTCATGGATATGAGACGCCCGTTGTTTTGTTAAAAAAATCGTTTCAGCCTATTGCATCGTTGCCGGTCTCTTCCGTCCTGATGCGGATGCACTGGGGAAGATCGAAGACAAAGATCTTTCCGTCACCGATCTCGCCTGTTTTGGCGCCTTTGATGATCGCCTTGACGGTTTTGTCAGCGTACTCTTCGTTCACGCCAATCTCGATCTTTACCTTTTTGAGCAGGTTGACCTCGCTCGGCACACCGCGGTAGACTTCGGTATATCCTCCCTGAGCACCGCAGCCGAGAGCATTGGTCACCGTCATTTTTCTTACCCCCACTTCTGCAAGCGCAGCTTTGACGTCAGGCAGTTTATGGGGCTGTATCATTGCTACAATGTATTTCATGCGTAAGCTCCGGTTTTGTCGTTACTGTGTTGTGAAGATCTCGAATCCATAATAGGCTTCCTCTTCGTGTTCCGAGATATCGAGACCTTTCATCTCCTCCTCTTTGGTGACGCGAAGTATGCCTGCGGCTTTCAGGATAAAAAAGAGTACCAGCATGGTGGCGAATCCCCAGAGCGGAATGACCGCCGAACCGATGATCTGGGCCATAATCGGGTGACCGCCGAAAATGCCGGTTGCAATGCCTCCCCAGATGCCGTTCAGGCCATGCACGGGCCAGGCGCCTACAGGATCGTCGATTTTGAGTATATCGAGCAGTTTGATGCCCAGCACGACAAGGATACCGGCTACTGAGCCGATGATAAGCGCTTCGTTATACGTAACCGAATCGCAGTTGGCCGTGATGCCTACAAGCCCGCCGAGCAAACCGTTGAGCGCCATGGTCAGGTCCGGCTTTTTATAGAGCGTCCATGCGAAGAGCATGGCAACCAATGCTCCGGCACAGGCCGCAAGGGTGGTGTTTGCGGCAATGAGCATGACGGCATTGGTGTTGTCTCCACCTACCACTGCAAGCTGACTGCCGGGGTTGAATCCGTACCAGCCGATAAGGAGAATGAAAACGCCAAGCGTACTGAGCGCGAGATTATGACCCGGCATCGCATTGGGTGAACCGTCCGCATTGAATCTGCCGATGCGAGGTCCGAGCACGATGGCGCCGGCAAGGGCAGCAAAGCCTCCAAGGGCATGGACCACAAGCGATCCGGCGAAATCATAGAATCCAAGCTCGTTCAGCCAGCCTCCGCCCCATTTCCAGAAACCGCTGATCGGGTAGACCAGTGAGGTCAGTACGGCAGAGTAGATCAGATATGACTTGAACTGCATCCTTCCAGCCACTGCGCCGGAGACGATCGTTGCGGCAGTTGCGGCAAAGGCTACCTGAAAGAGGAAGTCCACTGCAGGGTGCAGATTGCCACCGGCAATTTCAGGGGCGTCGGTGCCGATGCCGAAACCGCCGAAACCGAACCAACCTCCGCTGAAGGCTTCGCCGGGGTACATGAGGCCATAGCCGACGAAGTAGAACAGAATGGCACCTATCGAAAGGTCCATGAGATTCTTGAACAGGATGTTGACCGTGTTCTTTGCCGCATTGAGGCCGGTCTCCACCAGCGCGAAACCTGCCTGCATGAACAGGACAAGCACTGCGCAGATGAAGAGGAAGAAGTTGTCGATTGCATAGGCGTTGACGGCATCGGCCGTTGGTTCTGCTCCGAAAAGGGGCGGACTGAACATTGCGGCACCGAGCAGTACTCCCGGCAGGAGCATTCCCGGTTTCAGGTTGAGACGTTTCATACTGATGACGGTTTACTGTTAAGAAGTCTTTTATGTGTTGAAAATTCTTGTCGAATCCCGAAGTCAATATAAAATTATAATACAAAAATACAAATAAGTAATAAAAGTTAAATCATGTGTAACTATAAGACTTAAAAATTAAAGTCCTGATCGGAAACCTCTAATTGTTGTGAAGACTCTGGTATTGTGGTAAATTCACGGGTTGATCCGTGATTCATTCATCTGTTTATAAAAAATGGGAAGCCGCATCGTTGTGCTGAAAAGTCAGGACGCGGAATATGAGGCATTGCATCGGGAGATCGCCGATATCTGCCATGCATCAGGGTTCGGAGAGGATTTCCGGGCGATACTGGAGCTGACAGTGAAAGAGGCGTTCGTCAACGCTATAGTCCACGGCAATCGCAGACAGGCAGCGCTTCCGGTCGTCGTGACCTTTTTTGTCGATGCATCGGGCGGACTGCGGGTGAGTTTCAGAGATTGCGGCAACGGATTCAATCCGGAAGATATGCCCGACCCGACAGAAGCGGACTTCCTGCAAAGAACCTCGGGGCGGGGTGTCCATATCATTCGACGCTACGCCGAAATCATCGAAGCCCGCAGGGATGCGGACGGTTTTACCCTTACGCTTCGCTGTTCTCCTTGTTGATTTATAATTAATGTTAAACCGTTAGCCTGTACCTCTATGAATATTTCGAAAAGTGCCGCCTGGAACTCCCTGCAGCTTCACAACAAGGAAATTGCTTCTTTGTCGATGCGTCAGCTGTTTGCTGATGACCCGGCCAGATCCGAACGTTTTTCGCTTCAGGCAGCGGGAATTATGCTCGACTACTCGAAGAACCGGATTACGGATGCCACCATGCTGCTGCTTATGGATCTTGCGCGCACGGCAGAGGTCGAAGAAAAGAGAGAGAGGATGTTCGGGGGAGATCCGATCAATATAACCGAAAAACGGGCCGTGCTGCATACTGCACTGCGCAGGCCTTCGGGCTATAATCTTGTGGTGGAGGGGATCGATGTCTCTGCGGAGGTGGCAGACGTTCTCGATCAGATGAAGTCGTTTTGCGACAGGGTTGTTTCGGGAAACTGGACCGGGTATACCGGCAAACGGATCACCGATGTGGTCAATATCGGCATAGGTGGCTCCGATCTCGGTCCCTATATGGTTACCGAAGCGCTCAGGCCCTATGCGCATGGAGCGATAAGGGTGCATTTCGTCTCGAATATCGACGGAACGCATATTGCCGAAACCCTCAAGGCTCTCGATCCCGAAACATCGCTGTTTATCATCGCTTCTAAAACGTTTACAACCCAGGAGACCCTTACCAACGCCCTGAGCGCCCGGAAATGGTTTCTCGGCCATGCCGGAGAAGAGCGGCATATCGCCCGGCATTTCGCCGCAGTGTCGACAAATCGTGAAAAGGTCGCGGAGTTCGGTATCGATCTGTCGAACATGTTCCGTTTCTGGGACTGGGTCGGCGGCAGGTACTCCCTCTGGTCGTCGATAGGGCTTTCAATCGCGCTGTTTCTTGGTTTCGACCGGTTCTCGCAACTGCTTGCAGGCGCCTGCGCAATGGATCAGCACTTTCTGCATGCGCCGCTCGAAGAAAATATGCCGGTAATCATGGCTATGCTCGGAGTCTGGTACAACAACTTCTTTCAGACCGCTTCCCATGCGGTCATTCCCTATGACCAGTATCTGCACCGGTTTCCTGCCTATCTGCAGCAGCTCGATATGGAGAGTAACGGCAAAAGGGTGGACTGCAGCGGAAATATCGTCGATCATGCTACCGGTCCGGTGATCTGGGGAGAGCCGGGCACGAACTCCCAGCATGCTTTTTTCCAGCTTCTGCACCAGAGCCCCGCATTCATTCCTGCGGATTTCATTCTGCCGCTCAAGAGCCTCAATCCGCTTGGCGAGCACCATGACATGCTTGTTGCAAACTGTTTTGCGCAGACCGAGGCGTTGATGAAGGGAAAGAGCGAGGAAGAAGCGCGCCGGGAGCTTGAATCAGCCGGATACGATGCCGGAGCAATCGCCATGCTTGCGCCGCACAAGGTCTTTCCCGGAAACCGTCCCACGAACACGCTGGTGCTTGAGGAACTCAATCCCTTTACCCTCGGCAGCCTCATCGCGCTCTACGAGCACAAGGTGTTTGTTCAGGGTGTGGTCTGGCAGATCAACTCGTTCGATCAGTGGGGGGTGGAACTCGGCAAGCAGCTCGCAAAAGCCATTCTTCCCGAACTGCAGGGATCGCTGGATGTTACAGGTCATGACAGCTCGACCAACGCGCTGATAAACCGATACAGGAAAAGCCGTCAGAAACCGGTCTGATTGTCGAGGATTGCGATATACCGTCCGAGGTTCGGGCTTCGCAGGATCCGGTTATCCTTATCGATGAGAATGAAAGCCGCTTTGGAGTCCTTTCCGATAATTTCAAGCGCCTTGTCGTAGCCAAGGATGAAGAATGCGGTTGCGTAGGCATCGGCTTTCGCGGGATCGTCGGAAAACACCGTGGCGCTTTTGATCCCCTCCGCCGGATAACCGGTTGAGGGGTCGATGATGTGGTGGTAGCGCTTTCCCTGCCATACAAAGTAGTTTTCGTAGTTTCCGCTTGTCGCTATGCCGCAGGGTTTCAGTATCCGGAATGCGATGACGGGTTTGCCGCCTGTTTTATTGTCCGGGTCCGTAATTCCCGAACTCCAGGAGCTGCCGTTTTTGCTTCCGTGCACGTAGAGGTCGCCTCCCGCATTGATGATGAAATTGACGATGCCGCGATCCTTCAGCAGTTCGCCCGCCTTCCAGGCGGCATACCCTTTGGCGATGCCTCCGAATCCGATTTCCATTCCGGGTTTTTTCAGGAAGATGGTGCTGCGGAGGGTATCGAGTTCGATCAGCCGGTAATCGACAAGCCGGGCGATAACGGCGATGCTGTCCGCTGGTGGCGGCATTTTACGGCTCCTGATGTTCCAGAGTCTGCCGAGTGGCCTGAAGGTGACGTCGAATGCGCCATCGGAGATGAGTGCGATCTCCAGGGATTTGCGGGTGACCGTTACAACCGGTTCAGGGACGGCGACCGGATTTATGCCGGCATTCCTGTTGACCAGCGATACCGGACTGGCTTCCTGCCATTCGCTCAGGTCCGATTCGAGAGCGGCGATAAGCCTGAATGCATCGTCGAATGCTTCACGGGTTTTCATTTCATCCTGTTGAAGAGCTTCGGCCTTTATTTTCATCACCGTGCCCATCAGCACCTTTTCCTGTTCATAGATCCGATGGTCGAGGCCTTTTTGTTCGCATGCAAGCAGTAACAGGCAGAACAGGAAGATCGGGCAGCGTTGCAGTGAGCGGATAAGCATGTCTGAATGTATTTTATTGCCATGGCCGACGGCATTGAAAATAACAAATAAAACCGCTCATCGGCCGATTTGCATCGATTTGGAATGTATGTTATTATATTCAGGTAACTTCATGTTTATGTACCGAACTATAGGCTTGTCATTACGGGTGTTCCTCCCAGGGATCTTCTGACGCAATCAGGACGGTATTGCACGGGATCTTCAACGGAGCGCCGCCCATTCGACTATGGAGGAGATGCTTTTGTTTTATCTGCTGCTGACCGGGTTTGTCGTTTCTGCCGCCATGCCGTTCCTTTACGGGAGGATAAGGAGGTATTTCGGATTGGTTGCAGTGCTGCTTCCTCTTCTGCTTCTGTCCGGTTTTATTTCTTACTATCCTCGCATTGCCGCCGGAGAGATTGTCCGGGAAACCATTTTCTGGGTGCCTTCGCTCGGCGTCAACCTCTCTTTTCTGCTCGACGGGCTGAGCTTCACTTTCGCCCTGATCATCACTCTTGTCGGCGCAGCCGTTTTTCTCTATGCCGGCACCTACATGCAGCACTACAAACAGGCTCCGAGGTTTTTCTTTTCGATCTCTCTTTTCATGACCTCGATGCTCGGTCTCGTCCTCTCCGACAATATGGCGGCCATGTTCGTTTTCTGGGAGCTGACCAGCATCAGTTCGTTTCTTCTTATCGGATTCAGCCATCATGAAGGGCAGTCCAGAAAATCGGCGCTGCAGGCGCTGCTCGTCACCGGCGGCGGGGGACTGGCGCTTCTTGCAGGTCTGATCCTTCTTTCCGGCCTGTCCGGTACGATGGAGATCTCCGAACTCTACCTGCAGCACGATAGCATCGTCTCCTCTCCGCTCTATCCCGCGATTGCTCTTCTCTTCATGATCGGAGCGTTTACGAAATCCGCCCAGTTTCCATTCCATTTCTGGCTGCCGAACGCCATGGCGGCACCGACGCCGGTGAGCGCATACCTGCATTCCGCCACGATGGTCAAAGCGGGCATCTACCTGCTTGCCAGGATGAACCACGTGCTCGGCGGCACGGTGTTCTGGCAGGACACTCTGCTCGTCGTCGGCGCGCTGACGATGATCGGTTCGGCTGTCCTCTCATTCAGCCAGACCGACCTCAAGAAGCTGCTTGCTTATTCCACGGTGAGCGTTCTGGGAACTCTCTGCATGATGATCGGTATCGGGTCGGAGCATGCAATCAAGGCTTTTTTTATCTATCTGGTTGCGCATTCGCTCTATAAAGGCACGCTTTTTCTTGTTGCCGGCACCATCGATCATTCGGCCGGCACCAGGGATGTCGGTTTGCTTGGCGGATTGGGACGTGCGATGCCGTTTACCATGGCGACGGCAATGCTCGCCTCATTATCGATGATGGGAGTTATTCCTCTTGTCGGGTTCATCGGCAAGGAGACGCTCTATGCCTCGATCCTTGAACTCGAGGATTGGGGCCGGTATCTCGTTGTCGCGGCTGTCGCCGCAAACGGGCTTCTCGTCATGATTACCCTGCTTGCGGGCATACGCCCGTTCGCAGGAAAGATGCGTCAGCTGCCTTCGACACCTCACGAAGCGCCACTGACCATGCTTGCCGGTCCGGCATGCCTTGCCCTGTTTGGTCTTCTGGCAGGCCTTTTTCCCGATTATTTGATGGGTTCCATGCTCGACCGGTTCGCATCCGTCGTGCTCGCCGATACGCTCACCTTCAGGATAAAACTCTGGCACGGTTTCAACGAGGTGCTCCTCCTTAGTTTTGTGACGCTCTTGTGCGGTATGTTTTTCTATTTTCTGCGCGGCAGGATGCTTCCGTATCTGAAAGATCGCCATATTCTCCCGATCCTGAAACCCTCCGCGTGGTATGATGCTGCGCTCGATGGCCTGCAGCGATTCGCGAGGACGCAGACCCGTATCGTGCAGAACGGCAGCCTTCGCAATTACGTTATCGTCATCGTCGTCACTGCGGTGGCTCTCGGAGCTTCGGCCATTGCCGGAAACGTTTCCGTACTGCCGCCATTTCCTGCGGGTGAGGTCACCTTTTACGAAGTCGCAATCGTTTCGATCATCCTTGTCTCGATTCTGCTGCTGATTACCTCGACTTCAAGGCTGAAAGCCGTTATCGCTCTGGGCGTCATGGGCTTTTCGATAGGCATCATCTTCATTCTTTACGGTGCGCCGGATCTTGCCCTTACCACCTTCGCAATCGAAACGCTCAGCGTGATCCTTTTTGTTCTCGTGCTCTACCGGTTGCCACGCTTCTCCACCTATTCCTCGACACTCTCACGTATCAGGGATGCTGTCATTGCCGGTTCGGCAGGCATCTTCATGACGATCATGGTATTGCTGACGGCATCGGGAGAACTCGATTCCGGCCTGAAACGCTATTTTGCCGAAACAAGCCTGCCTGAAGGGAAAGGTCGCAATATCGTCAATGTCATACTCGTGGATTTCAGGGCTATCGACACGCTTGGTGAAATAACCGTGCTCGCAATTGCCGCAATCGGCGTGTTCGCCATGCTCAAGCTTGTCATAAAAGGAGAGCGTTCCTGATGTATTCTATTATTCTTGCAACGGCTTCGAAGTATCTGCTGCTGCTTTTGCAGATGTTTTCCGTTTTTCTTCTTTTCAGGGGCCACAACGAACCCGGGGGCGGTTTTGTGGGCGGGCTCGTCGCCGCAGCGGCATATGCCCTCTATTTCATCGCCAACGGTATCGGCAAAGCCGAGAAACTGCTTGCCATCGATCCGTTTCATCTGATTTCCGCGGGATTGCTGCTCGCGCTTTCAAGCACATTGCCCGGTCTTGCTTCAGGAGGCAGCGTTATGACAGGCATCTGGATCGACACGGGCATTCCCCTGCTGGGAAAGGTAGGCACACCGCTTGTTTTCGATACCGGGGTCTATTTTCTTGTTCTTGGTATAACCCTCAAAATCATTTTTTCACTTGCCGAGGAAGACCGCCAATGACGCTCTTGTTAGCTTTGGTTATAGGATGCCTGTATGCCGCCGGAATTTTTCTTATTCTGAGAAGGAGCATGGTCAAGGTGATTTTCGGCCTGATCCTGCTCGGTCATGCGGCCAATCTGCTCATATTCACGGTCGGCAGGCTGACGAAGGGGATTCCGGCATTCGTCCCCGAAGGATCCGCCTTGCTCGGCGGCGAGTTTGCCGACCCGTTGCCCCAGGCACTTATCCTGACGGCGATCGTTATCGGTTTCGGCGTGCAGGCTTTTACCATCGTGCTCTTCAAGCGTACCTGGCTCACGCTGGGAACCGAGGATCTCGATCTGATGAAAAAAACCGATGAACTGCCCAGGGAGTGAGCGTTGAACCAGATGAACCAGATAATCATTATTCCCGTACTGCTTCCGCTTGCAAGCGCGATCGCGATGCTGCTTTTCCGCCGCTCTGTGCCGATGCAGCGCATCATCGGTTTTGCATCTTCGCTCCTGCTGCTTGTATCGGCTATCCGGATTCTTGGAACCGTCATTTCCGGAGGCATGCTGACGCTGCAGGCCGGAGGTTGGCCAGCTCCATTCGGCATCACTCTGGTTGCCGATCCGCTTTCAGCCGTCATGATCGCGGCTTCCGCCCTGATAGGGCTCACCACCGTGATCTACTCGTTTGCCGTGATCGATCAGGAACGGGAGAAGTTCTTCTATTATCCGCTTCTCCAGCTGCTCATGATGGGCATCAACGGGGCATTTCTTACCGGTGACGTTTTCAATCTTTATGTCTGGTTCGAGGTCATGCTGATTTCATCCTTCGTACTGCTTGTGCTTGGCGGCACGCCGGCGCAGCTCGAGGGTGCCATAAAGTATGTTACCATCAACCTTCTCTCGTCGTCGGTTTTTCTTGCAGCAGCAGGTATTCTCTACGGTATTGCCGGTACCCTCAATATGGCGGATCTTGCACGGATCTCTCCGCAGCTTGAGCAGAAGGAACTTCTTGCCGTCGTATCCATACTGTTCATGGTCACGTTCGGCGTCAAGGCAGCCGTCTTTCCGTTTTTTTTCTGGCTTCCCGCTTCCTACCATACGCCACCGATTCCTGTATCGGCTATTTTTTCCGGCCTCCTGACCAAGGTGGGCGTTTATGCGCTGATCCGTTTCTTTACCACGGTTTTCCCGCACGAATCCGGTTTCATCAACGGCGTGCTGCTTGCCGCCTCGGCCCTGACCATGCTCATCGGCGTTCTCGGAGCCGTCGCGCAGTACGATATCCGCAAACTGCTCTCCTTTCATATCGTCAGTCAGATCGGCTATATGATTTTCGGGCTTGCCCTGCATTCGCCGCTTGCAATTGCCGGCGCTCTCTTTTATATCGTGCACAACATCATAGCCAAAACCAATCTGTTCTATATCAGCGGCATGGTCGAGCGCATTACCGGCACCTTTGACCTCAAAAAGTCAGGAGGAGTATATGCCCGTTATCCGTTTGTCGCTGTGCTTTTTCTTGTCTCAGCGCTCGCTCTTGCCGGAATTCCCCCTCTTTCGGGTTTCTGGGCGAAATTCGTCGTCATCAGGGCAGGTCTGGGGGCAGAAGAGTACATTGTTACCGGTGTCGCGATTTTCGTCAGCCTGCTGACTCTGTTTTCGATGATGAAAATATGGAACGAGGCGTTCTGGAAGGAACAGCCGCAGGCCCGGGAGGCAGATGCCCCGAACCGCTATGCATCGATGGGTACGGCCGGTAAAGTGATGCTTGTATTTCCTGTCGTCCTGCTCGCTCTTGCGAGTATTCTGTTCGGGATCTTTTTCGAACCGGTTTTCCGTATTGCCGAATCTGCAGCCGTCCGGTTGCTCGATCCGGAGTCATACATCACGCCGATACTCGGGAGGAAGGAATGAACCATCTGCTCTACAACATTCTTCTGGCCATGGGATGGACGCTGCTGACCGGTGACGCCTCCATTCCCTCATTTGCTGCCGGCATGGTCATCGGCTATTTTCTTCTGTGGATATCGCGTCCGGCATTGGGCGGCGATGCCTATTTCAGGAAAATTCCTCTTGTTTTCATGTTTCTTCTGTTTTTCATGAAGGAACTGATCATCGCCAATCTCAAGGTGGCTTATGATATTATTACGCCGAAGGATTATATGGAACCGGGAATCATCGCTTTTCCTCTCGATGCCCGGACGGATATGGAGATTACCCTTTTCGCCAATCTGCTTACCCTCACTCCGGGTACGCTCAGTCTCGATGTCTCGCGGGATAAAAAAACGCTCTATGTCCATGCGCTCTACGTCACCAATGCCGATGCATTCCGCAGGGAGCTGAAGGAAGGTCTTGAAAAACGATTGCTCGATCTGCTCAGATGACTATTATCGATTTCTCGGTAGACACGGCTGTGGCTCTGATCGGCCTGTCCATTCTTGTCATATTCGTCCGGCTGGTCATCGGCCCGTCCATTGCGGACAGGGTAGTGGCGCTTGACCTCCTGTCTGCCAACGCCATTGCCTTCATAGCAGTTTATTCCATAAAAAATAACTCGACAACATTTCTCGATGTGGGCATTATCGTTGCCATTCTGGCGTTTCTCGGAACGGTGGCGTTCGCATTTTATCTCGGTAAAGGAAAAAAACGATGAGAGAGATCCTCGGAGGCATACTGCTGCTGCTTGGTACGGTTTTCATTCTGCTTTCGGCAATAGGCATTTTCAGGATGCCCGACCTCTATACGAGGATGTCGGCCACGACCAAAGCCTCGACGCTCGGCATCGGTCTGGTGCTTGCCGGTACGGTGCTCTACTGGTTCGATATTGCCATAGCGGCGCGGGCAATATCGATTATCGTCTTTCTTTTCCTTACCGCACCCGTTGCCGCACATATTATCGGCAGGGCTGCCTACTACGATCGCGTTCCGCTATGGGAACACACCAAAATCGACGAGCTTGCCGATGATCCTGAAAAGATGAGGAGTGAGGATAAGTGAACCTGAGGTGCTCTCAGGTTCATATCTCTGCGGGACTTATTTGACGAGACCCGAAAATCCCATGAAGGCAAGCGAGAGAATAGCCGCCGAAATGAACCCGATCGGCACGTTTTTGAACGGTGCCGGTACGTCCGCCTCTTCGAGTTTGATGCGGATACCTGCGAACATGACGATGGCCAGAATAAAGCCCATGGCCGAGAAAAAAGCGAAGACTACCGAGGTAAGGAGATCGTAATCTTCCTGGATGGCTATGAGCGCCATGCCGAGGATCGCGCAGTTTGTGGTGATGAGCGGCAGATAGATGCCGAGCGAGCTGTAGAGTGACTTGCTGACCTTTTTGAGGACGATTTCCACGAGCTGTACCAGCGAGGCGATGACCAGAATGAACATGACGGTCTGCATGAACTCGATCCCGAAGGGAACGAGCACAGCCTTCTGCAGGACATACGTGATGGCTGTAGCAACAGTCATGACGAAGGTGACAGCAAAGCCCATGCCTATGGCAGTATCGAGGTTTTTCGAGACGCCGAGATAAGGGCAGATGCCGAGAAAGCGCGCGAATACCACATTGTTGACGAATACCGCGCTGATGATGACCAGAAACAATTCCTGCATTATTTACCCCCCTTTTTCTTTTCAAGTGCGTTGAGGCCGGCAATGATCAGTCCGAGGCCGGCAAAGGCTCCCGGAGGCAGCGCAAAGACCAGAATGGTGCTCGCATCCTCTCCAACCAGCGGCATGTTGAATATGGTGCCGGAACCGAGAACTTCCCTGAATGCCGAAAGTACGAAGAGGGCAAGCGTGAAGCCGATACCCATGCCGACAGCGTCGATGACGGAGTACCAGATGCCGTTCCGGCTGGCGAAAGCTTCGGCCCGTCCGAGTATCATGCAGTTGACCACGATCAGCGGGATAAAGATGCCGAGCGCCTGGTTGAGTTCGGGAGAGTATGCTTTGATCAGCAGATCGACGATTGTCACGAAGGTAGCGATCACAAGCACGAAAGCCGGGATCCTCACGGTATCCGGAATAACCTTTGCAGTAAGGGAGATGACGATGTTCGAGCCGAGCAGCACGAAGGTCGTCGCAAGACCCATGCCAAGCCCGTTGACCGCCGAAGTGGTAACGGCAAGCACGGGGCAGAGGCCGAGCAGCATTTTTGTGACCGGGTTTTCGCGGACAAATCCCCTGGTGAGAATATTGAGTGCTTCGTTCATTTTCCTTCGCTGTTTGGATATTGCTCGTTGATGTATTTCAGACCGCGCTCCACGGCATCGGTGACCGCTCTCGAAGAGATGGTTGCTGCTGTGAGTTCGTCGATCTCGCCGCCGTCTTTTTTCACTTTCCAGACGGTCCCCTCAAGAGCCCTTCCGCGGAACTGCTCCTTGTACTTCGGCTTGTCTATCTTGTCGCCGAGGCCCGGCGTTTCGAGGTGATAGACTACCTTATAGTCGAAAATCTTCTTTTCCGGCGAGACGCCGAGCAGGATTTCGATTTTTCCGCTGTAGCCGAGGGTCGTGGCCGATTCCACTGCTATACCTTTCAGTACCCCTTTTTTATCGTAGGCTTCGTAGAATTTCGTTTTCGGAGTCTCGACGTTCTTCAGGCTGTCGATGCCGAAAGGAAATATTTCCTCGATAGCCTTCCGCTTCATTTCGGCTTTTGCAAGCGCAATGGGTTCGCGGGTCAGATCCTCGACTGTTGCGAGCAGAGCCGCCGCGATCAGTCCGACTATCGTAAGTGTAATTATGGGCCTCATGTTGTTTGTAACTTCTTATGATGGATTGCCTTTCTGTCGTTGAGATCCCAGCTGTCGATGAGCGGCACGAAACCGTTCATGATGAGGATGGCAAACGAAATGCCCTCCGGGTAACCTCCCCAGAGGCGGATGACAGCCGTCAGGAGGCCGCAGCCGAGACCGAAAATAATCTGTCCGCGAACCGACAGGGGCGAGGTTACCATATCGGTAGCCATGAAGAAAGCTCCGAGAAGGAGTCCGCCGGTCACCATGTGAAAGAGAGGCGGAGCGTAGGCCGCAGGGTCGATCAGGTGAAAAATCGCGGTGAAGAGAAATACGGAACCGAGCAGGGTGAACGGTATATACACGGTGATGTAGCGTTTGTAGAAGAGCCATCCGGCGCCGACGAGCAGAGCGAGCGAGGATGTTTCGCCCATGCTGCCGTTCATGGTGCCGTAAAAACCGCTCATCAGATCGAGCGACTTCATTGCGGCTTCCACGCCGTCGGTTTTCAGGATGCCGAGCGGGGAAGCCGCGGTTTCCATATCGACAGCAAACGGAACGGGCCAGCTCGTCATCGCCGCGGGGAAAGAGACAAGCAGAAAAACCCGTGCTACGAGTGCCGGATTGAAAACGTTGTGTCCCAGTCCTCCGAAAACATGCTTGGCGGCGGCAATGGCTATGAAGGAGCCGACAACGAGCATCCAGAGCGGGAGATTCGAAGGCACGTTCAGGGCAAGCAGGAGTCCGGTAACGAATGCGCTGCCGTCAAGGCAGGAGGCCGGCTTTTTTCTGATGGTATCCATCAGCCATTCGAACCCGATGCAGCTTGCGATGCAGACGAGGTTCACCAGCAGCGCCCGCATGCCGAAAAGGTAGACTGACATGACGGTTGCCGGTGCAAGCGCAAGGGCGACGTTGTACATCACAGACTCGATCGAGTCTTTCGTGCGTACGAACGGCGCATAGGAAACTTTAAGTTTGACTGATTGCATGAGAGTGGACTGTGGTTTTACGCTGATTTTCTTTTCTGCCGGTTGGCGACGAGCGCTTTGGCATATTTTATCCAGTGGACGAGCTCGCGTCTCGACGGGCAGACATAGGTGCAGCTTCCGCACTCCGTGCAGTTTGCCAGGCCGAGAGTCTGTATTTCGTCAAAGTGACGGAGCTGCGCGACGTTGGCCAGCAGCCACGGCGCAAGTCCCTGGGGACAGACCTCGACGCACCGGCCGCACCTGATGCAGGTTCGTTCCATCGATTTGCCGAGAGCCAGGTTATTGATGAACAGGATGCCCGATGTCGTTTTTACGACCGGAACGTCGAGCGAGAAGACAGCCTTGCCCATCATCGGGCCGCCGGAGATGACCTGGTTGGTTTTATCCGACATGTTGCCGCAGAACGCTATGATGTCGCTGAAACTCGTGCCGATTCGTACGGTGATGTTTTTTTTGCGGGTAATCTCCATGCCTGAAACAGTAACCACCCGTTCGATCAGCGGTCTGTTTCTGCAGACCGCCTCACAGACGGCTACGGCGGTACCGATGTTCTGAACGATGCATCCCTTGTCGAACGGCAGTTCGCCTTCGCCGACGATCCGGCCGGTGATTGCGTTGATCAGCTGTTTTTCCGCTCCCTGGGGATATTTCGTTTTCAGCGACACAACATCGATCTGTTTGGGCAGCGCATACCGCTGGAGCGTCTCGATAGCATCCTGTTTGTTCGATTCGATCCCGATGGCAATTTTCAGCGGACCATCGAAAAGGGAAGCCATGATTTCAAGACCGGTCACGATGTCTTCAGGAGATTCGACCATCAGTCTGTGATCGGCGGTCAGGAACGGTTCGCATTCCGCTCCGTTAAGAATGAGGGTATCGATTTTTTTATCGGGAGGAGGGGAGAGCTTCACATTTGTGGGAAATCCGGCGCCCCCCATGCCGACGACGCCGGCATCCTTGATTTTTCTTAGGATTTCCTGTTTCGACAACCGTTTCCAGTCAGCCGGAGCGCACTCGAGACCTTCAGCCCATTCATCTTTGCCGTCAGGCGTGATGAATACGGTCATGGCATACTGTCCTCCCGGATGCGGGTGAGGTTTGATCGCCTTGATCTTGCCGCTCGTGCTTGCATGGACGTTAGCCGAGATGAATCCGTCCGCTTCGCCTATGAGCTGCCCTTTTTTAACCTCGTCGTTCATTTTAACGACAGGTTTTGCCGGTTTTCCGAGATGCTGGCTGAGCGGGATGGCCAGTTCTGAAGGCAGCGGCATGACCTCTATCGGGCTGTTTCCGGTTAGTTTGCTCTCCGGAGGATGAATCCCTCCTGTTCTGAACGTATTCATTTATGATGCCTGTTTTTGTTTCACGGCTTTCAGGTCGTTTTCGAGCCTGATGCAGTTGACCTTCGTGGGGCATACCTCGATGCATTTGCCGCACGCCGTACATTTATCCTGAACGATCCTTGCAAGGAACTCCTCGATGACGATTGCATTGTCTTCGCATACCTTGACGCATTTCTGGCAGGCGGTGCATCCTGCATCGCAGGCTTTTTTCGTCGCGGCGCCCCTGTCGCGGGAATTGCATGCAATGAAATAGCGTGAAGCTTTCTTGTCCTGCATGACAAGAACCCCTGTCGGACAGGCAGGAATGCAGGCCGCGCATCCCGTGCAGAGATCCTTGTCGATGACGATCAGGCCGTTCTCCAGGCGCATGGCTCCAAAATCGCACCATGCGATACAGCTTCCCAGACCGATACATGAGTAGCGGCACTGTTTCGGGCCGGCAAAGGCCTGGGTTGCGGCCCAGCAGTCCTGTATGCCGAGATATTCGGCCGTCTGGCGCGCAACATCATTGTTTCCCTGGCACAGAAGCACGGCAAGCTGCGGTTTGGGTTCCGCCATCGTCATGCCGAGTGCTTCGCCGAGTTTCGCAGCAAGATCGGCGCCGCCGACCGGGCAGGTCATTGTGGAATTTCTTGTTTCGACAAGTACTTCGGCAAACTGCCCGCAGCTCGGAAAACCGCAAGCACCGCAGTTCACTCCCGGCAGAATGCCGTTGACAAGCTTGACGGTCGGGTCCTCTTCGACATGAAATTTTTTCGAGACGAAGTGAATGATGAGCCCGAGGGCAAGGGCTACGGCTCCGAGACTCGATACTGCCGGTATGAATACGTCACTGATCATATGCGATTATTTGATTCCTGCAATGTAGTAATAGGTTTTGTGCTTCAGCATCATCTGCAGTACGAGAAACGTAGCTCCAAGCAGCGCAGTACCGGCAAGGAACGATTGCCACAAGCCGAGACCGGCCGAACCCGCAATGCCGAGTACGATAATGAACACCGTAAGCGGCAGGATGAACAGCAGGGCGGCCGCCTTGAGTTCGCCGTGCTCCCTGACGGCAAACTCCACCAGATCGCCAGCCTTGGCCCCGATGCTGTTTTCGGCAAGCACGGTCTCGGCCTTCACTGCCGGTTTTTTACCCATGCTGCAGGCTCCGCAATGCATTGCGGCAGGGGATGCATCGGTGCAGACGAGTTGAATTTCAGCTGTATTCTTACTGGTTGTCACGACACGGGCATACATAGGGCAAACGATCTCCCACGGTTATTAACATACGTAATAACTTGTAATTACAAACGTTATACGAGTGATTGCTGTTGCTGCGCAACGTGAGAGACGTCGCGCCGATCCGGATAGGGCCGGCAGGTTGACCCCCGGTAAAAAATGAACATTAATTTACAAAAAATCAGCACGACAAACAAACGACCGGGAGATCTCCCGGTCGTTTGTTTGTCGTGCTCACAGTCCGTTGCGTTTGAATATGATATCGACGCTTGTCCTGAGTTTTCCGAGAATGTTCTCGAAGCTGAAAAGGTCGTTGATCTCCTCGGCAGAGATATGCTGCATCAGCTCTTCGTCCTGCAGCACCAGATCACGCAGGTGGATTTTTCCGGCCCAGCTTTCCATGGCGTTACGTTGTACCAGCCGATAGGCTTCTTCGCGAGTCATCCCTTTTCCGGTAAGAGCGAGCAGCAGGGTTTGCGATGTCGTCAGACCGTAGGAGGAGTTGAAGTTCTCTTCCATGCGTTCGGGGTAGACCAGCAGGGTTTCGAGAGAATCGCTGAAGGTGCGCAGCATGTAGCAGAGCGCAATCGTGGAGTCGGGCATGATGACGCGCTCGACCGACGAGTGTGAAATGTCGCGTTCATGCCAGAGCGCAACGTTCTCCATTGCGGCAATAGAATTAGAACGTACGACGCGGGCGAGCCCGGTCAACCGTTCGAAGGTTATCGGGTTTCGCTTGTGCGGCATTGCCGAACTCCCTTTCTGCCCCTTGCTGAAGAACTCCTCGGCTTCGCGGACTTCGGTGCGCTGAAGATGGCGTAGTTCCACAGAGAATTTTTCAATGGATGAAGCGATTATCGCCAGTGTTGTCGCGAATTCCGCATGACGGTCGCGCTGCAGGATCTGCGTGGAGATCGGCGATGGTTCGAGTCCGAGTTTCCGGCAGACGGCTGCTTCGATATCCGGCGAGAGATGCTGATAGGTGCCGACCGCGCCTGAAATCTTTCCGACCGAAACCGTCCGGACGGCATTGTTCATGCGCTCGAGGTTTCGCAGCATCTCCTGGCGCCACAGGAGCAGTTTCAGCCCGAATGTGGTCGGTTCGGCATGAATGCCGTGGGTACGTCCCATTTCAAGCGTATACTTGAATTCGACGGCCCGACGGGCAAGCACATCGACAAGATTTTCGATATCGGCGACAAGGATGGTTCCGGCGTCGCGCATCTGCATGGCAAGGCAGGTATCGACAACGTCGGACGATGTCAGACCTTCATGGATATAGCGCGACGCCGGGCCGACATTGCCTGCGACATTGGTCAGAAAGGCTATGACGTCATGCTTGGTCTCTTTTTCGATTTCAAGGATTTCATCGACTTTGAAGGCGGCTTTCTCCCGTATGGTCAGGAGGGCATCTTCAGGAACGAGGCCGGCTTCCATCCGGGCTTCGACGGCGGCGATTTCAAGCTGGAGCCAGCGCTGGAATTTCGCTTCTTCGGTCCAGATAGCCGACATGTCTTTTGGTGAATAACGTTCAATCAACGTGGTATCGGTTTAGGTTATCGTACTCTTTGCAGCAATGTCCTGAATATAACGCACCGCGTCAAGAAAAACCAGATATCCTCATGCATCGGGACGGGCGGATGCCGGTCATGACCGGCATCCGCCCTGCAGTTCATCGTAGACCTGACGGATGTAGGCGAGGGCGGCATCGCGGTCGTAGGGGATGACGCCGTCGATCACGGCATTTTCCATCCGGCTTTTTATGATGCCGACCATCTTTCCTTCGCTGAGGCCCAGAGTGCGCATGATATCGGCGCCGTCGACAGGCGGCCGCCATCTGGCAAGCAGGTCCTTCTCGGCAACCTCGGCGATTTTTTCTTCGACATTTCCGAAATTTTTCATGATGCGCATCACCTTCCGGGGATTCTTGCTGGTTACGTCGGCGCGGCAAAGGCTCATCAGGTCGTCGAGATCCTCTCCGGCATCGAACATCAGCCGCCGGATGGCCGAATCGGTGATCTCCTCCTTCGACAGAGGGATCGGCCGGTGGTGCAGCCGCACCATTTTCTGCACGTAGTCGAGCGGTTCGAGCGGCCAGCGCATCGACTTGAAGATTTTCGATACGATTCTGATACCGACGGCTTCATGTCCGTGAAATGTCCAGCCGGTGGCCGGAGTGAATCGTTTTGTGGCCGGTTTTGCGATGTCGTGCAGCAGGGCGGATACTCTCAGCCAGAGTTTGTCGGAGTATCTGGCGACATTGTCCACCACCTGGAAGGTGTGGTAAAGCGTGTCTTTATGGCCGAGGCCATCGACCTGCTCGATGCCTGCCATGGCGGTCACTTCGGGAAGGATATCGCCGAGAATGCCTGTTTCATGGAGCAGTTTTAGGCCTGTGGACGGCGTCGGGCTCAGCATGATTTTGAAGAACTCCTGACTGATGCGTTCCCTCGATACGATCCTGATGCGTTCGTGCATGGCACTCATCGCCGCTACCATGTCCGGCTCCGGCCTGAAGCCGAGCTGTGCGGCAAAGCGGGCGGCGCGCATCATGCGCAGGGGATCGTCCGAAAAGGTCTGTTCGGCTTCGAGCGGAGTTCTCAGAATACCCTGCTCAAGGTCGTCGAGTCCGCCGTAGCGGTCGATAAGCGTTCCCCGGTCGAGGGCATTGAGGCTGACGGCAAGCGCATTGATGGTGAAATCCCGCCTGGAAAGGTCGTCTTCGAGTGTGCCGGTTTCGGTTATCGGCTTGCGGGAATCGGGATTGTACGACTCTTTTCTCGCGCCCACGATTTCGATCTTCAACGAGCCGGCAATACTGTCCGTTATTTCGAACTGAGCGGTGCGGAACCGTTCGAACAGCACGAAATTCCTGCCGTTCAGCCCGTTTCTGACACGTTTTGCAAAAGAGACCGGATCGCCCACGACCATGATGTCTATATCGGTACACGCCCGCCGCATAAGGATGTCGCGTACATATCCTCCCACGAGATAGCAGGGGAGGTTTTCGCTGTCGGCAAGATCTCCTATACGGAAGAGTACTTCCGGAATGTCGGAATCAGTATATCGCTTCATGGACTGCATGCTGTTTTTCCCCTCGAACCTTTCAGTCGCAAAGTGCGGCATTGGCGGCAATTTCATCGGCTATGCGATCGGCCACCATCACGGCCCTTCGTCCGTCTTTCGAGCTTACCGTCACAGGCCGGTCGTTGCGTATCGCATCGATGAAGTGTTCGAGTTCATCCCGCAGCGCATTGGTCTTCGGCACGTCGGGGGTGATGTAGTCGAGCACCATACCGTTCATGGCTTCCCTGATCTCCCCGAACTGCTCGAGAATCTTTCGGGCAGCATAGGTTCTGACGGGATTTTTCGAGGAGGCTTCAAGAGGGTGCACCAGCCGGAATACCTCCGATTTGCCGCTGGTCAGGTCGAGCGATGCGTAGCTTTTCGGGGCGTTGCAGAAAAAGCGCATCTTGCGGATCCTGTTGCGGCTGAGTCTGCTTGCGGTAACGTTGGCCGTAGCGCCGTTCACGAAGTCGATTCTTGCCGTCGCCATATCGAGTTCGTTCGAAAAGACACGGACGCCGGAGGCGGAAATATTTCTGATGTCTGATTTTATGAGGGAGAGCACGAGGTCGATATCGTGGATCATGAGATCGAGCACCACGGAGACGTCCGTTACCCTGAGCGAAAAACCGGTCAGCCGTTCTGCCTGGATATACATCGGTTCCCCGATCCAGGACTCGACGGCCCGGAGCGCCGGGTTGAACCGTTCGATGTGGCCGACCTGGATGCGGACGCCATTTTCCTCCTCAAGCCGGATCAGTTCGTCGGCCTCTTCGAGCGTCGCGGTTATCGGCTTTTCGATAAAGAGGTGTTTTTTCTCTGACAGCAGCCGTCGGGCAATATCGAAATGGGAGCTGGTGGTTGTGGCAATGATTGCCGCATCGCAGTTTGCCGACATCTCTTCAATGGAGCCGAATCGCCGGACTTCGTATTTCGATGCTATTTCGGCCGCCCGCAGGGCGTTCATGTCGAAGATGCCTGAAACGGTCAGGTCAGAGGAGGCCGCGGCGATCTCCCCGAGCAGTTTCGTATGGAATTCACCAAGCTTTCCGGTTCCTATGACTCCTATACGCATATAGCCTGTTTCCTCGTCAACTGGTTCGTTTCTTTTTCAGATGCTTTCGTTTTCGACAGCCGGATCAAGGGCCTCGATTTTATATTTGAACAGCCCGAGAGCTATAAACGTGCCGATGACGGTAAGGGCTCCGGCAACGATATAGGGGGCGTGAAAATCCATGCCGTACAGGATGCTGCCGCTGAACGGGCCCATGATGCGGGCGAAAGAGTTGACGGACTGCGAAAGACCGAGTATCTGTCCCTGCTTCTGTTTGTAGCTGTATAGAGAAATCATCGAAAGGTTGATCGGCGCCACGAGGCTTGTACCGATGGCGAAGCAGAGCAGGATGACAAGACCTGCCGAAAAGAGCGTGTCCTGGGGGATGAACGGCACGAAGAAAACACCTGCGAACGTGAAGATATGTCCCCAGAGAAAGAGCTTGTGTTCTCCGAGTTTTTTTATGAGACGGCTGATAAGCCCGCCCTGCACGATGACCGAGAAAAATCCCACATAGGCGAAGATATAGCCGATTTCCTGATCGGATGCGCCGAAATACTCCTTCCAGAGCAGAATGGAAGCTACCTGCATATTCACGATGGCGAAGGTGAAAATGTAGTTTGCGATCATCAGGAGGGCAAGCGGTTTCGAGCTGAAGGCGAGCTTCAGCCCTTCGATGTATTCGTCAGCCTTTGTCTTCAGGAAAGAGGCGGATTGTCCGGGTTCGGTCGCCGTCGCGCCTTTCCGGCCGAGCATGGCGAAATCGAATTTTCTGGCCTGCTTGTTGGATTCGGGCAGGAAGATGACGGCAAGGATGAAGTCGAGGAAAATGAGCCCGGATGCGACATAGCCCACCATTTCGATGCCGTAGTTGTGCATGAGCAGGCCCCCGATAAGCGGGCCGATGATGAACCCCACGCCGAAGGCAGCGCCGATCATGCCCATGGCTCCCGAACGGTTCTTGCTGTCGGTAACGTCGGTAATGTAGGCCTGGGCTGCCGCGATATTGGCCGAACCGATTCCTGAAAGCCCGCGAGCGAAAATCAGCAGAGGGATGTTGTCGGACTGGGAAAAGATCAGGTAGGAAAGCGAGGTGATGAATATGCTGATGAGCATGACCGGACGCCGCCCGATCCTGTCGCTCAGCTTTCCCCAGAGCGGAGAAAAGATGAACTGCATGATGGAGAAAATCGCCGCTATGAGGCCGATCATGAACGGGCTTGCGCCGAGTTCTTTGGCATAGGTCGGAAGCAGAGGCAGCACAATGCCGAACCCGATCAGGTCGAGCATGACCGTGAGGAGAAGGATGACCAGTGGCGATTTCTTCATGCAGGCGTGCTGTTATATTGCGGCTTCATCGAAGTCAAGGCCCCCAAGATAATCAATTCAACCGTTATCCGGGAACGTGTCGGAAAAAACAGGAGGCTCGGTCGCTTATTTTTTTTCAATCAGGCTTTTAAGCTGCGCTATTCCTTCGAGTACCCGCGGACCGGGACGAAGAAAAAGGCTGTTGTCGAAACCGTCGAACACCCTTTTCTGCTTTACAGCCGCGATGTGATGCCATCCCGGTCGCCGCAGCACCCCTTCGGCTGCAGGCGCCTCTTTGGACATATACATGCAGGCGATCACCTCGGGATTCTGTTCGATGACCCATTCCTGGGATATTTCGAAATACTCCTTTCTGACGGTGTCGCCGATGTTTCTGCCCCCGGCATATGCTATAAGAGCCGAGGTATAGCTCTCCTTTCCTCCGGTCCAGAACGGATCGTCCCAGATTTCAAGATAGACGAGCGGTTTTTCTTTTTGTTGGAGGTTGTCGTTTCTGAACGTCGCAAGCCCTTTTTCGATGACGGTGGCAAGACTGTCGGCTTTTCGTTCATGTCCGGTAAGTCTGCCGATCGTACGGAGCGCTCCGGGGATGTCGTCCGGGGTCCTGCAGTCGATCCGTTCCGTGCGGATGCCCAGATCCCGTATTTTATCGCTGTTGCGCTCGTCTTCGAGATCGACGTTGATGACGATGTCAGGGTGTATGGAGGCGAGCATCTCCATGGACGGTCTGCCGAACGCGCCGATGACCGGCACCTTTTCGGCTTCGGCAGGCCAGTCGCATGCCGACGTGCGGCCAGCGAGCTGATCGCCCGCACCGACAGCGAAGATCATTTCGGTAACGCTGGGGGCGAGGCTGACGATTTTCGGCCTGTTGTCGGTTTTATCCGATCCCGGATATTCTTTCCGGCATCCGGCAACGAGAAAAACAGCACATAAAAACAAAAAAAACAAAATCCGGTTTTCAGATCTCGAGCAGTGCGGCATAGCGTTTCAGAATCGATTCATGATTGAATGCAAGGGGCATCGAAAAAACATCTTCAAGCCTGAACCAGGCAGCTTCTTCGACTTCGTCCGGCATCAGGCGGAGAGTGCCGCATGCGGTTCCGTGAAAGGCAAGCGCGACGGCATGAAAATTCTCTGCCGGAAATATTTCATCGCTGTAGCAGAGGAACGCCGGGTTGACGAAATCGAGTCCCGTCTCTTCCTGAACTTCGCGCCTGACGGCCGTAACGGCGCTCTCTCCCGCATCGATATGCCCTCCCGGCAGGCACCAGCAGCCATTGAACGGGTTCACGGATCTTTTTGTCAGCACTATCGTCGAACGCTCTTCCGGCGAACGGGCGATGATTGCGGCAACGGTGGCTTTTATCAAGGGCCTTGTCATGTAAAGCTGATATTTCGGTTCTTTGCGCCTGATGTCGGCAAAATCGTAAAAAAAGATGACATCCCGACAGTGCAAGATGAAAAAAATGCCGCATTGAGCTATTCTTGCCAGCTACTTTTTAGACCTTCCTGCCGTTATATCTGAAAAAGATCATCGAACGTCAAATGTATACCCTGAAATATCTGCAGCGGATCCCGGTAACTATCGAAACAGCATGGGACTTTTTCTCTTCCCCGGAAAACCTTTCAAGGATCACCCCTCCTGAAATGTTTTTCAGAATCACCGACGGTTCACCAGGCCGGCAGATTTACGAGGGCATGCTCATCACCTATACGCTCTACCCGTTCATGATGCTGCCGGTCGAGTGGGAAACGGAAATAATCAGTGTTGAACGACCATTTCTGTTTGTCGATCGACAGAAGTCCGGGCCCTACGAAAGCTGGGTTCACCGTCACGAGTTTCGCGAAATCCCGGGGGGAGTTGAGATGATCGACCGGATAGACTATGTAATGCCTTTCGGCGCGTTCGGTGATATGGTCAACGCATTGATCGTCAGCCGTCGCCTCGACGAGGTTTTCGCATACAGAAAGAGAAGAACAGGCGAGATTCTTGGCGTGATGAACCCAGGGTAATCCCGAAAAGCCATGCAGAACGAGATCTCCTTTGTGCCTATAGCGCTTTCGTTCGCCGGAGGACTGGCGCTTTTCCTTTACGGTATCCGGGTGATGAGCGGTGGCCTGAAAAAGGCAGCCGGAAGACGCATGCGCGATTTTATAGCGCGTATCACCGACAATCGCTTTACGGGACTGCTTGCAGGCGCGCTTGCCACCATGATGGTGCAATCGAGCAGCACCATCATGGTGATGCTGGTGGGACTGGTGCAGTCGAATCTTTTGACCTACGTACAGGCGCTCTCCATCATTCTCGGAGCCGAAATCGGCACGACGGCCATGGCGCAGCTCATTGCGTTCCGCATCCATGAATACGCCCTTCCGGTATTTGCATCTGGTTTCGTACTGAACCTCTCGAGCCGGAGGGAAGGGCTTCGCAATGCGGGAGAGGCGATCTACGGGTTCGGTCTTTTTCTTTTCGGCATGAGCCTGATGTCGGGAGCCGTAGCGCCGCTCCGTTCGTACGAACCGTTCATCGACCTCCTTCGCTACATGGAAAATCCGCTCTACAGCGTTCTGGCCGGCATGCTGCTGACCGCGCTGATGCAGAGCAGCGGAGCGTTCATCGGCATCGTCATTACGCTTGCCCAGCAGGGCACGCTGACGCTCGAAGCAGGCATTCCGATGCTGCTCGGCGCCAACATCGGCACCTGCATCACGGCATCGCTGGCCAGTATAGGTATGCTCCGTCCGGCACGGCGCGTCGCTCTGGCGCAGGTGCTGTTCAATGTCACCGGAGTCGCGATTTTTCTGTTTGTTATCCCTTTGTATGCCGATTTTGTGCGCATGATTTCGCCCTCCGAGGGGTTGCCGGGAACAGTCATTCCCCGCCAGATCGCCAACGCTCATACGCTCTATAATGTTTTCATGGCGGTTATGTTTCTGCCGTTTATCGCCTTATGGGGTAAACTGCTGATCCGCCTCATACCCGACAATCCCGGGGAAACCCGGCTCCAGCCTTCGGTCTGGTATATCACCAACAGCGCGCTTTCTGCGCCGTCGCTTGCCCTGAGCTATGCCCGGGCCGAAACCGCACGCATGAACCGGATCCTCGAACGCATGGCAGGCGCCATGCTTCCGGTCTTTACCGGCAGCGAAGCGGCGAGGGACAAGGTTTTTCCGGAACTCTCGGTTGGCGGCGGGATAAGAATGAGGGAAGAAAAAGTGAATTATCTCGAATCGAGAGTTTCAGCGTACCTTATCGCAATCAGTCGTCACGAACTTGGAGAGCGGGAGTCGCTCGAGGCGTTCGCTCTCATGAACATCGTCAAGGATCAGGAAGCCATCGGCGACAGCATCGAATCGCTGCTGCAGAAACTGCCTGAAAAAACACGCGAACAGCCTTCCGGCATGACCGCGGAAGGCAAAGCCGATCTTTCCGCCCTGCATGCGTTTGTCTGCCGCGAGATCGCCACGCTTACCGTTGCCATCCAGGAGATGAACGTCCGGCAGGCATCGAACGTGCTTCACGGCGACCGCGATTTTCTGGTACTGTCGGCCGCCGCCGAATCCCGCCATCTGCACCGGCTCCGCACGCTTCCGGAATCGGCCATGACCCACGATATCCACATGGATCTCCTCCACGCCTTCGAAGAGATCCACCACTACTGCAAGAGCATAGCAAGAAGTATCGTTAATCAGGAGACAGGAGAAAGGAGTTAGGAGATGGGAAGGGTTGCGGGTTAAGCCATCCAGCTATCTCGCTGACAAGCTATCCAGCCATCCAGCCTCTTCTTTCTAATGGAAAACCGACAGATGGAGAGGAAAAAAAACATACAGGAGCATATCATGAGCGGATTTGACACAATGGCTTGCGAGGAGTCCCACAAAGGCGGTTCGCGGCTTTCGGCCGAGGAGATTTCGCAGCTTCTGCCGGAGCTTCCCGGTTGGGAGGTGGCGAGCGAAGATGGGGTGCCTCGTCTCGTGCGCACCTTCGCCTTTGCGGATTTCCGGCGCGCGCTCGATTTCACCCTCCGCGTTGGAGAGATTGCCGAGCGTGAAGGGCACCATCCGAAGCTCGTTACCGAATGGGGCAGGGTGCGGGTCGAGTGGTGGACCCATTCGGCAGGCGGCCTGCACCGCAACGACTTTATCATGGCAGCCCGTACGAGCGCCCTGCTTGCCTGAATGGCAAGGTCAGTTATTCGGGTTGCAAGTCGCCGGGTTGCCCCCGGATGTTACCGATATGTCGCTTTCGCCGTATGGGGGCCAGGAAACATCAGGAACGTACGGGATTCTCATGGACGTGGCAAAGATCTGCAAACAGACCCGGATTGAGCTGATTTCAGTGGATTGGGAGGTTACGATAACGTTAGCTATATGAAAAACAGAAAAAACAGAAAAAAAATACGCTGTAAACCTGAGCCGATGATTGAGGGAATGTCCATTTACGAGTTTATCCTTCAGAATGCAGATCCTGTATGGTTGCTTCAGGAAGAGATGTACCCTGAGCTTGATGCATGGCAGCGACGGCAGGACGCCTTTCTGATGAATGATACCGACAAATCCTCTGATGAGCCCGGCGATAAAGATTTGCCGTTCCGAGATGCAGGATATTCATTCCTGATCTGCATCAATTGCTTGCTTTGTGGGGTGGTTTCATAGCGCTCATCAGATCTTTCAGAGGTTCTCCATCAATGGCAGGCAGACCATCCGGTATTCCTTCTGGCGGTGCGAGACTCGCTCCTTTTGATGCCTGCCCCCGGACCGATATCGCAAAAAGCGACGGTTCAAGTGGAGCTTCTAATGCATGGGGAGGCACGAGGAGCAAACCTGTAGAGAAGAAAAGGCTTACTCGCATTTTTCTGTTCTGACGCACTGATGCAGAAGCGTTCCGATAATTGCGCTTCCGCGCGGTTTTTCGTGGAAGAGGACGTTATTTTGCAGCGTAACTATTCGCTTTTTGTACAGCATGGCGTGAGAGCCGGGGAGCGGTTGTTGTCAATGCCGGGATGGCGTATCAAACGATACAGGTTTACACGTTCAATAAGCTGTTGGAGATCGATCGGCGGAATGATTTCAGGCAATCTCGGACGGGTGTATCGAATGCGCAGCCAGGTGTTACCGGTTTGTGAGAGAATGAAAATATATAATGACCTTCAGGCCTGATAAGGCTCCATGAGATAGCCGAGGCAATCCTGCCGGATAATCTTCACATCACGGGTGAACATCGATGGCACGACCGGCACACGGGTGAGAATGCGGTTTTCGCTGAAAAGGAGGTATCGGTCGGTAACGGTTTCGTTCATGTTGTCGATGACCCTGATCGGCGGCAGTTCTTTGCTAAAGCGCCCCAGTTCCGTTCCTTCGGGCACCCGCTCGAAATTGAGGGTTTCGAGGTCCTCGCGAAAACAGATGTCGGCGCTGTCATCACACTGTCCGAATCCCGGACGGGTTCCTTCAGAGAGGAGTATCCGTGCGGTGGTATGGAAGAGGTCGTTGTGATGATTGGCCGGCGGAGCGAACAGGATCTCCTCGGGCAGTTCAAGGCAGTGCCGGAGATAATTTTCGACATGTTCTGTTCCGGTCGCATCGCCTGAAACCCCGCATTCAAGCGTAACCGCAGGGCATATGGCCGACAGGGCGACTGCAAGGACTTCGTGGGGTTCCGTAAACCAGACGATGGTTTTGCTGAACCGCCTTGCAAGCGAAAGGGATTTGTGTTCGAGCCGATTGACGCACCCATAGTGCGGGTTTTTGCCTGTGTTGTTGTGCAGATCGATGCCGGCAACCGGAGCCGCCCTGGCAATTTCGGCCAGAACATGCCGTGCCAGCAGGTGTTCCGGATAGCGTTCACCCTGCCATATGCGATTGTAGTCGGCCTGACCGTCGAGTTTTCGCACTCCCCTAACGGCCGCGGCCACGTTGCCGACAAAGAGCAGCATCGGTCTCGGCAGCAGACGGCGGGGAGCACCGAATCCCTCGAGGAGCTGCTGCATGGCTGAAAACCCCGTAGTTTCGTTGCCGTGCAGCAGTATCGAAACGAAGAGCGGAGCCCCTTTTTCGCCCTCGATACGGATGAGCGAAGGGCCCGGCAGGATCGAGCCGAGTTTTTCGATTGCGATTCCGGTGAAGCCGTCGGGAAGCCGATCGAACAGGCGCAGATCGGGGGGTTGATACTGGTTCAGATGCTCCATTCGTGTACGGGAAGGTTTCCGTTCTGGTTTTCAAGGTATGCCTGGGTCATCGCCCTGAAATCGGGGCCGTGCCGTCCGATGAAGGTTCGTTGCCACCAGGCCCCGTTCCGGCGTGTCTCTACGCGCCTTGCCAGAATATCGACAAGGTAGTATCTCAGATCGTGACTGTCGAATCCGCGTTCGGCAAGAGCCGTAATTGCCCCGGGGATCAACTGTTGCAGCAGCAGGGTCTCCACCGGCAGGGCGCTTCCCGAAGTCCAGGTGACCGTGGAGTCAAGCCCGAATCGAGCGGAGGCGTAAAAATTCGACCGGGCCTGTTCGAACGATATCGAAGTTTGCGGCGCTTCGGTTTGCAGGTGAAGCATTGCGCCATAAAAAAAGAGGATATTGGCTGTGATGTCCGGGATCGATGGTCCTGCGGGGGGTACGCGATGTTCGATTCGCAAATGAGGGCACCCATCCTCTCCGAATCCGATCAGTGGGCGGTTCCAGCGCCAGATGGTTCCGTTGTGCAGACGCAGATGGTTCAACTGGCTGAAGTCATCGTCGAACGTCACCGGAAGCAGCACCGGAAATCCGTCGAGATTTTCGAGGAAGACCTCTTTAAGCGAATTGCGGACGTAATCCCGTCCGAAGGTGACGCGCGAAACCATTCTTCCCGAGAGGTCAACGAATGCCGGTGATTTCACGGCCTGCTCGAACAGGGGGATGCGAGTCTCATCCCACAGCTCCCTGCCGAAGAGGAACGGGGAGTTTGCCGTGAGTGCGACCATCGGCGCCGACAGCACATGGGCGATGTTGTAAAACGAGGCCGCCTTGCCGGGCGGCACCTGAAAATGGATCTGCAGCGATGTCGCGGCAGCCTCGGCCATAACGTCATGATGAACGATCTCCAGCGAATCTTTCGTGCCCTCTATATGGATTTTAAGCGGGTTCGAGGATCTCAAGCGAAGGATTTCGCGGTTCAGCGCGTGAAACCGTTGCAGCGAAGAGATGTTCCGGAGCGTCAGCATCCCGTCCTGCAGGGTCGGCAGGATGCCGGTCATAAGGATATTGCACCCCATGTCGCGGGCATTGACTGTGCAGATATTCCAGAGCTTCTGCAGTTCGTTCTTCAGAAATTCCGGGAGATGGCTATCCAGCGGATGCGGTGCAATATTGAGTTCGAAGTTGTATTTTGACAGCTCGGGCACTACCAGAGGACTGTTGACCCTCTTGAGGAACTCCTCGTTTCTCGGGGTCGGAGTGCAATGCCGGTCGATGAGCCATGCTTCGAGTTCAAAGCCGCACATCTCCTGCTGGTTGTCGAAGAGATCCGAGGAAAACCATTCCATCAGAATCCGCGTTTCTTTTCTCAGATTCTGGTGAAACTGTCTGAAATCATCCTCGCTGAACTCGGTTTTTGCTATTTCACTGCCCATCGATGACTGTTTACGTTCGGTCTGACGGATAGGGTATCATAAGGAAATCTCTAAAAAGTGTGATGAGCGATCAAAGTGCAAGGCGGACGGAGCGGAGAAACCGGAGTGTACACCACAGTACATGAGGATTTCGAGCACCGACCAACGCAGCAATTTGAGTGCGCAGTAACTTTTAGAGGTTCCCATAAACAATCTGGATAATAGCATGCTGAGATGCAAATGATTTTCAGGTTTCATAATTTTCCGTACAGACATCCATGCGACATTTCTTTTTCACCGCTGCTTCGTGGGTTATATTGAGCGGTATCATTTCGGCATGTGCATCTCAAAACCATGAGCCGACGTCAGCAGTCCGTCAGGCGGCCGAACATGCTGTGCCGGAGCAGGCTCCGATGCAAGGAGAATCACGCGATACTGAAGCACAGGAACCGGCCGAAGCCGGTTTTGCGCTGATGCAGTCGGAACGACTCGGCCCTCTGAGGCTTGGATTACCTGCAGGCCAAGTGCTGAAGGCTCTTGGTAAACCTGATGAAAAGTCGGAATGCGAGGTCTGGGCGGCCGATGGTGCGGAGCATCAGCAATGGCGTTACCCTGCACAGGGAATAGTACTGGGCATGGTTGCTGAAGGCGCAGGCAACGTACAGCAAATCGACGCGATAACCATATCGGCTCCGTGCCGGTTCCGGACAACAAGGGATATGGGGATCGGGAGCGGCAGGGGGGCGGTTCTCGAAGCATATCGCAAGGAGATAGCGCAACCCTCCGGTGACAGTGCGGTCGGGATCAGTAACGACGCGGTTATCGCGGGATCTGTTTACGGAGGAGTCGTGTTCACCATCAAAGACAATAAGGTTACAGGTGTTTTTATCGGAGCCGGTGCGGAATAGAGGTGCACTGAAACGCAGCCGCGGACGATTATAACAGGGAACCTCAAAAAAGTGTCGTGAGCACCCGGAGTGCAAGGCGGACGGAGCGGAGAAACCGGAGTGTACACCACAGTACATGATGATTTCGAGCACCGACCAACGCGGCAATCCGGGTGCGGAATAACTTTTTCGAGGTACCCAACAATCTTCGGATACGGGGATTCTCAATGAAACAGACAATATCGGATCTGGAGCGCAGTCGTCTGGATGAGCGTATCGCCGAGACGGAAAAGCGCACCGACACCCAGATCGTGCTGAGCGTCATTCAGCGAAGCGATGCCTATGCGGAACTGCCGTGGAAAGCGTTCGCCCTCGGCGCGTCAGCCGCCGGATTGATCCTTTTTCTGCTCTCTGGGCGGTTGTTCGACTGGCATCCGGACGTGTCCGCGCTGATAATGGCGGTTGGCATACTCTCAAGCGGCGCCCTTTTGGCACTCTTGACTGTGATGATTCCGCAATTTGCACGATGCTTCTTACCCGACTGCAGCGCCGAAGTTGAAGTGCGGCAATATGCAAAATCGCTGTTTCTGGAACGGGAGCTGTTCGCTACCCAAAAAAGGAGAGGCATTCTGCTGCTGCTGAGTCTGTTCGAACGCCGGGTTGTTATTCTGCCGGACAGGGGGCTGAATGAGCGTTTCAGCGAAGAGGATGTGGAAAAGATGATTGCGGCAATGACTCCCTTTCTGAAGCGTAAACAGATCCCCCAGGCATTCGATGCCGGCCTGGACTGTCTTGCCCGAATACTGACTACAGCCTCCCGGGAGGTCCGTAACGACGAATTGCCGAATGAAATCATCGAGGAGAAAGGAATATGAAGACAAAAGCGATGTTCCTGCTGCTCCCGATTGCAATGCTCATCAGTTCGATACTTTTTGCTGCTGATGTTCCATATCTGACAGGGAGAATAACGGACAATGCGCAGCTTCTCTCGCCGGAGGTCAACCGGTCATTGTCGGATAGCCTGCAGGCGCATGAAAAGCGCACCGGCAACCAGATTGCCGTTCTGACGATTGCAACACTCGATGGCGAGAGCATCGAAGATTACGCCGTCAGGGTTTTCGAATCGTGGAAACTCGGCCGGAAAGACAAGGATAACGGTGTTCTGATCGTGGTGGTTCCCAACGACCGGCGGATGCGCATCGAAGTGGGTTACGGGCTTGAAGGAACGCTCACCGATGCCATGGCGGGGCGGATCGTTCAAAACGTTATGACCCCCAAGTTCAAAAACGGAGACTTTGACGGAGGTATCGCCGATGGAGTCGGGGCCGTGGTCGAGCTTCTTGAGGGCGGCGAACTGCAGGAGAGTGGCGTCGCAACCGGTTCGACGGAAAAGTCGGAATTCTTTGAAATGGACGGGCCTGAGCTTTCCCTCAGGGAGCGAATTCTTCTTGGAGCGTTTATTTTCGGAATCATCGGACTGTTTACTGTTATCGGGATACTGACGCCGGGAGTCGGTTGGTTTTTATACCTCTTTCTGATCCCCTTCTGGGCGGTTTTTCCAATCGTTGTACTTGGATCGGGCGGTGCTTTCTATTGTTTTCTTTCGTATGTGATCGGCTTTCCGATTACAAAACTGTTTTTAAGAAACACCGACTGGTATAAAAAGGCGCAAAAAGAATTACGCACAAAGGGGCAGACTTCCATCGGCGGTTTTTCGATCGGTTCCGGCAGTTCCGGTTCATCCTGGTCGTCGGGCGGATCAGGTTTTTCAGGCGGCGGCGGATCATCGGGCGGCGGCGGTTCGTCCGGCAGCTGGTAGTGCTTCCTGGCTGGCAGGTATCGATTGACGAATATTTTCAAGAACCCGGAATGAAAATGTATTACGAATAAGATTTCGGAGACGGATGGCTGCATGAGGTAGTGCTCGAAGGAATACTGCTTCGAGAGAAAGGTGTGAGATATCCGAAATGTATTGCCGGGGGTCGAACAACTCCTCCAGAAGATTGCGGAGGCCCTTTCGGCTATTACTCGTTGCTCGAAACGCTGGCAGACGTTGAATCGGAAGACTATAAGGAAACCGTCACGTGGTTGCGCCATCATGTCAGAAATTACCTGCCTTATGAGCCGGATGCCTTCGATATTGGTAAAGTTCGCTTCAGCAGCGCTGCAAGGCGCCTCGACAGATTGTTGAGCGATTAATCAGTATCCGTACCGATAGGGCACAATATTCCAGGAAAAAAAGAGTGGTTTTCATGCGGATTTCAGTGCCGCGTGAATGGTCGCTATCTCTGTAACGGCTGACCTCCTCAATACCCGCCAGCATACTGTTGCCAGAGATAAAGAAGATAGCCGTTATCGGACAACCTTGACGATTTATGCAAATTACAATGTTTTACAAGATTTTTATCCTGCTTTTCGCAGCGGCCTTCGGTTTCAGCGCGTACGGTCGCGATAAAGCGGCATTTGTTCTCTATGACAATGCCGGTAAAAAGGCGAGCTATCATAAGTTGCTGAAGAAAGCGAAGAAAAGCGATGTCGTATTGTTTGGGGAATTGCACGACAACCCCATCGCACATTGGATGCAGCTGGAGCTCACCAGGGACTTGCATAAAACAAACAGGCTGATTCTTGGCGCCGAAATGTTCGAAGCCGACAATCAGAAAGCGCTTGACGATTACCTGTCCGGCCGGATTGATTCGGCCGGGCTGGATTCCCTTGCCCGTCTCTGGCCTAACTACAAAACGGATTATGCTCCTCTGGTGGATTTTGCCAGGGATCATCGGGTAAGGTTTATCGCATCGAATATTCCAAAAAGATTTGCCCGTCTGGTTCACAAAAACGGAGGCTTTGCCGCTCTTGATTCGCTCGTCAATGAAGAAAAAAGCTGGATTGCGCCATTGCCGGTTCATTTCGATCCCGAACTGCCGGGTTACAGGAACATGCTGACGATGATGGGTGGACATGGTACTCCCGGGATGGTGAAGGCCCAGGCCATCAAAGACGCCACCATGGCCCATTTTATATTACTGAACCATAAGCCGGGCCATGTTTTTCTTCATTTCAACGGGGCATACCATTCGGACGATTATGAAGGTATTGTATTTTATCTGCGGCACAAGAACGACTCCTTGCGATATATGACCATCACCACGGTTGAGCAGGAAAATATCCGGCACCTGGAAAAGCAGCACAGAGGTCGCGCCGATTTCATCATTTGCGTGGACAGCGATATGACGAAAACTTACTGAATGATCGTATCACCTTCGGATATAACCACATAACCGCCAAGGGGCGAGCTGCCGGGCAATGTTCACGCTCTGAATCATGCCCGGCGGCAGGCTGCTACTGCTTGTTCCGATTCTGATTTCCTGTCAGTTTTTCAAGAGATTCCGAAACGGCATTGAGGATGGTCTCTGCCATTTTCAGGTGATTGACCCCCAGGTTTGCGATACTTTCGAAATAGTTCCGAATAGCTGCTTCAGTATCGACAGTGTCCGTCTTGTCGTTTTTTTCCTGGTTTGCAGCAGGAGCCGGTTTTGGGCGAAGAGCCGGCGCAGTTTCCGATTTTACGGGAGCCGCAGGGGTTGCAGGAGGTGCCGGTTTCGGTGCCGCCTCCGCCGCCGCTGCCTGCTGTTTTGAACCGTTATCGGCCGAAGGGGTTCCTGCCGTTTTGTTCTTTTTCATCCATGAAAACAAGCCACTCTGTTTTTTTTCGTCTGCCATGGTTTTTCCTGGTAAAATGGTTTTTAAGGGGTCTGCCGTCCTGGTTAAGATCAATTAAAACATAATATATAACAAAACCCCTTTTTTCATTTGCTCGGTTGAGAAGAGGAGGAAAAGAGTGCGGGCCGTGAGCCGTTGGCGGTGAGCAGAAAGAGAGGAGTATCGCTGTTTTGCAGCGCCAGGGGGTGATAAAAGGTGTTATGAGATACGCGCAAAGGGTGACGAGGGAAGAGGCTGGATAGCCCCCATGTTGATGAAACGCAGGTTCAGCAATACCGATCCGGAACCCGGCGCTCCCGGTTGAAAATGGTGAAGTCGGCTTGTATTTGCTTGTTAGAGAGCGATATATGTATAATCTTTAAATAGCTCATATGTTGATTGTCGAATCCCGATGCAAGCCGAAAAACACCTTTTTGCCACAACTCCGCTCCTCGGCGCGCTCCTCAGGAAGAGGGCGGTGGAGCGTCTGTTTTCGGGCCACAGCCGTGAGGCCGCCCTTGAACTGTCAAGCGCGGTAGAGAACGGGCATCCGGAATCGGATGCGATATTCCGCCGTCTGCTGCTCCTGCAGCACGGCAGCGAGCCGGTCATGCACGTCGCGATCTGGAACTACTGGAAATCGAGTCGCTTCGAGGAGCTGCTCAAGAGGACGCAAGCTTCCGAAACGCTTCAGCAGGAGCTGCTGCAGGCGATTGAGGCCATGCCGGAAACCGACTGGGGCAACGGCATGGTATTCACGCTCTGGAGTCTCTTCGACCGGGACGACATCGCCGAAAAGATCGAAGCGAAAGGCCGCCATGCGCCCGCGCTCGAGATGGACGCCCTTTTCGGGCTTGCGCGAGGCAATCCGGAGCGCTATCTCGCTCTTGAGGATCCCGATCACTCCATTTTCGAAAAAGCATGGCTTGCCGCGTCCGGCGTCCGGAGGCAGCGGATCAGCACAACAGTCCTGAAGAGTCAGAATCCCCGGCTTGTGGCGGCTTACGACCACGCCGTCAGGGAGGGGCACGACCCGCAACTGGTGATCGAGGCGCTCAAACTCTGCGGCGATCACGATGCGCTGCTCGACAGGCTGCACGGTTTGCCCTTCACCAGTGCGCTCGAGGTTGTCGCCTACTGGGAAGAGAGCGGCGGAAGGCCGAAAAACCCCTCCGGAAAAGCCGTCGTCGAGGCTGCGGTCGCCCTCTACCGGGAACTGCCGGGGCTTCTTCCGGAATCACGGCCCTCCCGACCGCCCGGCACGAGGGATATCTTCTCGTTCTGGACGGAACGGTATGGGTCCGGCGAGCTGCAGGAGCAGGATCTTTCGAGCCCGGATCCCTTCAGACGGGCCGGAGCGCTCTTTGCAGGTGCTCAGCGGGGATCGGTTCCCCGCAGCAGGCTGCAGGAGATCGCCCGGAACGGCGCCTGGCCCGAAAAACTCGCGCTGCACTACCTCGTCGTTGCCGTGCCGGAGGCGGGCTCCCGGCAGGAGCACGTCTGCTGGCTCCGGCCGCAGGACAATATCGTGGCCGGTATCCTCACGACACGCCTGCCCGGTTCGCCGGAAGAGAGCAGCATGCTGATGGACAGGCTGCATACCGGTGCCGGACCGGACGATCGGTCGGCAGAGCTGCAGCGGAAACTCCTGCAATTGCTCGGGCTCCTCGAGGGGTACTTTCTTCGCGGTCTGATCACCGTTGACGGCAGCGACGACGCTGCGGAAAAAACAGCCGTGGAGGCGGAAGATATGACGGATATGGAGTGGTAAAGCATGATAACCGGTTGACGTAATGGCTCTCGCTTTTGATTTCGGGACATGCAACAGCGTGGTTGCACGCTGGAACGAAGCCCTGCATGCCGTGGAAACTCCCGAACTGCCCAATCTCGGCATCAGGTTTCCGCAGCCGGGATCGGAACCCGCGCGGGTCATTCCCTCTGTCATTCATTTTACGGAAGATAACGGGCTGCTTGCCGGCAGCCAGGTCGGCGCTTCAGGCCTTGTAAACCATCCGGGAACCTTCAGGTGGCTGAAAATGGATATGCTCCGCACCGGCGGGGCCAATCGCGGACGGCGCGTCAACGGCAGGGTTATCTACCCCCGTCAGGCAGCGGACGCGCTCGTCGATCGCATCCTGATGTTCGTGCGCGGCTATTTCGGCGACATCGACGAGGAGATCGTGCTGACCGTCCCGGTGGAAGCCTTCGACCACTACATCGACTGGCTTCGCGAAGCGGCCATAAAACGGTTTCCGGGCGGCATCACCTTCATCGACGAGGCAACCGCCTGCATGCTCGGGTACAGCGACGGGGTGCTCGACGGCGAGCCCTACTGCATTGTGGATTTCGGCGGCGGCACCCTCGACGTTTCGATAGTCCGTACCGATCTGCTGCATGCCGGTCATACGAAATGCCGATTGCTTGGCCGGGCCGGCGAGGAGATCGGCGGCATCATGGTCGACAACTGGCTGCTGGAACATATCCAGGAACGGGAGGGGCTCACGGACGACGATATCGCCTCGATCGGCCCGTCCCTGCTCGAAGCGATTGAGGGGGCGAAAATAGCCATCTCCAGCGGCAGCGAAGCGTCATCGTTCACGCGCTATAACGATGTTACCGGCCGTCTTATCGAGGTCACCCTCACTCCCGGTACCCTGAAGGAGGTGCTCGAGAAAAAACGGGAGCCCGGCAGGAACAACCTCTACCAGTACATCATCCGCACGCTCGACCGCGCCCTCGATCAGGCGCGCGACCGGGCCGGTATGCGCAAGGAGGAGCTCAAGGGGGTTTTTCTCGTAGGGGGGAGCAGCCTGCTGCCGGGCATCGAGGAGAAAATCCGGGAGTTTTTTCCCCGCAGCGACGTTCATGCAGGCAATCCGTTCGAAGCCATTGCCCGTGGCGCATGCCGCTTCTCCGGCGGGATGTTCGACCAGACGCTGACCCACGATTACTGCCTGCGCAGCTGGAACCGGGAACTCCGGGATTTCGAACTGGTTCCCGTCGTTGCGCGCGGCACTCCCTACCCGACAGGCAAACCGGTGTGCAGCAAGTATATCAAGGCCGCCTCGGACAATCAGGAGACGCTCGGGCTGGTCATTTATGAGCGCTCTTCGATGATTCGCCCGCTGATAAACTACGTCAACGGGGCCGACGGCTTGCGTCCGGTACGGGAAGGGGAGCGCCAGGAGAGCCGGCATAAGCCGCTCAACCCCGAAGACAGCGAGTTCATCCATGCCGTGCCACCCTGCCGTTCGGGAGAGCGGCGCTTTATAGCCGGATTCGGGGTTGACAGCAACCGCCGCCTCACGCTCTGGCTGCGGGATACGGAGGAGAACAATAGTTCATACATCCTGTTACGCGACGGCTCGCGACTTCCGTTGCCGGTGAACGATCTGCCGGTGGTGAAACTGTGAGGGGCATCTATAAAATTTATTGCGCGATGCGATTGCTGCGTTGGGTGGTGCTCGAAATCCTCACGTACTGTCGTGTACGCTCCGGTTTCTGTGCTCCATCCGCCTTGCACTCGAATCGCTCATCACAATTTTATGGGATGCCCGGATGTCTAACTTATTAATACAATTTAATAACGCATGGCCTGGCTCGACGAACTCAAACTGAACGCTGACGCGCGGGTAGCCGTCATACACCTGGCAACCATCGACGAAGAGGATGCCATGCGCGCGCTTGCCGGCTGGTCGCAATCGGGCGAGTGGCCGAAAGGCATGGGGCTCATCACCTGGGATATCGGCGACCAGTTCCGCCACCTTCGCGAGCCTGCGGCGACCATCAGCAAACTGGCGGCCACCCCTGAAACCGTGCTCGATATCATCGATGACTACAAGGGCTCCGCAACATTCGTGCTCAAGGACTTTCACCATTTTCTGGAGCACAGCCGCAAGGTTTCGCGCATGCTGCGGAACCTCGCGTCGCGTCTTCCGTTCCGCACCGAAACGGTGAACATCATCATCACCACTCCCCGGTTTGCGCTTCCCGCCGAACTCGCTCACGACATTCCAACCATCGATGTCGGCAAGCCCGACGGCAAGCAGATGCTGGAACTGCTCGAACGGGAGACCCGCTCGACGCGTTCGCTCGACAACGCCACGCACGGCTTGCGCGAACGTCTGGTCGAAAGCGCGCTCGGCCTCTCCGTCGTCGAAGCGGGAAGGGCGTTCCGCAAAGCCATCGTGGTTGCCGGAGGCCAGGGGCTCGACGAGCGGAGCGTCCGGCAGGTGCTTAACGAAAAACGGCACATCATCCGTGAAAGCGGCGCTCTGGAACTCTACCCCTGTACCGGATCCATGAACAACGTCGGCGGACTCGGGGCCCTGAAGGGGTGGCTCGACGAGCGTCAGGAGGCGTTCAGCCAGGATGCGCGCGAGTATGGCCTCAGCATGCCCAAAGGGGTGGCCCTCATCGGGATTCCCGGAACCGGAAAAAGCCTCTGCGCAAAGGTGACCGCAGGCCACTGGGGGATGACGCTGCTGAGAATGGATGTGGGCGCAATCTTCAGCGGCCTGCTCGGTTCGAGCGAACAGAACATTCGCGAAGCTATCCGGATTGCCGAGGTGATCGCGCCCTGCGTGCTCTGGGTTGACGAAATAGAAAAAGCCTTTGCCGGTTCCATGGGCGACAGCGGCACGGCAAGCCGGGTGTTCGCCACCTTTCTGACCTGGATGCAGGAAAAAACCGCTCCGGTATTCGTTTTCGCCACGGCCAACAACGTCCGGCGGCTACCCCCCGAACTCCTGCGCAAAGGCCGGTTCGACGAGGTTTTTTTCCTCGATCTTCCCTCCCACGCCGAGCGGATAACAATACTCGAAGTCCATCTCAGGGAGCGCGGCTACAGTATGCTCTCGCAGCGCTTCAACCTTGCCGCCGTCGCATCGGCCACCGAGGGGTTCGTCGGCGCGGAGCTGCAGGCGCTGGTCAACGACGCCATGTTTCCCGCATTCCGCGACAACCGCCGTGAACTGGAAACGGAGGATCTGCTCAACGCAGCCGGAGCGATGGTTCCCCTTTCGGCATCGCATCAGGAGCATATCGAACAGCTGAGGACAATGGTCGTTAGCGGACAGGCGCGCAACGCCTCCGACGACCGGAATGCTTTGGCTTTGTCGCAGAAATAAATAGCGCTATGAATACTCCGACACATAACGAAATCCTTACCGAACTCAAGAGACTCGCGCTCCGCCAATCCGGCAGCGATCTGCCTCCGGTCGTCGTCAACGAACGGGACGGTTCCCCGATGGTGCTTGTTCCCGCAGGCAGTTTCACCATGGGCGACGGCCTCGACAGGGAGAGCCCGCAGCGCACCGTTTCTCTCGAAGCGTTCTACATTTCGGTTTACGCCGTCACCAATCGCCAGTACAGGGCTTTCGTGCAGGCTACGGGCCATCGGCCTCCCAACATCGGCGCAAGGATCGACTCGCTTTCGGTCTGGCACGACGACGGCTGTCCCGAAGAGTTCGACGATTACCCGGTGGTGCTGATCAACTGGGACGACGCGGAAGCCTACGCCCGCTGGGCGGGATGCCGTTTGCCCACGGAAGTCGAGTGGGAAAAGGCCGCACGGGGGCCGGAAGGACATATCTACCCGTGGGGAGACCGGTGGGACGAAAACAACTGCCGGCACCGGAACAACCGGGGAGCGGATTCTGTCGCCCCGGTCTACGCCTATCCCGAAGGGGTTTCGGGTTACGGCACCTGGAACCAGAGCGGCAACGTCATGGAGTGGTGCAGCGTCCGGCACGAAGATACCGAATCCGCAAACACCGCCTCCGGTGAAGAATCTCTCCGCCAGGAACGGGGCGGCTGCTGGCGTTACCCCGACAAGTTCGCCTTCCGCTGTTCGCAGCGCTCGTTCGTAGTTTCCAAAGCCGTCAACGATTTCCGGGGATTCCGGCTGGTGTTGCCGGTGCAGGCGGAGGCGTAATAACTTTTTATAGGTTCCCTTTCGTATATGCCAGGCGAAACGGATCGGTAATCGGTGCTCACCTGAGCCAGCATAAGCGGGAGATTGAGATACATATTATTGAAATATATCTGTACTTTACAGATTGAAAAGTTGGCACCAGCTTGCAAAAAGTGTTAAAACATGCACTTGATCATGCAAAAATCCATAAAACCAGTAACGCTTCATTGGTTGCGGCACTCCTATGCAACACATTTACTGGAAGCAGGAACTGATTTGCGTTACATACAAGAACTATCTATAACCACGTATGCGAGCAGAGTTTACTGAAAATCTCCAGCCCCTTTGATAATCTGTAAAAATATTGTGCACCTCAAAGGTGTATAAAGAATGCCAGAATAGCTGGCTATATGCACCTTTGGGTGGGGTATGGTGCATAGATAAAGGAGTTATGGGCAAGTGTAAGACAAAACCAGACACAGCGGACTATTTGCTAAATAAAGACAGAATTGAAAAATGAAAAATGCCAACGCACAAAACAACACATTTCCAAGCCCCGACACACAAGCCGATGCTTCAGCTTGCAAAATAGTTGTTTTCTTGCAGACGCACCCAAGCCCACCCACCACCCTTGATAACTCGTTGACAAGAATTAAATAAATAGAAAGATTAACGGAGTTAAATTGGTATTTTAGCGACTTAAATTTTTGAGGAATTAAATGATGACAAAAACAGAAACAAAACAGTTTCAATATGAAATACAAGCCTACCAAGAGGACTGCGTAAATAATATTATCAGCCTTTTTGAAAGCCTACGCCAAAAAGAAAAATTTGACGAAGTGCTGACGGCACATCATAATAAAAACAAATACAAATTTCCAGTTCAAGACAACAATAACATTGATGTAATGATGGAAACGGGAACAGGAAAAACGTTCACGTATATCAAGACCATTTTTGAACTGAGCAAAAATTTTGGTTACAAAAAATTTATCGTTCTTATTCCAACCGTTCCAATTCGCGAGGGAACAAAAACAAACTTAGTTGACACCAAAGATTACTTTAAGAGTTTCTACGCCAACGAAAGAGAAAAGGAAATTGAAACTTTTGTTTATGAAGGGGGTAACATTTCAGCGGTAAAGCAATTTATCGGCACTTCGCATTTATCGGTTTTGGTAATAACCCCCGATGCATTTAATCGAGGTAACAATATACTTAATCGTCCTTTAGAACGAGAGATAAACGCACCTGAATTATTTGTAAATAACGAAGAACCACCAAAATCTTATTTGGAATGTTTGAAACGCTTACATCCGATTGTGATAATGGACGAACCTCACCGTTTTGAAGGCAATGCCTTCAAAACTTATTTTGAGGGTTTTGACAATTACTATTTGCGTTTTGGAGCCACGTTTCCAAAAAAGAAAAACGGTTTGCCTTTATCAAATGTGGCTTATGTATTAGACAGTATTTCTTCTTTCCGACAAAACTTGGTAAAGAAAATTGTGGTTTATACGCAAGACGTAATTGAAAATACAGATACACTTATTGGGATTGAAAAAGTTGGGTCAGTTAATAAAGCCATTGTAAGCACATTAACCAACGGAATTATAGTCAGACGAGAATTAGGTGTTGGGGCAATTTTTAACGGTAAAACCATAAAGAAAATTAACAAAGACACCATTGTTTTAGCGGACGACACTATTGAAAAAGTTGATTATTCTTTGTCGGACGAATCATTGCGAGCAATGATTAAGGAAACAATCAAAATTCATTTTGAAAAAGAAAAGGGGTTGTTTGAACAAGGCATAAAAGCATTGACCTTGTTTTTTATGGAGAGCGACACCAGTTTATTTCGTGGAAGCAATCCCAAAATCAAGAACTTTTTTGAAGAAGAATACAAAAAGCAATACACAGAAATTGTAAGCAAACTTGACCAATCAAGCGACTATTACAAATTCTTGCAGAACGATTTTGATAGCGACAATACTCTGCAAGTTCACAAAGGATATTTTTCAGGCGACAAAGGAAACGCAGACGAAAAAGTAAAAGCAGGAGTTGACGAAATTTTGAAAGACAAAAAGAAATTGCTTTCGTTTGAAAGTCCTACTCGTTTTATTTTCTCCATTTGGGCATTGCAAGAAGGTTGGGACAATCCGAATGTTTTCACAATCTGTAAACTTTCCAATCAAGGAAGCGAAATATCAAAATTGCAACAAATTGGAAGGGGTTTACGCATTTGCGTAAATCAAAACTTACAGCGTAACACGCTTAAAAATCTGAATGACGACCAAGAGCAATTTTGGAAAATCAATAACCTTGATGTAGTTGTATCAAGCAAAGAACACGGTTTTGTTGAGGCAATTCAAAATGAAATTTTAAGCAACTCATTCCTCATTTCTGAAACATTCACCGAACAAGAACTCATTAAAACACTCAAAGAAAAATCAGGCTTTGATGATGATACGGTAGTTACTTTGGTGGATGATATTTTGAAAGCCAAGAAAATGATTGTTCGTAAGGCAATTGTTGACGGACAAAAGATTTACGAAAAATCGCCTGAATTTTCAGCTATTCTAAAAGAACAAAACTTGCCCGAAGAGCAAGTGAAAGCCATTGAAAGCTTGTTTGCAACCGACACAAACACTTACGTTCAGAAAGCCGAGAAGAAAAAAGAGAAAAAGAAAGTTTTCATTAAGGCAACGCACTTGCAAGAATTTCAAACCCTTTGGAACGCTATCAATAAAAATGCTTTCTATGTTTTAGAAACTTTGACAGCAGAACAGGAAAGCCAACTGATACAAAACATAAAAACGCAAATTGAAGCCGTAAACATTGAGGAAATTCTATTGCAAACCATTCGTGCAGAACTAAACGTGAACAAAATTGGCGAACAAGGAGCAATTACAGAAAAGCTAACCGACACCGTTTCATACAAAAGCAAAGTTGATTATTTGGAATTAGTTCGCACTTTATCAAACAATACCAAAACCCCTATTTCATTTGTGGTTAAGGTTTTCAATGCTTTGAGCGATGATTTCAAAACCAAAATGCTCTGCAACAATCCTGAACAGGCACAAAGGGAAATTTCCGAAATAATCAACAAGAACTTAATTGCAATGCTCAAAGCAAACATTAAGTATGACGGAATTAATGGAACAGGTTTGCCCAATGTGTTCAAGACCGAAAAAGGGAAAACCTATTTAGACACAGGAAGTGTTGGTAAATTTCAAAAAGACATTGCAGGCGATTTCAATTTAAAAACCAAATGGGTATTTGAAGAGGTGATTGAATATGACAGTGATTTTGAATTGGAAATTGTGGAGCAAGACCCCGACATTGACAGCATTGAAATTTTCGGGAAACTTCCACGCCTGAAAATCAAAACACCATTGGGAGATTATAACCCCGATTTTTGCTATGCTAATAAAAGCACCGAAGGCAACAAAGTTTTTTTGGTAGTGGAAGCCAAAGGCTATAAATCGTCAACTGCAATTCCAGTAGATGAAAAAGGAAAGATTGACTTTGCTAAAAAGTATTTTGAGGCATTAGGCGAACACTACAAAGACCAAAACATTAAAATTTCATTTAAAGAACGTATCAATAAAACGCAATTAGCGGCATTGATAAACAACGCATAAGACAATGGCAGAACAAGATTTTATAAAAGCAGGATTTACGGTTGTTGGCACAGGAAACAACGAAAACAAATTGTTGAGTTTTCTTAAAGAGAACTACCCCAATGTAATCCGAGACACCGAGATAAATTTAGAAGAATTAAAAACCGTTTTGGGTTTGCCCATTGACGAAAAGGTAAATGGTTACGGTTTAAACTTTGTAGGCAGAAACTTTGCCAGGGCTAAATATGCTCAAAAGACAGATAAGGAATTACGCCTGAATAGCACATTAAGTAAAAATATTGACACAACAGAAAATTTGGTGCTAAAAGGCGACAACCTTGACAGTTTAAAAATTCTAAAAAATCACTACAGCGGTCAAATCAAATGTATTTATATAGACCCACCTTACAATACAGATAAAGACGAGTTTGTTTACCCTGACATATTCGATAAAGAAGAAGCCGAAGTATTAGGACTGGCAAACTTGAGTGAAAGCGATTTTGCACGAATGGATTTTAGTTTCAAAACCAAAAAGAGCCACAACGGATGGTTGGCTTTTTTGTATCCTCGATTATTATTGGCAAGAGATTTATTGAGTAAAGACGGAGCAATTTTTATAAGCATTGACGACAACGAGCAAGCAAACCTAAAACTACTTTGTGACGATGTTTTTGGCGAAGAAAATTTTATTTCTCAAATTGTTGTTCAATCAAATAAAAGAGGACAAACATATAAGCAGATAGCAAAGACTCACGAATATTTGCTGGTTTACATCAAATCAGAAAAAGCTGTATTAAATGAACTTGAAAAAGAATTTACGGGTGGAATAAAAACTGATGATGTAGGAGAATATACAGAAAGGGAACTAAGAAATAGAAATCCTAAATACGGTAGATTTAATCGTCCTAATTTATATTATCCTATTTATGTCAATCCGCACAAAATTGATAGAAATGGATACTCTCCTGTCTCTTTAGAAAGAACTAAGGATTTTAGCATTGAGGTTTTGCCTTTGAACAGTGAAAAACAAGAAAGCTGTTGGAGATGGGGTACAAAGAAACTTAAAAACAACGTTGGGGAAACTACTTTACTTAGCAATATAGTTGCACGAGTAAAGACAACAGGTGAATATGGTGTTTACGAAAAATACAGAAAAGGCACTTTTAAAGCAAAAACCATATGGTTTGATGAACTAGAAATGTTCTATGAAGATGAGGAAGAAGAAGATGGCATTTGGGATGAGACAGGTGTGATTACAGAGCAAGGTTCAACTGAACTTAGAAAGTATGGAATGGGGGATGTATTCGATTTTCCAAAGCCCACATTTCTATTAAAGAAAATATTGAATATTGGTACAGATTTGGATTCAATTTGCTTAGATTTTTTTGCAGGTAGTGGAACTACTGGGCAAGCAGTTATGGAGTTAAACAAAAACGGTGGCAATCGAAAATTTATTTTATGCCAAAAAGATGAGAAAATAGATAAAGACAAACCAGCCTATAAATTTTGTATTGACAATAATCTACCACTAGTTATTTCAAGTATTACCATAGAACGTTTAAAACGTTCTGGTGAGAAAATCGCCAAAGAAATTGAGGCAGAGAACAGCACAAGCGGAATGTTTGAGGAGCATTTAAAACAAGTTCCTGACATTGGTTTTAAAGTTTTTGACAGCGTTGAAGCACCAACATTAAAAGTAGATGATACAGGACAAATTTCAATAACTGAAAATGATACTGATGCTTTAAGCCGTATTTATAATATGATTTTCACCGTTGGTTTAGACGAGCCTACACAAGTTCCTGAAGAAGTTGTAAAAGATTGCATTTACAAAATCGGCAATCATTACTACATAACCAACAGCGAGAAAATCACAAGTGACGATTATTCAAACGCCATTAAAAACGGCAAAGTATTCATTGACGGTTGGACAGCCAGCCTCAACGGAACTTTGCAGAACTACAAAGAAGATGTGAAGATTGTGTTTTAACGAAAGACAATGAACAAACAAGCCCACGCTCGTAGTCAAGCACATTGGCTGGTCACACAAAAAGCCAACACACGACCAAAACTAGCCAAAGGGAGGGGTGGGGACGTTCCGAAAGCGCCGATTAAAACCGGCAAAGAGTAGAGAATGCAAGAGTCTTACATGAAAGGCATAGCCAACCATCATGGCCCCGAGTCATGCCTCGACCTACAGCAATGGGGGTGAATTCAAATTGCAAGTGCACCACGAGCCATAGGCCAGAAAACTTCATGAGGCGTCCGGTAACTGAGACACTTCCGTGGTCGATGGTTTAACCTTCTTACGGCTTCAGCAATATCGTCGTCATCCGCGTTACGAAAGTCGTATCCTTTGGGAAAATATTGACGCAGCAAGCCGTTGCTGTTTTCGTTAGCACCCCGCTGCCAAGCGGCATAAGGATCGGCAAAATAGACGGTCAGACGCGTCTTTTTTTCCAGTTTTTTGAAATTTGCAAACTCCGATCCGTTATCCAATGTCAACGTCTGACGCATCCGGCGGGGGATAGGCCCGAAGGCCTTAATGCCTCTTTTGCTGAGATGTTCAGCCTTCTTGCTTTCCAGCTTGGCGGCTACAAGGTAGCGGCTCTTGCGCTCCACCAGGGTGAGAATGCCTCCTGTTCCCGGCTTTCCTTGAACGGTGTCGCCTTCCCAGTCGCCGAACCGTTGCCTGCTTGCAACGACGGCAGGACGCTGATCAATGCCGATGCGGTCATCTCGAAAACGCTGCCCAGTGCCGTATCGACGCTGTTTTCTCCGCTTTTGGAATGCGGGAATAGGGGACGCAGTGCAATAGCGTAGAAGAATGTATTTGGCTGAGTATACCGGGGAATGTGTACCACCTATTCCGGGGCAAACTGTGCAGGAGGGATAGGGGACGCAGTGCAATAGCGTAGAAAATTGTATTTTCAGTGATAATACAATCGTTGAGTGCAGGCAGCTTTTGAAAAGCAAAAGACAAGAGAGCCATATGCCACGAGGAGCGAGACTTGACACACCGGGAACGCTGCATCATGTAATGGTGCGGGGAATTGAACAGGGTAGTATCGTTCGCGACGATAGCGACA
>NZ_JAIGND010000007.1:0-5251 GCF_036528655.1 Chlorobium sp.
AGGATTGAAGAGGAAGATGTTGCCCACGGATTTACAGGGATTGGCACGGATTGAAGAGGGCGAGATTGGGTTATGCGCTATGGATTATGCTTTCTTGCCATTGAGCTATCGAGCTATCTCGCTATCCAGCCATGAAGAGGAAGAACGCGGTTCCCGCTGATTGGGGATTGGATTTTCACGGATGGAAGACGGGGAGGCGGGGGATGGGGGTGGATGATGCTTTCTTGATGCGTCGGCGAGATATACTTCCGGATGCGGAGCAACCGATATTCCTTTTTTCTATCCTTTTCCGAGAAGAAGGGTTCGGGTGGTTTTGTTTTTATCGGCGAGGTGTTCAATGATGATGGGGCCGGTAATGCCGGCGGCGGTTCCTGCGATGAAGAGGAGCCAGGTGTCGGTTATGCCGGTTTTGGTGAGCAGGATTCTGGATGCTGCGGTGAAGAAGACGTGGAAGAGGTAGATGGCGTAGGAGTAGTTTCCGATTGCGGCGAGGGGTTTTGATTCGGCTTTGGTGAGCAGGAGGGATATGCATGCTATGGTGCCGATGATGAGGGCGTTGAGAGAGCGGCGTGTTCCGCCGTACTCATGGCCGTAGAGGATGAGGAAGATGGCTATGGCGGTTATGGCAATGTATCCTGCGGTTTTCGGGTGGCTGAGCTGTAATGGGAATCTTGTGCAGTAGAGCCCGGCAAGGAAGTAGGGGAAGAGGTAAAATGCGCCTGCAATGGAGAACCATGGGGTTCCGATGTTGGCTATGTAGGCGGTTGCCGATATGAGCCAGACGATGGCAAAACCTTGACGGGTGTCGAGGATTTTGTAGCGTTCGAGCGGTACGACGAGGATGAAGATGATGAAGAGGGCTTCGAGGAACCAGAAGTGGGCGACGGGTTTGAGGTGGAGGTAGTACCATTCTGTGATCTGGCGGTTCGTGCCTGGAGTGAAGGCCTGGAAGAGGGCGAAGATGGTGCCTGTGACGAGCATGGGGATGATGAGACGCCGGATTTTGCCTTTGAGGAAGGATTGCCAGTCGCCTTTTAAGGGGCGCCATGCGTAGACGAGCCCGGAGAGGAAGGTGAAGAGAGGCATTCGGATGTATGCGAGCAGTTCGTTGGCCTGTTTGAGGGGGCCTTCATGGAGCCTGAGTCCGGTTTCGGGGGTGATGCCGATGACGTGGTAGGCGACGAGCATGATGCATGCGAGGCCGCGGAGCGTGTCGACGGGTATGTTGCGTTTTTTGTGTTTGGTTGCCATCAGGCCGTTTTTTTGTGTTCTCTTGTTGTGCGTACCCATGATGCGCTTTTTTTGCGGAGGATCATGGCCGCGTAGATGGGGATTTTCCAGAGTATGTAAAATGGGGCTGCGAGAAGTATGGCCCAGGTGGCAGGGGGGGCTTTGCGCTGAATCTGGCCGGATGCTACGTAGATGAAGAGTATTGTCCACCAGGTTGCGGCGATGATCTGCCAGAGGGGGTTGCCGAGCAGCAGCGCGGCGATGGTGCCGACGGCGTAGATGAGGACGAGCATCGAGAGCGGCGGTATGGCGAGTTCGGCGAGCGCTGTGAGGTAGCTGGATCTGCCTGTGCTGAAAAAGTGCCTGAGCAGCGGCCAGGTCATGCGCCGGACAAGGGCGAACCGGCCGCCTTCCCAGCGGCTGCGCTGGCTGGATGCGTTTTTTCCGCTGGTGACCATTTCGCTGCGGATGATGGCGTCGGGGTTGTAGTGTACGCTGATGCCTTCCTGAAGCAGGCGGAGACTGAATTCCATGTCTTCGACGATGGAATGGCAGGGCCATCCGGTGCGCTGGAGCAGGTCGGCACGGAATGCCATGCCGTTGCCTTTGAGGACGCAGGTGCCGCTGAGCCGGTATGGTCCGGCCATGCGGAGATGGTTGAAGACGTTGAAGGCTGCGTCGATGAGGCCGGGGCGCCAGCCTGCCCGGGGGTTGCTGACGCCGTTGTATGCCTGGACGGTTTGTATGCCGGGCTGGCTGAGCGAGAGGCTGATTTCGCGGAGGTATCCGTTGTCGGGGGCTACGTCGGCGTCGATGATGGTGATGGCGTCGGTGCCGCGGTAGAGGGGCTGGTGTTCTTTGAGGAACCAGTCGAGCGCCTGGCCTTTGCCGCGGTTGACGGCGTCGGTGCGTTCGAGCACGGTTGCGCCCGCGTTGCGGGCGGCGTCGGCGGTGCCGTCGGTGCAGTTGTCGGCGATGACGTAGATGTCGAGCCGGTTGGCGGGGTAGTCGCAGGCCTGTACGTTCCGGATGGTCCGTGCGATGCCTTCTTCTTCGTTATGGGCGGGTATGAGCACGCCGATGTTGAGAAAACGGTTTTCGTGCCCTTCTTCCTTGTTGAAGAGATATGCCGCGACGGTTACCAGAAGGAGGTATGCTGCCGGCAGCGTGAGCAGGATGAAGAGCGTTGCGAGGATGGCGTCCATGGTGTTCATGGTTGGTTGCGCTGGTTCAGGAAGTGCCTGCTGAGCGATTGGTTGTTCGTGTGCTGGTTGTAGCGTTCAATCACTTTCTGCCGTCCGGCTTTGCCGAGCCGGGTGCGCAGGTCGGGGTCGGTTATGAGCGCGGCGAGCTGGCGGGCGAGGTCTTCGGGGTCGCCGGGTACGGCGAGCAGGCCGTCGTGTTCGTGGTCGATGAGTTCGGGGATGCCGGTGATGCGGGTCGAGATGACCGGTATTTCTTTTGCCATGGCTTCCATGAGGACGACGGGAACTCCTTCGGCGAAGCTTGCGAGTACGAAGATGTCGGCCCGGTCGTAGTGTTCGCGGACTTTGTCCTGGCCGAGCGCGCCGGTGAAGGTGACCCGGGTTTCGATGCCGTGGGAGCGGGCGTGTTTTTCGAGCGAGGCGCGGTCGGGTCCGTCTCCGACGAAGGCGAGGTGGAAGGGGGTTCCCTGTTTGTTTAGGATGGCGCATGCTTCGAGCAGGATGTGCTGGCCTTTTGCGGGTACGAGCCGCCCTACGCAGAGCAGGTTCGCCGTGGCGTTGCCGGGGTCGGGTCGGGGCGCGTAGAGGTCGGGGTCGATGCCGCAGCGGACGATGTGGAAGCGGTTCCAGATTTCAGGATCGGCGAGGCGCATGACCTGGCTGCGACAGTAGTGGCTGATGCATCGGACGAAGGCGGCTTCCCTGATTTTTTCCTGAAGCATGGCGCTGTCGACGGTGTAGAAAATGTCGGGTCCGTGCACCGAGATGCTGTATGTGATACCTCCGTATCGTTTCATGAGTATGGCGACGATTGCCGTGGGGTTGGCGAAGTGTTCGTGGATGTGCGCGATGCCGTTTTTGCGCGTCCATTGAAGCAGGATGCCGGCTTCGGCGAAGTAGGCAATGGCTTTTATCGGGTTTTTCGGTCCTGTATGGGAGAGCCTGAGTGCGGCAGATGCCATTTTCAGATAGCCTGCGGGGTTCTGAGCAAGGCAGCGTAGATGTGCCGTGAGGATTTCGGGTATCGATTGGTCGAGCACCATGAGGGTGTCGCGGGCTTCTTTCTGTTCGTCGGGGGTCATGATGTCGAGCCCTGCGGGCTTGCGGATCGAGGCGGTGTGTACCGTGAGCCCTTCTTTGCGGAGCGACTGGATTTCCCTGTATATGAATGTGTGAGAGATTGCCGGGTACTCGCTGCAGAGGTATGCGATGGGTTGTTCTTTCATGTCTGGGGTGTTGAGAGTCCGGTTTTGAGTGCCGCACGTTTGTTCCTGAGCGGTTTCCCAAGGAGTCGGCCGGCGTGAAAGCGGATGATGCCGAACAGTTGCGGCAGCACGACGATCGAGCAGTGCCATGCGTATTTTTTTGCGTCGGCGCGGTTGAGCTGCTGTTCGCGCATGAACTGGCCTACTTTTGTGATCCGCGGTTTGAAGAGCAGGAATAAGGCGCCCGCGAGGCTGAGCATCGAGAGTATTGCGCCGCGTGGATTGTGCTGCACCAGGGGGATGAGCAGCGCGCCGGCAGCGCCGGCCATGAATCCTCCGCCTTTGGTGGTGATTCGCCGCTGTTCGGCTTTCCAGAAGCTGTCGCCGGTGGGGGCGATCCGGCTTTGTACGGCGGCGAATCCGTAGCCGGAGCGATAGGCGCGGCGCAGATATTGCGATGCTTTGAGCATGGCCAGGTCGTGGCTGGTCATGAGTGCGTCGAGCATGAGGATTTTCCAGCCGGCCCGGCTGATGCGCCAGCCGAGTTCGGGGTCTTCGCCGCCGACGAGGGTTTCGTCGTAGCCGCCGGTTTGTTCGAGGGCCTGGCGTCGGATGAGCACGTCGCCGCCGAAGCTCTGGCAGAGGCCGGGGCGGTCGTTCCATTCGAGGTCGCCGAGCCAGTTGTAGAAGGAGCGTTCGGGGTGCATTTCGCGACGGTATCCGCGTACGGCGCCGAGTTCCGGATTTTCGCCCATGGCTTTCAGGGCGAGGGCCAGCCAGCCGGGGTCCATGATGGTGTCGGAGTCGAGGAATTGTACGAAGGGGGCGCTGCCGGCTTTCCAGCCGGCGTTTCTGCCGAGTCCGGGGGTCGGGTGTTCGGGGTTGAGTTCGAGCGCGGTTACGCCGGGGAACTGTCGGGCGATGGCGACGCTGCTGTCGGTGGATCCGCCGTCTGCGTAGATGATGCGGATCCGGTCGGTCGGGCAGCTGCCTTCAAGGATGGATCGGATGCATCGTTCGAGGGTTTTTTCGCTGTTGACTCCTATGATGACGCAGTCTGCGGAGGGGATTTCTCCCTGGTTCGTGCCGTTGGTTTGTGTTTGTTTCATCGGGAGCGGTGTTTGAGCGCTGCACGGGGTTCTGTTCGGGGGCTCGTGCGGGGCTTTGTTTTTATAATACCTGCAAATGCGGTGCCAGCGTTCTGTTGCTTGATGACCGGGGTTTACGGGTGTTGGGGGTTGCAGCGGTCTTGCATGCGGAGAGTGTTTTCTGAGGGTGGTCTCTCTGTTTGAGAGACGGGAGTCAGGAGAGAGGGGTCGGGGGATTGAAGAGGGGGAGGTTGCCCACGGATTTACACGGATTGGCATGGATGGATGGAGGATGGTTGACCGGGGGGTTGTTTTGAGTTTTTCAGCTATCTCGCTATCCAGCCAAGAAGAGGAAGAACGCGGTTCCCGCTTATTGAAAACGGATTTTCACGGATTGAAGATGGGGAGGCAGGAGAGAGGAGACGAGGATTGAAGAGGGGAGGTTGCCCACGGATTTTCACGGATTGGCACGGATTGAAGAGGGCGAGATTGGGTTATGCGCTATGGATTATGCTTTCTTGCC
>NZ_JAIGND010000034.1:0-6038 GCF_036528655.1 Chlorobium sp.
TTCTGATGCTGACCCGTGTCGACAAGCCCGCCCTGATGAAACGGCTCTTTGAAATCGGTTGCAGCTATTCGGGCCAGATTCTCTCCTTCACGAAAATCCTCGGCCAGCTCCAGGATGCAGGAAACACGACAAAACTTGCGCACTATCTGCGCCTGCTCGGCACTGCCGGGTTACTGGGCGGTCTGGAGAGGTACAGCCCTGAACTGGTCAGACGCAGAGCATCCATTCCGAAATTTCAGGTGCATAACACCGCCCTGATCAGCGCACAACTCCATTTTGTCCTTCTTCGAATTTGTAGTCTATCCAATGGTTTGTGTACCATCTGTTCCTCCGGTTTTTGAGGCCATAGGGACAGGTATTGATGTTACAAATCTGCCCGTTGGGGATGGTACACATTGCTCCGGAACCGGTGGTACACAATGCGGCAGAATACTCAGCTGCATAATCCGCTGAACATCGAACACTTCGTCCGCAAAAGGTCGAACAGTAAATCCGCGAAACATCGAACACTTTTATTGCAAAACAATGCCCCCACGAACAGAAAATTCATTTTGTATAAGAGACGGTTGCTTGCTAATTTGCACAGATAACCGAATAATATTCGATTATCTGTGCAAATTATTGAATTATGAGATTAGAGCAGAAGCTTCGCTCATTTGCTGGTGTCCCGTTGACGCATGGCACCCTTCTCTCGATATTGGAGGAGTATCGGTCTCCGAACGACAAGATCGTCCGGATGATCGATGATGGATTATTGCAGCCCATCAGGAAGGGCTTGTATGCTGTTTCCCCTGAACTCACCGGGATTCCGATTTCTTTACCGCTTGTGGCGAACCTGCTTTATGGCCCCTCGTACGTCTCGATGGATTATGCCTTGTCCCATTACGGAATCATTCCAGAACGGGTGATCGAAGTGACCTCGATGACGATAAAGCGGGGCAAGGTGTATGACCTGCCTGTTGGTCGCTTTTCCTATACCCATGCACAGCTTCAACTGTATTCCATTGGTATCGATCGGGTCGAGAATCCCGATCAAACAGGTTTTTTGATGGCATCTCCGGAAAAGGCGCTCTGTGACAAGCTCATCTTCACCAGAAACCTTAATGTCCGGTCACAGAAAGCATTGCACGAACTGCTGTTTGACGACCTGCGCATCGATGAAGATGCCTTGGCTCATTTCAATCCTGAAGTCATAAGGGCCTGTATTGCTGTCAATGTGAAGGCTGATATGCTGCAAGCGCTGCTTACCCTGATTAACGGTCTGCAACGGGAGGCATCATGACGGTACTGCGGCAGATGCTCGAGAAATATGACACGACGACAACCGAAGGGGAGTTTAATGGTCTGCGTGAAGTGATGCAGGAAATAGCGCTTGCCGGATTGTATCGAGGAGGCTTTTTCGACAAGGCGGCATTTTACGGAGGCACCTGCCTGCGGATCTTTTACGGGTTGCCCAGGTTTTCCGAGGACCTTGATTTCTCCCTGCTCGTCGCTGATCCGGCCTTTTCGCTTGAACCCTGTTTCAAGGCGGTCAGGGAAGAGTTTACAGCATTAGGGCTCGATGTTGAAATATCAGCCAAAAGGAAAACGGTTCGGACGGGCATCGAGTCTGCTTTTCTGAAAGGCGACACCCGTCTTTTCAGCGTTGCCGTTCATGCGGACAAAATCATCAAGATCAAGTTTGAGGTCGATACGTTACCAGCATTGGGTTTTGCAACCGAGGAAAAACTGCTTCTCCAGCCATTTTCCTTCTATGTCAAATGCTTCAGCCTGCCAGACCTGTTTGCCGGCAAGATGCACGCCCTGCTTTTCAGAAACTGGAAAAGCAGAATCAAGGGTCGTGACTGGTTCGATTTCGAGTGGTATGTGAGAAAGGGAACGTCGATGAGTCTTTCTCACTTCATCAGTCGTGCAAAGCAGAGTGGTCATCTGCAGAACGAGTATCTCACAGAACCAGCATTTCGCCAGTTGCTCCATCAGCGAATCAATGCGCTTGATGTGGAGGCGGCCAAGACTGACGTCTCAAGGTTTGTGAAAGATGTCGAGGCCTTGAAAATCTGGTCGAGGGATTATTTTCATGAGCTGGCAAGACACATGCAAATCGATGTCGGCTAAAGCAGCTCGCAGGCCTCGCTACTGCTGCTACGGCCTTTAAAACACCCACACTCCAGGCGAGGGGAATAGAACCTGCCATTCAGGATTGTCACCGTATTTCGATCCACGCGCCCGCGGGGGCGCGACACTCTTGCGCTGCGTCCAGGAATCCCCTGCAGAACCGGTGGTACACTATGCGGCAGAATACTCAGCTTCATAATCCGTCGAACATCGAACACAAAATTCGCTGAACATCAAACACTTCGTCCGCAAAAGGTCGAACAGTAAATCCGCGAAAAATCGAACACTTTGTTGCTTCTGAGCGGATTAGGTGTTCGATGTTGCCGGACTGGGTGTTTCAGTTGTCGCAAAGCCAAATGTACAGTCCCCAAAGTGGCCCTCCCCCTTAAAGGAGGGCGGACATTCCTGTCCGCCATTATAATCAGCTAAAACCCGTCGTATGTTGATGAATTCAGAATAAAAGTTTAAGCGGTTACAAATGTCCCCCAACTACTGGTCAGAGTCACGCAGTTCGGGGACCGGTTCGAAATCGACGATAACAGCTTTGCCGTTGATGATTGATGTGTAGAGGCCGTAGACTAATTATCGCGTTAGTTTACGAAATTGCGAGCGTTATATAGTAATTGAGAATCAGAAGGGAGTAAGAACACTAACATCCTGGTGTTGTAATAAATGGGAGAACAGCTTTTTGTAACCCTATAAAAAGGAGGATGTTATGCTCAGCGAGACAGAGAGACTCAAGGCCTTTCGGCAGATGCGATCAAGCATCCGGAATTCCGAGCAGTATCTGATTGTGGGTATCGATATTGCCAAGGAGAAACATCATGCATTCTTTGGTACCGCCGCAGGTAAAACCATGTGCAAACAACTGATCTTTTCTAATGACATAAGCGGTTTTGAACTGCTTGTAGCACGAGCCGAACAGCTCAGATTGCAGCATCAGCTCACTCAGGTGGTCTTCGGCATGGAGCCTACAGCCAATTACCATAAGCCATTAGCGGAATACCTCATTCAACGGGATGCCATGGTGGCGCAAGTGTCCGGAACAGCAGTGACCCGGAACCGGGAACTGCTCGATAATCGCTGGGACAAGCATGACCGTAAAGATGCCGCCAATGTGGCTGATCTGGTAGGAGCGGGAAAGTGCCAGTTTTACGACAACCCGCCACAGGCGATTTTTGATCTCAGGGAGTTGCTGAGCCTGAGGCGCCGATACCGTAAGCTGGAATCCGGGCTCAGAACCCGTATCCGCAACAATCTGCTTGCGTTGTATTTCCCGGAGCTGGATCGCCGGTTTTCCTCCTGTCAGCAGGATTGCCTGAGCATTATCAGGAACTGTTTTTCACCGGCAGTGATTGCGGCAATGCCCTTTGAGAAGTTTTGCCAGCATATTGTCACACGGGTAAAAGGCAAACGACAGATTGCGTTTCTGGAGGATATTTGGCAGAACGCTCACCGTTCGATCGGCAGGCCGGTGGATTCGTCTGTGCAATACATGGCAGAACGGATGGTTGCTCAACTCTGCCAGATACGTGCAGATATCGATGATCTGGACCGGGAAATTGCCAAGATAGCCTCGTCGTTGCCTGAGTATCAGTATCTGATCAGCATTCCCGGTTTTGGGCCGTTCATCACCGCGAAATTTCTGGCAACCATCCATGACCCGGAACGGTTCTCCAATGAGGCACAGGTAATCAAGCTTGCCGGTTTTGATCTCTGTGCCTCACGAAGCGGAAAGCCGGCTGGCAAGGCTGTTCCCGTGATTTCCAAGAAAGGTAATGCTGAACTGCGCTTTGCCCTGATGCAGGCTGCCATTGTTGCCACCACAAGAAATACCCTGTTTATCAGGTACCTGAGCCAGAAAATACAGGGACGAGAACAGGAAAAAGGCATCCTGAAGAAAATGCGAACCAAGGTAGCCTCGAAACTCCTGGTCATCGCCTGGACGCTGATGAAACAACACGAGTATTTTAATGCCGAACACTTGAAGATCACATAAAATTCCGGCTACAGAGCCCTTGATTCAGCGAGAGAGCAGCCCGAGTAGCGAACGTAGAGGCATTATGACCTCGTGGGGGACAATTCCGGGCCTCTCACTGAATCCTGTAATCTGGATAGGGGATGATTGACAGCTGGAAATGGGGAATAGTACAGCATGTCGGATACTCAATAACGATGAGGTACAGGATTCATTATCGGTGAGAAACTCGCTGACAAAGCTCGACTATTACGGTATTATTATAGCGTTATCGACGCAGTAGGTAAATATTGTATACTTGACAAAAAAAAGAATTTGCTTTTCTCACTATGGGATGTCCCGAAGTCCCTGCCCACCCGGCCTGCTTACCCGAAGAATTGCCCCAAACAACCATCCCAAACGGGTCCACGGGGAGGAGCAGAATGATTATTCCGGTGAAATGATTCTGATTGTCGGGAAATACGTTTGATATCTGTTTTTATCCCGTGTGATCAATTCAAGACCCGATACTGCGGCATGGGCACCGATAAAAAAGTCCGGCAATGGAGACCTCTTTTCACCTTTAAGCTTTCGGTAGCTGAGAAAAGCTTTTCCTGCAAGAAAAAGGGCTTCCTTTGGGATCTCCAGCATCTTAAGTCCGCTTGACGAAATCGCCGCCTCCAGTTCCTCGATCTTTTTAAATCCGATGGAAATTTCGGAATAGATGATTTGATTGATGCATAAAGGGGAATGAGTGGCATATTCAGAAAGAACGGCCTCCGACCAGTCAGCCCAGACAGGATCATCGAGAAAAACATCCAGGATGATATTTGAATCAACAAGCAGACCGTTCATACCTCTCTTGTGAGCGCCATGATTTCGTCCGTAGTCATTTTGACAGTCGCAATCCCCCGAAGCTTTTTAAATTTCCGACTCGCCGTAGTTGCGTCTTTTCGTTTTACTATCACGATGCGATCCCCCTCCTGCATAAAATCGACTTCTGTATCAGGGGTTATCCCCAACTTTTCCCGTATGTTAACAGGTATCGTCACCTGCCCTTTTGTTGTCACTTTCATGTCACCCTCCAGTATTACGTATTACCAGTAAGAATACTACATTCCTCCTGATAATTCAAACGATGTTCATGAATCGAGAGATTCCCATGCGTGTCGAGAAAGTTTTCCGGTCCGTATCGTCACGAACAATGCTTCCCCGCTTGATCCCCCGGATAATCACATGATGCAGGGTTCCCTGCGCATCAAGTCTCGGGCCTCGCGGCATCGCACTCTCCCTTAATATTTTGCCCGGCAATCGGGTTTTCTCCTGATTTCAAGATACCAGATCACAGTATTTTTAGCAACGGATCAGCGTCCCAAAGTATGCCTGTTAAAATATTCATCCCATGCCTCCATGAAGGATTTCTGTTGCTTTTCAATGATACCGCGAATCTCTTTCAATTCAAACCGACTGAAACCTCCGCTATTCTGGAGACGAATCGGGTCGAGCCAGAACTTCGCAACCTTGTCGTCTCGCTCCACGTGGATGTCTATTGACGACTTACCAGCATCTTCCGCAACCCGCTTCTCCGCTCCGTCCTGCGCTTTACTGCAGCGCTGAAAACAGATTCATCGCTCCACACCGTAACGGCCTGCCTTGCTCTCGTAATGCCTGTATAGATCAGCTCCCTCGTCAGGAGAAGCGTATCCTCCGGCGGGGCAGCACCATGAGTACCCTGTCGAACTCGGAGCCCTGGCTTTTGTGCACGATCATGGCGAAGGCTGTTACGTGCGCCGGAAGGAACTCCGGGGAGATGGCGCGGACTGTGCCGTTGGGGGCGGTGAAATATGTTTTCAGGTTCCCGGTTTCCGGGTCTGGGAGGATGATGCCGGTATCGCCGTTGAAGAGTTTGTGGAGGTAGTCGTTTTCGGTGACAAGAACCGGTCTGCCCCGGTAGAACAAGAGGGAT
>NZ_JAIGND010000035.1:0-21779 GCF_036528655.1 Chlorobium sp.
TCGGTGAGAAACTCGCTGACAAAGCTCGACTATTACGGTATTATTATAGCGTTATCGACGCAGTAGGTAAATATTGTATACTTGACAAAAAAAAGAATTTGCTTTTCTCACTATGGGATGTCCCCAAGCCCCCCCTCACGCTCCATGTCGGAAAAAAACTCGCTGTTCAGCTCCAGCTGCCAGTTGCCCTGCCCCTTCGTCCCGGTATCGTCGGAAACGAGTGGATGGGCAGCATACAGCCGGCTTGCACATAAAATCAGCGAAAGTTCCGGAATAATTTTTTTCAGCATACGTGATATGTTTTCAGGTTTACGAAATCAAAACACAAAAAGAACATGCGATCAGCCGGAGCTGCAGATCAAGCAGTTGAAGCGGGAAGCCAGAGCCTGAAGCTCCCTGTCGCTGAACGCTCCCGCCGCAAGTGGCCTGAGCGTTCTTTCCGGCCGGAACCGCTGCAGGACAAGGCGGTTCCCCGCCGCAGCGGCCATCTCCTCCACATCTTCCGAAGCATGAATCCCTTTCAGGAGAGTACTCCGGAAAACCACGTCGATTCCGGAATTCAGGAGCAGCGAGCAGGAGCGCTCTATTCGCTTCATCATCGCCTCGGAACAGGGAATACCAATAATCTCCTCATAGCGCTTCGAGCGAAATGGAGCCTTGATGTCGAGAGCAACACTATCCACGAGCCGCTCCTGAAGAAGCATCTCCAGCATTTCCGGATATGAACCGTTGGTATCGAGTTTTACAAGAAAACCATGCCTCTTGAGGCATCGTAGCGCATCAGGCAAAGCATCATGCATTGCCGGCTCTCCTCCGGTTATGACAACGCCATCCAGTAATGACCGGTTACGCAGCAGGCGCCTGAGTACCTCATCAAACGGTATGTGCCTGTTGCGTTTCATTATTTCAGGATCGACCAGCTCGGGGTTGTGGCAGAAAGGGCAGCGAAAGTTGCAAGCGGATGTAAAGACCACTGCAGCGATATATCCTGGAAAATCCACAAGGCTCTGCGGCAGATAGCCACCTACCGGGAGATTGATTCCGACGCTCAGCATGCCGCCATCTCTCCTGCCGATGCTTCATGCATGTCAGAAAAAAGTTTTCTGTCCGCAAACTCGCTCTGCTTGCCTCCATTCCACTGCTCCACAGGCCTGAGGTAGCCGACTATCCGGGTATAAACCGTACACCGCTGCTCGACCCCCCGGGCAGCACAGTCGGGACAATACTCGTGCTCGCCGAAACGGTAGCCGTGGGAGGGGCAGATGCTGAACGTGGGAGAAATGGTAAAATAGGGCAGCGTGAAGTTCGCCGTCACCGTTCTGACAAGACGCTTTACCGATTCTGCAGGAATCTCCCGCTCACCGACAAATGCATGAAAAACCGTTCCACCCGTATAGCGCGACTGGAGCTCATCCTGCAGGCGGAGCGCCTCGAAAAGATCGTCTGTATACCCTACGGGCAACTGCGTTGAATTGGTATAGTAGGGTTCCGCCCCAAGCTGTACGGCATTTTCGTTTGCGGTAATAATATCCGGATAACGCTTTTTGTCGATCCTGGCCAGCCGATATGCGGTGCTCTCTGCCGGGGTCGCTTCGAGGTTGTAGATATGACCTGTCTCCTCCTGAAATGCTTCGAGCTTTGTACGCATAAAATCCATTACCTGCAGGGCAAAGGCTCGGCCATCCTCATCCGCTATGCTGCAACCGAGAAAATTGAGGCAACACTCATTCATACCGGTTATGCCGATTGTCGAAAAGTGATTGTCCCAATACCGGCCGTTTCTCACATGAAGGTTCCGGAGATAAAACCGTGAATACGGATAAAGTCCCTCCTCCGTCAACCGCTCGATAACCTTCCGCTTCACTTCGAGACTTGTCCGGGCAAGTTCCATGGTGTGGGCAAGCCGCTGGAAAAACTCGGCTTCGCTCCTTGCTTCGTAACCTGTTCTCGGAAGATTCATGGTAACCACGCCAACCGATCCGGTCAGTGGATTGGAACCAAACAGTCCGCCCCCCTTCTTCTGCAGCTCGCGTTTGTCGAGCCGAAGCCTGCAGCACATGCTGCGTACGTCATCGGGACTCATCGAGGAGTTCACAAAGTTGGAAAAGTAGGGTATGCCGTAACGGGCCGCCATTTTCCAGATTCCGTCGTAGACAGTATTGTCCCAGTCGAAATCGGGCGTGATGTTGTAGGTGGGAATAGGGAATGAAAAAACAGCACCGCTCGCATCGCCATCGATCATAACATCCGCGAATGCCCTGTTGAAGAGATCCATCTCATCCTGAAAATCGTCATAGGTCTCTTCCTGCAGTTCGCCGCCCACGATAACCTGGCGATTTCTGTGGGTTCCGGGCACCCTGAGATCAAGCGTCACATTGGTGAACGGGGTCTGAAACCCGACCCGTGTCGGCACGTTCATGTTGAAGAAAAATTCCTGCAGACACTGACGCACCTGATGGTAATCAAGAGCGTCGTAACGGATAAAGGGGGCCAGAAGCGTATCGAAATTCGAAAACGCCTGGGCTCCTGCCGCTTCCCCCTGCATGGTATAGAAAAAGTTGACGATCTGTCCGAGGGCTGAACGCAGATGCCGTGCAGGTTTACTCGATGCATGACCCGTAACACCGGTAAATCCGCTGAGCAGAAGATCTTCGAGATCCCAGCCGACACAGTAGACGCTCAGGAACCCGAGATCGTGGATGTGCAGCGATCCCGAGCTGTGAGCTTCACTGATCTCCGGAGGATAGATGCGGTTAAGCCAGTACTGAGCACTGACGATGGTGGATATGTGCTGGTTCAGCCCCTGCAGCGACCACGATGAGTTGGCGCTCTCCTTCACCCGCCAGTCTTCGAGACTGAGATAGCTGTCGACAAGATCGACGTTGCTGAATATCTCCTTTGTGTCACGCAGATTACGGTGCTGATGGCGATAGATGATATACGCTTTGGCGGCTTCGAACTCTCCTGCAGAGAACAGCGCCTTCTCGACAAGGTCCTGGGTTTTTTCGACCGTCGGCGTTTCCTCTCCGGTACACTCTTGCAACCGCAAAAGCACATTGCCGGTCAGTTGCTCTGCCTTGGCGCGATCCGGACGCCCGACAGCCCTGAGCGCCCTGAAGATGGCATAGGTGATCCTTTCCGGGTCGAATGGCGCACGCCGTCCGTCACGCTTGATAATTTCATGAAAAACGAGATTGATCTTTTCCATAACATGCTCATGGTTTTAGTGAAAGTTTCCCGTCACCCCACGGAAACCGGGGGCTTCTCCAGGTGACGTCTTGTCATGATCGTAGCGGTCACCATGTTTTCGATGGCCGGAATGACCTCATCCCAGCTTCTGGTTTTCAGACCGCAGTCGGGATTGACCCATATCTGCTCCGGTCTGAAGTGCCTGAGCACCTTTTTCAACTGCTCCTCCAACTCCCGCTCTGAGGGAATGCGAGGCGAATGAATGTCGTAGATGCCAGGCCCGAGCTGGTTCATGTAGTCGCCCTCCGCGAAGTCGGCAAGCACCTTCATATCGGAGCGCGCCGTCTCGATGGTCAGTACGTCGGCGTCCATCATCTTGAGAGCATCGAGAATGTCGCCATAATCGGCATAGCACAGGTGCGTATGAATCTGCGTTGCGGGGCCGACACATCCCGAACAGAGCAGAAACGCTCTGACCGACCACTCCAGATAACGCTCGCGATCCGCCCGTTTCAGCGGCAGCCCCTCGCGGATGCCCGGCTCGTCGATCTGGATGATGCCGATGCCGGCAAGCTCCAGGTCCGTCACCTCGTCGCGCAGTGCCAGGGCGACCTGCATGGCCGTTTCGCCGAGCGGCTGATCGTCCCTGACGAACGACCACTTCAGAATGGTACCCGGCCCGGTCAGCATCCCCTTGACCGGCTTGTCGGTCAGGCTCTGGGCATACATGGCCAATTCGACCGTCATCGGCTGCTTCCTGCTCACGTCACCGTAGATGACAGGCGGCTTCACGGCTCGCGCTCCGTAGCTCTGCACCCATCCGTTGCCGGTAAAAGCCACGCCGTCGAGATGCTCGCCGAAAAACTCCACCATATCGGTGCGCTCGAACTCGCCGTGAACCAGCACGTCCAGATCGACCGACTCCTGCCAGCGGATCGCCTGCCCGATCATCTCCCTGATCGCTGACCGGTACTCCTCCGGCGACAGGTTTCCGTTCCGGTACCGCTTGCGAAGCGAACGCAGCTCCGGGGTCTGCGGCAGGGATCCAATCATGGTGGTCGGAAGAACAGGCAACCGCAACCACTCCTGTTGCAGCATGTTCCTTTCCGCGAAGCACTCCGGACGGGCAACCGGCTGGTTGGCAAAAGATGCGCATCTCGTGCGAACCTCCTCATTGCGGAGCTGCTTCAGGTGTCTGCGCTCTTCCACGATTTTCAGATGTTCGGCAAGTCCGTCGAAGGCCTCGCCTGAAACATCATCCTGCATCAGGTCGGCAAGCAGGCGGATTTCATCGAGCTTCTGCCGGGCAAAGGCCAGCCACGGTTTCAGGAAATCGGGCATCGATCCTCCTTCCGGCTCGTTGTCCCGGTCACAGGGCACATGCAGAAGCGAGCAGGACGACGACACCATCACCCGGTCGTGGCCAAGCGACTGCACCGCCAGACCGAGCAGCCCCAGGGACTCTTCAAGATTATTGATCCAGATGTTCCTGCCGTCAACAAGCCCGAGCGATATATTCATTTCGGGAGGAAGCTGCTCGAACAGAGCCGGCAGATCACCAAATCCCCTGACCGCATCCACATGCAGCGTATCGACCGGCAGCGACAGCGCGGTCGCAAGATTGTCGCCGAGACCGTCGAAATACGTAGCCATAATCAGGTGCATATCGGGAAAATGCTGCCGCAGCAGAGCGTATACCTCGCCGAAGAGTTGTCGGGTGCGCTCATCAAGATCGGTAACGAGGAACGGTTCGTCGAGCTGCACCCACCTGCAACCGTTGTAGTGCAGATCTTCGAGCACGGCCATATACACCGGCATCAGCGACTCGATGAGATCGAGACGGTGAAAGTCCTCCGACTTTTCGCGACCGAGCAGCAGATAGCTGATCGGGCCGATCAGCACCGTCTTGGGCTCGGCAACACCAAAAGCCTTCGCTTCGAGAAACTCCTCGACGCACTTGCGCGAAAAGTAGTGAAAGTCCTGATCGCGGGTGAATTCCGGGACGAGGTAGTGGTAGTTGGTATCGAACCACTTGGTCATCTCCATGGCGGTCACATCAAAGCCCGACTCCTGATAACCCCTGCACATGGCAAAGTAGAGGTCGAGGTCGGAGAGGTGACGGCTCAGCGCTTCATACCGTTCCGGGATTGCCCCGAGCGTGAAACTCATGTCCTGCACGTGATCGTACAGGGAAAAGTCGTTGCAGGCGATCAGGTCAATGCCCGCCTCATGCTGAACGCGCCAGCGATACTGTTTTTCGGCAAGAGCCGCAGCCTTGAGCGCCGATTGATCGAGTGTGCCCTTCCAGTAGCCTTCGCAGGCTCTTTTCATCTCTCTGAAAGCGCCGATCCGGGGATAACCGGAAGTGTGAGTCAGCATACGTATTCCGGATTGGTTTCCGGCCAGTCTGTATGCTTGCGTGGGAAAAGACAAGAGAAGGCGCCGCGCCTGCAGGAACAGCGTCCGTGCAGCCGGGCTCATCATCAATGCTTTTATCCGCGAAAGCATGGTGTTGAAGAAAAAAGAAACCGGACAGGTCTCCTGGCTTGCCGGTTCTGCAGCACCTTCCCGTCCCGCCCTGGCGGAACAGTGGCATAACGCTGCACAACATGCTTTCGGCTTCACAGTTGCGCGTCAGCTCACGATTTGCACGTGATTCCCTATTAAACCCCTTTACAGGGTATCCAGTCTCCACAGTAAAAAAAGAACAGTCATCAATGGCATCCCGATCCTGAAACTACAGCGCACATGAGGATCTCGATCCCGACTTGCCGGGGCCAGCAGCAGCATCGGCGTCAGGGTGAACGAACTGTGAAGAAACAGGCCCATGACAATCAGGAGCGATGCCGCGAACAGTCCTTTGACCATGGCTGCGAGCACCTCTCCAGGCATGATGCCGCTTGCGGTGACCGGCGACTGAACAAGCACCTGGAAGGTCTTGAAATAGACCCGGTTCAGATTGAGGGCACCGGCAACCCAGCTGTCCGCAAATGGAGGAACTGCCGCTGTCAGCTCGTGTAAGACCCGTCAGAATGCGAATCAGTGTGCTCTTTCCTGCCCCGTTGGGACCAAGCAGCCCAAAAAATTCTCCCTTGCTGATGGAAAAGCATACTCTGTCAAGAGCCTGAACCTCTCCATAACTTTTTCTGATATCGTTAACAAGGATCATCACTCATAGAGATACATCATTCATGATTGCCATTATGCGGGCTCATCGCACGCAACATGGTTCTTGCTCCACCGGGCATCAACAGCAGACCAACCATAAGAACCGGAAGAACGAAGCGGAACCGGAATTTTTTCACCACGGTTTCCGCACTGTTGAGACGATCACCAGAACCATGCGGCAGGTTTGCCGGAAAGCTTTTCATCCCGGTCTCCACTTGATCTCAGTTGTTTCGCCAGAACGGAAAGCTGGTCAGCGTATTGCCTGCAAAAGCTGACTCTTCGTGAGAAAACCATCGGCACCTGACGCTATCGGGATACGTATCCGGCCCCGGAAGATCGATCCATTCAGCCTGAAACAGCAACGGAGGATAATAACTGTGAGAAGCGAGTGTAGTATCGTTACCGATCATCAGGAAATGCAGCGGCAAGCCGACTGGAGGGCCGAACGAATAGTTTCGAACAAAAAAAATGATACGACCAAAAAGAAAGAAAAGCAGCCGGTTGCGCATCGAGCTGAACGATGTCAGAAACCAGCCTGTTCCCGAAAATGGAACGAGGATGTTTTTCATGTGGTATGTTGCTTTATTCCCGAAGCGTTAAAAAATATGCGGCAGGTCTTCTGACTTTCCCGGGTCTTGCCGTCCTTCCCATCCCGATCAGATCGGGACAGTGGCATTGTCGGCAAACCATCTCGCCAGCCAAGCGGCCAGCGCGGGATTACAGCAGCGGGTACTGTTCCGGACTTGCACCGGATTCCCTATTAAGCCCGTCATGTCTCCATGACCGGCGCCATATATGGCTGAAGTATAAGAAAAATGACGATTCAGGCAAATGGTCGCGGAAAATATTTTTCACCAGCGAACAGGATTGGTTACCCGGTGCAGGAGTCAATATCGGATCACCGTTGCTGGTACAAATCGTCTCGATACCACTTGCAGGGATTGTTTCTGACAGATGCCCTGATATTGTCCATATCCCGTTCGTTTCTGATGATCCGCTCAAAGCAGGTTCGGAACATGCCCCGATAAAACCGCTGAACGCTCCATTATGGTGAACCGGTCATCGAAACCGGTGAAATACAGGCTCCTCTGCCACCTGCTTTTTCAGGCTACGGAAAGGCGCCTCACAAGTCTCGCGTCATCGTTGCTGGTTTCTTCTGCTGGTTCGCACCCGGTACAACCGCTCGGTAAAACCGCCCTCGTTTTCAAAATCCGCGGCAAGTTTCGCAACTTGCCGGTCGAGGAGGTAACATGCCAGGTTCAGAAGCGAAAGCGCCGCATTTGCAGCCAGACAGGCTGAACTCAGGGTGGTCAAACACGGACGTCCACGGACAGGAAAGGACGAATGGACGACTTCCTGCCTGTCCGTAAGAGTCCGTGATAGTCCCTGTGCTTCCGTGGCCTGTCTTCTCTCCTCGGCAACCCACGCCTGCACCTCATGCAGGGTTTTCGGCTGAAGCGTCTTGAATCGCCTGAGCGCCGGATGCTGCGGATCAAGCAGTTCATGCCCGCGATGCCGCAGAAAATCCTCGAAGTCAAGTTTCAGCTCTTCGAGGCTTGCCCGGGCAACCTGTGTGAGCTTGAGTTCGGTTTTCTTCGACGTCGCGGAAGCAGCAGAACCTTCTGCAATATTCTGCACACCGCTCCGGGCAGCCTGCACCATCTGGTCATGCGTTCGGCTGCGTTTATCGACGTACTGGTTGCAGAAACGCACCGTAACGTCATAGACGAGCTGCGACACCTGAAAGCTTTTCAGCCTGCGATAACCACCATGTTTTGGAATGAGCGGTTCCGGGTCAGTCACGACCAACCTCCCGAATAACCTCTGCATGCACAGCTTTTTCCATGTTTGTCAATGTCCTGTTGCGCAGTCTGAAAAAGCTTTTTTCAGATGAAAGCAAGCGTTTCTTTTTCTCGACATACTGCTTGAAGAGAGTTTTTTTATCCATTCGAAAGCGATACGGGTCATGAGAGCCTTTGGTTATAATAACTCGTTTTACAAAAAAGAAATATACGATTACAACCAAAGCACGGCAAGTATTATAAGGGCACCTCTAAAAAGTGTGATGAGCGGTCCGAGTGCAAGGCGGACGGAACGGAGAAACCGGAATGTACACAGAGTACATGAGGATTTCGAGTACCGCCCAACGCAGCAATCGGGTCGCGTAATAAGTTTTTAGAGGTGCCCATAAGTTCTGGTTTCGGATTTGCTTATATACCTGCCTATAAGGGCAACACCAGTCGGAATCCCTGGAAATCGTTGACGGCTTTGGAAACCACAATGGAGCGCTGCGAGGCACGGAAGGGGAATTTGTCGGGATAGCGCCGGCAGCCGCCCCGTTTCTGGTGGAGAGATTCCTCGCCGGAGGCGGTGTTTGCGGAATCGGTTTCGTCGTGCCATACGCTGCACAACTCCATGACGTTGCCGCAGTCTCCCCGTATTTACAGAAACTCTCGCAACTCGCTATCAGTAGTAGATTCATCTGACAGTTGAGGGTTTGGATCTGCGTCCTGGAGTACTACTCAATTTACCTGTATATTGTAACAGGAAAAGGTGTTTCATCGGCCCTGTCAACTTAATGCAAGGCGCATGCTCACTTATCTGATCTGGGGAATTGGATACGGTTTCACCGCAGCCATGCAGCCGGGTCAGTTTCAGGCTTATCTTATGGCACAGACGCTTCGTCAGGGATGGCGAAAAACCCTTCCCATGATCTTCGCGCCCCTGCTGAGTGACGGTCCGGTGATCGCCATCGTCCTGCTTGCCTTGAGCCGACTGCCGGTCTGGTGGCTGCAGGTTTTGCGTTTTGCCGGAGGGCTCTTCGCACTGTATCTGGCAGCGGGCACATTCCGTGCATGGCGGGATTTTCAGCCTGTGCAGGAGAGCCCGTCATCCGGTGACCGGCAGAATCTGTTTCGGGCAGTATTGGTGAACCTGCTTAATCCAGGGCCATACCTCTTCTGGAGCCTCGTGACAGGTCCGCTGCTGCTGGCGGGATGGAAGGTAACGCCGATGTATGGCATCGGATTGCTGGCGGGATTTTATGTAACAATCATTGTGACGCTTGCAGGATTCATTCTGCTTTGCTCCGCCTCAGGCAGACTCGGCCACAGAGCAAACCGGTTTCTGCTCGGCATATCGGGCCTTGCGTTGGCCGCCTTCGGTCTCTTTCAGATATTCTCCTCCCTGTAATCTTTTCAGCAAATCGGCTTGACTGATATGAACGAGTGGCAAAAAAGCGGATCAACATCCGAATATCCGAAAGCGACCTGAACCGGCTTAAGGCAAAGTCCCTGGAAGAAGGCATTCCTTACCAGACTCTCGTATCGAGTCTCATCCACCGCTACGTTTCCGGCAAAACGGCCTCCTGAATACCGTAAAATCCCTCGGCCCACTCACCCCTGGCAATCACGGAGGAATTGCGACTCTCTGAAAAAAAATAATGACTCGACGTTGATTTAATCAAAAGGAATCGGTATGATAAAAGGTATGATAACCATGCAATGAGGAGAGCAGATGGGAAAAACAAAAGTTGCGGTAACCATTGATGCCGCGACCATCGTAAAAATTGACCGGCTTGTCAAAGCAAAGGTTTTTGCCAATCGCAGTCAGGCAATACAGGAAGCGCTCTATGAAAAAATCGAACGCATCGAGCACAGCAGACTGGCCGAGGAATGCGCAAAACTTGATGCTGTCGAAGAGCGCCAACTCGCGGAAGAGGGTATGAACGGAGAGATTGACGCATGGCCGGAATACTGAGAGGTGAAATCCGATGGGCCGACCTCAACCCGACGCGGGGTAATGAGCAATCCGGCCTCCGACCAGTACTGGTTGTAAGCCATGATGTGTTTAATGACCGATCAGGAACGGTTATTGCAATCGCGTTGACAAGCCAGCCACAAAAAGCGGGTTTTCCGCTTACCACGCCTATTGAATCAGCCGCTCTTCCAAAAAAATCGTGGGTTAAAATCAGCCAGATCAGAACCCTGTCAACAGAACGGATCGGAAGCAGAATCGGAAGGCTTTCTGCCGAAGAGCTGATTCGGGTTATCGAAGGCCTCAATGAGATAATCGGAACATAACCCTGCCGACAGGGCTGTAGATTGTTAGCCCCATTCAGACTTCAACAAACTTTCCCGGCAAAGATGGCATGGATTCTCCCTGGAAACACCATCCCCACCCGTTGTCAAGCCTGACCTCATTTTGATCTACCGCAAACCCGACGATCACTCCCTTGAGCTTGTGCGCCCTGGTTCTCATAGTGAGCTTGGACTTTGAAACTGCAAAACGACTTCCTGAATAGCGAAAACAGGCCACAAACTATAGCTTTACAATACTATACGTTATAGAATTTTTTCGATAGACGGAAGAACGTCCCTTCGGCATACGTTCAGCATCGCATTACATTCCTGAGACTTTCTCATGATCGGTTGCAGCCAGAACAGCCAATGCTCCTCTGTAAACAGGCTCGTCGATAAACCCGTACTGCGCATGCACAAAGCCGGTGTTGCCCTTTTTTGCCTCCTCTTCAAAACAGCGCACAATGCTTATTGCTCGCGCGCGCTCCTCTGGCCTGGGGGCGAAAACCCGGTTGGCCAGCTCCACCTGCCCCGGAGAGATACAGCCTTTGGATGAAAAGCCCATGCTCCGTTCCTGAAGGCACCATTTTTCGAAGGTCTCCAGATCCTTGTACTCCTGATAGACAAACGATACCGGATGAAAGCCCGCTGTGAGGGCATCCACCAGAAAGCGTGAAAGCATATAGCTGGCCGTCGGGTTCCCAGGAGTGATCACCGACTGGGGCAATCCGAGATCGGCACATAAATCCAGAATACCCAGATAGACCGTATCCACCCGCTCCTCAACCCTCAACTCGGCAAGTTTCTTCAGTGCCTCACCGGTCTCGACAGAAAGATGGATTCGAATCGCAGGATCTACCAGACGACAAGCCTGTTCGACTTCCTGAGCGGTTCTGACCTTGGGGATACGGATTGCGTCCGGCACTGCCCGATTGATCAGCCGGATATCTTCTTCACCCCCTTCACCCAGGGGATTGACCCGTACAATCAGTTCCGTTTTCGCCTCCCGGGCATGGGCGGTAAACAGCGCGGCCAGAGCACGAGCGCGGGGCTTCTCTTGCGGTGCAACGCCATCTTCCAGGTTGATGACAGCCATATCTGCTGCCAGTAGATCCAGTTTGTTCAGATGGTTGACCCGATGGGCCGAAACCATAAGGGCGCTTCGGCGCAGACCGCGAGTCAGGGGGCGCCGGGAAACAGTTTCAGGCAACTGCTGTTCGATCGCTTCAATACTGGCACTGTCCAGCCAGGTAATGTCTTTGAAAATCATCAGGACCAGGGATTTTGCAATGAAATGCCTGCATCGAAACAGGTTGGGAAGGTCACACCTTCTCCCTGTAAGATGTGCGGGTGTGTTGAAGGAATATATCCATAGAGCAGCTATTTCAGGATGCCCTGGAGAATCATATCAGCAGGAACAGGGTACTGCTCCTGCCGTTTTTGCCCTGCAACCTGGCGCGTGTAACGCTGTCAGGCGTTCCGGAACCAACCAGATCAAGATGTCACCTGCTCATTTGAAACAAGCGGAAAGCGTTCTGGATGTTCTATAATCTCCACCGTCAAATCCACATCCAGATCAGGCCACCAGAAATGACCAGCTGATTGCTCCTTAACGTTAAGAATTGATTTTACCGTTTGATTCCTGAACCACGGAAAATCTTTATATGAAAGAAACAGCTCTTTGCCGTTATAGAGAAGCCAGATGCCGTGTTGTGAAATGTTCGATACCTCAACTTCTGAAATGCTTTCGCCATGCTTGACAGAGTTCATCGCTGTGTGCCTCCACTATTGATTCGATCTGTTTTAACTGAATTCTTGAATAACCGGAATTCTTGAATAACCGGAACTTTTAGCAAGTTCAATTTCAGGTTCAAGCCAATACTTCGCCTCGCCATCACACGATAGAATATGTACATGCATTCTGCTCTCTTCACGCGAAAAGAAGAAAAATCGAAACCCTTGTTCACAAAACACGGTAGGACTCATATTCACTCCGCAAGATTTGAATTCCCCATTCACAGCGCAATATAACACTCGCCTTTCATTCTCGCAGAAATCAGCACCTCAAAGCCCCCCCACCGCAAAAAGGCCCTGTGTTCGCCCCTCTCCACCCATCCATCGCATGGCCCAACGAAGCGGATATCGCTCCGGAATCCCCCTACGAAAAACTTCTGCAAAAAGAACAAAACCGGAAATCCACCTGGGAACGCGAAACCCCGGCTTCGCATATTGACCCAGAAGATCAACAGTAGAATTTGTGGCAACGGAACAACGTCCCGGAACTTCCCTCATCATAAAATTTGCAATAACGGCTTGAAAGATCATGCCGATTCAAGAGTATCGGAAATCCATCGGTTCAGGCTTTTACCTGATTTTGCAGCCTTGATAAAGACTTTATGGTGCAGTTCCGGGCTCATTCTCAGCACCAGTTTTCCGGAAAAGGGCTTATCAGGCTCCTCTCCCCTTTCCTGACAGAACTCCAGATAGTCATCGACCGACTCCCTGAATGCCCTCTCTATCCCATCAACGGTTGTACCCTGGAACGTGATGACATCTCTTGTATCCAGTACTTCACCGTGAAAAATTCCGGATTCGTCATCATATTCAACATGACCGGTATATCCTTTATAAGTCAACATGTTTATCGGACTCCTGCTTCTTGTAAAAAACGCCTCATGGATTGTAAGGCTCCCTTGTCTGTTTCTTTTTGAGGATGGGGTCTGTGAAAAACAGCACGAACTCCATTAAGGGCAATGCGAACCCGTGAGCCCCTCCCTTCAGACAATTCGGCTCCAAGAGCATACAACAGATTCTCGATGTCAGCCCATTGAACATCCGAACGAACCGGATTTTGAAAAATCTGGTCAAGAATCTTTTTGTGTCTCTTCTGCATGATACTATATTATAGTATCATTTTTTTATTCCCAAATAAAATAAATACGCTCGATGTTCGTCTGCCGATAATGGCAACGCCATGCGATCTTCCGCGTCTTTCAACACATCCCTTACAAACGCATCACCGTCCAGAATCCGCCCACCACTGAGATCTTTGTTTATGCCGCATTACATAAGACAGCGTTCCCTGTGTGTCAAGTCTCGATCCTCGTGGCATCTGGCTCTTTTGTCTTTTGCTTTTCAAAAGCTGCCAGCACTCATCGTTTGGTTGCTCACTGCACGGCTAAACACAATCTTCTACGCTATTGCACTGCGTCCCCTATTCCTCTTCCTCAAGACACTCCGATCCCGTCCCGGAATAACCCCTCTTGAAAACCGAATACAGGCTTACGGCTGCAGCCTGCGAACCGCTTCTTCAAGAGCATCACTTGCCCGTTTCCCCACCACTTTGTATATTTCAGCAATATACACAGCGTCATGGATCGTTTTACAGGCATCACCGGGTTCCAATGGGATGAAGGCAATCTTTCAAAAAATCCCGGAAAACATGGAGTAGCGAACTCCGAGTCGGAAGATATCTTCTTCAACGAGCCATTGATCGTCGCCGATGATATGAAGCATTCAGGAATCGAAAGAAGATGGTTTGCCCTTGGCAAAACGAATGCAGGAAAAAGGCTCTTTGTCGTCTTCACGCTCAGAAAAGACAAGATCAGAATCATTTCATCGAGGGACATGAACAGGAGGGAGATAGCCAATTATGAAAAAGCAGAAAAAAACAGTTCCTGAATTCAGGAGTGAACAGGATGAACGGGAATTCTGGGCCACGCATGACTCGTCGGAATACATCGACTGGGAAAAAGCGGGAACCGCAATCTTCCCCGACCTGAAGCCGACCATGAAAACCATTTCGCTACGGCTTCCCGAGCAGATGCTCAACCGCATCAAGGTGCTTGCCAACGAAAGAGACGTGCCCTATCAGTCGCTTTTGAAAATGTTCCTCAAGGAACGAATCGACCGGGAATACGAGCCAAAACGCAGCAGACCGCACTCCTCACGGAAAGCGAACGCATGATCGGCCTCATCCACCGCTACGTTTCCGGCAAAACGGTCTCCTGAATACCGAAAACAGTCAACAAGCTATAGCATTACAAAATTGTACGTTATAGAATTTTTTTGATAGACGGAAGAACGCCCTGGAGTTGCGTTTAGTTTACGTAGTTCTGAGCGTCCCCTTTTCGCCCGTAGTTACGCGTCACAAAGATCTCTGTTCCGGTATTCCAGAGCTATATCATAAACCAAGAAAACGATGCAGGAGAATATCCTCGACGTTTCTGCGGCTATCGATGATTGAAAGAATAAAAACTCGATCCTCAGAAATCCGGTATAGAAGACGCCAATGCTGAATCAACAACTCCCGGTAGAAATTGATCCCCTGATCGAGAAGCTCCGGAACAATCCGACCTTGTTCAGGACAACAGCCAAGCTCTTCTGATTTCTTCCGGATATGATGCAGAATTTTCATGGCGTTATCAGGACTGTCGCAAGCAATGAATTCCACAATTTCACGAAGATCCCGCTTTGCAACCCCAGTCCATAAAACACGATAACTGTTTCTCATACCGGCTTTCGCAACTGCTTTTCCAGTTCGTCAAACACCTCGCCGTGCTCATGCACATCGCCTTTTCTCACATCCTCCTCTCCCTGGGCAATCAGCTTCAGAATACCGAGAGCATTGCGCATATCTTCATAACTTTTCGGATCCTGAAGCACCGCTTTAGGCTCACCGTTCTGAGTAATGATTACCGGTCTGCGTGTTTCGTTAATCTGCTCGAGCAGTAACGCCGCATTTGCCTTAAGCCAGGTTATCGGCCTGATATCTGATGTTATTTTCATTGTGTCACCTCCGGTCTTAATATAGTACCAAATTCAGTCGGCACAAACAAAAAAAACCGACCAGCCATATCCCTCACACCTCCACGACAACCGAACCCATTCCGGATACGAATATTCCCCGATCTTTATCGTCGGCAACAATCTCTCTTTTTTCGATCCTCCGGATAATCACATGATGCAACGTGCCCGGCGAATCGAATCCTGGACCTCTCGGCATGCCTCTACTCGTTGGTGTGTATCGGAGAAAGTTAACGCAGCATTCTGGTCATCGTAAATTCATGATTTCATGAACTTCCCTGAGACCCCCCGTAGATGTCGGTGACCTTCTGGTAGAACTTGCGCTCGGAGAGACGAATCTCCCGAATACGCTGCAACTGTTCTTCAAAATACTGGTCGGTAAGGATGGAGCCACCGCTTTTCAGTCGTTCGTCATCCATGGCATAGCCCTTGATGGTGAACTCCTCAATGATAGTGGTCGCCCACTTGCGGAATTGTACTGCACGTTCGGAATTTACCTTGTAACCAACGGCAATGACAGCTGCAAGACTGTAATGTTTGGTGTTGTAGTTTTTTCCGTCTCGGGCAGTTATTCGAAAATTTCGAATAACTGAGTCCTCCTGTAATTCGCTGTCTGAAAAAACTTTTTTCAGGTGATAGTTTATGGTAAGAGTCGCCACGTCATAGAGCATCCCCATCATCTTCTGGGTAAGCCAGATATTTTCATCGGCATAAACCGCATCGACGCCCCCTGTGCCGCTGGCAGCGATAAAGGTCAGGTATTCAGCCGCCGAGGAGCGAACAATAGAAACATCCTTACCTGTTTTTTTTCTCCCGCTCATACCTTCCCCCTTTTGTCTATCAAGAGGCAAGCCATCGGTTCGGCCTTGAGCGCCTGCTGCATCCCTTCGCCAAGGAATTGTTTGTTATCCTCGACATCCCACCCTGAGAGAGTTTTTTTATCCATTCGAAAGATGCAAGGGTTATGGGGGCTTTTTGGAAGAATAACTCGTTTTGCAAAATGGAAAAATACGATTACAGCCAAAGCACGGCAAGTTTTTTTCAGTTCTGAGTTACGAGTTCTGAGGGCTGAGTTGTTTCTGAGTCCGCCTGCACCGGCAACACAAGCCGGAATCCGCGGAAATCGTTGACGGCTTTGGAAACCACGAACGAGCGCTGCGAACCGCTTCTTCAAGAGCATCACTTGCCCTTTTCCCCACCACTTTGTATATTTCAGCAATATACGCAGCGTCATGGATCGTTTTACAGGCATCACCGGGTTCCAATGGGATGAAGGCAATCTTTCAAAAAATCCCGGAAAACATGGAGTAGCAAACTCCGAGTCGGAAGATATCTTCTTCAACGAGCCATTGATCGTCGCCGATGATATGAAGCACTCCGGAGTGGAGAGAAGATGGTTTGCCCTTGGCAAAACAAATGCAGGAAGAAGACTCTTTGTCGTCTTCACGCTCAGAAAAGACAAGATCAGAATCATTTCATCGCGGGACATGAACAGGAGGGAACAGAACACTTATGAAAAAGCAGAAAAAAACAGTTCCTGAATTCAGGAGTGAACAGGATGAGCGGGAATTCTGGGCCACGCATGACTCGTCGGAATACATCGACTGGGAAAAAGCGGGAACCGCAATCTTCCCCGACCTGAAACCGACCATGAAAACCATTTCGCTCCGGCTTCCCGAGCAGATGCTCAACCGCATCAAGGTGCTTGCCAACGAAAGGGATGTGCCCTATCAGTCGCTTTTGAAAATGTTCCTCAAGGAACGAATCGACCGGGAATACGAGCCAAAACGCAACAGGCCGCGATCCTCACGAAAAGCGAACACATAATCGGCCTCATCCACCGCTCCGTTTCCGGGCAGGAAAGCCACGAAACACTATCTGAAAGAAAAAAATGAAAACGCAGAAGAACGATGACAGCGAAGAAGATATCCTTCGTTCCTATGAACAGGACGAATGGCGATCGGTCGAAGAGTTCAAAAAGCTCAAGGAGGAGTATGAGGCCTACGCTCGCAATACTTCGAATAAAAACAAGCGAATCAACATCCGAATATCCGAAAGCGACTTGAACAGGCTTAAGGCAAAGTCCCTGGAAGAAGGCATTCCTTACCAGACTCTCGTCTCGAGTCTCATCCACCGCTACGTTTCCGGCAAAACAGCCTCCTGAATACCGAATACGGATTACAGACTATAATATTATAAAACAATACTTTATAGAGTTATTTCGATATACATAAAAACGTTCTGAAGTTGCATTTAGTTTACGTAGTTGCGAGCGTCCCCTCGGCATTGCACACGAAAAACTTCTGCAAAAAGAACAAAACCGGAAATCCACTTGGGAACGCGAAACCCCAGCTTCGCATATTGACCCAGAAGATCAACAGTAGAATTTGTAGGAACGGAACAACGTCCCGGAACTTCCCATTTGGAATATCCCAGAGACAATCAAAAACTATTCATTAACATACGTTTTGCTTACCAACATAAATCCAGTCTTATCAGTCTCTTCTTGTAGAGCGCTGTCTCATAGAATGAGCTTTGACCCCAAAAGACATATAAAACATCGGGTGTATTGCTATTTTCACTTCATCATTAGAATCACCATCATACAGCATACCCTCATCCTTATATGACCATACATATTCTGAATATGAACCATTTTTTATACCTATTAATCCTACAATATAAAAGATTTTTACCAACATAAACTTCATTTCATAAGCACCACTCAAACCCTCTGCAATAGAAAAACCGATTTCAGACAAATTATCTTTTCTAAGCCCTTTTTCAGCAGCTACAGCTAGACATAACTCCTCTATTTCTTTATCAGTAATCAAACTTATACTAAATATAGGCGGCCTATTCTTTAATATTTTCGCATAATCTAACAAACTAGGATAATCAGCATACCACTCATCAGCTAATGACTTTAATCTTGCACGTGAATATAAATATTCCGCATTTAATAACACAATACCAGAAACAACAGGTGAATTAATCGACTGTTCAATACAATAATTAAAAAAAGAAATCAAATCACGAGGCCTCATCAATGTCCTTTCTACCATATAAGAAAAAGGATCATAACCTTTTATCTGTTTAGGCAACAATTCTTTATAACCAACTTCTTGATTTGTATATCTTTGCTTAACAAGATAATTTATTCGTTTATCAAGCATTGATTTCATGCTATCTCTATCCCACTTCATCCTTAAATATAATGAATCATACTTTTCCTCTTGAAAACCAGCATCACGAGTCTGACTAAAAACACGCCGCAACAAATCGTAACGAATAGAAATAATAATCTTTACACCTCTAACTTTTCGAAAATCTCTTACAGTTTCAATCAAAGCACGAACCAATCGATATCTCAACTTATCATCAACCCAATTCTCATCCAAACGATCTATAACTATATAATATCTTTTTTTTCGATCTGATATAACATTATCAATTAAATCTATTATATCTGACAACTCCCTTATCTGAGCATCATTAACAACATGCTGGGCTTTATTAACAATTTCAGTTTTTTGCTCCTCACTCAACACAATCGAACCCCCTCCAGAAAAATTTATTCCTGGCACCTGAGAAATTGCAGATGCTTTTAATTCATCCTCTACTTTATTTGTTATTTCCTTTATTCTATATTCAGTTTCTTGCCAAAATGATTTCCCCCACTTTTCTAAATACTCAATAGCCGTTTCATCTTTTTTATTATTTTTAAATAAATCCCTAATCCTAACCAAAAAATTTCTTTTTTCCGATTCTGAATTAATATGAAAATGATGCTTCAAAATTTCGACAGCAAACACATGTCGCCATAATAACTTATAAAACACATCGAGACGCACACCTATATTAGAAAAAAAATCAAGCACATTAGAGTTAGAAATATAAGCAAGAGCTAAACTTTCTGGTTTTATTTCTATAACATGATCTTCCAGCTCTCTCAAGTGCAATAATAACGCACTCTTACCACTACCAGTCCTGCCAATTACAATTCTTTTTGGATCATCACAATCCCTTAAAGAATCAAGATACCCTATATCAACAAAACAATTTCGTAAAAAACGAAGATCTTCTTCAGCATCTGCAGCGCCAATACTATCTGAATTACGAAAACGAAATTTTGCTGGTAAAGTCATATAATATCAGTTTTACAATTATTTATTTCAAAAAAACATAAATAGACAAAATACTTTTTTCTTTTTATAGAATATTTTACTAAACGAAATATGTTATAAATTGAGTTTCGTAGTAAAGAATTATGAAAAAATGATTAACATCTTTAACTACTATCTTGCCTTCTGCAAGTTTATCGATAAATAGAGCGTTAATCCTGTTTTAAATTAGTCATGTTTTATGATTTATTTTTGATATCATAGTAGTTGACATCCTTGCACATTTTATTGGAAATAAATTGAATATCCCCATACCGAATCATGCGCGACCAATTCACTTTTACAAAAAACAAATATACGATTACCTACAAAGCACGGCAAGTTTTTTTCAGTTCTGAGTTACGAGTTCTGAGGGCGGAGTTGTTTATGAGTCCGCCTGCACCGGCAATACGAGGCGGAATCCGCGGAAATCGTTGACGGCTTTGGAAACTACGAACGAGCGCTGCGAAGAGCGGAAGGCGAACTTGTCGGGGTAACGCCAGCAGCCGCCACGTTCCTGTCGGAGTGACTCTTCACCGGATGAAGCGCTTGCGGAATCGGTTTCGTCGTGCCAGACGCTGCACCACTCCATGACGTTGCCGCTCTGGTTCCAGGTTCCGTAGCCGGAGACCCCTTCGGGATAGGCGTACACCGGAGCGACCGAGTTCGCTCCCCAGTTGTTCCGGTTCCGGCAGTTGTTTTCGTCCCACCGGTCTCCCCTCCTGTACTGTTTCAAGGCCATGTACCGGAAGGTAGCGGCGAAGGAATTCCACTCTGTCGCTATCGTCGCGAACGATACTACCCTGTTCAATTCCCCGCACCATTACATGATGCAGCGTTCCCGGTGTGTCAAGTCTCGCTCCTCGTGGCATATGGCTCGACTGGTTTATTTATATCGTAAAAAGATAACTCTGAGTTGTTTTATTGCAAGTTCATAATTTCAGGAATATCCCTTCATCCTTGCGTCACTCCTTGATTCCCGCTATCAACAAACTTTTGAAAGTGATACCAACTTATCTTTAAATGTTTTTTTTGCATCAAGAACCTTTTGAAAAGCTCTAACAAAAGGATCATTCATATCACTTAGATTGATCGTACTGACATGTAATGATTCCATAAATAATTTAATAGCTCTATCTATTTCGTCTGCTTCGCTTAAAAGTTCTCGATAATAAAGATTTACATTTAATAAAAGTGTCGGAACCTTCTCATATGGCTGAGGATTGACCTCACCTTCTGGCAATTTCTTTTCATGATTTATTTTTGCAACTAATTTCTGTACAGAATATTCTATTTCTTCTGCAAGACCACCTAATAGCTCTAACTTCTCTCTGCGAATTGCGCGTATTTCTTTTTTTTCTCGCCAATACTCTTGAATTATCGAACCAACTATTACCATAAAACCGCCCAGCAATACTTGTATCATGGACATCCATTCTTTGCCAGCAGTTACTACAGCCAAGCTGCTTTTAATCTCATGAAGTAACCGTAATATTTCTAATTCCATATTGATATTTTTTTTAGTTTCAGATAATACATAAGCAAAAAAAACAAAAAATCTAGAAAGTATCTATTCGTTAAATTAGGTACCGACATTCATTTCAGTCGCTTTTCACTCCGACTTCACACAGATTTTCGACAACTCTCAATGTTGAAACCCTCGACAGACTGGGCAATTGTCACATCGGCATCTCCTCACGCCACATATGTATGCGAAGAAAATACCTTCATTCCCTATATGTCGATCTCTGTAGATATAGTACACTGCGGGACGCTCCTGAAATCATTACGTACGCGCTTTTTTGATAATCTGACACACTTCCGATGCCGATACCCCAAGCAGCGGAGCCATCAGGGCATACGATATACCCATCTCGAATACCAGCGTCATCGCAAGCTCCTTCCTGATTTTGGAGAACTCTTTGCGGCGACAACCGTTCTCCATAGCCTGCCACCGAAACATCAGCCTCAGCAATCACCTCTTGAGCAAAATCTCCACTGTCGTTCACCCCATAGCTTCATCGACAACACCTCTGACCAGCCTCCTACCGAACGAATCAGACCTCCACCGGTCAGCGTTCCCCGCTGTCGCCCACGCTTAACATCTTGCTGCATAAACTCAAGACTAGCCCTTCGTAGACTGCGAAACATACTGTAATAGCTGATTTGATATAAAACTTTTTACTTAGGCTAATGTGGATTCTTGGGCTTCAACAACTCTATAAGTTCAGAAACCTTCTCATTAAGAATGGCCGCCTCCGTTTTTCTTAGCCATTCCGTTGCGGGATCGAACAGAATGGGCTTCTGAAACTGCTGTGAAAGCCAGAATATCCTTACAGACAATGCAAGTAGACCGAGATATATTATCAAAATA
>NZ_JAIGND010000036.1:0-103425 GCF_036528655.1 Chlorobium sp.
AAGATGCGATTCGGAAGAAGACCGTTTCACATTTGAGGCATCTGCAGAAGACGCCGGAACAGGTAGAAAAACTATTTGATCACCCAAGCGTTCGGTATGCAAAGGGTTGAGTCCTTTAATTGCCGGAGTAATAATCTCTTTCAGCAACCGGCAGAGTTCCTCCTCGTAATCGACTTCAAAAGCAAGGGCACTTGCAGTGCGCCGCTTGTGCTTCCTGCAGGACGCATAGGCTTCGAACAGCTCTTCTCAAGGCTGATCGAACCGCTTGCCTGCGGGATCGGCATGTTACGGAACAGGTCGAGCTGTCCCGATCGGCCGCTCAACATGGCAACGACCCGGAAAACTGGCGATCCGGGCCGCATGCCTGCCGGTTCAAAACCCCGCACCGCTCGAACACGGTTGTTGTTGTTCTTGTTGTTGTCGTTCTGGTCGCCATTGCCGAAGTTCTGGTTCCACGCGTTGTTTGCATTGTTCTACGAAGAACTCCAGTAGTTGTTGTCAGCAAAACCGCCAACAGCAACAAAGCAGAAGCTGCATCATGACGAAAAGGCATCTTTCCGCCATCTCCTGTACCGCCCGGCGAACTGCCAGGCCGGCTCCCCGCCCCGCCGCTTTTGAACCAAGCCTTGCGCACTCCGGCCTGCCTTGGCGAGCCGGAGTGCGGCATTACCGGGAAGCGTTGTGCCACCCGGTAACCTGTCTGCCGATCGACTCCATGAGCGCGGCGATTTCAGCCTGCCGCTTCAGGGAGAGTACCTTCATATCCACCGAGAGGCGAATTTCAAGCTTCAGCAGTTCGAAATCATCCAGAAACGCCTCAAGAAATATCTGTTTGTCCTTCGCCTTGTTGGCACGATAGATGTGTCGCACCAGCACCATGCTGTCGCGCTTCAGATCCTGCCCCAACGTGTATTTGTACTCCCGAGGAAAGCTCTTCGTATACTCAAAGATCTTCAGGATAAGTGCATACATATCGCAGTAGCCGGAAGTTCATAGTAGAGTGCCATATATCGCAATTCTCGGCAAGGGGGGCATATTCCACCTGCACACCCGTGAAATTGACGAATGGATTAATCGTTTAAAAAGCCCGCACCGCCCGTACCTTGAAGCCGGTGTCCTTGGGGAGGTAGCTCTGCATGCCATAGTCGTCGAAGTACTGCATGCGCGCATTGAGCGCGTCGATCTCCGACGAACTCCAGTAGAGGGTGTCAGCAAAACCCTCTATTTGATGGAACTTAAGATTATCATACAGCTTGTCCAGCTCGTCTCTGCTCGGCAGGTACCAGTCTGTGTAACCTTCGGCACTCAAATTGTTACAGTACCCGGCGGCATAGTTTGAGCTTGCTCCAAGCGTAGTCACAATTAAGTTCGTGTTTTTCGCACCGAAGCCGAGACCCTGGTCATAGGCGAGGGTTGCAGTGCCATAGCCGCCCCATAGTAAATTCTTATCAGTGTATTCAGGAGCCGCGATAAGGCCATTGGTGTATGGGGCGCCAAGATAGGCGATGTAGCCGCCCTGGTATTTCTGGCCGGTCGCCAGCGTGAAGTTGACTGTACTGGAGCTCACTTCTGTCAAGCCTGGTACACTGAACTTGATGCTGTACGCCGTACTTGCGGTCGTGAAGTTGCTGGTATAGGTCAGGTCAACAAAGGTCGCCTTGCCGTCTGCTCCAGTTGTTGCCGTAGGGTTCGTCAGATCGCCTTTACTGCTCGGCAGTGACGCCGTTATCTGCACGTTTGCAACCGGAACCGGGTTGCCGCTTGCGTCCACGACCTGAATCACGGGCTGGGTTCCCAGACTGCTCCCGTTCTGGGCGCCAGCGGGCTGCGTCTCGATCATCAGGCTTGCCGCCGCTCCGCACACCGTCAGGTCAGCGGAGGTAACAACTGTCAGGCCGGGTGCTGTAAACTCAAGGGTATATGCTGTTCCGGCTGTTCCGGCAAGGCTCAGGCCGCTGAAGGTCGCGACGCCGTTGCTGGCCGTTACCGATTTGGTGCCGCCAAGCGTGCCGCCTGTGCCGCTCTTGATGGCAACGCTCACTGTTGCCGTGCTGCTGGTCACGACATTGCCGCTTGCATCCTGTACCTCGATAACCGGCTGCGTGGCCAGAGCACTACCGCTCGTACCGCCGACCGGCTGGGTTGTTATTGCCAGTTTTGCCGCCGCTCCGGTACTGACGGTCACGTCCTGGGTGGCTGCTATAAGCCCTGCTGCGCTGTAGGTGATCGTATACTGGATGCCTGCCGTGCCGCTGATGCCGAGATCCGTGAAGGTGGCGACGCCGTTCGTGGCCGTCACCGTTGAGGCGCCTACCAGCGTGCCGCCTGTGCTGACCGTGGCCGTTACCTGGGCTTGCGAACTGCTGACGGTGTTGCCCTCAGCGTCCTGGATCGTGACCTGCGGCTGCGTCGTGAATGCCGATCCTGATGCCGTGCCTGCGGACTCGCGTGTCAGTACGACCTTTGCCGCCGCTCCGGCTGTGCCGGTGGCCGTGAACGTGACCGGAGAACCGGCATATCCGGAGTTGGATGCTTCGATAGTATTGACTCCTGCAATTGCGCCAAGTGTCCAGCCTTCAATGCTCGCGATGCCATCTGGACCGGTCGTCACGGTCGTATTGCCCGTGATGCTGCCGCCACCTGCCGTGATTCCGAAAACAACGTCGATACCCGATACCGGGTTACCGAATGCATCGGTAATCCTGACTGCTGGTGCTTCAGCTACCGCACTGCCTGCTATACCGCTTTGCTGTATCGCGCTGTTGGCTGCAATCCGGTCCTGATCAACCGTTATCGATCGGATGGTAACGGCCTGTGCAGTGTGCAGCTGGAGTATGATGCTCATAAAGCATACGATACTTCCCGGTATGCTTTTCAGCCGGCTTGTCTTGCGAAGTCCTCTCATGGATGTGGGCGGATTATTCGGTTTCCATTTTAATGGTATAATTCTTGTCATCGGAACTAACCCTGATGAGATAGGTTGCGGCGATCTGCGGCAAGCGCTTCGTACGGATGACGATGTCGCTTGCGGTAGATTCGATGGTTCCCGCGTATGCGAATGATACGCCATTGCGCAGGACAAGGTCTATGTGTGGAGTACCGTTGCCTACCATAATATGAATATCGCCCTGCTGATCTACCGACGCACTGCCGTCGAGACCTGATTTCTCAATGACGGCATCAGCGCTTACGGCTGTTTCGTCAACCTTTGCCAGAAAGGTCAGAGGCATCTGCTGCGGGCGCTGCTGAACCTGCAACAGCATGGCGCTTTCTCCGTTGCTTCTTCTTGGCCGCATCCGGCCGGCCAGCCTGGTTTTCTGTGTGCCGGAACCCAGACCAAGCGCATAGGTGAGCATCATCCCTTTGTCGTCTTCAAGACCGGTTTCTCCGGCGCTGTACCACGAACTGATGCGTATCGGACCGAACCCTGCTCCAAGGCTGAAGCGCTCTTCACTGCTCCCTTTTTTCAACCCCGCATTGAGGCTGATCTCTTCGCATGGTTCCCAGACTACCGACAGATCGCCATAGAGCGATCGGTGGGTTTCTTTCGAGCCATCGGCAAAAGGATATTCCAGCGATTCGTAACCGACGGAGATTTTGGTGACAAGATTTTCATGTAAGGCTGCCTGTGCGGTTGCTGCCACGCCAAACAGCCTTCCTTCGCTGAGCTCCAGCGGATCGCGATACAGCGTATACGCTTCTGCGCTCTCTTTCATGAAGTATACCGGATCATCATGCGAGTCTTCATCGGCACGCGCTCCCCAGAGGCTTATTCCAACTGCATGGAGCCCGGTATCGGCAGCTTCATCGGACGTGATCCAATCAGCACCAATAACCCAGCTGTATTGATCAAGATCCTGCATGGCAGAACCTGACAGAAAGGTGAACGCTTTCTCTCCACGGAGATAACCACCGGATGCTTTCAGCTGCAGACCGTCAATCGGAGTCTGCCAGAGCGTATTGACTACCACGTCAAGAAGATGCTCGTCAAGGGTTACCGATAACCCGGCGGCAGCATGGCTGCCCAGCAGGCTGGCCATTCCCGCTTTGCCACGAAGGCCTCCCTCTCCCCAGCCGGGCTTGTAATACCCCAAACCGATATCAGCCAGGAAGTACTGCCGCCTGCCCCAGTACGAAAGACTGCTTGATTCCGGTGCGATACTTCCGTTGATTGTGCCATCCGCAAAAGCGAAACGTACCGTGGGCAGCAATGATTCGATCGATGGCAGGTCGGGATCAAGGCCTGCTTCAGCTTTGGTCTTCATGGATTCCAGCACACTCGACGCCTGCCGGAGCATGATGTTGTCACTCGATAACGCTGTGGACAGACCAGGTGGTTGGTCTTCAATCAATGGGATCTGGCCTGCTGGTAGCGAGTTATTCTGTTCGACTGCTTCAGACTGATGCGAGACAAACAAGAGACTCAATAACAGGCAGCAAAAACGAAGAGAAAAACGTGTAGGCATGGATGAGCACCTCAATAGTTATATCAACATGGGGAAGACACTATTGGATAATGATACCAATATATCACTGATATCTATTTACTCATAATACTTCAAAAGAAAATGCACAACAGTAGTGTCCGGTTAAAATAAGGCCATTTGCATGACGGGATCCCTCACCTTTTTGAGCAATTGTTCTTTGAGAGACAAAATATCTATCAACAGGCGATGCTCCATGAGTACAGCAGCGATCATTCGAGTCAGTTCCTGTAAAGAGTGGCGGTATTTAGTCTGGAATTTGATGTACGATACCAGCAGGTAATAACACATGGCCACCCAGATCTGCGTCAATACGGCGTTCTGGCTGGTGCCGAGGAATGACTTGATTTTCAGGTTCTGCTTGATCCACCTGAAGCTTCATCAGTTCCAGATCTTCAGTATTTGGCATGAGGCTTTTACTTTGCCCGTAGTACCCTGACCGGGTTACTCCGGCAAGTTCACATTGGGTAGATACCGACAACTGTTCTTTGTCGCTGATCCAGTTTTTACGCGCTTTCATAGGTACGGATCGACTTTTTTTTTGAGCCAACTCAACTCAACTTTGAGCCGACCTATTTCAGCATAAAGCTTTTCCGGATCTGCAAGTGGATCGACCGGCTTCGGGCCGCGCTTGGCCTCAAAGAGACCGGCCGCATGCTCTTGAACCTCACGCTTCCATTGCCCAACCAGATTCGGGTGGATACCAAATTCCCGACCGATTTCGTTCAGGGTTTTTTCGCCCCTGATTGCCTCAAGCGCCACTTTGGCCTTGAATTGTGCCGTAAAACTTTTGCGTTGCTTTTCGCTCATAACTTGTCCCTTTTTTGGGCAAGTTACCACCTTAAACACTTGTCTGAAAATCCGGGTCCACTACAGCTCTATGACCGAAGGAAAAGTAGGCCAGAGGAAAGCCCAACGTTCAGGGTAAAATATTGAAAAATGCACGTTACTCGGGCTCACTCAACACAAGGAGGTCATCCATTTGATTGAGTTTGGACAGAAAACAGCTCGGTTGCAGCCATGCTCTTTTAGTTTCTATCCACTTACGGGATCAAGTTTTCCAAAACGGTTTAGCATTCTATTATATCTGTTTCGTGAGCAGGCAGGCTCCAAAAGAGCTGGCGAGAAAGGCAGTTTTCGCATATGTTATATCACTGGCCGAAACCGCTCGACAGTTGGGGATGACAACCAACGCGGTTAACTAAATGCTTAAGCGAATATGATTTATGTCTGATGCTTAATTTATAAATTATGTAAAGAAAAGGGACGTTTTTATAGATGCTATTTGCGATATGTAGATACTAAACAAAGTCTTAAAAAATTGTTTTGCGGAGATCGTTATAACCCATACCCAACATCATGAATTCAACTACCAGTCCAGCAGCTACAGGACCTGCCGGCTCTCGGCTAGAGGGCCATGTTGGGGCACAGTACCTTTTACCGTTGCTGTCAGGCGGGGAAGCACGTGGACTGCCGGGCGTTATGGTTACGAGTGTAGCGTTCCAACGGGCTGGCTTCAACAATCCGATGGATGACGTCATCGTCATCGGGCATGACCGCCAAGGGCGTCCAGCCACGCTTGAACTACAGGCGAAGCGAACGATCAAATTTACTGCTAGAGACCATACTTTTGCAGAATTGGTCGCGCTGGCTTGCCGGGCTGTGGCCAAGTCCGAGTTTGAGACGACGCGCTACGAACTTGCGGTGGCGATTGCCCGTACGTCCACCAAAATCGAGCAGCACATCCAAGAGGTGCTAAAGTGGGCGCGCGAGTACCAGGACGCTGAAGGCTTCTTCCGCCGCCTGAACCAGCCCGGTGCCTCGCATCTGGCAATGCGTGAGTTCGTTGGCGCATTCCGCAACCACATGCGCGAGGCCGGCGCAGCTCATGACGACAGGGCGGTGCGGTTGCTGCTGTCTCGCTTTCAGGTGCTGGCGTTTGACTTTGAGCAGTCAGGCTCAATCTGCACACTGCTTGCGCATGATCGCTGCGTGATGCAGCTCGTCCCGCAGGATGCTATGCGAGCTGGTGAGCTGTGGGACTCGCTTCAGCAGATCGCGCTGCAAGTCGACGCCGTTGGTGGGAGTATGAATGCAACCACGCTACGCGAGCGCCTCACCAGCGAGCGTGGTTATCGTCTCGCGGGCAATCGAAGCTTGCATGTCGCTCGCGAGCAACTCGCAGGGATAGCAGAGAACGCGTTGGCCACCATTGACTCGCGTGTGCATGGGGTGGCAATCGAGCGAGGCGGCCTTGTTACTACAGCTCTTTCAAATCTTGAGCAGGGCAGATACCTCGAAATTCTTGGTGCAGGTGGAGTTGGCAAATCGGGAATACTGAAGGACCTCGCACAGCGCATAGGCTTCGAGTCCAGAATCTTTGTTATAGCCCCACACCGTATACCTGGTGGTGGCTGGGTAGCATTGGCGTCACTGCTCGGCTGTCAGGTTTCGGCTCATGAGTTCCTTACGGACTTGGCAGGTGATGGAGGAAGCACCCTTTTTATTGATGGTATAGATCGTTTTGACGACCGCAGTCAGAAAGCTACTGTCGCAGATTTGATCCGTGCGGCAGCAAATGTGCGCGGGTTCCGCGTCGTGGTCACGGCTCGGCTGGACTTCGATGCCGATGCGCGCTCGTGGCTGCCGGCGCAGGCACTGCAGGATCTCGGCAAAGCGTCACCGTTGGTCATGAATGAGCTCGGCGATGACGAGGTGGCTTGGCTTCGGGATGCGGACCCCGCACTCGCCGCGCTTCTGCGGCATGGGCATCCTGCCGAGAAGCTGGTGCGCAACTTGTACCGCCTGGATCGGCTGGCGCGCAGCGTGGCCGCCGAAGACGCGGCGCCCTTCAGCGAAGCGCAAATGGCGTTGCAGTGGTGGACTACAGGCGACTCGGCAGAGGCAAACTGTCGGATGGAACGCTGTCGCCAGCTTCGGTCGCTGGCGCTGCATTCACTGGCCTCGTCGGCTCCGATGGACACCAGCACCTCACCGGCGGATGCGGTCACTGCGTTGATCGAGAGCGGATCACTCCGTGCGCTCAGCTCGGTTCGCGTAGAGCCCGCGCACGAAGTGCTGCGTGATTGGGCGATCGGTTGCCTACTGTATCAAGAGCCGGAACATTTCGCTACGTTAGAGTTGGAAGCCCCAGCACCAGTGCACCTCGTGCGCGGCGTTGAGCTTGCTGCGCGGTTGCATGCGGAGAACACCGTCGACGAGACGGCATGGCGGTTTCTGCTTGATCAGGTGAGTGTGGCGGGTACGCACGGTTCATGGAGACGTACTGTCTTGCTCGCTCTTGCACATTCGGAGCGATCGGAAAAGGTTCTGACTCGCTGCTTGCCCGCACTGGCCGTGGACAACGCAGAATCACTTGCTGATCTCGTTCGCGCGGCTATCACCGTCGACTCGCAGGCTGCTGCGCCACTCTGGGTGGCACTGGGTGCCGACACGAGCAAGCTCACCGATGACTTCGTCGTGCCGAACGGTCCGGCGTGGGGTAACCTGATAAATTGGTCGCTCACAATCGGGGACAGTCTGCCCCACGCTGCAGTACCGCAATTTGTCGACATCTACAGTCGCTGGTGCAGTGCGTTTTTGGGGCGGGACGCGTTGTCACCTCTCCTTGTAGCACGTTTATATGCTTGGCTGGTAGAGGTTGAGGCGAAAAACCACCCAAAGGCGTTAGACTTCCAAGCGTGGATGGCTGCAAAGAACGCACCGGGATTGGCGATGACGACTGCACAGGAGGACGATCTTCGTACTGCTTTTCTCCTATGGTGCAAGCTTCGGCCTTCAGACACAGAGTCCTATCTTCGCGGAATAGCTGACCATCCACATCGGCACGTTCTATTTCGCCAGTTACTGCAGTTCATGGGTACAGCGACTTATGCTGCGCCGCAGGCCATGGCCGATCTTTTCCTGCAAGTCTTGACAAAAAAGGGCAATGAAGAACATGATCAAGGGTTACTGATGCGGGACGTGTTCTCGCCATGGGACCTTGAGTATTTTCCTGCATCGCCGGCGCGTGCGCCTTTTCTCTTACTGCTCCAGGCGGACAAGGAGCAAGGACTTCGGCTGGTGCACGGCATCGTAGCGCACGCCGTAAAGCTGCGTGCTTGCGGTCGTGAGCCACACGACAACAGCATCGAGATTCCGCTTCCCAGCGGGCAGCGCTCGTTTCCTTGTTACCAATCCTATATGTGGTCCCGCTCGCAGGGCAGCAGCATTGTCGCCTCGGCTCTTATGGCCTTGGAAGCGTGGGCGCACCTTCGAATCGAAAGAGAGGATTCTGTGCAGGAGGTGATCGATGATGTTCTTGGCCCTGAAGGATCACCATCAGCCTATCTGCTTGTCGCGCTCGATGTCATGTTGTCACACTGGCCAAAGACCCGAGAGTGCCTGTGGCCGTTTACCGCATCGGCTGAGTTGCTGGCGCTTGATCGTGAGCGCTTTGCCTTAGACACCGTAAACAGCAACAGCTTGCAAACATTCTGGGTACACCCTGAGCCGACTGGTGTGTTCCAGCTGGAGAGATTGCAGCGCCTTCCATCGCGCCGCATACCGCTCGACGCTGTACTCCATGAATACGGATTGCATGGTCCTGCAGAGGTTCGCGAGGCAATGCAGCATTCGCTAATAGAAGAGGCTGCACGAGTCGGAGCGCCGGATGGCAAAAGCCGTGGTATGACCGATCCGAGGTTTGCCGCAATGAGTGCGCTGAATCAGCTTGATTCCGCAAACTATGTGCAGTTAGCCAAGGATGAGAACGGCCAAATGACCTTCGAGTATGTGCACCCCATCGACGAAGAACGGCTATTTGCAGAACTCCAAAAGAAGGCAAAGCAAGGTGTCGATGAGGTTGCAATTAGCGTGCAACTTATCCAAGCCCTAACTGAACAGCTCTGTCCGTCTCAGCTTCTAGAGCAGGGCGTGCTTTGGGCGAGAGGCGCCGTTTCAGCGTCTCAGACTCATCCGGACAAGGACGAGCAAGAACGAATCGAGCGCACACGGCTAATCGTTGCCGCACTGTTGATGCGCGATGGTTCGCAGGAATTGAAGGCCGTGCAGGGTGATTGGGCACGCGCACAACTTGAAGAAGTGGTGATGCGCGAACCTGAAAATAGTGGGTACGCAAAGCAACTGCCATTCAACATGTCCGCGATTGCGGCCGTAGGGTTCCTAGCCGCATATCGAGACGATCCAGAACATGGGGACTTGCCGCACTTGCTTCACTTGGCGGTTCGACGCGATACGGGAATGGCTTCAGTGCTCCGTGCCGAAGTGGCATCACAGCGCCCGTTGCGCCCGGAACTCACACGGTCGCTGATTCGCCTTGGCTTTATATCTTCTATCTATGCTGTGCTGATGCGCGACTACGATAACTTCGACAACATCGACGACTATCTCTTGCGTCAGCAAGCGCGTGATACAGTGCGGAAGAAGGCCGAGAAAATAAGACTGCAAAGCGCGGTAACGGCAGAATTGCAATGGCTGAAGGGCGAGTGTCCGGAGCCATGCTGGCCTGAACTGCCCGATCCGCAGCCTCCCAAAGAACGACAAAGTTTATCCCTAGGCGAACAGCGGACTCGACAGAAACGATCCAATGTTCCGTTGCGCGTATTCGCGTTTGACGCGGCATTAGCGTCGAAATGGTTGTCGCTGGCTGTTGAACTCTGGCGTACAGCTCGTCCCGATCTGCTTTGTGGGTTGGTGCGTCATTGCTGGCCTTGGACCGCAGGTGCGAATGGTGTGGGTTGTGAGCCAGATGAGGAGCCTGGCGAACTGGCATACGAATGGAACGATACCTATTTCGCTGCCACACTTGTTGCCGCAGTCTCGGTTGGAGACACAGGCATTGTGGAATACGTGATAGATCCTCTCGCCAAATTGCCGGAAGAACGATTCTTTGATGCCGTAAAAGCTGTGCTACATGAGCTGGATCAGCTATGGTTAAACGACGAAGTGGTATCAGACAGTACTGCAATATCGATCCGAGAAGCGCTGGCAAAGCAGCTCATTGAGACCCGATTATGGCGCAATTTGGCGTCCGAACGTTCCGTGACAATAGAGATTCATCTCGCCGAGGCGGTTGCGGCGATGTTTATGGGAGAGCACCAAAGGGGAAGAGGGCCTCACTGCTATGTCCTTATCCCTGGAGCCACCCGCGTTGACATACTCCTGCCCATGCTTATGCAATTAGTCGAGCAGGCAGCAGGATCTTTGTTTGTTGCTATAGCCTACCTCGGACTGCTGGAGGTCGAGCCGCATGTGAATCGGCTGATGTTCATGAATCGTGCTGTGATGGCGTGGTGGCGGGTACATGGCGCAAATGCTGAGTTCTGGATCGATCACGGGATCGGACAGCGCATATGCAACTGGATCGACAAGGCGCTACTCAATGGGCCAGTTTCATCAAAGATACTTGACAGCGTGGAAGTCACCGCGATTGTCGATATTTTGGTGCAATGCGGTATGCCGTTGGCAAGGGCGCTCGAGGAGCGCCTCGCGGCATGCCGAAAGTCAGACGTCCGATGAGTTTTGGAGTCATCAGCCGCGGGGCATTGCAGCCCAAGGTACCCAAAAATTTTCTGGTGTCTATTGTAACTCCAGCGGTCTTCAAAGCCTTCTCTTAAAGATCAAGCGATTGCTACCCGTTCGATACCCCGGCATATCCAAAGTGTCTCTGAGGAAAAAATACCTATTAAATCGAATTATGGACCAGACTTGAAGCCCAACTTCGCTCAGCTAACGGTATGGAGCGGCAGCGGAACACCGGTCAGGTAAAGAAAATTGTTAGCCCTTTTTTTTAATTTGCTCTGAGTGAACAGTAATGCACCCGTCCGCTCCTCTAGTTCCAAGTTGCTCTGGTGTAACATCTGCTGTACAATTCTTGCAGATAATATTTTTATCGCTGATTGTATCAATCAGCTGCCTAAATAACGGCCCACCTACTTTGGATGGTTTTGTGGCATAAACAAACAATCCTGCTATCAGATCAGCTATTTGTATAACTGGCTCAATCTTTGAATCGCAGGATCTTACATCAACTATATTGATATCGGGGTAAACTATGCAAGCTTTGCTTACCACGACTTTCCTATCATAGCTCTGGAGACCTTTCAGCAGTTCCCCTAAAGCAATGTCGGTAGTCGCTTTAGTATTGTCGTAACGGATTTCAAAATTTTTTATTTTAAAAGCATTTCGAATGTGAACTAATAATCCCAAAAGAATTACGTCGTATATTTCACTTCTATATCCCTGACATCTTACTTCTTCTATGGATAATTGCGGCATCATTAAGAACGGTCTTAAAAACTCTTCTGCCTCGGGTTTAACAGACGAGCTATGTTTATGAAGATCAAGTATGCTTTGCTTGTCTTTTTGTCTAATGAGATTTTGATATAGCTTTAAAAATTGGTTGTACCAACCCATGCCCATATAACTAGGTAAGCATATATTAAGTAAATTTGCATAGGCTCTTATTCCTCCTTCTTTAGAAATATCCAATCCCATTTCTGCGTAAGCAGGTTCAATGCAGTCTAATACAAACTTCTCAATCAATATGCTTTTTTTATCAACGAGGTAAACACAATAGCGGTCTGATTTTTCGCTAATAAATTGAATGAACCGCTCTAAACCAACAGGCTTTTTGCGTTTTTTTATTGACTTGAATTTGAGTTCCTCTGACTGTACTCCATTAAATATTTTATCGCGAATTTCATAATAATCACAATCATCCATCCAGCAGGCAGCAATTGCGAAGAAAGGCTGGTCTTTACAGAGAAGATCTGCGCCAGTATGACCGCTTTCATCGAGATAGATTTTCATGTTAAGCTTTCTGTGCGGCTCACAATTAATTAACTGGATCCCCCTAAACTGCAGATTATTGACAACTAACCCATATAATACACAATTGAAAAACTACTTGTTCCTCTGTTAACTGCAAGATTATAAAACACTTATGTCTAATAATTCGTTTTATTTTCGCTTCTTATACTGATCGGCATAACAACGTCGTCATTTCCTGAATGATTTGCTCCTGAGACTATTGATGTCGGTTACTTTCATAATACGATATACTTCTTTATTTCCTGCTCCGTCCGCTACTACACCTTGTTATACAGCTTGACTGTCTAAGGCGGGGCAAAGCACCGGCACTTCTCTCGAATCTCTGCGAGCGCAGCGAGAACCGCGACGAGATCGATGGACTCGTTTCGAAAGGACAACGTTCCATTGATTGGGTTGTAACTTCGGTGGAAGAACTGCGGCAGGCTCAACCGCGTTGGTTCAAAGGGATCGATTCTAAAGTCCATGTAGACGGCCGAGTTGTTGCTATCGAACCAATCCTCAATCCGTTCATCGTAGTGTTCAAAGTGATTTCGAAAGGTGCGATCAGCAAGTATGTTGTCGTCATCTATACCAAGAAGCTCTCGCAGTTGCTTGCCGCGAGCCATGTATTTTTTCCTGGTAGGCCAGAGAATCTTTGACACGTTAGCTAAAGCGACTAAAAGCGATTGAATCGAACCCCAGATTTCGACTGATTCTGAGGACTTGGCAAGTCGATCAGCAGCCATCTCGGCGAACTTCGATTGGATGACGATTTCGCTGATAAGAACCTGCTCGGCGAGTGGCTTTAGCTTCGTGTTGTCAGTCATCGACCTTCATTTTAGTTAGGGGCGCTACAGGCATACGCAGTGTACTAGCAACGACTGGCTTGGCGGGCGGCCTTTAGGCCGTACCGTTCAAGGTTTGGTTCGGGATGTTTTCATTCTGTATCGAACATCAGGGTACTTGCCATGATGTCAAACACTGGACGGACCAGTTCAACTCGTTCTTTTTTAGCGTTGAGAATAAGCATATAACGCTTGCCATCCCGAATAGTTGCGAGGGTAAGGGAAGATGCCGGGATTCGCGCAGAGGATGTGACCAAAGTAAAGTCATACTCGATGATCACCCTTCGATCTCCAAAAGCATCAACAAACCTGACATTTCGGACCTTTGCATCGGGATAGGCTTTGGAGAGTACCGAATTCCAGTATGCCTCGTCCATTTCCTCCACGGTACTGCTGTCAGCGCTACGAACAGACAAATTGCAGGTGGCGAAGCTACCATCCTGAGCATGGAGCATGACCAGCGTTCCTTTCAGCTGGGGTGGCACAGACTCCCAGTTTGATGGGTAACGAAAGGATACCCGGTGAGTGTTGTCACGGAAAATGCGATGCGCGTCTGTGCTGTCGATCGAGAATCGCGAGGCGATGCGGCTGGTATTGTGGCTGCCATCAAAACTACCGATGAATGACGGGACGGCAACAAGAAGGCACATTGAAAGGCAGCCGAGTGCAAGCCTTCTTGAAAGGACAAGGCCCAGCAAGAGCCCAAGAAATGCGACGGCAACCCCGAAGACCACGCGAGGAATGACGCCGTATCCGTCGGCTTGCCAGCCTATGGAACTACTCAATACAGTGAAACCAAGACTGAATGCTGCCACAGCCCCAATTCCACCAGTGACCAAGCGAGAGCCAATCGTGCGCTTTTCTGTCATCTTCTACTCCCGAACATTAAATATTATCTATACTACAGATTTTCTTTTCCCTCACAAATACATCTAATCAGCATCAAATCGTATCTTTAAGTCGCTATATGGGATGGTTTTGATGTTGATTATCATCCTTATGCAGCAACCGCATAATTTTCAATTTGAATTGTTTTCCCCGATCTTCAGAAACCGATAATAACTCGCCCGTGAGATCTTCAGCGTGCTGCAGATCTCGCCGATACTGATGCTCATATTCTTGCTCATCTTTTTGGCCATCTGCACTTTCGGATCATCCTTCGAGATTTTCGGTCTCCCACCTTTTCTTCCTCTCGCTCTTGCTGCCGTCAGGCCTGCTTGGGTACGCTCCTGAATAAGGCGACGCTCAAATTGAGCCAGAGTGCCGAAGATATTGAATATCATCTCACCGGATGCCGTAGTGGTATCAATGCCGCCGTCATTTATTGAGCGGAATCCCACTCCCCTTTTCTGCAACTGTTCGACAATATCGATCAGGTTCCGGAGTGAACGGCCAAGCCGGTCCAGCCTCCAGATAATCAGGGTATCACCTTTTTTCAGTTCTTTCATGCACTCGGCAAGCCCCGGCCGGTCAGCTTTCGCCCCGCTTATCTGGTCTGTAAAGATATGCTGTTTTTTGCAGCCTTCTTGTTTGAGAGCATCAAGCTGCAGGTTCAGTTCCTGGGCTGAAGTCGAGATCCGGGCATAACCGATCAATCGTCCTTCCATACATTCTCTTGCTAATCTTAAAAAGCACCCATTTTAACGGATTACTGAAATATAGAAATACGAAATGGTTTTATAAGACATAAAAGGCCCGAAAAGAGGGGTGTTTCGCTCCCCTTTTCCGTGTCTCATCAAACGACCGTTTTGTGAGACTGAGACCAATATTACTTATTATTGGAACAAGCAATTTCTATCGTCATTGTATTCACTCCAAGATATTTTCAATAAATTTTCCACAACCAGGTAAGTCAGTTTATTGGGCTCATATCTCGTTCTTTCTATTATTACGACTGGCTATAAATAGCGCCAACTTTTCCGCAATCTTGACACCGATTTGTTGTATTGTTTCGTTTTGATCATTTGAGTTAATTTCCTCATCAATTATTCTACAAATTTCCTTATTAACGGATAACTCACTGTATTTGATCAAAAAAGCATCAATTATTGCTTTATATACCGTCCTAACTTCTTGCCCTGGTTTTATATACCCATCGTCAAATTGAGGAACCAAGGCTGAGTTAAAATCTGGTATTCTTGTTTCAGCTGGTTCAGAGTCCCTTAGTGGGTTTACTAAATAACCGAACTTAAACTTTTCCCCCTCATAGCTATCTGCTAATCTGATGATATGGCCAATCCCTCCAAAAAATTGTACCAATCCATCAACATTACATCCGTTTGAGTAGACACAAACAAAATGGTCGAAGTTACTCAGAATAGGAATCATATCTGTCTCTGGAAACGAGGAGTACCAACGAATAAATGTATCTGCTGACCCAGAACCATTCAGAATAAAGTTTCTCACGCAATCAAAACAGGGCAAGAGCGCTATATTGCTGGCATTAGCCCCAAGCAAATTGAATGCCGATTTCAGTAGACCACGAAAATAGTCTGCCCCCCCTATGGTTGGCTGTAAATGCAAATAACTTTCCAAATATCCTTGTTCGGATGTTATATTGGCCCGAATTTGAGCAAGGTCAATATTTGCATTGGGACAATATTTATTGAGCTCATGAACTAGCCATTCAAGCTGTTTAGTATTCCCAATTATTCCTTTAATATGTGTTCCAAATGGGATCTCTTGAGACTTGATAACCGGTGCGGAAACTTCAGGAATGCCACCTGGTTTGAGATTATACTTAACCCCTTCTGTGTCAGATATTCCCTTCAGAGTCGGGCCATCGCCCCCTCTTCCACCCTTGGATCCAAGCAGGTTCCGAAACTCCTGTAACCCCTTCTCAAGTGCAACATCAATGGACGACCCAAACTGAGACTGCGCCTCATTACAAACAATTTTTTTCGAAACCCACCTCGCACCAAGAAAATTTTGTAGTATGTGCTCTCCATATGAATCTTCAAATCCTACTTTCTCATAGATACAGGTATGCGGTTTAATCATTTTTATATTTATTGAACTTAGTAATGTGTTGATTATCGTCTAAAATAACCGTTTTAAAAAAGCGAAATCAAACAATTGAAAGGTTGATAGATGAAGCCCTCTTTTCATTACCAAAAGGAAACTTACCTCATTTACGGTAAAACCAGACTTTGGTTAAATGCTTGCAGACCATCACGATCTGTAGTTCATAATGGTCAATTTCCATCTATCGGCAGTTGTCAGGATGAACTCTGTGACCTTTGATCTCAACTGTCAACAAATGCGGATTCACACTCTATTCTGACACGAATCCGGTAATGATCCTGACATCAGGTTAGGGTATAGTTCAGATCGACACGGGTTTTATGCAATAAACAATATGGGGCTATTTGAAACGGCTGATTTTGCCCTCGCGCAGCTTCCCGAAATAGGAGTCGAGATCTTTTTTGACCCCGGGAGCGAGCAGATAGAGACCGATGATGTTCGGAAACGACATGGCGAAAATCATGGCATCGGTAAAATCGATCACAGTAGAAAAGTTCATTGCGGAACCGAGAACGATGAAAACGCAGAAAAGCACCTTGAAGCTGACACTTGAAACATGGCTGTCCCCGAAAATATAGGTCCAGGCTTTCAGGCCATAGTAGGACCAGGAAATCATGGTTGAAATGGCGAACATCATGACGGCGACGCTCAGAATGTAGGGAAACCAGAAAATGACCTGTTCGAATGCTTTTGAAGTGAGCGCGATGCCGTCCATGCCCTGCTCGACGTACAGACCGGAAATGATGATCACCAGTGCTGTCATGGTACAGATGACGACCGTGTCGATAAACGGTTCCAGAAGAGCCACAAGCCCCTCGGTTATGGGCTCGTCCGTTTTTACGGCGGAGTGCGCGATCGGTGCGGAACCGAGACCAGCCTCGCTTGAAAAAGCGGCCCTTTTGAAGCCCTGAATAAGTACGCCGATGAAGCCGCCGTACATCGCATCAGGTGAAAACGCTCCGGTTATAATGCTGGCAAAAGCTTGGGGAAGCAGAGAGACATGAGAAAAAATGATGAACAGCGCCGCTGAAATATAGATGGCAACCATGGCCGGCACGAGTTTCGAGGTCACTTTGACGATGCTTCTGATACCACCGATGATCACCGTCCCTACAAGAACAGCCAGCAGGATGCCGAATATCCATCCCTGCTGATAGAGCGGGCTCTGCTCGCCTCCCGTGGCGATCACGGCCTGCTTGAATGCCTGGTTGGCCTGAAACATATTGCCTCCCCCGAGAGAACCGCCGACGCACATCAGGGCAAAGAAAACGGCAAGAAGCTTGCCGGGAAGCGCCATGCCTTTTTCGGCAAACCCCTTGCTGAGGTAGTACATGGGGCCGCCGGACACCGACCCGTCTTCTCCGATCTTGCGATATTTGACCCCGAGTGTGCACTCAACGAACTTGGTAGACATCCCGAACAGGCCGCCGAGAATCATCCAGAACGTGGCTCCCGGCCCACCGAGGGTAATTGCAATGGCCACACCGGCAATATTGCCCAGTCCGACGGTCGCCGACAGTGCCGCGCTAAGAGCCTGAAAATGGGAGACTTCGCCTTTCTGACCGTCCGGCGCATCATAAACTCCGCGGACGAGATCGATGGCATGACCGAATCCCCTTACGTTTATGAACCCCATGTAGACGGTAAAGCTGAGAGCCGTGACGATCAGCATGAGAAGGACAAATGGAATTTCTATACCTCCCAGCGTCACGGAAAAGAAAACGATCCTGAACGCCTGGGAGGTCAGGGGTGCCATTGCGTCGTTGATGCGTTCGTCAATTCCCGCCGCGAAAAGAGGTGCCGAAAAGAAAAGAAAACTCATAAGAAATGCCGCACCGGAGAAAAACCGCTTCATCAGCAGCGTCCGATTACAGGAGGTCTGCTCACGAAACGGAAAAGACTGCACGCCAAGCCTCATCTTTTGTTTATTTAATGGTTGCGTTTACCTGTTTCTGCCATTCGGATCGGTTGCCGGATGTAATCACCGGTCGGTTTGCTGTATTTCCATCTCAATGGCGAAAGATGGATGCACGTTTCCTGGGCTGCTCTCCCGGCAGAAACGACAGTTCCGCTCAGAGCGTGAAAGGAAAAAACATATTTGCCTTTTTTGCCGGAAAAGATGCAAAATAAGTAACCTTGCGGGCTTTTCCCGACAGAGGCAATGAATTATTTCGAGGGTTTACATGATGTATGCCAACAAGCATAAATAAAGTCCGGTTTTTATGCAAAATAATTCACATGGAAAACCGGGTTATTTAACATAGGTATAAGGTATTAAAGCCCCTTGGCGTTTAAACCGCAGGTGAGTCGATTTGGGTGTTGAGAATCCTGAATGTCGATGCCGCAACAAACCGCAGGTTCGCCCGTTCTTCATCGTGCACAATTGTCCACCCGCTCTTCAGCGACGAAAGCGCCAAAGCTCCCTCGATGCCTTTCCGGGCGAACAGCCCGGCAAGCGCGGAATCCCCTGCCGCTGCCGGAGACAGATTTTTTTCTTCCGGAATAATCTTGCCTGGCTCACCCAGGGCGAATACTGTGTATGGACAATTCCCGTCATGAAGCATTGAGACGGAAAACTTAATCTGAAAAAAAACGGAAATCGAGGAAATCCGGCGACGACGGGTGCAAATAAATGAAGCGTTCGTTAACTTGCCTGTATTGCAGGGACGACTCCTCTGCCCCTCCCTTTTTCCCCAACAGTATAAAGCAATGAGGCGCACCATGAAAAAAATCATTCCCGCTCTTGCGGTTTCCGCTTTTCTGGCTGCCGGAACGGCCATTCCTGTCTATGGATCGGGGCTCGACGGGTTCCTTTCCGGTATTACAGGAGCGATCCTCAACGGAGGTCAGGAGGAAGAACCGGCTCCTGCGGCAGGTGCCGGCGACTCCTCGCAATCCGAAGGTCCAGCCCCGAATTCCGGTGACGGCGTTTCCGACGGCAGCGGCCAGACCTCGCCCTATGGGCCGAAAAAGAAGCCGTGATTCCCGAGCCTGTTGTGATGCGGCCTCCGGATGTCCCCCGGGTGCGGTCGGCGGAACCGCAGAATCAGGATTGATTGTCTTTTCTTCCTATCAATCCTGAACACAACGGACCGACATACCGTCGATTTTTTCCTCTCCGCTTCTTACCGCCGTTGCGGCATGGTAGTTGAGCACCCTGTACCATGCAAACGAAGGGGAATGCTCCGTAGAGGTCCAGAAATATGCGCTCTCTCTGCCAAAGATAAAGTTGCCGTCGATGCCCCTCAACCCTCCCGGAAGCGCGCTGAATCCGCTGGAGTTTGTTGCAGCCTCGTTCGGAGTGCGCCAGAGAGAGCGCCTCGACTCTTTCATTTTTCCGCCTGCGACATCTTCGCCTCCAATAAAAGCGGTCAGTACCGACCATTCCTGATCGGTGGGTACATGCCACCCTTTTGGAGCCAGCCCGCGCGGATCGTTAACTGCAAACCAGTTGTAGAGACGTCCGTATTTTTCTTCATTTCCCCTGTCGTTGCCGTAATAGCACCATGCCCCTTCGCCTTTGGCGGCAGCATCGAGCCACTCTTCCTGTGTTGCGGCATGTCGGACAGGATCTCCGTTACGGTAGCGGCTCACATTGAGATTTTCGGCCGTCCATACCTGTTTCCCGACTGTGACCGTACGGTAGCCGTTACCGTCGATATCGCGCAACTTGTCCTGGGATGCCTGTAAAGAGCCCGAAAAGAGCGTCATCACGCCCAGGAGAAGCATCAAGATAGCGTGCCGTGTATTATTCCGATAGTTCATCATTTTCCTCCATTCAGTGTTTTTGTTGATCTTGCTGGTCGATCTGAGCGCAATGCGATCATGACAACCGGAAGAAAAGTATGCAGAGCACTCTTTAAGGAGGATTAACGGCAAATAAAAAAACGCTTAAATTTTAATTATCTGCCTTTTCTGTCCGTCGCGAAACCGGGCTTTTGAATGCGCTGCGTTACGGCCGGCTCCATTGCCCGATTCGACGCATCATTAGGGCACCTCTAAAAACTTATTACGCGACCCGATTGCTGCGTTGGGCGGTACTCGAAATCCTCATGTACTCTGTGTACATTCCGGTTTCTCCGTTCCGTCCGCCTTGCACTCGTACCGCTCATCACACTTTTTAGAGGTGCCCAGTAGATGTATCGAGGATATGCTCGGGCCGTGACCGGCAGGAAATCGGTCCGGCATCAGGACGGAAGCTCCCACTGAAAACTTTAAGCCGATTTTAAGTCTGCCGAAAGACTCCTTTAAGAATTCCTGCGATATTTTGGATTCAGTTGAAAAAAATCCGATCGGACCGGATAACGGACACCGTTTACATAATCAGCAATCCAAAGAAACAATGAAAACAACGCTGAAATCATGGGCCACGCCGCTCGCCATCGCCGCTTTTGCCATCTCCGCCATCACCGGGCTGCTGCTCTTCTTCGATATTGAAATCGGGCTGGTCGAGCCGGCTCACAAGTGGCTCAGCTGGCTGCTTCTCGGAGGCATTCTGCTACACACCCTATCGAACTGGAAGTCGTTTACCGGATATTTCACTAAAAAAGGCGGATTGGGTATTATTGGAGCCGGGGTTCTGGTAACGGTCGTCTCGATGCTGCCGATATTTGGCGAAAGCGAAGAAGATCACGGAAAGGAACGTACAGGAAAAGCCGCTGTGCAGGCGATGGAGGCCTCTTCTCTTGAAACCGTTGCGCTGGTTCTGAAAGCAACGCCGAAAGAGCTTGCTGCAAAACTTGATAAAGAAGGCATAACTGTTGATAACCCTTCGATGACGATTACCGAAATTGCGAGGAAGAACGGAACGGAGAACCGGGCAGTGCTTGGCTCGCTCTTCGGGATATCCGGAACTTCTGAAGCGGGCGAGAGGGACGGAGATGATGACGAACATTAAAGGATGATTCTGCCATGCGGATTCTTGTTATCGAAGACGAACCGGGAATTGCCGGATTTCTCAAGGAGGGGCTCGAAGAGGAATATTTTGCCGTCGATCTGGCTTTCGACGGCAAAACCGGGCTTGACATGGCGCTCCTGAACGAATATGATCTTATGATCGTTGACTGGATGATTCCGGGAATCAGCGGCATTGAGGTCTGCAGGCAAGTGCGAAAAGCCGGTATCGCCGTTCCTTTGCTTTTCCTTACTGCGAAAGATACCCTTGAAGATATCGTCTTCGGCCTCGACGCCGGAGCCAACGACTATATCAGAAAACCTTTTGCATTCGAGGAGCTTCTGGCACGCATACGGGTGCAGCTTCGCAGAAACAACACCGAAAGCGACAGCATCTGTGCAGGATGCATTACCGTGAATCCCGTAACCCACCAGGTGTTCTGCCGATCTACCGAAGTCGTACTGACCCCCAGGGAGTTTGCCCTGCTTGAATTTCTGGTTCGCAACAAGGAAAAGGTCTGTACCAGAACCAGGATCATCGAACACGTCTGGGACATGCATTTCGATTCCGATACGTCAGTCATCGATGTCTATATCAATTTTCTCCGCAAAAAACTCGACAGCGCAGGGTGCGTCAGCATCATTCAGACAATCCGGGGCGTCGGCTACATTATCCGTGAATCCTGAATGCCGGGCATAAAAATAAATACCGGGAGTACACGAAAGATTTTACGTTCTGTACCCGGAAAAAATCCCGTGAGTCTGCGCAACCGCATTGCGCTCTATTACACCATCGCTACGGCAGTCTTGCTTGCCCTGGTGTTTACCCTTGTTTTTTATACGGTCGAACGGGTGGTCTTCAACCACTTCGACGAAGAGCTTGAACGGGAAGTCTCGGAAATACTCGATGAACGACCGCAAGGAACCTTTGATGTATGGAAATTCGACCTCTCCGACGACGATCATAACAGTGATGCGGACGACGATGATGATCGCATGAAACGAGATGATGAAAAGTCGGAGGATGATGATGACGAAGAGTTTTTTCAGCTTGTCAGCCATGAGGGAACCGTGGTTTCCAGGTCGGCTAACCTGGCCGGCAATACGCTCGCCTTTCTGCCCGGCTTGCAGGAAAAACGTTTTCGAACCGGCACGGTCGGTCAACTTGCGGTCCGGCAGATTCAGGTTCCGCTGACCGATCAGAAAGGAAAACCCGAAGGATATCTCCTCGCCGCAGTTCCTGTCCGGGATGCCGTCATTGTTCTCGAAGATCTGAAGCAGGTTCTTCTGGTGTCGTATCCGGCAATCATACTTACCCTCTTCATCCTGACCAGGGTTATTGCAGGCAGAAGCATCCGTCCTGTTGAAGAGGTCATTGCCGCCGCCGAGAAAATCACCAGGGAAAATCTCGATCATCGCATTCCGCTCCCCCGGAACCATGATGAACTCCACAGACTCTCCGCAACCATCAATTCGCTTCTCGATCGGCTTCAGGATGCGTTTCAGCGGGAAAAACAGTTTACAGCCGATGCTTCACACGAACTGAAAACGCCGATCGCATCGATAAAAGGCACTCTTGAAGTACTGGTTCGCAAACCAAGGGCACGCGAACAGTACGAAGAGCGAATCCGGTTCTGCCTGAAAGAACTGGAGCGGATGACGGGACTTATCGATCAGCTCCTTTTGCTGGCCCGATACGAAAGCGGCGGCATGACGGCACATATGGCGCCCGTGGATCTCTCCCTCCATATCAGGGAAGCGATCGGCCGCATGCACTCCGAAGCCCTGCAGAAAAACATTCCGATCAGTTTCGATGGACCGCACTCCTGTATGGTTTCTGCCGATCCGGCAATGCTCGACATGATTCTGGAAAATATTCTGTCCAACGCCCTCAAGTACTCTCCTTCAGATTCGACGATCGCGGTAACGCTTTCCGGCAGTGACGGTTACCCTCTCTGCAGCATTGCCGATAACGGCATAGGCATTCCTGAAGAAAAACTCTCCCGGGTATTCGAGCGGTTTTACCGGGTTGATGAATCGAGAAGCTCCGGTACCGGGGGATCCGGGCTCGGACTGGCCATCGTCAAAAAACTCGCCGACCTCCAGCACATAACGGTATCGATAAAAAGCCCTACGGATTCAGGTACAACGGTCGAGCTGCGATTCCCCTCATCCCGACAATAGCGGCAATGAATTTTAAGCTTTTTTTAAGCATGCGTTTACCCCTGCTTAAGAATCCTCCTCATATCTTGTTCAAAAGAAAGCTGTCCCGGCTGCGGACAGTGTCTGATAAAAGAAGCTTCAGATGGATTAATGTTTCCCGAAAATGTGGCAATCAGTACTGATACAGCGGGCCCTGCCGCTTACGCTCTCCTGGATGCTGCTGATTGCGGCGGCAATATCGCTTGATTATCTGCTCCATAGGGCCGATCTCCCCTGGATAGGACGATATCTCGGTGTTGCCGGAACAGCATTCGTTGCCTCTTCATTCGGCTATTCAGCCCGAAAGAAAAAAATTGTACAGAAAGGTTCGGTCAGATTATTTCTCAGACTTCACTGCAACGCGGGATGGATCGGCACGCTCATGATTGTGGTTCATTCGGGCATTCATTTCAATGCGCTGCTGCCATGGATGGCAACGCTGTTCATGATGACGGTAACGGCCAGCGGGCATATAGGGCAATATCTCGTAAGAAAATTGAGGGAAGAGGTCAGGATAAAAAAAATGGAGACCGGCATCGAAAACGACCGGAATGAAGATCCAGAACGAGAGCATTACTGGGACAGCGTTACCCTGAAAGCACTCGAAAAATGGCGAGCCATTCACATGCCCATCGTTTCCGTGCTGCTGGCACTCTGTCTGCTGCATATCCTTTCCGTCATCTTCTTTCTGAACTGGAGGTGAAGCATGAAGCCGTTGTACGTTTTTTTACTGTGCTCCATCATACTTGCTGCATTGGCCATAGCCTTTCCCGATCTCCTGCTGAGTCCCGGCCCACTCCTGAAGGGACACGAGAAACTGAATACGTCCTGCCTGAGCTGCCACGAGCCGTTCGGTGGAACCACAACTGCCCGCTGCATAACCTGCCACAAACCCGATGAAATCGGTATCAGGAATACCGTTGGCGATCTGTTGCCGAAAGACACAGCAAGGATTATTTTCCATAAGGGTCTTGCGGGTAACTCCTGTAAGGAATGCCATACCGACCACAAGGTGGCTGATGCATCAAAAGCGATCAGAACATTCAGGCATGCATCGCTGACAACAGCACTCCGGAAAAACTGTAGAGCATGTCACAAGGATCAGATACCCGATAATCTCCTCCATCGCTACGCGAAAGGAAATTGCTCCGAGTGCCATACTACAAAAAAATGGAAACCGGCAGCATTCGACCATAAACAGCTTGCAGCCTCAGATGCAGGACAATGCATCAGCTGCCACAAGACCGACCGCCCGAATGACAATCTGCATCGCCAGTCAGATGCAAACTGTGCGGCATGCCACGGCACAAATCGATGGAAACCCGCGACCTTCAACCATGACCGGTATTTCAGGCTCGAGGGCGATCACCGGACGAGCTGCAGAACATGCCATACGACTCCAGGCGACTATAAAAAATATACCTGTTACAACTGTCACGAACACTCGCCATCGAACATCGCCGCCGAACACCGTAAAGAAGGGATCTACCGGTACGATAACTGCATGAAGTGCCACAGAAACGACAGCTCAGGCAAACGCGACGATTAGCCTGCCTTTACCTGATGAGCGGTGTCAGGGGACAAGAATGACCCTAAAACCTGAAGGCTCCGGATGTGCAACCGGGAGAGCCGAATCCCGTAACTACCCGGCGCTCTCAGGCCCACCCGACCGCCTTGCCAGATACTCCTGCCGCCATGGCTCCCAGAACTCCTGCAGCTCGAGCACGCATAGTGCCAGTTCGTCCGGCAGCTCCTTTTTTATTTCGGCCAGCTGCTCCCCCTCGATATCGCCCACATCGTCTAACATGCCCGATATGATTGCAAACGGGGTGAGAAGCCTGTTGCCCTCCTGGTCTCTGAAGGTTCTTTCCCACACCCCGTCGTCGATCATTACCCCAAGCATGAACCCAGACGCCCAATCCTGCACCGCCATCAGCCTTTCTTCGCCCGACTCGAACTCCAGATCCTCGTAGAGCGGCTCGAACGCCTCAGGCTCATCGGTAAACTGCCGCACCACGCTGTTATAGTAGGTAAAGAGCAGACCCAGGCCTTCTTCCAGCTCTTTCTTTGAAAAGAATTCAGGCTCGCTGCCGGCTCCCGAAACATCCCACACCATGGGCAGCCATTCGGCAGCCGAAACCGTTTCAGGATGGATCGCAAGGGCCGAAAAAAAACCATCGAGCGACATAACCGACATCACGCTTTCCGGCATGCCCTCCGAAGCGAGAAAATCGCGGATCCCCGTCAACACGCTCATCCCTTCAGTAACATCTTCGGGCACCAGCTTTTCAGCATTGTTTGCGAACATGCTCCTGATCTGGTCATTGAAGGATGCAGGGTCGAAAGCTTCGGCATCGAAATCTTCGCCCAACAGTTCTACGGCATCCTCATGCTCCGGATCGGCACGGTCGCGCAGGCTGTCGAGAAGACCCGCGTAGCCCGGAATCCCACCGCAATCCTCCGGAGGACATGCGCCCTCACCCTCCAGACACCATATCGGCAGCTCTTCCTGCGATATTTCCGAAACCGACTCAAGCAGAATCTCATGCTCCCAGTCGTCGCCGAAATCGTAGACGTAAAGACACCGGTCGCCCGGTTCGCCAAGCATTGCCGATATCGAGTATCGGCGTTCATCCAGCACATCCTCGTCGACAGATCCATCGTCAACCGCCCCATACCGCTTCCGGTCACTGGTGATAAACTCGTGCATATGGCCGTTGTCCCATCCCATTACCATCTGGAGAATCGTATGGACCAACGGCAACGAAGCATCTTCAGGCAGCCGAACCCGTCGCCACACCGGCGGCTCGGTTTCCAGCAGGGAAACAAGAATCTCATAGTATGCCATAACCCCTCCACAATGTTCAGTTGACAATGAGCCCTTCTGCAAGAAAAATAAAAAAATCAGGAAGAAACGATCAGCATCATGTATTTCTGCACATTCGCTGATAATAACAACAGCACTTAAGGGCACCTCTATTTATTTGTTCCGAATCCCTATTGCTGTGTTGGGCGGTGCTCGAAATCCTCATGTACTGTGGTGTACACTCCGGTTTCTCCGCTCCGTCCGCCTTGCCCTCGTGCTTCTCACGACAATAAATAGAGGTGCCCTTAAAAATGGATTTTCCCTGTATTATTCAGCAGCCATGACCTGATTATCAGTACAGATCGGAAAATCGGGCACAACCGATAATAAGAGAAAATGGGCGGGCAATGCAGACCTGATGAACGAAGGGCAGGATCGGAAATCAGGCTTTATTTTGTGGATGGCTCCGGCCGTTTTTTTCGGTTTTATCTGCCAGCAATACCCCTGCGTAAATACTTGCATTGGCAGCATCAAGATCTCGCAACAGCTTGCCGATGGTTATGTTATCGAACTCCTGCTGCACAACCTGCTCGATACGCATGATCTCGTGGCGCAGCACGCATCGTGCCCGGTTTGCGCAGATCTGCTTGCGGAACATGCAATCCGAAACCTTTACCGTACCCTGGAAAATCCCGATCAGATCGCTCACCCTGATCGTATCGGGATCCTTCGCGAGCTTGAAGCCCCCCGAAACACCTTCTTTCGAACTGACAAGACCGTGACGGATCATTTCCTGCAAAAGGCGTCGAAGAAACTGGTATGGAATCTCCTGTTCGAGCGAAATTGCTCTTGCGGAAAGGAACCCGCCTTTTGAGGCGGCCAGAGATAACAGCGCCCGAATTGCGTAATCGGTATTTTTGGTAAGTACTTTCATATATTTAAGTTAACTCTATTTTAATATTGGTTAATGAAAAACAAAAAATAATAATCTGACGCCCATGTATTGCAGTAATCGTAATCCCTCAAACAACCCGTCAGAACGCCGAAAAGGTACAGATGACGGGATCCTGGCTGATACTGATTACGCTGTTTTTAACCGGACGCTATTACTATGAAATAGTTATATTACCTAGCAGTCTACCTCTACCGCAGAGGCATCTGACAGAACTATAAAACCGTTAAAACCTATGGACATTAAGGAAGCAATCATCGAAGTGCTGAAAAAAGAGGGCAAACCCATGAGTGCAGGCCAGATTGCCGATGCAAGCGGCATTGATCGGAAAGATGTGGACAAAGCCATGAAAACCCTCAAAGACGAAGAACGCATCGTTTCGCCCAAACGCTGTTACTGGGAACCGAAGCTCTGAGCGCGTGAATTCCCTGCCGGAACGAATATGCGGAAGCTCCGGTTAACACACCTGCATATTCGTTCCGCCCCCCTCCTCCTCTTATGAAAACACACTTCATTACCGGCGTCCTTCTGGTTATTGCGTAATGATCAACGGAATCGAAGCAAAGTGCCCGGCATAGTCACCAGCGCAATCGCCAGGAGCAAAGCCGGCAAAACGATCGATCTCGAGCTCGACAGCCTGCATATCAGGAAAAGCAATATCGTGCTCGACAGGAAAAAAATCCACATCGTACTCCATGTCAAAACTAAAGCAGCATTACGCCTCAAACGGATCAAACCGGGCAACGTCCATTTAATAAAAGCCTAACGCATTGCCTGCTCGAGCTGTTTTCTGACATCCTCATAACGATCATCGCCCTGTGCGATGGTTTCGATCATCTCGCCGTTGCGTTCGAACAGGTCCGCTGCGGCGTTGAGCATATTGTTTATCAGGGAGGCATCGGCATTCAGACCCTCCACATCGATGATCTGCCGGTAACAGATGACTCCCTCGTCGTCGACGCTGACCGATCCGGGATAGCTGAACGTATTATTGACATAGTTGAAGAACATGCAGGCATCGACTGACTTGCCGGCATTGACCGAATAGACCGGATAGAGATGAAGCACTACCCACTGCCTCGAATCGTACCCTTCGATCATCAGCCGATACGAGCTACCCCCTATCGATAACTTGACCGCAATACGGCTGATATCGCCATCCTGCTCTACCTTGTCCGTCCAGCCGATACCGGCGACGAATTCTTCAAGAACCTCGGCAAATCCCATCGTTGACCCCCTTTTGAATAAAAAAATGCCTTACCATGTAACCAATGATCCGGAATATACGATATGCTATGGGAACACATCATATACGCTTCCGGTTTCCCCACGCCCGATACCAACCTGAATAATCCGTCAGACAACAGGTATGCCGTCATTTCGGCAGTTCACGACCTGATCATCCTGACGATTCTGATAGATGGGTCAACGCGCATACTTGTTTCAGCATTGTACCCGAGTCCTGTGGAGAGGGTATGTCGTCAGCATAGACGCGTACCGGGTTACGTTGAAACTTCGGTTAAGAATACATATCAGGAAAACCGAATACATCAGAATGCTTGTATATAACCATATAAATATTAAATTATATACTTGATTTTATCCTTACAAGAGACAAACCGGAAAGCTGAAGGATATTATTACCCTCTGTACTGAACCCCGATAACCTATATGCCTGCTGCCATAATCGGCTGACGCAAGGCGAAGATTGCCCGAACTGCCGCACGTTGCAAGGCGCCGTTCCGGAGATAACACAAAAACCACACGGAGAAGACCCATGGCAAAAAAAATTGTCGTGCTTGGAGCAGGAACAGGAGGAACGATCATATCGAACAATCTGAGGCGCCATCTTCCGGCGGATTGGGATATTACGGTAATCGATCGCGATGACAGGCACATCTATCAGCCTGGTATGATCTTCGTGCCGTTCGGTATCCAGAAAGTGGAAACGCTTACAAAGTCCAGAAAAAAATATATTCTGCCGGGCGTCAATTTTGTCATTGATGAAATCGTACGCATCGAACCTGACAAGAAACAGGTAAGAACAATAAACAATACCTTTTCATACGATTTTCTTGTCATCAGTACCGGCTGCAGAATCGCTCCGGAGGAAAACGACGGACTGCTCGATGCCTGGGGAAAGAACGCGTTCACCTTCTATACTCTTGAAGACTCCGAACTGCTTCGGCAGAAAATGAAGGCCTTCGAAGGCGGAAGGATTGTGCTTAACATCGCGGAACTCCCCTTCAAATGTCCGGTCGCTCCGATTGAGTTCGTCTTCATGTCCGACTGGTTTTTTAAAAGCCGCGGCATCAGACACAAGGTTGAAATAGAACTGGTCACACCGCTGGCAGGAGCCTTCACCAAACCTAAAGCCTCTGCGGTGTTCACCCAGGTGGCAAAAGAAAAAAACATAAGGATAACCGCCGGTTTCGAACTGAGCGAAGTTAACGGAAAGGAAAAATACATCGAATCAATCAAGGGCGACCGGGTGAAATACGATCTCCTCGTATCCATCCCGACCACCCTCGGCAGTCAGGTAATCAGCGATTCAGGTATCGACGACGGTATCGGTTATGTTCCTACGCACCACAACACGCTCAAAGCCCTGAAGCATGACGGTATCTACGTAATCGGCGACGCCACCAACGTACCAACATCAAAGGCCGGTTCGGTGGCCCATTACGAAGCAGACGTGGTGGTGTTCAACATCATGGCAGAAATCCTCGGGGCCAAGCCCGAAGAGATTTTCGACGGCCATTCCACCTGCTTCATCGTTTACTCGAAAGGCACCTCATCGGTCATCGATTTCAACTACAAAATCGAACCGCTGCCCGGCAAGTTTCCAATGCCGAAACTCGGCCCCTTCACCTTGCTGAAGGAAACAAAAATGAACTGGTACGGAAAAACCGGATTCGAATGGTTGTACTGGAACGTACTGCTTGCAGGAAAGCATCTCGGCGCGCCGCCCACGCTGGTGATGGCCGGCAAAGAGGTAGGCTGAAAAAACATCCGGAGACTGTCGGGCACCTCTGAAACCACGATCTCCGTTCATGACAGGAAATGACTGATCGTGAGTTTTCGGCGTTTGAAATCCAGAAAAAAATGGTAATCTGCAACATCACGACCTGCCTTTTTCCATGCTCCATACCATAAGGAGAACCGCCTCATGAGCGCCATAAAAAGCAAACCTCTGCATCCGGGCAGAGTTCTCCTCGAAGACTTCATCAATCCCATGGAGCTGACAGAACAACAGGTAGCCGAAGACATTCATGTTCCGGTCTGGAAAATCAACGACATCATTACCGGAAAACGCTGCATGACAGCTGACACGGCACTCCGGCTTGCCCGTTATTTCAGCACCCCGGCACAGTTCTGGTTCGGTTTGCAGATGGATTACGATCTCAAGGTCGCAATGAACGAAGCCGGAGCTTCCATCGAAAAAGAGATACCGGTATTCGACAACGGCGGCAGATAACCGCTACTGAGCCTCCCCGCTTTCACCCTGTTCGTCGCCGGCTTCAACCGCAATCCGGCGATTCACTTTCGCCCCGAGCTTTCGTATCTCCTCTACCCTTCCTACCAGATTGCCCCGGCCATCCTTCAGCCTGCGCAGCACGAGATCGAACGAATCCGATACTCCGGCCATCTTTCTGCGACTCTCCTCGACGGCTTCGACGATCAGAGATACCTGGTCGTAAATCTTGCCGGCTTTTTCGGCAATCAGTTCCGCATTGCGGTTCTCGTTTTCCCTGCGCCAAATCTGCGCTATGAGCTTGAGCGTGATCATGAGGGTCGCAGGGCCGCATAGCACGAGGTTCCTGCCCGACATCTCGTACAGCAGTTCCGGTTCTGCCTGCATAACGGCCTGCCATGCAGGTTCGAGCGGTATGCACATAATCACGAAATCAAGCGTACGGCTGCCCCCTATGCCGGAGTAATCCTTTTCGAGCAGAGAGGAAATATGCCTTCGCACCGACTGCACATGCTCCCTGAGCGCCTTATCCCTGAGATCGCCATCTTCAAGGCTGCAGAACCGCTCGTAAGCAGTCAGCGAAACTTTGGAATCCACAACAACCGCCTTTTCGCCCGGAAGCAGCACCATAAAATCAGGGCGCATGAGCGAACCGCATTCTCTGCGAAAACTCTCTTGAGATAGATATTCACGCCCTTTTTCAAGTCCTGACGCCTCGAAAATGCGCTCGATAATCAACTCCCCCCAGTCGCCCTGGGCTTTCGCATCCCCTTTGATCGCCCGCGCAAGGTTGTTGGCCTCGTCGCTCACCCGGCTGCTGAACTCGAGCAGCTGCCGAACCTGCTCGCGCAAACTCGCAGAACCGGCTACGCTGGTCTCGTGCACCTCGTCAACCCTGCGCCGGAACGCTTCGAGCTGATCCCTGAACGGCTGCAACAGGCCATCCATCCCGCGGCGATTCTCTTCGCCAAGCGCTCTGCCCCGCTCCTCTATAATCCGTCCGGCAAGGTTTTCGAACTCGCGCTTCAGCCTGCTTTCGGAATCTTCAAGCAAGGAGATCTTTTCCGAAGCCGCCCTCTGCTCATGCTGCAGATCGGCTTCGAGACGGGCATGGGCAATCCTGAGCGCATCGAGCTCTGCCGTAACGGACTCAAGCCTCACAAGCGCCCTGTTCCGCTCTTCTTCAGTGCCCTGCAGCCGCATCAGTTCTGCCTTGGCAGGCGCATCTGCGAGTAAGCGGAACACCACAAAAGCAAGCAGCGCAAGCATCAGAAGCAGGAGCAAAACAAGAATCACTGGATCGTGCATAACGGTTTCAGATCTGATAACACAAAGCTTTATTAAAAGATACGCATAAAGCGGTCAAAAACGCATTGAGTCGGATCCGTCACAAGCTCCCCCGCCAGCGTATCAATTTTTTCCTTCTGTTCATTTGCTTTGATTATTAAAGTTCTTTGCATACAAACCAAAAAAAAGAGGGCGGACATACCTGTCCGCCTTTGATAACAACTTGCCGCCCCTTATGCGTAAAGCAACGGTGTGGCGCGAAAAACCAATGGCGGGTTGGAAAACCCGCCCCCCTTTATCAGAACCGTTTCGTATAGATATGACAATAAGGCTGGTGGCCTGTCTTTTCGTAGTAGTCCTGATGGTAATCCTCCGCAGGCCAGAACGTCGCGGCTTTCTCAAGCGTTGTCGCTACCCTGTACCCTTTCGCCTGCAATTCTGCAATGAGTTTTTCGGCTGTCCGCTTCTGTTCTTCGTCGCTGTAGAACAGGGCTGAACGGTACTGGGTACCTATATCGGGACCCTGACGGTTCACCTGGGTTGGGTCGTGGATTTCAAAAAAGAGCTTTGCAAGCGTTTCGTAACTCACCTGCTGCGGATCGTAGTCTATCTCCACAGCTTCCGCATGACCTGTCCGACCGCTGCACACCTGCTTGTATGAAGGATTGTCAATCTCGCCCCCGGTATAACCCGACTTGACGTCAAGTACTCCCTTAACCCTGCTGAAGTGGTACTCCACACCCCAGAAACAACCGCCCGCAAAAACCGCTTTCCGGGTCTCCGGCTTAACTGCCGCAGCTTCCGACCTGAAATCGAGCGATATCGAGTTCACACAATGCCGCACATTCTTTGCGGTCATGCCCTCATTGAAAAAAGCATGGCCGAGATGGCCTCCGCAGTTCGCGCACACGATCTCGGTACGCCTGCCGTCAGCATCCGGAACCTTCTTTACTGCGCCCGGTATGGCGTCGTCAAAACTCGGCCACCCGGTACCGGATTCGAATTTGTCCGTTGAACGAAACAGCGGAGCGTCACACCTCCGGCAGTGATATGTTCCTTTTTCCTTGTTCAGATAATATTTTCCGGTAAACGGCATCTCAGTACCCTTATGCACGATAACCCGTTCCTCCTCCGGCGTAAGCTGATTGTAAGACATGTTGTACTCCTCCTTTTTCTTCTGCTGTAATGATGATTCAGCATCTTCGGGAACGGTACCGGTCGAACATGACGCAAGGAAAAGATGCACAATCGCCAAAACCGCGCACACGAGCATCCCTTTGAACCATCTCCCCGAACCGTTTGCGAATCCTGAAATCATTTTTTCCGACTTTTTCTGTCCTGTTTTATAACTCCATCCCCATATAACCCGAGACCATTACAGTTTGTTTCCGGTTCGTCAAGAACTTTCATTGCCGCACTGCTTGTTGAATGAATGAAAGAACTCTTTTGATAGTCCATCGAAACAGTGCAGATATGAAAAGCGGAAAAACGCATACGAACCGCCTTGCCCAGGAGAAAAGTCCCTATCTGCTTCAGCATGCCGGCAACCCGGTGAACTGGCTCCCATGGGGTGAAGAGGCCTTCGCTGAAGCAAGGGAACGCGATCTGCCGATCTTCCTCTCCATAGGCTATGCCACCTGCCACTGGTGCCACGTGATGGAGCGGGAGTCATTCGAAAACCATGGAACGGCAGAACTGCTCAACCGGTATTTCATACCGGTCAAGGCAGACCGCGAGGAACATCCCGACCTCGACCGCCTCTACATGACCTACGTGCAGGCTTCTACCGGCCGCGGAGGGTGGCCCATGTCGGTCTGGCTCACGCCTGACCTGCAGCCATTCTACGGGGGCAGCTACTTTCCTCCCGAAGACCGCTACGGCATGCCGGGCTTCGGCACCCTGCTCCGCTCCATAGCCGAACTCTGGTCAAACGACCCTGCCAGAATAAAGGCTGCCGCAGCAGGTTTTTTCGAACAGATTGCACTTACGGCACAAACCCCTTCGCAATCATCGGCAATACCGGGAAATGCTGCCGAAAATGGCTGTTTCGAATGGCTTCAATACGCATACGATCCCTCCTGGGGAGGATTCGGGCCGGCTCCGAAATTTCCGAGACCGGCGCTCATCACCTTTCTGTTCAGTTACGCAGCCCGCAACGCGAACCGCGAAGCCGCATCAATGGCGCTCTATACGCTCAGGCGCATGGCCGAGGGCGGCATTCACGACCATATCTGGAGTACAGGAAAAGGCGGAGGAGGATTCTCCCGCTACGCAACCGATGCCCGCTGGCATGTACCGCATTTCGAAAAAATGCTGTACGATAACGCCCAGCTGGCAGTCAGCTATCTCGATGCGTTCCGCATGAGCGGAGAGCGATATTACGCCTCAGTCGCAGAAAATATCTTCAATTACGTATTGCACGACCTGCGGTCTCCGGACGGCGGATTCTATTCGGCCGAAGACGCCGACAGTTATCCGGAACATGGAAGCACTGAAAAAAAAGAAGGCGCCTTCTACATCTGGTCTCTGGAGGAACTGCGGCAACTGCCGATTGAAACGGCAGCACTCGAACTCTTCATTCTTGTCTGCGGAATCGATCCCGATGGAAACGTAAGGGAAGACCCGCACGGAGAATTCGACGGAAAAAACGTGCTCATGCACCTGATGGCGCCTGAAAAAGCCGCGAAGCTGGCCGGCGTTCCGGCAGATAAAGCAATTGCATCCATTGACACCGTGCGGGAAATGCTCTATCTGAAGCGACTGAAAAGACCCCGCCCGTTCCTCGACGACAAAATCATCACATCGTGGAACGGACTCATGATATCCGCTCTGTCGCAAGGATTCAACGTACTCGGCAACCACGAATACCTCGACGCAGCAAGAAAGGCCACAGACTTCATATTTGACCGGCTCTATAGGGAAAAAGAGGGCACGCTTCTGCGCCGCTATCGCGACGGCGAAGCTGCCATACCTGGAAAAGCCGAAGATTATGCATGCTTCATTCGCGGCCTGCTCGACCTCTACCAGGCATCCTTCGAAGAACGCTGCCTTGCATACGCGCAAAGGCTGTGCGACAAACAGAACGAACTCTTTTACGACGACAAATCGGGAGGGTATTTCAGTACAGCCTCGACAGACACCAGCGTACCGGCAAGACTCAAGGAGGAATATGACGGTGCCGAACCGGCAGCCGCATCGGTAAGCGTCAGAAATCTGCTCGATATAGCGGCAATAACCGGAAACGATGCGTATAGAGACATGGCGGAACAATGCCTGAAGGCCTGCTCCGGAATACTGTCGGAACGCGGCAACGCACTGCCGCTCATGCTGACGGCTCTCGACTATGCCCGCAAGGGAGGCTTACAGGCCACGGTTTCAGGCGATATGCCGTCGGATAAACTTCGCGAAATTCTGCAGATTCTCTATGCACGCTATCTGCCCGATATGACTGTACAACACATCTCGGCAACGAACGTCACCAAACCAACCATTACGCTCTGCCGCAACCGCTCGTGCATGCCCCCCGTCTCCTCTCCGGAAGAGCTCAGGCAACTTCTCGATACTATCCGTTAAAGGGCAGCCGGTCTTCGATATCGTCGCGATCGTCTTTTTTGTGCATCACGCTGTCGGCAACCTGGCCGATAATCGATCCGGCAGCGAAAACCCCGAGACCGACAACGGCAAGACCGGTCAGCACCGGCATCAACGGAGCGGCAAGAGGCCCGACCACCGCGGCGCCGGCAACGCCGGCAGCTGTCTTGACAGCCATATCCACAGGATTCGGCGTTTCCATGTATTTCTCCTGTTTTAGGACGTGAATTTTGATATTTTGTATGCGTTCCTTACCTTATCGCTTATCATTTGCGAAAACGTATACGTTTTCGACGGCATAAGGACAATTAGCTCAGTTGGTTAGAGCGTTCGCTTCACACGCGAGAGGTCATAGGTTCGAGTCCTATATTGTCCACACCCTCGTTCATATCTCTCCGGAATCCGGCGCATTACCCTCCTGGTTATCACTGGCGCTCCCGGAGTTTTTCTGCGATGTATCCACAACTTCGAGCACCTGTTTCAAAAGCGAATCGGCAACGAACAAACCGGCTCCGCCGACAAGCATGCCGGCAACACCGTGCATTACGAAAGGCATTCCTAATGGCGTAAGGAGGATTGCACCTCCAGCCGCAGCCGCAGCGTCCTTCAGCATAATACTTCTCCTGTATGAATTGGATTAACGACCGTCCGGGCGTACGATGCCCACTGGTCATGAAACGTCATGCTTCAATATACACAGGAATTATCTGAAAAAGGAATCGAGGGAAAATCAGGGTCTTGCATTTCAGACCTTTTCCGCCAACAATGCCTCAAGAGCTTCGACGATGTGCTCTACTTTGGAGCGAGGATCTTCGGTTCTTCCGTTACGGCAATGCATTTCAAGTTCTTCGGCTGCCTTGCTGAGCGATACGATGCCAAGAATGGCGGCACTCCCTTTAAGTTTATGCGCCTGTTGTTTAAGACTTTCGATATCAGCTTCCTCAAGAGCCCGGCGAAGAGTTGCTGGCATATCCTTAAACTCCTCATGAAAAATGCGCAAGAGATCTTCGCTCTCCGATAACGACAGACCGTATGCAGAAGTAACTGCTGTTGAGTGAGCATACTCTTTCACCGCTTTATCCTGAAGAGGATTTTCTGCAGGAACCGACAGTTGCCTGCCAATGGAGGCAAGAAGCAGTCTGGGGCTGTCCGTTTTGACGCGAAAGTCATTCATTCCCGCGTTTCTCGCCGCAGCCTCCTCTTCAATCGCCCCGCTGAGCCCGATAACAGGCATCCGGGCATAACGGTGGTTCCGGCTCGATCGAATCCTGCGAGTCAGTTCGAGTCCATCCATTCCCGGCATATGAATATCGGTTATCATCAACTCGAAATCCTGCTTTCTCAGAATCTCCAGCGCCTGATCACCGCTATCCGAAACGGTCACGACAATTCCCTTGTCTCTGAGATACATCGCGAGCAGGTCGCGATTCAGAGCTGAATCGTCCACCAGCAGCACTTTTCGTCCGGAAAACGGAGAACCCGGATATTTTCCCTCAGGGACGGCATTGATCACGGATCGCAGAGAAGTGATAAGTTCCGCCTGGCTGCAGGGCTTGGCGATAAAAGCCTGCATTCCCGCGTTTTCCGATCTGCTTCGTGCGGTCATGACGGACTCTGAACTGTGTGCCGCAACAGGCACCGAACAGGCTTCCTGACCTGCTTCGCCGCGGCGCAGCCTTTCGACCGCTTCATAACCGCCCATGGAAGGCATGTTCAGGTCCATGATAACAAGATCGTACCGTCTTTCAGCGAGCTTATGCAATGCTTCCCGCCCATCGACCGCCTCGTCGACCTCAACCTCCAGAGGAGCAAGATACTTTTTCAGGACTATGCGGTAAAGCGCTTCGTCGTCAACGATCAGCAGATGTTTTCCCTTAAAATCGGCCATTCCCATGGATATGACGCGCTCCGTGTAGATGTTCATCTCCTTTTCGGAAATAACCGGAAAAGAAAGCGTGAACTCGGTGTACTGGCCTTCTATCGATTTACAGACAATATCCCCGCCGAAAGCGGTCATGATCCGCTTGCAGTAAGCCAGCCCGAGACCGGTACCTGCAGTCTTGCCTTTGGTGAAAAAGCTGTCAAAAATATGCGGCAGAGCCTCGCTCGATATTCCCGGCCCCGAATCATGAAAGTATATATAATTATGAGTTTTACCTGTCTCAAGGCGTACCGTGATCTGACTATCGGGACAGGTTTTGAAATAGAAAAGGGCATTCTTCAGCAGGTTGAAGAGCACGAAAACGAAAAGCGTTTCGTTGATATGAAAAACGAACTGATCTTTCGTGACAAGATGAACGCGCTTCCTGTCCTGTTCAGATTCATAGCCGAATTCATCGAGCGCGTTGCGCGTAACCCTGGCAGCGGACAGATAGGTAAAACTCTCCGGCCCTATAGGCTTCTCGCGAACTTCGCTGAGAACCATATCAATCACCTGGGCACCTCGTTTTACGGCCATCTGACCACGAACCACCCGTTCGTAGAGACTTTCGAGCCTCTCCTTGCCGATCGGTTTGTTATACTCTTCGGGCGTTACCTGCGGCAAAAGGTTCTGTATGCTGTAAAGGCAGTGCCGAATCTGGCCGAGGGGGTTGCGCATCTCGTGAGCGATGCTCCCTGCCAGAGACTGCAGCACCGTATTCCGCTCGTTTGCCAGAGCACCCTTTTTATTGGTGGAATTGACCAGCAAACCAAGCAGAATAGCAATCGGCACAGACAGGAAGTATTCGATAATATGCTGCGTAATCGTCAGATGAGTGCCGGTAGCGACAAAGAATCCCGCATAAGCGATGGCAATACCGGAAACGAAAAGAAATGCCAGGAGAAAGTAATTGGTGATAAAAATGATGAACACGAACAGCATGACGGTTTCGGCAACCAGCCACAGACCTGAAAAGTCATTCATCAGCATCAGGTAGGTAAACACAACAGGAAAGGTAAAGGTCAGCCATAAATACCAGTATATCATCATCAACGGCCTGAACCTGACGGGATAACGGTTGTGGAACAGAATCGGCACAAAGGTTACCGCCGTTGCGAAACGAAGCTCGAAAGACTCGTAAGGCTGAGGAAAAACAACCGTACAGAGCAGGTAATAGAGCGGATGGCCCCATAGCCCTATGTACCTGATATAATTGATCGTCAGTTCGTTACGATCGTAGTCTTTCAGGAAAAAATCCTCCAGGCGTTTCAGAAAAGAGGATCTGGAAGAGTATCTGGGGGTCATCGATAAGAGCATATTAGCTTTTCAGAACACAGAAACTGTAATGGTTATAAACATCCTCTTCGATATCGAGAAGCTCTCCGGAACGAATGTCCTGTTCTATGATAAAATCGTACCTGTCGGCAAGATCTTCGATATCGTTATATCCGTTAATGAAGGGCTCGCCCATTTTCCGTATATTGTGAATGAATCCTTCAGCTTCGCGTATACCCGTTCGGATTTCTATCAGATCCTGCGACACATAATCAAGCCAGATGCAGGAATCCTCCTGCATGATCTTTTTTATCGAACGGAGGATGCCGTCAATAATCATTTCCCTGAAATACATCGAGCCCCCCTCCCAGATAAAAAACGTCGGCAACCCGGGATCGAAATCCGATCGTTCCTGCAGCGCCTGATCGATCGGCTGGTTTTCAAGGTCTATGGGAACGGCGCGTACCGGTATATTTTTATCGTAATTGAAAATGCTTTGTCGTTCATGCAGCATGACCGGCAGGTCGAGATCGTAAACGACGGCATGAGGAAAATCAAGCCGCCAGAACCTGCTGTCGTAACCTGAACCGATATTGACCACATTGAATTTCGTTTTTCCCGAAGCGAAAGCCCGTACGCACTCGTCAATATGCCGCGTACGGGCAGCTATCATGTTCTGAAGCTGCGGAGTAGCCACGCTGAACCTTCTGGCAAGGGTAATGCCGTGCTTTCCGGCCAGCATGAAGGCATAAGGATCGTCAAACCGCCTCTCTTCCCGTGGCTTCTCCTGTTCAAGTGCGCGCAATCCTACAATCAGTTTTGCCGTTGTTTTGGTCTTGTGCTCATAGAGCAGATCGATCTTGTCAATATCGTAAGCATTTCGTTTAAGCCCCCTGATATCCTGCGTCCAGTAGGTAAAATCGGCCGTGGCAACAAGCTTCTCGCCGTTGTACATGTGCACGGGAACAGTCACAACTATCTTGCTGCTGCTGGCAAATCGTCTGGCAAGCCCTTCCCATCGCTCTTTGTCGATCCGTGCCTTGCAGGTCAGGTTATGACAGCTGGGAGTGATCCATTTGATGGAAGCCTTCGCTCCCCACATGTAACCGGCGTTTTCATCCACCGAAGGCCAGAACCCGATAATCGGCACACGATGAAACAGAGTGGTCAGGGCCAACCCGCCAGTGTATTCTGCGGCAAGCAACATAAGCGGGCCTTGGTGGGCAATGTACTGATTCGATGAATTAGGAATAAGCGGAAGTTCCGTTTCGGCATAACCGCGCTCGACATCCGTAATCTTCCAGTCGATGAAACCAAGAGCCGGTACCGATTCGTGGAAAGACAGCGTAAGAGCTTCAAGATCGAAACGATCCCTGCGATCCTCCTCCCATGCGTCGATTGAATTCAAAAGAAAAGAATGATTGAAATTAGGAAGCATACGGTTATTAATCGCGATGTTACAGCTTGTCGGGGATGCGGGACTTACGACGTGCGCTTCAGAAATTATCCGCCGGTCAGTAAATTAACAATTCAGCCAAACTTACCGCGACATCGAATTTCCATTGAAAAACCATGTCGGAATAGCAGGCAGCCAGATGAAAACAAGGAAATACCGTGATCTTTGAATAAAGAAAACATATATCCACCTTTACTTCAATGTAACAATCCTTTAATAAAAACTGAAAATTTATCTCTTTTTTATACAAAGAGATAGCAACAAACAAACCGCTATTATTACGCAGAACAATAAACATCCTCATTCATAACCCGTATATGATTCCTGCGATTCTGCTCCTGAACCATGCAATGCTGGAAATTTCGGAATCAAGCAGGGTACCGATCTCTTTCCGGCAAATAAGGACACACGACTGACTGGAGGGGCAAAGTTCCTGAATACCAGCTCTTGCGTGTTGACGGCTCTTCGCTTCCCGGATATGTACCCGAGAACATGAACCGCTTGTTCGTCGGCATACCGAGAAACGATACTCCGGACTTTAACCTGCTGAATGGTTTGCAACCCGCTCCTGAAAACCGACGTAATTTCCCTCAGCACCTAAAGTGGTTCACTACGACACACTTATTGCGTTTCCCTCAAGAACATTACAAACTTTTTGCCTCAGTGTATTTATACTGAACGGCTTCTGGATAAACTGGACATCGGTATCGATAACTCCATGACTTGCGATATTATCGGCAGTATACCCCGACATATAAATTACCTTCATTTCCGGTTGAATCGAGTGCAGTTTGAAGGCAAGATCGCGTCCGTTCATTTCCGGCATAATCACATCAGTAAGGAGCAGATGAATTGCCCTTCCAGGTTCTTCTGCTATCTGAAGGGCTTTTTCCGGCGTATTGGCAGTAAATACCGAATAACCGATTTTTTCGAGTACCATCCTGCATAGCTTCAGTATTTCCGGTTCGTCTTCTACAAGCAGTATGGTCCCTTTTCCCTGAACAACAGGAGAAACCGGTTGATCTTCGGCTGGCTGATGCAGTGTTTTGACAACGTGGGGCAGATAAATCCTGAATGACGCTCCCTTTCCGGGTTGGCTTTCAAGATTGATAAAACCGTTATTCTGCTTCACGATGCCGTAAACTGTCGAAAGACCGAGTCCGGTGCCTTTTCCGATCTCCTTGGTCGTAAAAAAAGGCTCGAAAATATGTTCGAAATGTCGCTTTTCGATCCCGCAACCGGTATCGGTTACTGCAAGCATAACATATTCGCCGGGCGTTACCATCGAATATGCGTCGCCATCAGTTTTGTCAATGCTCCTTGCGCCTGTTTCAATAGTAACCGTTCCCACATCGACTATAGCATCGCGGGCATTAACGCAAAGATTTACAAGAATCTGATCGATTTGCGAAGGATCGATATTAACGAACAGTTGCAATGTGCAGGGCTGCCAGCAAAGATATATATCCTCTCCGATCAATCTCCTCAGCATATTCAGCATCCCTTCCACCAGGATGTTCAACTCCACGATTTTCGGCGTAACAGTCTGTTTTCTTGCGAAAGCAAGAAGCTGTCCGGTCAGATTCGCAGAACGGTTGGCCGCATTTACAACCTCCTCGATATGTTCTGTATTGGCTGGATCAAGGTTTTCTGAAGCAAGAGCCAGCTCGGCATTACCAAGAATAACGCCAAGCATATTGTTGAAGTCGTGAGCTATACCTCCGGCAAGTCGACCGACAAGCTCCATTTTCTGCGATTGCTGAAGCTGAATTTCAAGCTTTTCTTTTGCCTCCTCAGCCAATTTTCGCTCTGTAATATCGATAAACGATCCGCTTATGAAATCCGCCTCGCCTTTTTCGTTATATACAAGTGTTGCCGTATTGCTCAGCCAGGCGATTGTGCCATCACGACGCTTGAATCTCGACTCGAAACCGCTGACGTATCCGTCTCTCATAAGCAGTTCCCTGAGCCGCAATGCATCCTCGGGATCGACGTAACTTTCGCGCGTATCTTGCATTAACCACCAGTCTCGATCCTCTTTGTCAGCACGGGCTATCTGAAGACAACATTCGTTAGCCGTTATGATGCGCCCTCCCAGATCACTCTGATACAAGCCTATCGGCAGGGTTTCATACAATTCCCGATATTTTTTTTCACTTTTCTGCAAGGCTTTTTCTGCTTCAATTCGCAGAATTTCCCCCGACAGGCGCATCGATACGAGTTTTATGATCGTTTCGGCAAGATTGCCGTTTTCAAGCAAACCTCTACCGATAACCCTGATGATTCCGATCGATTGCCCGTTATGGTCAAAAAGCGTCGCGGCTATATAGCTTTCTGCCCGAAGGTACTGAAACAACCGATCCTGCGGAAACAGATCGCGTACGCCTGAGAGATGGATGCATATTCCGTTTTCATCCAGTGCTGCCGCAGGGAGCATGTTCCACGCCGCATCGGATATTTCATCCGTATCATATCCGATACTCCATATACCAAGCGTCGTCATGGCTGAGCCATCACGTTCGAATCGCCCGATATGCACAACATCCACGCCGAGGCAATCGGCGAGGTATCGAGCCAGAGCGCTGAAAAAAGAGTCGGATGCCGGCAACGATGTAATACGGGCAAGGAAGCTCTGCATGTCCTCGATCCGTTTACGATCGGTAATGTCTATGCCGATACCTATCAGATAAGGCTTACCGTCGAAAACAATACGCCGACCGGTCATCAGAAACCAGCGGAATGCAGGTCCTCCGCAAAGCAGCACCCTCCCCTCCGCAATTTCGACAGTTCCTTCTTCAAGTACATTGGTGATTTTTTTCTGAATCACCACTCGATCTTCCGGATGAATGCTTCGAATCGCTTCGGCTTCACGCATCTCATATTCCGGTTTGCCGATAATCACATCTCGCTGATACGCATTCCATGCAGCATATCGTCCCTCGATATCAATCATATAAAACGTCCCGGGAATACTCTCAATAACTGCTTTGCGAAAGGACTGCTCTTTCATTTCGGCCTTCTGTGCGAGCTTGAGCATCGTTATATCGATCACGATTCCTACATATCGGCTTACCTCGCCTTCTTCGTCTTTGAACGGGGTACCTTTCGACATAAGCCATCGTTCAGCGCCGTCAGCCTGCCTGACCTGCCACTCGATAGTAAATTCTTCAGCTTTCCTTGCCGCTTCGATCACGACTCTTTCGGTTTCCTCCCTCTCTTCGGGCAGTATGGATTTCAGCCAGGCATCATAGGATGCCTCGGTACAATCCTTATCGAGTCCATAGAGACGAAACAGTTCATCCGTCCAGATATTGCTGTCAGTCTTTGTATTCCACTCCCAGATACCCGCATGAGCGGCATCCATGATAAGCTGTAATCTGCTCTTGCTTTCGGCAAGATCGCGATACGCCCTGTTGCGAAGGGTAACGTCGTGTACCGTGGTAATAATGTAATCGCTTTCAGCGTTGGCTACCATCGTAACGCTGATCTCCGCATCAATCAGATAACCGTCTTTATGCAGCAGGACCGCATCGAACAGACATTTCCTGTTTTTTTCCAGCCCGCCCAGGAAATTTGCCAGAATGGCTTGCATATCCTCTTGAGGATGAAGATCCTCCGGGCCCATCCCGAGCAACTCCTCCTCGGTGTAACCGCTCATTCGGCATGCGGCTGGGTTAACCAGTTCAAACCGTCCGGTTTTGCCGTTTTCGAACATTCTATGAACAAAAACGCCATCCCTGATATGCTCAAAAATTGTTTTATAGATACTCGCCTGTTCAGGTACGATATGATCCTGCGGTTCTGAGTGGATGTTATCGGGTGCTGCCGATCCGGATAATTCCTGATCGAGGCGGGTGGAGGATGGATTCTGCATGTTGACTGGTGTTGACAGGCAAATTTCTGAGCCCTGGCATCGAGGCTGAACCCGGTTTGATTGCCGGGCCTGCTCAGCGGCCGGTTTTTCTTAACGGATACCGCCCCGTAACGAAAACATGCAGACGGATCCCGGATGGTAATAGCATTTCATTCATGGCGTTTTCCTTTTGAAGGCAGAATAACCGCAGGCAATCCGGGAAAACGCGATGAAAGTTTTCCGAAATAACCGGAACTGTCCATACATGCAGGATCATCCGGTTCGGTACAGGGTATTTCGACGATAGTCCATGTACCCTTAACCCTTTGCAAGAGAGCATAAAAGTCCTCATACCGAGAGTTTCCGTCCATAGACCGGGGCTGCGTATGCACCCATGCCCACCCCTCGCAGACCTTCATTGACTTCACGACGAAAACAACATCGAGCTCATGAAGCTCCCTGACCTTCATACGCATGACGTCGAGTATTGCCTTGCGTTCGACGCTGCCCGGAGCCGGAGTGAATACTTCCTCGCTCCGGGTTTTTCCCGAAGCATCCCGAAAAAAGAAGATATCAGCCTGGGCGATACCTGTAATCAGCATGAAAACTGCAGGCAGAAAAAGGCTTCGAACGTGTTTCATCGCCGATTGCATGATTGTTAATAGTTGACAGCTGCCCATTGAAGGATAAAAGCTGCCCCCACGATAATCAGAGAACCTTGCTGATCTTTTCGGCAAGCACGCGGATATCGACAGGCTTCACGACGTAATCATTCATCCCTGAAGATAGAGCTTCACGAACGAGTTGCTCATCCGATTCGCCGCTGAAACCGATCACCGGAAGAACAGCAATATCCTCTCTTGCCGATTTTCGTATCCGCCTGGTAGCCTCGATACCGTCGACTATGGGCATCCCGATATCCATGAGCACCATATCGAACCTGGAGGATTCTATCTTTTCGAGTGCATCCCGCCCGTTCTTCGCCTCCTCGGCATGCATGCCGTATTTTTCGAGCATCATGGCAAGTCCGATCCGGTTGACCGACGAATCGTCGACAATCAGCACCCTTCGCCCATGAAGACGCTGGAGCTGAATGCCTTCGAGCTCCCGAAAAACTCCAGCAAGACCCATAATCAACTCCTCGTCAGTACAGGGTTTTGCAAGCAAACCCTGCATTCCCGCCTTGATCGTCTTTGCATGGACAACAGCATAAGGTTGCTCAGTATAGCCCAGAACGGGAACGACGGAAGCTGATTTACCAGCATCTCCCTGCCGTATCAGTTCCGTGGCCTCGTAACCATCGAGCACCGGCATGAAAAGATTCATTATAACAAGATCGTAGGGGGCGCTGCGCAGCTTTTCGATGGCCTCCCTGCCATCGGCTGCCTCGTCCAGAAAAGCAACAACTTCCCCAAGCACCCTGCGCACCTCTTTCCTGTCCTGTTCCCTGTCGTCAACCACGAGAATACGCTTCGCTCCAAAAAGATCGCGATTTTCATTGATCAGCCCTTCGAGGCTTGCCTGTAACTGCTCCCGGGAAACCACAGGAAAGTCGAGCACGAACTCTGTGTAGGAGCCTTCTTCTGAATTACAGGTGATATCGCCGTTGAAAGCATGCATAACCCGCTTGCAGTATGAAAGCCCCAATCCCGTTCCCCCTTTTTTGCCTGAAGTATAGTAGGGATCGAATAGCCGCTTCAGATGCTCCGGCGGAATCCCCGGTCCAGTATCCCTGACTTTTACGCTGTTAATATCTTCTCCCGGCTCGATCGTTATGTAAATTTTCGCTTCCGGACGCGATTCCAGAACATAAAGCGCATTCTTGAGGAGATTGAAAAGCACGAACATATACATGGTTTCGTTAACACGGAACTTGAAATCCCGGCTGCTGCGAAAAACGATCTTCTTCCGCTCCGACGAAGATTCGAAACCATACTCATCTATCGCCTTACGGGTTGTCAGCGTTGCACTCGCATGGATAAAACTGTTTTTACTGATGGGTTTTTCATTGACTTCATCGAGAATCATGGTAATGATCTGCGATCCTCGCCTGACTGCAATCTGGCACCATGCCACGTGCTGGTAGAGGCTGTCGAGCACCTGCATGATATTTTCCTGCAGATCTGCCGACCTTCCATTATCCTCTCGCCCGCAGGAGGGTAGCTGATGCTCAATAATATCGAGATTCAGTCGAACCTGGCTGAGAGGATTACGCATTTCATGCGCAATACTGCCGGCAAGTGCCTGAAGAGCCAAGTTTTTTTCGAGCGCCACCTGTCCCTTTCTGTTGCTGTAACTGAAAAGATAACCTGCCACAAGGCAGAACGAAAGCACTGTAGCATAAGCAGCAATATCGAAATCCGGATTCAGCGAAGCGCCTGGAGATGTCAGCATAAAAAAAGCTACCGCCGCCAATATGCCAAGAACAAGGTCGAAGAGCAGCATCAGCCAGTTCGGAACAAAGGCGATCAGAACGAATACCATGAAAATTTCCCAGTAAAGCCAGAGTTCGTGAAAATCGTTCTTCAGGAGGTAAAACGTAAAGATAAAAGGCAAAACAAATATCAGGGTAAAATGCCAATAATACGGGAAAATCCTCTTTGCCACCGGAGAATCAAGCCTCACAAGCAGCAGGGCAAAGAGAGCGAGTAATGATCCGGCTAAACGTAAAGCAAAACTTTCATACGGCATGAGAAAGCCGTATTTCAAAAGAAAATAAAAAAAAAGGTGTCCCGGCGCAGCAAGAAGCACGCCCCAGGTTACGTTGAACCGCGATATCCGGGTGCCCTCATCGAAGCACTTCCTTATATATCCTGAAAGAAGCATGCTTTTTACCCTTTTTGCTGGAACGAACGGCAATTCAGCATTGCGTTTCAAATCCACAGAACAGAATGGCGCTGCCGCCATTAAAGGCCATTAACCGCGTAAAAAAGAAGAGCAGGGGAAAGACGGGAACGTGTACATTATTCATGTAAATGTAAACAAAAAGCATAAAAAACATGAGTTTTCCGGGCAATCGACGCGCAACGGCATCCACAATCAAAAAAACAAAGCTGTTTATGATACCGGTAACCTCAAACCGAAAGCATTGATGAAGTCCGATCTTCATCAATGCCCGATAGCTTCTATACTGCAAGGATTTTTAACCAGATCGCTCTTTTTATTTATCATCGGGTTTTCCGCAGCTGACCGGAATTTTCCAGCGATTCACGTTTACTGGCCTCCATATGCACTCTCTGCGTTATCGCCTTGTTCATCCGTTCGTAGTCGCTCCTGAACATGCGCCGCATGACGCTTCCGGCAAGGACCCCAATGATGCCTGAAAACCGTTCGATATTATCGAACCTCACGCCTCCGGTGCGATCACCTGAAATACAAAAGCAGTGTTCGACGCGTAACAGACCTGCGGGAAACGTCAAGACCCAGCATAACCGTTTTTCAGGATGTACGGCGGTAACGACAAACGGAAGGCGAATCGCGGGCAGGAAGCGAAGCCTGACCCGTATGCGTATGGGACACCCTTCGCGCAACTCGCCATCGAGGGACGTGATCATGGTATTCCACTCGGGATATGCCGCAGCATCGGCAAGTACCTTCCAGACTGCCCCGGGTGCGGCATCGAGGGTTATACCGGTCTGGACTTCGACCATACGGAAAAGGAACTTTTTCAGTATCGATTAAATGTTATATGATTTATAATGCCAAACCCCGGAACGATGTGCGGACGATTCGGTTTTTTTGAGCTGCGCTACTTCCTCGATCAGCTCAGGCAGCTCGAACTGCCTTTCGAGGAGGAAGAACACTACGGGTTCATGCCTGGTTATAACATAGCGCCTGACAACACCGTAACCGTACTGCTCGGCGACGAAGGTGTAAACGTGCTCGCCAATGCGCATTGGGGGCTCGTTCCCCACTGGGCGGAAACCATCCCGAAAATACGACCCGTGAATGCCCGGGCGGAAAGCCTCGGAACGAAGCCCTACTTCCGCCACATGCTGAACCGCCGCCACTGCCTGATTCCCGCAAGCGGATTTTACGAGTGGAGCGCTGCGCGAGACGCGAGTCCCAAGTCGAGCGCCATGCGAGACGCGAGTGACAATAAACAGCCCTGGTACATCCATCGCGCCGACAAGCGACCCATGGCGCTGGCCGGACTCTGGGACCGTTGGCAACCAAAAGACGAAAAGAAGCCTCCCCTGACTTCCTGCGCCATCATCACAACAGAAGCGAATGCCGATATGCAGTCCATCCACGAAAGAATGCCGGTTATCCTTGAGCAGGAATCATGGCAGGAGTGGCTCGATGCAGACGGAAAAGCGGCAACATGCCTTCTGAGGCCAGCTGTCGACGGCATTATAGAAAGCTACCGGGTATCGAGAAAGATCAACAATCCTCAGTATATCAGAAAAGATTGCATCGAACCTCTCAACGAGGAATAAAGCATAAATTATTGGCCGTTGTTTTTGAAATAACGGTTTTCTTTTTTTACCTTTACTTCCCGTTGAACAACAGGGCGAAGTGGCCGAGTGGTCAGGCAGAGGTCTGCAAAACCTTGTACAGCGGTTCGAATCCGCTCTTCGCCTCCCGATAAAAAAAGCCGCAGCAACGCGGCTTTTTTTATGTGCGTTTACCCGATCTTTTCCGCACCGGTTATAATCGCTTCGGCAAGCTTCCCGATTGTCTCGTTATCCATCAGCACCGGAATGTTCAGGCATATACTGCTGCGCAGCATGGCACCGGTTTTCGGCCACAGCGTTTCGAGATCCACACCGCGATAACGGTCATATTCCGGCAGCAGATGGCTCCAGACGCCGGCATAGTGCCAGTCGAGCGCTTCGGGCAGAATCTTGGTGCCGAACCCTCGCTCCATGAGGTGCGCTTCGAATTGCAAGGCCGCTTCGCGGTCGCGCACGCAAAAAATAAGCGTATCGCCTTGCGAGCCCGATTCGTCGCTGAAAGGACGCAGAGAAATATTGCCGAGATGCCTGATTGCTTCCTTGATTTTTTTCTTGTTCTCCTTCGAGCGAGAAAGGATATGGTCGATCTTGCGAAGCTGCGCGAGCCCGATTGATGCGGTAACTTCGCTCAGGCGAAGATTAAGTCCTTTTGCGCGGCGCGGATCCTTGCCGCGCGGAAGGCCGGAAATATGCATGTGGCCATGGTCGGAAAACTCGGCCGCTCGATCGTACACCTCCCTGTCGTTGGTCACGATTATGCCGCCCTCGCCGGTATGCAGAGTCTTGCCGGCATCGAACGAAAATGAACCAACCTTGCCGATAGTGCCGAGCTTGCGCCCTTTGTAGGTCGCTCCAAGCGCCTGCGCGGCATCCTCGATGAGCGTAAGACCGTACTTTTCGCAAATGGCGGCAATTTCGTCCATTTTCGGCGGCGCCCACATGGGAATGGCCACAACGGCTTTGGTGGCCGGAGTGATGGCTTTTTCGATTTCCGCCGGATCGAGATGGTAGGTTTCGTCGATTTCAACCGGTACCGGTATCGCACCGAGGGCGCTTATAGCCTCAACAGGTGCAATGAAGGTCCATGCGGTAGTGATCACTTCGTCACCGGAACCGATACCCGCTCCGGCAAGCGCCGAGTGGATGGCCGCCGTGCCGGAAGAAACCGCGTGCGCGTATTTGACACCCATGTAGTCCGCAAACCGTTCCTCGAATTCCCGAGCCTTGTAATTACCACCCCCGTAACGGTAAAGGTTCACTTTTTCGTGACTGAACAGTTCCTGTATTTCTGCCAGTTCCTCGCGACCAATTAATTCTGCTCCTGCCATGTTGGTTAGCTTGTTGGTTTTATTAGTTCAGGTCAGATTATAAATGACATGCCGCGCCGACTCCTCGGTGAACTCAACCGGGTTTCCGGAAAACGACCCCTTGAGCGCATTCGAGGCATTTTTTGCAAGTTCTGCGACATTACCCTTTCCGTAGCCGTAAGGAACGAGATTCGGAATCTCAAGCTGACGGTAGAGATCATCCATCTCTTCGAGGAGTTCCCGGGTAGCATCCCTTGGCGAAGGCGATGAACGCATCGGGTTGAGCAGCGCGTATTTATCGTATCCGTGCATGAAATTGTAGCGCATGACCTCCTTGAGGAAAATCGCCCCGGCCAAACCATGAGGCACCTTGTGCCTGACACCGAGATAGTAGGCAAAACCGTTTGTCGGACCGTCGCCGGAGTTCATGAGCGCAGTAGTTCCGCAAATGCTGCCGATAGCCAGATCGAGACGCGATTCCGCACGATCGAACTGTCCCTGCTGCAGCGCGAAAAAGGTGCGCTGGAACCCTTCGATGGAAAAAATCCTGCTGAGGGGAGTATGTTTCTGCGAACCGAAACTGTCGACACAGTGCACGAGACTGTCCATGGCTGAAGCGATCACGCTCTCAATCGGCGCCGTCATCGAAAGTTGAGGATCGACAAGGGTTTTCTTTGGAAAGTTCTTCCTGCTGTTGATACCGAGTTTGCGCCCTTCCGCCTCGTCGATAAAAACCGCATTGAAGCTGATTTCAGCACCGCTGCCAAGCAGCGAAGGCACCGTGACGAGCGGAACCGGATCGTTGACCTCCTGAGGAAAACCCTTCAGCGAAAGTGCGGCAACATTGTTGGTAAGCAAAAGGGCCACCCCCTTACCGAGGTCGAGCGTGCTGCCGCCGCCGATTGCCACAATGCCGTCCGGCACATCCCGGCGAAAAAATTCAGCCACGTTTTCAAGATGAGCATAGGTCGGCTCCCCCGAAAAATCGTTGCAGTAAAGTACGCATTCGCCGCATCGGCCGGTCAGGCCTTTCAGAACATCCTGAAAATAGATGCTTGAAGAAAGATTGGCATCGTAAATAACTCCGGGCCGCCTCATGCCGACCAGCCGTATCTGCTCGTGCAGGTTCAGCGCCTCGTTGACTCCGATGACCAGATCAGTCGAAAGGAAAAATTGCATGGATAGTCAATTCTATGGGTTATCCGATCCGGAATCCCGGATCGCCAGTTTTTTTTTATAAAGGTAATACTCAATTAAATCGATTTCTTCGATTGAATCAATCTCCCATGTCTGCCAGAACTCCATTTCGTAAACGGCGAGATTTCTGCCGATGCGGTTGCCGAGGCTTCTCAGTACCTCCGGAGTAACAAGATAGATGGAGCCATTTTCGATATATTGGGGTGCCCGCTCCTGCCGCATTCCGCGGTTGCGGTAATCGAAGTTAACGCTCTCCCAGCCATGAGCCTGCCGTTCCCACAGCGTAAGGTCGTCAAGCCTGGTAACCGAGATGAGCGAATCGGCGCCTTCGGTTTCGAACCTCTCGATCGCCCGGTCGATATCTCCCGGTTTGCGCAGGGGCGACGTGGCCTGGAGAAAGACCACCAGCCCGATCCGGATTTCCTGCTCTTCTTCGAGTCGCTCAACGGCATGCAGCAATGCTGATTCGGAAGAGGCGCAGTCACCGCTTATTTCCGGAGGGCGATCGATCACCTCAGCTCCAAAGGCTCTGGCGACCGAGGCGATATCGGGGTCGTCGGTTGAAACGAAAACCCTGTCTATCCGCTCGGACTGCAATGCCTGCGAAACCGTCCAGGCCAGCAGCGGACGACCGGCAACAGGGTGGATGTTCTTGCCGGGCAGACCCCTGGAGCCCCCTCTTGCCGGTATGATGGCGATATTCTTTGCTTCTTTTTTCATCCTCTTATATCCTGAACCTCTCAACCATCAATGACATTGCGGCAGACGTCGGCAATACGCCGTGCCGCAGACTTGTTCTGCAGCGGGGTAAGCGCCCTGAGTTCATCGGGGCGCAAGCCGCAATGCACAGGTTTGTTCAATGCGGATCCAACAAAAATCGTCGAGGAAAACTGCGCGATGAGCATACTCGAATTGGCGATCATCTCTTCGGTCTTTCCTTCTGCATAGACCAGGCTCTCCGGGGCATAAGTTTTTATTTCCCGTACGGCCCTGGTAACATTCTCGTTCGGATGCAACTTGAATACAAGCTGCTTTCCGGCTGCCATAGCCAGGTATTTTTCGATATTCCTGCGACGGTTCTCATAGATGAACGTTTCGCGATTGTCGGAAGTGCAGACCAGCACGAAGTCGCGATGTTCGAAGTCGTTTACGAGATACTTCGCGCAATCATCGAAGTTAGGGATGCTGGTCACTTCGATCTTGTCGGGATCGACTCCCTTGCGGATAAAAAGATCGCGGTAACCTTCGCTTGCCACACAGAACTTCTCATAAGCATCGCTCAGGCCGGTAGTCGCCGTTCCGGCAATCCATCGGGGCACCCAGCGAAAGTTACGGGCAAGATGAAAAAGCATGGTCTCGGGTTCGGTCATTCCTTCCTGCACCAGCACGATCTTCTTTCTCATTATCTCTTTGGGGACGATCAGATCGGTGCAGGTAACCACAAGATCGTAATGACGACCCATACCCCCGATATCGAGTTTCAGGTCGTGTTCGGCAAGATACTGCATCGCCCTTCCGGACCTTTTCCTGCCGAGGATGGTGAATTCCAGAAGACCCATTCCGCTTGCAACTCCAAGCAGACCATCACTGAAAAACGGTGTAAAATAACGGTCGTAATCTCCCAGCCATTCCGAAATCCGGTGCATCTGGGTAGTCTGATTCATCGAACCACAGACAAATAATATCTTCTTCATAAAAACGCCCGATTGTAAATATCTCTTCGGGTATTCGTTACAGAAATTCCGTTTACGAAATCCTGAAAAACCAGCCGGGCAGTCAGCCCGCTCTTTGATTCCGCAGCGACGCATCCGGCACTCCGCCCTTCTTTAGCGCCGACATCTCGTAACACAGGCTTCATCGAGGCGCATAAGAAGTAAAACGCTCCGATCAAAAATATAAAAAAGCCGTTAACATGCGCAGGGATTCCTGTCGGGTTTGAAAGAAATCCTCAAAAACCGAACCGTGCTGATGAATTTACCGAAACGATCGAATGATCCCTGCCATATGATCGAACGGGTGCCCTCCAGACGTAACGCATCCGGAAGTACTTTTTTTACACCGAGTATCACCTTAAAGAGACTAATCGAACATTAATCTGCAAATACAGGAACTTTATTTATCAAAGCCACATTATAATACCAAAAATATCCTCAATGTATAGCACACCATAGCAGATCAGCCCTTACCCATACGTTTCACGCCCCGTATCGTCATAATCGTCTGGCGTTATGCGTTCATGAACAGGTTGCGCACACTATTGATGATATCGCCGATTATTAACCGACAAGCAAACAAATAAGCATATTGGCCATGGCAACAGAAGAAAGAGAACCATTGGATTTATTGAACAATCTATACTCACTGGGATACTGGATGACGGGTTCATTGAAGAAAACCAATGAACTTGTATTAAAAAACCTATCGAAGCATTCGGTCCGACACCACGGAAATTGAAGTATTCAGAACATTCAGAGAGGTCTATTACGAACATGCCGGCTCTTTTAACTTAACAAGCCAACCGACACAGTGCAATTATCCTGACGAAGAGCTGCTCGTTTCACTCCGGCAGCAGGAAACGGATAAAAAACTCACCGTATTGCTTTCGGAGATATGCGGAATGAACCATCGGGCAATATCGATCATCATCGGCAAACCGCTCGATACGGTCCGTACGTGGTTATCCTCGGGAAGAAAATCAATTGTCGAAGGGTTACTCGTGATCATATCGTGCTGTCAGCCCGTCATGCTCGCTTAAAGAAATCCTTCGGCCGGAAAAAACCTGGAGCCAATTGAAAAAGAGGCTGTCTCATAAGCGAGCAAAAAGGATCGATCCGACCTTTTCAGGCAGCCTTTTATCCCGAATTCCGGATTATGAATCGCTCACCCCCACATCTTCGGCATCTTTCAGATGCACGCCCGAAAGAAACATAACCCCATAGCCCACGGCATACCAGATCAACTCCTTGAACCGGCGCAAAAGCACGAATGCCGCTCCGTTTGCAGAATAATCCGGCATGCCTATTGCCTGAAAAAAAAGCAGATAGCCGATATCCTGGACGCCAAGGCCCGAAGGAATGAAAAAAAACAGGGATCGGAGCATGGCAAGAGCAATATCGATGGCAAAAATCTGATAAAACGGAATCTCGATGCCAAGCAGCAGCAATATGAGATAACTCTCGATCGTAAGCGTAAACCAGGCGACGACATAGTAAAACATTGCCACATGCCTTCCTCTGCCGGGAGAACCCCTATAACTGCCGAGCGCCTGATCGGTATCAAGAAATCCCGCCTCTTTTTCAAGCAACCACTCCTTAACCTTGCGGAACGGAACAAGCATGAGCAGCTGGTGCAGTTTTGCGGCGACGCTTCCGTTGAGAAGCAGAAGCAGAAAAAGCATGAAAATGAGAATAACCCCAAGTCCGCTGACAACCATGAGCATACCGAGTCCTTCAAGACCGGTGATGCGAACAGAAACCTCCTGCAGAAAGCCATATCCGGCGATTGCGCCGAGAACCGTGTATATACCCTGCGCCGCAGAAAGCATGATTTTGCGCACGGCAACGCTGGCTACTGATTCAGGAACGGGAAGACCGATAAAGCGCCTGCATAGATACGGCCTGAGAGGTTCGCCGATCGCGACTCCTGCGGGAAGCGTCATGGAAACGGTTTCTGCGATAAGCTGGATGCGGAAAAGGGGGAAAAAAGGCATTCCCTTCATTCCTGGCGGAAATACCTTTATCCATGCGAAGGTTTCCGTTATATGCAGAATCAGGAACGGAAGGAGAAGCAGTGCCGAAGAAAACCCGATTGAGGCTATCCTGGAGATCGCGCCGTAAAGATCGATCTGGCTGAACAGATAGGCGATGAGCACGATTCCGAGCAGAAGACCTGCATATCCTGAAAGATTATTACGCTTTTCTTTCTTTATCCTCATAAAACAGATAAAAAACTGATATAAAAGATACCATAAAGTACCAAACCCTCTTTGCAAAGATACTATTGTATTGTTAATTATTAGCTTAAATCCATCTGATCCTTCCTGCTCCGCTTACGGAGCATGCAGCAGCAGTTCTTTGCCGATACCACGCATCCACAAGCTTAAGACTGACGTTACATGGGACTCATCAATCCTGATTTTCACACGTTACCAGAGCTGTTCTCTTCGGTGTTCAGCCATTACCGCGGCAGAAAAGACAAATTTCCCATCGCACGGAAAATCAACGGCGTCTATGAACCGATACCTTACAGCGAACTTGAACAGGATGTGCACGCTTTTTCGGCTTATCTTCGCGAAAACGGCATAGCCGAGCAGGACCGGGTAGCGATCCTCTCCGAAAATCGTCCCGGATGGTACCTTGCCGATATGGCCATCCTTAATATCGGAGCTATCGACGTACCGCTCTATCCCTCGCTTCCACCAAACCAGATTGAATATATCCTGCAGAACTGCAGCGCGAAATGTATCGTCGTTTCCAACATGCTGCAGCTGGGCAAAATTCTTTCGATATGGCAGAACCTGCCCGACCTGAATCTTGTTATCGTCATGAACCGTCTCGAAGAACCAATCGAGGACGTTATCGACCTGAACCACGTCAAGGAAACGGGAAATAAAATCCTAGCGGACAAACCATGGATTCTCGACGGCATAAAGGTAGATCCGGAAGACATTGCCACCATCATCTATACCTCGGGAACGACAGGGCTGCCGAAAGGCGTGATGCTCACGCACAGGAACCTCTGCGAGAATGTGAAATCCTGTTCGTCGATCATGCGTCTCGACGAAAGCGATTGCAGCCTCTCTTTCCTGCCCCTGTCGCACGCTTATGAGCGTACCGGAGGATACTATCTGCTCTTCTCATGCGGAGCGGCCATTTACCTGGCAGAAAGTATCGAAACCATTTCGCTTAACATGACCGAAGCGAAACCCACAATTATCTTTACCGTACCCCGGCTGTTCGACCGGATGAAGGCCAACATGCTTAAACAGGTCGGCAGTCAGAGCGCCGTAAAACAGAAAATTTTCAACTGGGCTGTAAAAACCGGAGAAGAGTATCATCGCCGGATGAACGAGACAAACCAGGTCGGCGTTGCCCTGTCGACACAGCACAAACTGGCCGACAAACTGGTCTACCACAAAATCGGTAAAAAATTCGGAGGGCGGCTGCGTTATTTCGTTTCCGGAGGCGCCGCACTGCCGCAGAAAATCGGAGAGTTCTTCCAGGCTCTTGAAATACCCATTCTCGAAGGATTCGGACTGACTGAAACCTCACCGGTCACCAATGTCAACAGGCCGGAAAAAATCAAGTTCGGCACGGTCGGACCTCCGGTCAGCAACGTACAGGTCAGGATCGCCGAAGATGGGGAAATTCTGCTGAAAGGCCCGAATATCATGAAAGGATACTGGCAGGACGAAGCGGCCACAAAAGAAGTCATCAGGGACGGATGGTTTTACAGCGGCGATATCGGAGAGATCGACCGTGACGGCTACCTGAAGATTACTGATCGGAAAAAACACATCATCGTCACATCCGGTGGAAAGAATATCGCTCCGCAGCCAATCGAAAATCTCATTTCCGATAGTCCTTACGTCGATCAGGTGATAGTCATCGGCGAAAAACGTCCGTTCCTCATCGCCGTCATTGTGCCCGACTTTGCCAGGCTCAACGAGTATGCCGCACAACACAATATCGCGGCAAAAACGACGAAAGAGCTGATCGAACACAAGGAAATACAGCAGATATACGAAAAGCTCATGCGAACCATCTCCCGCCAACTCGCGACACACGAAAAAGTCCGCAAGTTCCTGCTTATCGAAGAGGCTTTCAGCGTGGAAAAAGGCGACATGACCCCTACGCTCAAACTCAAGCGAAAGACCATCACAGAGAAATACGCCCAGGAAATCGACAAGGTCTACAACGCCCTGAATATGGTGTACAATACCGAGTAATCCGCTTTTCCACAATATTATCCCATAGATCATAGAGGCACCGAAGAGCCTGCCTGCTCCCGTTCAGATAACCGAACAACATAATGGCAACGATCGAAGAGTATACCGGGGATAACATACTCATAAGCATACGAAAGACTCTTCTGTATTTCAATACCGAAACCGGACAGTTGCCGGACAATGAACAATCCCGGCATATACGAAAGAAAATAGAGGAATTTGAACCGCTTCTCCTGACTCTCGATCAGGCACTGGTGTGCATTGAAAATGCCGATGTAATTGCACTTGGTGAACGGGTCTGCAGGAACATCAATCCGGAATCCGTTTATACTGAATCAGTTTTCCTTGATGATCTCGCCCTTGCCATGATCGCTTCGGGAAAAGCACAAAGGGCAACTTTTGATGATGCAATGAAAAGCCTTGATAAACATACCTGCCGCCCCCTTATCATTTCAAGGGTATCCGGCAGATATCAGGAAATCTGCGCATCGGTTCCTTCCGAATGCGTCTACTGGAGAGCCGAAAAAAAAAGGAATAAACTGCCTGAAACACAAAGCATGATCACTCCCTGATCTTCAGCACGCGTCCCGGGCCGTCACGGTTGACGCTCTCCTCAACGAGCCCTTCGCATACGAGCTCCAGGATGATCTCCCGGATTCCCCATGGGCATTGGCAGTATCTTTCCTCGACCTCTTCAAGAAAAAGCTGATCCGATCCCACCAGTTCCTTCAGCAGCCTGCCGCGATACCACCGTTTCGAGCCATGGAACTTCGACTGCTTCGTGAGCGGACGGATGCCGGTTCTGCGGCTGGTCAGAAACAACGCTCCGTAGTCCATGAGCGCGTTGTGCCATTCCCGACTACGACCCTTCGGTACAACCTCCTCTGCAACAGCCTGTATCAGATGTTTCGATGCATCTTCAGGCAGTGCCAATTCATGAACGATGATGCGGCGGATGTTGGTATCGACTGCAGCCGCATCGAGATTATCGGCAAAAACAGGAATGGATCTACAGGTGTAGTCACCGATACCTGGCAGGGTTTTCAGTTCTGAAGGTGTTGCGGGAACAATCCCGTCAAAGCGCTCGACGATCGAGCGTGCGCATAGCTGCAGACGCTGGCCACGCGAATTGTAACCGAGACCGCTCCAGAGCGATAGCACATCCCTGAGCGGAGCATATGAAAGTGTGGCGATATCCGGAAAACGATCCAGCCATGCCATATATTTCGGAATGACCCTCTCGGCCTGCGTCTGCTGGAGCATGATCTCGCTCACCATGACCGCATAACGGTCAGTGGTCTCGCGCCAGGGAAATGAACGTCGATTCTCTCTGAAGAAAGCGAATACTTTTTCCCGGAAAGGGCCAATCACTTCGGGTGGCACTATCGAAGACATCTTCGTGCGTAAAATTACAGGGTAATGAAGGAATCGACCGTGATGCCTTTTTCGCCCCGCTTGAGAACAGCCGCTTCGTTGAAGGGGTCATGCCCGAAATAAAGAATCCCGTCAGCCTCGACAATACTTTCGAGCAATGCGGTCTTTTCGTCGATGACCGTAAGCGGTTCGATATCGAAGCCCATGACCCAGGGAAGCGGCAAATGAGCCGATGACGGTACAAGGTCGGCTCCATGCACCAGCGAACGGCTTACGTCGCTCACGCGAACGAGCTGCTGCCCTCTGGTGTGGCCGTTGCTTGTGAATACTTCGATACCCGCAAAGAGTTCTGCCGAGCCGTCGATCAGCTCGACTGACGGAAGCCTGCCGAAAGCCTCGATAAACACAGGCGAATAACTCACCTTCTCTTTCTGGTTCGGAGCGGTAGCGGAAAGATAGTTCTCACGCTGAACATAGTGCCGAGCGGCAGGAAATACCGGAACCAATCCGTCCCCGTCAGGGCGGAATGCACCTCCGACGTGATCGAAGTGGAGATGCGTATAGATGATATCGGTGATATCGGCAGGCGATAAACCATGTTTCTGAAGTTCTTCTTCTATCCGGAAGTCAGAGAGCAGATGAATGGCTCGAAGCTTTTCACTCCACGCGGAACCCATGCCGGTATCGACCAGAATGTTTCGGCCGTTTCCGCAAATCAGGAGCAGTCGGGTCTTGAGCATGACCCGGTTCAGATGGTCGGCAGGCGCAAGCTTTTCCCACAGAACCTTCGGCACCACCCCGAACATTGCGCCTCCGTCAAGCGCGAAATCCTGCACATCGAGAGAGTACAGACGGTAATCGCCAATCTGCATCATACGAAAGTCCCTGTCAATTATTTCTGAAATATCCCGAAGGCTTATGCCTTGCGGAAATCCCCTGATGGCTGTGCGATTTTTACTGCCTGGCCGCACTGTATGTACAGACAAGAAATGAAAGAACCGCAAGAAGTGCAATAAGGAAGGCATAAAACAGGCAATACGCCCGCCGGGGACGGCATGGTAAAGGAGACAGCGCCCCTGTTGCAGGATGTTCCTGATTGAACAAACCGGCAGGCCGTTAACGGCCTCTGCCGGTTTGTTGCGTCTGTCAGGCTTTGATGGCGGCCTTGCGCTCCTTGACCTTGAGTGCGGCTTTACCTGTACGTTTGCGGAGGTAGAAGAGTTTGGCTCTTCTTGCCTTGCCGTGTTTCAGAACGGTAATGCTTTCGATATTCGGAGAATTGACCGGTATGATCCTTTCGACTCCCACGCCATGCGAAATTTTCCGAACTGTGATGGTTTTTGAACCACCTGCGCCGCGATCGCTGATAACGACGCCTTCGAAAGCCTGCAGCCTCTCTTTTTCGCCTTCGATAACCTTCAACTGAATCCTCACGGTATCACCGGGATTGATCTCCGGAAAATCGGCTCTGTTCTGCGTGGCTTCAACTAACTGAATTAACTGATCCATTTTCGACAACTATTTACGTTAATTTTTCTTACTCTTCAAAAACCGTTTTATCGAGCAGGTCCGGTCGCCGCTGGCGCGTCCGCTGCAGGGCGTTTTCGTGACGCCATTGCTCAATTTTCATGTGATGCCCCGACAACAGGACATCCGGCACCTTCATCCCCCGAAACTCAGCCGGTCGGGTATAGTATGCGCAATCCAGCAAACCGGTCTGGAATGAGTCGGTTAGTGCCGATTCTCCGTCGCCGATCACTCCCGGAATGAGCCGTAAAACCGCGTCCATAATCAGAACCGACGGAATTTCGCCTCCGGAAACCACAACATCCCCGACAGAAACATCCATGGTCACAAGCGTTTCGCGTATCCGCTCATCTACCGCCTTGTAATGTCCACAGAGCAGCATGAGGTTCTTCATACGAGACAGCCGGTTTGCAAGCGGCTGATCGAACGGCTTTCCGTCAGGAGTCGGAAAAATGACCGCGTCATACTCTCTTTCGGCAAGCAGCATTTCGACGCATGCGAAAACCGGTTCAGGACGTATCACCATTCCGGCTCCCCCGCCAAACGGGGTATCGTCAACCTGCTTGTAGCGTCCGAGCCCATAGTCGTGCAGGTTATGCACGTGGATCTCCGCATACAGTTTTTTCCGGGCTATTGCGATCAGGCCGTTCTGCATCGGCGAGTCGAAAAAACCGGGAATTACGGAAATCACATCGATGCGTAGTGGCCCCATCCCTCAGGTCTCTTGCATATTTTCCTGTAACAGGTATTCACAAAAACTCTCCGAATCGGGGAACCGACATCCGACGCGCAGCTGTATCGATCGCTTCGATGAACTCTTCGATGGCAGGAATCAGTACAATTCCCCTGCCGCTCGTCGTCACCTCGTACACCTCATGAGCCGGCATCTGCACGATGCCGGTCACGACTCCGGCCTCACATCCGTTGCCGTCGATGACCGCAAGTCCGACCAGCTCGTGGACATAGGCCCTGTCGTCCGGCATAGGCTGCAGCTCCCGCTCTTCGATATAAAGATGCATGCCGCAAATGGCTTGCGCATCGTCACGGGTTTCAATGCCTTCAAAAAACAGCCACGCAAATCCTTTGGCAAGCGAAGCGCGGACAACGTTGCGGAGCATCGCATCGCCATCCGTTTTACCGACATAATATGCTTTCCGTGAAAGAAAGCGTTCGGGATAATCGGTAACCGGCAACACCTTCACTTCCCCCTTCAAGCCTTTCGGCTTGAGTACGGTGCCTGTCAGATAACGATCCATTCCGCGAACTGTATCGAACCGTTCGTTCAGGCTTCGCCGCCTTCAGCTTTTCCCTCGGCCGCTTTCTTTGCCTGACGGCGACGGGTCTTAACGGCAAGACGCTTCTGACGGCGTTCCGACTGCCTCTGCTGCCATTTTTCCATCTCGGCTGTGATATCGGCTTCACTGCGGCCGAGGCTGCGGAGCCTCAGTTCGTGGAGAAGACCGGTGGAGCGGATAAGGCTGCGAACGGTATCGGTCGGCTGTGCACCGGTCTGCATCCAGTAGGATACCCTGTCCTTCTTGAGGGTTACGGCATGCGGCTTTGCGGTCGGCTGATAGTGTCCGACGACTTCAAGGAATTTACCATCTCTTGGTGCGCGCGAGTCGGCGGCTACGATCTGGTAGAACGGCATCTTCTTTCTTCCGGCTCTTTTAAGTCTGATCTTTACCAATGCTTCAGTATTTTAGTTAATGGTAACTACAAAAATAGGTTATCTCTTTAAAAACTTGTCAAGCGCAAGATTCTGCGAGGTGATCTTCCTGCCTGACTGCGACAGTTTCGATACCGAGCGCATCATCTTTTTCATCTCGCCGAACTGTTTGAGGAGCAGATTCACATCCTGAACCCTCGTACCGCTGCCTTTGGCGATGCGCTGGCGGCGACTTCCGTTGATGATTTCGGGATTTTCTTTCTCCTGCTTCGTCATCGAGTTGATCATCGCTTCGATGGGTCTGAAATCGAGATTTTCAAGCTCCTGCTTCGGAACCATCTTGTTCAGACCGGGAACCATTTCAATAAGACCCTGGATCGATCCCATCTTCTTGAGCTGCTGCAGCTGATCGAAAAAGTCGTTCAGATCGAACTCATTCTTCATGAGCTTCTTCTGCATCTGCATGGTTTTTTCGAGATCGAGCGTCTCCTGTGCCTTTTCGACAAAACTCACGATATCGCCCATGCCGAGAATCCTCTGGGCCATGCGGTCCGGATAGAAAAGATCGAGATCGTCGACCTTCTCTCCGATACTGATAAACTTGATCGGTTTTTCGACGACCTGCCTGATGGAAAGCGCGGCTCCGCCGCGGGCATCGCCGTCGAGCTTGGTAAGCACGACGCCGTCGAAATCGAGTCTTTCGTTGAATTCGCGAGCCGTATTGACGGCTTCCTGTCCCATCATCGAATCGACAACGAAAAGCAGTTCGTCGGGTTTGAGCGCGTGCTTGAGCGCCTCGGCCTCGGCCATCATTTTCTCGTCGATCTGCAGTCGTCCCGCAGTATCGACTATCAGTACGTCATTGGAGCCGGAGCGTGCGGCCTCGAGACCCTGCATAGCCACCTTCATGGCATCGGGCTCGACTATGGAAAACACCGGAACCTCAACCTGTTCGCCGAGGGTTTTCAACTGGTCAACCGCAGCCGGACGGTAGACGTCGGCAGCGACAAGCAGTGGATTTTTCCCGCTTTTTTTCAGCCTCCTAGCCAGCTTGGCACAAAAAGTGGTTTTACCGGAACCCTGAAGACCCGCCACCATGATAATGGCCGGAAGTTTTTTCGGCGAGAGATTCAGAGGCCTGTTCTCGCCGCCCATAAGATCGGTAAGTTCGTCGCTGACGATTTTCACGATCATCTGGGCAGGAGAAACGCTCTTGATGACCTGTTCGCCGAGAGACTTCTCCCTGATATCCTCGACGAGCTTTTTTGCAACCTTGTAGTTGACATCCGCACCGAGCAGAGCCCTCTTGATATCGCGCATCGCGATACCGATGTTGATTTCGTTTATGGTTGCCTGACCGGCAAGCTTTTTAAAAGCAAGCTCTAATTTATCACTCAGACTGTCGAACATGCGCGTATTTCCTTTTCAGGATAAAGCTTAAAAATGATTAGCTTTAATTATAACAAAAAATCGCAAAAAATAAAATCGCAGTCACTCACCTTTCCCCCTGATTCCGGAATTAACGCAATTTTGTTATCTATAGCCTTTCGGACATCTCTCATTAACCATAAAAAGGCCCATGTACCCCTTTCCGATCAAGAAGATCATCGAGTCCTTCGGACAACTGAAAATTGCCGTAATCGGGGACATCATGCTCGATAAGTATATATTCGGCCACGTTTCGCGTATTTCGCCGGAATATCCCGTTCCCGTAGTAGACGTCACGCACGAAGACCGTCGCCTCGGCGGTGCGGCAAACGTCGCGCGCAACACGCTCTCGCTCGGAGCGGAAACATTCCTGATCGGTGTTACCGGCGAAGACAGCGACAGGGATTCCCTTTCGGAGCTGTTTGCGATCCAGGGACTTTCGGCAGATTATCTGGTAAGCGACGCATCGCGCCCGACAACCTGCAAGACAAGAATTCTTTCACAGAATCATCACATCACGCGGGTGGACTTCGAAAGCCGGAAACCGGTAAGCGAAACCATTGAAAGGAACATAGCCGGAAAACTCCGCGACCTCGCCCCGTCCCTCAATGCGGTCATTATCGAAGATTACAACAAAGGACTTCTGACGTCGACGCTCATAAGGAAAATCATCGGCATCGCAGAAGACAACGACCTGCCGGTGCTTGTCGATCCGAAACAGAAAGAATTCTTTTCTTACTGCGGCTGCACGGTATTCAAGCCGAATCTTTCCGAAATGGCCTCATCGCTCGGCATTGTTGCGCACAATACCGATAGTGAGGTTGAAGCTGCATGCCTGCAACTCCAGGAGAAAATCGCAGCGGAGTCTCTTGTGGTAACGAGAAGCGAAAAAGGGATAACCGTTCTCAGCGACGGCTTTACTCATATTCCGGCAGCATCGCTCGATGTTGCCGACGTATCAGGCGCAGGAGATACCGTAATAGGAGTTCTGGCTCTCGGCACCGCGGCGGGACTCGATATCGTTACCAGCGCAAAAATCGCCAATCTTGCCGCCGGAACCGTCTGTCAGGAGGTCGGCGCCGTACCGGTCAGGACAGAACGGCTTGTCAGGGCATGCCTTGAACAGCTTACATGATGCAGAGATGGTTTTCGATCTCTTCGGGGTATGGCGGATTGTACGATGGAGCGGCAAGAAGGTTTCTCATGTTCTGCAGCGAATAGAAAGGCACTTCGAACATAGCCGTGTTACTGACCGGCGAGGGCACATCGCTGCCCGGATTGATATGCATCAGGAAAGATATATGCACATTACCGTTATCCGACGGAGTGAATACCCATAACCCCATACAGTGACGAACACGATGGAATTGAGGATTGGCAGGCAGATAATCAGGCTCTCCGGTCATCGTGACGGCAACGGCGTTCTCCCCTGCCTGTGCAAGGCCCGTACGGACGATCATTTCCCTCTTCTGCAGCGGCCACGGGGCGTTTATGACCTGGCGAACGACATATTCGAGACAATCGTTTTTTTCAAGAACCTCCATGGCTGCCAACTGGTGCACCCAGCGCATGTAGTTTTCCGTATCGTAGAAAAGACTTATCAGCTTCCTGAAAGTAACCGGAAACTCTGCTTCGCCCTTGAAACCCAGAACATCCGAATTTCTTACTTTCGAAGAGAATATGCGGATTCCCTTGTGTTCGACGCGAAAATCCCAGTTCGCCTGCAGGGCCGACTCAACATCCATAGAAAAACGAGCGTTTAGTGAAAAGAAAAGGGTAAGCTGTCACGCCTTGCACTGCCGGCAGAGCTTCACTCGGTAATAAAATCCTCGTAATTCCCAATAATATCGGCTGGCGACTTCTTGAACGGAGCGTCTACGGGTTTCTGATATTTCTCTTTTTTCACCATCTGCCGCATATTGTTCATGGTATGGTAGGGGGTATCGATAACCGCAATATTGGCCAGCCACGCAGGAATCTCACCACCCGGTTCGATATGCAGCCTGAACACAACCCTGCATGTGTTTTCAGTAAGAGGCAGAATATTCCATGCGCCTTCAACCTGTGGTACCCGGACATACTTATCGTTACGGGGAAGGAAATCCGGAACGGACTCGAGCCTGATAAACACTTCGGATGTTTCGGGATTGATATAACCCTGTGAACGGGTGATGATCTCCCGATCGGATAGCGGCCACGGCGCGCTGACCAGCTGGTAGACGATTCTGCCGTCATCATCCCCTGAAAGCTCCTTGAGCAGGCGCATCTCCCTGGTTTTCCATACCCACTCCGTCGCGGCATCGATGTCATAGAGCAGACTCAGCACCGCATGCTGAGGAGCGTCAATTTCCGCAACGCCTACAAATGAAAGAAAGTCGGAAGTTGGAACAGGACAGGTAAAAATCTTCAGCCAGTCGTTTTTCAGGCGAAGCGTACAGGTATTGCTGTTGATTTTTTCAAGCAGGGACATAAACTGTAGTATTTAGTCGTTAACGCACTGAGGAATTTCCGGAACCCAACACCTTCAGCGCAACGCCAATGAGAGGATCGGACTGCATGACATATACCATAATCTGACCTTCGGTGCCGTATATGCGGTGTGCGAGCCTTGCCTTCACGGCCAGGGCTATATGCTTCTGTTCCTGAAGAAAAGCCTTTTTATTGAATGTAATCTTTTTTTCTGCACACACCCTGGCAACAAGCTCCTCAATTCGGGGTTCCTTTTCATACCCGCTCATAAAACGATCGAGAGATTTCCTGTACTGCTGAACAGCACTGCCCGGGTCGTCAAGAATTCTCTGGGCGAGGTGTTCGAATAAACCGGTGCGGTAGAGCTCCTGATAAAATTCCGCATAAGGCCTTCCGCTGACCCAGTAATCCGGAATAATTCCTCCGGAATCTTTAAGCAGCGAATACTGGCCTTCCCTGAACGTGCCGGATGTTTCGGGACGGGAAAGAAGATCCGCAAGCGTTCCTGTCCTGTATACCGAAATATCTGTATTTTTAAGATAGGCAAAACGCCCCGGATCCGTAAACAGTTTCTCGGGCCTGACATCGACCATCGCATCTTTATAATACACCTCACGGCCGTCATCACCTTTGCGATAGGTTCTCTGTATCTGTCGACCGGAAGGAGTATAATAACGGGAAACCGTCAGACGGAGGGCGGAACCGTCATTGAACTCGAACTGGCGCTGTACGAGCCCCTTTCCGAATGTCAGTTCGCCGATGATCTCTGCCCGCCTGTTGTCCTGCAGGGCACCGGCAAGAATTTCCGAAGCCGATGCGCTTCCCTTGTCAACAAGCACGACAATCCGACCTGTTTCGAACCCATTGCCGCTTTTAGCCAGATAACGGGCATCTTCAACCGCATTCTTCGCGCTTTTGGTGTAGACGACCAACTGATCTTTTCCAAGAAATTCATCGGCCACTTCGACGGCCTCCTCAAGAAATCCCCCGGGATTTCCTCGAATATCGATAACAAGGCGCTTCATGCCTTTACTGGCGAGCGATGAAAGAGCCTTGCGGAACTCCTCTGCCGTAGTGGCGACAAAACGACTTAACCGTATGTACCCGATCCCGTCACCGATCATGAATGCGGCCTCGACGCTCGATGTGGAAATACGCCCTCTGGTAACGAGGAAATCCATAACCTTGCCGCTGAGCGGACGGAATACCCTGAGCTTGACATTCGTACCCCTTTTGCCCCTGAGCTTGCGCAACACATCCTGATGGGTTATGCCAATTGCCGACACAGCATCGATTGCAATAATACGATCACCGGCAGCGATGCCCACTGCGGCGCTCGGACCTCCAGAAAGCGGCGTCACAACAAGCAGTGTGTCATTGATAATATCGAACTCGATCCCTATGCCGTCGAAATTCCCATCGAACTCCGCCTGCGAAAATGTAACCTCTTCAGGCTCGAGATAAACCGAATGAGGATCAAGAGACTGAACCATACCTTTGATACCCGCACCTGCGAGGCTGTCGGGTTGAACATCGTCGACATAAAGATCCCTTATGAGGTTGTATGCATCTAGCATTTTCCTCTCGGTACCCGAACTCTCCTGACCGCTCCTGTTCAGCCTGGTGCCGAGAAAGACACCGAAAACAAGTACGGCGACCATGACAAAGGCGGTTAAAATTCGGGACATGACGGCATGGATTGACTTAAGCGGTAAACATCTTTCGTTACTTACGATACGCATTTTACCGATCACGGAACAAAAACACAAAAAAACAATCCCTAACCATCCTTATCGAAAGGAATATGTTGACAACTATTCCTGCACTGAAAGAGCATTCAGATAACGCTAAATCACTTTCTTTACCCGACAACATCCATCATAATAAAACACCATGCTTCAGAATAAATATTTGATAATAAAAACACTACAGCGCCATCTGATAACACACAGAAACACACTACATTTTCATTATAATCCATCGATTTAAATAATACAAGAAACCTTTAGAAAACCAGCAAACACACATCTAATAATGATTGTTATGCATTTTTTCAGCCACGCAATCTTAAGTTAACAAACAACAACAAAAAAAATATAAGCATCAATGCAAGACAAACAACAAAACAAAAACAGACGATTATTAAAAGATATAAATATATAAATATATATTTAACCAAATAGATTTATTTTATTTAAATAAAATCACTTAGAGATTATTGCCTCACATATATTTTAATACTTTATATAATCATTAAACCTGTCACAAGAAAAATATTAAAGACGCATCAATTCCGAGTTGATAGACGTATTTTTATTTGTTTTTATAACCCTAACAACACGCATAATAATCATTACAATATGATTATGAGTGTGTTATTGTATCAATATTAACAATAACGCACTCAAGAATAATACGACAGAAAACAATCTGCTATTATTGCATTTATTATAGCAACTATAATATGGCTTATATAAGTAAAACGGTATTCTTATCTATTGCTCAGCGCAACTATAATCGCTCCAACAACAGAATAATGGCGGGGTTTTTTTTAACTTAAATAATCGCCTGAGGAGGATTACAGGAGACGATAAGTTCAAGCTCCACGCTAGCATCGAGAGGTAGTTCGGCGACGCCGACAGCGCTTCGAACATGTCTTCCCTGTTCTCCGAAAAACTCGGCAAGCAGTGACGACGCTCCGTTGGCGACAAGATGCTGGTTGGTAAAATACGATTCGCTTGCCACGTAAACGGTCAGCCTTACAATGTGCTCAATCACATCGAGAGTGCCGGTAAGGCTTTTTACCGCTGCGAGTGCGTTAAGAAGGGCCGTACCTGCGGCGGCGGCGGCATCTGTCTGAGTGAGTTCGTTTACCTTTCCCTTACCTCCGGGCTCGACAAGTTTTCCGTCTCTGAGCGGAAGTTGACCCGAAGTGAAGACCAGATTGCCGGTACGTATGGCCGGCTGATACAAACCTGCAGGTACCGAATGAGCCGGAAGCTGAAAACCTGCATTGACAATGCGCTCTTCGATATGGGACATGGTACGGGATCGTTATATTAAAGGAAAGAGCCGGAAACTTTGCCTGGGGCTCCTTTAATAGGTACGGGAATTTCCGCTTTTTAACAAAAGTGATACAATGGCAGCCTTCGATGCCGAATGACCATGAAAACAATACAGATTGCGGCGGAGAGCCATACGGATGCCGCCGTTGAGCCATCACGAGCTTCTCTTCCGCGCCTCTGCATCGTCAGCAGCGGAAGGGAACCTGACAGCTCGGGGACAATGCTCCTCGCACTTATGGAAAGACTGCCCGCTACCCTGTCCTGCATCGTTCAGATACGGGAAAAACAACTCGCTGCGGCAAGCCTTTTAAACCTGAGCCGCAGGGTGAAAGCGATGGGTGAAGCCAGTCGGGCCCTGATCGTCCTGAACGAGCGTATCGATATTGCCGCGGCAGCAGGACTCGCAGGCGTTCACCTACCGGAATCCGGATGTCCTCCGGATAAACTCACGCCACTGAGACATAACATGCTCATCGGAAAAAGCTCCCACTCCCTCGAATCGGCCCTTGATGCCGATATGCGCGGAGCAGATTATCTGATTTTCGGGCCGGTTTTCGATACACCCTCGAAACGACGCTATGGATCGCCACAGGGACTCGATAAGCTTGAAGCAGTCTGTCATGCAGTCGGCGTTCCGGTGTTTGCCATAGGAGGCATTACAACCGAAAACGCGCAGCGCTGCCTGTCTGCAGGAGCCCATGGCGTTGCCGCTCTCTCTCTTTTCAATGATAACGTCAATGTATCCGGTATTTTAAGCAATTTAGAACAAGTGCTTTACAGATGATTCCCAATCACCCGTTTCTCTGTTTTGTTACCGATGAAATCCTGCACCCTGTCGAACAGGTGCACCGGGCTCTTGGTGGAGGAGCCGCAATGATTCAGCTCAGGCATAAATCGGCATCCGGAGAACAATTGTATCGATGGTCGATAGAAATAAGGGATATCTGCCGCGAACGCCATGCCATATTTATGGTCAATGACAGGGTGGATATTGCAATCGCTGCCGATGCTGACGGCGTACATCTCGGCCAGCAGGATCTCCCGGCTGCGGAGGCAAGAAAGCTTCTCGGTTCGTCGAAAATCCTCGGAGTTTCAGTTTCCTCGCCTCAGGAAGCTGTCGATGCAGAAAATGAGAGTGCGGATTATGTCGGCTTCGGCCATATTTTTCCAACTTCTTCGAAAGAAAAACATACTGTGCCGACCGGACCCGAGGCCATAGGGAGCATAATACAAGCCGTGAGGATCCCTGTTATTGCAATAGGCGGCATCAATCCGGAAAACGCACATCTGCCGATTGCTGCGGGAGCTTCGGGAATTGCCGTCATTACCGCCATAAGCCGCGCAGAGGATCCTGAAGCTGCTGCCGGCAAGCTGGTCTCGCTGCTTGAACTCAATCGTTTACGATAAAGTGCGCTACAGAACCGTTCTCACCATTGCCGGCTCCGACGGTAGCGGAGGAGCCGGGATACAGGCCGACCTGAAAACAATAGCAGCGCTTGCCTGCTACGGCACATCTGTCATTACCTCGGTTACGGCACAAAACACCGTTGAAGTTGTGAACAGCTATTCCCTTCCGGCTTCGAGCATCAGGGAACAGCTCAAGGCGATTCTCGATGACATAACGGTCGATGCCGTAAAAATCGGTATGCTCGGAAGTGTCGGAGCAATTCGTGAAGTAGCGGGCCTGCTGCAGAAAATCGAGGCTCCGGTCGTACTCGATACGGTTCTCCGATCTTCAAGCGGCCGGGATCTTCTTGATCCGGAGGCCCTGCCTGTAATGATAGGGGAACTCTTTCCGATTGCGGCTCTCATTACCCCCAACATCATGGAAAGTGCCATGCTTGCAGGAAAGCAGAATTGCCCGGTAACCAGGGAGGAAATCGAATCCGCAGCGCTCATGCTTCGCAGGCTCGGGGCGCGCTCCGTACTGCTGAAAGGCGGACATATGGAAGGAAACGAGTGCAGCGACTGCCTGCTGCATCTGGAAAGGTTCCAATGGTTCAGTACGAAAAAAATTGGCTCTGTAAACACGCACGGCACGGGATGCACGCTCTCTTCGGCAATAGCGGCATTTCTGGCTCTCGGAATGAGTATGGAATCAGCGGTGGAAAAGGCCAAAAACTACACGTTCGAAGCAATAAAAGCAGGAGCCGCCTACCGTCTCGGAACGGGACACGGCCCGCTGCACCACTTTTATCGCTGCTGGTAGTTCAGTTCACGCCTCGAGGACGTCTGCCAATGGAATAATAGGTAAAGCCAGACTGCTCCATGAAATCGGGATTGTAGATGTTCCGGCCATCGAAAATCACCGGTTCTCTCAGCTCCCGCTTGATCATATCGAAATCGGGGCTGCGGAACATCAGCCATTCCGTTACGATAGCCAGAGCATCTGCTCCCATGACGGCTTCATCGGCGTCTTGCGCATAATGCAGATCTTCCCGCTGACCGTAGATGCGCATGGCTTCATCCATGGCCACGGGATCGTAGACCCGCACCGACGCACCTTCCTGCCAGAGCTCTTCCATCACGCGGCGGCTCGGAGCTTCGCGCATGTCGTCGGTATTCGGCTTGAACGCCAACCCCCACAGCCCGATCACCTTTTCCTTCAGGTTTCCGCCGAAATGCTCCTTCATCTTGCTTACGAGCGAGCTTTTCTGATCGTGATTGACCGCTTCGACTGCCTGAAGTATCCTCGAATCATACCCGTATTTGCGGGCGGTACGCTCAAGAGCCTGAACATCCTTCGGAAAACATGAACCGCCGTATCCTACGCCCGGATAGATGAACGAAAAACCGATCCGGGAATCGGAACCGATTCCTCTTCGGACCTCCTCGACGTCGGCACCTACCCGTTCGGCGATATTGGCGATCTCGTTCATGAAACTGATCTTGGTGGCAAGCATTGAATTGGCCGCATACTTCGTAAGCTCGGCCGAGCGGACGTCCATGGCGATGAATCGCTCGTGGCTGCGGTTGAATGGCGAATAAAGAAATCGAAGCAGCTCTTTCGTGCGTGGGTTGTCGACGCCGACCACGATCCGCTCTGGCTTCATGAAATCGTTTACCGCGTCGCCCTCCTTGAGAAATTCAGGGTTCGAAACCACATCGAAATCTATTCCGGCATTGCGTGCGTTCAGAACCGAAAGGACCTTTTCCCTTACCAGATCGGCCGTGCCTACCGGAACCGTCGACTTGTTGATGATGATCCGGTATTCCTGCATATGGGTGCCGATGCTTTCAGCGACGCTGAGCACATGTCGCAGATCGGCTGATCCGTCCTCATCCGGCGGCGTCCCGACCGCAATGAACTGGTACAGACCGAAATCGACCCCTTCCCGGATATCCGAAGTGAACTTCAGGCGCCCTTTACGGCTGTTCTCATGCACGATAGTGTCGAGACCGGGTTCGTAAATCGGTATTTCGCCATTGTTAAGCCTGTCGATCTTGTTCTGATCGATGTCAACGCACAAAACGTCATTGCCGACTTCGGCAAAACAGGCACCGGTTACCAGACCGACATAACCGGAACCGAATATCGTTATTTTCATCAGAGATGTTTTTTTTCGTTTGATTGAGAGCCTGATGAACTTCAGGGGGATTAAGCTTTCTCACTCATAGACAATGACAAGGCAACGCGATTTCTTCCAGAACTCGTTCTCGTCGCGAATCAGGAGCAGCGACGACGTACTCCCTCCTGCAAGCTCGTACGAACCGGTGGTATGGGGAGTGATGATCCTCAAGCTTTTCAGCGGCTTACTGAAATAGATATCACGGGTTTCCGTAATATCGAGCTTTCTGAAAAGCTGAACATCGAAATCCGGCGAAATACGATACTGGTTGCCGAAAAACTTTTCAATAGGATTGATTGTAACAAGAATCCCTTTTGCGACCAGCTCTTCGAAGGTCCCTCCGATATAGTAGGCAGTATAAAGCTGGTCGCCCTGCTCCTGAATAAATTCGTCAAGCACATCGACGGTTTTCATCAGCGAAGATACTTCGCCGCTGAGCTGCTGAACCTGACCTTTCAGTTTCCTTACCTCCGAATCCTTGTCGTTCAGCGCCGTTTTCAGCTCCGTTGTAAGCTTGTCGAGCGACTCAACACGATACAGGGACTTCCTGTTCTCGGACTCGAGTGTTGCGATGAGCGCCTTGCTTGCCGTAAGCGTGGAGTCGATGAACCGGATGCTCGAATAAATGTCCCTGCCGATCTGCTCGGCATCACGGCTGTCCTTTTTTTCAATATCGGACGACAGGCGCTCTACGACAGCTTCCTTCTGCTGTATTCTTGCAAGGTTCTTCTGAACCTGCGCAAGAATCGCCATCATTGATTCCATGTGCTGCTGCCGGGGGTCTGTCCGGGCCTTTTCAGTGTCCTTGCACCCTACAAACAGCAAAAGCAATACCATGAAAACCGCCAATACCGCGGCAGATGAGCCTTTACGGCCGTTTACAGCCATTGAATCCATTGATCAACCCCTTCTTTTGTGCCATACCACCTGGTATGCGGTGTAGGAAGATGCTCCACATGAGAAATAGTCACGTTACGGGCACCTTCGAGATAACAGCTTTGAGCAGGCACAATGCCGTCTCCGGCAACCTGCCCGTCTTCGGCAACGCTACGGTAGAACATGTAACACATCTTTTCAATCAGACTTCCCTGCAGATCGCCGCGATACTGATCGCTGACGATCGACACGACCTCCTTGCGCGAAAAGAAGTCGCTGTCGAGATTCCTGAAGATAAAATCCGTTTTGATCTTCGCATAATGCTCGTGCGTATGAAAGGGCGTGCCGAGCGTCAAAAGTTTCCCGACGGAATCACCGGGATGGTACTCGTCTCCCTGAAAACGTTTTTCGAGAAGGTAGATCATGGCAACGGTGCCTCCGCCGCTGTGAGCGACAATCGTTACCTGTTCTTCAGGAAATTTTTTCCGTAACGACCGCACAGAACGGTCTATAGCGGTCATCACCCTGTTCGTGGAACGTTCGGGTGAGGGAGGAAATCCCACCCAGTCAATAAAACTGACCGGAGCTATTTCGATTTTACGTGCAGGCAGGTACCGGGAGAGCGTATCACGCATCACCTCATAGAGGCCATCCCAGAAAAGCACTCCCGGTACAATGACAACAGGATTCTGGCTGGTCACACTCATTTGCGAATACCGGTTATATTATCGGTTCTTTTTGCTGGAAGATCGGTTCAGGACCATTTTTTCAGAAGATCGACGAGCAACCGGACGCCGAAACCGGTAGCACCGCTCGCTTTTGCGCCGCCTTTGCCAGGCGCGTAAGAAGGTCCTGCAATATCGATATGCGCCCATTTTTTATGACCGTCCAGGAACTTCTCGAGAAATTTGGCCGCGGTCACCGAACCCGCACCTCTTGCCCCGAGATTGCTCACATCGGCGACATCGGATTTGATCATCTCGTCATACTCTTCCCAGAGCGGCATCCGCCACACTTTCTCCTCAGTCCGGAGGCCGGAATCGAAAATATCGTCCGCAAGTTTGTCGTTATTGCTGAAAAGTCCCGCGACAGAATACCCCAGAGCGACGATACATGCGCCTGTCAGGGTCGCAAGATCGACGATAGCGTCAGGATTGTAGTGTTTTTTTGCATACGTCAGAGCATCGGCAAGAATCAGGCGCCCTTCGGCATCGGTATTGCCGACTTCGACAGTAATTCCCGAGTAGGTAGTGATGACGTCTCCCGGCTTCATTGCCGAGCCGTCAGGCATGTTGTCCGTAGAGGGAATCAGACCCACTACGCGGACGGGAAGCCTGAGGCGGGCAGCGGCTTCGACCGCGCCAATAACGGCAGCTGCTCCGGCCATATCGGATTTCATTTCGCCCATCCCCTCGGAAGGTTTGATGGAAATGCCTCCGGAATCGAAGGTAATCCCTTTTCCGACAAGCGCTATGGTTTTCTCGGCCTTGCCTGCTGGTCGATAGTCGAGTACGGAAAATGTCGGAGGATGAACACTCCCTTTATTAACGGAAAGAAGCCCCCCCATTCCAAGCTCCTCTATTTCCGCCTTGCCGAACACCCTGACATCATAACCGCCGCGCTCGCCGGACTCAGTCGCAGCTTTTGCAAGATCAACGGCCTGAAGATGATTTCCCGGAAGATTGACAAGATCTCTTGCGAGGCTCTGGCAGGATCCGGTCACGACTCCTTCGGCAATGCCTGCTTCAAGTGCGCCAAGCTGAGCCGGCTCAGAGCGGAAAATCATTTCCGCTATCTTCCCCGGATTGTCGTCTTCAGCTTTCTTTTTCAGCTTTCCGCTTTTCAGACGGTCGAAACGATAAGATCCTGCGAAACATCCCTCCACAAAAGCTGTGCAGACGGAAGTCGCAGACGATTTGGAAGATGCAGCAAAACCCTTGATGCCCGACATGTCGATCACGACTGAACCAGTCTTCATTTCGATCGCCCTGCCTACAATAGCAGCTCCGGCTTTGCGGAAATCGCCGGCTTTCTTGCCTTCGCCAAGCCCAAGCAATGCTACCCTGCCGGAAAAGGCTTTCCCTGCCGATCCGTAAAGAACAAGCAATTCCCCCGCCTCAGCCTTGAAATCATCCAGTACATTTCCCGGAAATCCATGCTCTTTAAGCAGCGCAGTTCCATTTTTTTTCAGTAACGAACAGGTAAAAGGAAGCGCCAGAAATCCTGCATCTATCTTTCTGACCGGATCGGTTGTAGCGATGATATTCATGTACATGCACTATTCGATTATAACGTTCTGCTATGGCTTATAGACCCTGTGCAGCAAGAAATGCCCGTACATCCTCAGGAATCGCCCTCCGGGCTTTTTCCTCGGAATAGTTCAGCAGGCAACCCGCAGCATTCATATGGCCGCCGCCTCCATACTGCCTGGCAAGATGGTTTACGAAAATATCGCCTCTCGACCTGAAACTGGCCTTGATCCGTCCATCCTGCATCTCCGTCATAAGCACGGAAATCCTGACCGAAGGGACGCTCAGGAGGTATCTGATGATAAGATCGGTATCGAACAGCCTGCTGCCGGTCGTTTTCATCATCTCCTGAGAAATGAACAGCGATGCAATCAGTCCGTCATCGGAAATATTGATGGCGGTGAGCGACAGTCCAAGCAGTTTCAACGCCTGCGGGGTAAGGGAATTATAGACAAAATCGTAAATCTTCGACGGATCCGCCCCTTTATCCACAAGATCACCTGCAAGCCGGTAGACATAGGGCGAGCTTTTTGGAAACCTGAACGAGCCCGTATCGGTCATAACTGCGGTATAAAGCGCTTCGGCGACCTGAGGTGTAATAAGCTGCATTCCGGTTTTCTCCTCGAGCGCAAGGATGAGATCATAGACCAGTTCTCCGGTTGACGACGCATATTGCTCGCAAACCATGATGTCTGCGAAATCTTCCGGATCGAGATGATGATCGATGCAGACCATTTTCATACTGCCGACCTCGTTGGCAAACAGAACATGCGGACGCAGAGCACCCATTCGTTCGCTCAGGTTGGCATCCAGCAGAACCAGAACATCGCAGAGGGATAAATCCTGGATGACATCCTCGTCGCGATCGTCGAAATGCACGATATTTCCGGCCTGTTTAAGAAACGTATAATTGGGAGGAACTTCAGTGGGGTTAACGATCATGACATGACGCCCAAGACGCTTCAGCACCAGAGCAAGCGCAACCTGGCTGCCAAGACCGTCACCATCGGAATTTTCATGTGTCGTCAGCAGAAACTGCTGACCTTCAAGCAGGATATCGATAACAGGAGACCATCCCATCAGATCGAGCTTACGTCCGTAAACCGGTAGTATCATCCATTTCAGATAACTTTAGCAAAAGTACCTAATTTATTATTTTTTCCTGTCAATGAAAAAAGAAACAGATACTTGCTTCTGCCCCGGAAAGTTCATGCCGTCTCAAGCAGGATATCTCCGCCAAGAAAAGAACCGATATGGCTTCTGTACTGCTGAAGCGCCTCGCGTCCAAGCGAAGTTATACGGTAGTTCGTCTGCGGTTTCCGCGACTGAAACTCCTTGTCGCAACTTATGTATCCAGCCGATTCAAGCTTGCGCATATGCACGCTCAGGTTCCCATCCGTAGCCCTGATCTGGTCCCTGATTTCAACAAATGAAGCCTGATTGACAGCATGGAGATATGCCAATGCAGCAAACCGGATCCTCGCATGAATCACCTTGTCAAGCAACTGATGGTCGTAAAGGATATTTTCCTGTTTTTTCTCGCTCATGGTTTTGTGGGGGATTTTTTAAATCTGATCCGGATAAATTAAATAATCCGATTGCATGTTTTACTGACAGAATCAAACCGACGACTGCATTGGCACGATTGTTCGTATTGAGGCAACTTCGTACCTTCACATCGAAGGCATCTTTTAATATGATAACTATACATATTTAGTCTTTTTTCTCAAAATTACTTTACAATCTTTATCAGATAAAAAAGCCACTTTTTATTGCATAGAAATAACAGAAGTGCTCCCATGGTCAATTGTCAGCGAACATGACCGCCTGTGTCAAAGAGCACAATAATCCGACATCCTGCAACGTCAATGCTCCATTCGCCACCTAACATAAAGGATCTCACCGCCGCCGAGTTGCGATCGGCCCTCACGGCTCTCGGCGAACCGGCATATCGTGCATCCCAGATCCATCAATGGCTTTTCAGTCATCATTCACACTCCTTTGACGACATGACCATACTGAGCCTTGCGCTCAGAAAAAAACTCTCAGCGATATATGCCATCGACATCGCTTCGGTACAAGAGTGCCGGAAAGAGGCTCCCGACGCAGCAGAAATGCCGACGGAAAAATTCCTGATCAGGATGCCGGATGGGCAGGCAGTGGAATCGGTAATCATACCTGGTGAGAGCAGGATCACGGCATGCATATCCTCTCAGATCGGATGCCCGCTCGGATGCGGTTTCTGCGCTACCGGCATGATGGGCTTTATAAGAAATCTTTCTCCAGGCGAAATAATCGACCAGGTAACATTGCTCAATGCATGGCTCAGGAATGATTATGGCAAAAGCAGGTCTATAACAAACATCGTCTTTATGGGCATGGGGGAACCTCTGCTCAATACCGCCAATGTGCTTGACGCTATCGAAACGCTCAGCAACCAGACCTACAGCTTCAGTCTGCCGCGGAGAAAAATCACCATATCCACAGTCGGCGTCATACCGGAAATAGACCTGCTTGCATCCTTGAAGCCCGGAACCAGGCTGGCTGTATCGTTGCATGCCGCGATACAGGAAAAAAGAGAATCGATGATGCCAGTCGCCCGAAACTACCCGCTGCAAGATCTCAGACGCGCACTTGCCTCTTACATCCGCCTGACCGGTCAGCCCGTCACACTCGTCTATATGCTTATTGACGGGGTAAACGACTCACCTGAAGACGCAAAAGCTCTCGAAAAATTCGCAAAGGGCCTTTTCTGTAAAATTAATTTGATTGATTATAATGCAATCGTTAATATTAAGTTCAAGCCCGTTTTCACAGAAAAAAGGGAGTTTTTCATCCGATCTCTCGTCGATTCGGGACTGCGGGTTACGGTCAGAAAAAGTCACGGAGCGTCCATCAATGCCGCATGCGGGCAGCTTGCAACAGAGAGAAAAAGGCAGATCCCGTAAGAACCGCATTAATTCCAAACTGGCTCAACAATCATGGATTTGACAGATTTCATCCCGTTCAAAACAGAATTCAACAAAGCCTATCACGGCTTGACCGGCAACGCGACCCACACATCCGAAACGCCTGTTTTCAGCGAGCTTAAAGTTCGCAGGTACGATACTCCCGCAGCTGAAATCTCCGATTTTATTGTAGAAAAAATAGAACGCTGGGTAGGTTGGGGTTTCAAGAATGAGAAAACCGCTGTAGGAGGCATGACGGTTATCCGTGCGGAAGTTTTTTCTTTTGCCCTGCTCGGCATGAAAATCGATGTCACATTCGGACTGCACGAAGAAAAAGACGTCAACGGACGACCTGTCACGACTGTCAACGCAAAAGCACTGACCAATATTGAATCGAAGGGCGATCTCGGAGAAAGCCGCAGAGTCATCCGGATGATGCTGGGCGCGCTCGACTTCGAATTCCGCAAGAAAATCATTTCCGAAGAAGACTACGCTTACCGCTCTGTCGATCCTAAAGGATCCACGGCCGCTTTCCAGCATATTTTCGACGAAGCGAAACTGCAGAACCAGAAAAAACCGGACGGGGCGCCAAAAGCAAAAACCATAGAATTCAAAAAGAAAAGTCCTGTTCAGACAATCCCGCTGAAAATTGCCGGAAAAAACACGAATGAAGCGCCCGCGCAACAGAAAGACAACTCCTCTGCCGAACAGTTGAAAAACGGCTCCGCTCCTGAATCCGCACAACAGGATGTATCGGAATCGCCATCCGATTCGAAGCCGTCAAGGCCCAAATTCACGATTATCACCAAAAAATAAGTAACGTTTGATGAGAATAATTTTATTGGGCGCACCAGGTGCCGGAAAAGGAACTCAGGCCAGCTATATATCCAAAACACTTAATATTCCCCAGATCTCGACCGGCGATATGCTCCGTGCAGCCGTAACAGCCGGAACACCGGTCGGGCTCGAAGCAAAAAAAGTGATGGATGCAGGGCAACTCGTTTCGGACGATATCATCCTTGCGCTCGTCAAGGAAAGGCTGCAGCAGGAGGACTGCCGTAACGGGTGCCTTTTCGATGGTTTTCCCAGAACGCTGGCACAGGCCGAAGCCCTGAAAAAAGATGGAGTCAGCATCGATAATGTCGTCGAAATCGATGTCGCGGACGATGAGATCATCACAAGAATGAGCGGCAGAAGGGTGCATCTCTCATCCGGCAGAACCTATCACGTCGTGTTCAATCCGCCGCAAAAGGAAGGCCTCGACGACGAAACTGGCGAACCCCTTATACAGAGGGAAGATGATAAGGAAGAAACCGTCAGAGAACGTCTGAAAATATACCACGAACAGACGGCACCGCTTATAGAATACTACAGCGGATGGGCTTCCGATGGTGCACCGGAAGCTCCGAAATACCGCAAGGTAAAAGGCACGGGAAGCGTCGAAGAGATCAGGGACAGAATTCTCGGCGCCCTCAGCTCCTGCTGAAAAGGAAACCGTAACATTTTTTCTGAAAAGTCAGTGAGATGCACTGACTTTTCAGTTCCAGCGCAATGCATGCACTGCTCGTAATCGACAGACTCTTCAGAGGCGAACCGCTACTGCTTCAGGTTCCGGAACTCTTCGAACGTGACATCCACCCCGGAAGCATGGTACTGGTTACCCTTCCTCACAGAAAGGATGCACTCTACCCCGGCTATGTGCTGCAGCTCTCCGCAAACGATGACTATCCCGAAAATTCTGCGCTGCCGCTCATCACTGACCTTATGTATGGCGGATCGCCTGTTCTTTCGAACAACATTCTCAGACTCGCCCTGTGGATGGCCGACTACTATCTTTCTTCGCCTCTCGATGCGATACTCGCTGCCCTTCCTGCATCCGTCAGAACAACCGTGCACGATATTGTAGAGCTCAACGCTTTTCTCCTGAAACCCGCTGAACGGAAAACCCACAGCACACCCCTCAGACGTGAAATTCTGCAATTGCTTGCCGCAGCAAAAAAACTCACCGTGCGGCAGATTCAGAAGCGTCTCGGCCGAAAGCAGCTCTATCGGACACTCACGGAACTCGAAAAAGGCGGCTTCATCACGTTGCAGAAAAAATTCTCCGCAACACGTCCGAAACAAAAAAACGCTTACCGTATAATCCGAGGCTTCGAAGGAAACCCCGAAGAACTGCTCCGTCATGCTCCGAAACAGCTCGAAGCGTTCAGATCACTGCTCGAACTGGAAGGAGAACCCGGATTTCCCGATGTCCTCGGATTTCAACCGTCGATCTTCAACGAACTGACGAAAAAAGGATTCACTGAAAAATTTACTGTAGATATCCGGAGCAATTTCAAAAACGCCTATTCGGAAACAAAGAAACACCCTGAAAATCCTACCCGTGCACAGAAAGAAGCGCTCTCCGTTCTGCACGAGGCCGTCGATACCGGAGAATTTCGTCCCTTCCTGCTTCATGGGGTAACAGGAAGCGGTAAAACCCTTATTTATATCGAACTGCTCAAACAGGTGCTCGCCTGCGGCAAAACAGCGATAGTGCTGGTTCCGGAAATATCGCTCACTCCCCAGACCGCAGGACGGTTCAGGCAGCATTTTCATGACGATATAACCATTCTGCACAGTGCCATGAGTGATCAGGAAAAATACGACGCATGGCACCGCCTCAGAGAAGGAAGCTCAAAAATCGCCCTCGGCCCGCGTTCTACCATATTCGCTCCGCTGGAAAACGTAGGTGCAATAATTGTGGACGAAGAACATGACGGCGCCTACAAACAGGATCGCAATCCCCGTTATCACGCAAGAGACACCGCGGTCATGCGCGCCGTGCTTGAAAATGCCGTCTGCGTGCTCGGCTCGGCAACACCCTCATTCGAATCATACCAGAATGCGAAAAGCGGCAAGTACCGGCTCATCAACCTGCCTGAACGCATCGATGGGGCGAGCATGCCCCGCATAACCCTCATTTCAATGCGTGAAGCGCCCAAAGCCTCGCCATCGATTTCCGACCTTCTCTACCGCGAAATAGGCAAACGGATAGAAAAAAACCAGCAGGTGATCCTGCTGCAGAACCGACGGGGCTTTGCCGGCAGCGTATTCTGCCTTGACTGCGGCCATATCCCCACATGCCGCCACTGCAACATCCCGCTGGTTTACCATGCCGCCGGCATGCAGCTTCGCTGCCACTATTGCGGCCACACCCATCTATTTACCGAACAATGCAGCCAGTGCAATTCGACGAACCTTTTTTACAAGAGCAGCGGAACCGAAAGAATCGAAGACGAATTGAAATCGCTCTTTCCGGAAGAAACGATCCTCCGCATGGACATCGATACCACTACATCTAAAGGGGCCCATGGCAGAATTCTCAAACAGTTTCATGAAAAAAAATCAAGAATACTGCTTGGCACGCAAATGGTCGCAAAAGGGCTCGATTTCCCGGACGTGACACTCGTCGGCGTTATGATGGCAGATATCGGAATGAACATCCCGGATTTCCGGGCAGCCGAACGCATGTATTCGCTGCTGACACAGGTGGCGGGGCGGGCGGGACGGGCATCGATTCCCGGCGAAGTCTATCTTCAGGTTTACAACCTTGAAAACGAGGTGTTCCGATCGCTGCTCGAAGGCAGCTATGAGAAATTTTTTGATCGCGAAATGGGCCTGAGAACCGCTCTTCGATATCCTCCTGTCGCCAGACTGGTCAAATTCGAGTTTTCTGCAGCCGAAGAAAAAAAAGCCGAAGAAGCCGCAATATCCTTCAAAACGGAACTCGCCACACATCTGCCGCCTGAAAACGTCATCCTGCTCGGACCTGCACCTGCAGGAATCGCAAAACTGCGAGGCAGGTACCGTTACCAGTTGCTCCTCAAAATACTTTCCGGCAAGCTCTCCCCCACATTCATACGCCAGCAGCTTGACGCAGGCATGTCCCGTTACAGGTCTGCAGGCCTCTCTATCACGATCGACGTCGATCCCCAGAACCTGATGTAAAGAAGAAAAAAGGAAACTCTGGAGCGCGGGGCGCTCTCTGTGATAATAGGACTTATGGGACGAATGAGACGTATGGGACACATGTACAGCATTCAGGCCGCCCACCGCCTGTCTTCCCATTACCCATTATCAATTATCCATCATCCCTCCTCACTCCCATATTTTTGTTATATTCCCTCATGATGATAACCGATTTAAAAACAGCAATATGAGTACTTTTTCATGGAGCAGGGAATATGTGCGGACACACCCGTGGAATACCTTAGGCATCGTGCTTTTTATTGTCGGCCGTTACATTTTCGCAATTTTTTTTCTTTACGGATTCTGGCACAAATTCGTGAGAGAATGGCTTTGGACGGACAAGATGTATGGTTTTTTCGTGCAGCGCCTTACCGATCCGCCTCAACTGAACGACTTTCAGATCCTTTACCTCGAGCATTTCGCCATACCGCTCGCCTTACCTATTGCCTGGATAGTAACAATCGGTGAGCTTATTATAGGCATCGGTCTTGCTCTCGGCCTTGGAGTAAGGGCCAATGCGGCTTTCGCGCTTTTTCTCGTAGTGAATTTCGCAGCCGGAGGCTTCTATAACCTCACGCTGCCGCCTTTCATGATCTACTCGGTACTTATGATGCTGCTCCCTTCAGGCCACTGGCTCGGTCTCGAACGGAAGCTGCACGAACGGCACCCCGACTCGATATGGTTCAAATAACCTGGTCAGTTTTCGAAGGTAACCCGCATACCGTCGCGAAGTTCGTTGGTCGGATGCACGACCACCCTGTCGCCCTCGTCGAGTCCATCAAGCACCTCTGCATAAAAAGCGCTGCGCAGGCCTATTCGTACCGGCCTGGCAGCGGCCTTGCCGTTTTCGATAATGAATACCTTCCATCCGGCGGTCGTCCTGAAAAGGCTGCTGACCGGAACAAGAAGCACGCGGCTCTTTTCATCAAGCACGATTTTCGCCTGAATTCTGAAGTTATCTCCAAGGCGGGATTCTTTACGACTGAGCGACGCGATTATATTGACCCTTTTTTCCTCGATGCCAAGCGCGGATATTTTGGTAAATCCGGACGGCTCGATGCGCTTCACTGACGCCTCCAGAACCTTGCCTCCCCCCCATTCCTCGATGAGCACCCGGTCTGCGGGCTTAACCCGAACTGCATCCGTCGAGAGAAGATCAATAACGATCTCGATAGCAGAAGGGTCACCGATATCGAAAAGCGGAGCGCCGGCAGGTACCACCCGTTCGCTCTGTTCATGCAGTCGAAGAACCGTTCCGGAAACGGGAGAGACAATCCGTACCGGCGTTCCTGCCGTCTGGCGATCGATGACTGCCTGCTGCGCTTCGAACGAAAAACGGGCAGAACTCGCCGCCGAACGCGCGGCTTCAGCTTCCTTGAGATGCATATCGGCTTCGTTCCGCGCCAGTTCAAAAGATTCTTTCGATACGGCGCCCTCGCTATAGAGATTACCATAACGAACGGAGCGACGTCCGGCCTGCTCGAAGCCGATCGTTGCCTGACGCTCTCTTGCAAGAGCTTCGTCATATGCTGCCCTGGCTGCCGCTGCTCGTGCGGAAGCCTGGCGGAACTCCCTTGCATCGAGTTCCGCCGGAAGCAGCTCGGAAACCGTATCGCCTTTAGCCACACTATCGCCCTCTCTGAACGCCACTCTGGCCAGCCGGCCCGAAACCGGAGCGCCGATCACGAAACGATCGCGTACACGACTGTATCCTTCGGCATCGAGCACGACCTGCAGGGTGCCTTTTGTCACCGTTCCGGAATCGACATGAAGCGGAGAAGGCCTGAAAACAACAAACAGAATCAGTGCCGCGCCCGCGAGGGAAAAAGCCGCGATACGCTGGGTTTTTGACAAGGCTGTCATGATTATTCCCTGGTTTTTAAAACCTCTACAAGATCGAGTCCAACAAGGCGCCGCCTGACTGCCGCCGCAGAGACCGCAGAAACAAGAACAACAACCGCGAAAGCGAACAGAAAGTTAGAGGCACTGAACACCAGCGGCAGCCGGTAAAGTTCCGAACTGAGTCCTGTTGCGAGCAGCGCAGAAAGCCCGGTGCCGAAAAGAAATCCGAGCGGAACGGCAAGGAGGGTCAGCAGGGCCTGTTCGCCAAGCAGTATGAAGGATATTTCACCCCTCGTCATGCCGAGCACCCTCAGACTTACCAGCTCTCTCGACCGCTCCGAAAGAGAGATACGCGCACCGTTATAGACGACGGCAAATGCCAGCACACAGGCAAACGATGTAAGAATGAAGGTAGATGTCATCATGCTTTCGGCAATCAGCTCGTCGAAGCTCTCCTTCAGCGCCTTGAGCATCATGATGCTGCCGACTCCCGGCATATTCTTGAACTCCGAATACAGCTCCATTGCCATTGTCTGGTCGATCCGCAGATATGCGGCATTGAACGCGCCTCCGTCTCCTGCAAGGCTGTCGAGTTCCCGGATATGCATATAGGCGGATAGCCCGAGAATCTCGTCGATGGTTCCAGCGACTCTTGCGTCGCGACGCAACTGACGCCCCTGCAGAAATTCGATCCCGAGGGTATCCCCCCGCCGCACTCCGAGAATGGCTGCAAGATCCGAAGTAAGCAGTATCCCCGACGTCGGCAGATCGACCTGGCGGTTGCGTTTATCGACAAGCCGCTGCAGACCGTCTGCAGATTGCAGACCCTTGACCGACTGGCGGCGTATGCGGTGGGCAAAGCGCATACTGACCGGCTCTTCGCGGTAATACTCATGTTCGAGCACCCCGGGAAGCGATGCGACGCTATAGGCTACCGACGGCGGCATGGGATCGTTGAAAACGACGGTAACATCTTCGCGATGCTTTTCGTTAAACTCCACCTGTACCATCCGCTCAACAGCGTCATAGGTATAACGCCCGGCAATAAGAATTGCCACGGCAAGCGATATCATAACAACCGAGAGAGCGGCTTTCCACGGCCTCCGTTCGAGATTTCGAAGGATGATCCTTGCCGGTACGGAAATTTTTTTCTGCAGTGAAGGGCGGTCAAGCACGCCCTTCCTGTAGACAACGGGAGAATCCGGCCTCATGGCTTCAGCCGGAGGCAGCCGGACGGCGCTCCGCACGGCACCGAGCGCGCCTATAAGCGCGGCGGCGAAGCTCAGCAGCACCGACAGCACCAGATCCTCCGCCCTGAACAGATAAACCAGTTCGGCAAAATTGTAGAAGTCGGCGTAGATGTTCATCAGTTCCCTTCCAAGCCACGCACCCAGGAGCGTGCCGGCAACAGCACCTGCAGCGGTGGGAATCATGGCGAAACCAAGATAGTGCAGCCCGACCTCTTCATTCGAAAACCCCATGGCTTTCAGTACGGCTATCTGGTCGCGCTGAGTAGCGACGATCCTGCGAAGCACCATGTTGAGCAGAAAGATCGCGACGGCAAGAAATACTGCCGGCAGAAACGTGATCTGAATACCGACCTGCTTGATTTCATCGACGATGAACCGGTCTGAAAGCTGCTCGCTGCGGCCATAGGCCCCGAGAGAACCGTACCGCCGGAACATGTGATCGAGGCGCATGATGATATCTTTTTCGGATGCCCCGTGAGCGAGCGTCAGGGAAAGATCGTTGAATGCACCGCTCATGTCGAGCGCCGCTTCGAGCGCCCTGCGGCTCATCCAGAAAACGCCGAACCGCCTCTTGTCCGGAAAAAACGATCCCGGCTGCACCTCGTAGATATATTCGGGAGAGAGCCCCATGCCCACGATGACGAGCTGCTTCCTGCGCCCGTTGATCACTGCGGAAATCCTGTCGCCGGGAGAAAGGCCGTTGGCCTGGAGAAAAGGTTTGCTGGCGATCACCTCCTCAGGATGACCTGGCACGATGTACCGGCCCCTTTCGATAAACAGGTCGTTAAGCGCCGTTTCCGTCCTATGCTCCGGAACGGAGATCAGCCTTCCGGTAGCCGGTTCGTCAAGGCCAGGCACATCGAGCGTCACATCGGTAACAATTCGCGAACTGACCGAAGCCACGCCCGGAATACGGCTGACGACTTCGCGATAGAGTTCGGGCGCACGCTTTACCTGCAGAAACACCTCGGAAAACCGGTATTTACTGTAATACAACTCCCGAGAGGCTTCGAGCGAGTACTTCACGCTGCTCATGGAAACGAATACAGAAATCCCGCAGGCCACGACAGCGGCAACGGCCACCATCTGCCCCTTCAGATGCAGCAGTTCCCGAAACATTTTTTTTGCAAGCAGCGTCATTACAGTCTCACCAGATGAGTTCCGACGGGGTCTTTCTCGCGGGATTACGGCGGTCTTCGGTAACCTCGCCGCTGCCGAGTCGAACCACCCGGTCGGCCATGCCGGCAATCGATGCGTTATGTGTGATGACGAGGGTTGTCGTACCGAGTTCCCTGTTGACCTTTTCAATAACCTCGAGAACCAGTTTTCCGGTCTGATAGTCCAGAGCGCCTGTCGGCTCGTCGCACAACAGCAGCTCGGGGCGCTTTGCCACGGCCCTGGCAATAGCGACACGCTGCTGCTCCCCGCCGGAAAGCTGAGCGGGAAAATGGTTCAGACGGCTTCCGAGACCTACAAGTCCGAGCGCCTCTTCGGCGGGCATTGGATTATCGGCGATTTCTGTGACGAGCTGCACATTCTCCAGCGCTGAAAGACTTGATATCAGATTGTAGAACTGAAAGACGAATCCGATGGAACGGCGCCGGTATGCGGTCAGCTCAGCCTCGGTAGCAGCGGTAATCTCGCGATCATGAAAAAACAGCTTGCCCACCGAAGGCACGTCAAGACCTCCGATGATGTTCAGAAGAGTCGATTTGCCGCTGCCGGATGCGCCGAGCAGCACGACCAGCTCTCCCGCATAAAAATCGATGGAAACATGTTTCAGAGCCTCGACCGTAACTTCTCCCATAAGATAGGTTTTCGAAAGGCCGCTGATCTTCAGCACCTCCGGGCCATGCGGATTACTCTCCATAGGGATACTGCCTCCTCATCATGTGACACGCCTTTCATGTCCGAAGGCCTCGGCCTCGAAACGGTTTCCGTAATATCCGTCCTCTCCCCGCAATCTTGCTGCAAAATAACATGCGAGGTATGCCGGAATGAAAAGCGGACCCCACTGTTCATACTGTCTTACGTGCATGCGCTCGTGCTCTCTCCACCGCTCATGAACCGCTTCATCGACAGCAAACACGACATGCCCGAGCGTCATGGCCGATACCGGAGCGACAAATGGAATCCGATGAAGCATCCAGGCGGCAGACCTGCCAGAAATCTCAAGCACTCCATCTATTCGCCTGATTCTTCCTCCCGTCATACATACCGGAAACGTCAGGATAAGGCCGAGCACGGTATTGGGAGATGCCCAGATATAACGAAGCAAAACAACTGGTTTCATAGCGCTGCAGCCTGAAGGTTCAATCAGGAATGTACAACCCGAAAAAACAGCAGATGATTCCGTTACAGGGGAACCCTGATCGGTCTGATCATACCGAACGAATACTCAAAAAAAAACGAAGCATCGCATTACCGGAAAAACGGTTAATTTTCAGTAACATAGCGTTCTTTCCAGAACCAGTGAACATATGCAGGAAAACCTCTACACCATCGGTCTTGCCCTCTTTGCCACAGCGCTCCTTGCTGGCATTGCAATCGGACTGTACCTGAAAAAACGAACCGGGGCAGGCAGAAAAAGCATTGTCAGCATCGGTCCTTCAACCGTAAGCGGACGGGGAGCATTCGCGGCCGAAGCTATCCGGGAAGGCGACATCGTAGAACGATGTCCGGCTCTGGAAGTAACCGACAAGGATGTCGGTGGCGAGTTGGTGAACTATGTTTTCTACGGCAGCGACGAAAACAAAAGGCTGATCGCCATGGGAAACGGCATGCTCTTCAACCACTCCTCGACGCCCAATGTAGCCTACTATCGGGAAGATACAGGCCTTGGCGCCGAACTGGTAATCTACGCTTTGCGCGATATCGAGCGAGGTGAAGAGCTTTTTTACAACTACGGAGACGATTGGTGGACGACAAGACAATGAATATTGCCGTATATTGCCTTTATGAGATAAAGCTCTTTCCGGATATCCGATAAAGAAGAAAACCATCATAATGGAGGCCGACATGAAAAATAACACCGCTGTCTGGATCGACCACAGGGAAGCAGTCGTCGTTTCCCTCGCAGGAGGCACCGCAACCGTACGGCATCTTGAATCAGACGCCGAAAGCCATTTCAAGCCATCCGGAGGCTGGAAATCGGGAGGAACCATTGTGGCCCAGTCGGTCGTAAAGGAAAAAAGCGCCGAAGAGAGCAGGATGCACCAGTACCATGCCTTTTACCGCCAGCTCGTCTCTCTGCTTGAGAATGCGGATGCCATTGCGATTTTCGGTCCCGGAGAAGCAAAAACGGAATTTGCCGGAGAGATCGGAAAAATCCACAATCTACGCGATAAAATCAGCGCCGTGGAAACCTGCGAGCGAATGACGGAAAACCAGTTCGTCGCAAAAGCGAAGGAGTTTTTCACTTCGGAAAAGTAACACGACTGAAAGCTATAACCTTGCAAACAGGATTTTCCGAAGACTATCGGGATCAAGCTCGACGGGGTTGCTTTTACTTCGAGTAACGGCAGCAAGATGCGTTATGTGCTCCATACCGATACCGTAGTTGCCGAGCCTCGGCACATTGAGATCTTGCTGCCAGTGCGCCAGCGTTTCCACCAGCATATCACATGCACAGACATCGGAAAGCTCCGGTTGCTGCGAAAGAAGCCTGCCGACTGCCGCATATTTTGAAAGCGCTCTCTGTCCGCTGCCGGAAAGCCGCAGCTGCAGAATATTCTCCTTTGTAGCGTCGGCAAGCAGGGTCGCGCAAAGCACGCCATGCGGAATATCGAAAGCCCCGCCGATCGACGAAGCGAATCCATGCACGATGCCAAGCCCGGCATTGCAGAGCGCAACGCCTGAAAGAAAAGCGGCATAAGCGACATCGCCCCGCACCGCATGATCGTCGGCTCCGTCCCTGCAGGCTCGCAGAAACGAACGAATAAAATATTCCATGCCGCTGAACGCCAGAAGATCGGTAAAGGGTGATGCAAATGGCGAAACCCATGCTTCGATCAACTGGGTGAACGCATCCATTCCGGAAGCAACAGTAAGAGCCCTCGGCGCCGTGCAGAGCAGTTCAGGATCGATAACGGCTACATCGGGGACGAAGGCCGGATGACGAAGCGAACGCTTGAATCCGTCAGAACCGACACGGCTGATAACCGAGTTGTTCGTTGCCTCGCTTCCGGTACCGGATGTCGTCGGCACGGCAATAAAAGGTACCTTCCGTCCGTCGTGCTCAAGAAAATCGTCACGACCCTCTATATAACGTTCCACCGGATGCTTCTGCAGAAGCATTGCCGACACGGCCTTGCCCGCATCGATCACGCTGCCGCCGCCGACAGCTATCACCGAATCGCATCCGGCACTTCTTCCTGCGGCAACCGCCTCGTCGATCATTTCCGGAGAAGGTTCGCCTTCGACACGTCTGTGAAGATAGGCGAAAGTAACGCGTCCCAACGAGTGCAACAGCCATGACAACCGCCCTGAAGCCTCAAACGAACGGCTTCCGGTCACAACCATCGGACACCTGCCTGACAAGCGTACATGTTCAGGTAAATGAGAAAAGCTGCCGGCGCCGAAATGGAGCGCAGGCAGCTTGAGAAGAGAAAAAGAAGATAAGCATTCAGGCGACACTGCTGCACCTCCCTTTGCGAATGAGCGGCTTTCCGCAATCGGGGCACTGTTCCATCCTGCAGGGCAATCCGTCGAGATGCGGTTTTTCGAAACCGCAATGAAGACAGACGCAGGTATTCTCACCGGCGATTTCGGCATGTCCGCAGACCTGTTCGATATTGCCGCCCTCGACACAGATGGATTTGCCGTCGATGATGGCTTCAGCAACCTTCCGGTGAGCCGATTCGATGATTCGCCCGAAAGTCTGACGCGATACCTTCATCCTCGATGCAGCCTCCGTCTGGTAGAGCCCCAGCTTGTCGGCAAGCCGGAGTGCCTCGACCTCGTCGACGGTCAGCACGACACTCTGGAGCCTTGAGGGTGAAATGCCTTCCGGCTTGAAACAGGTGAATTTCGGTATATCCTCTATACATCGGCAACTCACCGGCCTGCCGACCCTGTTCTGCTTCATTTACTTATACGTTACGTTACCGCAAATCAGTCCTCGACGCAGATTTCCCCTTTGGATATCGCCATCGTCGTACGCACGATCAATACCGCGATAATAAGAAAAAGAAAAGCCAGTTCGAAAAGCGCAAGATATTTATAGAACGGATCTTCCGTCAGGCTAAGCATAAGCAGGGTCGCCAGCACTTTGGCTGCAACCGGAAACGAATAGGCCCACCATGAAAGATAGTAATTGATTTTGGCAAGCATCGGCAGCCTGAAAAGCACCAGGACGAACATAAAGAGCGAGAAGAAATAGAGGATACGGGCAAACGCATCGAGTTCTCCTCCGGCCAGCTTATTGTAAGCGATAAAGCCGATTGCGGGCGGTGCAAAAAGGATGAAAAGAGTCGGAAGAAGACGTTCGGCAATAGGTGCATGAAAAATCATGCGGTTCATCACTATGGTGAACAGTACCATCCAGAAAATCAGACCCACCGAGAAAAAGAACCATGATATCTCGACAAAACCATGCTTCACACCGGCAATCGGTACGATAATCGAACCGACAATCGGAATGAACCAACCCGGTGTCATATGCTCGATCTTGAAGTGTGTCTGTGAAATCCAGCTTGAAATAATGAATACAGAAGCAAGGAACTGAAGGATCGTGCCGGAAACCCATAGGTAATATGAGACCTGCTGTGTCCGTTCAAGATAGACGACGCTCAGTACAAGAAGAATCTTGGCGAGAAGAGGAAAGAAATTGATCTTTATCGGATGATTCCACTCCCTGGCGATAGTATCCGGATAAGACACCGCTTTGAAAATATAGAGTACGCTGACGAAGGCAAAAAGCCCCAGCGTGATGTAGAGGAGTACATCACTTACCGGAGCAAGAGATTTGATGAGCCCGCCGCCGGCCTTCTGCACGGCGAGCGTAAAGCCTGCCATGCCAAGCACGATGGCAAAAAACGTTATATGAAAATGCTTCAGCCTCAACGGCTGACCTCCGTGTTCTGCTTCAGATGTCATGATCTGTATATTGTAGTGTTTGAGTTAATGATGAAAAAAATCTGCCTCGCTCAATTTCCGACCGTAGCGGTCACGACCTCGAAAACCGGAGGATCCTGAATGTGCTTTTTCACAGCGCACAGATTTGCGGCATTGACAACAGCATCCCTGTACTTTTCCGGAAAACCGGGAGGCACCTCGATGGTCAGTACGATCCTGCCGATACCCCTGCCGCCTTCCCTGGGAAAATGCGACTGCACGATACGAATCCCTTCGGTAGGAATTTCGCGGCTCTGGCAGAAAGAAAAAACATAGATTCCCGCACAGGTTCCGATAGAAGCAAGAAACAGCATGAAAGGCTCGGGAGCCGAACCCTCACCTCCGGCATACTCCGACTGATCTGTCTCTATGGTAAACCCTTTGTATTCGGCATTAACTTTCTTGCCGCCTTCAAAAGTGATGATCATATCCCTGCTCATTGTTCCTGTAATTAAAACGTTGATAGTTCAATATCTTGCAGACCGGCAGCACAAATACTTCCGATGTCCGCAAACTTATCAATTATAAGCATATGCTCATATTTTAACAAGGAAATAGTTAAAAAAAGAAGACGGCAGACCGGGGACTGATTGCACAGTAAGAATGGGACAGATGGGACGAATGGGACTTATGGGATACTTGAAAAACCTTCAGAATTCATTTCTCCTATCTCCCGACTCCCGTCTCCTGTCTCCTCCCTCCCCGCTCGCCTCCCTCCCCGCCAGCCAGCCGGTCGAAAAGGCCGCCTGGAGGTTGAAGCCGCCTATCTCTCCGGCGTAATCGAGAAGTTCGCCGGCAAAGAAAAGACCGGGCACGATGCGGGACTGCATGGTTTTCGGGTTCACCTCACCGAGCGATACCCCGCCCGCCGACACCTCTCCCTTTTCAAGCGGAACGGATTTGACGCTGCCGAGGGGAAACCGCTTCAATGTCTGCAGGAGCGAAATACGCTTGCCGCGTTCGAGCCCGCTCAGCTGCACATCCGCGGGAATTCCCGCATGGCGCATGATAAATGGAATAAGCGCTGCTGGAGGGCCATCCGGACAGTGCTGCAGGAATTTCCGTACCATTTTCGCACCGCTTCGTCTTGTCTCTGCAAGCAGCGTTTCCTGAAGCGCATCCTGATCGAGGTCGGCAAACAGATCCGCGAAAAGCAGGCAGTTGCCCTGTGTTCCGAACAGTTCTGCAACCTCCCTTGAAAGAGAAAGCACCGCAGGCCCTGAGAGCCCCCGATGAGTGAACAGCACGTCCCCTCTCCGGCTTGTCTGTTTTCCTCCGGACGAAGCGATAAACGCAGCCGAATGGAGCGACACCCCTGCAAGTTCAGAAGGAGGTGTATCCATCGTCAGCACCGGAGCGAGCGCGGGCGAGGCTCTGACGACAGAGTGGCCGAGTCGGCGCGCAAAAAAAAGGCCGTCTCCCCTGCTGCCAGTCGAGGGATATGAAACTCCTCCGGTAGCGAGAATGAGCACAGACGCCCTGAAGGTACGGTCATCTGCCCTAACGGCAAACGCGTTCTCAGTCCGTTCAACCGAACTGACCATGCAACCATATTCCAAGCGGACGGAGCACTCCTCCAAAATGCGTTCGAACGCACGCACCACGTCCGATGCGGAAAGCCCGGCAACAGGAAACACCTTGCCATCCGGCCTCGCTTCGCACCGGACGCCCTGCCGTTCGAGCATGGCAAGAAGATCATCGCTCCCGAATGCATGGAGCGCATGGCGCAGAAAACGCTGTTCCCCCTTCCTAAGAAACCCCTTTGCAAGTAGTTCATCCGGTTCCGCAGCATGCGTGACGTTGCACCGCCCCCCGCCCGATATTCTTATTTTTTCGCCCGGTAGCCGGTTACGCTCGAGAATGACGATTGAAAAATCCTTATCCGGAATGCGGAGTTTACGAGCTCTGTCCCGTGCCGCAACAGCTGCAAGCATGCCGGCAGCCCCGCCGCCGACGATAAGGATATCGATAATCCGCATGGCACTCCTGAAGGTTCGTTTACCTCCACCCTCCGCCAAGGGCGCGATAAAGTTCCGCCATGGCCGTCAGATGCTGGCGGCGAACATCGGCCAGAGCGAGTTCCGCCTGAAGATAACCGGTCTGCACGGAAATAACCTCAAGATAGGTTGCCATGCCGCTTCTGAAAAGCAGATTCGAATTGGCGACGGCGCTTGCGAGCGTTTTCGTCCTTGCCGCCGCGGCCCGCTCCTGCTCGCGAAGCTTGTCGAGTCGAACAAGAGCGTCGGAGACCTCTGCGACGGCCCTCAGAAGCGCCTGCTTGAAACCGATTTCAGCCTGTTCTTTTCTGATTCCCGATTTTTCATAGTCTGCTTTCAGCTCGCCCCGCTGAAAAATCGGCTGAAGCAGAGCGCCCTGAACCAGACCGAAAAGCGAACCGGGTGTGGCAAACCAGTTGCTGGTGCGAAAGGAGTTGAGACCTCCCTGGGCGGTAATTGCAAGCGACGGGTACATGGCCGCCTTTGCCGCAGCCATATCTGCATGAGCCTCCATCACGGCAAGCTCTGCCTCGCGCACGTCCGGCCGGTTCTGCAGCAGCGCGACCGGTACGCCCGCAGGAAAGTTATCGACTACAGGAATGGAGGCAAGACTCTTTCCCCTCTCTACCGGACCGGGAAAGCGCCCGCAGAGGATACCGAGAGCATGCTCCTGCACGGCGATCCCCTGCTCGATAAGAGGCACCGTCTGCAGCACTGCCTGCCGGGCGGCTTCCTGATGCCCGACGGCAAGCATGGTCACCTGGCCAGCGTCGTACTGCAGCCTCATCATATGAAGCGTTGTATCGGCCAGCGCAAGGTTTTTTCTGGCAATATCGAGCTGCGCGTCGAGCATCCGCAGATTGTAATAGCCGGACGCAACGTCTGAGGCAAGTTTCGTACGCACGGCTTTCGCTCCTTCGAGGGTTTTCAGATACCCGGCAAGAGCGCCTTTCTTTTTACTGCGGATTCTGCTCCATATATCGATCTCCCACGAGGAGCCCAGAGAGAGCGTATAATCCTCGGAGTAGCTCTTTCCGTCAGCCTCCTGTAAACTCGAACTGCCAAGGCTGTTGTCTGATGGACGACTGACCGCTCCCGATGCACCGAGCCGGAGCGTTGGTAGAAACCCGAGTTTCGCCTGCTTCAGTCCAGCTTCGGCATAATCGATATTTTTCAGGGCGATCTGCAGGTCATGGTTCCGCACCATCGCAGTATCGATAAGCGCAACCAGCACCTGATCGGCAAAAAAACTGCGATAGGGAATTTCCGATACCGAAACCTGCTGGCTGGTCGATACCGCTGCTCCCCGGTAGGATTCGGGCATCGGTACCTCTGTGCGTTTATAGGGCGCCGTTGCGCTGCATGCCGTTACCGAAACAGCGATAATCAGCACGATACCTGACGCGCAAATACTCATGCATACTCTCTTGACCCTCTTCTGCATATAGCTTCTTATTATTGAAATCGTTAATAATCGGGAGCGTCGTCCGTATCGTCAAGCACCGGAGCATGGACCACCTCGATAGGATGGGCCGGGCCGGTGAGGCGCTCCTGAAAAGCCTGAAATATCACGAAGAGCACGGGAATAATGAAAATGCCGAGCAGCACGCCGCTGAGCATGCCGCCGACGGCAGCCCACCCGATGGAATGGTTGCCGAGCGCCGAAGGGCCGGAAGCCCAAAGCAGCGGCAGCAGACCTACCACGAATGCGAAGGAGGTCATGAGGATAGGACGGAGTCTTGCCCTCGATCCTTCGAGCGCCGACATAACGAGATCCTTTCCCGCCCTTCGGCGCTGAATGGAGTATTCGACGATCAGAATGGCGTTCTTGGCCAGAAGACCGATCAGCATGACGATCGCCACCTGAACATAGATATTGTTGTCGATTCCTGCCAGCCTGATGCCCATGAACACGCCGAGCAGACCGGTAGGAATGGAAAGCATCACCGCAAGCGGCAGAATGTAGCTTTCGTACTGAGCGGCAAGCAGGAAATAGACGAATACGAGGCAGAGCACGAAAATGGCCGCGGCCTTGCCGCCAGATCCGGTCTCTTCGCGGCTCATGCCTTTCCAGTCGTAACTGTAACCCGCCGGAAGAGTCCGGGCTGCCACCTCCTCGATGGCATCGATCGCCTGACCCGTGCTGTAACCCGGATTGACGTTGGCGGTAATGCCGATAGCATTGAACAGGTTGAAATGATCGACGGTTTCAGGACCGTAGACCCGTTTGAGCGAGGCCACCGAGGTCAGGGGTACCATCGAGCCCGACCGGTTTTTCACCGAAACACCTTGCAGCGAGGCAGGATCCGACCTGTCGGCAGCTTCGGACTGCATGATCACCCGATAGTACCTGCCGAAACGGTTGAAATCCGACGCCTGCATGCCCCCGTACAACCCCTGCATGACGGTCATGACATCCGCAGTACTGACTCCGAGCTGTTCGGCACGGCCTGGATCGACTACAAGTTCATACTGCGGATAGCCGGTATTGAACGGAGTAAAGGCAAAAGCGAATTCAGGCCTTTGCATGAGCGCCCCGATAAACCCGCCGGCGATATCGCCGAACTTCTGCAGACTGCCTGCCGTGCGATCCTGCAGCACGAACTCCACGCCGCTCACATTCCCGAAACCCGGCACGGTTGGAAGAGTCAGTACATAGAACGACGCATCGGACAGCATGCCGAGCTTCCGGTTCATTATTCCGGTAATGGCCTGAATATTCTTCACAGCTCCCCGATCGGCGATATCGCGGAGCTGAACGAACATGATGCCTGCCGAAGGGGAATTCGCCCCCGATATGATATTCACGCCCGACACCGATATCACCCGCTCGACGCTCTCTTCACCCTGCAGCAGCGCATCGGCACCCTTAAGCACCTCGTTGGTGCGTTCGAGTGAAGCGCCGGGAGGAAGCGTCACGGTAATCATGGCAAAACCGTTGTCCTCGTCGGGAATGAAGCCGGTCGGCGTCGTACGGAAAAAGAAAAACGTCAGTAACGTCACCGCGCCGAGAGCGCCCAGGCTCAGCCACTTATGGTCGATGAGAAAGCGCAAACTTTTAATATACTTTTCAGTAAGCGTTCTGAACGCCGCGTTGAACCCGCTGAAGAACCGCTCGCCGAAGCCCTTGAACATAACATGCTTCTTTTTGCTTCCATCTGCCGGAGCGGCAAGAAAAAGAGCGCAGAGCGCCGGACTCAAAGTCAGCGCGTTCACCGCCGAAATCAGGATCGCCGTAGCGAGGGTAAAAGCGAACTGCCGATAGAACACCCCCGTTGGCCCCTCCATGAACCCTACAGGAAGAAACACCGACGACATCACCAGCGTAATTGAGATGATCGCCCCGGTGATCTCGCTCATGGCCGAAGCGGTCGCCGGCGTTGCGGCAAGTCCCCGGTGTTCCATCTTTGCGTGCACCGCCTCGACCACCACGATGGCGTCGTCCACCACAATCCCGATTGCGAGCACAAGCGCGAAGAGCGTCAGCAGATTGATGGAAAAGCCGAACAGGTTCATGAAGAAAAAGGTGCCGATAATGGCTACAGGCACGGCAATGGCCGGAATGAGCGTCGAACGGAAATCCTGCAGAAAAATGAAAACCACGAGAAACACGAGCGCAAAGGCTTCGAGCAGGGTATGCACCACCTGTTCGATCGACTCGTCGAGAGATTTTTTCGTACTGTAAGGCACTGCATGGCTTATACCCTCCGGAAAGGATGCCGCTGCCTTGTCGAGCACCTGCTGCAGCTCGGTCTGGATAGCGTTGGCATTGGAACCCGCCGCCTGGTAGATCGCCATCGTTACCGAAGGTCGGCCGTCCACCTTCGAATTTACCGTGTAGTCGTAGGAACCAAGCTCGATGCGGGCCACATCACTGAGCCGGAGTTGCATGCCGTCCTGGCCCGAACGAATGATGATATTACCGAAATCCTCCGACGTATTGAACTTGCCGCGGTACTTGATGATGAACTCCATGGCTTCCCGGCTCCCCTCGCCGAACTTGCCCGGCGCGGCCTCGATATTCTGCGACTGAATGGCCGCCGCCACCTCCGCCGGAGTCAGGTTGTAGGCTGCAAGCTGCTGCGGCCTGAGCCATATGCGCATGGAGTAGTCCTTGTTGCCGAACACTGTTGCCTGGCCGACGCCCGGCACCCTCTTGATATCCGGAATCAGGTTGATCTTGGCATAGTTCTGCAGAAAGGTCTCATCGTAATTCGGGCTATCGCTGATGAGACTGATCACCATGATCATGCTGTTCTGCTGCTTCACCGTTGTGATGCCGCGCTCGATGACCGCAGAAGGGAGCTGGCTCTGCGCCTGTGAGACGCGATTCTGCACGTTTACCGCAGCCTGGTCGGCATCAGTGCCGAGCTTGAAGTAAACCGTAATGGTGAGCATGCCATCGTTACCCGAGGTCGAGGTCATGTAGGTCATATTCTCGACGCCGTTGATTGCCTCCTCGAGCGAAGGAGCAACCGAACGGGCAATGGTTTCGGCGCTCGCACCGGGATACATGGCCGTAACGACAACACTCGGAGGAGCGATATCGGGGAACTGCGTAACCGGAAGTCTCGTCATGCCCACAATACCGAGAATAACCAGCACTATGGAGATGACGGTAGCAAGTACGGGACGCGTTATGAATTTTTCAAACATTGACTCGGAATGTTAAACCATCGATTAATCTCATCCTCCTCATTACTTCCCTGCTTCCGCATCGAAAACAGGCTTAACCGGCATGCCGTCCTGGAGCCTGCCGAGACCGCTCGTCACAATCACGTCGCCTGGCCTCAGCTCCGGTCCGGCTATATAGCTGTTACCGCTTTTGCCAGTTACCGTGAAAGCAGTGCGGCGCACCTGGCCCTTTTGGTCGAGCCTGAAAACAAAAACCTTGTCCTGCATTTCTACGGTAGCTGCCTGAGGAACAAGTATAATCCCCTCGAAACGGCTTTCAAGCCGAATCCGACCAGTATTGCCTGTACGAAGCAGGCCGTTTTCGTTTTGAAACACCGCCCTGAGAACAATAGCCGCCGTCGATTCGTCGAACTGACCGCCAACCATTTCAAGCACGCCTTTTTTCCCGTAAGCGCTCCCATCGGCAAGAAGCAGCGTCACCGGAGGAACGCTGCGGATCTTCTCTTCGATAGTCGCGCCGGCATACTGGCGGCGGAACTGCATGAAATCGGCCTCGCTCATGCTGAAATAACCATACACTTCACGCACGTCAGAGAGCAAGGTAAGAGGTTTGCTGGCGCTCCGTCCGACCAGGCTTCCGGTGCGGAACGGAATGGTACCGATATAGCCGCCCGTCGGCGCGCTGATAACCGTATAACCGAGATTGATGCGGGCAGAATGCGCTGCGGCCCTCGCCTGCTCCACGTTGGCCTGTGCCGCCTGAAACGACGCCTTCGCTGCCTTTAGCTGGATATCGGAAACCACCTTGTTCTGCACCAGAGGAGCGAGCTTGTCCACATCGAGCTTTGCTATTGCAGCCGCGGCTTCAGCAGAATGCTGCGCGGCAACCGCCTGATTGTACTGTTCGCGATAGAGACTGCCGTCTATACGGAAAAGCGGCTGCCCTGCTTTAACCAGCGAACCCTCATCCACGTATATCTTCTCAAGAATGCCGTCCACCTGAGGCCGGATTTCGACATTCGCCTTCCCCTCGATCCTGGCCGGATATTCCTGCATCACCACTGCCGATCCGGTACGCAGCTTTAAAGCGGCGAGTTCCATGGCCTGAGGACCCCCGTCTGTCCCGTCGCTACCGCCGCAACCGGCAGATGCGAACGGCAGCGCGTAAAACGCCGCAAGAATCGTCATACGCCGAAAAGATCTGCAGAGCATCGTCATCGTCATCGTCATTTTCTCATTTATTTAATGGGCATCAATCCATTGCCGGTACTTGAAAGGGATACGATATGCTTGCGGAAGTCAGCCGGCATGAAGCCGGTCTGAGTCTTGAAAAACCTGCTGAAATAAGATTGGTCGCTGAACCCCAGATCGAACGATATCTCCTTGAAACTCTTTCGTCCATAAGCGATTTCGCGTTTCGCTTCCAGAATGAGCCGCGAATGCAGAATGCGCGTAAGCGTCACATCGAACTTCTCGTGAAGAATCTCGTTCAGCCGTTTCGGGGTGATGCCGAGAGCCGACGCGTAAAACTCCGCATGGCGTTCGAAGCGGAAATGCTTCTCTATCAGTTCGAACAACAGGCTCATTCGCTTGCCGTTCTTGTCGAACGAAAAATTCTCCTCCTGATGAAGACGGGCAACATGCAAAAGGAAAGCCTTGAGATAGACCTGCTGAATGCAGAAATTATTTTTCCCTCTGTATTCAAGAAACATCAGATCGACAAGCATCTGCATGGCCGTAACTGACTCGTCGGGTATTCTGATGGCGCGGTTGACGAAAGGATTGAACAGAATGGTCAACTCCGGTTCCATGATGCTGCTGAAAAAATCGACCGAGAAGGCGATAAAGCATCCGGAAGGCGATGGCCCTGTGTAGGCATGCACCTGACCGGGAGCCATCAGATACATGAGGCCAGCCTCGACAGGATGCGGTTCGAAATCGATGTAATGAACGCTTTGGGTCGAAGAGGTTGCCCAGAGAATTTCAAAAAAATCGTGCCGATGATGCTCACGTACGATTTCAGGCCCTAAATCCCTGAACTCGGCTATTTCAAAAAAGCTGTTCTCAAGGCGGGCGAGCGGAATATCATGCTTGGGATCCACGTCTCTTTCATCAATTGTTAACTATAACCTGCAAAATCTTTTCTTGCACAATCCAGATATGAACATAAAACGAACCGGCAGCAAATACGATAGACGATTCTCCCTTAACATTGCACTTTCTGAACACTATCGTAAAGAGATCTCTCGCGAAAGCCACGCATATTGACGGCAAAGCCTCGTATTAATGGACTATTCTTACTCGAATGTACTTTTATTAAGATGTAATAGCCAGCAATACCTTTTCTCATTTTTTTTAACCTTGCAGCGAAACAGAAAGACCCGGGAAAATTGTCGGAAGGACAAGACGATCTTCAACTTCTTCAAAAGCAACCGGTTCCAAAGAAGATGAATGAGGCGGAGGGAGAACAGCCTGGCACCGACCGCCCCTAAGGGATCGGCAGAAAACTGTCCGGGAATTCCGGACCATATCGGCAGCGCTCCAGGTCAATCAGGGCCTGCTTCAGCATGATTCCGCCGCGGTAACCGGTCGGCTTTCCGTCGCTGCCGACGATTCGGTGACAGGGAATGAAAAGCGGAATGGGGTTTCGGCGGTTAGCCATACCCACGGCGCGCCAGGCCTTCGGTCTACAGGCAGCCATGGCGATATCGCGGTACGAAGCCGTGCAGCCATATGGCACAGCGGCGACATGGCGCCAGACTTTCCGCATAAACGGCGTACCTGCCGGATCGAGAGGCAGATCGAAAACCCTGATATCTCCCTGAAGATAGGCATGAAGCTGCCCGAAGGCGTCACGAAGCAGTTCCGTATCGCCGCACTCCGCTCCAACCGGCACGGCGTCACAAGGAAAACAGAGGTTCGCGATCGCCCCATCCTTCTCTGCGATACCGATGCGGCCGATTTCGCTTTGTTGAAACAAGATTATCATGAGTCAACCCAGAAGAGATTCCTCAGCCTGATCGAGTGCCAGCGGAGATCCGAACAGAACCTGTGCATGGATCTGCGGAAGGGAAAAGTTGAGGCCGATGGTAAAAAGAAGAAAAACGATACCGAATTCCGCAAGCTCCCTGATTGGCTGCACATCGAGCACCGAAACGGCCGTATAAGGTCCAAGCAATACCCCGACAAGAAGATAGCCGATACTTGAGGGAATATGCATCTTCTGAAAAAAGATCACCACAGCAACCGCTATACCAAGCAGCAAAAGAATCTGGGGAAAAAACTGATCGATCATGTCTGTTGATTACAGCTTGCATCTATTTAATGTACCGCCAATTGCCCCGTCGCGTTTCGCCGGAAAACAAGCTCGGCCCGGTTCCTCAGCCATGATGCCCCGACCTGAACACATGCCCGGTAGCACGAGCATTCAGACGAATGATGAAGCGAGACGACGCAATACCGGAATGGATAAGCAGGCGATGGTCGATATCGGCCGACAGCTATGAAATCAGCACCGATATTTTCGCCGCAGCATCGACAAATCAGAACGAAACATGATTACTGAATAACCGCTGTATAAAGTAGTCATTTACGACAGGGAGGAATTGACAATTAATAAAAGCAAAATACGGCAATTACAAAACACTATTCCCTTTATCTGACCTCAGAACCGGTAACGTTGCATCGACGAATTCGGAATATGGGGTTGCACGACGATAGCGCAGCCATACGTGCTCGTTTTATTAAAATTCCATCCTACAGGTTTCTCCCCGTCTCCATCACCCGCTTGTAGTAAGAGCGGCTGGTATAGAGGGCGGCAGCCGGGTTGTGAGCGAGCACCCTGTCCTTGACTATGAGCGTCGTAACCAGTGCTTCGGAATGTCGGCAGAAAAGGGCATCATGTCCTACGCAGAGGCCGATAACCACGTTCAGGTCCGACTTCCACTCGTTGAGCATTTTCGCCTGCAGCAGCGGATTGCAAAGAGCTTCGAAGCTCTCCGGACGAAGCTTAAGCTCCTCGTCGATACCGATTTCCGTCTTGTCGACCGATCCGATTTTGCAAAGCACCGCATACGGCTCGAAGCCGTTCTGCCTGAGCATTTTCGAAAACAGACGGGTCTCTTCGACGAGCCCGACGCAGGTGGCAAGTCCTATTTTACGGGCGCCGATACGGCGGGCAAACGCAAGAACCTCTTCGACGCGAGTCAGCTTGCCGTAATAGAGCCCCTCGACCTCTGCAGCGGCTTTCGCTGCGCGGGCATCCTCATCCTCGGCACAGTAGCGCCCGGTAATTCCTTCAAGAGCCTGCTTCCCTATACTCTCGCCCGGGCAGAAATCAGGAAACCGGCTCTCCTGCCGGTAACAGTTCAGAAGCCCGCAATCCGAACAGCTCGCCTCACGCGAAGCGCGCCCGATTTTTTTATGCTCACTATCCATCCGGATTCTGTAATTCAATGTTATCAGGTCTGCATCGTGTTTCTTCCGTCATTTTCCCGGCATCTTCGGGGTCATATCCGCTTCCGGATTCAGCCTCGGCAATACTGGCAGATCCCATCCCGAATCGATTCCGGGAAGATCTCCTGTTTCGAAAAAATAACGGTAATCAGCTTCTTTTACGAATGAAAACGGCTATCTTATTCTGCATTGGAACGCCATTTGAGCACCATAACCACCCAATCGCCTATAACTCAAGGAAACCCGACCATGCCGAATTTCACCGAGCACGATATTCGCACGCTTGCCTATAAATTCTGGCAGGAGCGGGGCTGCCCATCCAATAACCTGCCGGAAGAAGACTGGAAAAAGGCCGAACGGATATTGATGTCGGATACAGACGAAATGGAGATCGCTGAAAGTGCGGCGCCCGATCTTTTTAATCCGTCCGCTGACGATACGAGTAACAGTTGACGGATCAACTCCCTTCCCCTAAAACGACGGCCGGTTTCTCTCCGCCCTGCACCCTTACCACCGTCGCCTTCGCCCCCGCAGAAACAAGCAGAAGCTTCAGCGGCTTGCCGCTGCCGTCAAGCACGCGATAGATTCTGTCCGTAGTGAACAATAGACGCCCCTCATGCCTTACGGCCGCGCGAACGCTGTAGCGGCCAAATGGATGAACAGCCGCATCGTCATAGGCGATTTCGAAGCGGAAAGGCGGATGGCCGGCAGGATCGCGCGTATAGCGGCCAAGAACGACAGCGGGCGCACCAGCACGAGAGATATCCTGCAGCTCGACCTCGAAAACCGCGCCGGGAGGAAGCAGAATACGCTCCCGGTAAACCGCCGTACCCTTCAGGGTTCCTGCCCTGGAAGAACCGAAGCATAACAACCCTGCCAAAACAAGCATCGAGGCCACGATTGCCTGGTGTATGCCGATGCCGATACACCTCTTCCCTCTGCCTGAAGTATCGATCGATCCGATAATATTCATCTCTGCGACTTTAAACTGAAAAAACGTTTCATGAGCATACCTGAAAATACTAAAATCCCTTATGTTCAGAAGGTCATCAGGCTTGAACCGATTCCGGCGCCATCTGCCCCTTGGCAGAAGAACCCGCTCAACGGGAAGGTGATTGTCGATCAACTACACAGAACACCAC
>NZ_JAIGND010000037.1:0-16266 GCF_036528655.1 Chlorobium sp.
CGAACTTGCGGTCATCGTCGAGTTTTCTGACACCGTCGAACTTGCGGTCATCGTCGAATTTTCTGACACCGTCGAACTTGCGGTCATCGTCGAGTTTTCTGACACCGTCGAACTTGCGGTCATCATCGAATTTCCTGGTACCATCGAACCTTTTCTTTTCGTCGAATCTGCGGTCATCAAAACGTTTGTCGTAATGGCGGCGGTATTCGAAGTCGCGATACTTTCGTATGTCTCCCCAGTCGTGCCTGCGGATTTTAGACGGCAGCCGGTTATGATTATGGATTCTCCAGGGGCCGCGGTAGTTCGATGAACGGTACCAGTATCCGTCACGATAGGCATAGTAATAATTATCATAATAGAGAATATCCCAGGGGCTTCCTATGGAAACAGAAAATCCGAGAGCAGGGATATACAGTAAATCCAGACGTTGGTTGCGATCGAACCAGTAGCTGTCGTGATGTCGGCGATATTCGAAGTCGCGGTATTGACGGATCTGCGCCCAGTTGTGTCTGCGGATCTTGTATGGAAGATGGTCGTAATGCACTATGATCCATGGTCCCCGCCGGTGTGAGGATCGGAACCAGTATCCGTCACGGTAGGCGTAATAATAGTTATTGTAGGAGAGAATGTCCCAATCGCTTCCGACCGATACGGAAAAACCGAGGTCGGGAACATAGATGAAGCTTGGCCAGACGTCAATCGATAATGTCGGTCTGCCGCCGATGCCTATATGCACATTGACGTCAGCTTTTGCATCATGTGCGGGATTTCCGATAAGCATACCGGCTATGCCTGCGGCAATCCAGAGCGTTTTTTTCATGATAGATCTCCTCTTTGCGGTTATCGTTCGGGTTGCTTTGTATTCATCCTTGTCTAACTGGTCTGACGATTATTTCCTCCGGATTCATGCGGAAAAAATGGTGACGGGGGTGGAAGATTGTCTGACGTGGACGGGGGAGAGTGCTTTATGCCTGCATTGCTTTCAGCTGCTGTCGGATTTTATCGAGAGCTTGTTGCATATCGTCGGGGAGCGGGGCGGTGAAGGTCAGTTTTTCGCGGGTCGATGGCTGGTGAAAGCTTAGGGTTTCGGCATGAAGAGCCTGCCGGGGCATGAGTTCGAGCAGGTTTTTTACGAACTGTTCGCTTTTACTGAATGAGAGTGTTCTGATTGCCGCGCCGCCGTAAGTTTCGTCGCCGAGAATCGGGTTGCCGATATGCTGCATATGAGCTCTGATCTGGTGTGTTCGTCCGGTATGCAGCGTAAGCGAGACCACCGAGAGCCAGTGCAGGTTCTCTTCGACGGCATAGTCGGTAACGGCATGTTTTCCCTCAGCCCCTTCGAAAGGGAAGTTCGCCATCACCTTGCGGTTCTTTTTCGAGCGGCCTATGTTGGTGCGTATGGTGCCGGTTCCGGGATCGGGAACACCCCACACGATTGCCTTATAGATCTTTTCGACCTGCCTCTGGGCAAACTGCCGGGCAAGCCGGTGGAGAGCCGTCGGATTTCTGGCGATAATGATGAGTCCGGAGGTGTCCTTGTCGAGTCGGTGCACGATGCCGGGCCGGAGTTCCGACGAGTCCAGCGTTTCCGCGTCCTTTCCGATATGGTGCAGAATGGCGTTGGCCAGTGTGCCTGTCCAGTTGCCGAATGCGGGATGTACCACCATGCCGGGCGCTTTGTTGATCACCATGAGGTCGTCATCCTCATAGACGATGTTTATGGGAATATCTTCGGGAGCAAGTTCGGGAGCGGGTGGACGCAGGAAGGTGATCTGTATGGAGTCGCACGATTTTATCCGGTAATTCGATTTTACCTGTTTGCCGTTTACCAGTACCCTGCCATCTTCTATCGCTTCCTGAACCTTGTTTCGTGTGGCGTTTTCAACCTGCTGGGTCAGGTACCGGTCTATTCGCATCGGAATCTGCACTTTGCTGACCTGCAGAATAAGTTTTTTTGGTTCGGGCGACTCGGCTTGGGGTTCGGCGGATTGGTTTTTTAGTGTGTGATTTTGCATTTTGTAAAACTTGGCTGCATCCGGCATCAGATCTCCGCATGCAGTATAACAAAACCAGACGATTTCTTTTTATGAGGGAATACGGGGAGAAGAGAATGTACGATGTCGATGTCGCCGTTATCGGCTCCGGTCCGGGGGGCTATGAAGCTGCTCTCAGGGCTGCGCGAAGCGGCTTGAAAGTGACGATTGTCGAAAAAGGGGCTCCTGGCGGAGTGTGCGTGAACTGGGGGTGTATACCTACAAAGGCATTGCTGCGCAGCGCCGGTATGTTCGATGATCTGTCGAAGGGAGCCGCATATGGCGTGTTGGCCGATAATCCTTGCTTCGATATTGCCCAGGCGGTCAAACGCAGCCGGAATGTGGTGCTCAAGATGTCGAAAAGCATAGAGTTCATGCTCAGGAAAGCCGGTGTCGAGTATCGGCAGGGGGAAGCCCGTTTCGTCGATTCTCACGGAATTGTCGTCTCCCGCGATGGCGAAGAAACCGGCAGGTTCAGCGCTGAGAATATTATTGTCGCCACCGGAGGCCGCTTCAGGGAGCTGCCCGGCCTTGTGCCTGACGGCAGGCGCATCATCACGAGTCGGGAGGCGCTTTCCATGAAAGAAGCGCCCCGTTCGATGCTGGTTCTTGGCGGGGGCGCTATCGGCATCGAGATGGCCTGGTTTTTCGCCAAAGCCGGCACGCAGGTCGCAATTGTCGAAATGATGCCGCAGATTCTTCCTCTCGAGGATGGCGAGATATCCGAAGCGCTCCGCCGTTCCTTCGAAAAGGCCGGCATATCGATTCATACCTCATCGAAGCTCGAACGGGTTGTAAGCGATGCTGATGGGGTAAGTGCAGTAATTTCAAGGGATGGTCAGGACCCTCTGGCGATATCTGCCGATTGTCTGCTCGTTGCTGTCGGGGTGACTGGCAATTCCGAAGGACTGGGACTCGAGGAGGTCGGCGTGGATGTTGTCCGGGGCTTTATTGTGACCGATAACCAGTGCCGGACAGCGGCGGGGCATATCTATGCTGTAGGCGATGTGCGCGGCGGCATGTTGCTTGCGCATAAGGCTTCGGCCGAAGCCGCCGTAGCTGTGGGCGCCATTACCGGAAAATCCCTTTTTCCGGTAGACGAGACCAAAATACCGGCATGCGTCTATGCCGAACCCTCTGTGGCAAGCGTCGGATTTACCGAGGCAAAGGCGAAATCCGCAGGATACCGGGTTATTGTCGGCCGGTCGATGTTCGCAGCTTCCGGAAAGGCAAACGCCTACGGCAGTCTCGACGGGCTGGTAAAGCTGGTTTTCAATGCGGACGATCACCGGCTTCTCGGCGCATCTCTCGTCGGCCACGGGGCGGTGGAGCTTGTCGGCGAGATCGGTCTCGCCCGCCATCTTGACGCAAAGGCGGAAGATATGGCGCATATGGTTCATGCGCATCCTACACTCTCTGAAACTATCCGCGAAGCGGCGGAAAACGCCCTCGGATAACCCGTTCCTGCATCGGTTAGACGCCGATTGACAAGGACTGGTAAAAAGCTTGTCGAACTTCGAGAACTATTTTCTATTGTCTCGTTAAAAGCATAAATTCAGAGTTCATTATTTGAGCTCAAAAAAAAACAGTAAACCTTTGCCTCTGAACAAGTTCACCATTCAGGGGACAAAGTAACAACCAAAAGATCAATTATGACTCAGACTGAAACAGCTGCAAAGAAACGTCCCGCAGCCAAGGCGAAAACAGGTTCGGATGTGCCGGCAACCCAGGAACCGAAAAAAGCTGCAAAGCCTGCTGGCAAGAAAAAGTCAGGCCTTGCATTTCCTTTTACCGCTATTGTCGGTCAGGAGGAGATGAAGCTCAGTCTGATCCTCAACATCATTGATCCGAGGATCGGCGGCGTGCTGGTCATGGGCCACAGGGGTACCGGAAAAAGTACCACCGTCAGAGCCCTCGCAGAAGTGCTGCCGTTCATCGACAGGGTGAAGGATGATATATACAACCGTACTCCGGAGCAGTATGTCGAGTACGAAGACATGAAAAAAGGGGCAAAGAGTATAGATCCGGCTACCCTCAAGACCGAAAAGATCCCGGTGCCGGTCGTCGATCTCCCGCTCGGCGCTACCGAAGACCGCGTCTGCGGAACCATCGATATCGAGCAGGCGCTCACCAGCGGAATAAAAGCTTTCGAGCCAGGTCTGCTCGCGCAGGCTAATCGCGGCTTCCTCTATATCGACGAAGTGAACCTGCTTGACGACCATCTTGTCGACGTGCTGCTCGACGTGGCCGCGAGCGGCAAGAACGTCGTCGAGCGCGAAGGTATCAGTATCCGCCATCCTGCCCGTTTCGTGCTGGTCGGTTCAGGCAACCCTGAAGAGGGCGAACTTCGCCCGCAGCTGCTCGATCGTTTCGGTCTGCATGCCCGCATCATCACCATTCTCGATGTAGCCAAGCGTGTCGATATCGTCAAGCGTCGTCGCGAGTTCGATGAGGATCCGGACGCTTTTATGAAAAAATACAGCCGCGAACAGCAGAAGCTTCAGAAGAAGATCGAACAGGCCAAGGAACTGCTTCCCCAGGTAACCATGGATGACAGTGTTCTGACCGATATCGCCCGGCTTTGCATGAACCTTGGCATCGACGGTCACCGCGGAGAACTTACCATTACCCGTACCGCTCATGCTCATGCCGCATTTATGGGCGACAAGGAAGTGACCATGAAGCATGTAAGAGACATTGCCGGCCTCTGCCTTCGTCATCGCCTGCGCAAGGATCCGCTTGAAACTCTTGACGCCGGTGAAAAAATCGATCGTGAAATCGCTAAAGTCCTTGGAGAAGCAGAAGCAGTATAATGATAGCTTTTACCGATATAGTTGGAATGGATCTGGCCAAGCAGGCTCTCATGCTGCTGGCCGTCGATCCGGCTCTCGGAGGGGTGGTTATCCCTTCGGCGGTAGGTTCCGGAAAATCAACCCTTGCCAGAGCGTTCGCCGATATTCTTCCTGAAGGAACTCCGTTCGTGGAGCTTCCGCTAAACGTCACCGAAGACCGCCTGATCGGCGGCGTCGATCTCGAAGCGACGCTTGCCAGCGGCGTGCGCGTAGTACAGCACGGCGTGCTGACAAAGGCGCACGGGGGAGTGCTCTACGTGGATTCTCTCAGCCTGCTCGACAGTTCCGCCGTATCGCACATCATGGATGCCATGTCGCGCGGCGAGGTGCTTGTGGAGCGGGAGGGGCTCAGCGAAGTGCATCCTGCAAAGTTCATGCTGGTAGGCACTTACGATCCCACCGACGGCGAAGTGCGTATGGGGCTGCTCGACAGGATCGGCATTATCGTGCCATTTACCGCGCAGAACGATTACCGTGCCCGCAAGAAAATTGTCTCGATCGTAATTGGCACCCGGAACAGTGAGGATACCGAGGACGAACTGAGAATGCTCCGGGGTCTTATCGGGGCTGCGCGGGAACAGCTCCGGCATGTTTCCATTACGAGCGAGCAGGTGCAGGCGCTTATCCAGACCGCGCTCAGCCTCGGCGTCGAGGGTAATCGCGTCGATATCTTCACGGTTCGGGCCGCGCTTGCAAGCGCCGCGCTTGCACAGCGAACCGATGTGGAAGAAGAAGATATGAAGCTTGCCATCAAGCTTATTCTGATTCCCCGTGCTACCCGCATGCCCGAGCGAGAGGCGGAAGCCGACGAGATGTCTCCCCAGGAGGAGCCCCCGCCCCAGGAAGAACCCGAAGCCGAGGACGAAGAGGCTCCGGCCGACACTCCCGATTCCGATGCCGATGCCGACGAGGAGCAGAAGGATACGCCCGATATGATCGAGGAGCTCATGATGGACGCCATCGAAACCGAATTACCCGACAATATTCTCAATATCTCTCTTGCTTCCAAGAAGAAAGCCAAGTCCGGAAGCCGCGGTGAAGCGCTCAATAACCGGCGCGGCCGGTTCGTACGTGCCCAGCCCGGAGAGATGAAGAGCGGCAAGGTTGCGCTTATTCCCACGCTGATCTCAGCCGCGCCGTGGCAGGAGACCCGTCGTCGTGACAAGAAAATGGCAGGTCGTCCGAAAACCGCACTCATCATCAGCAAGGACGATGTCAAAATCAAACGATTCCGAGACAAGTCCGGCACGCTGTTCATCTTTATGGTGGATGCATCCGGTTCCATGGCGTTGAACCGCATGCGTCAGGCCAAAGGAGCAGTGGCCAGCCTTCTGCAGAACGCCTATGTGCATCGCGACCAGGTTTCGCTCATCTCGTTCCGCGGCAAACAGGCCCAGGTGCTGCTGCCTCCTTCGCAGAGCGTGGACCGGGCCAAGCGCGAGCTCGACGTGCTTCCCACGGGAGGCGGAACTCCGCTTGCATCGGCGCTCTACCTTGGCTGGGAAACCGCCAAGCAGGCGCGTACGAAAGGCATATCGCAGATCATGTTCGTGCTTATTACCGACGGGCGAGGAAATATCGGTCTGCAGGCTGCTTTCGATCCTGATGCGGCGAAGCCCTCCAAGGAGGATCTTGAAAAAGAGATCGAGGCGCTTTCCGGGTCCATTTGCGCCGACGGAATCGCAGCTATCGTCGTCGATACCCAGATGAACTACCTTTCGAGGGGCGAGGCTCCCAAACTTGCCCAGAAACTCGGAGGCCGTTACTTTTACCTCCCCAATGCCAAGGCGGAACAGATTGTCGAAGCCGCTCTCAGTTTTTAGTATTTCTTCTGCCTCCTGTGTATCTTGCGTATACAGGAGGCAATAAGGAATGAATTGCCTTCGAATTACATTAGATGCACAGGTATCACCGGGAAAAAGGATTTTTCGTCTAATGCTCACCTATCAGTCACATCATGTCAACTCGCCGCAAAATTGCCGCTATCGTAGGGCTTGAGCAGTACAATGCCGGCCTCTGGAAAAAAATCAAAGGGCTTCTCGATAACGAAGCCGAACTCACTCAACTGAGCGATATCGATCTTGAAAAACAGACGCCTGAAGCGGCTACGGCTATTCAGGATGCGGATTGCATTTTCATGAGCATGATCCAGTTCAAGGAGCAGGTAGACTGGTTCAAGCTGCAGCTCGAACATGGAAGGCCCGATAAAACGGTTTTCGTTTTCGAGTCGATGCCTGAAGCCATGTCGCTCACGAAAGTCGGAAATTATGTCGTTGGAGACGGAAAAGCCGGTATGCCTGATATGGTGAAGAAAGTTGCCAAAATGCTGGTTAAGGGACGCGACGAGGATGCTTTGTATGGTTACATGAAGCTGATGAAGATCATGCGCACCATTCTTCCGCTCGTTCCGAGCAAGGCGAAGGATTTCAAGAACTGGCTGACGGTATATTCCTACTGGATGCAACCGACTCCCGAAAACATCGCCAACATGTTCCGCCTTATCCTCCGGGAGTACTATAACGAACCGGTGAAGGTCGGAGCCATTGTCGATGTGCCGAATATGGGCCTTTACCATCCGGACGCACCGTCCTATTTCAAGGATGTCAAGAGTTTCAAGAGCTGGTCGAAGAAGCGCGGCATCAACCTCGATAAAGGCCGGAAAATAGGCGTTCTGTTTTTCCGTAAGCATCTGATTCAGGAAAAAACATATATCGACAATACGATCCGTGTGCTCGAAAAGAATGGCATCAATGTCTATCCTGCTTTCGTGATGGGCGTTGAAGGGCATGTGCTGGTTCGTGACTGGCTTCTCAGGGAAAATCTTGATCTGCTCCTGAACATGATGGGGTTCGGTCTTGTCGGAGGCCCTGCGGGTTCCACCAAGCCAGGTACTGCCTCTGACGCCCGCCAGGAAATCATGTCGAAGCTCGATGCGCCCTATATCGTCGCCCAGCCGCTTCTGACTCAGGAGTTCGAATCCTGGCAGGATTACGGCGTTTCACCTATGCAGATTACCTTCACTTACTCCATTCCTGAAATGGACGGCGCGATCTGCCCGGTCATTCTCGGCGCGCTGAAGGACGGCAAGGTCGAGACGGTGCCGGAACGACTCGAAAGGCTCGCACTGCTGGTGAAGCAGTGGCTCCGGTTGCGCGATGCCGCAAACCGTGAAAAGAAGCTCGCCTTTGTTGTCTACGACTATCCTCCCGGTCTCGGCAAGAAAGCGAGCGCCGCGCTGCTCGATGTGCCGCGGACGCTTTTTGCCGTGCTGCAGCGCCTGAAAAAGGAGGGATATAATGTCGGTCAGCTTCCGGAAAGCCCCGATGCGCTTTTCCATGCGCTTGACCGTGCGACCGACTATCAGATCCAGCAGCAGCGTGCGGATGCGCTGAAGGTCAATTACGAAAAATTCAAGGAGCTGACCTCTGTTCGCGAGCGTGAACGCATAGAGGAACGCTGGCAGGGATTTCCCGGCGAAATCGTGCCCATCGGCACCGAAGAGTTGTTTGTCGGCGGCATAAAATTCGGCAACATCTTTATCGGCGTACAGCCGAGAATAGGCGTACAGGGCGATCCCATGCGTCTTCTGTTCGACAAGGCCAACACGCCGCACCACCAGTATATCGCATTCTACCGGTGGATCAGCCGAGAGTTCCAGGCACATGCCATGGTGCATGTTGGTATGCACGGTTCTGCGGAGTGGATGCCCGGTCTGCAGACCGGCCTTACAGGCGACTGCTGGCCGGATGCTTTGCTCGGCGAGGTGCCGCATATCTATATCTATCCGGTCAACAACCCCAGCGAATCATCTATAGCCAAACGCAGGGGTCTGGCTACCATGGTCTCGCACGTGGTGCCGCCGCTTTCCCGCGCCGGCCTCTACAAGGAGCTTCCGGCTCTGAAGGATCTGCTTACTGATTTCCGAGAACGCAATCTCGCGCTCTTATCCGACGGCAATTCTGACGGATTGGGTATGGAAGAGGCAATCATGCAGAAGGCCGAGTTGCTAAACCTCACCGACGACTGTCCGCGCCGCGAAGGGGAAGGCTTCGGCGACTACGTCAGCAGGCTTTACATCTACATTTCCGAACTCGAGAACAGGTTGATTTCCAACTCCCTGCACGTGTTCGGCGAAGCGAGTCCGCTCGAATCGCAGATCATCACCATAACCGAAACCCTCAAGAACAGGGGAGAGGACGGAAAAACCCTGCCCTACGTTCTCATGACCTCTTCGGGCAGGAACGGGCACTATGGGAGCTACGAGGAATTGACCGGCCGTTCCCGCAAAGGCGACGAAGAGGCGATCCGCCTGCGCGAATGGGTAGAGCAGGCCTGCCGCGATTTCGTGCAGCAGGTGCTCTTCGACCGTAAGAGCGCTTCGTCATCGTTTGCATCGATAACAGGCGGTACCCAGTTATCGGCAGAATATTTGCCGCTTATCGAACGGCTTACCAGCGAGGGAGCTCAGCTTCTTTACGCTCTTCGCGACAATACAGGCGAGATGGAGTCGCTCATGAAGGTGCTTTCAGGCCGCTACATTCCTTCCGGTCCCGGTGGAGATCTGGTTCGCGACGGCATCAACGTTCTTCCTTCCGGAAGGAACATCCACTCCATCGATCCGTGGAGAATCCCGTCGGAACTTGCGTTCAAGCGCGGTACGCTTATCGCCGACAGCATCGTCAGAAAGCATCTCGACGAGAACGACGGAAACTATCCTGAAACCGTCGCGCAGGTGCTCTGGGGTCTTGATACCATCAAAACCAAGGGCGAGGCGGTAGCGGTGGTCATCAGACTTCTCGGCGGAGAACCATCATACGACGGTTCAGGCAAGATAAGCCACTACAGCCTCGTGCCGCTCGAAAAACTCGGCAGGCCCAGGATCGACGTGCTCATGCAGCTCAGTCCGATCTTCCGCGATGCGTTCGGCATTCTCATGGACCAGCTTGACCGCCTCGTGAAGGACGCCGCGAAAGCGGACGAACCATATGAGATGAACTTCGTGAAAAAACATGTCGAAGAGGCTCTCGCATCCGGCGTCGAGTTCGACAGCGCCACGGCCCGTCAATTCACCCAGGCGCCGGGAGCATACGGAACCTACGTTGACGATATGATCGAGGATTCCGCCTGGGAGTCGGAAGGCGATCTCGACGATCTCTTTATTCGTCGAAACAGCAGCGCCTACGGCGGCGGTCGGAAGGGAGAGAAGGAGACCGAAATTCTCAAAAGCCTTCTCGGCTCCGTAGACCGCGTGGTGCACCAGGTCGATTCCACCGAGTTCGGCATTTCCGATATCGATCATTACTTCTCGTCCTCAGGATCGCTTCAGCTTGCCGCAAGACGTCGCAATACGAGAGTGAGCGACGTGAAGCTCAACTATGTTGAGTCTTTCACCTCAGATATCAAGGTAGACGATGCCGAGAAGTCGCTTCGGGTTGAGTATCGTTCGAAGCTGCTCAATCCGAAATGGTTCGAGGGCATGCTCAAGCACGGCCACAGCGGCGCGACGGAAATAAGCAACCGCGTTACCTACATGCTTGGATGGGACGCCGTGACCAAGAGCGTGGACGACTGGGTTTACAAAAAGACGGCAGAGACCTACGCGCTCGATGCCGACATGCGCGAACGGCTTGCGACACTTAATCCCCAGGCTATCAAGAATATCGTTGGCCGCATGCTTGAAGCGCACGGCAGGGGAATGTGGAAGGCCGATCAGAACATGATCGACGAACTTCAGGAGATTTACGCCGATCTGGAAGACAGGCTCGAAGGCATGACCGACGACGAGTGATGAGTGATGACGGGCGGACCTGAGAGTGTCCGCCCTTGGTTTTTACACCGCACCTGCACCCGCAGACCTGTACCTCAGATTCTCGTGCGCATGCAGTGGTTGAATCGTGACTTTACACGCTGTGCGAACCACTTGGTGGAAAGGTTGCTGCTTGCGAATTTCGGGCTGTTCAGCGGAATATCCGGTAAAACCGCATAGATCGTACGTCTGAATTGTTTTCTGTGAAGTTCAGACAGCGTTTTATAAGACCAGGTGTTCTCGAATTCATGGCTTTTTTCCTTCGAAAAATCCTTTCTGATCCGGTTTTCGTCGAACACCACCTCTTTTTTCTTCAGGAGATCGATGAAGGTGCCATAGGTGACCGACGAGGCGATATCTCCGCTTTCATAGTTGATAAGGTCGCCGTCCAGGACGACAGATTTATGAGTCAGTCTCGCCAGCATTTTCTGGAAACCGGCGTTTCTGCATGTGTAATGGCCAGCGTTGAAATCAGCGAAGACATATTTCCAGTCATCGTAGTCGTGCTTGAAGTCAAGCAGATAAGCCGTTCCATAGAACACGCCGCCTTTATGAGTGTAAAGTGTCTCGCGTACGCTTTTCATTCCAGCGTTCCGGGGTTTCCTGGGATATTCCTCCGCAAACCTGACGGAAACCTGCATGGAACCGATCGTTGTGACAATGTCGCTTGCATCCTTGTTGAGCACAAGAAGAATCGGTTTTGTCAGTTTCGCGGAAGTGAACTCCTCATACCAGCGCTCGAAATCAAGTTCGCTTTCAATTGCGTCGATGTTATCCTCGAATGTCCTGCCGTTGGATGCCTTCTGATCCAGTCTGGTTTCGATAACAAAGCGCAATACTTCGTTCGACTTTGCCGTCTCTATCTGTTTTCGCAGGATAGAGGCCATCTTCGGGTTTTTTTGTGAGATTGAAAAACCGCTCACCTGTGATATGACCGCCACTACGGCGCTGACATGTTCCTTGTCGACAGGCTGATCCAGTTCCTCGAGACTCTCTTTTATCGCCTTCGCCCAGATCTCCGGTGAAGTGCTGTTCGGCCTTGAGGCAAGAACAAGTTTTTCGATCTGCTTTTCAGTCAGGCCTGAGTCCTGTTTTCCGGCGCATCCTCCGAGAAACAGGACGAAAAGACAGGCAAACACTATGAATCGCTGCGCTCCCGGCATGGCAGGTTGATTTTGTGGGTAATATTGCGCTCTCGGCAAATGAGACAGCTTCCCCCTGAAATTGTTCTTTCCCGCTACATCGCTGTTGAGTAGTTAGGAGCCTCCTTGGTGATCTTGACGTCGTGAGGATGGCTTTCGCGCAGGCCTGCGGAAGTGATACGCACGAACTGCGTTTTCGTTTTCAGGTCGTCGATTGAGCCTGAACCGCAATAGCCCATTGCGGATTTCAGTCCTCCTATAAGCTGGTATACCACTTCATCGAGTCTGCCTTTAGACGGAATACGACCCTCGATGCCTTCAGGTACATATTTTTTCGATTCGCTCGATGCGTCCTGAAAGTAGCGGTCGCTGCTGCCTTCCGGTTCGGACATCGCGCCAAGAGAGCCCATGCCGCGGTATGCCTTGAACTTGCGGCCTTCATACAGGATGGTTTCGCCCGGACTCTCGTCGGTACCGGCGAAAATGCTGCCCATCATCACGGCATCAGCACCTGCAGCGATCGCTTTTGCGATATCTCCGCTGTATTTGATTCCCCCGTCGGCTATGATAGGCGTTCCGGTTTTGGACGCCTCTTCGGCGCAATTGATGATGGCCGTGAGCTGCGGCATTCCGACGCCGGCGACAATTCGGGTAGTGCAGATGCTGCCAGGACCGATACCGACTTTCACACAGTCCGCACCCGCGGCAACAAGATCGCGAACAGCCTCGGGCGTTGCGACGTTGCCGGCGATGACCTGGAGGGAAGGGTATGCGTTTTTGATGGTTTTCACCGTATCGATGACCGCCTGGCTGTGGCCGTGAGCGGTATCGACCGCCACGACGTCAACGCCGGCGTTCACAAGCGCTTTTACGCGCGCAAGAGTGTTTTCACGGATGCCGACCGCCGCGCCGACCCGCAGGTGCCCGTGGCTGTCCTTGCAGGCATCGGGGAACTGTTTTCGTGTCTGTATATCCTTGAACGTGATGAGTCCTTTCAGGTTGTTGTCGCTATCGACGATCAGAAGCTTTTCAATCTTGTTTTTCAGAAGAATCTGTTCGGCCGTTTCAAGATCGACATCTTCCGCTGCCGTGATAAGGTTTCTGCTGGTCATGATCGTTGAAATCTTTGCGTCAAGCGAAGGCTTGATGCGAAGGTCGCGGTTGGTCACGATACCTTTCAGCTTCTTTGACCGGTCACCTTCGTAAGCAGGTCTTTCGATGACCGGAATTCCGGAGATCGAATGGCGAAGCATGAGGTCGAGCGCATCCTGCATGGTGGCGTTTTCGTATAGGGTGAAGGGATCGCGGATGATTCCGCTTTCGTAGCGTTTCACCTTTGCCACTTCACGGGCCTGATCCACAATGGAGAGGTTTTTGTGGATGATGCCGATGCCGCCGGAACGGGCAAGGGCGATCGCAAGCCGCGCCTCAGTTACCGTATCCATCGCCGCGCTGACGAGCGGTATTCTCAGCTCTATCGATTTTGTGAGGCGGGTGGCGACCCGGGTCTCCTTGGGAAGTACGTTTGAATAAGCGGGGATGAGCAGGACATCGTCGAACGTGAGTGCTTCATACAGGATTTTCGTCATCGTCGGGCAGTTTTAAATTACTCCGAAATAGAATTCGCCAATTTACGAAAAGTGCTTGGACTATGGTAATGTTAATCGCTGTTAAGCGCGTATCGGAAGTATAGACCGCCAGAAGTATACAACCGTCGCCAGAGAAATATTTCTGCAGATAGTTTTTTTGAAAAATCAAAAGAGAGTGTAAATTACAGGCCTTTTATTACGGAGAGGTCGCATAGTTGGTCTAGTGCGCTCGCCTGGAAAGCGGGTAGGGTGTTACAGCCCTCGAGGGTTCGAATCCCTCCCTCTCCGCCAGTAAAATCAGTGACGAGTACTGAGTGCCGAGAGCTGAGTGAAAGACCAGAGAAAGGCAGGTGAGAGGGAGGGTGAGAACCCTCGAGGGGGTTCGACAAATAGCCGAAGGCTATTTGGACGGCGAGCGAAAGCGAGTCCGCCCCGAAGGGGTGAGGGCGAAAGCCCGAATCAATCCCTCCCTCTCCGCAGAAGACCAGAGTCAAGTACTGAGTGCTGAGTACTGAGTGGAAAGTCGGAGAAAGGCAAAGAGAGGGAGGGTGAGAGCCCTCGACCGGGTTCGAAAACGGCAAAGCCGTTTCGACGGCGAGCGAAGCGAGACCTTTAAAATTTTTCTCTGGCATTTTATCTGCGATTCGCTATCTTTCGAACCTGTTCTTTTTAATACATTGGAGGATTAGCCTAATTGGTAAGGCAGCAGTCTTGAAAACTGCCGGGTTCACGCCCATGGGGGTTCGAGTCCCTCATCCTCCGCGTAAAAATACTTCAGGAGAGGTGGCCGAGCGGCTGAAGGCACCGGTTTGCTAAACCGACGTAGTTCGTAAAGAGCTACCGAGGGTTCGAATCCCTCCCTCTCCGCAACAAACCCCGCACCAGCGGGGTTTTTGCATTAAGGGAGGGGTGAGAACCCGATTTAAAGGGGGGCGGACATTCCTGTCCGCCATTCGATTTTCTCACAACACAGCGACCCATTCCCAAAAGGGGCAATCCATTTCAAATAGCGCATAAATCGTTTCACCGGGCTCGAGGTGAGTATACCGTTGAAAGTGTTTCACCAATTTCGAAGCTCGTTGATAGCCCGGTGATTTGTCATTATCCGGCAGGTGTTGTAGTGGATGCCGGATTGAGTTTGCTGGTGATGTCTTCGAGCATTCTGTTGATGTCGAGCAGTTCTTTCTGGAGGTCGATGACGGTGTTCTGGAGGGCACGGAGTTTTTCGGTGCATTCGTGCAGTTTGGCCATGACTTCGGGATCGGGTCCGGCAGGGACGGGAGAGTGTCCGCGTTTTCCATAGAGCACATAACCGACGTCGATGCCGACTGCTTCGAGTCTTTCGCGCAGGATGTTGCCGATTCGGTTTTTGCCGCTGACGTATGCGCTGAGGTAGGTTGCGTCGCTGGTTCCGATGGCTTTGCAGAGGGCTACCTGAGTATTGAATTTCTTTTTGACCTCTTCACGAAGCCGGAGAGCTTCTTCCCTGTATTGTCCTGTAATGGCCATATGTTGTTGAAATAGTATATATTGGCAATAATAGATAAATATATCTATTTTTTATGATAAAGATAGGAAAAGATTACGAAAGATAAGCAAAGATAATGATGATGAGCGGTGTGGTATTGATAATTCTTGTTGTATTTCCCCATTTCCGCTTATAAAAAGATGGAGATGTGATGCCGGCGGCGAAGATTTCGGAGGATAAGATAACGGCGATACGCTCAGCCCTGGAGGATTGGCATTACCGGGAGGTTGCGTGCAAGCTTGCGGGGATCGACCGGAAGACGCTGTTGAACTGGCTGAAGCGGGGCGAACGGGAGAGGAGCGGATTGTACCGGGATCTGTATCTGGCTGTCGAGCGAGCTGAGTCCCGAAAGCTTTCGGGATGAGGGTTTCACTTGAAGAATATCAAGACGGCTTCTGCTAAGAACTGGTTTGCGTCGGCGTGGTATCTGGAGCGGAAGCATCCGGAGCGGTGGGCGAAACGGAATCCGGTTCCTGGGGATGATGGGCCGAAGGATGAAGTTGTCGTTATTGGGTGAGAAATCATGTATAGCTTCCGTTGCGGTTTAATGTTCAAATTGAGGGGATGGCCGCCAGAACTTGGCCGGAGTCCCGAAAGTTTCAAATAACCACAGGCCGAAAAACAAATGTATATCGGCCAGTCCCTCTCGAATGCTGGGTTAGACATTGGCATATATCTTGAACATGAGAATATTCATGTTGTGATGACTTCTTGATTCCTCGTATTCAAGGCGAATGTTGTTTTGAAGCAGCACTTCGTATTCGTGCTTTAACTTCTGATTCCCTCTTGTTTTGAAGGCGAAAGCGCGAATTTTATTATCCTCAGCCACTTCAAATATTGCTATTTCTCCAGAGACCTTTATGGCATGCCAGCGCGCTACACTTGGCATCATAGATGTGGATATTGGGCCATCGTTTATTATAGTATCAAAGGTTTGAAAATTGCCTCCACGGTAGAGTATTTGACCTTTTGGAAGATGCCCGCCACATTGCACAATTTCTGCATCAACTAATGTAACATCATTTTTGTGTTTCGGCTTGTTTCTAAATGCATGGATGTTTGGGACATCTTTCAAAAATGGCATTAAATTCTGCCACCCCCGGTAAATTGCTGAGTTTTTTAGTGCGTCTTCAAAAGCACTATCAGCCTCACCCGTCCCATCGTGTTCAATTACGTGCATAACAACATCAGGGCATCTCTATTTATTCGAAAGCGACATATCTTTCATAAATAAAATGACTTAGCGTTCATAAAAAGGCCGGAAATTCGTATATTTCAGCAGATTTCTTCATTCATCTTCTGCTATCATGAAAAAC
>NZ_JAIGND010000038.1:0-3135 GCF_036528655.1 Chlorobium sp.
GAATATTGATATCCTTCAGACTCGGCATCTCGCCGCGAACGATACCCATCGTGCTCATCAGTTTGCCCATACCGGCCAGCGTCCGAGCATTGGCAACCGTCAGGTCGAAAAACCCGTTAAAGTATGCCCGCTGCGCCTGGTAATACTCGTTTTCCGTATCCAGCAGATCGAGCAGCGTCCTCTTCCCGATGTTGAACTGCTCACGGTAGGCTGAACGCACACGATCAAGGTTTTTCCGGTGCTGATCCAGATACCTCACCTGCTCGGCTATTTTTATACGATCGTTATACGCAATCGATACAGTCTGGCGAAGATCGGTCGCTGCCTTGTCTTTCACATCAACCGAACGATACAGCTTCTGCTTGTACTGCCTTACTGCCGCCGCATCAGAGCCGCCGTTGAGAATGTTGTAGCTCAGCACAAGTTCCACTACCGCTTCGTTGCGGTTGCCGTCTATCCCGTCGGCGTCCCAGGTCCAGTCGTGACGGGCCCTGAGATCGAGACGCGGATAAAACTTCGATTCCTGCACCTTCACCGCATGTTTCGACGCGTTGATCTCCGACATGGTGGCAAGAAATCCGGGATTCTGCTGATATGCTTCGTAAAGCGCTTCGTTTACTGATGCCGGAATGCCGACATCGGGAAGAAGCACCGCTTCGAGGTTCTCTTCCGGCAACTCGCCGACGAGACGCTGGTAACGGGCCATCACGTCGTGCAGATTGCTCAGTTCCGTCACATAGTTCGACTGCGCAAGCGCAACACGCGCGCTGATCTGCTCGAGATCGACTCCCGCTCCTACGCCGGCTCCGACCCGACTGCTTACCTGCCGGTAGATCTCCTGATGGTAGTCGAAATTCCGTTTTGCAAGACGCACCATCTCCCGATAGCGCAGAACGTCGGTATATGCCCTCACGCTTTCAAGGCCTACTGTTTCAATCGAATCCATAAACTCGAAGTACCTGGCCTGGCCGGAGTGTTTAAGCCTGCAAACCTGGTTGCAGGTATAGAAACCGTCAAAAAGCATCTGCGTCATTTCCAGGCGAATGCCTTTGCGCCAGTAGTTCTTATCGGTCACCGCATCGCCGTAGAGCCACTCCCTGCCGATGCCGGCGGAAGCATCGACCTTAGGCCAGTACCCGCCGTTGGCCACGCCCTGCTCTTCGTAGACGTCGCGGAAGGCATGGAACCTTGCCTTGATTTCAGGGTTCGTATTCACCGCTTTTTCCGCCGCTTCTTTCACCGTCGCGGCCTCGGCATGCGGCAGCACGCCCGCGCCAAGCAGCAGCACCGCCGCCGCAAGCGCCTTCATTGTCCTCTTTGTCGATCGGTTCATTGTTGATGCATTGTATATTGAGAAAAATTGCTCTCCCGGGTTCAGAGTGTCGGAGTAATTCGGTTATCGATATACACACTGACACCGGGATTATTCGAATTGGTATAGAGCTTGTACCCACCGCTTGTCTCGAAACTCCATCCAGCTCCTTCGAAATCAACGCTGTCTGAACTTTCCCCAAGAATATAGAGCGTATTGTTTCCGTCGGTCATGTCAATGACATCCTGAAGCGAAAGGTTGGTGAGCGAATGCACACCGTTCTGCGTCAGATCGATAACCTCGATATTCCTGAGCACACTGTTCGAAAGCGTATTGAAATTGATTCCGACGCCAGTTGCAAGAATAAGCGTATCGTCGCCGCCTCCGTTGCCGCCGTCGATAACCGTATCGTTGGCATCGAAAAGAAGCGTATCCGCGCCATGATATCCCATTATAACATCGGAACCGCCCGCTCCATCGAGGTAATCATCCCCTTCTCCGCCTTTGAGAATATCGCTGCCGCTCGAGCCCGTCAACGTATCATTTCCACCCTGTCCGTCCAGATACGCATTCACAGATGAAGCGGTCTTCGTCTCACCGGTATCTCCGCCTGTCCATGTTTCATTTACAGGCGATGGAAGCGGATAATTCGTTATTATTATTGAAGAGCTGCTCGTATCTCCATCAGCATCCACAAGAGTAAAGCCTATTGTTTCATTATAAATACTGGAAAATATCGCTGGCGCTTTGTATTCATAGGCACCATTATCCATATTCATTTTGATTATGGCTTTATCCGCTGTATTGACCGTTAAAACGTTAGTTGATGTATCGAATGAATAGTTCCCGGTTCCCCCTGAAACTGTTATAGACCCTTCGCCTGAATTGCCGGATGGATCATACGTATACGTCACCGAATTCACTGTAAGTGACTTCACATACCCTCCTTCATCTGCACCAAGAACAAGACTGAGCGATCCAGTAAGAGGCTCCTGTGGTATCGTATCCGAAAGCACCTCATCAAGATTATTAAGATTCGGCACTTCGATTCCATTCATATCAACTTCATTGGCTCCATCATAGGCTACAGGATTCATATTACCTTCATTGATACCCGTACCAAGTCCGATTGCATAAGAAATAACATTATTGTTCTTTAACCATGCCTCCCAGCCAGCTCTTTCGTTATTATTGATGCCATTATTCGTCCCCCAATTTGGCCATGTCGTGTCATACCCCGGCGTACCATATGTCGAATATGGATCCCAATTCGTATTTGTTGTTGGCGACCCGTCAGAAATGAAATAGGAGACGCTTTGTGCATCGGTAAGTGCCCCTGAATCATTATAGGCATCCATCGCTGTCAGCAATGCAACGTCGTAGTTCGTTAACTGACCAGCATCTGTATGTGCATCAATCATCCCATCAAGAGTATTCTTCGCATCTGTTGAGGTCTGCCACGTTGTTCCTCCTTTGATTGTGCCAGTACTGTCAAAATCGACAATTCGCACCTTCACTTCGCCCAATGCATCGTACTTGTCTATAAGAGCTATTGCGGCATCAACAGATAAAGCCATTCGTGTGGTGTATCCGCTCACTCCAGGATTAGATCCCATACTGCCTGATGTATCGAGAATAATAAGCAGATTGGTATCTATAGGTGTAGCGGTCGCAGACTCGTAAATCGGTATGGATACCGGGATGTCGTCCTGCACCATGATCTGCAGGCTGCCGCTGTCGAGCGTCAGCTGGTCGCCGTCTTCGTCGTACCCGACTATCGCTCCCGACAGGTCGAGCGTCAGCAGCGTCTCGGTCTGGTCGCC
>NZ_JAIGND010000039.1:0-4531 GCF_036528655.1 Chlorobium sp.
CTCTTCAATCCCTCCCCAATCCCCAATCAGCGGGAACCGCGATCACCCTCTCCCTACCTCCCCCAAATCACGCAACTTGAGCAAGAAAACAACGTCCCCAACTATGGCTCCACATCAATCCGTGCCAATCCGTGTAAATCCATGGGCAACATCCCCCCTCTTCAATCCCTCCCCAATCCGTTTTCAATCAAGCGGGAACCGCGCTCTTCCTCTTCTGGGCTGGATAGCGAGATAGCTGGATGGCTCAATGGCAAGAAAGCATAACCCATAACGCTTAACCCGATCTCACCATCTTCAATCCGTGCCAATCCGTGTAAATCCGTGGGCAACCTCTTCACTCTTCAATCCCTCCCCAATCCGTTTTCAATCAAGCGGGAACCGCGCTCTTTCTCTTCTGCTGAATAACCCGACAGCGCAATACCTGAAAACCATAACACAACCCCAGACACCACCTCACCCATCAATCCGTGCCAATCCGTGTAAATCCGTGGGCAACAACCCCCTCTTCAATCCCTCCCCAATCCGTTTTCAATCAGCGGGAACCGCGCTCTTCCTCTTCCATAAACAAATTGGCGGTTGATTCGCACAAGCTTTGCCTGTAGAAATCAACCGCCTCCATAAAAATCCGTGGGCCAAAATTTTCCCTCCCCGACTCCTGACTCCTGATTCCAATCCGTGGGCAAAACTCTTCCCTGCCTTCCCCCGTCACCCCTCCAGGCTACGACAAATACGGATTCGACTTATAATACCCCTTATACTTATACCCGTACCCCTTGTAACCGTAACGATCATACCCGTACCGTCCCGCATCCGACGAACCGATCAGCGCCACTCCGAGCAACAGCGGCTTCAGGTAATCCAGCTTCACAATCTCCTCGAACGGCTTGCGCAGCGAATAGCCCATCTTCGACACCATCAGAATGCCGTCAACAGCCTTCGACAGCAGCGCCGTATCGCTGATAAGCAGCAGCGGCGGCGTATCCAGAATCACAAAATCGTACAGCTCCTCGAACATCGCCACCGTATCGAGCATCCTGTTCGACCCAAGCAGCTCGTTCGGGTTAGGCACCGACGAACCCGCAGGCAGCACGAACAGATTCTCATGCACCGTATTCCGCACCAGGTCGGCAATATCGCCCTTCTGCCCCGTCAGGTAATCCGTCAGACCGGGGATCCGGTTCAGGCTGAAATTCACATGCTGCGACGGACGGCGCAGATCGCAATCCACCACCAGCACGCGCTTGCCGATAAGCGCAAACGCAAGCCCAAGGTTCGAAGCAACCGTCGATTTACCCTCCGACACCGTCGTACCCGTCACCAGAATCGACTTCAGCGGATCGTCGGCCCGCGAAAAACTGATAGCCGTACGCAAATCCCTGAAACTCTCGGCAAACGCCGACGACAGACTGTCGGTAATGAGCAGCGCAGGTTTGTCGCCCGTGTCTTTCGACTTCGCGGGCGACCCTTGCCCGCTGCCGCTCTTCTTCAAAAGCCCCTCCGGAATGCTCCCCGAAAGCGAATCGATGCCCGACTTCACCGACTTCATCACGCCGTTGCCGCCCGAACCCGCAAGACCCTCCTTGCCCTCGTAAAACGGAATGTACGCCAGCGTCACCAGGCTGTGATCGTCGAAGAACTTGCCATCCTTCACCGTCTGATCCTGCATCTCCGTCATAAACACCACGCCGCCGCCGAGGCCGAGCCCCAGCACCATCGCCACCAGCAGAATCTTCTTCAGGTCAGGCGCCTCCGGCCTCTCGGGCGGAAAAGCCTCGCCCACAATCACCACATGGCCCACTTCAGAGGCAATCTGAATGCGCGACTCCTCATGCTTCTGCTTCAGGAAGGTATAGGTATTGCTCACCACCTCGCGGTCGCGCTGCAGCCTTGCGTAATCGAGCTGCTTCTTCGGCAGCTGGTTCAGCTGCCCCTCGTAATTGTTCTTCAGCCGCTTCAGCTCCTGCCCGGCATAGTTCAGCTCCGCAAGCCTGATATCCGACTGCAGCTGCTCCGAAATCAAGTCGAACTGATACTGCTTCGCCCTGCCAGCATAAGCAAGCTCGCCGGCAATCTTGCCGCGGGCAATCTGCTCCAGCTGCGCCTTCATCTGATCGATCTGCACCCGGCGAGCCTTCACCTCCGCATTGCTGAGCCCCTTCTCCTGCACCAGCATCATATAATCCGCCTCCTCCTGCTTGATGCGATCCTGCACCGAACGAAGCTGCGAATTCACCGACTGCGCAATACTGGCGCTCAGCGTCTTCTCCTCACCCGACAACCGCTGCTTGATAAAATCAAGCCGCTTCTTCAGAATGTTATACTCCGCCATCACCTCGTTGTACTTCGAATCCACCTCGATCAGCTTCTCCAGCAGCTGCTGCGCGTTGCCGGTCAACTCATAAATCTCCTGCCGCTGCATATAGCCCGACAGCTTGTTCTCCGCAGAAGCCACCTTATCCTGCTGCTTGTTCATCTGCTCGCCCACGAACTGGTTCAGCATCCGCGCCTGCTCGGCATTCCAGGCAATATCCTTCTGCTGGTAAGCCTGGCAGAGCGCATTCGAAAGCAGCGCCGCCTCCTCCGGAAACGGACTCGACACCGACACCTTCAGCACGCTCGTCTCGCGCGAATTCTCAACGCTCACCCGCTTCTGCAGCTCGTGCGCCAACCGCCGCATCCGCTGTTCGTAGGTTTCAGGCGCCTTTGCATCGGCTTTTCCGAAACTGAACTTCGGCAGCCCGCCGCCGAGCGCCATGGCAAGTTTCGACACATAGTGCCGCTCACCGAACAGCTCAAGCGAATCGCGCGCCGCAGCCTTGTCGAGGTTCCGCACCGCCTCCTCGGCAATCGGCATCGACTTCAGCAGCTCGATATCGTTCAGTATCGGCTTGGCAATACCGCTCGACATCGACCCCAGAAGCTGGCTCATGGGATCGTTATTTTTGGAATCCTTCACCAGCACCACCGACGTGGCGCTGTACTTCGGCGTAGCCGATAAATAATACAAAAGCGAAAGCGCCATCACCCCGGCCAGCACCGAAATAATAACGCCCCTTCTGCTCCAGAGCATGCCAAGCAGCTCCTGGATGTTTATTTCCTGTTCGAAATCAGACGGTTTCTGAGCTTTCTGCATCGCTCTTTACCTCGCAAATCGGTAAAATGAATAAAATCGTTACAAATCACAGAATCATAAGCAATCAGCCTCAGTCGGCAGCAACCGCAAACACTGTCGCCACGGACACCGCAATGCCCACAATCCTCAGCGCCATATCGGTATTGATACCCTTGTCCTCGGGCAGAATGATCGTATCGTTCGGCTTGAGGGCTACAAACGACTCGCGGCTCCCTTTCTTGTAATAATCCTTCAGATTGACCTCGTAAGTCTGCTTGCCATTCTCATCCGGCAGCTGACGGTTCACCCGAACCTTCTTCAGGTTAGCCGAATCCTTCGGCCCGCCCACCAGCGACAGCACTGCGGCAATATCGGCATTCTCCTTCACCACCACCTGGCCCGGCTTGTACACCTCGCCCCAGACGTTCACATTCATAAGAATGTTGCCAAGCGCATCGGTAAAATAGGTATCCTGCGGCACCGCATAGGTCGGCACCCCCTGCTGGGCTGGCGGAACCGTCATGCTCGACGACGAAAACAGCGACGGCATCGTCGACGAAGAATTGAACGGCTGAGCCACAGCCACGCCCGCCGGCGCAACCGCAAAAGCAAGCTGTCCGCAAAGCAGCCCCTTTGCACATATCCTGAATAAACGATTCATAAGAAGTCTCTCCAAGGTAGATAAATGTATAAAAACCAGGAATTCATGAGGGTAACACAGGCAATCGGCATCAAAATACCACAAAAACACCAATAATAACAAAAAGAACTACTCCAGAGCCCAAAACAACCCCGGAACAGCACAAACCGCCATTCAAACCAAAACAAAAAAAATGGAATCTGCCCGGGGAAGCAGCAAACGAAATTTAATTATTCCCTCTACCATTCCAAAATCCAACACCACCAGTTCAGGGATAAATCACAACAGCACCCTCACAACCTTTCAAGCGACACTCGCTCGACAGCAAGACAACTGAATAACAAAAACTCTTCAATCCATGAAAATCCAATCCGTGCAAATCCCTAGGCTGGGCAACCTCTTCCTCTTCAATTCCCCAATTTCCAGCGAGCCCTCACGTCATGCAATCTTCATCTGTGAAAATCCGTTTTCAATCAGCGGGAACCGCGTTCCCCCTCTTCTTGCTGAATAACCCGACAGCGCAATACCTGAAAACCATAACACAACCCCCCAGACACCACCTCACCCATCAATCCGTGCCAATCCGTGTTAATCCGTGGGCAAAAACTCTTCCTCTTCCATCCCACAGCTCACATCCCACAATCTTCCCATCCGTGAAAATCCGCTCCCAATCAGCGGGAACCGCGCTCTTCCTCTTTTTGCCGGATAGCGAGATAGCTGGATGGCTCAATAGCAAGAAAAAATAACCCGGAGCACTCACCCCAATAATCTGTGCCAAT
>NZ_JAIGND010000040.1:0-3336 GCF_036528655.1 Chlorobium sp.
TCAGTAAGATCAGGCATACATTCCGAATGAACGCCGACAACCCAACAGTATCTCTAAGGAAAATCACCGTTCTGGTTTTTTCTGTTTTGCCATCCGGTTCAGGAAACTCAATCTTTTTCGCCATAAATAACACTCAACACATTATTCCAGCATATCTCTATGTTGTTCAAGATGAGTTTTTTTGGCAACGGATCAACGTCCCGAAGCCCACGTTGCTACCGGTCGATTCACCCTGGATTACCGGCAAATCCTAACCAAAGCGCAAGCGCCCTGTTGACATCCATCATGGTTGCTTCGTCAAGAATACCGATGGCTTTGCCGATTTTTTCTGCCGGAACGGTCTGTATTTTATCGACCATGATCTGGGAACGCTTACGCAATCCATTGCCGGATTCAGTCTCGACATCGACTCTGAATAACGGCGTCTGACGCAACTCACTGGTAATCGGTAAAACGGTTACCGACGGATGTCCTGAAAAATAATCGGATTGTACAATCAAAGCAGGGCGATGTTTGCCGTAATCGCCCTGCAAGGCTATGGTTACTACCGATCCTCGTTTCATGCTTCCCAACCTTCCCGATCTGCTGCCCGCTCAAGGAATTCAAGCACCCCCTTTTCATGAGCATCCGACTTGAGCAACGCCGATTGACGGCGACATTCCAGTTCGAATCCCGGGCGCCGCGTATCCGCCACCCATATCTGTACAGGCCTCAACCCGCGCTCCCGAAGCTTGTCTCTGTACCGCTTTACTCTTTCAGTAACAACCTTCATGCATGATCTCCATTTTCTTTTCTTCGTTACATGTAACGTAACGAACCCGATTCAAAGTTCCAAGTCATACTCTGGAATCTCCATTCCTCCCCGTCGGGACGGCACACTGATCCGCAGGTTCAATACGAGATTTTGAGGCTAAAGAGTCGCGAAGCCGTTCTGACTCGGCACACCAATAAATGTTTGTAACTTTCATAAAGTGAAAGTATCTCGCATTAATGGAAATACTGACCGAACATATCACCAACGCCAGGCTGGGCGAGCGTGTTGTCACAGAAGCCCAGTTATCCCGTCTGCTCGATGGCACGCCGCAACGCCGTTACAACCTGGTTAACCGCGCTCTGCATCGTGGAGAACTGCTGCGCTTGAAACGTGGCCGTTACCTGCTCTCTTCGGCTGTAAAGCAGGGTAAAATGCATCCCTTTGTACTGGCCCATGCACTGCTGCCGGGATCGTATATCTCAATGGAAACAGCTCTCGGTTTTCATGGGTGGATTCCCGAATCGACACCAATCACCCTGTCTGTTACGCCGCATCGACGACGCCAGACTCTCGACATTCCGAAATTCGGTCAATTCCGGTATTACCCGTTAGCGCTGAACACAGGATGGTTTCTTGAAGGCGTCGATCGGGATACGCTTGCAGGACAGAGCTGCATGATGGCACAGCCGTTACGGGCCTTACTCGACATTTTCTGCCTGCGCAAGATTGATTATCCCGGCATCAGGAGTCTGACTGAAGGAATGCGCATCGATGAGCACGAACTCGCCTCCATTGACAAAGACGATCTTGAACGGATGCGTTCGGTCTATCAGCATAAACGCATGGACAGATGCATCTCTGCCATGCAACGGGAACTGAAACAATGATCGACATACTTCGCAAACGGCTGGAGCGCTATTCCGTTTCTGAAGCAAAGCTCCTCCCTGCGCATCCAGCCGCGCTGCTTTCAGCCTGACAGCTCTCCGTTATGGGTTCATAACCAATAACTTGTCTATACGGAAAAGAGGAATTAATTTTACTTACCTCATTGACATACGTCCCTGTGGACAAGTCTCACCCACTTCATATATACCGTTGATCTTCAGCCCCGTAGGGGCGAAACATCGGTAGCACGAGGTGAAACCCCGTAAAAGAAAGCTTTTCCCCAAAATGGATCTTCGCTCCGTAGGAGCGACATATCGGCAGGGCCCGGGTACAACCCGGCGATTTATTAATCCGGCAATTATAGTTCTCAATTTATTATATTGAGAGCATGGAAAAAATAGACGTTAGAAAAGTATCGGACCGTGAGCGTGAATTATTGCGCAAACAGGTCATAAGCCTTCGAACGAAAGGCAAAAAAAACAGCGAAGTAGCCGAATTGCTTGGCTTGCCTGTTGAGACAACCAGCCGTTGGTGGCAGTGGTATTTACGCGAAGGAAAGCAGATGCTTTCGGTGCCGAAACGTGGTCGCAAAACCGGTGAAAAACGACATCTGAGCGTAGAGCAAGAGAAACAGATCCAGAAGATGATAGTTGATCATTATCCTGATCAATTGAAACTGCCATTTGCACTCTGGGACCGACAAGCCATTCGGCAGTTGATCAAACTGCAGTTCGGTTTTCTTATGCCTATTCGAACGGTCGGAGAGTATCTTTCACGCTGGGGCTATACTCCTCAAAAGCCGATCCGAAAAGCATACGAGCAGCGTCCTGCGGAAGTCGGACGGTGGATGGAAGAATCCTATCCTGCCATAGCAGCGCAGGCCAAGGCTGAAAAGGCAGAGATTTACTGGGGAGATGAGACCGGTATCGCAACGAATGGCAACTGTGTACGCGGCTATGCCCCAGCCGGGAAGACCCCTGAATTGCGCCTGAATGCCCGGAAAGAGCACATCAGCATGATGTCAGCAATCAGCAATCGGGGCAAACTGCGATTCATGCTGTATGAAGATGCGATGAACGGCAAGCGGCTCATAGAATTCATGAAACGTCTGGTCAGGGATGTCGGTCACAAAGTGATTCTGATCCTCGACAATCTGAAAGTACATCATTGCAAACCGGTCAAAGAATGGCTTGGCAAAAACACAGACAAGATCGAAGTTTTCTATTTGCCTGCCTATTCACCGGAATTGAATCCTGATGAGTATCTGAATAACGATTTGAAACTCGCAGTGCATGGAAATAATGGTGGTGTTGCCCGCACAAAAGATGCGATTCGGAAGAAGACCGTTTCACATTTGAGGCATCTGCAGAAGACGCCGGAACAGGTAGAAAAACTATTTGATCACCCAAGCGTTCGGTATGCAAAGGGTTGAGTCCTTTAATTGCCGGGGTAATAAAGGATGATTACTTTGGGGAACCTATCGATCAAAACCGTTTCGGTATCCTTGCGAACGGTGTAGAAAAACATTGCTTCGCAGGCTTAAGTCGAGATTATTTGCCGACGGGTCAACGTCACGAAAACCCGCTTAGAACTACGTAGTTCGCTTTATTTCGTTTATCATTTTTATTACCAATGTTAGAACAAAAGCGATAAGACTCCAGCAAGCTATTGAAATCAGATAGGCTATGGGCTTTTCT
>NZ_JAIGND010000041.1:0-49698 GCF_036528655.1 Chlorobium sp.
AAGTTTGGCCACATCCTCGCGGTTCCGGATCAGTGGCAGGCGCAGCACTTCGAGTAACGTTGCGAACACGTTCCGATACATGGCCCTGGCGATACGACGAATTTCTTCCCCTGATTTGTCCGGGAATGTCAGACTCAGGTTGCGATAAACCATGGATCGCCTGAGCCTGATAACATGGTGCATGAAATCACCAATAAGGGATGCAAGGATAACGGTCTGACGTCTGTTGAGTTTACGCACCATGAAACCGAGCAGATCGATCACATTGTATGTAACCCGCTGGACCGCTTTTCCGGAAAATCTCCTGAGTCTGGCCCGCAACTCGTTAACATCAATACTCATACATTTTTTCTATAATCTGCCCTGTATTGTCTGTTCTTCACATCCAGTGGCTCAGGGAACCTCTAAAAAGTAATTACGAACTCAAATTGCTGTGTTGGTCGGTGCTCGAAATCCTCATGTGCTGCGGTGTACACTCTGGTTTCTCCGCTCCGTCCGCGCTGTTATACTCGCGCTCCTTTATGGTGCTTGTTTTCTTTGATCGCTCTTCACACGTTTCAGAGGTTCCCTTCAGTCTACTGATAAAAAAAAGCAAACCGGAGTTATGTTACAAAAAGAGTTCTGAAATACCGCTTGCGGCATAATCGTCCGAGTAAGGAAGGAACTCGCCATTCCCGATGGTTTGGGTATATCCAAAGTGATGAATAACATTATATTTGTTATTGTGTAGAGTACATTACCGTAAACATAACGGTCAGAAAGCACTTCGATGAGCTTTAAACTATTCACACATCAGGAAGCAGTCCTTAAAGTACGCGACTGGCAATCACAAGGAAAAAAAGTTGTGTTTTCGAACGGCTGCTTCGACATTCTGCATGCGGGTCACGCCCGGTATCTGGCGGCTGCCCGCGAACTCGGCGACGCGCTGGTGATCGGTCTGAACAGCGACGATTCGGTGCGTCGCATCAAGGGCCCCCTCCGCCCCGTATGCCCCGAACCAGATCGCGCGGAACTGCTTTCCGCTCTCGAAGCCGTCGATGCCGTTACGATTTTCGATGAGGATACGCCTGAAGTGCTGATCGGCATGCTGCTTCCCGATGTACTGGTTAAGGGGGCCGACTGGCCGATAGAGAAAATTGCCGGAGCGAAAGCCGTTGTGGCGGCAGGCGGCAGCGTCATGACTGTTCCCCTGCTGGAGGAACGTTCGACATCCGGCATTATCGACACCATCCTGAAACGTTACTGTCCGGGGGCTCGGCTTGGAAACGATTAAACGCTCCATAATTGCCATCCTGATGGTGATTTCGGGATGCATTTTCGTGGTTTCGGTCATCGCTGCCATCGTTCTGAACAGCGGCATGCTCAACCGTTATGCGCACGATCAGATCGTGGATCTCTTCAACGACGAGTATTTCGGGCGGCTCGAGCTGCAGGATGTCACACTCCAGTTTCCGAACAGGGTAACACTCCTGAAACCGTCGATCTATGAGCCCGGGGCCGAAGCGCCCGCTATAGCAGCGAAAAGGATCAGGTTGCGGTTCAATTTTCTCATGCTGCTGCAGCCTGAAATCCGCAGGCTTTCGTTCAGAAGGATCGCGGCAGACAGCCTCAGCGCCGCAATTATCGAACGTGAAGACGGAAAACTCAATATCGAACGGATTTTCTCCTCCCGCAAACCGGATTCTTCCAGAGCACCTATCGAGAGTTTTTTCTGCAAAAAAATCTCGGTGAGCAGGGGAAGCATCTCCCTGCTCAGAAAGACGACAGGAAAACCGCCCGTCGAGTACCGGTCGGAAAACATCGACCTGGGAATCGCCGACCTCAGGATCAAGGATAATCTGTTCGGTGGCGTTCTCGAAAAAGGCAGTTTCACCCTGCCTTCCCACCGATTCAGTCTGAAGGAGGCTTCGGGAACCTTCCACTTCTCCCCAAGCCGCAGCGAACTGCTTGCATTCAAGGCCAGAAGCGGCAGAAGCAACGCGGAACTCTCGGTTTCGCTCGACGATTTCGACCTGTTCAAAGAGGGCGACGCAAAGCAGTTTGTCGAGCGCCTCAAGACAAGCCGCTCGTTCGTCAATATCCATGCGCTGAACCTGCATACCGAAGACCTGAAAATCTTTCTTCCTGAACTTCGCCTGCCGGATGGCCTCTATCGCCTCAAAGGCGACGCAAAGCTCTCGGATGGTTCGCTGGAAGTTTTCGATTCCCGGGTTTTGTATGGAAAAAGCCGGCTGTCATTGAAGGGAGAAGTGCGTCGGCTTCGCAGCGACAACGACATGACCTTCAAGGCGGTGTGCGACAGCTCGACCATCGAGCCGGTTTTCTTCAAAACCTTTCTCAGGGATACCTCTTATGAAAGCCTGGCCGAACAACTCGGAACCGTCAGCTTCTTCGGTCGTGCTGAAGTGTCGCAGAAACAGGCAGAAACAGCGTTCACCCTCATGACCGGAATCGGCAAGGTCACCATCGATGCGGAAGCCGTCGGAAACCTCAATAAACAGCTTGCATGGAAGGGTTCGTTCAGGCTTGACGATCTCGAACCGTACCGGATCGCCGAAGCGGCGGGAAGAAAAAGCGGAAAAAACCTGCTGCAGGCGTCCGGCGACATTTCCGCAAGAAGTACCGGGCTCAAAAGCCTTGAACAACTCTCTCTTTCCGCCGACATCCGGGACTCCTACTGGGAAAAGCAGGATATCCGTAGCGGCTCTTTCTCTGTGGATTATGAAAATAACAAAATCGGTACGGCGCTTGTACTGCTGAACGGCGACGAACAGCTTGATGCAAGCGGAGAAATCGACTGGAACGCGAAGGAACCAAGGTACAGCGCGGAAGGAAAGATGCGCAGGATTGACCTTGCAAAGCCCCTTGCATCCCGCAACTTCACGACCAACCTGAACGGAACCTTCGCGCTGAAAGGCGAAGGCATCGATGCCCGGACTCTGAATGCCGCTGCACTCATACGTTTTGCGCCTTCATCGATAAACGGGTTCCGGCTTAAAGACAAATCCGAATGCAGCGCCGCCATCGTCCAGCGCGACGGCGCTTCCCGGTTCACCTTCAACAGCGATTTTCTCGATGCGTCGCTCAGCGGCCAGTATACCCTCAGACAGCTCACCGGAGCGTTGCTGCTTGCCGGGGAAGGGACAGCAAGAGAAATAACAGCCCGAAGCCTCTGGAAAACCGGCCTTTCTATCCCCGAAAACGTTTCAAAGCCTGACCCGGACAAACCATTCCGGGTAGCCTATCGGTTTGCCGTCAGGGAAGTCGCGCCGCTCGCGCTCGTCCTGCCGGTAAACGGCATGACGCTTCAGGGAAGCGCCGAAGGTGAGCTTTTCTACAGCAACGGGAGCTGCTCGATCACCTCATCCATAGATCTTCCCCTGTTTGTTTCGGAAGGCACGACGCTGAACGACATGAAAGCCACGGCCGCGATGGAATGCTCGTCGAAAGGCATTCCGAAAGCCTCTACAAAAGGGACGGCCGCAACTCTGCTTGCGTCGGGAGTCCGCGCCTCCGGACTTGTTTTCGACATGGCCTATACCCCGGGACAACTCGTTGCCGCCCTCGATGGCAACCTTCCCGATCAGGCATGGAAAATAAGCGCCGGTGTATCTGCAATGCAGCGGGGCGGCGTCTATGACCTGAACGTCGCTGAATTCTCTATCGGAAGCGGTGGAAAGATGTGGGTTGTTCCGTCAGGCTCCCGCATCGTTATCGGAAGTTCTTCGCTGATGTTCAACCGACTCAGCGCGGCCAAAGGCATTCAGCAGGTGGTGCTTGACGGAGAGCTGAGCAGCGACCGGGCCGGCACCTTCCGGTGCGCGATTTCCAATATCGATCTTGGCGGTTTCAATGCAAAAACCCCTTCCGGATCGAAAGCCGGACTCTACGGCACCATCAATGGATCGCTGACCGTCAGCGGTTCGCCGGGAGCCAAACAGAGCGCTCTTGCCCTGACAGGAAAAGGAGTGCGCTACGACAAGCTGCTGTTCGGAAACATGCAGTTGAACGCCCGCCACGGAGGCAGTCGTCTCGGTTTCGATTTCCGAAGTTCGGCCGCACCAGCTTCGGGATCGCCCGCTTCGCTTTCCATGAATACCATAGAGGGAAGCGGATCGATACCGCTGAGTCTGCAGTACTTCCCGTGGAAAGCGAGCGTTCCGGCACAGCAACCCGTCAATGCATCGTTCCGGTCGGATAACCTCTCGGCCCGGTTCATCGAGTATGTACTGCCGTTTTTCGAAAACGCCGAAGGCATCATCCCCACCACGCTCGTGATAGGGGGAAGAACGCCAAAACCGGATATCTACCTCACATCCCGCCTGCAGAATACCAGGATAACGGTTGAACCGACGCAGGTTACCTATATACTCAATGGCGCCGTAGAGGTAAATCCCGGACAGGTGGAACTGAAGGATATCCTCGTCAGCGACGCATCAGGCGGCACCGGCAAGCTCAGCGGCGTTATCCGGATTGTTGATCTTGAACCGAAAACCCTCGCACTTGGAGCCAGTTGTTCACAACTGCTGTTGTTCGATAAAAAGGATAAAAAAGACGAAACCTCTTTCGGCACCATTACCGGAACCACCCGTTCGATAAGAATGCATGGCGACCTCGCCTCGCCGGTTGTCGAAGGAGAAATGCGGATCGACAATGCCGACTTTTCACTCTACAGAGCCGGGGCGAACGCAAGCGCAAAATACGCAGGCGTTGAAAAATTCATCGAGTTCGTCCCCCGCTATCCTGCTGAAAAAACCGGTAACGGAGAGAATAACGGCACAAAGGAACGTCCGGTGGAATTCTATTATTCGCTGCTCGATATCCTGCAGATCAGAGATCTGAAACTTACCGGCATCGAACCACTAAAATATACGGTAATTTTCGATCGCCTCAGGGGCGAGGAGCTTGAAACCACAATCGGCAATCTGTACCTGATCGTCAACAAAAGCAGCCAGCGATACCGGCTGTATGGATCGGTCAACATCACCGACGGAAAATACCGGTTTTCCAATACGAACTTCGATCTGGAAGACGGAGGAAAAATCACCTGGAACAACGTTGAAATACGTGACGGGCAGATGGATAATCTTTACGGAACCAGATATCTCAGCGTCACTAATCCGCAGACCGGCGAAAGAGACAACGTAAAACTGCTGCTTGCCATTACCGGCACGCTCAATGAACCGCGCGTCGGCATGGGCTACTATCTGAACGAACAGATGCAGCCTTATGCCTCGCAGAGCATGATCGGCGGGCAGCCGAGCCAGATCGATCCCAATGCGGAAATCAACGTGCTCTCCATGCTGCTCTCGAAACAGTGGTACGCTCCCCCCGGAACCACCGGCCAGATCGGCAGCATCGCGGTTTCGAGCGCAGGCCTGGCTGCCGGTTCGGGACTCCTGTCCTCGCAGCTCTCCAGGGCGATCCAGAATATTGCCGGAGTAGAAAGCTTCAATGTCAACATGGGAGTCGACAGCAAAGGACAGCTCAGCGGACTCGACCTCTACTTTGCCGTGAACATTCCCGGAACGGATGGCAGAATGCGCTTCGTAGGAACGGGAAGCAGCCCGGATATCAGGGATAAGGGGCTATTCAGCTATTATGGCACGTCTCAGAAAATAGAGTATCGGGTAACGCCGAAGGTCTATGTCGAAGCCTACCGCTCATACGGACAGCTTCCCGGACAGGGCTCGAACACCAATCTGCAGAAACCCTCCGAAACCTGGGGGGCGAGCATCTCCTATCGCGAGCGCTTCCACACATGGGAGCAGTTCTGGAAACGCATTATGCCCTCCGGAAACAAGCAGGACAAAAAGAAATAAGTCGTTCTCTTTTTATACATTACTCTGTGTTCTTCTCTAACGAACGAAGCTGTTGGTCGCAGTGAAAGGCAAAAACATCATCCTCGGCGTCAGCGGCGGCATTGCCGCCTATAAAACCCCGCAAATTGTGCGCCTGTTAAAGAAGGCCGGTGCGAATGTCCGTGTCGCCCTTACCGCTTCGGCAGGCCGTTTCGTCAGCGAACTTTCTCTGGCTACGGTTTCCGGCGAGGCAGTCTGCAGCGGAATGTTTCCGCCCGCCGACATCCCGGGAACGGATTTCACCCGGCATATTTCGCTGGGCGAATGGGCCGACGCCCTCGTCATCGCGCCGGCAACTGCCAACACCCTGGCCCGGCTTGCCGCAGGCCTTTGCGACGACATGCTTTCGGCCTGTTTTATCACACTGCGCCCGGGTAAACCCGTGCTGATTTTTCCGGCGATGGACGGCCAGATGTACCGGTCGGCATCGGTACAGCGAAATGTCGCAACGCTTGCTGCCGGAGGATGTACCGTATTCGAACCCGAAAGCGGCGATCTCGCATCGGGACAGTGCGGAACGGGACGAATGGCGGATCCCGGGATAATCGCAAAGCGCATCGACGCTGCGCTGCAGGCTGGCCTGCCGGACTCTCTCATCGCCGGACTGCAGGTGGTCGTCACGGCAGGACCGACCAGGGAGAAAATTGACGGCGTTCGGTTCGTCTCGAACTATTCGTCGGGAAAAATGGGTTTTGCCTTGGCCCGGGCGGCCCGGGAGCGAGGAGCGGATGTGAGGCTTATCACCGGTCCGGTTCACCTTGAAACGCCGGCAGGGATCGAACGGATTGATGTCGAAAGCGCCTGCCAGATGCATGATGCGGCAAAACCGTTCTATACCACCTGCGCGATTTTCATTGCCGCTGCCGCTGTAGCCGATTACCGGCCTGAAATTCCGTACGAGGGCAAACTGAAAAAGAACGAGCAGCAGATGCAGCTGCATCTGGTACGCAATCCCGACATCATTGCCGAATTCGGAGCACAGAAGCAACCCGGCCAGCTTGCCGTCGGCTTTGCCCTCGAAACCTCCGAAGGGCTGGCGTACGCGCACCGGAAACTCGACGAAAAACATCTCGACCTCATCGCCTTCAACACATACGACCGGAAAACCTCCGGGTTCGAGGTCGATACCAACTCGCTGACCCTCATTGACCGTAACCATCGCGAAACGAGCCTTCCGCCGATGCAGAAAACCGACGCTGCACGCAGGCTGCTCAACCACGTCGAAGAGCTTATCGCCGCAGCCGGTAACGGAGAAACCGAACGTTAACCATGCAGGAACTGTTATTTACAGGCAGCGAGCTCGCAGAACGCCCGACTCGGGACAGTGAAAACTCCCCATACCGGGATCTCCGGGAGTTGTACGAAAGCGCAAAAACCTGTACGAAATGCGCGCTTTCGACGACCCGCAGAAACTTCGTTTTCGGCGAAGGAAATCCAACGGCGAGGCTTGTAGTGATCGGCGAAGCGCCGGGAGCCGATGAAGATGCTCTTGGTCGCCCGTTCGTCGGACGTTCCGGTCAATTACTCGACAAAATTCTGATGGCCGTGGGGTTCCGGAGGGAAGAGGTATTCATCTGCAACATCCTGAAATGCAGGCCTCCGCAGAACCGCAACCCATTGCCCGGGGAAATCGAATGCTGTCTTCCCTGGCTTCTGCAACAGCTTGAACTGATAGATCCCGGCATGCTGCTCCTGCTCGGCAGGGTTGCCGCCAATTCGCTGCTTGATAACAATCTTTCACTGGGCGCAATGCGAGGAAAGATCATACGCTGGAAGCGATTCGACTGCGTGGTGACCTATCACCCGGCCGCGCTCCTGCGGAATCCGAACTGGAAACGTGGATGCTGGGAAGACGTCCAGATGATGCGCAGCCATTACGACGCTCTGCCGGGTACGACGAACAATCCATGACCATGATACGATCAGCACAGAAACAGAAATCCGACGCCATCGATTTCAGCAAGGATATCGATTTCAGCCGCGAAAGCAGGGTACCACCCTATTCCACCGATATCGAACAGGAAGTGCTTGCCTGCCTTCTGCTCGAAGAAGAGCCTGTCGAACAGGTCATACAGATCTTCGGCGAAAACGGGGCGGAAGTGTTCTACGAAAAGCGGCACCAGATCATTTTCACGGCCATGATGCGGCTCTATCATAAACGGCAGGCTATCGACCTGATCACGGTCAGCGAAGAACTGCTGAAAATGAACGAGCTGGAGCCCGTGGGAGGCAGGCATTACCTTGCTGAACTCTCCGGAAAAGTCATCAGTGCGGCCAACGTGGAGTATTACGCCCGGCTGGCCAAAGAGAAATATCTTTTCCGGCGGATGATCTCCATATCTGCGAAAATATCCTCCGTCGCATACAGCTCGTCGATGGATATTTTCGACCTTGTCGAACATGCGTCCCAGCAGTTCTTCAATATTTCGCAGGCCGGCATTAAAAAGAAGGCGTCGCCTATCAAGGATCTGGTGAAGAACGGCATTCGCATGCTTGAAACCCTCAGAGCATCGCAATCGTCGATCACCGGTGTCGGATCGGGCTTTTCGGAACTCGATCAGCTCACCGCAGGCTTTCAGCCATCCGATATGATCATCATCGCGGCAAGACCGTCTGCGGGCAAGACCGCATTCTCTCTGGCTCTTGCGCGAAACGCTGCGGTAGATTTCAATACTCCCGTGCTTTTTTTCAGCCTTGAAATGGCAGAAGTTCAGCTTGCGATCAGGCTCATGTGCGCAGAAGCCTATGTTGAATCGCAGCTGGTAAGGACCGGTCGGATATCTCCCGAGATGATGGGACGGATCATCAACAGCATGGACAAACTCAACGATGCAAAACTCTTTATAGACGATACCCCGGGTATTTCCATTATGGAGCTGTCGGCAAAAACGCGCCGGATGAAGCAGGAACATAATATCGGCATGGTGGTGGTCGATTACCTGCAGCTGGTAACGCCGGTCAGGGATGGAAAATCGAACCGCGAGCAGGAAATCGCGCAGATATCCCGTTCGCTCAAGGCGCTGGCCAAGGAGCTGAACATACCGGTCATCGCGCTTGCCCAGCTCAACCGGTCGGTCGAACAGCGATCAGGCGACAGAAGACCTCAGCTGAGCGATCTCAGGGAGTCGGGCTCCATCGAGCAGGATGCCGACGTCGTCATGTTCCTCTCCCGACCGGAAATGTACGGCAAAGATACGTTCGAGGACGGTTCATCCACGAAAAACATCGTCGAAATCGTCATCGGAAAACAGAGAAACGGCCCTATCGGCGACATACGGCTCCTCTTCATGAAGAACTACGGACGGTTTCAGTCCACTGCCAACGTCTATATCACCGGCGGAGAGCATGAAGACGGCAGAGAACCGCCAACCCATGAATTTCCGGAATCTCCCGAACCCCGTGTTCCTTCCACATCCTTCATCAACCAGGACGATGCGCCTTTTTAAACAACGAGTATGAGTGAAAATATCACCGGACAATCCGAACTTCCCACAATGCCGGAGGAAGGCCGGAAAAAGTATAAAGGGGCCGTTCTTAAATCGGGCGAGGATTCGTATCGCGGGATCGGAACATCCCGCGGTATAGCCATAGGAACCTCCTATGCGTTTGAAAAGGAACAGTACGAGCACGAGAGCAGAACCATTCTGCCCGAAGAGATCGAGCATGAAATAGAGCGGTTTGTCGCCGCATTGCACCGTTCGGAAAAAGAACTGAAAAAAATCGAGCGGGTAACGACGAGAAAACTGGGCAAGGGCTATGCGAACCTGTTTGAAGCCCAGATCATGCTGCTGCACGACCAGGTGCTTATAGAGGCCATTACAGCCCGGATCCGTAAGGAGCTTAAGGCGGCTTCGCTGGTGATCGACGAGGAATTCGGCAGGTACCTCGAACATTTCATGAACTCGGATGACCAGCTTTTCCAGGAGCGAGCCTGTGATTTCAGGGACATCAAGGAAAGAATCATCAGGAACCTGCACATCAAAAAGCTGCACTCATGGATACCCGAAGGCAGTATCGTAGTATCGGAACATCTGTCACCGGCAGACGTCATCCTGCTCAGCCGCAGCAACGTCAAGGGCTTCGTCACCGATACCGGTGGTAAAACCTCCCATATTTCGCTAATCTGCAAGTCGCTCAACATCCCGATGGTTGTCGGGCTCGGCAATTTCTCGCAGATGGTATCGACCGGCAATCAGCTGATCATCGACGGAGGAACCGGTACGGTGGTGATCAATCCTGAAGAGAAAACCGTTGAACGGTATACCCGAAAACGGGAAGAAGAACTGCGATTCGAGGCCGATGCCTCCAGAACGGCTGACCAGCCGGCCTATACCCGTTGCGGCGTCAGAATCTCTTTTTATTCCAATATCGATTTCAAGGAGGAGCTGACAGGAATGAAGGCCTCCGGTTCGGAAGGGGTGGGGCTTTTCAGAACCGAAAACCTTTTTATCGACGGAACCAAGGTACCCAGAGAATCGGAGCAGTTCAGCTATTACCTCGAAATGGCCGAAACAATCGCCCCAATGCCGCTTGTTGTGCGACTCTTCGACATCGGCGGCGACAAGCTGCTCTATTCTCCGGTAAGGGAACCCAACCCCAATCTCGGATGGAGAGGCATCAGAATACTCATCGATGTTCCTGAAATCCTTGAAAACCAGCTCAGGGCCGTTGTGCGGGCGAACATACACGGAAACATCCACATCCTCCTGCCGATGATCACCTCCGTCGAGGAAATACGGTTCATTACGGTAACGCTCGACAAGCTGTGCGATGAATTGAAGGAAGAGCAGGGACATGCCGAAAAGCCCTTCATCGGAGCCATGATCGAAGTGCCGGCCGCAGTGGAAATGATCGCCGAAATTGCCCGTGAGGTCGATTTCGTGAGTATCGGAACAAACGATCTCACGCAGTATACGCTTGCGGTTGACAGGAACAACGTTATCGTACAGGATCTGTTCGACAAGTTCCATCCGGCGATCGTACGGCAGGTGCACCGGGTCATCTCTAAAGCCCAGCAAAACAGATGCCGTGTCTCAATATGCGGTGATATGGGTTCCGATCCTCTTGCGCTGCCTTTCCTCGTTGGATGCGGCCTTCGCAAGTTCAGTATTGTTAGCGCCGATATAGCCAAGCAGAAAAAACTCGTATCGGCCATGACCATTGCCGATACTGAAATGCTCGCTGCCGAGTGCCTTAAGCTCGATTCGGCAGAAAAAATCAAGGGCCGCCTGGAAGAGTTCCTGGCAGCCCTGTAATCAATTGATGATTCAACCGTTTACTTGCGGAGATCTTCGATCTTTGCGTTCTTGCGCAGGGAAGCGAAATATTCCGCAAAGAACTGCTCCTGTTTGGCCCTGACAAGGTTGGGCATAACATTGACTTTGACCTTTTTAATATCGACATCGCCGGGCATGACGCGTTTGTCGAGCCTCACGAGCGCATAGCCCGCCGTGGTTCTGACCGGCTTTGAGAGCACTCGGGGCTTCATGCCTGAAATCGCCTCTACAAGCGGACGGTCAACGCCGTAACCGGGAATATATCCATCAACCCAACGAATATCGTCAGCCTGTACGATATCGAACGCCTTGTTGCCAGCCGCAATGGTTTCGAGAGTCGCCCCCGGCTTTGCAGAGAGCGCGGCAAGCATCTTTTCAAGGGCCTGTTCTTTCTTTTCCCGAACAAGTTCGGCGGTAATGCGTTTTTTCAGGTCATCGTCAAGAGCACGAAATCCCGTATCGTTCCTGCCGGTAAGGCGCATAACGTAAAAGCCCTTCTCCGTCTCGATAACGTCAGACAGTTCGCCTTCCGAAGCACCGAATGCGAATGCCGCTATTTTCTCGTTGAAGCCTATAGATTGAATGGGTGCCCGACGGCTGAACTCTCCGGTTTCTTCGATGCGCAGTTTGCCGGAAGCGGCGCTCTTCTCAAAGCCTTTCTCTTTAGCCTCCATCTGGAAAACCATGGCGGTCCGCCTCGATGCGTCGACCGTTTCGCTCGAGGGCCTGATCAGACGGACGACTTCCGAACACACCAAGGCGCTCTGATCTATTGCGTTCACCCTGATGATATGCAGGCCGAATTTCGTCTGCACCGGTCGCGTCAGCGAACCCGGTCTGGAGGAAAAGACGGCTTCGGCGAATTCCGGTACCATGGCATTCTTTCCGAACCATCCGAGATCGCCGCCTCTTGCCGCGCTTCCGGGATCTTCGGAGTACTTTCCGGCAAGCGTTTCGAAAGGAACGCCTTCCTGTAGCTTTTTATAGATATCCACCATTCGCGCCCTCACTTTCGCAACATCCTCCCTGCTTGCAGGATTGAAACGAAGAAGAATATGCGATGCCCGTGCCACCGGTTCTCCGGCGACGGCCTTCTTTACTTTCAGCAACCGGTAGTAGCCGTTATCGGCAACAGGACCGACGACAGTACCGGCTTTTGCGTTACTGAAAACAAAAGCACCGGCTTCAGGCGAGAAATCGGCACGACTGTACTGACGATCGACTCCGGTGGGACGATCGCTCTGCACTTTAACGTAATCGCTGTCGTTCTGAGTCGAAGCGAATTCCGCCCTGAGCGCCTCGAGTTCAGTACGAACGACGCTGCTGTCCTTCGATGAAGGAACGAGCGGGAAAAACACATAATCCGCTTTTCTCGATGGCGGCTGCCGGAGTTGCTCCTTGTGGTTGTCGTAATAGGCCTGGATCTCTTCGGCCTTCACGGGAAACTTGCTGTCGGCACCGGCTACATCGAGCGGAACCGGGATGAACGATGCCGAAAACATCATGTATTCGCGCTTGACGACCGCGTCGAGTTCACGATCCGAAACATGTACCATGGACTGCAGGGCACGAATGAGCTTGCTGACCTTGAGTTCCCGACGAACAATATCCTCGATCTGAAGCCACATCTCCTTGTTTTTCGGATCACGACGAGCGGCATCGAGTCTCTTGCGGTCAAGGGTTCCGGTTGCCGGATCCACGAAGTTCTGCCGTATGATCATCGGAGGATTGTCTCCATCGAGCGCAGCAACGATTTCGCTGTCGTCTACGAGGATCCCGAATTTCCTGAACTGTTCTTCGAGCAGCGTCTGATCGACGGTAACGTTCCAGGCCTGCTCCTGAAGGCCAAGTTCGACTTCCGGAGTTATATCGTCTCCGGGATTGGTCCTGCGGAAGTTTTCCGTAAATTCCCTGTAAACTTCCTCATATCGCGCATAGGGAACCTCTTTTCCGTTCACTTTGCCTGCAGCGCCGCCCTTGTTTCCGGAAAAACCGGAAAAGTTCATCCCCCATTCGAACACGATGAGCGCAACAAATGCTGCCAGAAGCGCGTAAAGAATAAGATGGGTTTTTTCCCGCAAGCTGGTCATTACAGCCATAACAGTTCATTCCTTGAATAATATTGATAAATCAGGGCGGAGCCTGGAACCGGAAATAACCGGGAGACTAAATTACGACCGGAATCGCTCAATTCCAACCCTCCCTTCCGATGAGCGGGACAAAAGCGAAATGATGAAACAGCTCTTTTTCGTAGCGCGGGCCGACCCGGCGGTAGACGGTCATCCGCTGCATCCCCTGTTCGCCGACCGGAATGACCAGACTCCCGTTTTCCGCAAGCTGCTGCAGAAGATGCTCCGGACAGCGAGGGGCAGCTGCCGTAACCATGATACCCCCGAAAGGAGACTCTTCAGGCCAGCCGAGCGAACCGTCACCGAGCCTGCATGAAATGGGGAGCCCGAGTTCGGCAAAAAGCTGTACAGCGCGGTCATACAGTGCGGGAATTCGTTCAACCGTGTATACCCGATAACCGATCGCGTCGAGTATCGCTGCCTGATAGCCTGAACCGGTACCGATTTCGAGCACCCTTGCCGGAGGAGGGCAACGTTCAACCAGGAGGGAGGTCATATAGGCAACCGTATAGGGTTGCGATATGGTCTGACCGTACCCTATCGGGTAAGCAGAATCCTCATATGCGCAGGAATGGCTTTTCTCGTCGATGAACCGGTGGCGTTCCACGCTTTCCATAGCTTCGAGCACGCGCAGGTCGGAAATGCCTTTCTGCCGGAGTCCATCGACCATCTCCCTGCGCCTTTCGGCCATATGCCCGCCCGGCCTGTTCATGGAACCCGCTCCGGAATACCGCATCTGTGGAGCAACATCGAACGGTTTGTATATATAACGCCTTTCATAACTTGAGAACCGACTTGAGATAAACGTATGGACAATGAAATCGGGAAAGTTCACGATTTTCGGTGAAAAAGAAAAACAGGGCACCTATCTTCTGTTTATCGATCTGCGAAAACCCGTTCAGATCGCATTCGGCAGTTTCAGAAAAGGGGTGCCGGTACCTCTTGCTGCAGGATGCTACATCTATCTCGGTTCGGCGCTCGCGAGCAGACCGGGATCCGAACCGCTGGCCAGAAGGCTTATGCGACATGCGTCGAGATCCGGAGGCGCCCGGCCCCATCCAATCCTGAATGATTTGCGCAGACTGCTTCAGCGACTCGACATTGCATGTCCGGCAACCCTGCCTCCCGTCGAAAAAAAACTGCACTGGCACATCGATTATCTTCTCGAACGGCCGGAAACGTCGATTTTCCATATAGCGATCTTAAGAAGCCCTGAAAAACTCGAAGACGGTATGGCCGCATGGCTGGAGCAATGTCCGGAAACCGCCTCACCTGCTGCCCGGCTTGGTGCGCAGGATACCCGGAACAGGACGCACCTTCTGCACTGCTCGGATCCGGAAACCCTTCTTGCCCGTCTCCACACTTTCCTTCCGGCTGTAATGCCGGATTGCGGGGATCACTTCCCTTGACGTCCCAGAACGGCTTCGACGAATTTTTCCCGGTCGAACAGCTGCAGATCGTCAATCTTTTCTCCTACCCCGATGTACTTGACGGGAAGTTTAAGTTCCCGTGAAATGGAGAGCACGATCCCTCCTTTTGCAGTACCGTCAAGCTTGGTCAGCACCAGCCCGGTCACGTTGACGAATTTCGTGAACTCCCTTGCCTGCTGTACGGCATTCTGTCCGGTCGTTCCGTCAAGCACAAGAAGCACTTCATGAGGCGCAGTCGGCACTTTCTTCCGGGCAACCCGCATGATCTTGGCAAGCTCCTCCATGAGATGGCTCTTGTTATGCAACCTGCCTGCGGTATCGACAAGCACCACATCGGCATTGCGGGCCACGGCCGAACTGACCGCGTCATAGACCACCGAAGCGGGATCGGCTCCCTGTCCCTGGCCGATAAGCGGCACGCCGGCTCGATCAGCCCATATTTTCAACTGTTCGTAAGCCGCGGCACGGAATGTATCGGCTGCGGCGATGATAACCTTTTTGCCGGCCTTGTCGTAGTTATGGGCCAGCTTTGCGATACTTGTGGTTTTCCCTGCTCCGTTCACGCCGACGACAAGAATCACATAGGGACTTTCGGGCAGCGGAACGTCGAAATCGAGCGGATGCTCCGTGTCGGTATCGAGCAGCATCTGCTGAATCTCGTCCATCAGCATATCGTTCAGCTCCTTTTCGGAACGATAGGTCTCTTTTTTCGCCCGTTCGGTTATCGCATCGACGATGGAAAGCGTCGTTTCCACGCCGACGTCGGCGGCAACAAGAATGGTTTCAAGCTCTTCGAGAAACTTTTCGTCGATATCGGTTTTACCCTGCGTTATTACCGAAAGCTTGTCGCGGAACGTCTCTCTTGTTTTGCTGAGCCCCTCTTTCAGCCGGGACAATTTGAAATTGTCGAAAAAACCCATGATGAACGGAAAATTGCCTATGTTAAATGAAAAAGCTCGGCTGACCGAGCCTGCATCTGAAGCAGTCATCGGCCGCATCTCGATCGCCTGAGAACCTGTCGATGCTGAGTGTTTGAATAATGTACATAAAAATATGCCTTATAAAGCCATATCGGATATCGGCGAGTTCGGACTGATCGACCGGATTTCGAAGCTCGTGCAGCCGACCCTTGCCGGAACGCCCGCTCTTGTGAAGGGAATCGGTGACGACTGTGCGGTTTACCGGCTTTCAGAAACCACAATGCAGGTTGCCACAACCGACCTGCTGGCCGAGCAGGTGCACTTCGATCTGCTCTTCTCGCCCCTCCGGCATCTCGGCAGCAAATGCATCAGCGTGAACGTCTCGGATATCTGCGCCATGAACGCCCTGCCGAGCTATGCGATGGTCTCGCTGGCCGTTCCCTCCTCTTTTTCCGTCGGGATGATCGAAGAGCTTTACACCGGCATGAGTCAGGCCGCGTCGGAATACGGACTTGCCATTGCGGGAGGCGATACCTCCCATTCCCGTTCGGGCCTTGTCATTACGGTCTCCATGACCGGCGAGGTTACAGCGGAGCGCATCACGATGCGCAGCGGTGCGCAACCTGGCGATCTCATCTGCGTAACCGGTACGCTCGGCGGCGCGGCCGCCGGGCTTAAAGTGCTTATGAGAGAAAAGCATATCATGCTCGAACAGATTTCCGGTAACGAACCTTACAGCAACAGCATCATAGCCGATCTGGAGGAGTACCGAAATGCGATCAGACACCAGCTGCTGCCCGCAGCACGGATCGACATCGTAAAATTCTTTCATGAGCGAAATATCGTACCCAGCGCAATGATCGATGTTTCCGACGGAATCGGTTCCGATCTGCGGCATATCTGCGCCAGCTCCGACACCGGCGCGATAATTCTCGAAAGCCGGATTCCCGTCAACCCCCAGGCCAGGGAGATCGCTGACGAACTGCAGGAAGATGTCATCACCTGGTCGATCGCAGGCGGCGAAGACTACGAACTGCTCTTCACGCTTCCGCCCGAATCCGCATGTTCGATCGAAGATCGCAGGGATATATCGGTAATCGGAGAGATAACGGAAAAAGAGACCGGAATCCTCCTCACCGACATCTACGGCATGACCATCAATCTCTCCGACCTAGCCGGTTACGATCATTTCCGGAGATAAGCCTCTCCTGGATGAGTGCCAAATAGATGGATCATTATTTGGGTAAAAACATTGAAGATGCTAAATTGACATCCCTGCTCCTGAACCGAGCGGCCGAAGTGGCGGAACTGGTAGACGCCCAGGACTTAAAATCCTGTGTTCAGCAATGGACGTGCGGGTTCGATCCCCGCCTTCGGCACCCCGACCAAAGCCGTTCGACTCTGCATTATCCAATTCCCGGGATATTCACTACCTTTTAACTTGTTGCAGCACAACATCCCTGTTGACTGTTTCTCCGCGTTTTACGCAACCTGTAACCTTGTGACAGCCATGAGCAGTTCAGATCCAACTAAAATCATCCTCGACGAACACGAAATGCCCCGGCAGTGGTACAATATCCAGGCCGATCTTCCCTCTCCCATGCCTCCGCCTCTCGGTATGAACGGCCTGCCGATTTCGCCTGATGATCTTGCAAAGGTTTTTCCCATGAACCTGATCGAGCAGGAAATGAGCACCGATCGCTGGATCGACATCCCCGAAGAGGTGCTCGGCATCCTGAAGCTCTGGCGTCCTTCGCCGCTTTACAGGGCTCGAAGACTTGAAAAGGCACTCGGCACGCCGGCAAAAATCTTTTACAAGAACGAAGGCGTTTCGCCTGCCGGAAGCCACAAGCCAAACACCGCCGTCGCACAGGCCTGGTATAACCGGGAGTTCGGTATCAAATACCTGACAACGGAAACCGGTGCGGGTCAATGGGGCAGCGCGCTTGCGATGAGCTGCAAGCTGATCGGAATAGAGTGCAAGGTGTTTATGGTGCGCATCAGCTTCGACCAGAAGCCGTTCCGGAAGATCATGATGAAAACATGGGGCGCGGAGTGCATCGCCAGCCCGAGCAGCCTGACGGCTGCGGGACGCAGCATCCTCGAAGAGATGCCCGACACTCCCGGCAGCCTCGGCATAGCCATCAGCGAAGCGATCGAACAGGCCGTAGAGCGCGAGGATACCCGCTATGCGCTCGGCAGCGTCCTGAACCACGTGATGCTGCACCAGACCATCATCGGGCTCGAAGCGAAAAAGCAGCTCGACAAAATCGGAGTCTACCCCGACGTGGTGATCGGCTGCGCCGGAGGGGGATCGAATTTCGCGGGCATCAGCTTCCCCTTTATCTGCGACAAGATACACGGTCGCGAGGTGCAGGTGATCGCAACCGAACCGGAAGCCTGCCCGACCCTCACGCGGGGCCCCTATGTGTACGACACCGGAGACGTCGCCAAAATGACGCCGCTTCTGCCCATGCACAGCCTCGGACACCGCTTCATACCACCGGCTATCCATGCCGGAGGATTGCGTTACCACGGCATGGCACCGCTGGTGAGCCATGTCAAACAGCTGGGCCTGATCGACGCAACCGCCCTGCCGCAGACCGAATGCTACAATGCCGCGCTGCTCTTCGCCCATACCGAAGGGTTCATTCCCGCCCCCGAAACCTCGCATGCCATCGCCCAGAGCATCCGTGAAGCCGAAAAGGCTAAAGAAGAGGGAAAGGAAAAAGTGATTCTCATGAACTGGTCGGGACACGGGCTTATGGATCTGCAGGGCTACGATTCTTTCATGTCGGGCAGAATAACCGACTACGCCCTGCCTGACGAACTGCTTGAGCAGTCCCTTGCGGCAATCAAGGACCATCCTCTGCCTCCGGGCGTATAGGGTTCCTGCCGCTGCGGTAAAAGAAAAGCGCCCGGAAAAACTCGCGGGCGCTTTCTTTTTCTGTCTGCCGTAAGGGCCTACTTCTCTTCCGGAGGAGTTACCTCCTCGGCTTTTCCTGTCGGTTTCTGTTCATGGCCTTCCGTAAAACGCAGCTCCTTTTCGACTTCGTCAAAGGTAATCCTTATCAGGCTGCCTTCTGTGAACCGGCCCTTCAGCATCTCTTCGGCAAGAGGATCCTCGACATACTTCTGCAGCGCCCTTTTGAGGGGTCGTGCGCCGTACTTCTGATCGTACCCCTTGTCGACAAGAAACTCCTTGGCCCTTTCGTCGATCTCGACCTCGATACCCATTTCGCGGAGCCTTCTGAAAAGCTTCCCGGCAGTGATATCGATGATTTTGAAGATATGCTGCTTATCGAGCGGATGAAAGACGATGATGTCGTCGATACGGTTCAGGAACTCGGGATTGAACACACGCTTCAGTGCGTCCTCGATGGTGGACTTCATGCTCTTGTAGCTTCCTGTGGCATCGTCCGGCGCGGAAAAGCCCATTCCGGTGCCTGCACCGATGTTCTTGATGTCCTTGGCTCCGATGTTCGAGGTCATGATGATGATGGTGTTGCGAAAATCGACTTTACGGCCAAGACCATCGGTCAGCACGCCTTCATCGAGCACCTGGAGCAGGATGTTGAAGACATCGGGATGCGCCTTTTCGATTTCATCGATCAGCACCACAGAATAGGGTTTGCGACGCACCTTTTCGGTCAGCTGGCCGCCTTCTTCATAGCCAACGTAGCCGGGAGGCGCTCCCACAAGGCGGCTCACGGAGAACTTCTCCATGTACTCGCTCATGTCGGCCCTGATCATGGCGTCCTCACTGTCGAAAATATAGCGTGTAAGCGCTTTGGCAAGCTCCGTCTTGCCGACGCCTGTGGGACCGAGGAAAATGAACGAGCCGATCGGACGCGACGGGTCCTTGAGCCCTGCCCGTGTCCGCTGGATCGCCTTGGTTATCTTTTTTATGGCCTCATCCTGTCCGATCACCTCTTTCATGAGGTCGGCCTCCATGCTGAGAAGCTTCTTCGATTCCGACTGTGCCACCTTGACCACGGGTATACCGGTCATCATGGCGATCACCGATGAGATATCGGCTTCGGTGACGTCGTAAACGCTTTCCGAAGAGCGTTCTTCCCACTCCTGCTTGGCGTGATCAAGCGATTCGAGCAGGTTTTTCTCCTTGTCGCGCAGCTTTGCAGCCTCCTCGAAGTTCTGCATCTTCACCACCTGGTTCTTCTCCGCCTTGACATCTTCGATGGACTTTTCAAGTTCGAGGATCTCGTTGGGCACATGGATATTGCTCAGATGCACCCTTGCGCCGGCCTCGTCCATCACGTCGATGGCCTTGTCGGGCAGAAACCTGTCGGTGATGTAGCGCTCCGAAAATTTCACGGCTTTCTCGATGGCATCTTCGGAGTAGCGCACGTGATGGTGCGACTCGTACTTCGACTTGATATTGTTGAGAATCTGGATGGTTTCGTCGACGGATGCCGGTTCGACCATGATTTTCTGAAAACGGCGGTCGAGCGCACCGTCCTTTTCAATGTACTGGCGATACTCGTCGAGCGTGGTGGCCCCGATGCACTGCAGTTCGCCGCGGGCCAGCGCGGGCTTGAAAATATTGCTGGCGTCGAGGGAACCGGAGGCGCCGCCTGCGCCGACGATGGTATGCAGCTCGTCGATGAACAGAATCACGTCGCGTGAGCGTTCGAGCTCGTTCATGAGCGCTTTCATGCGCTCTTCGAACTGGCCGCGGTACTTCGTGCCGGCGACAAGCGCGGCAAGATCGAGCGCAACCACGCGCTTGTCGTAGAGCACTCGGGATACCTTTCGCTGCACGATCTTGAGCGCAAGGCCTTCGGCGATTGCGGTCTTGCCTACGCCGGGCTCTCCGATCAGCACAGGGTTGTTCTTTTTTCGCCGACTGAGTACCTGCGCAACGCGTTCGATCTCCTTTTCGCGACCGATGATGGGATCGAGTTTGTCCTCCAGCGCCAGACGGGTGATGTCGCGCCCGAAATTGTCGAGCACAGGCGTTTTTGTGCGCTCGCCGCGCTTGGGATCGCCTTTTTTCGGAACACGCTCCGAAGAGCCCGCCGAGTAGGAACCCTCCATGGGAGGCTCGTCGGCTTCGCTCCTGCCTGTGGTGATGGTGATCAGTTCGTCGCGCACGAGATCGTAGGTAACGCCGAACTGTTCGAGAATCTGTGCTGCGATATTGTCTTCGCCCTTGAGAATCGAAAGCAGCAGATGTTCGGTGCCGATAATGTTCGATTTGCAGATTTTCGCTTCGAGATAGGTGATCTTCAGTACCTTTTCGGCCTGCTTGGTGAGCGGCACGTTGCCCATCTGCGTTGCCGGAACCTTCTGGTGCGTGCTCTCTTCTATGGTCTGTTTAAGACGGAACAGATCGATCTTGAGGTTTTTCAGTATGCGGGCAGCTATTCCCTCGCCCTCTCTTATAAGGCCCAGCAGGAGGTGCTCTGTGCCGATGTAATCGTGCCCGAGCCTCAACGCCTCTTCACGGCTGAGACGGATGACGTCCTGTACTCTATTCGAAAAATTTCCTTCCATTCTTGCTCGATAAATAAGTTTGTTTTACAGCCCATGAAAATCACAGTTCTCCGAACGACCGGTGATACGCATCGATAAACCAAAATTAATTATATAAATATCAGTCCGGAAAAGCAATCTGCAGTAAAAGCAAAACAGCATCCATCCATTAAAGGTTTCTACCTCCGAAACGAAGCGGTTATGAACGTGCATCATATTCTCATCGACGACAGCAAGCCGGAACATCGGGAACTCTCCATCTGCCGGACCGGCACCATCAACCGGGTGCGTCTCGGGGACAGCGGCTACAGAGCCTATGCGACTCTCGGAATCGATGCTCACGACTATGCCTCGCTTTTCCATTACGGCATCGTCGGGGCCTGCAATACCTTGCCGTTCGTATCCGAGTCCGGCAACGGTCTGGACAGCTGGGACGAAGCCTACCTGCCGAACGGAAATCTGAGGAGCCTGAACAATATTATCGGAGAAGCGGCAGGAAAAATCGATCCCGAAAAAGAGGAGACCATCCTGCTCGGATGGCAGGACAAGCCCGCAGCAATCGCCTGGCTTCGCAGGATCGATCCTCAAAAATTCCTTGGTTTCATCGAAACTCTGATCGGCTTCATCGAGGAGAGCGAACAGGGCGGCTACGACATGGAGTTCATCCTGTAACGGTATTGAGAAATGTTATCCGATCGTCTACCGTTGTTTTCGGCACTTCGCACAACTCGTAGCCCAGCCTTGACCCCCGATACCCGCCGGCTTCGAGGTAACCGAAAATATCGGGGATTCCTCGGTCGAAAAAACAGATGCCGGAACTCCCGAGGGCATCTTCATGCTGATCGATCATGGCGTCGAATGCGAGGCTGGCGAAGGCCGGCAGATTTTTCCACGGCAGTACACCATCCGGCTCCATGCTCTGGTGGCGTATAAGCTGCCGCGAGACCTCGCTGTAACAGCGAAACCCATGCTGTCGTAACCCTTCGATAAGCGTGCTCTTACCGCTCCCCGGACCTCCGGTGATGATATATCCCGCCATACTCTCCCTAAGCCTGAAGTGCTGCCATGAGGAATGCCGGAAAATCCCGCCGTTCTCCCCAATAGAGGTGCACATAGGAGGCGAAGGTGTTTCCGGTGCGGAAAAGTGCGGTACCGACAGGCTCGTTCCGGGTGTTTCTGACCGATGCCGCGTTCTGCAACAGGCCCTGCCGGACGATTCGGGAGTAGTGGAACTCGTGGCCGCGAAGCTCCATAGGGTAACCGCCATCGAACCGGACCTTGCGGTAGCCGAGGCTCAGCCGGGCGTCCTGCATGGAGGTATCGAGATCGAACACGCCGCACATAGGGTGGGCGGTGCCGTCGGCCGTCGTGAATGTTTTTGCCAGGTACATCAGCCCGCCGCACTCGGCCCAGGCTGCGCCTCCCCGCATACAATAAGCGGTTACGGCTTCGCGCATATCCCGGTTGGCAGCGAGTTTTTCCGCATGCAGTTCAGGATAACCGCCAGCCAGATAGAGCAGATCCGCCCGTGGAAGCGAACGATCTTCCATGGGACTGAAAAAGACAACCTCCCCATGCTCCTGCAGCACCGTCAGGTTTTCATCATAAAGGAAGTTGAACGCTTCGTCCCTGGCGACGGCGATAATCCTCCTTCGAGAACCGGCAGACTCCGGAGCGGAGAGCTGCGGCGCATCGATTTCGGGCAGAACAGTCCGGGCAATTTCAAGGAGCCGGTCAATGCAAACGGTCTTTGCGACATGCTCCGCCATGGCCTCGATGATCGCGTCGCGGTCGTAATCGGGCGAGGTATTGAGGCCAAGATGGCGCTCGCTGATCGAGATCCGCTGGTTTCGGGGCACATAACCAAGCGGTTCGACGCCGGCATCCTTCGCTGCCGCCTCGAGGTAGCTGTAGTGAGAGGACGTACCGACCTGATTGAAAATCACTCCTGCAAGCCGCAAGTCCGGATCGAAGGTGCGGAACCCGTAGAGCAGAGGGGCCGCCGAGTAGGCCATGCTTTTTGCGTTCAGCACCATGATGACCGGAAGATCGAGCAGTTTTGCGATCTCCGCGCTGCTTCCCTCTGCTTTTTCGGCTCCGTCGAATAGTCCCATGACGCCTTCGACTGCAGAAACATCGGCATTTCGGCCATGCCGGGCGAACAGTTCGCGTGTATGCCGCTCCGAGGCCATGAAGGTATCGAGGTTGATGCCGTTGCTCTGCCTGCCGCAGCAGGATGCGGCCAATCCGTGCAGACGGGTATCGAGGTAGTCGGGCCCGCACTTGAACGGCTGAACCCGGAGCCCCCTTTTTGCGAGAATCCGCATAAGGGCCAGAGCGAGCGTCGTTTTACCGGAGCCGCTCGACGGCGCCGCGAGCAGGAATGCCGTATGCGTCGACGTCATCCCCGTCTTACTGAACGTGATGCATGAATGTGTAGCCGAGCGCATTTTCGAGCTTCCGGCTGCTGACCAGCTTGAAGCCGGCAGGTTCCGTTGTCACGGCTTCCGGCGGCAGCGGGAGACCGGATGCTTCGGCTGCGCGGCGGTAATAATCGATCCGAAGCGGATGCTCCGGACTGCATGCGTTGAATACCTCCCCCCACTGCCGGAGCCGTATGATCTCCATGATGATGCGCACACAGTCGTCCCGATGGGTCAGGTTCATGGGCTGCCGGGGAGCCGCAATCTCCGTCATGCGCGCAAGGTAGCTTTCGGGCCCCCGTTCATACCCGACAAGCCCGCCGAATCGCACCACCGTAGTCTGGAACCCGCTCTCCTGCATGAGCATCTCTTCGGCATGCAGCAGTGCCTGCCCGGAAGGCGAATCCGGATCCAGAGCGTCCTCTTCGCTCACCTCGCGATTGAGCATAGGATAGACCGACGTGGAGCTGACGAACAGCACCGATCGCACCGGAGATTGCCCGAGAGCGTCGATAAGCGAAGAAATCTGCTGGATATGAAACTCCACGATATCTTCCCTCCTCGACGGCGGAATATTGAGGACGAGGATGTCGCTCTGCAGGAAATCGCAGAGGTCATCCCCGTCGATTTCCGGATCGAGCGTCACGAGATAAGGCTCGATGCCAGCCTGGCGAAGCAGGTCGATCTTCGCCTCCTTCGTGGTGCTCCCTTTAACGAAATACCCTTCCTTCATGAGTGCGACGCCGAGCGGCAGGCCGAGCCAGCCGCATCCGAGAATACTTATCGATTCCTTCTGCATGGTACGTTTTGTTTTATGTGCGGTTCGCTGTCTCGTAAAACCGACCGTAAAATAACCATTTCGCAGCCAATCCGGCAAAACGGTATAACGCCTTGCGGTAAAACACGAAAATGGATTTGAAGACTCGGTTGCTGTATGTACATTACCTGTGGGTACAACGCCCATTTGTCTCTTGAACGACAACATTCCGGAGGATCATACGATGAACATATGGAGAACAATTCTCGCCGGCGCCGTGCTCTTAATCGGCACGACGGCATCTGCCTGTGCGGCAACACCTTACGTCAGCGGTTCGGCAGGAATCGCCATGATGGAAGATTCAGATCTGGGAGGCGGTTTTACCTGGCCTTACGACACCGGATATGCCGTTACCGGTGCCGTAGGTCTTGATAGCGGAAATCTGCGCCTTGAAGGCGAAATCGGTTATCAGAATAACGGTATCGAGGAGAGCGACATCGATGTATCAATGGTTACCTACATGGCTAACGGATACATCGATCTCGATCTGCCGATCAATCCTGTCACTCCCTACCTTACCGCCGGTATAGGGCTTGCAGATATAAAAACTGACGGTTTACCCTCGGCCGACGACAGCAGTACGGTTCTTGCCGGCCAGGTGGGAGTCGGCGCAGGATTCAGCATCGCTCCGATGATCAAGCTCGATGCCAAATACCGTTATCTGATAACCGCGGATGCCGAATTCGATGGAGTAACGGATAAAATCAGTATCGACAGCCATAACGTGATGCTCGGCCTGAGAATAGGGCTCTGAGAGCCACATGAACCGATTCGACAGCGGCCCGTCCCAAAGGCGGGCTGTTTTTATGAACTGCACACCGGAATCAAAAAAAAGCATGGACTCAGCCATGAACGGCATCAACCTCTCGCTCACCATTCTTTCAGACAACAACGCATCAGAGTACTGCACTGCCGAACACGGCTTTGCGGCATTGATCGAAACGGGAACCTGCACCGTCCTCTTCGACACCGGCAGGGAGAATGTGCTTCTGCCTAACGCAACGGCCCTTGGCGTCGATCTGTCCGAAGTCAGGCAGCTTGTATTGAGCCATGGCCATTACGATCATACGGGGGGCGTCTGCGATGTGCTTTCCCTTGCGCCAGAAGCCGACGTCTACCTCCATCCCGGCGCTTTCCGGAAACGCTACAGCATCCGTGAGGGCATTGCGAAACCGACCTTCATGCCTGAAAAAGTCTCGGCGACGCTTGCAGCACTGCCGGAAAACAGGATAAACTTCATCGAACAACCCTCGGTACTTCCTTGCGGAGCCGGAATTACAGGACCCGTCCCCCGGCAGACAGGGTTCGAAGATACCGGAGGACCATTCTACCTTGATACCGAAGGCGCCATACCCGACGCGATCGAGGACGATCTTTCGATATGGTTCGAAACCCGTGACGGACTGGTGCTGATTGCCGGATGCTGCCACTCGGGCATCGTCAACACGCTGCGTTATGTCACGGAACTTACCGGAAGAAACCGCATTGCCGCCCTTATCGGCGGATTCCACCTTTCGACCGCATCTCCGGAACGGCTCAACCGAACGGTCGAGGAGTTGAACGCTTTCGACATTGGCAGAATAATCCCCTGCCACTGCACGGGAGAGACCGCAGCTCTCTACTTCCGCCGCAACCTCCACTGCCCCGTCGAACCCGGCTATGCAGGGATGAAGGTGGAGTTCCCGTTATAACGGAATGCAATATTTGTTTGTCGTAAGGATGCGACTGCACAACAATGCCGGATGCCTGCCTGTCACGTATCTCACTTGTTACCGTAAGTTTTGATATATCCCGACTTCGGTTCGCTCAGTATGTCCAGCCAGGAACCATAGGTTGGATTAGGCAGCATGAACCATTTTTTGCCCCAATAACCCCGGTACTCGCCGACAAGACGATCTCTCTCCTCCGGAGTGATGGCGGATTTCACGCCCGGAAGAAAATCGCCGAAATCATCGCCGAAAAGCATCACGATCCGGTACTTTTTGGCAACCCGCTCTCTGCGGCTTTTCTTCTCGGAAGTCCAACCCGGTTCTTCGCCCTTCAACAGAATGGTCTCAGGCCCTGGATCGAGCATGCCTGCTTTGCGGAGATTGGCGATCGTATCGGTTTGCTGCGGGCATGGCTCTCCCGATTCGCTTCGTTTCCTGCACTCCCTGTTTGAAATGAGAATCACCCGAACACCTTTACCCCGCATGGCATTGATGAATTCGATCGCACCGGGAACGGCCGCAGCCTCCTGCAGGGCTACCCACTCGTCCCAGGTGTCGGCACTCCATGCGCCGTTTTCAAGCGCCAGTCTGCCCATATAGCCTGAATTGTCCAGCACGGTCTCATCGATATCCATTACAACCGCAGGTGGCAAGGAGAAGCAGTCTCCATCCTGTTCCATGGCTGCCGTCCAACTTCGATCTGCGAGCGCTGCGTCGATGTTTTGAAATGCAGCATTGTAGGTCTGCACGGCGCTGGCCTTGTACTCCGCAGAGGATTGCATCCACAGCAGGCTGTTGAGATTGTTGTTGGCGGTCGATGCGCACCCGGCAGAGAGCATCAGAACCATGCCGGCAAAGAGCGATCTGCAGAAATTGTTCATGAGAGTAACCTCCGAAAAATGGGGTTTGAATGATGGGTCAGCGTCAGATTTCGTTTTTGAAAAATACCAAAAGAACTGATTGTTCGCCCTGCAACTTCAAACATTTCAGGCAAGCAGAACGGTAAAAATAACGGCAGATCAAACGCAAACACACCGGCTTTCCAAAAAAAACGGCTGCAAGTTCCTTTTTTCAAGGTATTTTCAGCATGGTTCCCCAAAAGATCCACAGCAATAATTAATCAGAGCAGCATAACCGGAACTGAAACATGGATGTGAATTAACGAATACCATGCATACCGACCCCCATAGAGCACAACTGATCCTTAACATCGCCACTGAAGTATTCTGGGAATGGAACCTGAATACAGGAATTATTCTGCTGAGCCCCCGGTATTACGAACTCACCGGCATTGCTCCTTGTCCGGATACAACGGAATCCTGTTTTGCAGAGATGGCCCGACTCCCTGTAAGTCACCAGAATTTTTTTTCCCGCATCAGATCGTCCCTTGAAGATAATACGGATACTGTATTCCTTTCGTATCAGCTGGAACCGGAAAACGGCACACCAATCTGGATAGAAAGCAAAGCCCGTATTTCCGGCTTTGATGACCGACACCGGGCAGCGCGCATTATCGGCACCATGGAAAATGTTACGGGACGAAAACAGGCTGAAGAAAAACTGCGGAAACTCAATCGCGCATTGCTTGCAATCAACAACTGCAACCATGCGCTGCTGCATGCAGATAACGAAATTGCGCTGCTCGGCGACATTTGCCGCATCGTCGTCGATACAGGAGGCTACCGGATGGCCTGGGTGGGATATGCCGAGCATGATGAAGCGAAAACCGTACGCCCCGCAGCCATGGCCGGCATTGAAGAAGGGTTCCTTGAACAGCTCAGGATTACCTGGTCGGACACCGAACGGGGACAGGGCCCTACAGGAAGTGCAATTCGTACGGGACAGGCTTGCTCGATCAGCAACACCCTGACCGACCCTTCATTCAAGCCGTGGCGGGAAGAAGCCCTGAAACAGGGTTATACGTCCGCACAAAGCCTCCCCCTGAAAAAAAACCGCACGGCATTCGGCACCCTGACCATTTACTCCTCCATTCCGGACGCCTTCGACGACGAAGAAACGCAACTTCTCACCAAACTGGCAGACAACCTCGCTTACGGCATAACGATGCTGCGAATACGCAAGGCCAGGGAACTCGCCGAGGAACAGTTGCGCCAGAGCGAAGCCCGATATCGCAGCCTCTTTCAGAACAGACATCTCGCCATGCTCATTATCGATCCTGAAGACGGCAGCATCGTCGATGCCAATCCCGCAGCCGCGAACTTCTACGGCTGGCGACTTGAAGAACTCCTCGAAAAAAAAATCACTGAAATCAATACCCTTTCCGAAGAGGAGATTAAAAAGGAAATGCGGCGATCGGTCGAAAGCAAATGCAATTACTTTCTTTTCAGGCATCGGCGTGCGGATGGATCGATTCGCGATGTCGAAGTGGTGAGCGGCCCAATTACCATCGACAGCAAGCAGTTGCTTTATTCCATCGTCAACGACATTACCGAGCGAAAGCGCATACAGGAACTGCTTTCAGAAAGCAATGAACGGACGCAATTCATTCTCTCCGCAGTCAATGCGGGTTTATGGGAAACTCAAACACCTTCGAACGCCAGCGTATGGTCCAGTGAAATCTGGAAGCTGTACGGTCTTGAACCGGACAGTTGCGAACCCTCCTTTGATAACTGGCTCAGGACAATCATCCCTGAAGACAGGGCAATCACCGAACAGGCCGTACTCGATGCCCTGAAAAAAGGCGCTGAGTTCAACAGCACCTGGAGGGTTCGCGACAGCGACGGAAACGTCCGCTGGCTCATGACCAGGGGAATTCCCCATAAAGACAAGGATGGAAGGATACTGCGATACGTCGGCATAGTCATCGACGTCACGGACAGAAAACAGGAGGAGGAAAACAAGCGATTGCTTGAATCGAGCCTGCGAAAATCCCAGCGTCTTGAAACCATCGGAACGCTTGCCGGAGGAATAGCGCACGATTTCAACAATATCCTTACACCCATCATCGGTTACGCCGAAATAGGCATAAGCAGCACAGACGACAGCGATGCGTTCCACGACTACTTTAAGGAAATCATGCATGCCGCCGAACGCTCCCGGAATCTTGTCGAACAGATCCTGACATTCAGCCGGGCCCAGGAAAGCACGCCCTCTGTCATAAGCGTCCAGGCGGTCATTGCCGAAGCGCTGAAACTCCTGCGTCCGTCAATACCATCATCCATTTCAATCGAGCAGCGGATCGACAACAGTTGCAGCAATATCCTGGCCGACCCGTCGCGGATCCATCAGGTCATCGTCAATTTCTGCATCAACGCATTTCAGGCTATGGAGGAATCGGGAGGCATCATGACAATTGAACTGACGGAAATCGTACCGGACGACGCCTTGGTGCTGCTGCATCCGAAACTGCAGAAGAAAACGTATATAAGGCTCGCTGTAGCCGATACCGGCATCGGCATGGACGAGGCAACTCTCGAACGGATGTTCGAACCATTCTTCACGACAAAACCGGTCAACAAAGGTACCGGTCTCGGGCTGTCTGTGGTTCATGGCATCATCACAGGCTGCAATGGGGTAATAACAGCGGCAAGCACCCCCGGAAAAGGCTCTGTGTTTCATGTCTACCTTCCGACCATCGACACTCCTTGCGGAAAAATCGGAACGCACGATTCTCCCATGCCCGGCAACGGCAACATTCTTATCGTGGACGACGAAAGCGCCAACAACAGGATGATGACCATATTGCTGACGAAACTCGGTTTCAATGTCACCGCGCTGGATTCGCCTGTCGAAGCTCTCGAACTTTTCAGTCAAAAACCCGACCAGTTCAATCTGGTCATCACTGATCTGACAATGCCATTGATGAGCGGTATCGAACTGGCTGTCGAACTGCACAAAGCAAGACCACTGCTTCCGGTAATCCTCATGACAGGTTATGGCAAAGATATAGGCCACAAAGACCTTGAACGATCGGGAATCGTCAAAAGCCTGCATAAACCGGTAAAAATCCCGGAACTCACGACAACCATAAACCAGCTCATAACCCGCCCGGCTTCCGTCAAACCAGCCGAATAGCGTAAAACGGCCTATGAAATACCTCCCGCCGGTTCAGCTCAAACGAAAATCCTGTTTCGCCTATCCGCGTATACCATGTTTGCATGATATACGCGGCAAACGCCTGGCAAGCGCGGAAATGCTTTTCATGAGGCATCCCGTTATTAACGCCGTTTTGCGCGTCCTGCCTGAGTATATTCCGCTGAACAATTAACCGGCGCTGACTGTTAAAAGAGCAAACGGACATAACAAACAAGAAACGGAGATCATGGACAAACCTGAAGTGCTGGTAGCCGGAGCATCGGGCTATCTCGGCAGATATGTCGTAAGCGAATTCGCCCGAAGGGGATATGCGGTGCGCGCGCTCGTAAGGAACCCCGAAAAGCTTGCAAGCGAAGGACCCAACCTCGAACCTGCGGTAGCTTCGCTCATAGAAGAAGCGGTAAAGGGCGACGCCAAAGATACTGCATCGTTCAAAGACGCATGCAGGGACGTCGATATCGTTTTTTCCTGCATGGGACTCACCAAACCCCAGGACAACATCACCAGCGAGCAGGTTGATCATCTCGGCAACAGAGCCCTTCTTGAGGACGCCCTCACGCACGGCGTTAAAAAGTTTATCTACATATCGGTCTTCAATGCGGAGAAGATGATGAACGTCGATGTCGTCAAAGCCCACGAACTCTTCGTGAAAGACCTTCGGGCCTCGGGCATCTCCTATGCTGTCATCCGGCCAACCGGCTTCTTTTCCGATATGGGCATGTTCCTCTCCATGGCTCGCTCCGGCCACATGTTCATGCTTGGCGACGGCGAAAACCACGTCAATCCCATCCACGGGGCAGATCTCGCCAAAGTCTGCGTCGATGCGGCCGAAAGCAATGAAAAGGAAATCAGCGTGGGCGGCCCCGACATCTACACCTTCAACGAAACCTTGAACATGGCCTTCGAAGCCGTCGGCAAGTCCCCCTGGATCACCCACATTCCCATGTGGATCGGAGATGCCGCGCTGTTTGTAACCGGCATTTTCAACCGCTCGCTGGCAGGCGTACTCGCCTTCGCGGTATCGGTAAGCGGACTCGACAACGTCGCCCCGGCTGCCGGCACGCGACATCTCAAGGATTTTTACCGTGACCTTGCTGCAAAAGCAGAAAAAACCGGCCAACAATGAATACCATGAAATGAAACTGCTCGCAAACGGGATGAGCGGAATGAGAGGAAAGAGCGGAATGAGGGGACGCTCGCAATTACGTAAACTTACGAATCATTCGACTTCACAATCCGGTTCACCGCCGCCGCTGATATTCCAAGCATACGCGCAGCGCCGGCATAGGTCATTCCAAGCTCCAGCACATATTCCAGCGCAAGCCGTTTCCGCAACTCCGAGCATTCCCGTCTTCTGCACCCGCTCTGCAATGCCTGAACGTTAACCCCTTCTCCCTCGCATGCCTGAAGCAGCCGGTCCTCGGCTTCCGCTGTTACAGCTATCGCCGGCAGCCGATCCTTTACCACAGAATCGGCTTCATCGAGAATCTCTTTTACGAACTCACCGCCACCAAGAATCCGCTCGTCGCTGAACTGTCTCTGCTGCCGCGTCCTCAGCGACTTTAATTCCGACCACCCGCCGATCGAGCGAATAAGTCCTCCTCCGGTCAGTTCCGGTTGGCGACCCCGTCCGCTCTCTTCTGCCACAAACTCGCGGTATTCTTTCCGAGCCAACGACTCCCGCCGTCCAAAGTAATCGAGCACATAAGCCCGATTCTGCCACTCATGCCGGATCCGGTTCATCACCACAGCATGGCCGCTCCAGGGATACCTCTCCAGATCATCGAGCGATCCCACAAGTCCAGCTCGATAAGGATTGAGATGAATGTAGCTCACCAACCGAAGAAAATACGGCTCCTCCTCACAGACAATCGACTTGTACCTGTTCTGGAAAAGATGGCCATGACGCTTGTGTCTTCGATTGTACCAGGTGGCATAACCGGTCAGGAGTTTGCGCATGAACGTTGATAAACCGACAGGCCCGCTTTTCAGAAGAATATGCGCATGGTTGGTCATCAGCGCCCAGGCATAGATGCCCGTGCCTGTTGCTGTAGCGACCTTCCCCAGTCGCGAAACGAAAAATCGCCGGTCGTCGTCATCAGTAACGATGCTGTTACCCTCGATTCCCCGCACCATCACATGGTGCAGCGTACCCGGCACATCCAATCTTGCTCCTCTCGGCATTGGTGAATAATTTTATCGGATTAGTTTATGTAATTGCGAGCGTCCCATCCATATACTTAAGCGACATCATGCCATAACGTCAGCAACCGGACGTCGCAGCGATGGTGGCAGCGTCGGGCCACGGCCGAACCGTACGACCAGATCCGGCCTGAGGCTCCCTATACCGAGGAAGGTGCCGAACTGCGGCCTCAGTGCTGAAACTTCCACCGGTTGATTGAGCATCGCATTTCGAATTCCCAATACCGTGCTCTGGAGCGCGAACCGTTCATAGCAACGTCCGACTTCGATCCATTGCTCAGGACCATCGATCTCCGATACAAACACCGCTATACCTGACGAACTGCGCACCTGCCTGGCATATTTGTCGTTCTCGTTCTTCTGCGTATAAAACAAACCAAAAAGAAGGCTGCCCAGCCACGAAGGCACGGATGGATTACCTGACGATGCCGAATACAGCCCGTCTCGTGTCCGCACTGCATCGCTCTCGCTGAAACGGATCCAGGCTTTCAGCTCTTCAACAAATGCACTGTCATTCATTTGTACCGTATTACCCTGAACGACATAATCGAGCACATTTTCCATTTCCGCAGGCTCAGTGAGTAAAAGGATACGAACTCCCTTGCCTGTACCCGACCGTTCAAGCATCGCCAGCTCATTCGTTGATATCGGTTTTCCGTCATACTCTGACCGCGTGCTCTGGCGCTCCGGTATCGCATTGAACTGTGGAGTGCTAACTGCTTTTGCCGGCTCCAGAGAAACGCGTACGATCCCGTTCGAAGACAAATCAAATAGCGCTTCGCCATTAAGCCCATTGGCCGATGCAGCCTGTATCAGGTTTTCGGTAGCGCACCCGATTGACACAAACAGGTGATGATCGTCCGGATCAACTACGGAGCATCTTCTCGAAAAATCGGGCAGGATTGAGATGGAGCGATCTTCAATGTGAAACTTCCAGCACTGGGTGTTGTGGCTGGATGGCGCCAGTGTCGCGTAGCGTACAAGCTCTCTCATGAGCGCTGGCCTGCTGCCCTCCTGGACCTTACCATGACGTCTTATGCTGCTTACGATATGAGTATGGCTGTCGGTATTTGTTCGGGATGAACATGCCGATACGGTCGCCAGACCTCCAACTGCAGCCATGGAGGAGACGATAAACCGTCTTCGAGTCATCATATTATTAAACCTTGATGCGTCGGTTTCGCACGGAAGATTCCAGAACTCTCACGAGAATCCTGAAACCAGACAGCCGTTCATCAGCTTACCATACGCCTGTTGATTCTCTGAAAAAAAAGTAACGGATTTTTCACTGGCGAACAACCAGCCGCTGCCGGACATGCGCGCGGGAAAACCAGGAACAATCCGGCAAGCAATGACTGTTACTTTTCAGATTACCGATCAGCGATCCTTGGAACTTACTTTGCAGAGAGTCCCGGCGCTCAGTCAATAATGGTGGAGCAATCCGCTTTTTTGGGCGGGGCTTCCGGATACGGCTCCGCCGGCCATCCGAAGACGGCCGCAGCGTAAGGCTGGTGACCTTCAGGAAATCTCAAACCGATTTCACTGAAAATCGACTTGCCTTTTTCGGTGGCATGAAACATCATGAGGGCATGCGTCCAGCAGCTGCCCATACCAAGCGAGGTTGCGGCAAGCATCATGTTCTCCATGGCGAGCGTGCAATCGTATTGCGCGGCCAGAGCACCGGAATCTCCAGAGATGATGACCATCAACGGTGCCTTATAGAAAACGCTGAATCCCTCCTGTTTTGCGACCTCCCTCAGAGCTTCGACATTTGATTCGAGGAACGCGCTTTTGCAGTTCTCTTCGAGCTGACGAAGCAGATCCGGATTCCGGATGGCCGTGAAGTGCCACGGCTGCTGGTTCATGGCGCTGGGAGCATAACGACCGGCTTCGAGCATCTGCCCGAGTTCGGCCTGACCGACCGGATCGGGCCGATAGACGCGCACGCTTCTGCGCCTTAGTATCGTGGATATAGTCTCGTTCATGGTTTTTCGGTATTATGACTCCACCTGAAAAAGCATTCACATGGCAATCGAAAGCTGACATGTGGCGATGCGGAACCGCATGTCACATGACCATTTCAGGATCAGGAGCAGCGTTGTAATAATAATTTTAACAATGAGTTATCAGTACTCGGCACTTATAGTCGGAATACTTTCTGTACGTTTTACTGTGCGTACCTTTTATAGGCCTTTTCAAGTTTGATGTGATAGCTGTTTTTCGCATAACCCGGACCGTTGTACCCTTTGGCAAACTTCACCCATTCATGCGCTTTGAGCGGCTTATCAAGCCTGGTGGCTTGCAGAAAACGCATGGCCGCGATAAGCTGATACCGCTCATGCCGACGCATGTCTTCGAAAAACGACCGAACGTCCTCATAGCCGCAACCTTTATGGTTGAATCCCATAAGCTGAAAAAGGCCATACGAAGCAGAATTAAGCGCGGCTTCCTCGTCTATCTTTTTCGCTGCTGCAAGTCGCGTATATTCACCTTCTCCGCCAACATACCACTTGCTCGTCCATGAAGGATACAGCACGCCTGCCGGTAATAGTCCGGATGATTCGAGGGGACTGATTCCTTTCAGCTGTAGCTGTTTCCAGAAAACATGGCCCTCGAAAAGAATGACCGGCTCTCCGTTTGCAAGGAACCCACGGCCTCTCGACTCTACGGCGGTAACCGTCTTGATGAGAGCTTTTTCGATTCCTGACATCGCGGCCGCATTGTCAAAATCCGCTTCATCAAGCAGTTTGTCCGTATCTTCATTTTCCCGTTCGCCCCTGTTCCGGCGAATTTGCATGACAGCGGCTGCTGTTTTTCGTCCGTACCATCCATCAACAGGCCCAGGATCGATACCGCAGGATAATGCATAGTCCTGCAGGAACATTACCACATACTGCTCCGTGCGTTTTGGCGAATGTGTCAGTTCATACTTCCGGCCTATGGCACTGATAACCGCTTTGAGCGTTTTTGGTCCCGTTAAACCATCAATTGCGCCTGAATACAATCCGCGCTGGCACAGGATTTCCTGAGCGAGTCTGATAATGTCTTTCATGACTTATTTGGTTAATAATAAGGGTGCAACGCTATACGACCGGAAATAAAACGATGCTGATCAACTGCAGACAAGCGGTTGTTTATGACGCGATCAGGCGGAAATTGCCCATTAGTGAACAGGCCGCTGAAAGCCTGTCAACAAGCAATCTGCTCCTTCGTATAGTCCGAATATTTATAATATAAAGGATATTACAGGCAAATCGGCAACGATGCGATTCCTTTTGGCACCATACGCCATGATACGATCCGTTTTCCAGATTGCAACCGAAACTTTTCGTCCCCGATTATCTGCATCTAATAGTCACTGAATAAAAGGGTCGGCCTCGCACGTATCAGGCATTTCTTCGCACCTCTACTTTCCAAACAAACAGTGACGTCTGGAGTATAAACGCTACATCGTTGTCTGCCGCCATTGCGGGTGCTCCCTTGAGGCGGAACGGATAATCTGGTAGACATAGATGCGTTTTCTGGCGGGAGAGGTCAGGGTCTGGCCAAAAAGCTCGTTCTCCCCCGGCTCAAAGCTGGTGCTGAGATGGAAATTATCGAGCGCCGAGATAAACTGCTCGACCCACCTTTTTCCGCATCGTTCGTAATGTTTGAGCGGATCGAGGTAATTGACCGCCCTGATATGGTAATCGCCTCGCATTTCGACCGGCTCGCCTCCCGCCGGAACCGGAACGCCCGCAACGACGTAAGCCGCGCTTCGAGGATCGAACCAGCGTCCGTTGTCGTCGGGAATCTCCCTGCTGGTAAACCCGAAATTGATCTTGTCCGGATCGTTCGGATCGTCCAGTCCACCTGTTGCATATACCCTCTCACCGCGACTCTCCCTCCACGTGACAACCATCTCCGAACGACGGCCGTTGCAGCGGACTTCGCTGGTATGGCGATGTAACGAACGCCAGGCGTCGGCCCGGACGAGAGCGAGCACGCTGCCGCGAAGAGAACCCCCGTAACGCTGCGCAAGCGCCGCCTCGCTCGGATAAGCCCTGCTTTTCGGTATCTCGACCAGCGTTACCCAGGCCCATTCGCAATCATCGGGATCAGAGGGTTCCCGCATGGCTTTGACGGTAACATGGTAATAGGTCTCAGCTTCCGCACTGCCAAAATCCGTGAGCAGAAAAACAAATAAAAGAACCGTTGAGACAGAAAAACGAAATGAAAGTAAATGCATACCAGCTCCGTTTGAATTTATCGATTTTACCTGCGCTCAAATAACGCGCCCCAAAAATCGGAATGCATAACGGTTGCACATTTTTATGCACTATTACATACCTTTTTAATAATAACAACTTGTCGCGTCTCAACCACCTGCTTATCATGAAAATTCAGAGTCATCTCCCGGTTCTCGTCATCGCGCTGCTGCTTCCACTATGGCTGCCGATGTCCGGTTGCAGCACTTTTCATCAGGCGAATGAAGCTTCTTTGCTGCCGCCCTCAGCCTCAGGCATAAGCGGAATGGCGCAGATCGACGGAAATTCCTGGCTCGTCGTTCACGATGCGTTGTCGTTCGAAAACGGCCCCAGAATGTCGATCATCAGGCTGCCGGCAGATGCTCCGCCGGTTTTCCATCCCGTTACTGTGGACTTCTGGCCGGATCCCGACGGCCGCGCAAGCGATCTTGAAGCGCTATGCGCCGTTCCCTCGCGCCCGAACGAATACCTTATGGCTGAATCAGGAACATGGAAAGGAAAATTCGGGCGTTTGTTTCATCTTCGGCTCGATACCGGAACAAACAAAGCCGTTATTCTTGGCGTCATGAAACTGCCTGTATTGGCAGATAACAATCCGCAGCAGGTTGGCGATCAGTACGAGGGCGTTGCGTGCATCGAAGGAGCTGATGGCCGGTTATGGCTCCTGCTCGGCGAAAGAGGAGGATCGCAACGATTTCCCGATGGCGTCATCCGATGGGGCACAATCGATCTCGAACGCCATGAGCTTCAGTTCACCGGAAAGGGGCTCGAGGGCGTGAAGGTCAATGCACCCGGTAAATGGAAAAACGGGCTGACAAACCGCGATATCAGTGACATGCATATCTCGCCTGAAGGGGTGATCTGGCTGTCGGCCGCAGACGACAACGGAGATAACGGAACGTTCGCGTCGATCATCTACTCGCCGGGAAAAATTACCGGAAATTTCAACGCGCCCGTTATGCGTAATCGTTATACCGAGGTATGGCGGGCTGTCAGTTCGAATAAAATCGAGGCGCTCAGCGGACCTGCGGAATCTGTCGCCGGAAGCCGCATGAGCATCGGCAGCGACGACGAGAATTATGGCGGCATATGGCGGCCCGTGGAATAATCGGTCGGACTGTTTTACATCTTCGACCAGTTTGAATAGTTCTACCATCAAGGGATATGATAAACGGCAATACCTATCACTCTTTTCCCTGCCCCTGTGGCAGCGGAAAACCATTTGACGAGTGCTGTTTCAGACCGCACAACAAGAAATCGGGCAATCCCATGGATGAGGTGATGCAGGCGCTGAAAGAGGCTCAACAGCATCGTGAGTTCGGCTCCATCAAGGATGCCAATCAGTTTATGCAAGAATTCATGATCCGGCAGAACACAAAGCCTCGCGATGCTTTTGCCGGTTTGTCGCCCGCAGAAATGCGCAGTATTCTCAACACCCCTTTTGCGGCCCCTGACATCGCCACAGTTGCCGACGTTCTTCCGCAAAACCCGGACTGCACCGCAGCAGCGCTGTTCAAGGCGCTTGCCGACGCGATCGGCGACAAGGGACTCAAACCAACCGCCACAGGAAATCTGCCCAGGAATACCGTTCGCGAAATTTCAATAGTCATCAACGGCACCGATACCTTCGGTACCGAACGCACTCCATACCAGCTGCTGAAAGAGGCCGACTATTTCGATCTCCACCTTATACGAATCGTAGCGGGTTATGCCGGTCTCATCAGAAAATACAAGGGCAGGTTTATCCTGACAAAAAAATGCCGGACAATCCTTGACCGGCATGGCATGGCCGGAATCTGGCCGGAGCTTTTCAGGGTTTATGCAGAACAGTATAACTGGGCCTATAGAGACGGATACGGCCCCATGTATTTACTGCAGCGCTCATTTCTCTTTACGCTCTATCTGCTCCACCGGTTCGGCTCGGAAAAACGTGACGGCCTGTTTTACGCAAATGCATTTCTCCGGGCGTTTCCTGCATTTCTTGACGAAATCACTCCAATGTACTCCAAAAGTCCGGAAGAGATAGCAATATCGTCTTATCTGCATCGGGTAATTGACCGGTTTGCAGGATTCTTTGGACTTGCGCATGTCGAAAAGTCGGACTGGAAGTATGGCGAGAACCGCGTGTATCAAGTCCGGGCGCTGCCGCTGCTCGATCAGGCAATCCGGTTTCATGTGCCGTAATTCGCTTGCGGGATTGCAGAAAACCTCAACCCTCCAGTGACGGGCTGAATCGTCCGCAAAAACGCTGTTCTGTTCTCAGCCGGACCACCCCCGGCGCCCATCTATCCAAAACACTGATCCCTGCATCAATCCCTGTTTTGCGGGAATGTGAAATAATGTTGGGGGCACCTGTATTGCTCCATTGACACATCATGACATCCAAATCATTTTTTTACCGCAGACATATCTCATGTATCGTCAGCTTATCTCCCGCAATAACGAGGATACGGAACAGTGTCGCGGAGATATGAATGCCTGATTGGAACGCGTAGCAGCAACATCGATTTTTCACGACAAGAAGTATCCTTTAAGTCCGGAATGTTTCAGCGAAGGAATCAACAACAAACTGCCGTCAGAAGTTATAGCCGCTGGATTGTGATTGAAACCCGGACCTGAGATGGCAACATCGTTTCAAGCTCTTGCGGGTAATTCTGTAATGATGAAAAAGGAGAGAATGATGAAAAACAAACTGTTGATACTCGCCGGTGTTACCGGTATGCTTATGACAAGTCCGACGGCAGACGCATTGGCTGATGTACGCGTCAATATCGGGGGCGGACCAAGAAAAACCATTGTTATCGACAGACCTCCGGCATTCATACGACTTGCAAGCCACGGTTTTTCAGTGTCAGTCGGAGCTCCTTACGACATAGTTCTTTCCGGGAATTTCTACTATCTGTACGACCGTGGACAATGGTACCGTTCGGCACGGTACAATGGACCATGGAAAGCTCTCCGGGTACGCGAACTACCGCCCAGAATCCGTCATTACCGAATCGAGCAGATTCGCCGTTTCAGGGATATTGAATACAACAGGCATCGCGACCGGTACGATCGCCAATGGCGCGATAACAGGGGCCAGGGCCCCTGGAATGGACCGGGACGTTACGATCAGCGGCCGCCAGGATAACACGCATGTAGACTGCTGAATGACTCGAAATGGAAAAGAACTGCCGCGCAGCTCTCTTCGATTGATACTAAAACAAATAATCCTCGCACCTTTTGGGCTGCGAGGATTATTTGTTCCGGGCATAGATGACCATACCGGTTGCCGCAGCAGCCTTCCCCACCCGCAAACCGAAAAACAGCCTGTCTTCGTCACCCTCAACAATACTGTTACCCTCGATGCCCCGCAGCATCTCGCAATGCAGCATGCCCGGCGCGTCCGGTCTCGCTGCCTTGGCATTGGCGTTCGTCGTTATGGTATCGTTCGGGTCTCTGAATTGATTTGGCTGCTGAGAAGCAAATCATCCACAGCGTTAGTTTATGTAATTGCGAGCGACCCTTCTCTACTTAATTTATGCCATTATGAGTGGCACCATCTCCTTCCTCCACGCTCCATAAGTATTCATAGCAAACACCTTCCTCTAATTCTCGGCCTCATTGTCATTCTGACGCAAAGCCAAGGATAGAGCTGCAATAATACCGGTTATCGCGCCAATAATAGAACTGGTAATGATCGTAAAAAAAGGTAGCCAAATGACAAGCCCACCCATATTACCTTGTGGAGGAGAAACTGCATCACGTATCAAGCCAATAGGAAAAGCCAAAACAATACCAGCCAGAAAAGTAAATTTGATTATTTCGAGAAATGCTCCAAATGGGGTTTCCTCGTGAAAATACCGGATGAATCCAACAAATGCAGCAATTAGAGCCGGGCTCAATATTGCGATTAATTCATCAAGTTCACTGAGAATCATATTAATTACAGAGTATTTATTCATAAGAGCACTTTTTTAAAAGCTGGACATACAATAACGTATTATAACCTAAATTCCCGGAGAATTATAACAATGCCGGGTCAAGGACGGGAATATTGAGTGCGATGAGAATCTGACGCTGAGGCTTGGTCACTTCGGTAAGGATATGCCCGAACTTGCCGAAACAGGTTACCTTGGTGAGCGTCTCCATCTCCCTGAGCAGTTTGCGCACCGTATGCTGCTCGATCAATCCGGAGTCCCGCATCTGCTTGCGAAGCGCACTGATGAGTATCAGGGCGTCGAACTGGATGAACAGTCGTCCATCAAACCGTCGCTGAGGAATGCATCCTCAGCCACTTCATATCGAGGGAGTTTTAACATTTAAGGGTATGGATCAACGCCTCGGAGACTTCCAGGCACAGTGGATCATGCCTGTTGTTGTCAAATCCTCCAGCTTTGTTGTCAACAAGTCTCATTTACATTGTCAATATATAACCATATATTGTTGTCATCAATACAATATGAATACGACATGGCGGGCAAATGAGAGAACGAACAACTGAAATAAGAAACTACATGCTGACAGCTTGCAGGGACAGGTCGCTCAATGTCGCCGCGGAGACTGCAAGGCATTTCAAAATCTCACGACAGGCGGCTTCTCGGCACCTGCATGCACTCGAAGAAGCCGGACTTGTCAGATCGGAGGGGGCGAAAAACGTCAAAAAATCGACACTTATCCCTCTTAAACAAACATCCTGGACATTCCGGTTGGCTGGCCTGAAAGAGGATGTGGTATGGCTTGAATCGATAGCTCCCCTGATTGCCGATTTGCCGGGGAATGTCCGCGAAATGTGGCAATACGGTGCGACAGAAATGATCAACAACGCTCTTGATCACTCAGAGGGACTTAACCTGTCAATTTACTTTTCAAGAAACGCAATAGACTGCGAACTGACGATTACTGACGATGGCGAGGGCATCTTCCACCGTATTCAACGATTGACCGGCCTGTATGATGCACGGGAATCAATCCTTGAGCTTGCCAAGGGCAAGCTGACAACCGACCCGCAGAACCATTCCGGCGAAGGTATATTTTTTACATCGAGGGCATTCGACAGCTTCGCTATCATCTCAAGAAATCTGTACTTCACCCACCAGGCAGAAAAAGATGACTGGCTGATCGATATCGACTCTGATACACCGGGCACAAGCATTTATCTCAGATTGAGCAACACCTGCCCTCGAACCATGAAGGAAATCTATGACGAGTATGCAGAGCCGGACGAGTATTCCTTCAACAAAACAAGAGTTCCGGTAAAGCTTGCCCGATATGAGGGGGAAAAGCTCGTATCCCGATCGCAGGCAAAGAGGCTCGTGTCGCGCTTCGAGAAGTTCTCAACCGTAATCCTTGATTTTGAAGACGTCGAAGAAATCGGACAAGCATTTGCAGACGAAATCTTCAGAGTATTTGCATCGAACCATCCCGAAGTGAAACTCATTACCGCTCATGCAACGGACGCCGTAAACAAAATGATCCTGAGAGCTCTATCTGTCAAGTAACTTTCCCCATCAGAGGAGCAACGGGACGCTCACAACTACGAAAACTTACAACCCACAACGCTTCACGATCTGGTTGACCGCAGCTGCTGAAATCCCCAGCAGACGCGCCGATCCGGCATAGGTCATCCCGAGCTCAAGCACATATTTCAGCGCAAGCCGTTTCCGCAACTCCGTACACTCCCGCTTCCGGCTTCCGCCCTGCAGCGCCTGAACACTTATTCCCGCCTCTTCGCATGCGCTCACCAGCCGTTCCCCGGCTTCCGTCGCTGCTGCTGTTGCAGGCAGCCTCTCTTTCACGGATTCTTCAACATCGTCGAGCATCTCTTTGACGAACTCGCCGCTTCCGAGAATCCGCTCGTCGCTGAACTGCTTCTCTTGTCGTTTCCTCAGCGACTTCACTTCCGACCAGCCTCCTATCGAGCGAATAAGTCCGCCTCCGGTCAGTTCCGGCTGCCGACCCCGTCCACTCTCTTCTGCAACGAACTCCCGATACGCTTGCAGGGCAGACGATTCCCGCTTGCCGAAGTATCCGAGCACATAGTTCCGGTCCTGCCACTCATGCCGTATCCGTTTCATCACCACAGCATGACCACTCCAAGGATAACGTTCCAGATCATCAAGCGATTCGGCAAGACCTGCTCGAAGGGGGTTGAGATGGATATAGCTGACCAGCCTGAGAAAATAGGGCTCTTCCTCGCAGACAATCGACTTGTACCTGTTCTGGAACAGATGGCCGTGACGCTTGTGTCTGAGGTTGTACCCTGTGGCGTAACCGGTCAGGAGCTTGCGCATGAACGTCGACAGGCCGGAAGCTCCGCTCTTCAGCAGGATATGCGCATGGTTGGTCAAGAGCGCCCAGGCATAGATGCTCGTGCCGGTTGCCGCCGCGACCTTCCCCATCCGCGAAACGAAATACATCCGGTCTTCGTCATCGGCAACAATGCTGTTACCTTCGATGCCCCGCACCATCACATGATGCAGCGTACCCGGCGAGTCCAGTCTTGCTCCTCTCGGCATTGGTGTTCGTTGTTAAGGGTTCCTTACTGTCCGAGGATTGGCGTTGTTTCTGAAAAGTAAGAATTTTATCGCGTTAGTTTACGTAGTTGTGAGCGTCCCCTCCTTCCGCCCTCCCTCCCGACTAGTGGGGCCTTCGATGCATAGACTTCACACCTCCTCATTCCCCATAAATATTTATAGTAAACCCCTTTTGACTTCCCTATAAGGGGGTTTACTTTAAATGAATTTTTATTTTCAGTACCCTCGTAGTTTGAACTGCTGTTTCTGAAATTCATATTCTATAAGCAATTCCTCGAAAAGCTCTTCTGCAAGTTTATTTAACTTGAAATTCATGTTCTGAAATTCAGCTTTTTTTGCAACAACATAATCACGCAAACAATTTTTTCTGACAAGTTTTATTTGATTTTTTTCTTCTCCAGTCATTTGGCACAGAAGATTGTCTTGGTAAAGAAGTTCAATTTGCCGCAATTTTTCATCAAGCAATGAATGTTTATGAATAATTGCGTGTCGATCCTGTGCGTACTTATCGAGATTTTTCTTAATCGCTTTCAACTTTTCTACAACTTCAGGTCGGTGCTGCACTTTAACGTTAGTTATTATTACTGAATGTGAAACATGCTCTTCATGAGTGCAGATATGGAAAACCGCATTAGTAAGTTGCAACATCCTGTCATAAGTTGAATTCAATCTGATTAAATAATTTTCAATATTGTAAATCAGGTGATCTGCCCTTGAGGTTGAGATGCGCTTCGAGTAGTCGTAGTTAGTTAAAAGCTCAACAGCAGAATTTAGTTGTCTCATCCAAGTGAGAGCATGAGCTAGATGAAAACCGACTCCTTGTATATAGAACTGATATTCATCAACATCGGCATCTTCAGGGATCAGCCTGCCCTTATCTGCAATTTTCATTGACTTCAGAGCATCCTTAAATACCGCTTGCGTAAACGCATTCTCTGTGAGTGCAGCGAAGGAGTTCACTTGTTGGTTAGCTTGACCTTTTATGTAAGAAACTTTCATACTCTCCTCACTCTACCAGTTTTTATAGGCGCTTTCAGGATACTCCTGATTCGCTTATACGATCAAACGCGAACGCCATCAAAATCCAAAGATGCTTTGACTACCTCAATATTGTGACCAACCAGCCTGCGCACAAGAGTCTCAAGCATAGGCGTAGCTCGAGCACCGAGAATCACTCGGCGAATCCGGTTTGCTACAGACACATACTCTTCTTTGGTAAATATCCGATACTCTTGCTCGTACCTCCAATGCTCCGTCTTTCGGGTAAGTACTTCTTCATGGGATGGTACCGTTAACAGGCCTGTACTCCATTTTTTTAACGTAGGTTCATAGATAACCTCATGAGTCTTGATATCACACCCATCAAAATTCAGTTCGAACGCCACGCCATTGTGGCCAGATGCATACAAAGACCACATTCGCACATCGGAATGAGATGATGTCAGGCTACATATTCGCGGAAGGTCTGTTTTGCTGGCAGATAAATCTTGGACTGACTTCTTGATATTCATAGTCCTATCCACCTGAGAATACGATAAAGGCATTCCTTTCGTAAGCATATATGTGAGTGCCATCGGATGGCTTATATTAGTGAGTTCTTCTATGAACTGACCCTCAAAAGGATCATTGAGCTCATTGTAAGGAGCGCAATAGAGGCGCATTTCAAGTAATATATCCACCAAGTGCCCTAATGGCTCGGAGGGCCTAAATTTATAAAGAAACCCCATAGGATTTGACCTCGATTTGTAATTGTCTCTTTTTCTATTCGTCAATCCTCACAACACTTCTTGTATTTGAGCCCGGACCACACAGACACGGATCGTTGTAATCAACCTTCTCCATCTCACAGCATTCGGCAATGCAGCGAAAAAAAGTCCCAGCTCGAATTGGTTGTCGCATGTATCAAAAGAAACCTATTTTTTATCCTCCCCTCCACAACCATCACCACAGCAACGCCGAACGCAGCAAGCGACACATACCTGCCCTTGTCGAAATCGGAGCTGTCGTAGGTGAAGACGAGCGCGTGCTCGCCTGCGGAAATGCGGACGCCTCGGAGGGCGCACATTATTTTCCTTTCTAAAACAACCCCAGTTGCTCCACCCCCGATTCCATCTTGAAATCCGGAATCAGTTCGGCTATCTGCGATGCATCGACATTGGCAAGCTCGTTCGGTTCGAGTTTGTGAAGACCTCCTCCGTAAACCCGACTTTCCCCGAGAAGCTGTTCGGGAGTAATCCGGTTCAGAACTTCCCATACTGAACGAATCAACGAGGGATTCTGAGTGACAGCTTTTGCAAGCTGCGGTTTTGGATACAATGCGAGGTAGACGTTCGCTACGGTAGCCATCGAATTGTTCAGAATGAAGCGGAAAGGTCGCCCGCTTTTCGTGTTGCTGCGGCCAAGGTACGTGCACACAATAGGAGCAGAAGGCCGGTTTTCCTGTGAATACCAGGGAGTACGGTTGCGGCACAGGTAACGTTCGTGAACATCCTCTGCCTTCCCTTCTTCAAGATATGCGTAGAGCGCCGGATACCTTTCCTTGATCGTCTCTTCAGGAAGCTTTGTGTCGAGCAGGAAGAGTTGCCGTTCAAGCAGGGGATATCCATCCGCATCGGCAAGGATCTCGTTTTCGACGAGATAGCGAGGGCTTGGCAGGATGGGCCGGAACAGCTCCATCGGAAGGTTTTTTGCAACAATCTCTTTTCTGTCAAGAATGAAAAAAGCGTTGTCGCCGGTAGCTATGCCTCGCCGGATATGGAAGAAGTCGGCTATGACCGCTCTCGCTTCTTTTGTTCCGGTACCGGTTGCCTTGGGAAACCGTGTCCATTTCGCCTCTCGGGCAAGATCCTCCGCCAAAACATCCCTGCTGCAGCGGGGTTCAAGCAACGAACCGCCAAAGGTAAACGAGACTTGATGGTTTTCCGGGGGCGGTGCTTTGCGGAACCAGACGACAGCGGAAGAGACAAGCGCATCGGCAAACTGCACATCGTCAGGATCGAAGCGATGGATTTTCAGCAGCGTGACCTTTTCGAGCAGATACCGCTTGATGGCCTTGCCGTAATTCACATCCATGAACTCGCTCGGAATGAGCCAGCCCGCAATGCCACCTTCAGCCATCCATGAGTGCGACAAGCCAAGAAAGTGGCAGTACAACCCGGCAAGACCGCTGATCTTCATGCCGCTTGCACAGGCGGTTTTCGCCTGAAGGCGCAGTTTGTCACCATTCTGCAGGTGGTGGTGCCGCACATACGGGGGATTGCAGATCACCAGATTGAAAGGCACTGAAGGTTCGCTTGCCGTAAAATCGGCAAGCCTGATCGTGAAACCTGTATCCCGCCAGATATGGGTGGCCGGTTCACCATAATGGGTATCGACTTCAAAACCAAGTGCGGAGTCGATACGCCCTGCCGGAAAAACCTGCCGGAATGCTGAAAAGAATGAGCCTGTCCCTACTGCAGGATCGAGAAAACGGACAGGTTCATCTTCAGGAATCAGCGTTGACGCATAGGTAAGGATATCGAGAGCAAGGGCTGTCGGCGTCGCGAACTGGCCGAGACGGTTGCGTTCAGCCTGAGTCTTTCCGGCGTCGAGTTCGCTTTGCAGCCTGAGGCGGTTCGCCTCGAATGTATCCTGTAAAACCGTCATGCTCATATCCCGAAAAGCGCCATGTCGTCGATGCGATGTTCCCAGACCCAGTCGATGCCTTCTGCGGCCTCATATCCAAGATAACCGCTGTCGAAATAACCGCACAGGAAAAGATTGAACCGGACGTTCCGCCCATAGGTGCTGCGAAGCTGGCTCATCTTCATGGCCTCTTCCTTCCGGCGCTTGTTCGTATTGGTGAAATCCCCGGCAGATTTCGCCTCGAAGAAAACCGGTAAGGCTCCATTCTTCGACTTCCCCGGCATGATCACAGCATCAACCGGTATGTTCACCCGTTTGACGCCGCCCTCAAGATCGACCGGCACATTCATGCGGAAGGTAAACGTGCCCGGAGGCATCGAGTCAAAACGTACCGCCTCGCCATTTTGCAACTGCCTGCAACCACGAGCTTCAAGCCATGACTTGATCGCTGCAAGCTGCCGTTTCTCCTGGGCATTACGGATAATCGGATTGGCAACCGCGCCGCAAAGCCGGTCGGCAACAATGGTAGCCGCCCTGTGTATTTCATCGTTGTCCGGTTGCATTTTCCGGCCAAGCCAGACAAAAATATCCGGATCGGCCATCTTGACGATGATAGCTGCTATCCGTTGAAGATCCTCATCCAGCAATCCGGAATTCATTTTTGAAGGCAGCTTCTTTCTCAGCTCAAGACTTTTCACAAGATTTGAAGAAACACCCGAAAGTCCGATAAGTCGGTCAACGGCAAGCGGAGGGCAGGTGGACATGCGAAGTGTCGGCAGGATATCGGGATGATCGCGAATGACTGCAGGAGTTACTGCGGTCATGTTGCCGGTGAAATGCAATGCAGACTCTACGTCCCTCGTTGTCTGCATTCGTGTCGAGCGGAACGCTTGCGGGGCAAAGGTCATGAACCAGTCGTTGTACATATCGACCGATTTCGCAATGTCGGCTTTCCACCTCGCCGGTTTATCGAGATTAACCGCCATACCTTCCCTGCATTTTAAAACGCGTTACAGAAACCCAGCATTCATAACATCAATTACTTCGGTCGTATTGTTATAACACCCAGAACAATGCTTTCGCAGTTTTCATATTATATAGGTATCTCAAAACTAATCAAGCGACTCCTGTCTTGTAATTCTTGTGGCTTTTACCTCAGAAAATCGATAGGGGGCAGTGCCTAACGCAAACAAAACATCGGCATATCCATAATCTTTGATGTAATCAACAGCCCTATTTAATCGTCCAGGGGATAAATGAGTATGACTTTGAAGTACCGTACCATCTGTTTTCTCTAGGGCAGCAACAGCACTAAGCACAACTCTCACATCATCTTGAGGACTATATGACAAAAAGTCACTCAACGCATGAAAGAGAAGATATGTTGCTGTGACAAAACCAAAAACGAATGGGTGAGTACCAAGTTCATTATCCGTTTCAGCAAGTCCCTGAGATTCTAATTCATCCACTGCATCATTAACCTCCACAGGGGCAAGGCTAAGAGATTCAGAAAGCTCTTTGTTTCGAATTCCTCGGATAAAAGGCTCATCGACATCTGACGCATTAAGAAGGTAAAGACCAACTGATGAGGCAATCCGAGACAATCCCGCCACAGGTTTTATTAATGACTGCAAGTGTGCAGGGGTTTCTCCAAGGCTTGGCTTCTCCGATATACCATGCAGTACATTATAAATCGCACGTACACCACGAGCAAAATCCGATCGCATATCTATCCAGTGCAATGTGCGGAGTGCAGTTGGAATTTCTACATCCTCCTTGAGAAGAGGAATAACCCTTGTTAAATCCTCGATACGACGGATTGTCGCTATATTTAGTTCATCACGTACCCATTTAGAACGAACACTTTCTTTTGATAGAACGATAGCAAATGCAGCAGCATTGGAAAGCCCTTCCTCAAATATCTTACTAACTATTGAATCCCCCGGTTGTATTTCCCATTTGTCTAACCATACATCCTGTCCCTGCGACATAAGCTCACGTGCTAAGCGCTCAGCAAAATCATGATCTTTGTGAGAGTGGCTGATAAACAGCTTTTTATCAGAGGTCATTGGCAACCTCCCTTATACGTTGCAAGTCAACAGCAGTATGTACAGTCAGGTCCCTCGGTTTTAGACCGCCAGCTGAATGTTCTTTGATATGCACAGGATTCATTTTCCCAATAGGTGTTGCTTGGTATCTTCCAATCGAGTTCCGTGAGTTAATTCGAACAAGAGCAAGTGGCACCTCAGCCTCCCCGGTTTTCTTGTGTACATCGACCACCGTACCAACAGCAAGATCGATATTTCCATCAAGAATAAACACCCACCCTTCTGGGAACTCACGATTGCGATCAAATGAGAATACACGCAATCCTTCTAATCGGCTAATGTACAGTTGCCAACCTTGGCTTAATACCGATAGGGTAATAAAGATCAAGGTGAGAACAAAAAAGGTCATTGTCATCATCATAGCGCCCGTTAGATTAACACCTTGCGATGGCGTAATATATATTGCAAGAATCGATGCACATCCAGTAAGCACCGCCCACCAGTTCCGAAAAAATGGGTTAAAAAGAAAACGCAAAAAGCAGCTTATATTGGGCATCATTTTTTCAGTTTGCATGACAACCATAGAATATCACTCTTAACAAGATCTGTTTATCGAATTATGTAAAATGCTAAACAATCACCATAATTACTACTTATTACGCCAAGAAAAACCACATTATTTACCAGCAATACCTAAAACCAGAAATTCACCTCATCGCTCTATAAATTCAGTATTGTTTGGTCATACTTGGGACTGCAACAGGACAAGGTGTTACACATAAAATCACATTTCATTTATTTTATTTATTCCAGTTAAGGGAACCTCGATTTATTGAGTTTTGATATATCTCTGTACTTGGGTCAGCCGAAAAGCTCGTAGTCGATCCTAAAAAACACCGTTCTTTGACACATTTTGGGCTTAAAAGCTCCCTGGAAGAACCT
>NZ_JAIGND010000008.1:0-1536 GCF_036528655.1 Chlorobium sp.
ATTGGCACGGATTGATGGGTGAGGTGGTGTCTGGGGGGTTGTGTTATGGTTTTCAGGTATTGCGCTGTCGGGTTATTCAGCAAGAAGAGGAAGAACGCGGTTCCCGCTTATTGAAAACGGATTTTCACGGATGAAAAGATTGTGGGATGGATGTCGGGAGGTGGGGGAGGAAGAGGTTGCCCACGGATTGGCACGGATTGATGGGTGAGGTGGTGTCTGGGGGGTTGTGTTATGGTTTTCAGGTATTGGGCTGTCGGGTTATTCAGCAAGAAGAGAAAGAGCGCGGTTCCCGCTTGATTGGGGATTGGATTGGGGAGGGATGGCTGGTTTATAGGGCCCACTACAGTTACATATTGAATCGGTGGAATATTACATGATGAAGCATGATGAACGTTTATTTCGGAGAAATGCTTATACTTTGTACATTATAGTGTAACATTCAAAAGCCGACATCATGATAGCCATAAGCACGACAGAGTTACGAAAGAACCTCAGGAAATACCTGAATATGGCCAATACAGAAAGAGTTATTGTACAGTGTGGAAAATCTGAGACTTATGAAATCGTACCGGCAAGAAAAATCAGCGATACGGATAAGTACTTTTCTGATCCGGAAGTGCTTGCTGCAATTGAACGGGGTAGAGAGGATGTAAAGGCAGGACGAGTTACGAGGATTGAAGATCCGGGAGATCCGTGGGCAAGTATTTTGTAGACATTACTGACGAGGCCAAAGAAGAAATCAGGCGTTGGCATAAGGTTGGTGATAAGGCTCTTCTCAAAAAGATCAAACGAATTCTTCTTGAATTATCCGAACATCCGACCACTGGAACAGGCAAGGCTGAGCCTTTACGTGGTGATCTTGCAGGGTATTGGTCAAGAAGACTCAACAAGCAGCATCGAGTGGTTTATGAAATCAACGAAAGTGCTGTGACTGTTATTGTGGTTTCTGTTTTCGGTCATTATGGTGACCGTTAGTTCTGAGAATGGAGTATGGGACGTTGTTATGCAGCTCGACTTGGAATGGAGTATGGGACGTTGTTATGCAGCTCGACTTGTAGGGTGAGAAGGTGAAGAAATGAAGAGATGAGGAGAAGAGGAAGATTTTGGCCCACGGATTTACACGGATTTTCACGGAGGCGGTTGATTTCTACAGGCAAAGCCTGTGCAAATCAATCGCCAATTTGTTTATGGAAGAGGAAGATCGCGGTTCCCGCTGATTGAAATCGGATTGGGGAGGGATTGAAGAGGGGGGATGTTGCCCACGGATTTACACGGATTGGCACGGATTGATGGGTGAGGTGGTGTCTGGGGGGGTAGTGTTATGGTTTTGGGCTTTTGTGGTGTCGGGTTATTCAGCAAGAAGAGGAAGAACGCGGTTCCCGCTGATTGAAATCGGATTTTCACGGATGGAAGATGGGGAGGCAGGAGAGAGGAGACGAGGATTGAAGAGGGGAGGTTGCCCACGGATTTTCACGGATTGGCACGGATTGAAGAGGGCGAGATTGGGTTATGCGCTATGGATTATGCTTTCTTGCC
>NZ_JAIGND010000042.1:0-10213 GCF_036528655.1 Chlorobium sp.
CCGCGGGTACGTTTCCGGCAGCTTCACACAGGGCGATTACTCATCCTGCATGTGCCGGTGGGGGCAGTTGACGGCACAACTGGTTCTACAAAGAACAGTTCAAATACGCGACTTCGCGTCGCACTCCCTGGATAGTAGCTTCTGTGTTGATTGTCTGGAAGAAGCTATCCGCAAGTACGGAATACCGGAAATCTTCAACACCGATCAGGGCGTTCAGTACACCAGTGATGCGTTCACCAGCGTGCTCAAGAGCCATGAGATCCGCATCAGCATGGATGGCCGTGGCCGGGCACTGGACAATATCTTCGTCGAACGGCTATGGCGGAACGTCAAGCAAGAAGACCTGTATCTGAAAGGCTATGAGACAGCGGTCGAAATGATGCGGGGATTAACGGAATATTTCCGTTTTTACAATAACGAGCGGCCTCATCAGTCGCTGGGGTACAAAACCCCGGACGAGGTATACGAAAGCGCAACAGGTGGCGGTGCTCGTATCGTTGACAAGTTCTTTCAAAAGAGTGCCTCCGAAGGGTCATCGGAGACTACAGGGCAGCAACAAGAAGCTGCATAAGCAACCGGTGGGTTACCACCTTAAACTTGACCTCTTTTTGTCTGCTCAATGGGGTCCACTTTAAACGTTATCTGGTCTATGCAGATATATAGAAACCATCCGATAAAGGTGTTGAGCACTTTCATCGAGAGATTCCCCCTTCCGTCAAGGTCTCCCTGACGAGCCATATCGGCCATGTCCATCATGCTCATTCATAAGGGAGCCTCGATAGAATGTGATGAGCGATAAAAGAATCAAGCTCCATAAAGGAGCGCGAGTCTAATCGCACGGACGGAACCCCGGTAGCTCGGGATAAACCTCAAAACCGGAGTCTCGAAAACTTTCGGGAAGAGGATTTCAATCCCGACTTGTCGGGACAACATGGAAATTTGGCTACGTAATAACTTTTTACAGGTTTTTATAATAGATCTGTTCAGCATGAAAGTGTGGTACGCAGACTCAGAGAGGTAATCACCAAATAGTATATTTTTGCAGTAACACCCCTTAGTGGTGCTCAGTATTTGTAAGAATATGTGGTCGGGCGGTGTTATTGGCAAAAGGATGATGCTGCCGTTCAATGAAACCTGTTTTTTCTGTTCCATGTTCAATGCCGGACTTTTCGGGCTGTTTCGCCTGATGCGCGTCGAGTTGTCGTTTGCTGCCGGGATATGCGTGCTGCTTGCCGAGGTGCTGGCGCGTGGGGGGCCCCCGTCAGCACTGCAGGCGCTCTGCGGTTTTTTAGCCGCTTTTTTCATTGCAGCGTCGGTTCTGGTTCTCAACGACTGTTTCGATATTGAGACAGACCGCATGAATTCCCCCTTGCGACCGCTGCCAGCAGAGCTTGTGACATGTGAAGTAGCTGTTGCGTTTTCCGCCGTTCTCGTGCTTTTCGGCCTGTTTTCGGCATTCCTGCTTGGCTGGCAGGCTTTCATTGTCGTTGCAGTGCTCCTGTTGTTCGGTATACTCTACAACTGGCGCATTAAACGGTACGGTCTTGCCGGAAACCTTATGGTGGCGGTTACTGTCGGCATGACTTTTATTTTCGGCGGTGTTGCCGTTGGCAATCTCTCGGAGCCGATGGTTTGGTTCATGGCGGTAATGACCCTGGGTGTCGATCTCGGCGAGGAGATTGCTGCGGATGCGCTGGACGTCGAGGGCGATCGACGGACCGGTTCGCATTCGCTTGCGGTGATGTTCGGATCGGACAGGGCGATGCAGGTTGCTGCCGGTGTATTTGGTTTTGTTTTTTCCCTTGGTGTCATCCCGTTTGCGTTTGGGTGGTTTGACCGGGTGTATCTGCTTCCCATTGTGCTTTTCGACGTTGTTGTTTTCCATTCGGTCAGTCGCATGCTCAACCCCCGGATTCCTGACCGGATTACCGACATCCGGCGGATTTATATCGCCGGTACAGCAATGATTCTGGTTGTGACGCTCATGCGGCTTACTATCGGGTAAGCGTGTCGCATGCCTATGGTATTTGAGGGCACATAGTGCAATAGCGCAGGAGATTTGTTGTTTTGCCGGGCCGGAATTGTCGCGGAGTGTCGGGCTGGAACCTGTTATCCGATTCGCGCGCCCTTATGGTCATGCAGACATTGATATCTATATTTTTGTCAACTAAATAATTACTTTTAAAAGATGTTGAATACAGCATAAAACTGTCTTTCTCCGCTGTGTTTGAACAGGTCGATCTTGCCCCGGTTTCCCCTATGCTTTTCTGGCGAAAAACAAACAAGAGGAGGTCTCTCATGTCAAAACCACTAATGCATCTTGCTTCAGCGCTTCTCTTCGCCTTGTCATTCCTTTCATTACCGGCAGAAGCGAAGCCGCCTGCTCTCGGGCTCGATCCGAATGTTGCATTGGGCGCTTACAAGGGAATGGTAGAGGAACATTTTGCAGGTATCGTTCGAACAACAAGGGCGCTTGCCCTGACGAAAGAAGCGAAGTCGGGGAAATGGAAATCGATCGAGCCTGTGCTCCGGAATTTCAGTAAGGACCTGCCGACCGATGCTACGGTATGGTATGCGATGCCTGACGGAAGCTATTACAGCACCGAATCAGGGGGGCTGACCAGCCAGAATCTGAAAGATCGAGCCTATTTTCCGAAGCTTCTGGCCAATAAGGATGTGGAATGCGACCTCGTCATCAGCAAATCCACCGGTCACCGCTCGGTGATCGTTGCCAGCCCGGTTACCCGGGACGGCAAGGTGGTCGCGGCAATCGGCGTCTCGGTGAGGGTGCATCTGCTTTCGGATTTGGTATCTGAGGACATTGTGCTGCCTGACGGCACCTATTTCTATGCCCTTGACCCAACTGCGAAAATCGTTCTTCACCGTTATATCGGCAGAATTTTTAAAAACGTCGATGACGTCGCGGACGAAAGTCTCGGTGATGAGTTCAGGAAGATCATGACCAGTAATCAGGGGACATTCGAGTACAGGCTGAACGGGAAAAAAATTATCGCGATTTTCCTGAAATCCAAACCGCTCGGCTGGTATTTCTTTTTCGCCCAGGAAATAAAATAGACAGAATTTCCTTCCGGAAAGCCTTCCGCGTCATGGCTTGCCGGGTTTATCGGTTCTCGTGCAATAGGATACAAGATTATGTCCCTTTGTCTGAATGCAATCAGGGTGCAGATCTTGACCTGGGGATATTCCGGAAGCTTTCGCATGCGACCATGCTTACGGGCTTGCTGTCGGCTTCGATGCCCGGTATGGGAGCGCTTGCTGTCGCGCTTGGCTTGTCGGTGCTCGGGTTTCTTTACAATTGGAGGCTCAAACGACTCCAGTCAGGCCTTTAAAATAACTCTGAAATCCGAAATCAACCAGGAAGCGTGGTCAATCCTGAACAGCAATAAATGTTTCGAGGCCACTCGATTAACTGTTGACCGGATGTATCACCGGGAAGGTACGATGGCGAATAATTCAGGTGTAGATGTTATGATTTCAGGTATTTATTGATTATGTGTTCGAAATCGGTTTTTCTGATCGGTTTCGCCAGATAATCGTCCATACCGGCGTCGATGCATTTTTGCCTATCCTCCTTCATTGCGTGTGCCGTCATGGCAACGATGCGAATTCCATGATTCAGCGATTGTTCCGAATTGCTGCGAATCCTCTTTGTTGTTTCGTATCCGTCCATCTGCGGCATCTGACAGTCCATCAGAACAAGATCGTAATGGTTCGCCCTGAGTTTGTGCAGTGCCTCGAATCCGTTTTCGGCAATATCGGCCGCAATACCCATCTGTTTCAACATGGCCGATGCTACCTGCTGATTCACTTTGCTGTCTTCAACAAGCAATATCCGATAACCGTTATCAACTTCTGCAGGTCGTTCTCTTATTTTCGTCGCAGTCCGGGTATGTCTGTCGTTCCGGGGTGTGCCGGTTGCAGCGGCGATGGCAAGAGCCGAGAATAACTCTTTTCGGTGAATGGGCTTAAGGATCAGTCTGAAGCGTTTATTTCCATACCGGTTTCTGATTTCATCACTTTTTCCTGTTGATGCAAGAATAATCAACGGTAGTTCATCCATGGATTCAGGTATTTGATCTGCCAGCAGATTATCGTTCTGAATGTCAACAAGAACGATGTCGAATTTATGGTTTTTAATGGCTGTTGCTGCATGATGAAAAGTGCTTGCAACGGTACAGACGCATTGTTCATTTTCGAGCAGTTGTTTCATTGCTTTGCTTGCGGCGGCATTGCTGCTTATTACGAGTATCCTGATGCCGGGAGGAGGTGCGGCACAGTAGGGCACCGGCCCGGAGGCGGGTGCGGCTTTTTCAAGCAGTACGTCGAGATAAAAAACAGATCCTTTGCCAAGGTTGCTTTTGACGGTTATTCCGTCGCCCATTTTGTTTGCTATATGGTTCGATATGGCCAACCCGAGACCGGTGCCGCCGTACTTCCTGATTGTTGAACCGTCGGCCTGAATGAATGGTTCGAAAATCGATGAGATTCGATGTGCCGGTATACCGATACCTGTATCGCGCACAGAAAACCTTATAACGACATGGGATTCGGTTTCTTTCTGCAGATCGGCAGAGAGGATTATTTCTCCTTCATGCGTGAACTTGATAGCGTTTCCGACAAGGTTGACAAGGATCTGGTTGATTCTTGCCGGGTCGCCTTTAACATGAAACGGCAGATTCTTTGCCGTAACGAGAATCAGTTCAAGGTTTTTATCGTAAGCTTCGAATCCCAGAAGTCCGCAGACGTCTTCGAGAAGTTCAAGCAGGTTGAACTCGTAGTGCTCGAGTTCAAGATGATTGGCTTCGATTTTCGAGAAATCCAGTACGTCGTTGATGATTCTGAGCAGATTTTTTCCGCTGCCGATGATGGTTTCGACATATCGTTTCTGTTCTTCGTCAAGTCTGGTTTCAAGAAGGATATCCGACATGCCGATAACTCCGTTCATAGGTGTTCGGATCTCATGGCTCATATTTGCAAGAAACTGGCTTTTTGCCTTTGTGGCTTCGTTTGCGGCTTTAGCCATTTCTTCGGTACGTCTGACGGACTCTTCAAGTTTGATGTTTGTTTCGAGCAGCTGGTTTCTTGCAAGATTGGCGTCTTCGATGAGATTAAGCAGGGCTGCCCGCTGCCGGCTTCTGAAGAGATAATCATCAGCCGGATTGTCAGGGGCTGTGAGGCTTGCCTTGTCAATGGGACATAGCCAGTCGGATAAATCGGTTGCAAGAGGATCTGTCAGGTTGCTTGCGAGAGTTGTTCTGTTGTTATGGTTTGTTGATATTGATGCATCGCTGCCGTTTGCCAACAGCTTCGCCCGCAGCTGCTCAAGCTCGGTTTTAAGCTCGATATTTCTGATTTCTCGACCTACCATGATCCGGTTAAAACGCTCAAGATCGGTAAGAGTATTTTTCAGTTCCTGTTCTATTTTTTTTCTTTCCGTGATATCCGAGCTGATCATGACGACCGAAGAGACCTTGTCGTCGATAATACAGGGTACCAGTCTTGATTCCAGAAAAATAGTGTCGTTGTCCGGCAGATTGAATTCGCTTTCAAGAACTGTCGGGCTGCCGGACTGAAAAACCGAGTCGATGGTTTCGTGGTAGAGATCGTGATTGTCGTTAATAATGTATGCACATAAATGCTTGCCGATATCGAGCGGTTTATTGTTTCCCGGAAATGTCCGGTTGAAATAAATGACGTTATGTCGCTGGTCTACGGCAATGATAATGTCCGGACTGTTGGCAAGAATGGTACTGAGGGTGTTTTCACTTTCGCTGAGATTGGCAAGCGCTTTTTCGAGTTCGGTTCGCGAGAGTTCCAGCTCGTAATTTTTGTCCTCAAGCTGCCGTTGAAAATCCGAAAGCTCTATGGATTTTTTTATGAGTTTGACATTCTGTTCCCTCAGAGCGTTCTGCTTTTCAAGCAGTTCGTCCTTGATGCGTCTGTTTTGCAATACTTCCTGTTCGAGTTCGTTCAGACGAATTCGCAGTGCCTGGATATCTTTTGTGTTCATAACTGTCTAAAGGGGTTAACAGTTAAGTGTCGGGGTCATGCTTGTTCTTCGCCGATTACCCAGAGAACTACGGTTTCGTTATGAAATTTTGCAGTAGCTAATTCGGCTTTCATTTTGTTAATCGGGCCGATTTCTCCGTACGTATAAAAACCGATGATCGGGATGTCGTCCCCAAAGCATTGCTTTACCGCGGAAATTTCCTCCTGTATTCTTCTGCCGAGAACCAGTTTTCTTCCGACGCAACTGAACATGATGATGAAGCGGGGATCAGCTCCCGAAAGGCATGCTTTTGCCTGATTCGCGGCATCGAGAGCGCCTTTTATTATTTCGCTCCTCGAAGCGGTCGTCAGAGTTACTTCGCTTCCTTCGGGAATGGATGCTGCCAGGGAGATGGTTCCTGTTTCGTGATCTACGGCAAGGCCGCATCGTAACTGAAACAGGTGATTTCCTTGAGCTGAGAGCGAGGGTTCAATAATTCCGAACGGGTATTCAAGGCAGATACCGGGCAGTCGTTCAGATCGCGTTTCTCCCAGAAAATCCTTGTAGAGATCCAATGCCCGCACATGATCGAACTCTTTAACGACATTGCCTTCGGAAGCGGTACAGGTAAAGCTGTTTCCTATCGATTCGAATCCGCTTTTCACTCCTGTGCCTGTTTGTATGCCATCCTGTTTGCGGATCATCAGCCCGACGATAGCGTCTTTATAGACGCTGCCGTTGTAGTACTGAAACGTCATTGAGAACCGTTCGTCATCGCCGAGATAACCGCCTGCCACTTCGAAATGTTCACCGAGAAGGTCGTGTATTCCAGCAAGAATCTGCGTTCCGTCGCCGCCCATGCCATTAGGGAACAAGAGTAGCGAAGCGTCAGGATCGAAGGTATCCCTTGAGAGAATATCGTTGATCATCTCTTTGGTACATGCATAGACATTACGGCTCATATCGTGGCCGATTCCAGCAATGCAGTGAAGCTGGCCGGATGCGACAGCCATAACGACCACAGAGTCTGTCGAAAATCCCTGAGTGGAAATTTCTCCGGCCGTTGTGCCTCCAACAAGCGGAATATCACCGGTAACCGATTGGATTCCGCGAAGCAATTCGCGGTGATCGAATCGCATGGCTCCAAATACTATCAGTATCTGCGGTGTCTGACCGTTTATACGTTCGAGAGCATCGGTTACCGCGTTTTTTCCTGCCTGAAATGAATCGGCGGCATCGCTGAGCCCAACGCCGGCATGGATTTTCTGCATTGTTTTCTTGATGCTTGTTGAAAAAGAGAAGTATCAGAACCGGCTGATATGAGGCTGACAACTCTTGCTGTATTGCATTGAAGCTCATTTTGATATGAGAACTCCGACAGTTGTCGGTAAGGCGCTCAAATGCGGTTTTAAGGTAATCTATTCCTGTTCTTTGCAGGGAAGGCCTTTTTTTCCGGCAATCGGGTCATGTGCTGAAACGGCGTACCGGAAAAAAAGAAAACTGCTTTGTTAAATATACTGCATAGTTTGGATGGTATACAAAGAGAATATGCGGTTATACCCATTATTGACTGTCGGAAGGCGCACGTCTGAGCCTGCGGGTCGGGTTGCGAAACAACATTCGCAGAGGCCTTCGTATCAAACGTGGAGGAAGGGAGGTTGGTAATTCGCCTGTATTTCACTATTTCTGGAATGAGATGAACTTGTATTTTCCGGAGCATATCATGCGAAGAGGCATGCGTTCGATTCTGTTGCTGCTGGCGATTCCGGCATTAGCCGCGCTTGCTTATCATGCGCGGTCATCGTGCAGGTCCGTTGCCGACGGGCGGCATGATCTTCGTACCAACGGCATATGGATCGAGCATGGCTGGCTCGGCGACGATAATTGGTTCGATCGGAACAATGTTGAGCGGTCGCGTTTCCGCAATACCGAAAGCATACGCGAGCTGGCGGTTCTGCTTGCCACGCATGGGGTGAGAGACGTTTTTCCGCACCTCTGCCCTGCCACTTCTGAAGGACAGATCGCTCCGGCAGATTCTCTTCAGACTGAACGGTTCCTCGACGGGTTTTCAGGGTTCAGGGTTCTGCCATGGGTTGGAGGTGTTTTGCGTAAGCAGTGTTTTCCGGATTCGGCCGAGTGGCGTGAGAACTTCGTTTCGTCTTCGGCTGCGTTGCTGCAAACCCATCCGCGGCTCGCAGGCATCCATCTCAATATCGAGCCTGTGTCAGATGGCAGCGAGTCTTTTCTTATGCTGCTTGACGAGCTCAGGCGGGCAATTCCTAAGGGCAAAATCATTTCTGTGGCGGCTTATCCTCCGCACATGGGTTCCCGGCCGTTTTCGAAGGTACACTGGAACAGGCTGTATTATTCCGAGGTGGCTCAAAGGTCTGATCAGATTGTTCCCATGATGTATGATACGTCGCTGCGGTCGCCCAGGCTTTACAGGAAATTGATGAGCGATTGGGCCGTGAAGGTGCTTGACTGGTCCGGCAAGACGGAAGTGCTGCTTGGCATTCCGGCGTACGACGATCCAGGCGCAGAGTATCATAATGTCGAAACTGAGAACCTGCCGAATGCGCTTTCAGGGATTGATGCCGGACTTGAAAGCTATCGGGTGCTGCCGGAGAACTATGCGGGGGTGGCAATCTACTGCGAGTGGGAGATGGACAGCAGCGAGTGGCTGTATTTAAGGACGGAGTTTCTGAAAAAACAGGAGGCCTGTCGTTCGCAATGACAAAAAGCGATATTCGCGGAGTTCGCGCCGGTCGGCCTTCACCCCATAATCTCGCTGGCCAGCGAGGGTTTATCATATCCGTGCATTACGGGATGTAATCGACAGAAAAAGAAAGAATGTATTCACAGACAATAGCATCGCATGGGAACAGCCCAAGAAGAGTGTTTGTGGGTATTCCGGCGGGGGAGGAGCTGCGCGAACAGTTTCTGGAGTTCCGTAAACGGTATTCCGATCTGCATGTACGCTGGATAAAGCCGGAAAATCTCCATCTCACCATAATCCCTCCCTGGCTGACCGATATGCCGGAAAATGCATGTGTCGCGCTTTGCGATACGGCAGCCCTTTTTCCGCAGACCGATGTTCTGTTCACCTCAGTATCGCCGGGTCCGGCGGCGGACAAACCTCGTATTCTCTGGGCAACCGGTCCTGCAGCGCCGTTTTCCGACGCGCTGCGCAACGAGCTGATTTGCCGCTTGTCTCTGGAGCGAACCGAAGAGAGAGCGTTTCTCATGCATCTGACGATCGCACGCATCAAATTCGATGATCGGCATGACGTTGCCCGGATGAAACTGCAGGTGCCGGTGGCTTGGAAAGCCCGCCTCAGGGGGCTTTCACTCTATGAATCCATTCTGAAACCCGACGGCGCGGAGTACCGGGTTCTGTGCGAGGCGCCTTTTGCCTTGAATACGGTACATTAACGGTTGATAAGGCCAACGTTTCCGGCGTTCCGTCACAATGGTTGGCTGAGGTTTTCCGAGAATCGTCAAGCACGTGCAGACAATCGCTGCCAAGTAGCTAACAGTATCTGCCGGAGTCTGTATTGTTTTTGATATATAAATCAGTTTAAATAAATATTAATTTCGCCTGTCTGATAACGAATCCTTAAGAGCCGAATCACTGTCTGTCCGGCTGGCATCTGTTTTCCTCGGCTCGTTGCAAGGGTCGTGTGGACTGGATGGCAAACCGTTTACTGCCTGCTTTTTTGACGTTTACATGGTTTTTGTCGTTGCCCTCATGGTCGCTCTTGTCATTCTTTTCAACATGCAGGAGATTTTTTCGAAAGAGACTTACATGATCGTCAAGAACCCGGGCAAAGAGAACATGGAAATCATTACCAGGAAAGGAAATGTGATCGAGAAATATAAAACCTCGGAAGACCAGCAGGCCAGCGGAAGAAAAGGCAGAATGGTCGGCGTTGCTTATCAGCTGGAAAGCGGAGATATTATCTATATACCTGAATGAGAGGGGGTTGGTGGGCTGATTGTTAATTAATTGCCTGTTACATGAAAAACATTTCCATGAAACGTTCCGGTCCATTGAGGGGTTTAGCTGCCTTTATAATAGGGAACCTCGATTTATTGAGTTTTGATATATCTCTGTACTTGGGTCAGCCGAAAAGCTCGTAGTCGATCCTAAAAAACACCGTTCTTTGACACATTTTGGGCTTAAAAGCTCCCTGGAAGAACCTC
>NZ_JAIGND010000043.1:0-6012 GCF_036528655.1 Chlorobium sp.
GATGGCTCAATAGCCAAAAAGCTCAACAGAACTACCCGATCTCGCCCGCATCCATAAATCAGTGTACATCCGTGAAAATCCGTGGGCAAAAATCTTTTCTCTTCAATCCCCCGGGCTTCCGGCCCACGACCCACGACTCACATCCCACACTCTTCAATCTGTGCCAATCCGATTTCAATAAGCGGGAACCGCGCTCTTTTTCTTCATTGCTGGATAGCCCGACACCACAATAGCTGAAAAGCTCAACACAACCCCCGATCAACCCTCATCCATAAATCCGTGCTAATCCGTGGGCAAAACTCTTCCACTTCAATCCCTCCGTTTCAAGACCCTTGTTACAAGTTGAGCTGCAAAACAACGTCCCCTGAAATGCGTACTTGTTACAAGTTGAGCTGCAAAACAACGTCCCCTGAAATGCGTACCCGCGCCCGACACCGTCCCGCTGTTGTCCTGAAATGATCCGGTATTTCCCCGATTGCCCGATAATGATACGATTTGTGGAAAAAAGAATAGTCTAAATAAAAATAATAATAATCGCATAAAATATTATTCGATAAAGATATAGCAGGAATATAAAATCATTTCATAATTCGTGGCATAGCAGTTGATCCCTGATATCCGGAAAACAAAACTTTTCGGAGATCAACGATGAAACATCTGCTCAACACCCGGCTCGCAACACTCCTGACGCTTCTCCTGATAGCAATCATGCCGGCACCGGCACATGCAACGACCACCCTCCAGTCCGCTACCGAACTTGCCGAAGCGGAGCGCATCGCAAAGCAGTCGTATAACTTCATCATCTACACAAACAGCGTCTACGGTCAGCCCGTCGAAGACTCCGAAAAGCTCGCGAAACTCAACAGAATCAACAAAGAGGTCGACAGGCTCCGCAATGCATATGCGCTGAATCTTCCCAGGGTCAACAAGCTGCACATGGTTTCCAGAAGCCGCGGCATGTACAACCCGGTTCGCGACGAGATCGTCTTCTCGATGCGCAATGTCGAGCACACCATCCGTCACGAATTCGGCCACGTCATCGATATCAAGATGGGCGTCAACAACCGTGAGTGGAAGTCGCTGGTCAAAACAATGATCGACACCCGCAACTACGCTCCGAGCGAATATGCAAAAAACAACGAAGCCGAATACTGGGCAGAATCGTTCGCATACTTCACATCTCCCGAATACGGCAAATCCATAAAGCCGTTCCCGGCAGAACTCGAAGCCCACATAATGGCAGTTCTCGCTAAAATAAGCGACAACCAGAACGCAACCAGGATGCTCGCAAACAGAGGGAGGTGAAAAATTTTGCTGGAATACAGGAAATAGTGTACATTTTCTCAGGATCCCCCATCCAGTTCAACCGTCAGATACCATATCAAGCGGATCCTCGCGATGCATTTGCAGTTCTTCAGATGCAGTTGCAGTTATGCACTTGTAACTGAAGAGAGCGGAGCTTTTTATCTTCTTTTTCCCTTCCCCCGTTCCCGAACGATATCAGAAAAAAACATGAATTATCCGGATACATGGCATCCGGCAGCAGCTTTCATGGCAATCTTCAGCCATCAGACCGTTTTTTCGTAACGCACGACACCAAACACATAACCCGATTTTCGGGCTTCCGGCCCGCGGCTCATCGCTCACGGCTCACGCCCATAACCTCCAAACCACGCAACCCCTATGAAAACCCCCGCTAAGTATCTCCTGCCGGCCATCATGGCCGCCATGGCCATGCAAGCACCGGAAACGGCCGCAGCAAACCCGACATCGCCGACCTATCTGCCGAACATCCACGGCAAATCCATCACCACGCCTGTGGCCTGGGGCGCCTCCAACAACGTCATCTTCATGGGCGTCGGCGGTACCTCACCGGCTCCGTACACCGATGACACCGACGGCGCCGCCGTGCTCGGCTTCGGCATCGGCGACCCGAAAAAGAATCTCGGCATTCAGGTCTCCCTGATTTCGCTCGATATCAGCGAATGGGAAGAATACTCCATGTCGGCGCACATCTTCAAAGATCTCGGCAATGCCAATGCCATCGGTATCGGAGTTGAAAACGTGATGATCACAGAAGGCGGTGATTCCGATGAGAGCTTCTACATCGTCTACAGCCAGGGAATGCAGTCCGATCCCTTCGTGAACGACGATACCGGCAACTCCAGGCTCCACTTCAGCATCGGCGCAGGTACTGGCCGTTTCGGCGATAAAAGCCCGCTGGATATAGCTGACGGAAAAGGGGAGCACGGCACCTACGTCTTCGGCAACGTCGCCTATGAAGTTGCCGATGCCTTCAACCTCATCGCCGACTGGAACGGTCTGAACCTCAACGCGGGTGTTTCCAAAACCTTCTGGCTCGGCTCCTTCCCGCTTGCCGCCACCATCGGTGCCGCCGATCTTACCGATAACTCCGGCGACGGCGTTCGTTTGGTCTTTGCCGTCGGTACCGGCTTCAAGCTGTAGTATGCAGTATCAACCAAACAGCAACACTAAAAAAATCAGGAGACAGATACATGAAACAACGACTTCTTCGCATTGCGATTCTGATGCTGTTCCCGGCAGCCTATGCCGGATCCACGATTAATGCCGCTGTTCCAGCGGGCAGTAATCTGTCGGATGTAGCCGCTCAGGCAGCCGTCTCGGCAACCGTTGCACCAAGTGTCGGCAGCGCAGTCAGCTCCGGCGGCGGTCTTCCCGGCCCGGAACCCGGTGATCCGGGTGCACCTGGCGATCCCGGCACACCTGGCGACGGCAATGGCGATGGCCAGGGCCAGGACGGTAGCGATGATAACAAAAACAAAGACTGATATTCCACCCGACAACCGTCCGCCCTCATTCTCAGCAAGCTGCCCCAGACAATGGGGCAGCCTGTATTTCCCCCCTCAATCCTCCTCCCTCCTGACTCCCGTCTCCCGGCTCACCCTCTCCATCAGCACCTTAGCCGTGAACGGCTTGCTCAGAATGTCGTTCCCCGAAAGTGCCATAACCTGCTGCTTCACATGATCGCTCGTATGCCCCGACATGAACAGCACCCTCACCTCCGGCAGCAGTTTTCGTACCTCCCCGACAAATTCCACGCCGTTCATGCCCGGCATCATAATATCCGAAATAACCAGATCCGGAACCACAGCCCCATCGACGACCATCCCGAGCGCCCTGTCGCCGCTCTCGGCGCCCGTAACCTCGTACCCCTGCATCTCCAGCGCATGCATCATGAACTTGCGCACCATATCGTTATCCTCCACAACCAGCACCCTGTACCTCGCCTCGCCAGGGCTGCATGAATCTGCCGCACCGGGTGCCGCAGCCGACTCCTCAAGCGCCGGAATCAGCACCCTGAACGTAGTGCCCCTGCCGGGCGTGCTTGTCGCCTGTATGTTGCCCCGATGCTGCTTGACGATTCCGTACACGCTCGGCAGCCCCAGTCCCGTTCCCTTGCCGGCACCCTTCGTCGTAAAAAAAGGCTCGAAAATCCGCGGCAGATCCTCAGCCGCAATTCCTTCCCCCGTATCGGTCACCTCCAGCGCAGCATACCGTCCCGCAGGCAGACCATCCGAAGGCTCCTGCAAAACAACAATCGAGGTTGCAATGCGCAGCCTGCCACCCGAAGGCATGGCATCCCGAGCATTCATCACAAGATTCATAATAACCTGCTCCAGCTGGCTCGCATTCCCGAGGATGCGCGGCAGCTCCGCATCAGGCGATAACTCCACCGCCACCAGGCTTCCCACGCAACTCTGTTGCAGCCTGCAGGCTTTTCCCACCACCTCGTTCAGATCCACCGGCTCAAGCTCCAGCGTCTGTCTTCGGCTGAACGCCAGCAGCTGCCAGATCAGCTTTCTTGCGCTCAGCGAAGCCTCCCGGATCATCCGCGCCTCCTCCCGCTGCTCTTCCAATCCCGAAAGCTCGCTCTCAAGCATCTCCGCATACCCCAGCACCGGCGTGAGCAGATTGTTCAGATCGTGAGCAATACCTCCGGCAAGCCTGCCGATCGACTCAAGTTTCTGCGCCTCCAGCAACTGCTTTTCAAGTACCTGCCGCTCCTCCATAGCCCGCTTGCGTTCCGTTACGTTCCGCATGAACACCAGAGCGCCCGCTTTTCCGTTATGCAGGAACGGAACGGCGGAAATTTCCACAGTCGCCAGCGACCCGTCCATGCGCACAACTGTCTCCTCGACAGCCTCCACCCCAAGCCGCAGCTCGTTCAGTTGACCGATGCGTTCGGCAACCAGCTCCCGGAAATCCGTATGGAACCGCCCGATGACCTCGCGGTCCAGCAGCTCGTCCTGAACCCGACCCCCGAAAATAGCCATAGCCGCCGGATTCAGGTAAGCGAAACGCCCATCCGTCTGTATGAAAATCCCCTCCGGAGCGGCCTCCACAACCGAGCGGAACTGCGCCTCGCTTCTGAGCAACGCCTTCTCGAACTCCTTGCGCTTCGAAACATCCTGTACCGAAGCAATCATATACAGAGGCCTTATCGATGCATCCTTCACGCATACGACATCCATCTGCACGGGAAAGCGCGAACCGTCCCTCCGCAGCCGATCGGTCTCGAAACTCGTCGTCGACTTGTCATGCAAAATCGCAATCTGCTTATGCACATAATCATGAACATCAGCAGGGTAGAGCTCCAGCAGCGCCCGACCCGTCAGCTCTTCCGGCGTCATACCATGAAGAGCGGCAAAAGCGGGATTGCACGCCGTCATCGTATTCGTCGAAGGATCGCCAACCGCAAGCCCGTGCGCGCAATAGCGGAACGCATCGGCCCACAGCCGCAGCTGCATCTCCTCCTCGCGCCTTGCGGTAATGTCGCGAGCGACGGCAAACAGGTTTCCGTCATCTGCAGGAGAAGCATTCCATTCCAGCCAGAGATAACGGCCATCCTTTGTCCGATACCGGTTCACGAAATGCGCCGTACTGCCCCCCGCAAGCTGCCGCTCAACCTCCAGACGAGTCGGTTCCCTGTCATCCGGATGGATAAGCTCCCGGTACGGAATCGAAAGCAGCTCATCCAGGCTGTAACCAAGCACCTGCTCCCACGAAGAACTCAACCGCCTGAAATACCCATCCGTAGAAGCGATGCAGACCATATCCGGCATAACCGCGAACAACGAACCCAGATGCGACCGCTCCAGCCGCAACTCGGCCTCCAGCCGTCGGCAATACGTCGCCAAAGCCTCGCTGTTCTCCGGAAGCAACGCACTGCTGCCGTCAGGAAGCGTCATAATATCTCTATTAAAAAATTGGGGTTAAAGGCAAGACACACTCAACAAATCTAAGCAAAAAACAGTAAAAAGGTAAGAATCGCCAACACAAAACCATCACACAGCAGATAATAACCGACTCGCCCTTCACCCCCGCTCGCGCCTGATCCCAAACACATTTCAGAGGGATGTCCCTCATTCCGGAAACTTTATATTTCAAATCCTGCTGAAAATCGTTAATCTCATGATGTATACATAAACACTATACATCATGCAGTACCTCATATCCGGGATCCTGGTCTACAGCCTTCTCATGGCGATTCACTACGCATTCACCCCCGGCAAAAAAGCAAAACGCGCCCTTCTGCTCCACATAACAACAGCCCTCCTCGCCACCCTCCTCCTCCTCCTCTGACACACCAAGTAGGGGACAGACCCTGATATTCCTCTTTTCAATCCATAAAAATCCGTAGGCAACATCTTCCTCTTCAATCTTCCGGCCCACCGCCCAAGGCTCACGGCCCACGTCTCCCGTCTTCCATCCGTGAAAATCCGCATTCAATCAGCGGGAACCGCGTTCTTCATCTTATGGCGAGATACCCCGACACCTCAATAGCAGAAAAACTCAACACAACCTCCGGTCAACCCCTCATCCAAAAAAAATCCGAGCCAATCCGTGCCAATCCGTGGGCAAAACTCTTCCTCTTCAATCTTTCTGTGTAAATCCGTTCCCAATCAGCGGGAACCGCGCTCTTCCTCTTATGGCTTGATAGCCCGACACCTCAATAGCCCAAAAGCATAA
>NZ_JAIGND010000044.1:0-8571 GCF_036528655.1 Chlorobium sp.
GAATATTGATATCCTTCAGACTCGGCATCTCGCCGCGAACGATACCCATCGTGCTCATCAGTTTGCCCATACCGGCCAGCGTCCGAGCATTGGCAACCGTCAGGTCGAAAAACCCGTTAAAGTATGCTCGCTGCGCCTGGTAATACTCGTTTTCCGTATCCAGCAGATCGAGCAGCGTCCTCTTCCCGATGTTGAACTGCTCACGATAAGCAGCCCTGACACGGTCGAGGTTCTTCCGGTGCTGATCCAGATACCTCACCTGTTCAGCTACTTTGACCCGGTCGTTATACGCTATCGATACCGTCTGGCGAAGATCGGTCGCCGCTTTGTCTTTCACATCAACCGACCGGTACAGCTTCTGCTTGTACTGCCTTACTGCCGCCGCATCAGAGCCGCCGTTGAGGATATTGTAGCTCAGCACCATTTCAGCAACCGCTTCGTTACGGTTGCCGTCTATGCCGTCGGCATCCCAGGTCCAGTCATGACGGGCCCTGAAATCGAGACGCGGATAAAACTTCGATTCCTGCACCTTCACCGCATGTTTCGACGCGTTGATCTCCGACATGGTGGCAAGAAATCCGGGATTGTACTGAAACGCCTCATGCAGCGTTTCCGTTACGGTGCCAGGAATGCCATCGACCGGCAGCAGCACCGCTTCGAGGTTCTCTTCCGGCAACTCGCCGACGAGACGCTGGTAACGTGCCGTCACATCGTGCAGATTGCTCAACTCCGTAATATAGTTCGACTGCGCAAGCGCCACGCGAGCGCTGATCTGCTCGAGATCGACTCCCGCTCCAACCCCTGCACCAACACGATTACTGACCTGATTGAATATATCCAGATGGTAATCGTAATTAGTCTTTGCAAGGCGCACCATCTCGCGGTAGCGCAAGATATCGGCGTAGGCCCTGTAGCTTTCGAGCCCGACGTTTTCAATGGAATCCATGAACTCGAAATACCTTGCCTGCCCCGAATGCTTCAACCGGCAGACCTGATTGCAGGTATAAAACCCGTCAAAAAGCATCTGCGTCATCTCGAGACGTACGCCCTTGCGCCAGTATTCCTTATCGGTCACATCGTCGCCGTAAATCCACTCGCGGCCGATCCCTGCCGAAGCATCGACCTTCGGCCAGTATCCCCCGTTGTAGACGCCCTGCTCTTCGTACACATCGCGGAACGCATGGAACCTTGCCTTGACCTCCGGATTCGTGTTGATCGCCTTCTCAACCGCCTCTCGCACAGTAACCGGCCCGGCAAATGCCGTCGGAGCCCCAAGGGAGAGCAGCAATATCGCCGCCGACAGGGTTTTCAGGTTTTTCCTGGTTGTATGCTTCATAAGCTTGAATGAGTTTGTTTGTAAGTAATCGTTTTAAATTCCGCCTACCCCCTACACGATGGAATCAACAATCTCTTTTTGAACATAAACCTTGATCGTTGAATCATTTGTATTGCTGTATTCGTCAAAACTGCCAGCCGGAGAATCTTTACTCCAGCCGTTTGATGCCTCAAACTTAACGGAATCACCACTGTCACCAAGAATATACAGATCATGTGTCGATGAATCGGTCATTGCACGAACATCCTGCCAGGTAATATTTTCAAGAATGTGATCGCCACTGACCGTCAAGTCAATTCTCTCGATATTGAAAATAGATCTGTCCGTATCAAAATCAATCCCCTCTCCCTTACGCAGTACCAGCGTATCTTCACCTGCAAGCCCGTCATAGCTTCTGGTATTGGCAACATCAGCCATTCCGTCGTACAGCAGGGTATCGTCGGTGGTCGTCGGTATAATCTGCGCGATGTCGAGCGTGAAGCTGCCAGAGACGGTTGTGGATGGAGTCGTAGAACCATTCTCATAGGTAACCGCCGTAACCGTCACTCCCGGAGTGCCGATAACCCGAGCAGATTGTATAAACGACAACGCATTCGTATCGGCAACCGTAAGACCGGATAGCGTATAGGTGTCAGTGCTTTCTTCATAACTGACTCCGGTCAGTTCAACAGATCCGTCTCCAAAGAACCTGGCATATCTGCCAAGTCCCTGCAACGTCACGGTTGCCGTTTCCGAACCGTCAAAATCAGCCATCGAGGCATTCAGATTAATCGGAATCAGCTCTCCTTCAATGCCGAACGTGTGAGTCGGATTGATTGTCAAACCATCGACTACAGGAAGGACCTCAAGATCGAACGGGAATGACTGCTTTAGCGGAGTGTCGAGTCCGTCTTCAATGGTATAGACCGAGAGAGAAATATTGTCAACTGTACCGCTGACATTCTTGGGCGGCTGAATGGCAATATACGAAGGCATTGTACTGCCAAGCGACCACGTATTGTGGCCCAATCCGTCATCTCCGGCATTCAGTGCCAACTTCTCTCCTGTCGCATCGTTGATGATATAGACCATATAACCGTTCGGGACATTCTCCAGAAGAATACTCTGCACCGATTCTGAACCATCAGTATCAACGAGACCAGGATTGACGAGAACCACCTTGATCCGGGTATCTTCGTTTCCTGAAGCCGTAATGGAATCAACCCTGTACCCGTCGATAACAGGTATAACATCAATCGTTGTGGCACCAATAGCCGGTAAGGTTACTGTTCCAGGAGGATCTGAGAGAGGAGTTTCTTTGGAATCCATGGATGCATCAATCCTGACGCTGCCGGACGAGTGTTCCACAGGGACATAGGTAAATGTCAAAGAATCGGCATAAGATACCCCGCTGATTTTGTACACAGCATAATCCGCACCGACAGAATCCGGCGTAATCACACTATTACTTCCATCAAGCAGTACGCCTGAATGGACATCCATACCGCTATCCGTTATCGTCAACATCAGATCGCCAACAAGCTCGGTGTTGCCGTAATCTTCATCATTCCTGAAGCTGACGGTAAACTGTACATCCTCTCCGCTGTCTGTAAACAATCCGGGATTCACATCATCTTCACCCTCTATACCACGAGGCGTAATGACAATCGCTGTCGGATCGCTCACCGGGTAGACCTCTGGCTGAGCATGGAAGGTCGCGACATTCTGCTGAGCGCCCTCTGCATAGGTTGTCAGGGTCAGATCAAACGCGAACTGATCATTGAAATTATTTTCGTTCCTGTTTGCAGGCGGTGTAAGCGTAATACTGTGCAGCAGTGTCTGCAGATCAGCATTATCTCCTGTACCGGATGCGGTATAGACTACTTCGCCGCCAGGCAATACGGTACGTTCCATACCTGATACAATAGTTCCATCAGGAATATTTTTCAGCGTGATACTGAAATTTCCGGAATCAGAAATTGCTGCGTTTGTCAGATCTGCAAGAGATGACGAAGTATCTTCTGTTGCATTGAATGCTGTATCAAACTGCCAGGAGGTAATTTCAGCTGGCGGGGCATAAACTGCTCCATCATCAACAAAAGCAGGATCAATTTTGACCGTAAAACTTGTCGATGCCGTGGAGATGCCCGAAGCGACGGTCGCTGGCGGGTTCGAACCCATATCGCGACTTTCCGCGGTTATGGTAATGGTTGCACTACCTGAAGAAGCAAGCTGATCTTCAGTGCCATCGATATTGAAAAATATCGTCTGCTCAATGCCATCATTATTATCAAACTCCGCATCAGGCTGCACGTCGATGATCCACCGACCGGTATTCGCAGTCGTGTCGGTATCTCCTATATAAGTACCACCGACAACAGAAATTCCGTCCGGAACACCGTCGATTACAAACCGCTGAAGCACTTCGGATTCATCGATATCTTTTCCTCCTGGATTTTCAGCGGTATCGTCACGCTGACCAACCATAACCTTCACCTCCAGCATTGTGCTACCAAAAACCGTAACAGTATTACCGCTTACGGAAGAATCAGCACCTGAAACCCTGTCATCAGGCGTAATCGATAAAAGCGTCGCATCGATCGGATCCGTCACGGCATTGACTTGCAGCATGTATGAATCTGTTGTCCATACCGTTATATGATCGACAAGAACAGGGGCCCCAAAAGTATCAAGCACTGGATTACCTGCAAGATCAATAAGCGGCACCGTCGTTCCATCGCTTGTCGGATCCTTGATCGCGTACTGTATTTCAAAATTATATGTGCCATCGACATCATGCTCATTCTGCACATAGATATGTTCTGACTGCTCACCGGTAAGCTTGTAATAACCATCGCTATCGGCAACCATACCCGGCTGACCGAAAGCAATCGGACTACCGATGCCAGCATCATCCGCATCATAATAGAGCGTAAATGATTTGCTGTCAACATCTGAAGCCTTGATCCAGACCGATTCCAGCACTTCATCGGTATCACCATTCTGATACTCTATATCAAAATCAACCCGCACAAACTGATCTTCGTTAAAGCTGGTCGAGGTTACAATGGTTGCTTCCGGTGATGGTGTAACGGTTTTCGTAATCGAAAGCACCGGGCCGGTCCATGTATCGCCATCATTTTCAGTCGTTACCGGAATACCATTGAAGGTTACGGTGCCGCTGTAGTTTTCTGGAACGGAAAGATAGGTGCCCGATAGATCATCGGGAGTCAGCACCCATCTGCGCGAGGTCCCCTCTCCACCGAGGAAGGCAACGTTCGTACCGACAATGTCAAAACCTTCCGGCAGGCCTGTGAAATATCCACTCACGCTTTCCGAGCCGTCGGTATCGATAGGTGCGACAGAATTGATTACCTGACTCATCGGAATCTGGCAACCATATTGATCCACAAGCTCTTCCACGCACCCTTTAGGTTGTACGCCAACAGTAACACCATCGGCATCACCGGTTATATCGACTGTTATCGTAAGTGTCTGGCTGACAGGACCGGTCGGAACGAGTGCATCACTCTCGACCGCATACGCCGTCACAGACAGGTCGAAATCCACATTACTGTGCAGTGGCGGCAATATGGTGAGCGGCAACGATGAATCAAAGTTCTCTATTATTACATAACCATCCGTTGCAGTAGTTGCATAAATAACGTTTCCATTGTAGGTCATCCGGGAACCATCAGGAATCTCCGAAATAACAACCCAGAAGTTCTCGGAACCATCCTTGTCACTGCTTGTCGGCCGAATGGAAAGCGGTCGTTCATTGTCTTCAATAACACCGACAGGAGAAGTCACGGCAAGAGTAACGTCATCGGCCACAGGCGTCACATCAAGAGTCAGCACAACTTCGCCGGTAATCCGGGTATTGACTGTGCCACCCGGATCCTGATCGGTATCGACCGTCTTGGCGTTGACAATAATACGTATGTCATCTTCGGCAAAATGGGCTGGCGGTTTGAACTCCAGTGTATCAAGAAATTCAATGGGTACTTCTATAGGGGTTCCTGAATACATCCTGATCTGGTCTGATGACCCATCATTGTATCTGAACCGGGAACCTATAAGCTCATTGCCGGACGAATCTTCTGGAGTGAACAGCGCATACGTTTTTTCCGAATTATCCTGATAGGATAACGTCGTTGTATCCTCGTTACTCCACGGAGTCTTAAGATCGAAACTATCCGGATCACCTGGAATACCGACTCGATGAAGCTTGAACCACTCATCTTCCGTAGCGGTGACGACCCCATAGTCGTGCGACGGATTCATCCGCAGATCGGCACTGAGGTTTCCGTCAGAATCGGGATCATTGTCTCCGACGGGATTAAGATCATCCGAAACGCCATCCATCCCCGAGTCCGTTCCGATCACCTCTGCTACCGGGGTAACGGTAACCTTCATTTCGTGAATAACCGTCCTTGTATCCACCATATCCGCAGTCCCGTCGCCATCCGGATCGCTCGTATCAGTAGAGGTCACTTCAATACTCAGCACAGGAATATCGGCGCTCGAATGACCCGGCGGCAGAATCGTGTAGTATTGATAATTGAAGGTGTTACCTGTCGGGTCTCCAGTATACGCTATTGTTACATCGTCGGAATCAATAGTGTAATCCGCTCCGCTGCCGGTTGTCAGAAGCACACCCCCTTCATCATACAGCTTCCATCCCGCAGGAAGAGCCTTTATCGTTATCCCGGTGATAACCTCCTTGCCGCCGATAAGCGGATCGGTTGATGTATCCGTCGGTACAAGACCCAGCAAGAACTGCACCCTGGTATCTTCGGGTGTCGATACATCAGGGGAAGCAATGTCGTCTGCTACCGGTTTGACATACAGATTGAGCATGACGAAATCCTCCTCCTGAACAATCAGACCGGTCTCCCATGTACTGTCCTGGTCAATTGTTGTCAGGGTAACCTTTATATCCTTCAGATCTCCGCTGAAATCTTTCGGAGGCATCAGATTGATATCAGGCAGGGTTTTACCGTCTGTCAGCATGATGGAAATAGTACCGCTGTCTCCAATGGTTGTCCCGTTAACCACGGTTCCAACAGGCAGATTGCTCAGGACGATGTAACGCGTTTCACTTGTATCTCCGGTTCCTGTATTTTCCGCCGGGTTACCCAGAACACTATTATTGATGTCTGATGGATCAACTGCGGTATACTCGAGCAAACTCTTCAGATTGAATGTCGAATCTTCAGCAATCCACTTGTTCAGCGTGCCATCCTCAAGAGTCGTATAGATATAGCTGTCTTGAGAATCGATAGTTCTTGACGGAAGCGGATTAACAAACGAATCGGGATGTAACAGGTCCGTCGTGGTGTCCGGAGCAGTCGTCTTCCATTGAAGGTCAACACGATCGGTTACTGCCTTGACGGTGATGACGTCGTTCACAGTCTTTGTTACACCTGGAACCGGCACACCACCAACTGATTTCTGATTTCCGGCTCCATCAACCTCATATTCAGTCACCGACATTGTTACGGTAAAATTAACATTGCTGTCGGGAGGAGGCAATATCATAAGAGCGTTAAAATCCGCTGTATCCAGCGTCGTCAAATCAGCAACCGGTATTCCATTCATAGACAAACCATCTGTCAACCGGATCGTAACGTCATTATCGGCCGCTGTACCGGTAAACAAAACCGTTCCATCCGATTTCAGCAACTGTGCGCCATCAGGAATTCCGCCCAGGGTAATCAGCCCGAACCTTTCCGAATCATCGCCCGATACTGCTGCGCTATTCTGATCTGTCGAGTCATTGATCGCTGGCGCAACCAGACCAAGCGCAACTGGCTTGTCTTCTTGAGTTTCGGCAGAAGTATCCGCCATAATCGGCGCATCCGATACTGGCGTAACCGTCACAGAAACCGTCACCAGATGTGAAGATCCGTCCTCATCGATATGTGTATAAACGAATGAATCCGCTCCGCTGTAATCTCCATCAGGAGTATAGGTAATCGTACCATTCGCGTTTACGACTGCCGTACCATATTTCGGCCCATCTGTGTCGCCTTTGGCTGGAACGGATGTGTTCGACGACGTTGCATCGGCGCTCGTGGTAATGGTATTGGCAGCAGTCGGACTATCCTCCACAACGGTCATTGCCTTGGGGGTCGGCAACGTATTGTCATCATAAATCGTTATCGGAATCTGTACGGTTTTCTTATCAAGCTGCTCGTTATTGTCCCAGATTGCCAGATCAAACATAAGATCGATCTCGTTTGGACGTATTTCTGTACTAGGAATGAGTTCAGTGCCTGGATCGGGAATATGATCAAGCGGCTGATAGAGCGTAAACCTGTATTCAGGCGTACCGTCAAAGTTTTGATTTCCTAATATTTCGACGGTAAACACCGGCTCGTTTCCACTGGTTGTGGATGCTGTCAATGTTCTCTTGTCTGAGCTCAATGTATAGGTCAGATCCCTGCCTTTAGATTTGAGTTCGGAAAATTGACGCCGATCGGTTTCTTCAATACTTGTTGTGATATCCTTTAAGTTAATATCAAGAATAGAATTACCCGCAAAAGTAACCATCCGGTAATCAAAATAGATCTCTTTTGGATCTGCCCCCTGAGTAAATGTTATATCCTCGGTTTTAACGGTCTCTGTTGCATTTGGATCGCTACCTTCAGGTAGATTTTTTTCATAAAGACTTGACTGAGCAGGCGTTTTAATGTCTGGTTCCGTATCGATGATTTTAATTTTAAAAACCGCCGTTGAAAGATCTCCGTCGGCATCTTGAATAGTATAGGTTAAATCCTCATTCAGGAAATTTGTTGTCGTATGTGTGCTGAAGGGATCGGAAATATACTGAAACGTTCCATCTGCCATGACCTTGATCGCTCCATACTGGGTATTTACCCACTGACCGATTGTACCAGTTAAGACCGTGCCATTCTCGTTCTTGTAGGTAAATGAATGTATCTCGGCAGTTGCATTATCAGCACCAATCAGATCGTTGTCAAGCAGATTGCCTGTGGTTTTATGTAATGACAATGCCGTAGAATAATCTGGTGATACATTATCTCCATTACCACCTTCAGAAACAGACCACCATGCCTGATTTTCCAGTTCTGCAGTAACATTAAAATCGTGAGTTGCAATCGAAACGTCGTCCTGAACCGTGATCAGCAGACTGCCGCTGCCGGCTGTCGCGCTGTCCCCGTCTTCGTCGTACCTGACGATCACTCCGGAGAGGTCGAGGTCAAGCAGACCTTCGGTGTTCCCGTCCGCAG
>NZ_JAIGND010000045.1:0-155738 GCF_036528655.1 Chlorobium sp.
TACGTAGTTCGCTTTATTTCGTTTATCATTTTTATTACCAATGTTAGAACAAAAGCGATAAGACTCCAGCAAGCTATTGAAATCAGATAGGCTATGGGCTTTTCTGGAGCGAGGCCAACGCCTCCAGCAAAGCCAAGCCCACCAGATATTATGGCTGGAAGAAGATAATATAATGACATTGGCAATAACAGGAGAAATAATGCAAAACCAATAATGGCCATGCAGAAGCTTTGGTTCTCACAAATAACAGCCGCAAATAATAAAGCAGCAATGGCAATGTTGGGAACAAAAGCCAACCATAGGATATTTTGCAAAAGCTGCCAGGTAAATGTTTGATCTTGCTTGTTCATTTTCTCTCGCTGGCTGCTATCGAAATCATCTGTGTCGAGCATATCTCCTCAATGATAATAATTATCGGTCGTATCTCGCTTTCACCCTCTTGATTATACGCCAAATCTCACTCAATTCAAACAGATTTAATCCTCCGCCATCCTGATAACGGATAATTCTGAAGCAAATTTTTCGCCTCGTTCCGCATGGATATGCATGTAGCCGACTCAGCTATCCTGATTTGATTACTGTTTGTTTACCAGCCATTCTCTCAACCCACTTCTCCGCTCCGTCCTGCGCTTTACCGCTGCCGAAAAAACAGCTTCATCGCTCCAGAGCGTAACAGCCTCTCTTGCTCTCGTAATGCCTGTATAGATCAGCTCTCTCGTCAGGAGAAGCGTATCCTCCGGTGGCAGCACCATGAGAACCCTGTCGAACTCGGAGCCCTGGCTTTTATGCACGGTCATGGCGAAGGCTGTTACGTGCGCCGGAAGGAACTCAGGGGGGATGGAGCGGACGGTGCCGTCGGGGGCGGCGAAATATGCTTTCTGGTTGCCGGTTTCCGGGTCTGGCAGAATGATGCCGGTGTCACCGTTGAAGAGTTTGTGGATGTAGTCGTTTTCGGTGACGAGAACGGGTCTGCCCCGGTAGAACGGGGTGTCGGCCTTGAGGAGTCCCGCTTCGTGGAGCAGGGTTTCGACGGCGTGGTTCATGCCGGCGGCTCCCCAGGGGCCTTCGCGGAGTGCGGTGAGGATGCGGAAGCGCTCGAAGAGGCGCAGGGCTTCTTCGGGCGTTTCGGCTTCGAGGTATGGGCGGAAGCCTTCGAGTACCGGGCTTGCGAGGCGCTTCCTGATGGTTTCGCGAGTCGGCGTGGCTTCGAGCGAGATGGTGCCCTCGGCCGGGTCGCCAAGAAGGCGGAGGGCTTCGCCGGCGTCGCCGTTGTTGATTGAGCGGCTGAGGGCTGCGATACCGGAACCGTCGCCGAAACGGTAGTTGCGGTCGAGCACGGTGACACAGCCCGTGACTAAGGAGCCGGGCGATTCTGCGGCACGGCAGATGTCGCCGAGTACGGCTCCGGCCTCGACCGAGGCGAGCTGGTCGCGGTCGCCGATGAGGATGAGGCTGGCCTGCGGCATGAGCGCCGTGACGAGGGCGGTCATGAGCGGCAGATCGACCATCGAGGCTTCATCGACGATGACGGTGTCGTACGGGAGCGGATTCCCTGCGTTATGGCGGAAACCGGTCGAATTGGGGATGGTGCCGAGCAGCCGGTGGATGGTGGTGACCTGGCCGGGAAGGTGGAGCTTCACCTCTTCGGAGCAGGGCAACGACTCCCGGAGCGAGGCGATAGAGGAGGCAAGGCGTGCGGCGGCCTTGCCAGTTGGAGCGGCCATGGCGATGCGCATCCGCTCTCCGCCGGGCTGTTCCAGCAGAAGTCCGAGAATGCGCACCACGGTAGTGGTCTTTCCCGTGCCGGGACCGCCGGAGATGACCGAGAAGCCTCTCCGGAGCGCCGTGAGGGCGGCCTGCCGCTGGCGATCCTCTCCCGATTCGTCTGGACCGAAGTAACTGTCGAGACTTTCGGAAAGCGCAGCTTCGTCGGGGCTGCCGGTCTCCGTTGCCGCACGGGCGAGAATGGCCCCGGCGAGCGTCTCCTGATAGCGGAAGTAACGATAAAGGTAGAGCCGTCCGGCTTCGTCGAGGATCAGCGGGCGATGCGCCCCCGGCCTGCCGACTGTTGGCAGCGAACGGAGCGCTGCGAGCAGGTTTGCGATACCCGGCAGGCGCAGCGGCTCGTCCCGGCCCGGAATCCGCACTGGTTGCCCGGCAATCTCTTCGAGGTCGAGGCAGACGTGCCCCTGCCCCACCGCCTGACTGAGCAGCGAAACTACCGAGCGCACCACCACTCCCGATTCGTCCCTTGCACCCCGGCAGAGGAAGGCTGAGGCTTGACGATCGATGGGTCGTTCGATGAAGTCAATCATCGGCAGCTCGAAAAAGTTGTTGGCCTGGTGTGGAGCCTTTGGCTCCAATGCAGAGCTGGGGCTCTGCGTTCCCAGGGATAAGATGTGTGTTCGTCATCTTTTATTGTCCTCATGTGTCATCCTCCCCTGTTTCCGTTTCGATCAGCAGCTCCTGGAGATCGCGGATCAGCGCTTCTGACGGCAGGTCGCGGTAGAAGCCGTACTCCTCGCCCCGTTCGACGCTGACTCCGCGCAGGAAAACGTAGATCGCACCCCCGAAGTGCGTTTCGTAGCTGTAGCCCGGCACGCGCAGCGAGAGAAAGCGGTCGAGCGCCACCGTGTAGAGCAGGTACTGCAACCGGTAGAGGTTATCCTGCATCGCCTTGCCGAGAAGGTCCCGATGGTACGCTTCGACGACGTTGCCGAGGTGGTTCGATTTCCAGTCGAGCAGGTAGTAGCGCCCTTTCGCCTCGAACACCATGTCCATGAATCCCATCAGCATCCCCTTGACCGGAGCGAAATCGAGCGCCTGCAGGGCGGCGGACGTATCGGCACCGTTCGGAATGACGCCGTGCCTCATGAGCAGTTCCGAAAGCCGGGGCGAGGTGACGTGCCGGAGCGGGAAGAAAAACTCCAGCTCGGTGCTCCAGCTCCCCTGCCGGAGCCCGCTGAGAGTGAAGCTCCCCTCCGGCGAGGCGAGCGGCGTCGAGAGAACCTGCCGCACCATCCCGGTCAGGCAGGGCTGCCAGTGGCGGTCGTATCCGTAGCGGTCGAGCGCCCTGCCGGAAGCCTCTTCTATGTAGCTCTCCGAGGTATCGTCGATAGCTTGAGCGAAATCGAGCGTTTCGAAGATTGAGTGCATGAGAATGCCCGCTCCGGCTCCTTTCGGGAAGGCGAAGATGGAGCGATCTGTGTCGGGCAGCACAGCCGGAGCGGCGGCCGCCTGCTGCTCCGGAGCGCTTTCGTCGCGGTCGGGCAGCTCGAAGGCCATGTGGCGGTGGCGGCTGAGGGTGGTGAAGCTCGCGATCCGCCAGTCGGTTTCGACGCTCGCAGTGAACTCCCGAAGCACGAACGAAGGAGAATCGGCCACTGCGGTTCGAATGAGAGGCACCGTGAGATTGTCGTCGAGGGAGAAACGCCTGAGCCGGATCGCCCCGCCCGATTCGTCCGAGATATTCTGAAGCCTTTCCGCCATCGCCCCGGCATCGAGCGCGGCAAGCTCATGCTGCGCATCTCCGACCAGCCGGGGACTCTGCCTGGCCTCGTCCGAAACGTAGAGCAGACAGGAGGAGGGCGAGAGCATCGGGGTACGGCCGGACTGGCGTCCATCGACGATTCGGGCGGTGAAGAAAATGCAGCGCCGTTCGGCCCTCGTCAGGGCGACGTAGAAGAGGCGCAGGTTTTCGGCGAGGGATTCGCGCGAGGCAAGCGCCCGGTGATGCTCTATCGCCCGCGACCCGAAATCCCGCTTCATCCGTCCGTCGTCGTCATGAAACAGCACCACATCCCCGCTTCCGTTCCCGCCGCCGAACTGGAAGGGACAGAATACAATCGGGTACTGCAGCCCCTTGCTCACATGGGCGGTGACGATCCGGACGGCCGGCTCGTCGCTTTCGAGCCGTATCTGGTACTCCTCGCCGGGCTCCCTGGCCGCAACCCGTTCGCCGAACCAGGTAACCAGCCCCTCCATGCCGAGCCCCCGGCTGTGCGCCTCGCGGTGCAGCAGCTCGAAGCAGTGCAGCACGTTGGTCAGGGCGCGCTCGCCGGACGATCCGGAAAGGGCCAGCAGGCGCTCGCGCACGGCTTCGCGGCGCATCAGTTCGCGCACCATGACCATGAAGCCGCGCTCCTGCCAGAAACGGTGATACTCGCGGAACTGCTGCAACCGCTCCACCCAGGCGTTTTCGTCGTCGTTGAGGCGAGCGATGTCGCTGCCGTTCAGTCCGAAAAGCGGCGTCGTGAGGGCGGCACGCACGAGCGACTCGCGGCCCGGTTCGGCGAGCGCCGTAACGAGAATGCGCACATCCTCGGCCTCGACGGAGGCGAAGACGCTTTCGTCGCTGCGCATGACGGAGACGATACCGCACTCCCGGAGTGCGGCCTGCATCATGCGGGCCTGCCGGTGGGTGCGCACGATCACGGCAATGTCGCCCGCATCGGAGCCTCCGTTGATGGTTTCCGTAACCATGGATGCGCAGGCTCCGGCAGCGAACCGTTCGGACTCTCCGCTCTTCAGACTGCCGTCACCGTCACCGGATCGGAGAAGGCAGATTTCAAGCGGCGGCACCGGAGATTCGGCATCCCGGAGCACCGCGTTTCCCGCCACGAGCGGCGGCGAGGGAATGTTGTCGAACACGAAGGGGTGACGCGCGCTGTCGAACAGCAGGTTGAAACCGTCAAGCAGTTTCGGCACCGAACGCCAATTGGTGTTGAGCGTGAAGCTGCGCTCCCGGCCGACGTCGCCGGCGGCCTGCAGATAGGCGAAGATGTCGGCCCCACGGAAACTGTAGATCGCCTGCTTGGGATCGCCGATGAGGAAGAGCGGCGCCTCGGAACCAGCGTAGATGCGCCGGAAAATGTCGTACTGCACCGGATCGGTGTCCTGGAATTCGTCGATCAGGGCCGCGCGGTAACGGTTCCGAAGCGCTTCGGCAAGTGCGGCGGCCTCAAGGCCGATTTCTATAATCGCGGCGGATTCAAGGCCACCTGGGGTGGCCGCGATCTCATATCCGCCTTGTATAATCGCGGTGGCTTCATGGCCACCTTGAAGCGCCTGATAAAGGTCGGCAAGCAGGTCGTCGAAAAAGCGGATGTTGCTTTCACGCTTGCGCTCCGGCAGCCGCTTGCGGTAAAACGCCACCACCTCCGATTTCAGGGCGAGCAGCCGCTCGTCAGCGGCCGCCTGCAGACGTTCGCAGGTGTCGAAGAGCGGATGCGAGGGAGCGGTGCCGGAGGATTTGGTACCGCTTGCGATGCCTGAAGCGGTGAGCTTGTCGAAGCCGTCGAAAAGGCCGAAGGGGTTTCCGGCGGCCACGAAAGCCTCCATGTCGGTGAGCAGCTGCTCCACCCTGTCCGCCCGGTAGGCTTTTTCGGAACGGCTGAGCCCCTTGCCTGTGCGAAGGAGCGTCGAAACCGGCGCCTTTTCTTCGCTCCAGATGCGGCGTACCTCGTCCAAAGCCGCCTCTGCTTCATGCTCTATCCGGGCGATTTCCGCCTCGCCATAGACCGGGATCACCTCGTCACGACCCGAAAGCTGCAGGGATTTCAGGAAGACCATGAAGGCGTCCGGAGACCACCCCTTGAGCAGCGCGTAGCCGAGCAGGCGGTCGGCACTGCCGAAAAAGCGTTCACGCCAGAAATCGTCGATCACCTCCCGCGCAAGCGCCGACTGGTCGGTGACAAGCTCGGTGTCGTAGAGCGCTCCGCTTTCGAAGGCGTGATCCTGCAGGGCGCGATTGCAGAAACCGTGAATGGTGAAGATTGCGGCCGTGTCGAACTCGGCAAGGGCGGCTTCAAGCAGCAGGGCGGCCCGCTCCTCCGCCCCTGCCTGTGCGGCGCGCTCGCACAGACCGACAAGGAATGCGTCGTCCGTCGGATCTCCGCGCATGGCATCGAGCGCCTGTCGGATGCGGCGGCGAATGCGCGCATGCAGCTCCCTGGTGGCGGCTTCGGTATAGGTAACCACAAGAATCTGTTCGGGCCGCAGCTCCTTTTCAAGCAGCAGGCGAAGGTAGAGCGAAGTGATCGCCCAGGTTTTGCCGGTTCCGGCGCTCGCCTCGATGAGGTTCATGCCCGAAAGCGGCACCGTGGAGTGATCGAGAATGCGTATCGTCATCCCTTCCCTCCGTGTTCAAGCATCGGTAATAACACCTCTTCGGCAATGGCTGCAAAGCGCTCGCCGAGGGGCGGCTCCGTGCCGAAACAGCGGCGGAAGGCCGGGTCGGCACCCTCGCCTTCCCGTCCGCCGTACCCTTCACGCCATGCGGCCAGGGCGGCTTCGATACGCTCGCGCTCCGTCTTTTCCGCCTTGCCGGCCCAGGCCGTAGAGGCGCGGGGGAAGAAGGGCAACGGCTCCAGGAGCCCCTGCCGGTAAAGCGAAAGCATGGTTTCGAGCCTGCCTGAGGCGTCGGCCACGGGAGTGTACCTGACGGCACGGTCGAGCATGACGAGACGGGTCTCCTGCATATGACCCGGACTGCACGCACCGAGCACGAGGTGCAGAATCCATGAACCGATGCGATCCTTCTCCCGCATCTTCGCGCAGCGGTAGAGCAGCTGCCCGGAGGGCAGAAGATGGTCGAGCCTGCCGGTCAGCCGGAATCCCCCGATGTCGAGATCGGCTTCAAGCATGGCTGGCGTCGCGCTCCCCTTAAGCTCCGGAAGCCTGTCGGCGAACTCCCTCACCTCGGCAAGCAGCTCTCCGAAGAGCAACTCGCCGTGTCGGGCCGGCGGCAAGAGCCCTCTTGACCGGAACAGGGGCAGGAGAGCCTCTTCTTTTTCCCCTTCGAGCACCGCTGCAAGCAGTTCCTGGCGCATCAGGTATGCGTCGAGGCCCTCGGCGCCGAAGGGCTCGCGCTCTTCGAGCGGTCGAAGCGCTGCAGAGGGTTTGAGTCCAAGCTGCCGGTCGAGAAAGAATGCCGAGGGGTTGGCGAAAAACTTCACCAGATCGTCGATCGTCACCCTGCGCTCCACGCCGTCAGCCTCAGGAAGCGGATCGTCCATAAAGGGACGGGCTTCGACCGGATTTCGCCCACTGCTCCCATTTCCTGCATTGCGCCCATTACGTAGATTACGCCCATCGCGACGTTCAAGCGCCCGGAAGTTATCGGCCGAGTAGCTGAAAAGCGGCGACCCTTCGGTGAAGTATGCGGGACTGAACCCCTGGAGCCTGTGCCGGACAACCATGCGCGATATCGCGTCCTCCCCTTCCTGAAATGCGAAACCCCGCTCTATGGCATCGAGCAGTTCGCTCACCAGCACGGATGGCGGCTGTGGCGTGTTGTCCCTGATGCTCTGGCCGACATAGCTCAGGTAGAGGACGTCGCGTGCGGAGAGGATCGATTCGAGAAAGAGGTAACGGTCGTCGCCGCGGACGGAGCGGTCACCCCTGCGCGGTTCCCTCGACATCATGTCGAAACCCGGCAGGCGCTGCTGGCGGGGGAAAGCCCCGTCGTTCATGCCGATCATGGCAACCACGCGGAACGGAATGCTGCGCATCGGCAGCATGGCGCAGAAGGTGATGCCGCCGGTCATGAAGCCGAGCCCCATCTCGAACTTTTCGAGACGGCCGCGCAGCCAGGCGATCATCACCGGGGCCGCCGTCTCGCCCCCGAAGCCCGACAGCCCCGACAGCTCCGCGATCCTGTCGATTTCGGCGGTGATCTCTGCAACCTCCCTTTCGGAATCCTCGTCGGCTTCGATAAAGGTGTCGAGCATCCAGATGAAGTGATCACGCCAGCCTTCGAGCGTACGTGGTCGGCCGAACCTTGCCGAAAGCGCTTCGACGGCGTCGATGAAATCGGCGAGCTTGCCGAGGGTTTCCGCGTCGCCCTCGACGTCGAAGGGCAGCACCCCGTCAAAGAGCATCCCCTCGTCCGGCATGGCGTAGCCGAGCAGCAGCCGATCGAGCCCCGCCCTCCATGAGTTTTCGCGGAAGGTGGGCAGGCCGAGGCCGCTTCGCGAACGCTCGTCCATACCCCAGCGGATGCGCGTATCCGCGACCCAGACGCGAATCGTATCGAGTTCCTCATCGTCGAGCCTGAAGCGGCGGCTCACCGGCGGCGAAGAGAGCAGATCGAATATCTCCGGAGCAGGGAGACGGCTGCCACAGATGTCGAGCAGCTTCAGCAGGGCCGGGGCTATGCCTCCTTCGTCGAGCATGCGGCGGTCGGCTATCGAATGCGGCAGGCGCGGCACGCCCTCGCCGGAAGCGCCGAAAACCGTGGCGATGTAAGGGGCATAGATCTCGATCTCGGGCGTCATCACGACGATATCACGCGGTTCCAGACCGGGCAGGCGTTCGAGAATATCGAGCAGGTTGTCGTGCAGCACCTCGACCTCGCGTAGCGGATTGTGGCAGGAGTGCACCTGCACCGAACGGTCGGCGGGATCCGGCGAGGAACGGCGCTCCCCCTCCTCCCCCGTGCCGCTGAGGTTGAGCATGTCGGACTGCAGGGCGTGCAGCAGGGTGTCGTCGGCGGGTTCGATGTAGAGGTCGTGCTCGGTTTCGATGCCGCCGGCTTCGAGCAGGAGATCGGCGAACTCCCTTCCGCTTCTGCCGAGCGAGGCAAGCAGCGGATTGCCCTCGGTGCTCAGTTCCCGTTCGCCCTCGCTCATCCGGAAGAGCTTTCTGCGGGAAACGATATCCGACCAGTACTCCTGCGTCGGGCTCAGCAGGAAGATGTTGACCGGTATCCTCGTCGCCAGGGCTTCGATCATCCCGATATGGTAGGGCGGCATGCTGGAGATGCCGAAAAGCGAAATCCGCTTCGGAAAGGCGGCCGGAAGCGGCGCATGCCGAACCTTGAGGCAGAATTCCGTTTTCAGACGGCCACGATGCTTGCCGGAACTCTCCGCAACCAGCGCCCGCCACAACTCCGGCTGCCAGTCGCGGGCCCCGTCGTCCCGCCCCTCTTCCCATGCGGCGAGAAGGTCGGTACGGAAAAGGGTATACTGGTCGAAGGTATCGGCGATGCGGCCCGAGAGCTGGAAGAGCTTGAGCCCGTCACGGTCGTTCTGCAGGTAGGAGCGAAGTGGCGAAAATAATTCACGATCGAGCATCTCGGGCAGGAGGCGCATGAGTGTCCAGCACATCGTCTCTTTTGAAAACTTCTCCGAATCTGGCTGCGTCAGTTCCATCTCCTCGAAAAGCTGCTGCAGCAGCCTGTTCGGAAAGGGATACTCCGCACCGGCCCAGACTCCGAACCGCCGCGCAAGCTCCATGGAAATCCACCGCTGCATTCCCCTGCTCTGCACCACTATTTTCTCGGGTTCGAAAACGGATGGCGGGTTGCGACGCAGAACCTCCGCCAGCGCATCGACAAGCGTTTCCATCCGGTTTCCGGTATGAAGGTGCAGCGCCATGGGGGGATGTCAGGAATTTGCCTGGAACGAATCGATCGCCTCCATGGCCTTGCGGCGGAAGCCGAGCGGATCGCCGATGCCCGGTATCGGCGTAATTCCGCCGCCCGTGCCGTTGATGCTGAGGGTGCCGTAGCCGAGCATACGGCCAAGTATGCCCTGCTCCACCTGGAAGCTTTCCACCTTACTGTGGTTGAGTTCGATGGTGCTGCGCCGGATGAATCCGAATTTCGCTATCACCCGCTTGGACGTAACGGCCAGCTCGGTGGACTGGCGCTTGACGAACGCCTCACCCGTAAACCATAACCCGGCCACCAGAATAACGACTCCGGTATACCAGGCTGCCGACGACAACTCCTGATTGCCCTCAAGCGTGGCCCGATACGAATAAACCATCAGCGAAAGGGCAATCGCCGAAAAAGCGATCGCCTTGACGAAAACGGTCCAGTGAAGCCTGGCTTTCGCATAGAGCTTTTCGCCCTGCATGAGATTCTGTTCTACATATCCCATAATTGATACAGTTTCTGTTTTTCGACCCTCTTGACCGCTTACCGGAAGAGATTTCCTCCCTGTTCAAATACTACGCGCAGGGTGTCGTTCTGCAGCCTGGCCCGGAGCCATGCCTTTACTTTTTCCCGTTCGCTTTCTGCAAGACCATCGGACGATGAAATGACCACATAGGCAAGTTTCCGGGGTTCTTCGCCGTCTTCGACGCTGAATCGGTAGGGTTCGGCAAACAGGCATGAACTGACCGACGGAAACACCGCCCGTATCTCCCTGAGCAGGGGTTGACCGGTATAGGCTCTCTGCAGCAGGCTGTCGCGGATACGCCGGCTATCGTCGAGGGTGATGGAAAGGCTTCTGAGCTGCGAACGCATTTTCTCCTTTTCGGTGATTTCTCCGGTAATATCGGCAAACGAAATGCCCTGTTCAAACGAAAGCGTCACATCGTCGAGTCCGAATGATGCGGCTCTTTTCTGTAGTTCTACCTTGCTTTCCGGAGTGAGCGAACGCCCTGCGTAGATGAGGGTTATTTTTCGTTTATCGGCATCGATTTCATTTCGCAGCAGATAGTCGCCCCGGAAGAACTGCACCGCGCTCACAAACCGGTCGGCATTCTCCGTAAACCGCTCTTTTTCGACGAGAATATATCCGAAATAGATGCTCGGTATAAGGGTGACGAGCATAACGGCGGTAATCCACCGGTTGATCCGCTTCTTCTGCGCTTCGGCGATATCGCTGCGTATCGGAAATTTCAGGAACTGGGAGACGATGACCGTCGAGAGGCCGATGAAGACGGTATTGATGGTGAAGAGATAGAACGCGCCGAAAAAGAATGAAAACTGGCCGGTTCCGATGCCGTATCCCGCAGTACAGAGCGGAGGCATGAGCGCCGTGGCGATGGCGACGCCGGGCACGACGTTGCCCTTGAGTTTCGTCGTCAGCGACATCGTACCGGCAAGACCGCCGAAGAGGGCAATGAGTACATCGTAAATGGTGGGGCTGGTACGGGCCAGCAGTTCGGAGTAAGCGCTTGAAACCGGGCTTACCGCGAAATAGAGCGTCGAAGTGACGAGGCTTGCGGCTATGGCAAACGAGAGATGCTTGATCGAGCGGCGCAGAAGCACAAAATCGTAGGTGGCGATGCTGTAGCCTATGCCGTTTATCGGACCCATAAGCGGCGATATGAGCATAGCGCCGATGATGACTGCCGTAGAGTTGGTGTTGAGTCCCACCGAAGCGAGAACGATGGCGAAGATAAGAATCCAGAGGCGGGCCCCCTTGAACTCGATATCGCTTTCCACGGCGTTGTGAATATCCCTGAACGACTCGGTGTCGCGGCTGATGCTGAGGTAACGAAACAGCTTGGTTATCATTGTTAAGAGCGGTCGGCTGCTTTGAAAAAAAGAAATTGCCCGGATTGAATAAAATACAGCATTTTTTCCGGTTTCCTTTCTCTGTACAGGGAGCGGAAGAAAATGATTATTTTCACTTATCGATAGATGTTGCAGCAGCGATGAACAAACCGAAGAAACGCCCGATACCCATGAACAACACGATTATTATTCTGCTCTCCCTGCTCTGCGTCATGCTCGCAGCGACGCGTTCCAACGCATCCGGAGCGGATGCGGAAACCCGCAAGGCTTCTCTGCATGAAAACGGCGCGTTTGCCGTCGATCTCTACCGCCAGCTTGCCGTTACCGACAGCAATCTCTTTTTCTCTCCCTACAGCATCGAAACCGCGCTTTCCATGACCATGTCGGGCGCAGGAAACCGCACGCAGCGGCAGATGGCCGATGTGCTGCACGTCAGGCCGGACGACATGACTGAGCACCATACCGGTCTTTCGGCATTCGAAAAACAGCTCCGGGCAATAGAGAAAAAAGGCAGGGTGACGATAGCCTCATCGAACTCGATCTGGCCGCAGAAGGACTATCCTCTTGCGCCTTCGTGGCTTGCGCTGCTCAAACGCTACTACGGAACATCGGTAACGCCGGTCGATTACATCGGTGAAACCGAAAAAGCGCGACTCGCCATCAACCGCCGCGTCGAAAAGGATACGAAAAACCGTATTCAGGAACTGCTCAAGCCGGGCATTCTCGACCCGCTCACCAGACTCGCGCTGGTGAACGCCGTCTATTTCAAGGGCGACTGGGAGCACCCGTTCGACAAAAACAGGACGATCGAGTCGCCGTTCCATATCCGCCCCGGCACGACGGCCAAAACTCCGCTGATGACGCGGATCGGAACATTCGGCTATGCCGACCGCGACTCGCTGCAGGTGCTCGAACTCCCCTATACCGGGCACGACCTTTCGATGGTGGTGGTGCTGCCGAAAGAGCGCTTCGGGCTGGAGACCCTCGAAAAATCGCTCACGCCCGAACGCTTCGCCCTGTGGACATCCGACCTGCCGGAAAGAAGGGTTGATGCCAGCATTCCCAAATTACGGACCACGTCGTCGTTCCGGCTCGACAAAACCCTGCAGGAGCTTGGCATGACCGATGCGTTCGACCGGAATCTCGCCGATTTCAGCGGTATGGTCACGAACCGTGACCGGCTTTATATCGGCGCAGTCGTCCACAAGGCTTTTGTGGATGTCGGCGAGGAGGGAACCGAAGCCGCAGCGGCGACGGCCGTGGTCATGCAGCTGAAAAGCATGATGCCAGTGCCTGTTCCGGTCTTCAGGGCCGACCACCCGTTCCTGTTCGCCATAAGGGAGAACGGCTCGGGCAGGCTGCTTTTCATGGGCCGCGTCTGCGATCCGACGACGGGAGGGGAATGAGTTCCGTGGCACACTGTCGCGCAACAGGGCAATGGGAATTCGCCGTTGACCGCGGCGGCACCTTCACCGATATCGTCGGCATTGACCCTGAGGGCGGTCTGCACACTCTCAAACTGCTCTCGGTATCCGACCGTTACGCCGACGCCGGCATTGCGGGCATCCGCCAATTGCTCGATATACCCGAAAACCGGCCGCTGCCGGCCGAACGGATCCGTTCCATACGCATCGGCACCACCGTCGCAACCAATGCCCTGCTTGAGCACAAGGGCGCCGAGGTCGCGCTTTGCGCAACGGCAGGACTCGAGGATCTGCACGCCATCGGCAACGGCACGCGTAATCGGCTTTTCAGCCTCTCGGTCGAAAAGCCGCCTCCGCTCTGCAGGCTGGTAATCGGCATCGATGAAGAGATCGCCGCAGACGGCAGCGTGATCCGCACTCTCGACCCGCAACAGGCCGCAGAGGCTCTCTGCCTGATTCGTGGCGAGGGAATCGAACACCTGGCCATAGCCCTCAAAAACTCATGGAAAAACCCTGAACACGAGCGCCGGCTTGCCCGCATCGCCCGCGAAGAGGCAGGATTCGTGCATGTCACCGCCTCGCACGAAACAATGCCGCTTATCGGTCTTTACAAGCGCACCGGAACCGTCCTGCTCGAATCATCGCTCGCTCCGGTGCTCTTTGGCTATGCAGGTACGATAGCCGGGCTTGCCGGCAATGCGCCGATCGAGTTCATGCAGAGTTCCGGAGGGTTGTGCGCTCCGGCCGCTCTCAAAGCCAAGGACACCATTCTTTCCGGTCCGGCCGGAGGCGTGGCGGGCGTTGCCGAAATCGCACGGACTCTGAACCTCGGCGAAGCGATCGGTTTCGACATGGGCGGCACCTCCACCGACGTTTCGCGCTGCGACGGGCGCTCGCGGTACCTCAGCGAAGCCGGGGCGGCGGGTTTGCTCTTTCATGCCGACATGCTCGACGTCGAAACCGTCGCGGCCGGGGGCGGCTCGATCCTCTCTTTCGACGGCGAGCGGCTGCGCGTCGGGCCGGGCTCCGCAGGCGCATCTCCCGGCCCGGCCTGTTACGGGCTCGGGGGCCCTCTGGCAATAACCGACGCAAACCTGCTGCTCGGCCGCATCGTTCCGGAATTCATGCCCCGCACCTTCGGCCGTTCGCGCAACATGCCGCCCGATACCCGTGCCGCCGCAACGGCATTCGAAGCGCTTGCCGAAGAGGTGAACCTGCGCTCAGGCACTGCCTCTGCCAAAGAGGAGCTTGCCGCGGGATTCCTGAGAGTCGCCAACGAAACCATGTGCCGGGCAATGAAGAACATTTCGGTCGCCCGAGGTTACGACATCCGTACTCACGCGCTGGTCTGCTTCGGCGGAGCCGCCGCGCAGCACGCCTGCGACATAGCCGGAATGCTCGGCATAACGACCGCAGTGGTTCCAGCTCACGCCGGTGTGCTCTCGGCATGGGGCATCGCTTCGGCAGACCGTCTCGAACGACGCACCGCAGCCGTCATGCTGCCGCTCTCTCCGGGCCTTCCCGGCGAGGTCCTTCTGCCGCAAGCCGAATCGATAGTCGGGGATATGCCGGATGCCGCACCGGAAAAAGAGGGCGAAACGCAAACGATCCTGACCGTTTTTCTCGATCTGCGGAGTATGGGAACCGACGCGTGGATATCCGTCGAAGCCGCGGTTTCCCGGAACGGAGAACATCTCCGCTTCGAATCCGCAGCGACCTTAACCGAACGGTTCCACGCCGAACATCTTGCCCGTTACGGGTTCAGAGCCGATGATATCGCCATCGAAGTCGTCAACATGCGGGTTGAGCTGCGCCGGATCTCCTCCCGCCCGCCCGATCAGGCGCGACCCGCGTGCCGCAGAAAGCTCGACAGCCGGAACGCGGCTATGCATCGCGAGGTCTGGACTCTGTCGGGCTTCGAAACGATTCCGGTGTACGATCGCAGATCGATGGAGCCTGGCGACACGATTGACGGACCGGCAATGGTAAGCGGCGAGCAGCTCACGCTTTTCGTGCAGCGGGGTTTTGACGCCTCGATCGAAAGCCATGGCCATATCCTGCTGCGGAACCTCGGGTCGGGATCGGAACAGACGAATGCTGCCGTCAGGTATCGGCACGAAAAAACCGCCGATCCGATGCTGCTCGAAGTATTCAACAACCTCTTCATGAACGTGGCCGAGCAGATGGGCCAGACCCTTGCCACCACCGCGCACTCGGTCAACATGAAGGAGCGCCACGATTTTTCATGCGCGCTCTTCGACCGCAACGGGCGGCTTGTATCGAACGCACCGCACATCCCGGTGCATCTCGGAGCCATGGAGGCAACCGTCCGCCACCTGATCGCAAGCATTCCGGAAGGGATGAGGGATGGAGATATGTACCTTGCCAACAATCCGCACCGCGGAGGATCGCACCTGCCTGACATGACGGTCGTAGCTCCGCTCTTTGTCGGGGGTGAAAAGCCGGCGTTCTATCTTGCAAACCGCGGCCACCATGCCGATATCGGCGGCACCACCCCCGGCTCCATGCCGCCTTCGAGCCGCTCGATCGGCGAGGAGGGCGTTATTATCGATGCATTCCCGATCGTACGAAACGGCCTCTTCATGAAAGCGGAACTCACGGCGCTGCTCTCGTCCGGCACCTGGCCCGCCCGTAACATCCTTGAACGACACTCCGACCTGCTGGCCCAGGTGGCCGCTAACCGTAAAGGGATGGTCGAACTGCGGGAAATCGTCGGAAGCTGCGGCATGGAAACTGTCGAGCGTTACATGGATTTCATCCAACTCAACGCCCGGCAGGCCATGAACCGCGTGCTCAATAAACTTGCCGGAAAAGACGGCTTCAAGGAATTCCGCTTTGCCGACAGAATGGATAACGGAACGCCGATCGCCGTTTCGATCCGCATCGATGCCCCCGAAGGGATTGAACCCTCAGCCGTCATCGACTTTACCGGTACGGGTCCGGCCGATCCCGGCAACGGCAATGCTCCGGAAGCGGTCGTGCGTGCGGCCGTGCTCTACGTGCTGCGATGCCTTGTCGACGAGGATATTCCGCTCAATTCCGGCTGCCTCGAACGGATCAGCATCGTCATTCCCGATGGCTGCCTGCTCAATCCGCCGCCAGACGCGGCTGTGGCGGTAGGCAACGTGGAAACCTCGCAGCGCATCGTTGACGTGCTGCTCGGAGCGCTCGGCGTGGCCGCAGCTTCGCAGGGCACCATGAACAACCTGCTCTTCGGCAGGCCCGACGGCAGCGGAAGCCAGTACTACGAAACCATTCCCGGCGGCTACGGAGCCGTGGAAGGTCACGACGGCGCTTCCGGCTTGCAGGTGCATATGACCAACACCCGCGTCACCGATCCGGAAATTCTCGAACACCGCTTTCCCGGCGTGAAGGTGACCCGGTTCGCACTGCGCAAGGGTTCAGGAGGTTCCGGAAAATGGCAGGGAGGAGAGGGCGTCGAACGGGCGCTCCGATTCAGCGAGCCCATGCACCTTACCGTGATTTCCGAACGACGCAAAACCGCCCCCTTCGGCCTGCAGGGGGGCAGAAGCGGAGCCCCCGGCGAAAACATACTCATCGATGCCGATGGTACGCATCAGGCTTTGGAAGGCAGAATCGACCGGATCGTCAACCCCGGTGAGACCATCCTTGTCAGAACTCCCGGAGGAGGAGGATTCGGTAAACCCGATATAACCTGAACATGAGCGATCCACTCGTTATCCACTGGTTCCGCCAGGATCTGCGCCTTGCCGACAACCCGTCGCTCCGCCAGGCAGCGGCAAAAGGCCGCGTGCTGCCGGTCTATATCCTCGACGACGTCAATGCGGGCAGGGCCCGAATGGGCGGCGCGAGCCGCTGGTGGCTGCACCACAGCCTCGCTGCGCTCAACCATGCGCTCCATGGCAAGCTCGCGCTGTTCAAGGGAGATCCCCTTGAAATCATTCCCCGGCTCGTCCGTTCATGCGGCGTAACAGCTGTTCACTGGAACCGCTGTTACGAGCCGTGGAGAATCAGACGGGACGGCCGGCTGAAGGAACGGCTTCGGGAGGAAGGGACAGTCGTTGACAGCTTCAACGGTTCAATGCTCCGGGAACCCTGGGAGGTATACAAAGCGGACGGACTGCCCTACAGGGTGTTCACGCCCTATTTCCGTAAAGGGTGCCTGAACGCGGCGCCGCCCAGGTACCCGCTGCCTGTTCCGGAACGACTCTCCTGTGCCGATCTGCCGCAGGAGAGCCTGTCGCTCGACGAGCTTGGCCTCTTGCCCTGCATTCGCCGGGACATACCGCTTGAACCGCACTGGCATATCGGCGAGAAGGGTGCTGCGGAAAGGTTTGAACTCTTCCTGAAACATGGATTGCCGGGTTATCGCGAAGGACGCGACTACCCTGCCCGTCCGAACGTATCGAGGCTTTCGCCCTCGCTGCACTTTGGCGAAATATCGCCCAACACGGCCTGGTATGCCGCTCAGGAGAACGGAAGCGGGCAGGAGGACCTCGACCACTTCCTCTCCGAACTTGCCTGGCGGGAGTTCTCCTACAGCCTGCTCTACTACAACCCTGAACTTCCTGCCGTTAACCTTGATGCGTCATTCAACCGATTTCCGTGGATCGAAAACCATGAAGCGCTGCTTCGATGGCAGCACGGCATGACCGGATACCCGATAGTGGACGCAGGCATGAGGGAGCTCCGGCAGTCCGGCTATATGCATAACCGGGTACGCATGGTGACGGGATCGTTTCTCGTCAAGAACCTGCTTGTGCACTGGCATGAAGGCGAATCGTGGTTTTGGGACTGCCTTGCAGATGCCGATCTGGCCATCAACAGCGCAAGCTGGCAGTGGGTCGCCGGATGCGGCGCCGATGCCGCCCCTTACTTCCGCATCTTCAATCCGGTAACGCAGGCGCAGAAGTTCGATCCTGACGGGGTTTATCTCCGCCGCTGGCTGCCGGAACTGGCAGCCCTGCCCGATCGCCACCTCTTCGCCCCGTGGGAAGCTCCCGGCAGCGTTCTGCGGGAAAGCGGCATAACGATGGGAAAAACCTATCCGCTGCCGCTGGTCGATCTCAAACTATCGCGGCAACGCGCCCTCGACGCCTATCGCTCGACGAGAACCTGACGTCGCTTCGCGGCCCGCCCCGCATTCATTCTTTTCTTTTCCTCCCTACCGTCACTCGTCACATCTTGCCCTCTTTTCGTCTTTCAACGCCATCGTTGCATAGTTCGGATTTATGAGCGATTGCCTTATTTTAAGCTGAAATAATATGAATGTTATGCGCAATTTCAGGGTTTTGTTTAGCAGGAAAAGAACGTTCACTACTTTTTATTATCTGTAATTCACCTGCCGCATAGCTCGACAAGCTTCGGGTAAACGATATCGATCTGCTGGTTCGGCTGGTTCGGGTCGATGATGTCGTGGCCGAGCTTCAGGGATGCGTCGAACGTAAATGAATCGAGGTTTGCCTGATGCGCTTTCCACTGTTCGACGATCTGCAGGGTGCGTTCGTTGCTGACGGAGGTGTCGTTGGGGTTAAAGACCATGACAATCTTTTTCGAGGCGGGAGCATGCTGCTCCGCTGCCTGCCCGACCACAAAGCCGAGACGAAGGATTTCGGCAAGCGCACGCCTTGAGTAGCGGGGATAGGTGTAGGGTGGCGGAACCTTCTCTTTCAGATCTTCGTCCCACCAGCTCCAGGAATCCGGGAGCACGGAACAGACGTTCATGACCGCGGCGGTCAGCGGAACCGGAATTTCCCTGAAGCCGAACGCGGGAGAGATAATCACGACAAGGTCGATATCGCTGCGATGCTGCGCGGCCCATGCGGTGGTAACGCCTCCGGCGGAGAAGCCGATCATCACAACCCGATCCCCAAGTCCGCGGGCAGTATCGACCATTTCATCGGCCCAGGCAGCCAGTTCGCCGGCTTTCAGTCGGGCCTGATCGGCACTCATCCGATCCGACTTGCCGTGATGCGGCAGCGGCGCTATCAGCACGTTATCGCCAAGCTCGTGAAAGCGCCTGCCCAACTCATGGAACTGCTGCGGACAGCTCGTATAACCGTGCACGAAGATAACGGCACGCTCCGTTTTTTGTCCATGCGTCATAAACTGAAGCGTGCAGAGCGGATGCAGCTCCGCTGCCGCCTCTTTTTCCCGGATGGCGTCGATCCGCCGGAGGGCCTCGTCGTAATCCTCAGCCGGACGGGCATGCGAAAGAAGCTTCGGAAGGTTCCGGGGTTTCATGACGGCATGGAGCGCAACCGCCGCTATTCCTGCAATCAGGAGCAGCATGGCCCGGCGCCGGATTTCCTTCAGGCGTTTTTCCATTAACGGCTTATAAGACGGTTCAACAAGGTTCCCGCAAGGCATCACGTTTGTTTCAGCGACGCTGTCGTTTGCCGGCTATTCGAGAAAAGCCGTCACCTTTTCGAAGAAGAGCTCCGGGTACTGAAACATAAGCCCGTGTCCCGCGTTTTCCACTGCGCATAACTGCGAAAAAGGAATATTTTCGGCCATATAGCTTGCGTTTCGAGGTATCACGAGCCGGTCTTCCGATCCTGTTATGAGCAGCGTCTGCTTATCAAGCAGAGGCAGCCGTTCCGTCGTTCCGCTCCATGAACCGATCGCCTCCGACTGTCTTGCGGTAATCTCTTCAGGAACGCGGCCCATTGGCCGATAAAAGATCTCCTTCAGACGCTGACCGTTGTTTTGCATCCAGCGCTCGGGAAAGAGCACGCCGATATAACGCATACCGCGCTCTTCGGGCGTACCTGAAGCGTCGGTAAGCATCGCGAGCACTTCTGGAGAGGGTGGAAACATCTCCGCATCGCAATGGGCGGCATAGAGCACGAGCTTGCCGACCAGGGAGGGGTGACGAAAAACCAGCTCCTGCGCGATAAGCGAACCCATCGACCAGCCAAGCACATGTGCCTGCCGGATGTTCAGGGCGCGCATGAGGCCGGCCGTATCGTCAGCCATCCGGGCTATCGAATAGCTCTCCGTTCCTGCTCCGGTATCGCCCATGCCTCGATTATCGAAAACAATCACCCTGAAACGCGAAGCGAAAAGCTCGAGAAGGCCGGGTTCCCAGAGGTTCATGGTACTGCCGTACCCCATGATCAAAACAAGCGGATAACCTTCCCCGAAAAAGCGACAGCTCATTACGATGTCATCAACGCTCAGCGAAAGGGTTTCGCCGGATTTTCCAGTGAGGGGCTGGGTGCTATGCATAAGGGAATATTATTGAAATTTTGAGTGTATCGATCCGGATGCAACTTATTCAATTATAAAAATCAATTTCCGGAATTTACGGCACAATAAAACGCTCAAGATGGTCGTAAAAGGAGTCAGCTTCGACGAACCCGACTACCCTGCTGCCGGGAATCTCGCTGCCGGATTGATCGAAGAAGATGAGGGCTGGTGGACCGAAGATGCTGAACCGCTTCATGAGGGCTTTGTCGTCGGGGGTGTTGGCTGTTACGTCGACTTTGAGCAGCGTCATGCGGTCGAGCTGCTTCCGCACTGCGGGATCGCTGAAGGTGAAGTGTTCAAGTTCCTTGCAGGAGACGCACCAGTCGGCGTAGAAGTCGAGCATGACAGGCTTATCTGCCGATGCGAGCGCGGCGTCGAGTTCGGCTTCCGTATGAATTATGGCGAACTTTGCCGGTTCTGTTTCGCCGGATTGCGAGGCGGCTGAACGGGCGCGGAACGGAGAGAGCGGTTCAAGCGGATTGGTGCCTCCGGCGGCGGCTCCGGCAAGCTGGAGGATGCCGATGATGAGCATGGTGAGGCCGAGCGCCTTGCCGAACTTCATGGCGATGGAGGGTTTTTCGGGAAGTGAGTCGAACACGCGCAGAAACACCCCGCAGAGTATGGCGAACGCGCCCCAGAGAAGCAATACCATCGGGCCGGGCAGCACCGGAGATACCATCCAGACGGCGACGGCAATGAGCATGAGCCCGAAGAGGTATTTCACGCCGTTCATCCAGGCTCCGGCTTTCGGCAGCAGTGTGCCGGCGGACAGTCCGACGAGGAGAAGCGGAACGCTCATGCCCATGGCCATGGAGAAGAGCGCGAGCCCGCCGATGACGACGTCGCGGGTCTGGCTGATATAGACCAGGGTGCCGGCAAGCGGAGCGGCCACGCATGGGCCGACGATGAGCGCGGAGAGTGCTCCCATAAGAAAGACGCCGGCAATCTGCCCGCCTTTGAGCCTGCCGCAGGTTTTGGCTATCCCGCTCTGCATGAAACCGGGTATCTGCAGCTGATAGACGTCGAACATCGAAAGTGCGAGCACCACAAGCAGAATCGAAAAAAGTACGAGCACCCATGGCTGCTGCAACGCTCCGGCAAGCCCTTCGCCGGCAAGTCCGGCGGCAATGCCAAGCAGGGTGTAGACCAGCGCCATACCGAGGCTGTAGGCTACGGAAAGCATGAAGCTGCGTCCCCGTCCGTAACAGCCGTCGCCCACGATGATCGACGAGAGAATGGGAATCATCGGCAAAATGCAGGGAGTAAAGGCGAGAAGCAGGCCGAAAAGGAGAAAGACGAAGCTGATTTTCAGGAGGCTTCGGCTTTCGAGCAGGGATTGCGAAAGGGAGAGGTCATTGACGGCTTTTTTTTCCTGGACCGCCGGAACGGCCTCCTTTGCAGGTTCCTCCGTTACGGAAAAACCGCCGAAACCGCTTGTTTGAGGGTCCTCGACGACATCGAGCATTCCGGGTTTTGAGGGGTCGATGGTGAGGGTACGGGTAAACGGGGGGTAACAAAGTCCGTCGTCGGAGCATCCCTGATAGACGACCTGCATGGTGAATGCGCCGGCTGCCTTGACGACAGGCACCTCGATGCGCAGCTTATCGTGGTAGACCTCCATCCGTTCTTTTGTCGATGGATCGGTAACCGGCTCCCCTGCCGGCAGCTCGGGTATGCGCAGTTCGGCCTCTCCGTTCCGGAGAGTTACCTTCAGATAGTCGCGATAGAGTTTATATCCTTCGGCTATCTCCCAGTCGAGCACGACGGAACGCGACGGGGTCAGTTCGGCTTTCAGCCTGAATGCCCGGGCAGGATCGGAAAATGTCGTGGCAACTGCGTTGGAGGTAAAAGAGATCAGGCTCAGAAGCAGCAGTCCGGTTATCGATAACGTACGATGTAACATAGTGTTGCTATACTGACAGAGTTAATGTTGCCGACAGGCATACGCTACCGGGCTGGTTTTTTCAGGGTTTCAAGGATGATGCTTTCGAACTCCTCTTTCGTCCGGGCTCCGGTGATAACTTCGATGAGGCGGCCGTCGCGGTTTATGGCGAAGAGGGTGGGGACGGATCTCACGCCTCCCGGGACTTTTTGACCGAAGCTGTTGCGGATGACCGCATCAGCCATGACGACGGGAAAGTTGATATTGTTCTGCCATATGAAATCCGGCATGGTTTTTTCGTTATCCTGAAAGGCCATGCCGACGAAGGTAAATCCCTGTTTTTCATACTTCTGCTGCAGGGCAACCATGTCGGGAATCTCTTTGCGGCAGTAGGGACACCATGAGCCGAAAAAGTTGACGATATAGCCTTTGCCGGCAAGCGTCCGGCTCGATATTGAAGAACCCTGAACGCTTTTTGCCGAAAATTCCGGCGCAAGCGGGGCTTTTATGGCTGTGTTCTGAACGGGTTTTGCGGCTTCGGCATCATGCGCGGGCAGAGCAGGCGTCGTTATGGCCAAAGCGGCGGCAATGAGGATCGGGCGTATTGGTTGCATCATGCGGTTGTATCTCTTTATCGAGCTATTTATTTAAACTTCTGCGTATTAATACATAACCCCGAAGGTTTTATTCTTCAAAGGGGGGCGGGTTTTCTTACCCGCCATTGGGTTTGCTGAGGCGCACCGCCGCTGTTTTACGGGGGTGAACGACGTACCGGCATGAAAGGCGAACAGGAATGTCCGCCCTCCGTTAGTTTCGGTTTACCTGGGTTTCCGGTTCTTTTATGACGTTTGGCACTCCGACCGCACCGGTATAGAATACTACGAGTTTTGCGGTTTCCTGGCCGGGATTGTAGCCGTTGTGCGCTCTGTCTACCATTTCGACGATGGCGTCGCCTTTACGGAACAGATTGGTTTTTCCGTCTTCCATCTCCACGGCAAGCTCCCCTTCGAGCATGTATGCGTAAACCGGCACCGGGTGGCTGTGCCAACCGGTCGATCCGCCGGGGGGTACATCGACTACAAGCACGGTGACTTCCGCATCGTCCGTCCGCAGATAACGCACTTTTTTTCCATCGCTTGTTTTTCCGGTAACGAGCACCTTTCGTACCGTGACGTTCTGATACTCTTCGGCTTGCAGCCGCTCGCAAGGGCTCAATAACAACAGCAGCATGGCAACGAAAAGCGGCATGCGCTTCGCCCTGCATATCCGGATGGAGACCTGCAGGGCAACTGAGTGATCGGTCATAAACGTTTTATAATGAGGGTTCTGAAAATGCTTATGACAAGGTACGGGGATGTTTCGTCAATGACAACAGCGCAATTCAAAAAACAGGTTATTGCCCGGCCGTCCCCCGCCTGATTCGTCGAGAAGCGCGGGACGGCCTGCATGACGCCTCATGCGTCATCTGCCGATCATGGTTTCGAGCATTTCGCGCAACTGTTTCATCTCGATACCATTCTTTTCGGCAATGGTCTTCATGGTCATGGAGGCTTCGGCTTCGACTCCTTTCTGGCGGAGGGCAAGCTGCAGCGAGGTCGGCGATACCGATGCGCTGTCGGCTATTTCCTGCAGGGTTTTACGCCCGAACCCCTCGGCGGGCAGCCGGGTTTTCCCCTGCTGTGCCGGAGCGATATGCTGGTAGAGTTTTTCGGCTGTCGTCCCGTTTGCGACGGCGATATCTCCAAGGGTCTCCTCAATCGAACCGACGGTGAATCCGGCTTTTTCAAGTCTGGCTTTCAGGGTGTCGGCATCTCCTCCGAGACCAGGCTGTCGGGCAAGTTCGACGAGCGACATGGTTTCGGCATGGGGTACCGGAGGCTGCGATTCCCTCTGTTCCCAAGATGCCGAGACGTCGTTGCCGAAATCGATAATCGCCTGGAAGGGCTGGATTGCATAAAAGGTGCCGAACCCGAACAACAGCGCAAGCAGCAGGCTTGAGAACAGTTCCGCGGGACTTTTGAGCCCCTGGGCGGTTTTCGTTTTCAGGTAGGACAGAAACGCTTTCCAGTTAATGAAAAAGAGGTGGAATATCGAAAGAACGGCAAAAGCGAAGCCGAAAATAACATGCTGATTGTTCCAACCTGTTTTTGTAAGGCCGAGCATGCGCCAGTCGGTCCAGTTCGCTACCCGTCCCGGCGGGGAGATATAGAGAATCACCCCTGAAACCAGCAGCATCAGAAACGAAAGAAGAAGCCCGAAACTGATGAATATGCGCCAACTGAACCTGATTTTCATAACGATCTCCGGTTTACTGGTTCATGATCCCTCTTTTCCCGCCGCCAAGTCCCCTGCCGCCGCCGATCGAAGGGTTATACTGATCCCAGAACCAGGAGGCTACGGCCTTGAGTTCGGCATCCGTGAGCGGAATGGCCGGCATGAGCCCGAAACGCGATACGGCATTCGCATCGATGGCTTTGTCTTTGTCGGGTTTCTTCAGAAAGGCGGCCATGTAAGCTACGCCTTCGGCTTTTGTCTGGAATTTCTGGCGGTACCTGTTGGCAAGAGGAATAACCGGAGGAGCCGATTTCGGAGGAGGATTGATGGAGTGGCAGACGCTGCAGTTGCGATCGAATACCTCCCTGCCGTCAGGGATTTTTGCCGTTGCATCCGAAGACGCAAGACCGGAAGCGATGCCGAACAGCATTGACAGGTACAAAACATTTTTCATCATCGATCTCCTGATATAATTGATTGTGACGCATCCTTTCCCCCCTGTTATTACAGACGCCGATTATAAACATTACTTGCGGTTTGTTTTCCTGAATCAGCCGTATTGCCTGCTATAGCATGTTGAGCTATTTGCTTCTGCTGCGATCGTCACATAAACAAACAACGGAATTTGTCAACAAATTTCACTCCGGCGGTTTGCCCTCATAGACGCCCGGTCCGGAAAGGCGGCTTCGGCCGTCGGATACCGGGTGAACGCGAATGCGGGCGGCTATGCGCTCGCGGATAGCCGGAACATGCGAGATGATGCCGATGATTTTACCCTTCTGCTGCAAGGCGGAGAGTGTCTGCAGGGCGGTATCGAGCGCTTCTTCGTCGAGCGTGCCGAATCCTTCGTCGAGAAAGAGCGAATCGATCCTGACGTTGCGGCTCGACATCTGCGACAGGCCGAGCGCAAGCGCAAGGCTCACGATAAAGCTTTCTCCGCCGGAAAGGTTTTTTGTGGAACGCACTTCTCCTGCCTGCCAGGTATCGATGACGTTCAGGCCGAGAGGGTGCTCCCGCGACCGTACGAGCAGGTAGCGGTCGGTCATGGCGGCAAGCTGGCGGTTGGCGTGGCCGATCATGATTTCGAAGGTGAGTCCCTGGGCAAAGTTGCGGAATTTCCTGCCGTCTGCCGACCCGATAAGTGAATCGAGTGCCGACCATCGCGCGTATTCGGCCTGGCGGGAGACAAGCTCTTCCGTTTTTTCGCGGAACAGCTCAGCCGCCCGGTCATGCTCCTGCAGGCGCAATTTCAGCGAAGCGATTGCCGGACGCAGGGCGGCGATCCCGGCGGAAAGCCTGTCGAGATCATCGTGCAGCGACTCCTGCGATTGCAGGGTAAGCGCGCGCGCCTCTTCCCGCTGCAGTTTGCCTCGGCGTTCGGTCTGCAGGGTCTCAAGCTCGATACGGCGTGCGGCGAGCGCATCGGCCTGCTTCTCAAGCGTTTGCAGTTCTTCCCTGCCGAGCCTGGCGGCAACGAACCGGTCAAATCGCGAAAACCCTTTCGAAGCCAGCTCCCGAAGCAGATGCTCGAGTAAGGTTTCGATCTCCAGCATCCGTCGATCCGAAGAGTCGGCAAGCATGGCAAGGCGGGCAGAGAGATCGCTTGTCTCATGCAGGGTAGCATCCTTCAGGGAACGAGCCTCTTCGAGAAGCGCTTCGGCCTGCATGCATGCGGCTGAACAGCGCCGTTCCTCGTCGTCCGGCTTCTTTTCTCCGAAGAGCTCCCGTCTCAGGACCCGGAGGGCGAGGTATGTCTCCTTACCAGTCGCGTACTGACGCTCACGATCGGCAAGCTCGGCGGTTATGGCGTTCCGCTGCTCCCGCTGAACCCGTATCGTACCGGCCAGCACCTCGAGAGCGCGCGATGCGGCGAGCTTACGCTCTTCGGTCTGCCGCCACATATCCCGACGGGTATTGAGCTGCCGCAGCATTTCGCTATAAGAAATTATCGATCCCGGCTTGAAACCGTAGACCGAAACCTGCTGCTGCAGCGACGTCGTCAGGGCGGTCGTTTTCTCCGATGCGATAAGAACGGATTGCTCCGCATGTGCGAGCGCGCTCCTCTCGTTTTTCAGGGCATAATCGGCCGCATCCAGCCTGCGGGCGGCCTCGTTGAGCTGCAGCTGCAACCGGCGTTCCTGCTCTTCGGCAATGCCCTTCTGCTCATGCAGCCGCTCGGCCCCGGCAAGGGTGTCGCGGCGCTTCTGGAATGCGGTTCGCGCCGAGGAAAGCAGACCGGCAACCTCTTCCTGAACCGGTTCTCCCTCGATTCCGAGTCCCGGAGCGATTTTGCGGCATGCCAGCCATGCTTCATCGAGAGCGGTCTGCAGATTTCGGATATCCTGTTCGTGGTGTGCCAGGTCGCGTTCCCTGCCTGCTATCTCGACATGCAGCGCATTGATCTGCTTAAGGGTTTGCTGAAGCGTCGTTCTCGCATTGCGGAGCCTGTCTGCATCGCCGGCATCCGGCGGCACTCCGGAAGCAAAAGGGTGGTGAGAAGATCCGCAGAGCGGGCAGGGGTTTCCGTCCTGCAGCATAGAGCGCTCCTCTTCGAGCGAACGGATTTTCAGCTGCAGTTCGGCTTCCCGTTCGAGACCTTCGATAATCCGCTCCTCATTGCGTTGAACCAGTAGGAGCTTATCGAGCTCTTCGCGGGCATACGAGTTCGCAGCGGCAGCATCACTTGCCTGCTCCTGGATCGAGGCGCGTTGCTGCGAGGTATGTTCGATTGCCGCAAGCCGCTCCGAAAGCGTTTCAATATCCCGTATCCTTTCCTGCAGTCCCTCGACGTCCCGACGCAGAAGCGGAATATCGGTTCCTCCGCCGATGGCATCGAGATCATCGGCAAGCTTGCGTCGCTCGCAACGGACAACATCGAGAGCGGCGATCAGCCGTTCGGTTTCCGGCTGCAGGTTCCGAAACGAGGTTTCGGCCTCTCCGAGTTTTTTTTTGGCTTCTTCGAGCTGCTGCCGAGCATTGCGTTCGACCGCAAGCTGTTCGTCGAGCTGCCGTATGCCCGCCCCGATGCCGCTGAGCGAAGCTGTCAGGTCGCCGTCTGGCGCATTGGCGGCAAGATATACTTCTGAGCTCTCCCGGGCCTCACGCTCCTGCTCCGAGGCTTTCTCATGACGGGCAATTGCGGCGTCAAGTTCCTTGAGCCTGTCGCGGAGATCCTGTATGGCAGCGCCAAGTTCATGACAATAATCGCGCTTTGCCGTCAATTCGCGATCGATATCCCTCACCTTGCAAACGATCCCGGCGAGCGCTTTTTCCTCGCTTCTCGTCGTCAGCAGATGCTGCTCCGCATGAAAAAATTGCCGCGAGCTCTCCTCGAGCATGGTTTTTGCCTGCTCCAGAGCTGCACGGCAGAGGGTTTTTTCGGCGAGTTCCCGCTCCTGCAGTTCCTGCAGCTGCAGAAGCGCCGCATATGCCGGCTCGAACAACGCTGCGCGGCGGGCAAGCTCCAGCCGATCCCGATCGGGTCGAAAATGGTTCTCGCGGCTTGCGAGATCTCCGAAATCCTCTTCCATGCCCGCCAGTTCGATCTGCATGGCGGCAATCTGTTCTTTCCAGCGAAGGGCGTTTTCGGCGTCGCTCTGCCGTCGGAATATAGCGCTCTCTTCCATCTCTTTCTGACGCAGCTCCTCATGAAGGCGCGCAAGCTCATCCTCTCCCGGCAAACGAATGCCTGCGCATGCAGACCGCAGAGCTTCAAGCTTCTCCTGCTCAAGGCGATTGCGTTCATGCGCTTTTATGGATATTTCCGAATAAATCGCCGTGCCGGTAATCTGCTCGAGCACGGGAGCACGTTCGTCGGGCGGAGCCTGCAGAAAAGCCGCAAAGCTTCCCTGCGCCAGCAGCATAGAGCGCGTGAACTGCCCGAAATCCATCCCCGTCAGCTTTTCGACCGCGGCAAGGGTATCCTGCAGCTTCGATTCGATGATTCTGCCGGTTTCGGCTTCTGAAATTTCGTGTTTCTGGTTCTGCAGCTCTCCGGAGGGACTCCTGTGAGCCCTGTGCTGCGACCAGTGGCAGCGGTATCGGCCGGCTCCGGTCTCAAATACCACCTCCGAAAAACATTCGCCGCTCTGACGCGACATGATTTCGTTCGCGCTTTTCGTTATCCTGCCGAGCCTTGGCGTCTGCCCGTACAGGGCCAGGGAAACCGCGTCGAGCAGGGTTGTCTTGCCGGAACCGGTCGGACCGGTAATGGCGAAAATGCCGTCGGAGACATACTCGGGAGCGGTAAAATCCACACGCCATTCGCCGGTAAGCGAGTTGAGGTTCTTAAAGCGTAATGAAAGGATCTTCATGGTCTTTATGCAGCTCGCCTCACCCGTTCACGTGCGCATGCCCTCCGGCAGACTTGTCTTTGCCTTTCGAAAGATGAAGTCGAACCAGAATACTGTATATCGTAAGCAATGCATTTATGCTGCCGACAATCACAAACGGGGCCTTGGGGCTGATGGAATCGAACATGCGTCCGGACACGGCCGCGATGATCAGAATACCGATGGCGCCGCTGATATTGAAGGCCCCGATCACCGAGCCACGCGTCGCACGGGGCGCTTCCTGCCCGATAAGCGACTGGGCGCTGAGAAAAACGCTGATCTGGCCTATTCCGAGCAGGATAAGTACCACATAGGTGAGAGCGGGAATAGTGCCCTCTGCGGAAAACGGGCTGTCCAGCACAATAACCGAAAGGTTGCCGATCATGGCCAGGGCCATGCATAACGCGAGCGCCGTGACCCGGTTCATGCGGTCCATGACGGAGCCGATCACCGGCGCCCAGAGCAGGGCTGCAACCTGGGTAATGATGAAAATCAGCGTGCCCTTCCTGAACGCTTCGCCCGAATCCATCCCGACCGCCAAACCGGCCATGATGCCCCACAGGCTGAGAAATGTGCCGTTTATTGACTGGTCTCCGCGCGCGATGAAGGCTGCAGAGTATGAAAGCAGGATCCTGGGGTTCCTGGCCGCCGTAAAACCGCTGGTGAACAGCTCGCGGAGCGACGGACGTTCCTCATAGCGCACAGGCAGTCCGCTCTTGAGCCCGAATGCGCAGACGCCGGCAGAAACCAGAGCGACTGCCGCAATCACGAAATGGGTAATAAACCCCGCGTCGACCTTGGCGAAACCCTTCATGACGAGCTGTTCGGGCATGGAGCCGAAAAACTGGTTGGTGATAACGATACCAAGACCGTTGAGCAGGCCGATTACTGCGACCATCTTGCCCCGGGATCTTTCTGCCGGATAATCGACCAGCACCGTCGAGAGCGCTCCGGCAATAGTGACGATTGCAAGGGCATAGACGATCCTGATGAGCATCATGTCGTTGACCGAACGGGAGAACGGATAGAGCACATAGGTCAGGGCAATGAGCACAAACCCGGCAATATAGACCGGCTTTCGCCCGATACGGTCCATGAGGATGCCTGCGGGGATAAAGAGCAGCAGCGTTATGATTTCCGTCCATAATACCAGGTCTCCGCTGATGGCCCCCTGTTCGGAGACGGGTATGCCAAGATGGACGTTGAGAATGTAGGTCTGTCCGATCGAAAGAAAGGTGATCATGCCGATGGAGAAAAACGCGGCGAAGAAAAACGCATAGACGTTTGAGGGCTTTATTGAGGGGGCGAGTTCGATTGGCCCCAGTTTGTCAGGGCTGTTCTGGGATTGCATGCATGTGTGAAACTGGTTAATAAAAAGAAAAACCCGGATTGTCGCATCTCTCGATCGGAGAGATGCGGAGAGAAGGAAAATATAAAATACAATCGCATACCCTTGCATGCGTATCGCATATTTGCAAAAGCATTTTCCTATATTTGCTGATTACCTGTATACCTTTGACGCCAGATCATGAAGCGCCCGATCCAACAGAGAAAACCGGAATGGCTTAAACAGCGACTTCTGGCCGGCGAACAGTTTGCCGGAACCCGCAAGCTTCTTGACGACCTCAGGCTCAATACGGTCTGCCGTTCGGCAAAGTGCCCGAACCTGCAGGAGTGCTGGTCGAAAGGTACGGCTACGTTCATGCTGCTCGGCAGCGTCTGCACGAGAAACTGCCGATTCTGCGCGGTCAACAAAACCGAAGGGCCTCTGATGCCGGATCCGCATGAACCCGATTCTATTGCGCTTGCAGTAAAAACAATGCGGCTCCGACATGCGGTTCTGACAAGCGTCAACCGCGACGACCTGCCCGATGGAGGATCCGCGCACTGGGTAGCCGTCATTTCGGCCATCAGGAACGCCAATCCCGGCGTCAGCATCGAGTGCCTCATTCCCGATTTCGACGGCGTTGAAGAACATGCCGACAGAGTATTCACGGAACGTCCCGAAGTGCTGAACCATAATATCGAAACCGTGCCGTCGCTCTATGCAAAAGTCCGCCCGCAGGCCGATTACCGACGTTCTCTCGGATTGCTTGAGCGGGCTAAACGCGATTTCCGGCTCTGCACCAAATCGGGCATGATGGTCGGCATGGGAGAGACCTTCGAAGAGGTCCGCCATTCGCTTGCCGATCTTGCTGATACCGGCTGCGATATCGTTACGATCGGCCAGTACCTGCAGCCGGGCGAAGCCTATCTGCCGGTCGCGCGTTATGTGGTGCCGGATGAGTTCGAGGCATACCGGAGCGAGGCGGTCTCACTCGGGTTCAGGCATGTGCTCTCGGGGCCTTTTGTCCGAAGTTCCTATCACGCCGGCGAAGTGGCCGATGCCGACAGGATTTCCGTCGATTCCTTTCGCCTTCAACCAATAACACCTTAAAACCGATTGTTTATTATGGAATTGACAGTACCCGCCAAAATCTTCACCTACTGGTTCATCGCAGTCGTCATCGGGCTTCTCTTCTTCAGAAAGGAGACCTTCAGTTACAACATGAATTTCGATCTGCGGCGCAAGATACTGCTTGCCGCATCCCTGGTGATCGTCATGCTCAACGCCTATATCTATACCAATTCAACCTACGACGGGGGCAGACAACTCGATATCGCCTCGGTACTGGTCTTTACCTTCGGCAACGGCATCGCCGAGACCTTCATGTTTTACTTTTTCTTTGTGATGGGTGAAAAACTCGCCGCGATGGTCACCAGAAACCCCTGGCTGCTCTTTGCTTCGGGTATGCTGTTTTTCATGGTTTACAGCGGGTTCATCCATGCGCTTTTCTGGCTCGACATGCTGCCTGAACACGTCAACCAGGCCAGCCCGTTCAAGCCGCTTTTCATGCCGACACAACTCCTGATTGCCGGCAGCTGGGCCCTGAGCTTTTTCTGGTATCGCGACCTGCCTTCAGTTTTCGCGCTGCATGCCCTCGTCGACCTTACCATGATTCTTAACGTGAAGTTTTCGCTTTTTGCATGAATTTCCGAACCTGAAATCAGCCATGATACCGAAGTATTCCGGGACTGTGCTTGTGGCCGGTGCGACCGGACGCACCGGTCAGCAGATCGTCATAAACCTCCAGCGGCGCGGCATATCATACCGGCTGTTCGTACGTTCTGCCGAAAAGGCCCGCAGCCTGTTCGGTAATGACGTGGAAGGACGAATTGTTGCCGGTTCAGCTGAAAACCCCGACGATATCCGCCGTGCCGTTGAAGGTATTGATGCCGTCATCTGCGCCATAGGAGGCGCGGTTACCGATCCTGAAGCGCCGCCTCCATCGGCTATTGATCGCGACGCGATAATCAGGCTTGCCTCTATGGCGAAGCAGAGCGGAGCAAAACAGTTTATCCTTATCAGTTCGCTTGCCGTCACCAAACCTGACCATCCCCTGAACAAATACGGTCGGGTACTCGATATGAAACTCGAAGGCGAAAACGGCATCCGAAAACTGTTTAAGGACGAAGGTCATACTTATACCATCATAAGGCCGGGCGGACTGCTTGACGGACCGCCCATGCAACACAGGCTGCTGCTCGATACCGGCGACCGGATAACCGGTTTGATAGACAGAAGCGACGTTGCGGAGATTGCGGTTCTCGCGCTTATTGTTCCTGCTGCAAGAAACCGCACATTCGAACTTATCCGGCAGGATGAAGCTCCACAGGACTCACTTGATCATTATTTCGATCTGCTTTTATAACGCACATCCGACCATCTCTTTCCCGGAGATAACCAGACGAACATAAACCGGTGCCAGGGTACGCTTTCAGCAAAGCGAAACATGAAGCAGATCCGGATGTAAACCAATTGCCAGGCAATCTTTTTTCAGCGAATCCGCCAGGGATATACCCTTGACGTTCGTTATCTATGCCTTAACGTTATCGATATCCTTCCGCCCGATAAATACGCCATAACCATACAATTCCTTGGCGTAAAATCGGCACATAATCCGCTTTCACACTCTTATTCATACCGCATTTTATCAAGCAGAACAAGCACCGGAATCGTTTTTTTTCACGGAGAATGAAATCCATTACAACATAAACCACAAAGAAGATATTCACACATATAAAGCCAGATATTACAGGATTAATTTTATGTTATAAACACCATAAACACACCAAAATCTTATCTTTAATAATTTTTTTACTGCTTATTATTTTTATATTTCCATATAATCAATACTCACATTCAGCATAATAGATTTTATCTTTATCACCCCATAAAAAAGACTTCAAGCTTTTTAAGTAAAACACTTATTTTATTTTATTAAAATTACATATACACCATTATCTCAACTTTTTCTATGGCTCCTGGATCAAATTACACTATATGCATAACAAGAAGGATGGAGATCGTTATATCGCCACTATAATAACTGATAAACCGGTATCAGTGCATGATACTTTATTCAGCGGACAAACATTCAGATGGGTCATGTATCGTGGTCGTGATCCTTATTATATATCGGTAATACACGGATCTCCGGTAATCATAAAACCAATGAATACGTTGTGCGTATCTGTCTATTCCGATACATATGAATTAGGGGGATTAGAGCTGGGCAAATGGGCAGAATATTACCTGAGTCTTGATATAAATGAACAGGTTGTTATGGAGCCTGTATTCCGTTTTCTGCACAGGGATATAGCGCTTTCAATACAGGATTTCTACGGACTGAAAGTCCTCCGTCAGGACCCTTTTGAAACAGCAGTAACATTTATGTGCGCACAGGGAATCGGCATGCCGATTATCCGGCGTCAGATCGGGGAGATCTGCAGGGTTTTCGGCGATCCTGTTTCGTTTACCTTCGAAGGAATCCGGCACACGAACTATGCTTTTCCTTCGCCTGAAAGGATTGCTTCCGCTCATTCCGAAGATCTCCGGATATGCACGAACAACAACTGCAGGAGAGCCGTTAACATCCGAAAGATGGCGGGGGCAGTAGCTTCCGGCGAACTGGATTTCCGGAAACTCGCTTCTCCGGATCGGTCTCTGGACAGCATTCGGGATGAATTATGCCGATATGACGGAATCGGCCCTAAAATCGCCGACTGCATTGCCCTTTTCGGGCTTGGCCGGTTCGATGCGTTTCCAATCGACACGCATGTCCGTCAGTACCTGCACGATTGGTTCGGCCTCAAAAGGGCTGCGATGCCGTTGACCGTAAAAAATTATATGGAACTGCAGCGGGAAATCCGCTCTGTCATCAACCCCGAACTGGCTGGATACGCCGGACATCTGCTCTTCCACTGCTGGAGAAGGAGGGTGAAGGGACTCAATACGGCATAGGAGCCGGCATGTCGGGGTCCGGTCAGTGAGACAGCTTCACACGTAACAGGAGCAAGACCGGCAACCTATTTTTCTTATGCGACAACTTTTTTCTCAGAAGGTAATTCAATACCTTAGAAAACAATTATCTAACACGTTTTATAACCTGTCCGGAACACAAGCGGAAAGCCAAGAAAAGAATGCTGAAAATTTTTGAAAAAATATTCGGTTCAAAACACGATAAAGATATTAAAAAACTCCAGCCGATCGTCCAGAGCATCAATGAACTGCAGCGCTCTTTCGAGTCCCTGTCGGATGATCAGCTGAAAGCGAAGGGTGTGGAAATCCGCAACAAGGTTCGCGGCGCGCTCCAGCCGTTCGAGGAAAAGAAAAGAGAATTATACTCCGCTCTCGGAGATCCCGATATCGATCTCGATAAGGCCGACAGTATCAACGACGAGCTCGAAAGCCTCTCACAGGAGTATGAAAAGACGACGGCTTCGGTGCTCGACGAGATTCTTCCGGAAACGTTCGCGCTGGTCAAAGATACCTGCCGACGCCTTAAAGGCTATACGTATATCGTCATGGGTCACGAAATGATCTGGGACATGGTGCCCTACGACGTGCAATTGATCGGCGGCATGGTGCTGCATTCGGGCAAAATATCCGAAATGGCGACCGGCGAAGGAAAAACCCTTGTATCGACTCTGCCCGTTTTCCTGAATGCACTTACAGGACGCGGTGTTCATGTGGTAACGGTGAACGACTACCTGGCACAGCGCGACAAGGAGTGGATGTCGCCGGTTTTCGAATTTCACGGCCTGAGCGTCGGCGTCATCCTCAATTCCATGCATCCTTTCGAAAGAAAGCAGCAGTACCTTTGCGATATCACTTACGGCACGAATAACGAATTCGGATTCGACTACCTTCGCGACAATATGGCCGGCACCATGGATGAAATGGTGCATCGCGATTTTTATTTCGCAATCGTCGATGAAGTTGACAGCGTACTCATCGACGAGGCAAGAACGCCGCTTATCATTTCCGGACCGGTGCCCAACGCCGACAACAGCAAGTTCCAGGAAATCAAACCATGGATCGAACATCTTGTGCGGACGCAGCAGCAGCTTGTCGCCTCCTGCCTTTCGCAGGCGGAATCCGCTCTCAGGACAAAACCGGGTGATTTCGACGCCGGCCTGGCCCTGCTGCGCGTCAAGCGCGGCCAGCCTAAAAACAGCCGGTTCATCAAGATGCTCTCTCAGCAGGGAATGGCTAAACTGGTGCAGAGTACGGAAAACGAGTTTCTGAAGGATAATGCAAGCCGCATGCATGAAGTTGACGACGAATTGTACTTCGCCGTTGACGAAAAAGCCGGCACTATCGACCTCACCGACAAAGGACGGGATTTTCTGAGCAAGCTGAGCCATCAGGACCGGGATCTTTTCCTTCTTCCTGACGTCGGTTCTGAAATCGCGTCCATCGAGAGCGATACTTCGCTCTCCCCTGCCGATAAAGTCAAGCAGAAGGATGCCGTCTACCGGCTTTTCGCCGACCGTTCGGAGCGTCTGCATAATATCAGTCAGCTTCTTAAAGCTTATTCGCTTTTCGAACGAGACGACGAATATGTGGTGCAGGAAGGCAAAGTGATGATTGTCGATGAGTTCACCGGACGAATCCTGCCGGGCCGTCGTTACAGCGACGGACTGCATCAGGCGATAGAGGCCAAGGAAAACGTCAAGATCGAAGGCGAAACGCAGACCATGGCCACCATCACCATCCAGAACTTCTTCCGCCTTTACAAAAAGCTGGCCGGCATGACCGGTACGGCCGAAACCGAGGCATCCGAGTTCTACGAAATATACAAACTCGATGTTGTGGTTATCCCCACCAATAAACCGGTGGTACGCAGGGATATGGACGATCTTGTCTACAAGACCCGCAGGGAAAAATACAACGCCATAGTCTCAAAAGTCGAGGAGCTGCAGAAAAAGGGCCAACCCGTGCTCGTCGGTACGGCCAGCGTGGAGGTTTCGGAAACACTGTCGAGAATGCTTCGCGCCAAACGCATCGCGCACAGCGTGCTTAACGCAAAACAGAATGCCCGTGAAGCCGAAATCGTGGCAGCTGCGGGCCAGAAAAGCGCGGTTACCATTGCGACGAACATGGCCGGACGCGGTACAGACATCAAGCTCGGGCATGGAGTGCGGGAACTTGGAGGGCTCTTCATTCTCGGTTCCGAACGGCACGAATCACGCCGAATCGACCGTCAGCTGCGAGGACGTGCCGGTCGCCAGGGCGATCCGGGCGAATCGGTATTTTTCGTTTCGCTCGAAGATGAGCTCATGCGCCTGTTCGGCTCCAACCGGGTGATTTCGGTAATGGACCGACTCGGTCATGAGGAGGGCGACGTGATCGAGCACTCCATGATCACCAAATCCATCGAACGCGCACAGAAAAAGGTTGAGGAACAGAACTTCGCTATCCGGAAACGGCTGCTCGAATACGATGATGTGCTGAACCAGCAGCGCGACGTCATCTATACAAGAAGGAAAAACGGCCTGCAGAAAGATCGCCTTTCGAGCGACATCTTCGATCTGCTTCGGGATTACTGTGACATGGTGGTACGCAAATACGATAAAGCATTCGATGCTGAAGAACTTGAAGAACGGTTGCTCCGGGAACTGTCGGTCGAGTTCCGTCCGGAAAGCGACCTGTTCGACCGTGAAGGAGCCAAAGGAATAGCCGACAGGCTCTATGAGACCGCTCTGGGCTTTTACCGGCGCAAGGAAGAGGATATTCCGGAAGAGATCATGGCGCAAATCGAAAAATATGCCGTGCTGAGCGTTATCGATAAAAAATGGCGCGAACATCTCAGGGAGATCGACTCTCTCAGGGAGGGCATCAATCTTCGGGCTTACGGCCAGAAGGATCCTCTTCTGGAATACAAACAGGAGGCGTACCGTCTTTTTGTCGGATTGCTGCAAGAAATCGAACTTGAAACCCTTTCGCTTGCATTCAAGCTGTTTCCGGTGAATCCCGATGAGGCCAGGGAGATTGAAGCCCGGCAGAAAAAGGAGGCTCTGCGGCAGGAAAAACTCGTAGCCCGCCACCAGGAAGCCGAAAGCGTCTACAAACATGCCGGCGAAAGCGATGCCGAACAGGGGGAAACACAGCAGCAGCCGGTAAAGGCGGAGCCGAAAACCGGCCGCAACGACCTCTGCCCCTGCGGCAGCGGAAAAAAATACAAAAACTGTCACGGGCAGCAGCCCTGACGCCATCGAAACGTTTACCGTTCGTTATGAAACAAACCGAACCAGAAGTGACGCTGCTCATGGCCGAAGAACATGGCCTCAATGCCGAAGAGTACGGGAAAATTCTTTCCATTCTCGGAAGAACCCCGACGTTTACGGAGCTCGGCATTTTTTCGGTCATGTGGTCGGAGCATTGCAGTTACAAGAACTCGATCGCCGTCCTGAAAACCCTTCCGAGAGAAGGTGAGGCGCTGCTTACCGGCGCAGGCGAGGAAAATGCCGGACTTGTCGATATCGGTGACAATCTTGCCATAGCATTCAAGATAGAATCGCATAACCACCCGTCGGCTGTCGAACCTTATCAGGGTGCCGCAACCGGCGTAGGAGGCATTCATCGCGATATTTTCACCATGGGAGCCCGCCCGATAGCTTCACTGAATTCTCTGCGGTTCGGCTCCCCGAAAGATCCAAGGGTTCGCTATCTTGTTGACGGCGTGGTAAGGGGAATCGGCGACTACGGCAATTCGTTCGGCGTTCCCACCGTTGGCGGCGAGATTTATTTTGAGGATTGCTACACCGGAAATCCTCTGATTAACGCCATGTCGGTTGGCCTCGTCGAACACGACAAAACCGTAAGCGCTACAGCAAAAGGCGAAGGAAACCCCGTGCTGATCGCAGGCTCCGCTACCGGACGGGACGGCATTCATGGCGCGACCTTCGCTTCGGAGGACCTCAGCGAAGCCTCTGAAGACAAGCGCCCGAGCGTGCAGGTCGGCGATCCCTTCGCCGAAAAGCTTCTGCTCGAAGCCACTCTTGAAGCGATTGCAACCGGATATGTGGTTGGCCTGCAGGACATGGGGGCCGCCGGCCTTACCAGTTCGACCTCTGAAATGAGTGCAAGAGGCATTGAAAAAACCGGTTCCGGAGGCATAGAAATCGACCTCGATCTGGTGCCCATACGTGAAAGCGGCATGAGCGCTTATGAAATCATGCTCTCCGAATCCCAGGAACGCATGCTTGTGGTCGCCGAAAACGGATTCGAGGACCGGATTATCGATGTCTACCGTAAATGGGATGTTCAGGCGGTCGTGATCGGAAAAGTCACTTCCGACAACATGCTCAGAGTCAGACATCACGGAAGCGTTGTCGCGGAAATACCTGCCGAATCACTTGTGCTCGGCGGAGGAGCACCGGTCTATACGCGCGAAGCTGTCGAAAAGAAACCTGCCAATCCTGCAGCATCGCTCGTTGCTGATGACAATCTCGATCTTTCAGCTCTCGGCATCGCCCTGCTTTCCCGGCCAAGCATCGCCAGCAAGCAATGGGTCTACCGGCAGTACGACTCGATGGTGCAGACCAATACCGTCACGGATGTCGGCTCGTGCGATGCGGCGGTCATCCGCATCAAGGGATCGAAAAAAGGCATAGCCATGAAAACCGACTGCAACTCCCGCTATGTCTACCTGAACCCTCTCAAGGGCGGAAAAATCGCCGTTGCCGAATGCGCCCGAAACATCGCCTGTTCCGGAGCCCGCCCGCTGGCTATAACGAACTGCCTGAATTTCGGCAATCCATACAAACCGGAAGTTTACTTTCAGTTCAAAACATCGGTAGAGGGTATGGGCGAAGCCTGCAGGGTATTCAACACCCCTGTTACCGGAGGAAATGTCAGCTTTTACAATGAAACGTTCCTTGGCGGGGAACGCACGGCGATTTACCCGACTCCGACTATAGGCATGATCGGCCTGCTTGACGATATAGACTATCGCGTCGGATCGACTTTCCGCAATTCCGGCGACGCCATTCTCCTGCTTGGCGATCCGGAACTCTCCCTTGATGGATCGGAATACCTGGTCATGCAGTACGGCACTCCCGGACAGGATGCCCCTGACATTGACCTCGTTCACGAAAAAAACCTTCATGAACTGCTTGTCGGGCTGGCATCGAAAAAATTGCTGCAATCGGCTCATGATATCTCCGATGGCGGGCTTTTTACGGCGATCGTCGAAAAATCCGTGATGGAGAAAGGAAACTTGCTCGGCTTCGATATCGACATCGAAGATACTGCCAGCAACCCATTCCATATCCAGCAACAGCTCTTTTCGGAAGCGCAGGGTCGCGTGCTTGTGAGTATCGCTCCGGATTCCGCCCGGGAGGTCATAGCCGAAGCGGTCGGGTTAAATGTGCCCGTACGAGTTATCGGCAAGGTAGTTGACAGACGGGCAACCATTGCAATCAACGGCAGAACCGCAGTCTCGTTCACAACGGAGGAACTGGCCGACGCCTATTATCATGCCCTCGAACATGCCCTGCATCTTGATGAAGGGATGAGTACTCAGTGCTGAGTACTGAGGGGGATCAGATAATGTTATCAAGCTATCAAGCCATCCCATCAATGACAAAAGAGGAATAAATGCTTCCAGTAGTTACGGCAGCGGAAATGTCGAATGCCGACAAAGCGGCTGTCACCGGTCTCTCCATCGGCGAGAGCCGCCTTATGGAGCTTGCCGGAATGAGGGTCGCGGATTGTATAACAAACGATCTGCCAGGGATCGGCTTCGATAAAGATAACTGCTACCTTGTTGTATGCGGTAAAGGAAACAACGGCGGAGACGGATTCGTCGCTGCCCGTCATCTGCTCAATCGCGGTGCATCAGTCGATCTTGTATTGCTTTACCCGTCATCTGCGCTTTCCTCGACCAACAGCGGAGCGCTCTCTATTCTTGAAGCGTACCTGGAGCATACCGATACCCTGAGAATTTACCGCAGCGTTGCTGAAGCTCTCCCGTTCGTCATGGAGTCGCGCTACGACGCACTGATAGACGCGATACTCGGTACCGGCCTGAAAACAGACGGCCGGCATACAACTCTTGCAGATCCTGTCAGGGATGGTATAGCATTGCTGAACGCCCTCCGGGAGCAAAGCGGAGCACCCATTGCAGCCGTGGACGTTCCTTCCGGTCTCGATGCGACCTCCGGCATTGCGGCCAATCCCGCGGTAACCGCCGACTTGACCGTAACGATGGCATTCATGAAGACCGGTTTTTTCCTTAACGACGGCCCCCGCCTCTCCGGCGATGTCAGAACCGTCGAGATATCGATACCGGAATTCCTGCTCGATGAGCCTGTCTGCCGTCTTATCGACCGGGAGTATGCCGCAGAACACTATTGCCTCAGGGAAATCTCAGGGGCAAAACACACGAACGGAAAGGTTCTTGTGATTGCAGGTTCCCGATCCCCGCGTTCGTCCATGATCGGCGCCGCCCTGCTCTCGACAAAGGCCGCCGTGCATACCGGCGCAGGCTATGTCTGCGCATGCCTTCCTGAGGCCTCGATGAGCGTTATGCACACTGCCGTTCCCGAAGCGATTGTCGTGAATCAGGATATGGACAGCGTGCTTGAAAAAATCCGCTGGGCGGACGCTGTGCTCATAGGGTGCGGTCTCGGAAGAGAGAGCGGCACGAGTGAATTCATTCGGGAACTTCTCGGCAAACCCGAAATGAGCGCAAAAAAAATCATAATCGATGCCGATGCCCTTTATGCAATTGCCAAAACCGGTATGCTCCTGGAAAACCGGACACTTTCCAATGCCGTTCTGACTCCGCATTACGGCGAATTGAGCCGTCTTACAGGAATCCCGGCGGAAACGATCGCTGAAGATCCCATCAATATGGCGAGAGATTTCGCTGCTCAATACGGTGTGAACATACTGCTTAAAGGCAATCCAACCGTGCTTGCCGATCATGAAGGGCACCTGCTGCTTAACGATTCAGGCACCGAAGCGCTTTCGACCGCGGGATCCGGAGATATTCTTGCCGGAATGATTGCTGCACTGGCTGCAAAAGGTGCAGCGATTTTCGATGCCGCGGCAGCGGCCTCATGGTTTCACGGACGGGCAGGCGATCTTGCCGACGATGTATCGAGCCTTGTATCCGCCAGCGGCATTCTCGATGCCATACCGAAGGCCATACACGAGATTTTCGAACGCGAAGAGTGAGTTGAGGCTTCCAATCCTCAATCTGCGGGAACCGCACTACCCTCTCAAAAAAACAGCGTCTGATTTGATCAGCACAAGCTGAGCAACGCAGGCGCCATCCGTGCAAATCCGTGGGCAACTCTTCCTCTTCAATCCCCGTCTCCTTCCTGCCCAAAGCACGCAAGTTGAGCTGGAAAAGAACGTCCCCCCTTTCCCCTTCCGCCTCCTCTCTCCCGTCCGTGAAAATCCGCTCCCAATCAGCGGGAACCGCGCTCTTTCTCTTCATGGCGAGATAGCTCGATAGCAAGTAAGCACAACCCATAGCGCTTAACCCAATCATCCGTGTCAATCCGTGCAAATCCGTGGGCAACTCTTCCTCTTCAATCCCCTTCTCCTTCCTGCCCAAAGCACGCAAGTTGAGCTGGAAAAGAACGTCCCCTACTTTCTACTACTTTCTAAATTGAAACCGGAATAACAGGGTGAGGGGCGTTCAGGGTTCGTTGGTCTTCAGGAACTTTCTGATGTTGCGGGCTGCCTGCCGGATTCGTTCCTCGTTTTCGATCATGGCGATTCGCACATATTCGTCTCCGTAGGCGCCGAACCCGATTCCCGGACTTACGGCCACCTTCCCTTCTGTCAGCAGTTTCTTGCTGAACTCGAGACTGCCGAGGTGCCGGAGATGTTCGGGTATATGACCCCATACGAACATACTGGCCCGTGGCGGCAGAATCGGCCATCCGGCGTTTTCGAAACTGCGGATCATGACGTCGCGACGGCGTCGATAAACCTCGGTGATCTCCCGCACGCAACTCTGATCTTCGGTAAGAGCTATGGTCGATGCAACCTGAATAGGCGTAAAGGTACCGTAATCGAGCCAGCTCTTGATTTTTTCAAGAGCACCTATCAGTTTTGCGTTACCTACCATGAAACCCACCCTCCAGCCTGCCATGTTGTAGGTTTTCGAAAGCGTATAGCTTTCAACCGCGACATCTTTGGCTCCGGGCACCTGGAGTATCGATGGCGTTACATAGCCGTCGAACGTGATTTCCGCATAGGCTATGTCGCTGATGATATAAAACCGCTCTTTGCGTGCAAGTTCCACGAGCCGTTCGTAGAAAGGCAGATCGACCGTTGCAGTGGTAGGGTTGTTGGGAAAATTCACCACAAGGTATTTCGGTTTCGGCGAAGATTCCCTGAGGGCCGTTTCGATGTTGTTGAAAAACGCCTCTTCGTCAAGACGGTAATCGTCATGCATTTCCAGTTTAAGACGATGCACGTTGCCGCCGGCAAGAATGAATGCCTGTGAATGAATCGGGTAACATGGGTCGGGCACCATGGCCAGATCGCCGGGATTTGTGATGGCCTGTACCAGATGGACATACCCCTCCTTCGATCCCATGGTAGCCACCACCTCGCGATCGAGGTCGAGATCGACATTGTACTTGCTTCGGTACCAGCTTCCTACCGCGCCGCGGAGTTTGTATATGCCTTTCGATACGGAATATCCATGCGTCCTGGGCTTGTTGATGCTTTCGACCAGCTTGTCGACGATATGCTGTGGAGTTGGGCCATCCGGATTGCCCATGGAAAAATCGATAACGTCCTCCCCGGCTCTCCGTTCGGCCATTTTCAATTCGTTGACGGCAGCAAAAACGTATTTGGGAAGCCTCTTGATCTTGTCAAACTGAATTTCATCAAACATAATCGGATTCGTAATATGATTAACGCCCTGAAAACAGGGCGTTCTGCATTATCATAAACAAAAAGAGGCTTATATCCATGCCGTTCTCTCTTTATTTTTCAAGCTGAGATGCAGAGTGGAGACAATAAAAGGCGCCGTGAGGAACAGACATAAGATGACCATAATGAAATAAACGATAAAAGCGGCGGTTGCGTTGTTCAATGTGCAAGATAGCAGGTTTCCGAGACTGCAGCAACCGCTGCTGACCGCCAGTATGTGAACAGTTTCGTAAAAGGAAATATTCAACAGGTTATTTGGATAAAAGAATTATATCCCGTATCATTACATGTTTGTGTCGTTTTGAATCTCCGCTCCTTAACTCGCTTTAATTAGTAACCCGGTGTCAAAACACAACCTCTCCTCGAGTGATGCATACAAGCAGCAGCTGGTACGCATCACGGGCAACGACTACAACTGCTGTTACCAGTGCGGCAAATGCACCGCCGGATGTCCCGCCGGCGGGTTCATGGACAACACGCCAACGAAAATAATGCGTCTGGTCCAGGCGGGCTATCTTGAAGAAGCCATGCGAAGCAATGCTCTGTGGTACTGCATCGGTTGCCATACCTGCACGGCGAGATGTCCGCAGAACATGGATATCTCGGCAACCATGGACGCGCTACGGGAGCTTGCCATCAAGACCGGAATCGTCTCGGAAGATCGCTCGAAAAAACTCGTTACGGCATTCCATACATCGCTCCTGAACAACATCCGCAAGCATGGGCGCCTGCAGGAGCTCTCGCTTGTGAACAGCTACAAGCTGCGGACGCGCACCTTTCTGCAGGATGCCTCTTCAGGCATCAAAATGATCCGTGAAGGCAAAATCAACCCGATCGCTTCGCTCAGCGGCAAGGAAGGGGTTGTCGGAAAGGATCAGATCGAAAAGCTCTTTGCTCTCGCCGAAAAGGAGCTTCACGCTCCGGTTGCCGAAAGAAAGCCGATAAAAAAGAACTACGCACCTGAAAATGCCCCGACCATCAGGCCCGGGATGACCATCGGTTATTATCCGGGATGTTCGCTCGGCGGTACGGCAATGGAGTACGATATTTCGGTACGGAAAATGTGCGAGCTGCTTGATATCCGACTCGAAGAGGTTCCCGACTGGAACTGTTGCGGAGCAACCTCGGCGCATGCCACGAGCCACCGTCTCGCTCAGTTGCTTCCTGCGCGCAACCAGGCTCTTGCAGACGCTGCGGGAATGGATTTCGTGCTTGCTCCCTGCGCGGCGTGCCAGAACCGGCAGGTGATGACCCGCAGAACGATTCTCGAATCCAGTGAGTTTCGTGAGGAGGTAAAAACCGCCACAGGCATCGAACCGACCGGAAATGCGGTATTCATAGGGATAACGCAGCTTCTCGAAGGCTACGGCAGCGAAGAGCTCGCAAGACGCATCAAAAGGCCGCTTAAGGATCTTAACCTGGCATGTTACTACGGATGCCTTCTGGTCCGCCCCACGGAGGCCATGTGCTTCGACGACTCCGAAAACCCGCTCAAGATGGAGGCCATAGTTGAAACGCTCGGCGGCGAACCTGTAGAGTGGGCGTTCAAGATAGAATGCTGCGGCGCCGGCCTTACTCTTGCCCAGCAGGAGATGGTAGAGGATCTCGCGCATAAAATCGCAAGGAACGCTCAGGCTAACGGCGCCCAGGCATTCGTTGTGGCCTGTCCGCTCTGTCACGCCAACCTCGATATGCGCCAGGAGGGCATGAGGAAACGCTACGAAAATATCAGACCCATGCCGGTCTACTATATCTCCGAACTTGTTTCCGTGGCATGCGGCGCCGACCCTGTCGATGTCGCCGTAGGCAAGCACTTCGTTCCAGCTCTCGAACTGCTCAGCAATCTGTAGCCGGAGAATCCGATGCCTGAGTCTTCAGCACGACGGAAGGGTTCCGCCCTTCCGTTCGACCCGAACACGCTCTTGAGTGTATGAAAAAACAGAAATCCTGCCTTGTCCGAACAACCAGGCAGTTCGACGGTAACGCACGGCGACTTATCAAATCAATGCAAGCATGGCAAAAATAGGCGTTTTTATCTGTCACTGCGGCGAAAACATCGCTGCCAGAATCGATTGCGCCCGGCTGTTGTCGGCTATGGACGACCACCCCGGAGTATCGGTTTCGCTCGATTACAAATATTTCTGTTCCGACCCTGGCCAGGAGAACGTCAAGAAAGCCATCAGGGAAAACAATCTGACCGGCATCGTCGTTGCTGCCTGCTCCCCGAGGATGCATGAAGCCACCTTTCGCAAAGCGTGCGCAGAGGCAGGCCTGAACCCATACCTGTGTGAAATCGCCAACATCCGTGAACAATGTTCCTGGGTACACAGCGACAAGGAAAAAGCAACGGAAAAAGCCATCGACATAACCCGCTCGCTTATCGAAAAAGTGAAGCGCAACAACGAACTTCAGCCGATCGAGGTGCCTGTTACCAGAAAAGCTCTCGTTATCGGAGGAGGCATTGCCGGCATACAGGCGGCCCTCGATATTGCAAATGCAGGACAGGAGGTCGTACTTGTCGAACGGGAACCCTCGCTGGGCGGCCACATGGCGCAGCTTTCGGAGACCTTTCCGACGCTCGACTGTTCCCAGTGCATCATGACGCCAAGGATGGTCGAAGCCGCACAGCATCCTAAAATAGAACTGCTCACCTACTCCGAAATCGAACAGGTTGACGGGTTCATAGGAAATTTTACAGTAAAAATCCGCAAAAAAGCCCGTTACGTGGACATGAAAACCTGTACGGGCTGCGGCGATTGCATTCAGAAATGTCCCCAGAAGAAAATCAGCGACGAATTCGACTGCAATCTTGGCAAACGACCGGCAATTTACACGCCGTTTGCCCAGGCAGTACCGAATATTCCGGTTATTGACAAGGAAAACTGTACATATTTCAAAAACGGCAAGTGCAAGGTCTGTGCTAAAGCCTGTCCGATAGACTGCATCAACTTCGAGATGCAGGATGAATTCGTCGATATCGAAGTCGGCGCAATTGTGGTGGCAACCGGATTCCAGATCCAGAACACGGCCATGTACGGCGAGTATGGATACGGGAAGTATCCGGATGTGATCACCGGACTGCAGTTCGAACGGCTTGCCTCGGCAAGCGGGCCGACCGCAGGAAAAATCATGCGGCCATCGGACGGCAAGGAACCCGAAACCGTTGTCTTCATCCAGTGCGCGGGATCGAGGGACCCGTCGAAAGGCGTCAGGTACTGTTCAAAAATATGCTGCATGTACACTGCCAAGCATGCCATGCTTTACGCGCACAAGGTTCATGGAGGCAAAGCCCACATCTTCTATATGGATATCCGGGCTGCAGGCAAGGGTTACGACGAATTCACCCGACGGGCCATCGAGGAAGACGAAGCCTCCTACCTGCGCGGCCGGGTCAGCAAGGTATGGCAGGAAAACGGAAAGCTCATGGTGCGCGGCGTTGATACCCTGCTCGGCAAACCTGTGGAAATCGCAGCAGATATGGTGGTGCTTGCCACGGCAATCACTCCGCAGCCCGATGCGAAGGAGTTCGCCAAGGTTATCGGCATCGGATGCGACGAATACGGATTCTACAACGAAGCTCACCTCAAACTGAGGCCTGTCGAAACCGCGACTGCAGGCATCTATCTTGCCGGTGCCTGTCAGTCTCCGAAAGACATTCCCGACTCCGTTTCCCAGGCATCGGCCTGCGCCAGCAAGGTTATAGGGCTCTTCAGCCGCGACCGGCTCGAGCGCGAACCGGTTATCGCCATGAACAATGAGGCGATCTGTTCCGGCTGCTGGGGATGCGTTGTGGCATGCCCTTACGGGGCTATCGAGAAAAAAGATATTCTCAACCGGTCGGGCGAGCTTATAAAGCGGGTAGCGTTCGTCAATCCCGGGCTTTGCCAGGGATGCGGAACCTGCGTGACCTTCTGCCGCTCGAACAGCATCGACCTTGCGGGATTCACCGAAAAGCAGATTTTCGCCGAGGTTATGGGACTCTGAGGGTCCCTGACAGCATACGAACCATTAAACCGAAAACATGAACGAGCAATTCGAACCGAAAATCGTTGCGTTTGTCTGTACCTACTGCACATATGCCGGTGCCGATCTGGCCGGCACGAGTCGGCTGAAATATCCCCCGAACGTACGTATCGTGAGGCTTCCCTGTACGGGAAGGATCAGCCCGATGTTCATCCTCAAAGCATTGCAGAAAGGCGCCGACGGCGTGCTTGTCAGCGGCTGCCACCCTGGAGACTGCCATTTCACCAGCGGAAACTTCCATGCCCGACGCCGCTGGACAGTGTTCCGTGCGCTTCTGAATTTTACCGGAATACCGCTCGACCGGATCCGGTTTTCCTGGATCAGTGCGGCCGAAGGAGTCAAGTTCGCCGAACTTATCAGCAGCCTTACCGACGATATTCGTAAACTCGGCCCCTTCGAACAGTACAAGGCCATGATCCATGAAACCGAAACCCCGGTTTCACTTTAAATTTTTACCGGAACCAATGAGCATACAGGAACAGTACAGAAAAAAAGCCGCGGAACTGCTGTCGTCGGGAGAGGTGAAACTGGTGATCGGCTACGGCGCAGGAACCACTCCTGACAGACGAAGGCCCCTGTTCGTCCGTTCTGCCGACGAGACATCGAAGCTGCATCTCGATGCGGCATGCGAAGCCAATCTCTCGGGGTATCTGGTCTCCGAGGGACTCCTTGCCGACAAGAAGAAAGTGGGGATCTTCCTTGGCCCCGAAGGAATAAGGAGCGTGAACATTCTTGCGTCCGAATCGCAGCTCGATCCCGACCAGATTGTCATTATGGGGTTCAATCGGGAGGCGGAATCGGTCAGTGCCCTGGAAGGCAGCAACGTAAGGGACTTTCCGGCTATGCTTGCGGCGTTGAAAGAACAGGCGCCGGGAACCGGGGAGCAGGCGCTCGTCGAAAGGATCGAAAACATGACTCCGGAGGAACGGTTCACTTTCTGGCAGGCGGAATTCGAAAAGTGCATCAAGTGCTACGCCTGCCGTCAGGTCTGCCCGATGTGCTACTGCAGGCGCTGCATCGTCGACAACAACCAGCCGCAATGGGTTCAGACATCGTCCCATACTCTCGGCAATTTCGAATGGAATCTTGTCAGGGCATTTCATCTGTCCGGTCGTTGCGTCGAATGCGGAGGATGTGACCGGGCATGTCCCGTCAATATTCCGCTGCGACTTATCAACCGCAGAATGGCCATGGAGGTGCTTGACGCCTATGACCATTTTTCGGGCATGAGCCCTGACCAGGAAACCGTGCTGGCAAGTTTCAAGAAGGACGATCCCGAGACTTTCATCCTCTAAGTACATCGTATGATACAAATTCTTTTACGCGATAAACTCGATGACTGCATTACCAGGTGGCATGCCGCAGGGTATGACGTTATCGGCCCTCAGAAAAACAACAACGTTACCCGTTTCGCACCGGTCGAAAAAGCATCTGAACTCGATCTTGAGATCATCCTCCCGGACAGGACAGTCAAGGAGCTGTTTTTTCCCCAGACCGAACCGATGTTCCGCTACCGTATCGGTAAACAGACAATCGATACCGAAGAGTATCTCCCTCCCGGTCGAAAAAGGATCATTTTCGGTTCGAGGCCATGCGACGCCTCCGCTATGGCAATCGACGACCCCCTCTTCGGCTGGGATTATAAAGATGCCTACTGGTTCCAGCGCCGCAATGAAACCGTCATGGTGACGATTGCATGTACGGCATCTGACGATTTCTGCATGTGCACTTCCCTCAAGCTCGCACCCGACAGCACGCTTGGTTCGGACATCATGCTCCGGCCCGTAGCGGGGGGAAAAGGATGGCATGTGGAGCTGCTCAGCGAAAGGGGACGTGAAGCATTCGATCGCATCGAGGCCCTGCTCGACGATTCTGCCGCAGAGAAGGAACCGATTGCCAACGTCCCGAAAAGGTTCGATCTCGACGTCTGCCGCGAGTGGCTTGCAGACCCGGAAAACTTTGAAAGCCATTTCTGGAAGGAAATTTCGATACGATGCATCGGTTGCGGAACCTGCACATTCCTCTGCCCTACCTGTCACTGTTTCGACTTTCAGGACGAAGGCGATACCTACAGCGGAATCAGACGGAAAAACTGGGACAGCTGCTCGTTTGCCCTCTTTACCATGCACACATCGGGGCATAATCCCCGCTCGACCCAATCGTCGCGTTGGCGTCAGCGCATCATGCACAAATTCAACTATTTCCCCGGCAAGTTCAGCATGAACAGCTGCAGCGGATGCGGAAGATGCAGCCGACAGTGTCCGGTTGACATGGGTATTACAGAAACCTTGCAAGAGATAACAAAAGTAGCGAAGTGACAGAAAAATCAAACAACGGCAGGCAGAACATCTACAAACCGGCAATCATGAAAATCGTCGACAAGCGCGACGAGGCTCCCGGTGTGAAAACCTTGCGGCTCGAATTCCTCGATCCCCTCGATCACGAGATGTTCAAACAGCATTACCGTACCGGCATGTTCGGCCTTTACGGCATTTTCGGAGAGGGCGAGAGCACGTTCTGCGTGGCCAGCCCCGAAACGCGCAAGGAGTACATCGAATGTACCTTCCGGCAGTCAGGAAGAGTGACATCGTCGCTGGCCAATTCGGAAATAGGGGACCTTGTAACCTACCGCGGCCCCTATGGAAACCGGTTTCCCATCGAGGAGTTTTACGGAAAAAATCTGCTTTTCATTGCCGGAGGCATCGCTCTGCCTCCGACCCGAAGCGTGATCTGGTCATGCCTCGACCAGCGGGAGAAATTCGGAAAGGTGACCATCGTTTACGGAGCCAGAACCGTTGCCGATCTGGTATACAAGCATGAACTTGAAGAATGGCAGAACCGCAGCGACATCGATCTTGTGCTGACCGTCGATCCGGGCGGCGAATCTCCGGACTGGCAGCACCATGTCGGGTTCGTGCCAACCGTGCTCGAAGAAGCCGCTCCATCTCCGCACAACTGTGTCGCCGTACTGTGCGGACCTCCGATCATGATCAAGTTCACGCTGATCTCGCTGCAGAAACTCGGATTCAGGGAAGAAAACGTTTATACTACCCTCGAAAATCGCATGAAATGCGGCGTTGGCAAATGCGGACGGTGCAATGTGGGATCGGTCTACATCTGCAAGGAAGGCCCGGTCTTCACAGCAGCTGAAGTATCGAAAATGCCCCAGAGCGATCTGTAGGAGGCAGGCGTTTCATGATTTCGCTGTACGGCTGCTTTTTCACAAACGGATGTGCAGGCCACCCCCTGAAGGTTTCGGCGCAAGGTACTCGATCGAGCGTAAATGTATCATTTCGACGGGCATCTTCCTGTAACGCTCCCCTGTCGGGACGAGTTTTCCCTGTATCCGGTATCTGGCGCCTGGTTCCAGGCGCACCGTACCGAGTTCGGCGGGCGCAGGTATGCTGATTCCGTTTCGGGAAGCCGCAAAGTTCCTGAGTCTGGTATCCGGAAGAAAAACAAGTTCATAGGCGATACTGTCCTGAACGATGAAATTCCGGTTATCGAAATCGAGTCCCCGCTCCAGCGAAAAACCTTGAAACGACACTTCCATATCCAGGCTCCCTTCAACGGTTTTTCCGACAAACAAATCGCAACCGCCGAAAAGCAGCAGAAAAAAAAGGGTTGAAAACAGCAGAGAAATTCGCCTGTGCATGAGCATGAGTATAGTGATGTTCCCCAAGACGACGCATACCCCTGTCAATGTACGAAATATCAGGGTTAACCGCGCCTTACCGTACCCGATATTCAGAGAAGCCTGATACGAAAGAAACGGTCAGGTTGATGAAAATCCGGCTTTTCTGCAGATGCATGCCACCATGGAAACAATCCAAGGCGGCCGTTGCCGGTACTCGCACAACACTGCAGCGAAAGCACATTCCGATGGAGAAACGGCTCGACGAGCCGGTAAGAAACAGTCATGCCGAAACCGTCCCCGCCGCTGAAGCGTTCAAGGTGATCTTTCCAGGGATCGGGCGATAGTGCTGCTTCACCACAAACACGCTCTCTTTTCCGGCTGAATTCGATCGCCACCCAGTCGCCGGAGGGATCCATTTCGAACTCAAGATACCCGGTTCCGTCGCCTCCGTGACCAATGAAAAGCTCCGATACCGGACGCGTCCATAGTTCATCGACAAATTCTCCTGAAGCCATCCGGGATTCCGTATGCCGCAGTTCGCCGGATTTCGCAAGAGTGGTCCAGCGAAGAAACGGCTTCATCGGATTTCGGGCCGCATGATCGACAGACTGAAGCTGTTCAACCGATACGGCAATACAATCGGAATATGCGAAATCCTCCCCCCTGTATCCGCTGAGATGCCCCTGTATGAGCGTTCTCGGAAGCGGCGCATCCCGTGAAGCGTCAAAACCGTCCTCCCCCGGAAGCAGAAGCATGCCTGCCCAGGCTTTGCCGCAATCCTGTTCCGCCGGAACGGAGCTGACGCCGCATTCCGCAAGTTCCGAGGCTCCGAACAGTCCGGTACACTCGACTTCGAGCTCAAGATCGACGCCGGCGGAAAGAGAGGCTTCCCGGCGCATCCTGCCGGCAAGGAGAAGAATGTCCGACGAAGAGGCGTTCCCGGTGTTGAAAATGAAATTCGCATGATAGGTGCTGACCTCCGCGTCTCCGCTTTTCGTCCCTTTGAATCCCAGCTCTTCGAAAATACGTCCGCTTGGCCGACCGGCATCGTAATTATTCCTGAAAGTGGAGCCGCAGCTCGGAAAATCGAAATGGTGCAGTTTCCTGCGTTCCGATTCGTAGTGTTCCATCTCCGCCCTTATGGACTCCGGAGCTTTCTCTTCAGGAAAACGGAGCACCGTTGCGAGCACTATACTTTTCCGCCTCATCAACGATGTGCTTTTGTATCCGATAAACACCTCACTTGCCGGAAGCCACGAGATGCTGCCGTCAGCATCCATGACAACCACCGAGGAAACCACCATGGATATTTCGCCGCCGAAACAACGGGCGTTCATACGAACCGTACCGCCTATCCTGCCGGGAAGCCTGTAGAGCCACTCCCCTCCTGCCCGGGATCTGCGAAGCAGTTCCAGGGCGATTTCAGTATTTTCAACGCCGGCTTCACAGAAAAGCTCGCCGTGAGAAATCCAGAACATCCTGTTCATTCGTTCTGTAGACAGTACGATACCCGGAAACGGTTCATCGGAAAACAGCATGTTGCTGCCGCTGCCCATGACGGCAAGAGGCAGCCGTTGTTCATGATTCCACAACAGGAGATCTCCCGTTTGACGGACAGTTTCAGGCGTCGCGAAAAAGGCCGCGCGGCCTCCGATCCGGTAGTAACTTTTCTCACGGAGAGAAACATCTGTCTCGAATGGACAGGAAAGCGACAAGGCCGGCATCATGATCATACTTATTGGTTCATGGCAACTCCACTGTCCCTAACATAACGATACCCGGCATGTTTAGCAACCGGACCTCTCCATTCGCCAACGGCATTGCCCTCACGGGTTCCATTCACTTATCCCTATTGTTTTGTACATTACTTATACTTGTCGAAGCTCTCCGTAACGCTTCATCCCGACAGGTTTACCGCAAACCATAACCATCTTCAGCCATGGCAAAAAAAGCCTTATGCGTCGGCATCAACCGTTTCAGGCACTACCCTTCTGCAGCGCTGCAGGGATGCGTCAACGATGCCAAAGAGATGAAAAGCCTCCTGACGGGCCATTTCGGTTTCAGCAGAAACAGCGTGGCTACGCTGACTGACTCAAAAGCAACAAAAGCGAAAATCATGGCAAGGCTTCAGGCAATGGTCGATGGGGCCGTTGCCGGAAAATACGACTATCTTGTTTTCAGCTTTTCAAGCCATGGCACTCAGGTGCCCGATACCGGAGGAGATGAACCGGATATGGCCGACGAGGCGTTCTGCCCCTACGATCTTGCTCAGGATGGCGGCAAATGGCATCCTGACCACATCATTACCGACGATGAACTGAATGCTCTTTTTTCTTCGGTACCCGAACACGTTACCCTTGAAGTCTTTCTCGACACCTGCCACAGCGGTACCGGCATCAGGGCAATCGATCTCCTGATCGACCGGAAACCGCGTTATCTGCCTCCTCCCTCGCTCGAAGCATTCCTGCAGATCGAGCCGCTCAAACCCAGAAGCCTCGCCAATCTGCAACTGAAAAAAGCGACGCTCCGTCATGTTCTCTGGGCAGGGTGCAGGGACGATCAGACAAGCGCAGACGCTTTTATAGAAAATGGCTGGCACGGAGCGTTCACCTACTATCTCTGCCGGATAATCCGATCCTCCGCCAACAGACTCACACGGCAGCAACTGCTCGGGAACATCAGGGAATCACTGAAATCGGCTCGCTATACGCAGATTCCGCAACTTGAATGCGACGATGCGAGAAAATCAGCCGTTATCGGAACGTAAGGGCTCGCCGATGTTTTTTTCTTATTTTTTCTCTATCTTGTGAGCCTCCTGCGGCAACACTGCGGGATGGGGATCAATAAGGTTTTTTCAACTTTTTCATATAAAACTCCATGTCTGACAATAACAGCCGCAGAGTCAACTTCGCACTCGTCAGAATCAGCACCGAACAGATCTCGCTCTCACCGGAAAACGTCGAAGATAACAAACCGGTTAAAATCAATGCGGGACTGAACTTCGGTATAGACAACGACAAAAAGCTTCTGAAGGTGCTTTTCAAAAACGTTTTTCTTCAGGAAGAAACGCCGTTCATCACTATTGAAACCGGCTGCATCTATGCCATCGATCCCGAATCATGGAAACTGTTCACCAATGAGGAAAAAGGCATCTTCATCCTCCCGAAAAACTTCGCAGGACATCTTGCGACTCTGACGGCAAGCACGGCAAGGGGCATTCTACACAACGCCACGGAAAACACCCCGCTCAACAGGTTTTTCATTCCGGCGAACAACATCGACGAGATGATCAGGGAACACGTAGCGCTCCCGCTGAGCCCGATTGTCAGGAGTTAGGAGTCGGGGAAAGGGGGAAAGTAGGGGACGTTGTTTTCTTGCTCAAGTAGCGTACTTTGGGGGAGACCGGAGGCAGGAGTCAGGAGAGTGGGGATGATATTTTCACTTCAGGTACCTGAATGTCCGTGTTCGTCAGTGACAGAACGCTGTACAGGCTTGCCGAACAGGTGCTTTGTGACCGGCTTCGTGTGATGTCCTGAACGGAAGAATCCGGAGAGTTTTAAAGCCCCGGAAATTTCGGGGCTTATTTATTGTCAAGACCTGTCCGACTCCCCTGCTCGATCTTTTCATCCAACGCAAAAAGCCGCATCCTGTTGATGCGGCTTTTTTTTGTGGTGGGGACAGGACTTGAACCTGCAACCTTCGGGTTATGAGCCCGACGAGCTACCAATTGCTCCACCCCACGATGTTTGTGCTCTTAATGTACGGATAAAATCGGTTTCTGCAAATATATTTTTCACTTATTGTATCTGACTTCCATTTATCGCCTCCATAGACGGCTCAAGCACGAACAGTCGGCCTTCAGCGCCTTCCACTGCAAGAATCATTCCCTGCGAAACCTCTCCGCGCAGGGTGCGTTCCGCAAGATTGGCGACAAGGACGACCTGCCTGCCGGTCAGCTCTTCCGGCGAGTAATGCTCTGCGATACCGGCCAGCACCTGCCGTGTCTCCGAACCGACCTTTAGCTGCAGCTTCAGCAGTTTTGCCGCCTTTTTCACCTTCTCGGCACTGATTACGGTAGCCGAACGAAGATCCACCTTCTGAAAATCGTCGAAACTGATGACCGGCTTGAAAACGGTTCGCTCCACAGCCGCACCGGCTTCCCGTTTTTCGGCTTCGGCAAGCAGTTTTTCGATTTTTTTCAGTTCCGGCTCGATATCGGCCTCTTCGATTTTTGTGAAAAGAATCTCCGAGCTGCCTTTCAGCTTGTGGCCTTTGATAAGACCCGGCATCTTTGCCTGATCCCAGATGGAATCGCCTTGCTTGATGAGATCGCCGATCCGGCCTTCAAAACCGAGCATTGAATGAATTCGATTACAGGTATCCGGAATAATCGGATAGAACAGAATCGAAAGAGAACGGCAGAGATTAAGAGCGGTGGACATAATACGGGCCGCCGCATCCCGATCGGATTTGATTACCTTCCATGGTTCGTTCTGTGTAAGAAATCGATTGGCGGCACGGGCAATATCCATTGTGCAGGATACAGCTTCGCGAAAATGGAACTGTTCATAATTCAGCGCGATATCATCAATCTGATCGTCGAGGAAAACAGTATTGAGCGACTCCTTGCTATAATCCCAGGGCACAACGCCATCGAACCGTGCGAGCGTGAAATCTATCGAACGCTTGACGAAATTGCCGAGCGTATCGGCAAGTTCGCCGTTCGTCCGGTTCTGAAAATCCGTCCAGCTGAAATCGGTATCCTTGTTTTCGGGATAGTTCATGGCAATGCTGTAACGCAGGGCATCTGCAGGAAATTTTTCAAGGAACTCCCCGAGATAGACCGCATAGTTCCGCGATTTCGAGAATTTCCGACCCTCGAAGTTCATGAACTCCGATGCCGGAACGTTATCGGCCAGATTGTATATGCCTTCCTGGCGACCCTCGTTCCACGCCATGAGAATGGCAGGAAACATGAGCGTATGAAACACGACGTTATCCTTGCCGATGAAATGCACGACTCTGGATTCCGGATCCTGCCAGTACGACCGCCAGAGATCCTCGTCGCCACGCATGGCTGCCCACTCGCGGGTAAAGGAGATATAGCCGAGCACCGCGTCGAACCAGACGTAAAGCACCTTCCCCTCCGCTTCAGGATCCATGATCGGCAGTTCGATTCCCCAACTTAGGTCCCGGGTGATGGCCCTGTCGTTCAGCCCCTGTTTGAGCCATGTGCGGGTATAATTCACAACGTTAGGTCGCCACACACCATACTGCCTGTTTTCGAAGTCCCCGGGAGAGAATTTCTGCAGGTCATGCGCATCAACATAGGCTTCAAGGGCATTCTGGAACCGTCCGAGCGGAAAATACCAGTGCATGGTTTCGCGCAGCTCGGGAGTGGCGTCCGAAAGCTTGCTTTTCGGGTTCAGAAGCTCCGTAGGGCTCAGATGCGTACCGCACTGTTCGCACTGGTCGCCGTTCGCCTCCTGATTGCCGCAGATGGGACACGTTCCGGTTACGTAACGGTCTGAAAGAAAACGGCCGGCAGTTGCGTCATAAAACTGCTGTTCGGTCTTTCTGTTGAAAATCTTCTTGTTTTCGATTTCAAGGAAAAACTCCCTGGCGGTTTGATGATGTGCCGAAGATGAGGTTCTGCCATAGTAATCGAAGGAAATGCCGCACTTTTCGAACGCATCCCTATTCATCCTGTGATAGCGATCGACAACATCCTGGGGAGAAATCCCCTCCTTTTCGGCAGTAATGGTAATGGGTACCCCGTGTTCATCGGAACCGCCGATGTGTATGATATCCTCTCCTTTCATCCTTTTGTACCTGACATAGATGTCCGCAGGCAGATAGACTCCTGCAAGATGACCGAGATGAACGGGTCCGTTCGCGTATGGAAGAGCTGTAGTGACGAGAGTTCTGGCAATATGCTGCGTCATGAGTAAGAAGCAATGGACATAAAGCTGCTATCCGGAGAATCACTTGCAAGCAGAGAGAATCCGGGTTCCAGCCATGATGGTTACTGATTGTAAGGCTTATTTTTTCGGTTCCATGTTGCGGAATTTATCGAAAGGAACTCTCCTTTTCTGGTCGGTACTGATATAACGCAGGAAAACGAGTTTTTTCTGCATATCGACGCTTTCAACAACAGCTTCGCCCGAGGGAGTGGCAATCCGGCTGCCGGGCCTGGGAACCGAAACCGGAAGAGAAGAGCCGCAGCCCTGGGACTTATCGTGCTTCGAATAGCCAAGACAGCATTTCGGCCGATTACAGATTCCCGTAATATTGAAGGCATGGCTGTCGTTGCCGTTGCCGTTGCTGTCGGGAAACTGCGACTTTTCGGCAAAAGGGTTGGCATGAATTTTAGGCAGCCAGCTGGAGCAGCAGAGCAGGCAACCGCAGGGCCCGAACGAGTTCGCTCGACGGGCCTCTTCCCTTGTGGTAATCTGCACCATCTGGATTCGGGCTTTGAACTCGCCGGCAAGATCGCGCACAAGAGAACGGAAATCAACCCGATGGGCCGAAGTATAATAAACAGAAAGCTTCTGCTGATCCATTCGCAACTCGACATCCACCAGTTTCATGTCGAGATTGTGTTTTTTGACCTTTCCAAGACAGATGTCCCGAATTTCCTGTTTTCTTCCTTTGAGCTCCGAAATAACCTGCATGTCAGCTTCATCCGCCTGCCGAATGATGTCAAGACGCTCGGCACCCGGTTTATCGAGACCTTTCAGCTTCAGTTTCTTCATTGCGATAAGACCTGTCGAATAAACGAGGCCATAATCGTACCCCCCATCGCTTGCCACAATCACCTGCTGGCCGACCGCCAGGGGAAACTCCTGGGGATTGTCAAAAAACTCCCTGCGACATCCCTGAAGCTCGACTTCGCAGATATGCCGGATCTCTTCTGAAATCGCTTCCTCGTCCTTGCCATATATCTCTTCCATCTCGCTGTGCAGCATCTGCGATAACCGCAACCTGACTTTTGCGTTGTCGCCGAGCAGACAACTGCAGATAACATTACTCATACCATCGTGTTATTTTTCATTAAACGAGCGATATCGACTACTTGCGTAAACCGGGGCAAAAACGCTTATCTGACGATGCCGAGCATATCCCGATATCTCTCAACCCTTTTGTCTATCGATTCGGTCCCCTGAACAAGAATCGTGGCATTTTCCAGAGAACGCGCCATAACCGATGCTTTCAGGCTTTCGAGATGTCGTTCCGTCTCCTCTTGCATCATCGAGGTCAGTTCCCCTGACGAACGCGATTGACCCGGATTCATCAGGAAAGGAGCTCTGAACGACAGAAAAAGTTCCGGCTTCTGTTCTTCAAGATATTCAATCCTGCTGACAACTGAAACAAGGTAAACAGGGCGGTTTTTCTGAAGAACGCGGGAAACGATGCCAGCCGTTCCTTTGTAGAAAAAAAGCGGTCGTTCGTCGATATGAACAATCCTGCCCTGCGGAAAAATCCAGAGAGCATTCTGCCGGTCTGATGGCTGCAGCAACAGTTCCGCCGCATAATCAAGCGTCTGCAGCGCGCTTCTCGCGTTTGAGCGGTCAATAGAAAACGCGCCGATACGAGTGAAAAAGCGGTGCTGGTTCAGCTGCGGGTATTCGATGATGATATGAAGATTCTGGCGGAAAAACCTTTCAGTGCAGAGCTGCGACCAGAAACCGTCCCACCAGTAAGCGTGATTGCAATAAAAAATCACGGGAAAACCGATCTCCATTTCAGGCGTCTGCGGGTCCATAAAGACCCGCAACGTATTGAAATATCGCCTGAACTGCCTGCGCGAATACCATCCGAACCATAAGGTATAGAATCGGCTCCGGCGAACTCTGAGCATCGACTGTGCTTACCGGAAAGCTTTCTTTATGCGGTTCACAGCCTCTTCGAGCGAAGAGATCGAAGCTGCATACGAAAGCCGCAGGTTCTCGGGAGCGCCGAAAGCATCGCCGGGAACCGTTGCGACGAAATGCTCCTTCAGCAGGTATTCGGCAACATCAGCAGAATCGTTCATGACCGTTCCGTTGAAGCTTTTGCCGAGCACGCCGCTGATCGAGGGAAATATGTAAAATGCGCCCTGGGGCAAAGCAGTCCGGAACCCCGGAATACTGTTGATGGCTTCATACATATAGTCGCGGCGACGCTCGAATTCGAGCCGCCGCTCCTCAACGATGCCCTGATCCCCCATAAGCGCTGCCACGGCTGCTTTCTGCGCGATAGCATTGGGATTCGACGTGGTCTGCGACTGGATTTTGTCACAGGCATCGATCAGCCATTTCGGACCGGCAAGATAACCGATGCGCCATCCTGTCATGGAATAGGTTTTCGATACGCCGTTGCTCACGATCACCCACTCCTTCATTTCAGGAATACGGGCCGGAGAGAACGGACGGACATCTCCGTAAACGATCATATCGTACATTTCATCGGACACGACAAAAATGTTGCGACCCTCGAGCACCTTCATCAGCCCGCGTACCTCGGACTCGCTGTAGACCGCGCCGGTAGGGTTGGAAGGAGAGTTCAGCACCAGGATTTTCGTTTTCGGCGTTATGGCCGCTTCAAGCTGTGCCGGCGTGATCTTGTATTCCGCCTCTATGGTAGTATCGACGATTACCGGTTCGGCGCCTGCAAGACGGACCATCTCGGGAAAACTGACCCAGTAAGGCGCAGGCACGATAACTTCATCGCCCTCCTGGCAAAGCGCAAGAAATGTATTGGCAAGTGTCTGCTTGCCCCCATTGCTGACGATTATCTGGTTCTCCTGGAATTCAAGCCCGTTATCGCGACGGAATTTTTCGAGAATGGCTTTTTTCAGTTCGGGAATACCCGAGTTGGCCGTATAGCGGGTAAACCCGGCATTGATGGCATCGATACCCGCCTTATTGACATGGTCGGGAGTCGGGAAATCGGGCTCTCCGGCCGAAAGGCTGACAATATCCTTTCCTTCAGCTTTCATTTTATTCGCCAGAGCGGTGATGCGCATGGTCTGCGACTCCTGCATGCTCAAGACGCGGCGGGTCAGATGGATCTCTCCGGGAACTGTTGACGTAGACATGGTATATATGATTTACTTTTTATTCATTTTTGATTCTTCGAGTTTCCGGTGCAGCATATCGAGAACGAAAGGATGGACAAATTTCGACACATCGCCGTCAAGCATCGCCACCTCCCTGATAATAGACGATGCCACATAGGTATATTTCACATTCGGCATCAGAAACACGGTGGTCACTTCGGGATAGAGGTGACGGTTCAGAAGGGACATCTGGAATTCGTACTCGAAATCCTTGACCTGTCGTACACCCCGAACGATGGCTCTCGCTCCCTGCTGACGGGCATAATCGGCAAGAAGTCCGTCATGCAGCACCTCGACGCTGACGGAGGAATATTCCTCTACCACCCTGCTGATCATGTCGAACCGTTCATCAACACTGAACAGGGACTGTTTCCTGCTGTTTTCCGCTATGACAACGACAACCTCTGCGAAAATATTCAGAGCGCGCTCGAGAACATCGAGATGCCCGTTGGTGAAAGGGTCGAACGTTCCGGGATAAATAGCTTTCTGCGTCATTGGCGATCCTGTTGATGCTTGAAAAAGGTGACCCTGGTCATTCCATAATCCTTATGCATCAGGTAATACGGTGATTCCTGAAACTGCATGGCTGCGCTGTGTTCAATAAGAAGCATCCCCTCGTCGGCAAGTCTGGACGATCCTGCAATACGCTCTATCAGAAGTTCGTAATCGGGCCAGGTGTAAGGTGGATCGCAGAAGACAAGATCGAAACGCTCCCTGTTACGATCGATAAAAGCCGGAACATCGGAGTTCACGATACAGACCTGCTCCGACACCCCGAGACGCTGTGCGGTCGTCCGCATGGATTTCAGAGCCTCGCTGTGGCAATCGACAAAATATACAAAGCCTGCGCCGCGACTGAGCGCCTCGAAGCCCATATTGCCGAATCCTGCAAACAGGTCGAGCACAACGATATCATCGAAATCCATTCTGGCCAGAAGGGTATCGAAAAGCGACTTTTTCACCCGGCTGCTGCATGGGCGGATATCTCGTGACGATGTGCTTGTGATTTTCTGGCCCCGGTATCTTCCGGCAATAATCTGCACTATCCGGTTCCTATACCCCGAAATCGCCGAAAGGCGTATCGCCAAGAATGGCAAGAGCCTTTTCGGCATCATCCTTTGAAGGCGGCTTTCCATGCCAGTTGGAGCCATCCGCCATTGATCCCTCGAAGAAAGGAACGCCTTTGCCCATCAGGGTCGAAGCAAGCACTACCGATGGTTTCGAGCGGTTTTCAACCGTAAGGATACCCTCCATCGTTGCAATGAAATCCTCGATAGAGTTACCGTCGCAACTGTAGACATTCCAGCCGAAAGCCCGCCATTTGTCGGCAAACGGTTCGATATTCATTATCTTGTCAACCTCGCCGTCGATCTGCTGGTTATTGTAATCGACAATGCCGATCAGGTTGCCGAGACCGTAATGCGCAGCGCACATCGCCGCCTCCCATATCTGTCCTTCCTGGCACTCACCGTCGCCCATCAGACAGAAAATCCTGTTGGTGCGACCATCTATACGGTGCCCGAGGGCAGCCCCAACGGCCGCCGACAGCCCCTGACCGAGTGAACCCGATGCGATCCTGATGCCCGGCAGTTTTGCCTCGGAAGTAGGGTGTCCCTGCAGGTAAGAGTTGAGCTGACGGAGAGATTTCAATTCGCCGAGCGGAAAATAACCGGCTCTTGCAAGCACGCTGTACCATACCGGAGCGATATGGCCATTCGAAAGGAATACAGCATCCTCATCGTCGTGTTCCCAGAAACCGTGCGGATTATGACGGATAACCCTGAAATACAAGGCAGTGAAAATGTCAGCCATGCCGAGCGAACCACCGGTATGGCCGGAATTGGCCAGGGCAAGCATTCTGACGACGTCCCTGCGTACCTGCCGGGCCATGGTTTTAAGATCGTCTACAGAGGCGAGCTCGAGCAGCTCGCCTTTCCTGTCTGCCGGATAAAGTGCTAAATCATGTGCCATTGCTGTATGGAGAACTACTTTCTTGAGAATTAAATGAGCCTGAATCTGAAGTTAACGGGCCGGGGCCATAAATAATAAAAAAAACTCACTCGTGCTCCCGTTTTCTTTCCTGCATGAACTTCCAACCGGCAAAAAAGAAAACAGCGACAAAAACGATACTGACCGGCAGGCTGTAGATGGCCGCATAACTTCCTATGGCACTCCAGTTTTTGCCGAGCAGAAGACCGCCCGAGAGAAGCAGTATATTCCATGCCGTCGCACTGACCGAAGCCGCAAGAAAAACGCGAAATCTGCCGAGATGCATCAGCCCGCTCATAACCGATATGACCGCCCTTGAACCGAAAAGAAAGCGGTTGACCAGAACAGCAAGATATCCGTGGGTCGCGAACCGCCTGCGCAACAACGCCATATCGGAAGGTGGAAAAAAACGATGGAAGCCTGTCGAAAGACTGTGAGAAACCTTATCGCCCCTGTCGCTGTAGAGCTTCATGCCAAAATGGCGACTCAGCAGAAATACCAGCATGAAACCTGCAGTCGAACCGAGGGAAGCGAAAAAAACTGCAGCAGAAAACGAAATTCCGCTGAAGGGAACAAGATACCCGATGAACGCAACAGGCACGTCACCGGGTATAGGCGGAATCACGTTTTCAAGAAACGCGATAATAAAAAGGAATATGTAGATACTCAAAGGATCCGCATGCTGCAGATACGCAATGACAGAATCAAGCATGGGTTGTCCTCGTGTTCGTTCGAGAGTTTTTTCAGTCAAGTTCCAGAACGCGTCGCTGAACCTCGCTGTATGCATCCTCGACACCTCCGAGATCAAAACGGAAACGATCCTTGTCCATCTTTTCATTGGTTTCAAGGTCCCAGAATCTGCAGGTGTCAGGACTGATCTCGTCGCCGAGAAGAATTTCCTCGTGGTGCCTGCCGAACTCGAGTTTGAAATCGACAAGTTTCAGTTTTCTCCCGGCAAAAAACGATTTCAGAACCCCATTGATACTTTCGGCCCTTTCTTTAAGTATGGAAAGTTCATCATAACTGGCAAGACCAAGCGCTACAGCATGAGACTCGTTCATGAGGGGATCGTCGAGATCGTCATCTTTCAGATAGAGTTCCACGATCGGCCGTTCGAGCACTGTCCCCTCGACAAATCCGTACCGTTTAACCAGAGATCCGGCAGCAATGTTTCGCACAACGACCTCCACCTTGATGATATCGAGACGGCGGCAGAGCATATCGCGTTCGGACAATTTTTCAACAAGATGGGTTTTGACGCCGTTTGCTTCAAGAAGTGTAAACAGTTTGCAGGAAATCGCGTTGTTTACAACGCCCTTGTCGGCGATAGTCCCCTTTTTTTTGTTATTGAACGCGGTTGCATCGTCCTTGAACTCCTGAATAACAAGATCCTTGTCTTCCGTCAGGAAAACTTTTTTTGCTTTGCCCTCATGGAGCAATGTTGTCTTTTGCATAAAAAAAAAATAGTGAAAAAAGGTGCCGGCACGGCACTTGGTGAATGTAACGATAAAAAAAGCCTGTGTGTTTCTTCAGCGGGTCAAGCGGTTCCGTTCCCCCCGAACGCTGCCTGCTGAATTGCGCCTGTGAGCACTATGGTGATCTGCTCATCGGTCAGCCCTTTGTCTTTCAGAAAGCTCATGAACCTGAAAACACCCAGATCGGAGAGCATGGCCCTCGTCAGATCGCTGCCTCCGAGCCCTCTGGTTCGGCCATACTCCAGTGAAGTATCGATCCAGTCTGCGATGAACTCTTCGGTCTTGCCTTTTTCCAGAAAATAACCCGTTATGATCCGTTCAACATCCTGGTGATCCGGTTCCGGATGAGCCTGAAGCAGCAACTGCATCTCTTCGGAAATTCTTGCAAGTACGATGACAGCCTCCCTGTCCAGCGTTTCTTCGAGAATATCCTTTGCCTGCTTCTTGACGTCAGACATTTGAGTCATACTGTTTTCTGGATCGTTGGATAGAGAAAACTTCAATGCTACTGCTGAAAAATCAGGAATAACCCTACATTTTACAATAGTAAATAAAAAATATTGCAAAGATAAGCGATTATGAAGAAAACCTCCCTCTCTGTTTTTCTCTTTTTTATCCTTCTGCTGCTCCGGCATTCCGTTCTTTCCGCCAAAGAGCACTCCGACAGAGAGCTGCTACTGGCCTGGTGGAACGTCGAGAACCTCTTTGATACCCGAAACGATCCCGCAACCGAAGACGACGAGTTCACCCCTGGAGGCAAAAGGAACTGGACGGAGAAAAAGCTGGCATTGAAACAGCTACGGATCCGCAAGGTAATAGAAACTATCCGCATCGATCCCGATGTGCGCCGCTACCCCGACATCATAGCCTTTGCCGAAACCGAAAACCGGGCGGTTTTTGCCGGGTCGCTGAAAAAAATACCGGAACTATCCTTGAAGACGGTCTATTACGAATCGCCGGATACAAGAGGCATTGACATTGGACTCGCTTACAATCCCGAGAGCGTCAGACTTCGATCATCGAAAGCTTACCATGTGCCGATCGTCAATGACAAACCAACCAGACACATCATCGTCGCAGGTTTTTATGCCGGCAGGCACCCGTTCCATGTCATACTCAACCACTGGCCCTCAAGAGCCTTTGACAGGGAATGGAGCGAGCAGAAACGAATAACAGCCGCAAAGACAGCCCGTCACATTGCCGACAGCCTTCGGGCTGCAGACCATAGCGCCGACATCATTATCATGGGAGATTTCAATGATGAACCCCATGACCGGTCGGTAAAGCATATTCTCGGATCTTCCGGCGACAGGGAAAAAGTATTGAAGGAGTGCCGGACGCTCTTCTTCAATTGCTGGAGCGGCTATGAGGCTATAGGGAGTTACTGGTACCGTAACCGATGGGAGAGAATAGACCAGATCCTGCTGTCATGCGGCATGCTGCAGCCGAAAGGGCTCTCTGCCGCCCCCGAAGCATTCACATGCTATCATTTTCCCGACATGCTCACAAGGTCGTCGGGAAAACCCTGGCAGACCTACTACCGGGGTCAGTATAAAGGGGGGTATTCCGATCACCTCCCGTTATTGCTGAAGGTTTCCGTCGAAAAACAGTGAACTTACCCCTCCTCGGGGAGCAGCGTCACCTGATACTCGACCGTTCCGTCCGGAGCAAGCAGCGTAATATCGCCTCCGCCATGTTTCATAAAATTCTCCTTCGCAACCCGCAATGCCTCTTCTCGCGTCGGGTGCAGAGAAAAACTCCATGGAGGAGCGTTAAGCTGGTTCACCCATACCCCATCTTCACGCAGATATACCGTCCTGTCCTGTTTTCTGCTCATAGCTCATCAATGATTCAATTCGCGCAAGACAAAAAAGCTCACATTCAATTCAAAAAATCAACGACACGGACTATCAATGGACTGAAAAACCCTGGAAACACCCTTTTACACGCCAATAATACATGCATGGCACGACAAAAAAAGAAATAATATTAAAATAACAGATTACACTGCTTTACAAAGCAACAAATCGAGAACGCATCGCATAACAGTAGAGGCATCCATGCCGACAGGTATCATATTCCCCGATATCTCGACTTTCGGCACACCCGCAATGCCGGCGCTGGCCACGGTCTTTTTCTTTTCCTGCGGGAAATCTTCCGCTGAGCCGGAAAATAAGATTGCGATCGATACAACTTGCGTTCAGAATGCCGCAATGGGATAGATCCCCGGCATGGCTGCACATGAAAAACTCAATGCCGTCATTGCGGGCAACTTCAGCAAGACTGCAGGCAAGCGCACTCATCGATCGATCATCAGGAAAAACATAATCGACTGATCGCATGCGGTTCCTGATTTTCCGGTAGTCGTCAAGAAAACTGACGATGCATCTCCTGGTGTATCCGGCAAGTGCTCCTGAAAAATTACGGAACTCAGCTGTATGCCACGCGTGATTCATCGTGCCGGTCAAAATAACGGGATCGTACCGCCAGATGACCCTTTCCGGACCGATCGTGTCGGCAAGACGGCGGAAAACATCGATCATCCGGGACTTGGCAGGCACACCGGGCTCGATCGACCTATCGTACGGTGTGAGGGTAAAAAGAAAATAGTAGAAATAACCCATGGCATCGATTTCCGGAAGATGGTCTGACATCGGTGAAGGATTTTTCGTCCAGAATACCAGTGCATCGACATCTTCAGGCAGCAGGGATATCCTGCTTGACTGTGTCGGGTTCACGGGATTGCGCACAACCACCTCACCGGTTTTCAGACAATCCATCAGCCAATGACCGTAAAACGCAGGAATATCGCTCCGACGGCTTGCGCTGATGATCACTATTTCCCTGTGCGGCCGGTTCCGAGCATGCGCTTTCGCTCTGTTGTAAAATTCCACCATGGTTCGGCCTCGAAACCCTCCATGAAGCTCGTAACCGACATGAACACATCGATGACGCATGGGTCGTACTGAACTCCGGTTTTCCGGCAGAGATCGCGGTAAAGCTCGAATGGGCAACAGCCCTTGAGCTGTTCGGGCTCCGTTATGCCAAGCAGTCTGAAATCCCCGGCAATCGCCTTGCCGACGTTGGGAAGATCGGTCAACCTTGCAAGTTTCTTTCGATCGACTTTCGATGGATGCATGGTGAATCGCTTAAAGTGTTCCCGGCAGAATAAGCTCATGGATCGCATGGTGCAATGTAGCTTTTTCACGCATCCTGTAAAACCGCTGAAAAGAAACCTTATAACACAACTTGCTCTTTGAACTGCCTGCAATAAATCGTAACTTTCAGGATTGTTATGATTTATAAAGTCATATTACATAACCACAGCGTCGCCTTCTTCCACGGATTCACGTGACTGCACCAATAAGGCTTTCCCCTGAGCCCCGGAGCATTTTTCTTGTCTTCTTTCAGTTCCCAGGTTTCAAGCAATTTCAACCCTTAAAAGACATGGACAATCAAACCATTCTGTACGCGATTCCTCTTAGTGGTGTTCTTGCATTGCTGTATGCCTTTTTCAAAGCCTCGTGGATAACGAAACAACCCGTAGGCACCGAAAAAATGGCAAAAATCGCCGGACACATAGCTGACGGCGCTCTTGCCTTTCTGAAGAGGGAGTACAAGGTGCTCTTCATCTTCGTCATCTCCGTGGCGGCGCTTCTTGCCTATGCAAACAGCGGCCGGCCGGCCACTTCCCCTGTCATCGCCGTCAGCTTCATCGTCGGAGCCCTCTGTTCGGCTCTTGCCGGTTTTTTCGGCATGAGGGTTGCAACCAAAGCTAACGTCCGCACCACCAACGCGGCAAGGACGGGTCTCGGTGAGGCGCTGAACATCGCATTTTCCGGCGGCCTCGTCATGGGCCTGAGCGTTGTCGGCCTCGGCGTGCTTGGACTTTCCGTGCTTTTCATCGTTTACTCGCAGATGTTCCCTGCTCTCACGCAGGTCGAAGAGGTTATCAACCTGATCTCCGGCTTCTCGCTCGGAGCCTCATCGATCGCGCTGTTCGCACGTGTCGGCGGCGGCATCTACACCAAGGCGGCAGACGTCGGCGCCGACCTTGCAGGCAAAGTGTATGAAGGTATTCCGGAAGACGACCCGCGCAACCCGGCCACAATCGCGGACAACGTCGGCGACAACGTGGGCGACGTTGCCGGCATGGGAGCGGACCTCTTCGAAAGCTACGTCGGCGCCATCATCGGCACCATGGTGCTCGGAGCCGCCTTTGTTCCGGTCTTCAACACTATGGGCGTCAATCCGGTCGCTGCCGTTACCCTTCCGCTCATCATCGCGGCAGTCGGCATTCTCGTATCCATCGCCGGCTCCTTCTTCGTGAAGGTCAAGGAGGGCGGCAACCCGCAGACCGGCCTCAACATGGGCGAGTTCGGAGCATCAGCCATCATGGCCCTGCTCAGCTACTTCATCATCGATTACTTCCTTCCCGCAAGCTGGACGGTTGACGGCTTCACCTACACATCGCTGAACATCTTCTTCTCGGTCATCATCGGTCTTATCGCCGGTGTGCTGATCGGCATGATCACCGAGTATTACTGCTCGACACACAATAAACCGGTTGTCGATATCGCCCGACAGAGCATCACCGGTGCGGCAACCAACATCATCGCCGGCCTCGGTACCGGTATGATGTCCACCGGCCTGCCGATACTCGTGCTCTCCGCGGCAATCGTTTCCTCTTACCACTTCTCCGGCCTCTACGGTATCGCCGTCGCTGCGCTCGGCATGCTCTCCGTCACCGGCATACAGCTCGCCGTCGACGCTTACGGACCGATTTCCGACAACGCAGGCGGTATCGCCGAAATGTCGGGACTGCCGCCGGAAGTGCGCGAACGTACGGACAAACTCGATGCAGTCGGCAACACCACCGCGGCAATCGGTAAAGGCTTTGCCATCGGCAGCGCCGCCCTGACCGCACTTGCGCTCTTCGCCGCATTCCGCCAGCAGGCCGGTATCACCTCGATCGACATTTCAGAACCCATCATCATGGCTGGTCTTCTGATCGGCGCCATGCTGCCATTCGTCTTCAGTGCGATGGCTATGGGAGCCGTCGGACGAGCTGCTTCCGACATGATCAACGAGGTCGGGCGCCAGTTCAATGAAATCCCCGGCCTTCGCGAAGGTACTGCAGAGGCTGAATTCGCGCACTGCGTCGATATCTCCACCAAGGCTGCCATCAGGGAAATGATCCTGCCCGGCCTCATGGGCGTGCTTGTTCCGGTCGTTGTCGGGTTCATTTCGAAGGACATGCTCGGCGGGCTGCTTGCCGGCGTCACCTCTTCGGGCGTATTGATGGCTATCTTCCAGTCGAACGCAGGCGGAGCCTGGGACAATGCCAAAAAACGCATCGAAGGCAAGATCGAATTCAACGGCGTGGTTTACGGTAAAGGATCGGATACGCACAAGGCAGCCGTCGTCGGTGACACCGTCGGCGATCCTCTCAAGGATACCAGCGGCCCGAGCCTCAACATCCTTATGAAACTCATTGCAGTTGTTGCGCTTGTCATCGCTCCGCTTCTTTGATTAATCAGGGGCATTTCGTACCATTACAGCGGCCTTCTGCCAGGAGGGCCGCTTTTTTTATATGGTATAACACATCCGTACGTTACCGATCATGAAACTAATCATAGGACTCGGCAACCCCGAGGCCAGACATGCCGGCACGCGGCACAATATCGGATTCGACGTGCTCGATAAACTGGGCGCAACCTTCCGGACATCGTTCAGTAAAGGAAAGGGTAATTATCACTGGGCGAAAATCAGCTGGAGGAACAGCTCGATCATCCTGCTCAAGCCCATGACCTACATGAACCTCTCGGGTCATGCCGTTGTGGCAGCCATGAACTTCTGGAAAATCCAGAGACAGGACATACTCGTCGTCTGTGACGATCTGAACCTTCCCTCAGGCACTCTGAGGCTCCGTGCCAAAGGTTCGGCCGGAGGACAGAACGGCCTGAAACATATCATCGAGTGCCTCGGAAGCGAGGAGTTCGCCCGATTGAGGGTTGGTATCCGCCTTGAAGAGCAGTTACCTACCTCATTTTCGTCGTTCGTCCTGGGTAAATTCAGCGACGAGGAGAAAAAAACGATGGAAAAAACAGTTCCACTGTGCGAAGAAGCTGTACTTGATTTTGCGCAGAACGGTATAGAGCACGCCATGAACCGCTACAACAAAACAGCCGTTTAACAGGTTGCGAGCTGCGGATAAGCACGAACTGACGACACACTGCCGACGTTCATCCTCTTCAGAAAGGCAATAGCCCGGGCATTGAACTCTCTTGGCTGATCGACATTGCACACATGACCGGAATTCTCGATAACTTCAAGCCAGGAATTGGTGTGTCGTGTTATAATCAGACGAACCGCGGGCAGGAACATATGATCCTCTTCGCCCATCAGATAGAGTGTGGGTATGCCGGTATCCTTCTCTTCGAAATACCTCAATAACGGCGTCAATTCGTAAGTGAGCCTGAACCAGCGCATGAACTCCTTCTGTGCAACCTTCTTGGCCTCGTTCACAAACAGCAGTCGGGATTTCTTGTGCCTTTCGCGAGGCATGATGATCCAGGCAAAAAAGCTGTAGAGCCACATGTACGGCACTACCCGCTTGAACATGTTTCCCAGGGTGACCAGCACCTTGGCGCGCACATTCAGCCTGATGATGGCCCCCCCCATAATCATCGAGCTTACCCGTTCCGGGGCAATTTCGCTCATGTTGCGTATCAGAATGGTACCGAGGGATATCCCCACGAAATGCGCTTTATCGATTTTCAGCGTATCGAGAACCTCAATGATGTCGCGTGTAATGTCCTCGAAATTGTAATGCCGATCATCCTTGTGCGCCACGATATGCTTCGACTTGCCGTGCCCTCTGAGATCGACAAGCAGAACATTGAAATGCCGAATGAACTCTTTGATCTGCAGAAACCAGATCGATGAACTGCCGCCGGCTCCATGCACGAAAACAACCCATGGGGCGTCGGCATCGGTATGTTCATATGTTTTGAAGTGAAGCATCGAAGAACACATTTAAAAATAGCAGGAGATTCTCTATCAGAAAAAACCGGAAGTATCCGCAAAAAGTTACATACCGCTTCGCACGGCCTTAACAAGCTCGAAAAGAGCGATTCCCGCAGCCACAGCCACATTCAGTGAGTGCTTGGTGCCGTACTGCGGAATTTCAAGCACCTCGTCGCAATGCATGAGCACCTCGTCACCGATTCCCTCCACCTCGTTGCCGACGACCAGGCAAAGCGGAAAATCGTTCTTGCGCACCGCCGTATACGGCCGGCTCTTTTCAGCGATTTCAAGACCGTAAATCCTTATGCCCGATGCCTTCATGATGCCTATCGCATCGAGAGGATCTGCGCGGAACTCCCAGCGCACGAATTCCTGGGCCCCCAGAGCTGTTTTATCTATCTCCTTGCGAGGAGGCGTTGCCGTATAGCCGGTTATGAACATTTTTTCGATGCCTGCGGCATCGGCAGTACGGAACATGGAACCGACATTCCACATGCTCCGGATATTGTGGAGCATCAGGTAAACCGGATGGCGCGGCGTATCGTCAAGATCCTCGGGAGATACCCGATTCATCTCCGTACCGGCCAGCTTTCTGAAGCACATTCTATAACTTCCTGAGTTTATCGAGTATACGGTCGTTCTCGTCCCGCAGACCTACGTTGAAACGCAGGCAGTTCTTCATCAACGGATATCCGGATACATTACGGACAAGAATGCCGGAACCGCTCAACGCGCGAAACACGGCGGCGGCATCATCTACCCTTATAATCAGAAAATTCGTATCGCTTGCAAAAACCTCGATCCCTGCAATCCCCTCAAGCTCCGAATAGAGACGATCCCTTTCACCGAGAATATAGGCTACCGCATCGGTAACGAGATAGTAGTGTTTCAAAACATGCTGCAGAGTGATTTCGGCAAGCCTGCTCGATGAAAACGGAATTTTCGGCTTGGCCAGCTCTCCGAGAAGTTCCGGATCGGCAATAGCGAAACCGATACGCATACCGGCAAGAGCAAGCGCCTTCGACATGGTGCGGAGCACCACAAGATTCGGAAACTCGCCGATAAGTCCAAGCAGCGATTTTTCTCGTGAAAATTCAATATAAGCCTCGTCAACCAGAACAATGGCGTCGGACTCTCTGACGATACGGCAGACATCGTCGTAAGCGAGCGATTTTCCTGTAGGATTGTTTGGCGTGGAAAGCACTATAAAATCGACCTGACGCGACCGGGCCGTTTCGATTATGGCCCCGGCATCGAAATCAAGCCCCGGATGCATGGGCACCCTGACCACTTCCGCCTGAAGCAGCAATGCTATTTTTTCGTAGAGTGAAAAAGACGGCTCAGGAACAAGAATCTTTTTACCTGGTCCGAGACAAGCCATGAAGATGGTATAGAGCATCTCGTTGGACCCGTTGCTCATGATAACGCAATCGCGGGGAATCCCAAGGAAATCGGCATAGGCATCCATCGCCCTGAACGGAAGAATATCGGGGTAGCGATTCCATGGTTCCCTGAGGAACTCGTCGAGGATAGTCTCCTTCAGCCACAAAGGCAGATCGAAAGGGCTCTCGTTCTGGTTAAGCTTGATTTCCGCTTCCTGTCCCCCGTCAACCTTATAGACCTCGATACGCTGCAGGGCAGGATTAAGCAAATCCCGTATATCTCTTTTCATTTCAATCAGTTACTGTTAACCGTCGACAATGTGCGGATGAGCGGCTTCGCACCGCGGCCCAAACCTCAATAAAAAAACATCTTTTTAAGTTTTTTTTATAAAAAAAACTGGACATTTCTCATTTTTTTTATACTTTAAATCAGGATCAAAAATATCCTATATATAAGGAGGACACATACCATGACTACGATTACGAAAACACCGATCGAACTTCTCGACAACATATACAGCATAGCCTACTGGATGACCGGCAACGAAGCCGATTCACGTGATCTCGTGAACCGCACGTATCTGAATGCGGATATAACCACACCGGAACTCGATCTGCTTAAAACACTCCGTACCTGCTATCTCGACCGGTTCGGGCAGCAGGCCGATTTCTGTATAAGCGATAAACCATGCAAGGAATCAGTCGGCATAGTCAAATCCCTGAAAAACCGTGCGGCAGACATTAAACTCGCGGTTCTGCTGAGTGAACTGTCCGGACTCAGGCATGCCGATATTGCCGAGGTGCTTGAAAAACCGCTCGCCACCATTCGCAAATGGCTCTTCTGGGGCCGCAAGCTTCTCGTTCAGGATGACATTCTGAAAGCCTCCGCCTGATGCATTACTCTCTGCTGACAAAAGGCCGTTGAATTACCCGCAACGGCCTTTTGTTTTTCTGCACGTCGCTTCCTATTTTGTTTGACGACTTTTTATTAATCGCCATATCCGTTCAGCATGATCGTCATTACAGGCGGAGCCGGTTTTATCGGCAGTGCCATGATCTGGCAACTCAATCTGCTCGGACGAGACGATATCGTCGTAGTCGATACCCTCGGCCAGACGGCGAAAGGAAAGTGGAAAAACATATCCGGTCTCCGCTTCGCGGATTTCATTCCAAGAGAACAGTTCCTGCCTCTCCTTGAATCCGAAGCGATCCCCGGCATATCGGCCATCATTCACATGGGCGCAATCAGCGCCACCACGGAAACCAACGCAGACCTGCTCATCGAACGCAATTACTCTTTTTCGAAACGCATTGCGATCTGCTGCATGCAGCAGGATATCCGACTGATTTACGCATCGAGCGCAGCTACCTACGGAGACGGAGCTTCAGGATACGATGACAACGAAGCGGCAATGGATCTGCTCCGCCCCCTGAACATGTACGGCTATTCGAAACAGATGTTCGACCGGTGGGCACTGCAGAACGGCCTGCTCGAAAAAGCCGCCGGGCTGAAATTCTTCAACGTCTACGGCCCCAACGAATACCATAAGGGCGATATGCAGAGCGTCGTATCCAAGGCCTACAACCAGATCAGCGAAACCGGAAGCGTCAGCCTCTTCAAGTCGCACCGTCCCGATTTCGGAGACGGCGAGCAGTTACGCGATTTCGTCTATGTCCGCGACTGCACGGCCATCATGGCATGGCTGCTCGATAATCCCGCAGTAACGGGCCTGTTCAACATAGGAAGCGGCGAGGCGAGAAGCTTCAACGACCTTGTCAACGCCACTTTCGCCGCGATCGGCAGGGAACCCGTCATCACCTACATCCCTATGCCCGATCACCTGCAGGGGCGCTATCAGTACTACACCTGCGCGAACATGCAGAAACTGCGGCAGGCCGGATACCCCAACCCGATGACCTCTCTCGAAGATGGCGTCAGGGACTATGTTCGGAACTATCTTGCCTCAAATGAACCTTATTATGATCTTCAACGGCAACAAACAGCTTAACAGCATCAGCGCTTGACAACAGAAAAGACAATTGATATCCAGGGCATCGAACCGGTCATACTTTTCGGCCCTTTCGACGCCTACCTGAAAACAATCAGGAATACCTTTCCTGACGTCCAGATTACCGCAAGAGGCACAACCATAGCCCTCAGAGGAGAAGACGCCGATATAGCCGTTCTCGAAAAGATTTTCAGGGAGATGATCTTTCTGGCCGACAAGCACGGGGAAGTGCTTGAAAACGACCTCAATGCCCTCATCAATCTTGCGCTCTCCCCCGCTCCCCGAACAAGACCCCCGGCGCCCGGCGACGAAGATATCATCGTCGCGACGGCCGACTATGCCGTTCGGGCAAAAACCAACGGACAGCGAAGGATGGTTGCGGAAGCGAAAAACAACGATATTCTCTTTGCGATCGGGCCGGCCGGAACGGGTAAAACCTATACAGCGGTCGCCATCGCCGTTGCCGCATGGAAAGCAAAACAGGTCAAGCGTATCGTGCTCGCACGTCCGGCCGTGGAAGCCGGCGAGAGCCTCGGCTTTCTGCCGGGCGACCTCGCGCAGAAAATCGATCCCTATCTTCGTCCGCTCTACGATGCCCTGCAGGATATGCTTACCGCTGAAAAGCTCAAATTCCTCACCGAACGCCGCGTCATCGAAATCGTGCCGCTCGCTTACATGCGGGGCAGGACGCTCAACAACTCCTTCATCATCCTCGACGAAGCCCAGAACGCATCGGGCAAGCAGATGAAAATGTGCCTTACGCGTCTCGGGATCAACTCGAAAGCCATCATCACCGGGGACGTCACGCAGATCGATCTTCCCACCACCATGGAGTCTGGACTGCCAAGCGCAGAAAAGATTCTCAAAAACATCAAAGGCATAAGCTTCGTCTATCTCGACAAATCCGACGTCGTGCGCCACAAGCTCGTCAGGGACATCATCAACGCCTACGAAATTCATGAGAGCAAATGAAGTGTTCATAAGCCCGATTCCGGCCGGGGAACTTTGTTCCCGGCCGACAGGTTTGACTCATTGACGATCACTATAGATCATGGCATTGAAAATTCATCTTCAGCAACCTGCGGAACTGTTCAAATTAATCGGAGAACAATCATGGCACATCGAATTTCCGAAGAATGCACCTACTGTGGAGCTTGCGAACCAGAGTGTCCGGTAAACGCGATCTCGGCAGGTGACGATATCTACATCATCGACGAAAACGTCTGTATCGATTGTGTCGGCTATCACGATGAAGCGGCATGCGTCGCAGTCTGTCCTGTCGACTGTATTTTCAAGGTCTGAACAGACAGTTGCAGTACGCCGTCTTTATATCTGCAGGTCAAAAAGGCTAACTGTCCGCAAAGATCATTAAATTAATGCAAATGATTGACGGCGGAAGTCTGCATAAATCCTTCGCTTTACTTATATTTCGTGCCATATGCTCAGCGGATAGGCCGTTGAATAACCAGAGCAGCAATTCCAGGGCCTTCAGACCGGTCAGTGTATCGGTCTGAACGGAGCTCCGACGCATTCAAGCAGGCCGAACCTTTCGTCACAACCTCATTCCGTGCCTGCATGATGCGCATCCTGTTTGTCAATCCCGATGAAATACGGCAGATTGAATACTCCGACTATGCCATGGGCGGCTATATACGTCCGTATTTCTCCCCTGCCCTTGGCATGCTGATTTCCATGACTCCCCGTCATCACAGGGCGGAATACGTTGACGAAATCATCGGAGAAAAGATCGATTTCAAAAAACGATACGATCTGGTGGCCATAACCACCACATGGACCATACAGGCCCGAAGGGCCTACCAGATTGCCGACGGATTCGCAAAACACGGCGTGCCGTGCATCATAGGGGGAAACCATGCATCTCTCCGCATCGAAGAGGCATCCCGGTACTCCAGCGTCGCATCAGGCATGGCAGAAAACATGTGGCTGCAGATCCTCGAAGATGCCGAATGCCGTGCGCTCCGACCGGTCTACCGGGCCGAAGATTTCCCGGCCGTCGAAGAATGCGCATGGTTCGATTACAGAAAAATCAGAACAGCCCTCGACAATACCCGGGCTTACATAGACCCGATCAGCGGCCTGTCGCGAAACATGCGTCCCTTCCCGATTCTCACCAGCCGCGGCTGCCCCCACTCCTGCAAAATGTGCGTCACGCCGGAAATCTACCACAAGAAGTATTTCGCAATAGACCCCGACCTGCTCGAAGAACAGCTTGCCGTCGCCGAAAATCTATTCAAACCGTTCATGTACATGTTCATAGACGAATATTTCGGTCACGACCGTGAACACACCTCCGCCTGCCTCCGCAAATTCGGGGAAGCCAAGGTCAAATACGGCGTACAGGTCACGCCGAACCTGCTTTGCGAGGGCAATCTCGCTCGTGAACTTGCCGAAACCGGATGCGTGGTCGCCAGCATAGGTCTTGAATCGCTCAACGCCGAAGTGCTCGACAAGGATTTCGGAAAAGCCGAACCGAGCATTCAGGAAGGCATGGAACTGAACGACCGAAACATCGAAGCCACCTATCTTGCAGCTATCAGAAAGTGCCAGGAAGCCAAACTGCCCTTCATGCTTTTCTGGCTGATCAATCCGGTCAGAAACACCATAGAGGACATGGAAAAAATCGTCGACTTCTCGAAAAAAAGCGGGGCCGTGCTCTCATCGCTGAACTTCGCCGTTCCTCTGCCCGGCACAAAATTCTTCAGGGAACAGCAGGCAAAAGGCAACATTCTCTCCTGCGACTGGAGCCTTTACAACACCTTCAACATTCTCCTTAAACCATCCGGAGGCATTTCCGCCGAAGAGTTCCAGAAAGCCATGCACGAAAACTTCATCAAACTCTACCCGATCACCGATATACCCGTCCACCTTATGGGAAAAGCGTCACTCAGCATCGAAGTCATGCCCTACATCGTCACATCGGTTGCCGTCAGGCTTGAATATCTCAGAAAAATGGCTGAAAAAGCCCTGCCGTTTCCATTTCCGCTGCCCTTCATGCCCAAATAAGCAGCGATTCCGATCTGCTTTTTTGTCTGCTCGAAAAAAAGCTTATATTTTCGGAATTCTCAGGAATTGTTCTTTCTCTCACATTCACAACCAACATTAAGAAAGGAACTTGGATATGGCACTCTACATTACAGAAGAATGCACCTACTGCGGCGCCTGCGAGCCGGAATGCCCGGTTAACGCAATTTCAGCCGGTGACGACATCTACGTCATCGACGCCGGTTCATGCACCGAATGTGCCGGTTATGCAGATGCCCCTGCATGCGTGGCCGTCTGCCCTGCAGAGTGCATCGTTCAGGGATGATCTGATCCGCACGACGAAAAACAAAAAAGCGGCATGACCATCATGCCGCTTTTTTGTTTTCTCTCCGCTCTCCACTATCTATTCCCCATTCCTTATTCCTTATTCCCTATTCCCCGGTACCCGGCCTCCACCCTCTTCCTGCTCACCACTCAGTACACACCACTCAGCACTCATAATCCACAACAGCCCGCTCGGCTGCCGCCTCAACAATAAAAGCCTTTACCGCTTCATGTTCCGGATGAACCTGATAGGCGTCAAGAGCGTTCCTGTCGGAAAATTCCGAATACAGCACAACGTCGTACGAAACCGGAGAACAACTGAAATCGATTCCAGCCTCGATACTCAGAAGTCCCGGAATGCGCCCCGCAAGCCCCTCAAGTTTTTCCTTGAAAAGCCTCGCGTTCTCTGCCCTCTGATGTCCATGAGCGTTCTCTTTCAGACGCCACATCACAATGTGTTTTACCATAACCTTACCTTTTCCATGGCCTGTAATTGAAATCGACACCCTCGCTTGCCGCATAATCGCGCTCCCGGCCCAGTTCCCTGGCAAACGCCTTTTCGAACATCTCCTCGGCAAGCAGCCACCGATCCCCCTTTGCATTGAGCATAACCAGCAGAAGATCGCTCTTCTCCTTCTGCGCCCTCGCAATAAGGCACTTACCCGCCCTTCTGGTGAACCCGGTCTTTATGCCGACAGTATAGGGATACCTCGAAAGGAGCTTGTTATGGGTTTTCAGAAGCAGCATATTTCCGCTCGTCAGTTCGGTTACAAGCACCGATTCCAGCTGGGCTATCTCATTGAACTTTCGATTCCTTATGGCATACTCCGTCAGCGCAAGCAGATCCTCGGCCGTAGAGACATTGCCTGCGTAAACGCCCTTGTCGTATCCGGCAGGGTTGGTGAAATTTGAACGCTTCATACCGATTTTTTTAGCCCGATAATTCATGGCTTTCACAAACCGGTCCACGCTTCCGCTCAGATGAATCGCTATGGCAAAAGCCGCATCATTGCTCGAACTGACCATGGCCGCCTTGACAAGATCGATCAGCTTCACCCGGTCTCCCGGCTTGAAACCCGCCTTGGTAGGCTCCACGAGCGTAGCCTCTTTGGTGATAAGCACCTCCTGATCGAGCTTGCCGCTTTCTATGGCTATGATTGCCGTCAGAATTTTAGTCAGGCTTGCCGGCTGTATTTTCATACCGGTATCCTTGGCCATGTAAACCTTTTTTCCATCGGTCTGCTTTACGATATAGGAAGCGATATCGGGATAATACATGCTCGAATCGATACCCGCCGAATCGGCCATAACCTGCCGCGAACCGAAGGCCGCCAGAATCAGAAAAAAAACCACAGAAAAAAACCGTTTCATAGTCGCTCCATTTTGCCGTAAATATCAGGTACCGTCAACAAATCAGATACTAAGCCGGATTATCCGGCTATAACACATAACGCAATGTATACCGTCTATGTAAAGAAAAAACAACCACCTTTCCAAGCCCCCCCTTATCATCTTTTTACTTAACCCAACCTCCCTACTACCCACTACCTACTACCCACTACCTATACTCCCCATTCCCGCCTCCGATATTCTCGGCTTCGGCGTCTGCAGATGGCTGCTGTCTATCCGCTTCACCTGCCGCAGCAGTTCTACCGCATTGGTAACAAGCTCCTTTACCGAACGCTTCACATAACGGCTCTTCATGAAACTGCTCACGTTATGCCTCATATCTTCGGCAATCCAACCGCGGCTCCAGCCCATATAATTGAAGGGCGGAAAGATAAATCCAAGATCGGCAAAGAAGGCGTTGAGCTGACCGGCGACGCCCTGAATGTTATCCTGGCCTCCCGTAATGATGAACGAAACCACCTTGTTCCGTATAAGAACACGATCGTGAAGAGTTATCTGGTTCTGAACCGTATTGAGCCGTTCAGCCATCTTGTAGTAGAGCGAGGAGGCATTACCCCAGCGGATCGGCGTTGCAAGAAGCACCACGTCAGCCCATAGCACCATGGCGCGATAGACTTCCGTCATGCCATCGTCAGGATTCATTTCCGTAATGGAACAGGGCCAGGTGCAGGCCTCCTCGTGAAGACTGTAATACCCCTCGCAATGCCTGAACTGCAAATCGCGCAGCCTTATCATCCTCGTCTCGGCGCCATACTCCGAAGCAGCAAAATCCAGTGCGGACTGCAGCGCAGTTTCGGATGTGGAAGGACGGGGAAGAGCCTGGTTCATGTTGGTTGCCGAAATTCCAAGTACGTGCAATGAATCCGGTGTAGTCCGGTAAACAAGCTGCCGCAGATCCTGCAGGCCGTCATGCGCATGTTCCGCCCGGAAAGCCGTGATCACCGGGTTTTCCGAAACCAGTATCATCCCGTCTTCTATCCTGACCTCGAAAACCGCCTGACGGTCGAGATAGCCGTGAGGTGCCTGGCCTGTCCGGATATTGTACTGCCACCCGTGCCACGGACAGGCAACATACAGCTCCCCGTCATCGAGCGTCTGCAGGAACCCCTCGCCAAGATCCCCTCCCTTGTGCAGACAGGCATGTTCGAGCGCGCTTATACGTCCATCGTAATGAAACAGCGTGAGCCGTCGTTTACCCGCCTTAACCGTTCTGTGGGTACCGGAAGGCAATTCGGAGCAAGGAAGTACCGAAAGGAATTTCATAGGCGAAAACCTGCAATGCATTGAACGGAAAGAGGTCTTCATATTGCATTATCAATGCTCCACGGCTCTTTAACGTTCAGTCAGCACAAGCTTCACGGCGAGAACGGCAAAAACCCCTCCCGCAATCCGGTTGATGACGAGCTGTGCCCTTTCCGACCGCCGCAGCCGTTCTCCGGCGCCGCCGGCCACCATGCAGAGCATACCGAAAACCAGCAACGTCGCCAGAATGAACACCATGCCGAGCAGCAGCAGCTGAGGCACAACCGGTCCGCGCGAAGGATCGGCGAACTGGGGCAGAAACGCCAGAAAAAACAGCGAAACTTTCGGATTCGTAATGTTCATGATAATCCCCCGCCGATACAGCTTACCCCGGCTCGCGGCCAAAGGCTCGCAACCGGCACTCTTTCCTGCCCGGAAAGCCCTGTAAGCGAGATAACAGAGATACGCAGCACCGACGAACTTCAGCACCGTAAAAGCAACCGACGACGCCTGCACAAGAGCCGCCAGACCCAGAGCCACCGCCAGCGTATGCACCACAAGACCCGTAGCAAGCCCAAGCGTAACAAGCAAACCCGCAGCCCGGCCATTCTGTACCGACTGCGCCATCACAAACAGATTATCCGGCCCCGGAGCAAGCGCCAGCAACACCGAAGCAGCAAAAAACCCAAGCAGATGATACAATTCAGGCATACCAGTAACCAATTATCAAATCATCCCCCACATCCCCCCTTCCCTATTCCCTATTCCCCATTCCCTACTCCCCGCTCATCGCTCTCTTCTTCCCCACTCTCCACTTTCCACTCTCTTCCTACTCATCACTCAGCACTCATCACTCATCACTCAGCCCCCCCTCAAACCATCCTCTGCAGATAGACCACATCGAACCGCTTTCCGAACTTCTCGCCAGCCTCCCTGAACCGACCGCACTCCTGGAATCCGTTCCGGAGATGGAACCTGATGCTCCCCTCGTTCATGGAACTGACGCTCGCGAGAATCGAAACCAACCCCATTTCGGCAGCCTGCTCCACAAGATGGTCGAGAATAACCTTGCCTGTCCCCTGACCGGTATACCCGTCCCGTAGAAAAATCGTCATTTCAGCCGTAGCTGCAAAAGCAGGCATCGGGCTGTACGGGCGCAAAAGACCGAACCCGACGGAAGTACCTCTCTCGTCGCGCGCAATGACCGCCGGATACCCGTTCGACAGATCCAGAAACATGCAGGCCATCTCATCTGGCAAGGGCTGCAGTGAATATGCCGCAAAGCTGTTTTCGGCATAATAATTGAAAATATCGAGTATTTCAGGCCCGTCGCTGTCGGCAAGCGGTTCGAGTACGATATGCATGATCCCTCCGCCCGGTTAAAATTATGAAGGCCTCTGCGGCTGCTGACGGCTCTGCTGCGAAAGCTTGCCTCCATAATGACCAAGCAGGGTCACCACAGGCAGCATACCGAGCATAACGGCAATATAGAACCAGTGAAGAAAATCCGAGCGATCCATCACCTCAGGCACCACAAGCCGCACCGTCACCGCCACGGTACATAGCGCAAAAAGCACCATGGACAACCTGATTTTCTTTATGAATACCGGAGCCTTCGCCGCCCGATACTTTGTTTTCCAGTCATGCACTCCGGAAAAAAAAGAAACAGGAATGGCCAGAAACGTTATCCAGAGCAGATGCTGAACCGTATGCTCGAAAAAAGTATTGCCGGTCGGCAACGCCAGCAAAAGATACAGCACAGCAACGGGAATAAGACCGTTACTGAAATGCGCAGTAATGGCATGAAGCAGAAAAGTCTTCTTCATGTCCTTCCACAGACTCGGCTTCGGCATAGGCAATAACTCCTTTTATTCGTTTCGGATTGCGTTCAGGTCATACCTGAAAGTAAGGCATTTCAAAGCTTACATGCAATCCCCGATCCCAACTCTCCCGTAACCCGCTCATCCCGCCTCCACTTTCAACTCTCAACTCTCTCCTCTTCCCCTCCGACTTCCATTCCAAAGCTACCAGCCCACCGCCCACTCTCCACTCTCTCACTCTTCTCCCTGCCTTCCATTCCACTTTCCACTCTCCCCCTGCCCACAACCAACATCCCACAAATCTTCCCATTCCCCATTCCCCATTACCCATTACCCCACTCCCCGATAATCCACCTTAACCATACCGAACCCCTGCGAATTCTTCTCCCCGAACCCGCACTCGTACCCGATCTCAATCAGCTCACGTGGTGCTTCAATCCTGAACGGAGCCAGCGTACCTTTCACCCTGGTCTCATCCGGCTTCCCCTCCTTCAGCGTTATCAGCTTCTGCACCTTCCCCTTGCGGCGTTCGAGGTACTCGGGGTCAATCGTGAACCGGAAGCGCCTGTCGCCCTCGTAAGGGCGGCCATGCAACACCTCAAACTTGCGACAAAGGTTCTCGAACAACTTGTGCTCGAACTCCCCGTCGCCGGGAAAGAGATACTGAGCATACCGGTCGTCCTCGTTCCTGGTTTTGCAGACTATGGGCGAAAGTGCCACAAAGCGCATATCGCCGGACAATTCGGGAGAGTCGAGCCGCCTGACGGTCTCAACCCTGAACTGCTCCTGCCCAACAAACACAAACGGCTCATGCAGCAACCCCACAACAAGATGCTCGATGAACTCGCCTTTCGGCGACGAAAGAAAACTATTCGGGGACGCTCCTTATTATTACAATTTTTCTCGCACACGCGTCAGAATCTGATTGACCACCGATGCCGATATGCCATTTTTGGTGCTAATAATAAAGAGCGTCCTGGCATTCCCCCCTTTTGCCACGAAAAGCGTTATTTGCTGAGTTTTGTTGCGATTTTTCTGTTTTAATTGTAGTTTAACCATGCAAATCATGGAGTCAACTTCCAAAATCGCAAGGATGATTCATCGAATTTTGACCCGGAAACTGCAGGATGCATTGCGGCACTATCCTGCAGTCGCCCTGCTCGGGCCCCGTCAATCAGGGAAAACAACGCTCGCCCTTGAAGTCGGCAAATCGTTCGACGCACGGTATCTCGACCTTGAATCCGAGCAGGACAGAACAAGGCTTGCCGATCCCGAACTCTATCTGTCTGATCAACTTGAACGCCTCGTGATTCTTGACGAAGTGCATCGTACTCCCGGCCTGTTTCCCGTTTTGCGTGGCCTTATAGACAGGAGCCGAAGGACAGGCAGACGCTCGGGGCTGTATCTTCTTCTCGGCTCGGCATCCCTTGATCTCCTGAAGCAAACCGGTGAGTCGTTGGCCGGAAGAATATCGTACATCGAGTTGACACCGTTCACCATCCTTGAAGCCGGGGCGGCCAACGTCGGTCTGCTCTGGACGAGAGGAGGCTTTCCGGACAGTATGCTGGCATCCTCCGATCTGCTCAGTTTTCGCTGGCGGCAGGATTTCATCAGAACTTATCTCGAACGGGATATTCCCCAGTTCGGGCCGCGCATCGCCGCCGAAACGCTGCGCAGGTTCTGGACAATGCTGGCGTGGCATCAGGGCGGTCTGGTTAACATGTCGCAGTTTTCGAGGAGTCTCGGCATCGATGTCAAGACGGTCAGCAACTATATGGACCTGCTTGTCGATCTTCTGCTGGTCCGGCGTCTGCAGCCCTGGCACGAAAATGCCGGCAAGCGGCTTGTGCGATCCCCGAAAGTGTTTATCAGGGACAGCGGGCTGACGCATGCCCTGCTGGGCATAGCGGACAAGGATATGTTGCTTTCCCATCCGGTCGCTGGACAGAGCTGGGAGTGTTTTGTCATTGAAAACATACTCGATTCCGCGCCTGCCGATGTTCAGGGCTATTTCTACCGGACGGGAGGGGGCGCGGAGATTGACCTGTTGCTGCTCTGGCCGGACGGGAAACGGTGGGCTGTTGAAGTCAAAAGAAGCCTTGCCCCGAAACTTGAAAGGGGATTTCATTCCGCACATGCAGATCTTGGCCCGGAGCGCTCGTTTGTCGTCTATCCGGGAACCGAACGGTATCGCATGTCCGAAACGGTCGAGGCGGTTTCACTTGCAGACCTTGCGCTCGAATTGCAGCAGGCAAACAACCCATAACCCTTGGCGTACGGGCTGCTATCCCCTCAAACCGCCAACGGAACGCTCGACGCTCCTGATTACTGCAACGTGTTGTGAGCACGCATCAGCATCTGATTGACCCCCGATGCCGAAATATCGTTTTTCGTGCTCATGATACAGAACGTCCTGCTATTTCTACAGTACTTCCGAATCTGTGTTTCGAGAATGAAAAACCATTCAGGCGTCAGCAGATTTCCGTTTAGGCTCCAACCTGATGATTAAGTCACAACCGACAGCTTCAGCGTATTTCCTGAGGGTGGTAATGGATGGGGCATGTTTGCTGCCAGCCTCAAGCCTGGAGATTGCGCTCTTTGTCGTGCCTATTTTATTTGCCACAGCCTCTTGAGTCATTCCGGACTGCTTGCGTGCAGAGAGCAATTCCCTGATCAGTGCGTACTTCGGCTCAAGGGCTTCATATTCCTTGCGAAATTCCTCATCTTCAAAATCCTTGCGTATAGCTGCCTCAACGTCATAACGTACCGGCTGATAGGTTAAGTCTTCCATTATTGTACCTCCTGCATTCTTTTTAGGGCAAGCCGAAGCTCTTTTTGCGGCGTTTTTTGGGTCTTTTTAATAAAGCTGTGCAGGATGATGATTTTTTTGCCTTTCACATAGCAGTAAAAGGCTCGACCGATACCATCCCGGCCTTTAGGCCTCATCTCAAATAACCCGCCACCCATCGCTTTGGTATGCGGCATCCGAACTTGTGGACCATATTCCATGACGAGCAGAGAAATACGCCTGTAATCCGCCTTGATGCTCGCAGGCCACTTTTCGATATCCGCCTCAATAGTTGGGTGAAAATATTCGATTTCGTAATGCATGAACAAAGTTAGCGAATATGACAACTACCTGAAAGCGTTTTTCGAATAAAAAGTTCAGAAATCCCGGCCCTCTCTCAATTCCGGGGCACTCCTTATTACTGCAATTCTTCTCGCACACGCATCAGCATCTGATTGACCCCCGATGCGACTCTATGCCCCTTCAGGGGCGCAGTTCCGAAGCAACAGAGGTGCGTGGCTGCTCATCATGACCACGCTTCCATCCCCGTACGTGCTTCCCAATTGCACATCGCTTGCTCCGCCCTGCCTCATAAACCAGTGTTCGAAAACGTTGCGCTCCACTTTCAGAAAGCAGGAGGCAGTTCGCCAATCTGAAGAGTCCTGCAGAAAGAGCGTGTTTGGCAATCCTGTATTGATGCGTATATTAAGACCTGAATATGAAACTGATTTCAGATCAGAATACAAACCTTTCGTATCATGAAAAGCATTCGTATTTCAAGCGATATAATCCCGTTGGGTGAGTTCAAGACGGGCATTTCCACCTGTCTTAAAAAGGTCCGGTCAACAGGTCACCCTCTGATTATAACACAGAACGGTCGGCCCGCAGGCGTTTTGCTGTCACCCGAGGAGTATGACAACCTGGTGTACCGGAAGCAATTTATCGAATCCATCGAGCGAGGAATGATGGCTGCTGAGGTCGGCGACGTGTACAGTACAGAAGAGGTAAGAGCAAAGCTTGCGGAAAAAAGAACAACGGGAAAGCAATGAACATTGTCTGGTCATCCGAGGCTCTCGGAAAGCTCGATGAAATCGAGAGATTCATCGCGCAGGACTCTTCTCAGCGGGCAGCCGTCTTTATTGACCGACTTCTGGAAAAAGGCGATTCGATTGCATTATTTCCCGAAATTGGAAGAGTTGTTCCCGCATCAGTTTCCGGTTCTCCGCCGATGCCGATATGCCGAGCAGGCGTGCGGCTCCGGCATACGACATGTTCTGCTCTTCAACGAACGCTCCGGCAAGCTGCTTTCGGATGGCCGAACACTGGCGGTTACGGCTGCCGCTCCGCTGTTGTGCCCTGCCGAACCGATGCCTTGAAGGCAAAAAACCGATTTTTACACTCCCGGAATTCTCTTCTTTGCTCTTAACGTGTTATTTTTCAGGCCGACAGTATTGTTTACCCATTAACCTTGTTATCGTGACGGGAGCGGAGTCGAAAGAGCGTCGAAAGACTACGGAAAAAACAGCAACCGGCGTACAGGATGCGCTCAGCGTGCGTAAACTCGTTGCTCCCCGGAACCGTTCGGCCAAGACGCTCTCGAAGCTTGCGCTTTTTCTTCGTTTTCTGAAGCCGGTTACATGGATTCCCGTGATGTGGAGCTTCCTGTGCGGGGCGGTTGCAAGCGGTCGGTTCGGATGGGAGGATCTTGCCGGATGGAAGTTCCTGCTGGCGATGCTGCTGACCGGACCTCTGGCTACCGGCACCTGCCAGATGCTGAACGATTATTTCGACCGCGATCTCGACGAAATCAACGAGCCTGACCGCCCCATTCCGGGCGGCGCCATTTCGCTGCAGAACGCTACCATCCTGATTGCGGTCTGGTCGGTACTGTCGGTTATTGCCGGTTACCTGATCGAGCCGCTGATAGGCTTTTACGTCATTATCGGCATCATCAATGCGCACCTTTACAGCGCGAACCCTATCAAGCTGAAGAAACGGCTCTGGCTGGGCAACATCATCGTCGCGGTTTCGTACCTCATCATTCCCTGGATTGCCGGCGTGATCGCCTACGATCCAGAGTTCACGCTTTCCTCGATGCTGCCATCGCTCGTCGTTGCCGGCATGTACACCATTGCGAGTACCGGCACCATGACCATCAACGACTTCAAGTCGGTTGACGGCGACCGGCAGAACGGCATCAGGACGCTGCCGGCAGTGTTCGGCGAAACCAATGCCGCCATCATTGCCGCCGTGCTCATCAATATCGGCCAGGGTCTCGCTGCGGGTTATCTGCTCTATACAGGGCAAACGCTTTTCGGCTGGATAACGGCGCTGCTCGTTGTTCCGCAGGTGATTCTGCAGTTCGGCCTTATCCGTTCGCCCCGAACCATGGACGTGCGCTACAATGCCATTGCCCAGAACTTCCTTGTTGCCGGCATGCTGGTATCGGCCTTTGCCATCAAAGCCACACAGCAATGATGCACCTCGGCACGATACCGGCAATATCGGTCATCCTGCCGACCTTCAACCGGGCAGGACTGCTCGAAAAAGCCATTGAGAGCGTTCTGGCGCAATCGTTTACCGACTGGGAACTCCTTGTGGTGGACGACGGCAGTTCCGACGATACTTTTACGGTGGTAAACAGGTATGTGGAAGCAAACCCTGCCGTCCGTTACCTGAAGCACAGCAACCGGAAGCTGAACACCACGCGCAACATAGGCATCCAGGCGGCATTCGGCACCTGGCTCACCTTTCTCGACAGCGACGACAGCTATGCAACCAACCATCTTGAAAGCCGCATCCGGTTCATGCGGGAGAACCCCGAAACCGACCTGATCGTCGGCGGGTTCCACACCGATGAGGCGATTTTCGTGAAGGATTGCTACAATCCCGACTGGATGATCGATATCCGCGAGTGCATTGTCGGCCCTACGCTTTTCGGGCGGCGGGAGGTATTTCTTGCGCTTGGCGGATTCAAACCCCTTGCCTATGCGGGCGAAACCGAACTCTGGTCGAGGGCGGAAAAACACTTCAGGCTGCAGAAAATCGAGGATCCGAAAACCTACATCTATACTCGGGCTGACGACAGCATCACCTTAACCTTCAACCCCTGAACCCCGCATGGAAACCTCTAAAAAGTTATTACGCAACCAAATTGCTACGTTAGTCGGTGCTCGAAATCCTCATGTACTACGTGTACACTCCGGTTTCTCCGCTCCGTCCGCCTTGCTCTTTGTTCGCTCATCACACTTTTTAGAGGTTCCCGCATGATCAGGAACGTCACAGTCTACTGCAGTTCGAGCAACCTTGCGCCGGAATCCTATTTCGAATGCGCAGCAAGGCTGGGACAAGGTCTTGCCGAACGCGGCATGGGTCTGGTTTTCGGCGGGGGCCATGTCGGGCTCATGGGGCGGACAGCCGATGCGGCAATGCGTCATGGCGGCAAGGTTACCGGTATTATTCCCCGCTTTCTCGAAGAGCGTGAGGTTGCCCATTACGGCATTTCTGAACTGGTGGTGGTGGAAACCATGCATGAGCGGAAGATGAAGCTGACCGAGTGGGGCGATGCGTTCGTGATTCTGCCGGGAGGATTCGGTACCCTCGACGAGCTGATGGAAATCATCACCTGGAAGCATCTCGGCCACCACCGGAAACCGATTCTGCTGCTCAATTGCGAGGGGTTCTGGGATCCTTTGCTCGTGTTTTTCGGACGGATTGCCGAAGCCCGCATGGTAAAGGACGACTACGGAAGCTATTACACGGTTTGCGGCACGCCGGAAGAAGCATTCGATATTCTCGATGGCTTACAGCAGCCGGCAAGCTGATCGGGAACCGGAAGAGGAAAAGTTATGTTCTGGCAAGATGTAAAGATGAAAAAGGTTACGAATCTCCGCCCCCGATCTTGTCTATGATATTATGAACAATTATTACCCCGCACTCGGACTCACCCTTCTTGCAGGCCTTTCAACGGGCATCGGCAGCCTGCTTGCGCTGATGGTCGATCATACGAACAAGAAGTTCCTCACCATGGCTCTCGGCTTTTCTGCGGGTATCATGCTCTATGTTTCGTTCGTGGAAATCATGCCGGAATCGGGTGCGATCATCAGGGAAGAGATGCAGGAAAATATTGCCGGCTGGATAACCACAGGGGCTTTCTTCGGCGGCATGCTTTTCATCTGGCTGATTGACCAGCTGGTGCCGGATTTCGAAAACCCTCACGAAATGTCGATGATCGGTACCATGAACTCGGCGCCATCCGAGGAGGCCCGCCTCCACCGCATGGGCATATTCACGGCGGTAGCGATTGCCATCCACAACTTTCCCGAAGGTCTTGCGGTGTTCTTCAGCGCGCTTTCCGATCAGAATCTTGGCGTGGTGATTGCGGCAACCATAGCGCTGCATAACATTCCCGAAGGGATGGCCATTGCCGTACCGATCTATTTCGCCACCAAAAGCCGCATGCGGGCGTTCAGCTACTCGTTCCTTTCGGGCCTTGCCGAACCGCTTGGCGCAATTATCGGCTATGCCCTGCTCAAACCATTTCTCACGCCTATGGTTTTCGGAAGCGTACTGGCCGGAGTAGCGGGCATCATGGTATACATTTCGCTCGACGAACTGCTCCCCGCCGCCGAAGAGTACGGCGAACACCACATAGCCATCTCCGGTCTCATCCTCGGCATGGTTGTGATGGCAGTCAGCTTGCTGATGCTGAATTAGGAATCAGGCGTCTCCTGCCATCAATGGCAATCGTGCCCTGCGCAGGCCTGTTTCGGGCCTACTTTGTTGAGCGTTCCGGTGCCGAAGCGCTCCAGAGCGTCTTCCACGGTGCGGGCAAGACCGGCCATATAAATGTCGATTCCGGTTTCCTGCAGACGTGCGGCAGCCCGGGCGCCGATACCGTTACAGATAACAGCCTTGATACCCATTCCGGTAAATGCGTCTGCCGGAGTGCAATGGCCGTGATCGTGCTGGCTGTTACCGTTTTCAATAATGTCGAAAGCGCCGTTTTCCGTATCGGCAACCGCAAAAAAGGGCGCGCTGCCGAAATGATCGCATACCTTCGAAATACCGCCATTATTTTCGTCCAGTGGCACAATAATTTTCATGGATTATCTCCTGATAGTTTTTCAAGCCTCGTGTCATCGCAGGGGTACGGCATGCCTTACCCCTGCGCCACCCCATCGTTCATGCTTTTCCTGCGCCTCCGTCCATCACTCTTCGGACTTCCGGCTTTCAGTCCCTGACTCTTCATGATGGGTATGCCCGGTTTCCTCCTCGCAACAGCCCCGTCCACGACCCTGACCACGGACTCCCCGGCCCATAGCCTGACCGGCTCCATAGCCCTCGCGATGCAGGCCGGTTTTAAATCCGCGGCACCTGCCTCCTCCCATGCGGCCGCCGCCGAAACCGCCTTCCGGCGAGCGACGATGGATATTCTCTCCCGAACATGACGGGCAGACTGCCGGCCGTGTAATACCGTGAGCAAGACTCCATTCGTGTCCGCACGATGCGCATCTGAACACTCTTTCATTATTGGCAACCATGATCTTTCCTCCGGTTATCGTTAATTTTTTTCCGTTGATCAGCATATCTCCAACCTTGTGCCTCGCTGAAGCGAGAATATTGCCGAATGTCTGCCGGGAAACGTTCATTTCGCGAGCTGCAGCTTCCTGATAAAGCCCCTCAAGATCGGCAAGACGTATTGCCTCAAGCTCGTCAAGCGTCAATACCACCTCTTCGAGTTCTTCAGCCGGGCAACCTGATGGCTTGAACATCCGGAATGCGGCTTCGTTGCCGATTTTTCTGCATTTCAACGGTCTTGTCATGAATCCTTGACAGTTTTCGTTTTCTCGCCCCAGTTATTAGCATATGCCAATAACATAACACAAAAAAAGCCTTCTGTCAAGGGAAGGGAGCTGTTTTTTTTCGATATGCGTTATTTTCTGCCGGGCAACCTGCCGTTCCAGCAGCGAAGGGGGCCGGCCTCGATCATGATGGCGCAATGGTTGCACATGGTGCAGCGCGATGAGCGTTGTTTGCCCGTCTGCAATTTGCTGACAATATCGGGCTCGATGATGAACGGGCGCGACATCGATACGAAATCGGCAAATCCGGCCGTCAGCGGAGCAACAAGATCATTGAGCGTGTGCAGGCCGCCCACAACGATGACCGGAATTGAAACCGCTTTTCTGATCTCAGCCGCAGCTTCAACATTATACCCATTCAAGAGTTTCGGTTTAGGCAGGGCAATCCTGATCGCCGGCGCGATAACAGGTTTCAGGATTGCCGGTACGCTCTCGAACCTGAAGTTGCAGGCCAGAAGGGCTTCAGCCGGTATGCGTGGACCGCGCATGATCGTCAGCCCCTCTTCGACGGTGCCCGACGACACTTCGATGGCCGTGCATCCGCACGCTTCAAGCATTTGCGCAATCCGGACGGCTTCCTCTATGCGCATGCCGCCGGGTTGCCGGTCAAAGCCGTTGATCTTTGCAAGAACGGGATAATCCGGCAGCAGATGCCGGATGCGACGCATGATTTCCTGAATGATTCGGAAACGGTTTTCCGTCGAACCGCCCCAGCGGTCGGTACGGCGGTTGCTGTAGCCGGAGAGAAACCGGGAGAGCAGATAGCCGTGGGCCATATGCAGCTGAACGCCGTCAAATCCTGCGCTTCTTGCCCGCACTGCCGCCTCGGCAAAACTTCGGGCAATGTCGAGAATCCCTGATTCCGTAAGCTCGACAGGCAGATCTTCGTTGAAGACGCCATCACGCAAGCGGGAAGGAGCGACCGTCGGCATGCCGGTCACTTTCGAGCGGGTCTGCCGTCCGCAGTGGGCAAGCTGCAGAATGAGGGGCGCTCCATGCCGATGCACCGATCCGGTCAATTTACGGTAAGCGGGAACCAGAGTGTCGTCATGCATCATCAGCATCCCGGGCAGGCTGCTGCGTCCATCCTGCCGCACTCCTGCATATCCGGTGATGATTGCCCCTGCGCCTCCTCGCGCAAGAGCCGAATAAAGCTTTTCATGGGCAGTGCCGGGCGCGCCGGCAGGATCGGCCATGCTCTCGTGCGTTGCGGCACGGAAGATGCGGTTGCGCATGGCTATACCGCCAAGGGAACAGGAATCGAATAGCATGAAGAGAGCCGGATAATGGATTGCATGGCGCTTATAGCCGGGAACGTCCGAATATAATCATACCGGGCGATGAACAAGCAATGGCGCGTGCCGAAGTTCAACAGTTGCCAGGCTGGAGCGGGGCAGTTATCTTTCGTGAAACGGCATGAGGCATCAGCTTCAGCCTGCCGCACCTGTGAACCCGATCGCAAAAGACACACTATGCAAGCATACGATTCCCCTGATGACCTGAAAGCACGATATCTTCCTGTCGTGACGGCAATGGTCGACCGCTGGGCCGAAGGAAAAGCCCTTAACCCCGATTCCGGCAGGGCGAACGGCTACTACCGCATGACCGGCTGGCTGCTGAACTATGTTACCGAAAACAAAGAACTGCCGAAGGGCATACATGGGATGCCGGAGGGACGAGACCGACACGGCAGGACAGAGCCTTCGTTTCCGGTGGATTTCAACCAGGTCTCCGAAGGATTCACCCTGCCGGAATGAAACCGTTCAATGGGGGATAACCGGTTTCGGTTCGCTGGTTCCGAAACGGTTATAGGCTGCAATAATGCCTATGGCGAATGCCATGGCTCCTATGCCAAGAAGCACATTGATGTATGGCGGAGCTGTCAGGGCAAGGCGGATCACCACCGTTGCCACTGCAAAGGCGGAGTTGCGGAACAGAACCGGATATCCGGAACTGTAGCGCAGTGAGATCAGCACCAGCAGCACATCGCTGAAAACGAGTACCGTATAGAAGATCGAGAAAAAATCGTATGACTGCCGGCCTGAAAGGAAATAGTACCCCTGAAGAGTCCCGATACCTCCGACGATCAGCAGCAGCAGAAGCGCGACGACCTTTTTCGACGCGATAAAATCCGCCGCTGCGCCGGGCGATTGCGTGATTGCGCGATGGCGCTGCATGCGGTAATAAAAGCCGAGAAGAATGAAAATCAGTATCGCGCCGGCTGCGTTCGAGAGGATATGCAGCACAGGTTCGGAGGCTTCATCCCATACAAGCGGCTCCTGGAAGTAAACGAACTCCTTGAACGAGTTTCGCAAGAGGATAAGCGAAAGAATCTCGAACTGCTTGCCTACCGAATCGGAAACCGAATGGGCAAGGGTGAAAACCAGTCCGATCACCTCGATGCCGAGCAGCATGGAAAAAGCGACATTGATGGCGTAGTAGTGGCTTTTCGGCAGCAGCAGTGCGAGTTGTTGGGGCAGCCATCCCTGGCGGGCCAGCTCGATCAGCACGAGCGAGCCGAGAAATGCCGCAATGAGAAGATTCGCGATTGCCCGTTCGGTACGCTTGTGCTCCCATAGATGCTCCAGCCAGTCGTATACCGAGACAATCCGCCTGAAGCTGCTAATCATATCGCATTTTATTTTGGATTACTTCGATCTTCGCGCACCATGCTCAGGCAGGCCTGATCCTTCCCCCCTGCATGAGTACCAGTTCTCCTTTTGGTACGTTGGAGAGTCTGGACATCCGGTCGCACTTGATTCTCAGGATGAAAAAGAGCCGTTCGTCGGCAACGTCAAGCAGGGTTTCGAAATTTCCCTGTCCTTTTGAGATGATGAGGTCGGCATTATCGAACAGCGCCCGGAACTCTTCGGACGTTTCATCGAGCAGGGTGCCGGGATAGATGCTGCCTGATGATATGACTGCGGCCTCCTCGTGCAGCCCTGCATCAAGCGCGTCTCCCAGGACGGCATCGTTGATGACCGGCTGCTCACGCACCGCACAGGTGAGTTGCAGTTCGGGATAACTGCGTCGGATCTCCTCGATGAACAGTCTGTCGAAAACGATCTCGCCAGCATTATCGCAGATATAGAGAAGCCTCCCGGCCGAGTTCAAACGTCTTGAAAACTCAGGAAAATCGAAACGGCCGAAAGCCCGTTCATCGATGGTACGGAGTTCCTTTTCGATATCGAGCGATCCGTGCCGCTTGGCGCCGAAATCGATGATGTTGCCTGCAGCGGCGATTTTTACCGCCTCCTGCAGCGGGTCAGGAGAATGGCGGATTTTATTCCTGAACTCCGGGGCATACTGCAGCGCCATGTCGTTCGACTGTTTTTTTATCGCCCGGTAGGGATCGAAATCCGCCCCCTTTCCGGAAAGGGCGATGGCTCTGTCTGTGGCGCTCCTGATGAGATGCTGTACGACGATGCCTTTTCCGCCGGTGTCGAGAAGCTGACGCATGGAGTGTTCGAACAGGATTTTCCCGTTGCCGGGGTCAAGTTCCGTAACCCTTGCAAGCGAATGCAGCTGCTCGAAAACACATGGGTAGCATTCCGCCGATATATGCCTGTCGGTATTCATTATATCCATTATCATACGTTCTGATAAACGCCTTCCTCTCCGCATACCACCCGCACCTTCGCCGCACAATCGATGGCCTTCTTCCTCAGGATATCGACATCGCTGCCTGGATCCCCGACGGCAAGCGCAACGGCCATCCGTCGGTAAGGGCGGGTGACGGGTTTGCCGAAGATGCGGATGTCGGTGCCCGGCTCGCAAAGCGCATCGTCGAGTCCGGTAAAATCCGGAGAGCTGCCGTCCTCTGCGGCAAGAATAACCGCGCTTGCGCCGGGACGAAGCAGCTCGATCCCGGGAATGGGGAGTCCGAGCACAGACCTTGCATGCAGGTCGAACTCCGAAAGATTCTGCGTGCCTGCGAGAGTGACCATGCCGGTATCATGCGGACGCGGCGACAGTTCCGAAAAGTAGAGCCCGTCATCGGCAAGAAAGAACTCCACGCCCCAGATGCCAGCCCCGGTGAGGGCAAGAGTAACCTTGCCTGCAATCTCCCGGGCTTCCTGTAAATGAGCTTCGCTGATACGGCAGGGCTGCCAGCTCTCCTGATAGTCGCCCCGCTCCTGCCGGTGGCCGACAGGCGGACAGAAAAGCGTCGGGCCGTTCTGCTGCGTCACGGTCAGCAGGGTGATTTCGGTATGGAACGGCACGAACGCCTCGACGATCACTTCGGCGATATCGCCGCGCTTGCCGCTCTGCGAACAGCTCCAGGCTTTTTCGACATCTCCGGCGCACTTCACTGTAGACTGCCCCTTGCCCGAGGAGCTCATAAGCGGCTTGACGACGCATGGCATGCCAACCTGTGCGACGGCCTGTTCCAGTTCTTCAGGCGACGATGCATAGCGGTAGTCCGCCGTACGCAACCCAAGTTCTTTTGCAGCCAGGTCGCGGATCGCCTTGCGGTTCATGGTAAAATTCGCAGCGCGTGCGGAAGGCACCACCCTGATGCCCTGTTCCTCGTAAGCATAGAATCGTTCCGTACGGATCGCTTCGATTTCAGGCACGATCAGATCGGGACGATGCTTCGCCACAAGGGCGTCGAGCGCCTCGCCGTCGAGCATATCGATCACTTCCCGTTCGTCGGCTACCTGCTGTGCGGGAGCGTCGTCGTAGCTGTCAACGGCTATGACATACTGCCCCAGTCGCTTTGCGGCGATAACGAACTCCCTGCCCAGTTCCCCGCTGCCAAGCAGCATTATTTTTTTTCGCATGGATGCAGATATTCAGCGTTAAGATGATCCGATGGTGTTCATGTTACTGTTTTACGACAATAACGCAAAACAGTAAAGTCATTTATCACGATTTCAACAAAATCATGGTTTCTAATGACGGATAAGGAAAATCGCTTGTCATTGGATTGATCAGGAAGCCGCATGTGTTACAAATTATGAACGAAACAACTCTGGCAGCACAATCGGCAACTCTAACAATCCGAACATCATGAAAACCATCGTATTCGTTTACAACTCCGAAAGCGGGCCCATAAGCGGCCTGATCGATATAGGGCACAAGTTGCTGAGCCCCGAAACATATCAGTGCAGCCTCTGCGCCCTCACGCACGATGCCTTTGCAGAAAAAGAGTCCTGGCGGGATTTCCGTAAAAACGTCGGTATGCCTATGGAATTCCTCCATCGCGACGAGTTCGAAAAAAAGTATGGCCGCACAGAGATCTATCCGGTTATTTTCCGTAAAAACGGCGATCTGCAGGTGCTCATGGCCAAAGAGGAGATCGATCGGATAAAAAGCCTCGACGAACTCATCAAAGCGATCCGAGACGCGCTGCCGGTACGCTCATAAGCACCCGGACAAGATAATCCCGGAATCTTCCGACCGAAGATATTTCGGCTTTTTCGTCGGGCGAATGCGGATAGCGTATGGTAGGACCGAAGGAAATCATATCGAGGCCGGGACAGATAGCCCCGATAATGCCGCACTCCAGTCCCGCATGCACGGCGCGCACCTCGGGATCCCTGCCGAACAGTTGCCGGTAGGTATCCTTCATGAGCGAGAGCAGAGCGGATTCGGGGTCGGGCTTCCATCCCGGATACCCTCCGTCGAAAACCGCGTCAGCTCCGGCAAGATCGAAAACGCTGCCGACCATCGAGGCAAGATCTTCGCGGGCGGAATCCACCGAACTTCGCAGCAGGCATTGCACGGTCAGTTCTCCGCCGCCTGACCGCACGATCGCCAGATTGTTTGAGGTTTCCACCAGTCCATCCATCTCGAAGCTCATTCGCATAACGCCGTTCGGGCAGGCATGTATCGCCCGGAGCGATCGGCTGAACACCTCTTCTTCGATAACCCGAAGCGGAGCGGGTTCAGGAACGGCTCCGATCTGCAGCATCGGGTCGGCTCCGGCAAATTCGGATCGTATCGACTCGGCAAGAGTACTGAACTCCTTAAGAAAACGCCCGGCACGCGCCTCCGGAACGGCAACATGGGCCTCGGACTGGCGAGGTATGGCGTTGCGAAGGCTGCCCCCCTCGATTTCCGACAGAAGCAGCCCGTGAGCACGGTATCCCGCATGCAGCAGCCGGTTCATGATTTTGTTGGCGTTGCCGCGTCCAAGATGGATATCCATGCCGCTGTGGCCGCCCCTGAGACCGCCGACCCTGAGAGCGAAACCAGCATAGCCTGGAGGCAGCGGCGTTTCGGCATACCGGAAGGTCATGGTGCCGTCAAGCCCCCCCGCGCAGCCGATGAATAGCTCCCCTTCATCTTCCGAATCAAGATTGAGCAGGATTTCACCACGAAGCAGTCCGGGTCGCAGCCCCGAAGCGCCGTTCATGCCGGTCTCCTCCTCGCTTGTAAAAAGAGCTTCGACAGGGCCATGCTGTATAGTGGAGGACTCGAGCACGGCCATGGCCGCAGCCACGCCGATGCCGTTATCGGCTCCAAGCGTGGTACCGTTTGCACGTACCCACTCACCGTCTATAAGCGGCTCGATCGGATCGCGTTCGAAATCATGCAGAGAGCCTCCGACCTTCTGCGGCACCATGTCGAGATGAGCCTGCAGAATCACCCCCATGCGATCTTCCATTCCCGGGGTCGCCGGCTTGCGGATGATCACGTTCCCCGCTCCGTCGAGGATGGTCTCCAGCCCGAGCCTCTGGCCGAAATCCGCCAGGAAGGTTCTGATCTTCTCTTCGTGTCCCGAAGGACGGGGAATCCGTGTGAGACTGTAAAAATGCGTCCACACCTCGCGGGGTTCAAGCTCGCGTATATCGCCACTCATTATGGATTGTACTCCGGATGCTCTTTTTGTGCCCTTGCAGGCACAATCGGAATATTGTGATAAAAATTACCGGTTAACCGCTATTGTATACGCTGAAGCCGCACCGCTTAACCGGCAATATATTATATTACATGGTTTACAATCAGATCCACCCAACACCGGTTTTTTGTATACAGAACATCCCTTCAAACAGTAAACATACAGACCTATGGCAAACTCAAACGGCGTTTTTTCGGACCTCTTCAACGCAGTCGGCACCCCGGTACAGAATGCAGCCGACATGGCCGGAAGCGGCATCGGCTCGGCGCTTTCGCTCGTCGAATCCTGCACCAATCTCTGCGCGAACCTCATGACCGGTTCGGTCAACACTGCCCTTCAGCTCGTGCAGGGAGTTGCAAACGGCATCAGCACGGCAATTACCCCTAAAAAATAACCTTGCCGGTATTCCTCTCGTACAGCCGCAACCGCCTTGTCCCGTGCAGGGACAGGCGGTTGCAGGCCACATAACTTACTGCCGAGCGTTACGGTCCTTGAATACGACACTAGGTTTCGCATTCTCCCAGAGCGAACGATACCTGGCATTTTCGGCATCGGTAAAGCGGATTGAGCCGCTGAGAAACCACGCGCCTGCCTGTTTCTCATGATCGTCTCCCTTGCGGATACCCAGGTGCACAAGACCGGTCACACGCCCTTCTTCATCGCGGATGACCCTCCAGCTACCTGCAATGTAATGTTCCTTATCGGCGGCAATGACATCGAGCACCTCCTCAAGCCGCCCTTCATCGCTGTCGCCCCGAATATCGACAGACCCGTAGGCGTATGCTTCTGCGGCGAAGTCGTCGAGCACGAAACGGATAAACTTGTTGCGCGACATATGATGAAGCTCCACGTCATCGAGAACATAGATGAACTGCCGGAGGTTTTCGCTGACGCCCGAAACCGTACGCGGCAGGCTTCCGCAGTCCTCGGCAAGGCTCATATACCATTCCGAATATTCCTCGAATAATTCTCCCGGAAGCTCCCTCGATGCAGTATCTTTCATAACATACAGGTATCAGCGGTTAAAAAAAGTTACTCGAAACCCGGATTACGGCACTATCCGAAAACCGTCGGACGCATGAAAACGGCAGAAATCCGCTATCATTGAGAAAAGACAACTCCACCATCCGCCAATGAAACGATCCGGAGCCAGCATCATCTTTATAAACAGCCGAAGAGAAGTACTGCTTCTGCTCAGGGACGACAAGCCCGATATTCCCTATCCGAATATGTGGGATCTTCCCGGAGGCCACGTCGATGAAGGGGAGTCGCCCGAAGCCTGCATTGTTCGCGAAATGCACGAAGAGATCGAAACCGACGTCTCGTGCTGCAGCCTGCAAGCGGTCTACGATTTTCCCGACCGCATCGAACATATTTTCCTGATGCCTTTCGAAGCAAAACCCGAATCGATCACGTTGCACGAAGGCCAGCGGCTGCGGTGGTTCGCGGAGCACGAGTTGACGGGACTTCGGCTTGCGTACGGATTCGATCTCGTACTTGAAGACTTTTTCGCATCAAACCGGAACCTCTGACCAATGGACAGCAACAGCATCGAAGCGCATCGATACCTCCTCAAGGACAGCATTCGACAACATGTCGATTTCCGGGAAACCGACCAGAACCGCATGGTGCCGCCCCCGCCTGTCGAAAAACCTTATGATGCCGGCGCAAAGACAACAGCGCTGCCTCGAATTGAAACCCTTACGGAAATCGGTCGCATCGACCTTCGCACTGCCATCGGCAGACGCAGAAGCTGCCGGACTTACAGCAGCGAATTTCTCTCCATCGAAGAACTCTCCTTCCTGCTCTGGGCTACCCAGGGCATCAGACACAAGCCCGATGCAGGCCATGCGCTGAGAACCGTCCCCTCAGCCGGCTGCCGCCACGCCTTTGAAACCTATCTTTCGGTGCACCGTATCGACGGACTTGAAAAAGGCATCTACCGATACCTCCCTGTCGAACACCGGCTGCTCTTCGAGTTCGAAGTCGAACATCTCGAACGCAGAATCGCACAGGGTGCCCTCGGTCAGCAATTTGCCGGAGAGGCGGCCGTCACCTTCATCTGGACGGTCATTCCCTATCGCATGGAGTGGCGATACGGCCTTGCCGCCCATAAAGTCATCGCCCTCGATGCCGGGCATGTCTGCCAGAACCTCTATCTCGCCAGCGAGGCTGTCGGAGCCGGAACCTGCGCTATCGCGGCCTATGACCAGGCAGGGATGGACACTCTCCTGAAGATAGACGGAAAAGAGGAGTTCACCATCTATCTCGCCCCTGTCGGAAAAAGGTTATAGGACGCGCAGACATTCGGCCTGACAGGTTTCCGGCAATGCCGCTCTATATGTTGAGCAGCTTCTGTATCTGAAGCAATTCGCCGTTGAAACTGTGATTCAGCTTTACCGCCTTGTTGAGCGGCACCTGCACGATCTTTCCGTTATCGAGGCCGATCATAATGCTCTTCTGGTCGTCAAGCAGGGCATCGATGGCGGCAACACCCATCCTCGTGGCATTGATGCGGTCGTTTGCCGTAGGACTTCCCCCCCGCTGGATATGGCCCAGAATCGAAACGCGCACATCGAGTTCGGGATGATCTCTTCGCACCTCTTCGGAAATTTTCAGTGCGCCTCCCGGCTCATCTCCTTCGGCAACGATGATGATCCCGCTTCGTTCCCTGCTTTTGTACCCTTTTTCGAGAAATCGTTTCAGCGCCTCATGCTGTTCCTTCGATTCAGGAATCAGAATCACTTCGGCTCCACAGGCAATGCCGCTGTTCAATGCAAGCAGACCCGCTTCCCGGCCCATGACTTCGACAATGAAAATCCTTCCGTGCGAAACTGCCGTATCCCTGATCTTATCGACGGCGCACACCACGGAATTCAATGCCGTTTCGTAACCGATGGTATAATCCGTTCCGTACATATCGTTGTCGATGGTGCCTGGAATACCGATAAACGAAACATTGTACTCCTGCGACATGGTCAGCGCTCCAGTAAAGGAACCGTCACCTCCGATCACAACGACTGCGTCTATGCCTGCGTTCTGCAGCTGCAGCCAGGCTTTTTGGCGACCCTCGGGGGTTCTGAACTCCTTGCTTCGCGCGGTTTTGAGAATAGTTCCCCCCAACTGGATAATACCGCTCACATCAGAGGATCTCAGCGGCATGAAATCACCCTCGATCATTCCCTGGTATCCGCGGCGGATACCGATCACCTTCAGTTTATTGGCAAGCGCCGTACGGGTAACCGCCCGGATGGCGGCATTCATTCCCGGAGCATCGCCCCCGGACGTAAATACGCCGATCTTCCGCAGTTTCGGCTTTTTGTAAGAATCGCTCCGGATATTGATTGTATCAGTCATATGGATCATATACGTTGCTGCAATGGGGTCGCCCCCCTTTCTGTCGGCTGTGCCATGTTACAAAAATAATGGACACCGACAAATCGGGAAAAATGTATTCGACTCCCGATCAGCGTCATCACCTATCGTTCCGCACCCAGATCTGCCTTGCGGCATACCCCTCGTTTTTCAGTCCCATTGCAAGCAGCTCGATACGATCCGGCACAACTTCGATCATTTTTCCGTACCAGTGTTCTGCCCAAGAAGCGGGACGCCCGAACATGAGGAACGCATCCATGAATTCCGGCTCCTCTTTCCCGATGAGTCTCGCCTTGCCGCCGATCTGCAGACCTGTGATATCGTCTATCTTTTCGGAAAATTCGGCTTCGGGGTCAAAAATCGCTATGCTCACCGTCGGATTCTGACTGATGTTTCCGAGCTTCCGACCGGGCTCTCCTGCCATATAGATGGTGAACCCCTTTGAGCGATAGAGAACGGGCGTGGCCCGAGGCACATTGCTGCGGCAGGTCGCAAGCACGCAGAGACTACGGGAACCGAGAAAGGCAAGAATGCGCGCTTCAAGTTCATCGGAGGGAAGCTGCCGGGTAACGCGTTTCGTGAATATTTCCGGCACTCCGTGCTCCTGTTTTTCTTCCATACCCCCCCTCCTCTTCCGGAAGACGATCTCCGGTTGTCTTACAAATTCACGTGAACACAAAGAACCATAACAAGAGAAAGACAGTACGAATTCCCGGTATTCCGGAACGGACTCAGCCGCCCGAACAAACATGCCTCAACCCGGCGACTGAACCGCATATCTGTTTTTTACGTTCTATAAAAAAATTAGAAAAAAACGGGAGACAACACCATGCAGAAAGCCAAACCGGAACTGATCGCTGCCGCGAGAAAAAAATTCGCGCAATTCAGGGAACTGACCGAAAAACTGGGAGAAGAAAATGCATGGGAATCCATTCTTGAAGGGTTCCCGGAACTGCAGAAGCAGCGAATGGGCCCTTTACTGGCCTTGCCATCGCTTGCCGAAGGTTTCCGTGCTGCCGTCCCGTTTTTCAGCGCGGTCGGCATGGATATGGATGTCGTTGATATTTCGAACCGGGGCGTCGATGCCGTACTGGAAATCCAGAGGTATTGCCCCTACCTGGAGATATGCCTCGAATACGGGTTCGATACCCCCTGCCGTGTGATATGCGAACTGGATATGGAGGCTTCGCACCGGGCATTTCCGGAAATGAGCGGCGAGATACTCTCCCGCCAGGCACTCGGCAGCCCGGTCTGCATCTTCAAGTACCAGCGACCGGGCCGCATATCATCCGCCGAGTAAGCAGCATCAAAACAAACAAACGCAGGGGCACGCCATACCGTGCCCCTCCCATCCCCCGTATCCCAACTCCTGTCTCCCGCCTCCCCCAAATCACGCTACTTGAGCTGCAAAACAACGTCCCCTACCCTTGGTCCTCCCTCAAGAATCGCCCTTACTCCGAGGTGATAGCTGTTGACTCCGAAACCGCTGATGACTCCCTTGCATACTTCGGAGATAACCGAGTGGTGACGGAATGCTTCGCGGGCATAGATGTTGGAAATGTGGACTTCCACGACCGGAAGCCTGATTGCCTGGATTGCATCGCGCAGGGCTATGGAGTAGTGCGTAAGCGCTCCGGCATTGAGCACGATGCCGGTAAAACCGCCTTTGTCCTCACAGTGAAAGAGTTTTTCGAGCAGCTCGCCTTCTCGTTCCGACTGAAAAAACTCGAAGGTCACTTCAGGAAAGGCTTCGGAAAGCCCTCGATTGATATCATCGAGCGTGCGATTGCCGTAAACTTCAGGCTCTCGTTTACCGAGTCTGGAGAGGTTCGGCCCGTTCAGTACAAGAATAGAATGAGTACCCATATGCTTTATTATCAGAGGATATACTGACTCAGATCGCGATCCGATGACACCGCAGAAAGCTTATCCTGCACCATCGCCTCGTCTATCACCACATTTGCGTCCGTCACGCTTTCCGGGATGTTGAACATAAGCTCTTCGAGCAGGTTGGTCATGATGGTGTGGAGCCTGCGTGCGCCGATATTCTCGACGCTTTCGTTGACCCTGGCCGCGATTTTTGCTATCTCGAGTATTGCGCCGTCGGTAAAGTCCAGATCTACCCCCTCGGTGCTAAGGAGCGCCTTATACTGCTTGATAAGCGCGTTTTCAGGCTGTGTTAGGATCTTGTAAAAATCCTCTTCGGAAAGGCTTTTCAGTTCCACCCTGATGGGAAAACGGCCCTGCAGCTCGGGAATCAGGTCAGAAGGCTTGGCGACGTGAAATGCCCCGGAAGCGATAAAGAGCACGTGGTCGGTCTTCACGCTGCCGTATTTCGTGGCGACATTGGAGCCTTCGACAATGGGCAGAAGATCGCGCTGCACCCCTTCACGACTGACGTCCGGCCCCTTGCCACTGCCGGAACCGGTGGACGGAGCGGCAATTTTGTCGATTTCGTCGATGAACACGATGCCCGACTGCTCGACCTTGCTGATGGCTTCCTTTACCACGGCGTCCATGTCGATGAGCTTCTGCACCTCTTCCTGCTCGAGAATCTTCCGGGCCTCAGCAATGGTTACGCGACGCTTCTTGCGTTTGCGGGGAAGACCGCTCATGAGGTCCTGCATGATATTTCCGATCTCTTCCATCTGGCCGAGCGGGCCGAAAATCTGCATCATTCCGCCGGGACTTTCGCTTGCGATGTCCATTTCGATCTGCCGGTCTTCCATCCTGCCACTGCGGAGCCGCTCAAGCATTTTTTCGCGGCTTTTCCGGTTGATTTCGTGCGAGAGGTCGTTCTCATCCGCTTTTACCATGGCCTGAGAATCCGAACCGGCATCCGTATCCTCGTCCTCACGATCTCTTGCCGAAGAGATCGGCGGCAAAAGAATATCGAGAAGACGTTCTTCGACAAGCCCTGCGGCTTTTTCTTTCACCTCTTCCGATTTTTCACTGCGCACCATGGCTACCGACTGGTCCACAAGGTCGCGGATCATCGATTCGACGTCGCGCCCCACATAGCCGACCTCGGTGAACTTGGACGCTTCGACCTTTACGAAGGGTGCCTTCGCAAGCTTGGCAAGTCTGCGGGCGATTTCGGTTTTGCCGACGCCGGTCGGGCCAATCATGATGATGTTGTTGGGCATGATCTCGTCCCGCAGCTCGTCGCTGACATGCTGACGACGGACCCGGTTGCGCAGGGCGATGGCTACAGATTTCTTGGCGTCTTTCTGACCGATAATGTATTTGTCAAGAAGTTCCACAATCTGGTTAGGAGTGAGATTATGAGCGGCGATAGCGCTTTTCTCTCCCGTCAGGGCGGCAGCTTCCGAGTCGCTGTGAATGGTCATTGATGATTATTTCTCTTGTTCGGTAAAAAACTGTTTACATAATTCGTGTGTGGCACGATTGAGGTTCAGAGTTCTTCGATGATAATATGGTCGTTCGTATAGATACAGATCTCGGCGGCGATCTTCAGACTCTCCCCAACGATCTCTTTTGCCGGAAGATCGGTATGCTTCATGAGCGAGCGGGCAGCGGCAAGGGCATACATGCTGCCGCTTCCGATTGCCACAATGCCGTCTTCGGGTTCGATGACATCGCCTGTTCCGGAGATGATGAGCGCCTTGTCACTGCTGACGACGGCAAGCATGGCCTCGAGGCGCCTCAGATACTTGTCGGTACGCCAGTCGCGGGCAAGTTCCACTGCTGCGCGTTCAAGCCGGCCGCTGTATGCATCGAGCTTTTCTTCGAAACGGTCGAGCAGGGTGACGGCATCTGCGGTTGCACCGGCAAAACCGGTAATGATACGGCCCTGGTAGAGACGACGGGTTTTTCGTGTGGAGTGCTTGAGCACCGTATTGCCGAGCGTCATCTGGCCATCGCTGCCGAGAGCCGCCTTTCCGTTCCTGATAACGCCAAGTACCGTTGTCGAGCGTATTAACGGCTTTGTTTGCTGCCCCATAGTCGGATACACCTGTTAAAATATTTTTTTCCTTAGCCTTGCAACTGGAATTTGCATTTGTTCACGATATTTTGCAACCGTTCTGCGGGCAATCATGATCCCCTTTTCCTTAAGCATGGCTGTCAGGGCGTCGTCGCTGTGCGGCTGGAGCGGATCTTCGGCCTTAACCATTTCGACGATATACTGACGGATAATCTTGCTCGACATATCCTCGCCGTCGTCGGTGGAAAGCGAGCTGCTGAAAAAGTACTTCAGTTCGAATACCCCGTAACGGGTCTGCACGTATTTACCGTTGACCGCACGACTGATCGTAGAGATATCGAGCCCGGTGTCTTCGGCAATGGCTTTCATGCCGAGGGGAACGATATGCTCCGGGCCGGAAACGAAAAAAGCGTACTGCGCTTTCATGAGCGATTCGATCACCTTGAGCAGGGTCTGGCGACGCATCGCGATGGCCGCCGCGAAATCGTTGGCCCGGATGAGGTTGTAACGGATGAACTGCTTTTCTTCCTTTGGCGCCTTGCGGTTTTTGAGGACGCCCTGATAGCGTTCGGAAACCTTTACCGAAAGCGCGCTGCGATCGTTGAGCATTGCGATCAGCTCCCCGTTTTCATAGGTAACAATGAAATCCGGTGTAATGTAGTGTCCCACTTCATCGTGAAAAACTTCAGCCGGATGGGGATCGAAAGAGATAATAAGGGCCAGAGCTTCTTCGATATCCTCTTTCGAAATGTCGAGTTTTCTGACAAGACGATCATAACGTTTATGGAGAAAGTCGTCGAAAAACTCTGAAAGGATCCGTCTTGCCGTTCGATGCACATAGGGATCACACTCCGGTTCCCTGAGTTTCAGCTGAACAAGCAGCCGCTCGCGAAGATCCCGAACGGCAATACCAGGCGGATCGAGAAACGGAAGCCTGAGAAGAATTTTTTCGACCTCGCGTTCTTCGGCTTCGATGCCGTTCCTCTGCAGACCTGCAAGAACAACATCGATCCCGTCGGTAAAATAGCCGTCCTGGTCAAGGTTGCCGAGAATCTCGATGGCGATCATCGCTTCCCGTTCGCCGATATCTTCCTGCATCGAGAGCTGCCGAAGCAGCGTTTCATCGAAACTGTCATGCTGCACGGCCTGAAAAAAACGCTCCTGGGGGGCGCTTTCATGGGTGAAGTTCAGGCGCCCTTCGCGCTCAGGCTGCGACTGAGGAGACTGAAGAGGTTCCTTAAGCGACCGTCTGCTGAAACGATCGACGGAATCGAACAGCTCGTCTCCGGAAAACTCGTCGTCCCTCCGGGAGAGATCTCCCGCGGTATCCTTGTTTTCCGATGCAAGTTCGAGCAGAGGATTTTCCTGCAGTTCATCGTAGATCCTCTGTTCGAGGTTCAGAAGGGGAAGCTGCAGCAATTGACTGCTGAGAATCTGCTGTGCAGACAGAATCGCCTTCTGTTTCTGTTGAAGCCTTATTTCCGGCATGACGATTTGGGAGAAGAATCGACAAAATCTTTCAGGCTCTCAAGCCATTCGGCGCCATAAGCACTTTCCAGCGCATCACCAATATAATCAACAAGTCTGATCCTGCGTTCCTTACCGTGATTTCTTGCCGAACGGCACATCTGGTGCCGTTCGTAAACGAGATGGTCGAGACCGAATTTCCTGCGTACCCTGACAGGAAAAAGCCTGCAGGATAGAGGCTTTTCGAAATCGATCAATCCTTCGCGGCACGCAACTTCGACGGCACAGAGCGTAATGCCGTCGCGAACCAAGGCGAAAACGCACTCGCGTGCTTCGACAGTCCGTGTGTACTGCAAGCCCTGGTAAACCTCCACGGCACCGTAACGATGGAGGCTTCTGCGGTTCTTTTCGGGCAGCATGCGCATAAGTTGCCCGAAAGCCTCCTCGAGCTGCAGTGCCTCTTCGGGTCTGAGCGGTGCTCCGAGTTCGCCCTCAACGCAACAGGCACCCCTGCATACCTGCAGGTCGCAGGCGAACTCGGCCTGCAACAGATCGGGATCAATAAGTACGTTGCCTATCGATACAAGTTTCATGACTATTTCGTTTTCTCTATTGTCAGAATTGCTCGTTACGGGGACGATCAGGGGCACAAATCTAACAAACTTTGGAAAAGATCGAAAAACGCACGGCCGCAATGACAGCGTCACTGACGCTATAATGCCAATTTTAAATTCAATTCATTTCAATCACTCATTGATCAGCGACCCTGCAACGATGGCGTGGAAAGAAGAAAAAGGGGAAAAAGTGATGAAATATCGGTCAGTCGCTCCTGCCCTGCACTCTTTTTCATGTTTCGGCATGGGACTTCACGGAGTTCGCATACATGCATTTCTGCAATATGATGAGGCAAAAAAACAGGTTTCAGCAATAGATCGATAAAGCATATCTTTATGGTTTACGAAATGGTTTATCATCAACTTTTTCACCGAATCCAGAGCAATCATGCTGATTATCGACGGAAAAAAGGTCTCCAGCGACCTGAAAGCTGAAATGAAAATCCGCGTTGACGAAAACCGTGCAGCAACCGGAAAGGTACCGGGACTGACAGTGATCATCGTCGGAGAAGATCCTGCCTCGCAGGTATATGTCCGCAACAAGGCCAAATCCTGTGTGGAGATCGGCATGAATTCGACCGTTGTCGAGATGCCCGCATCGACCTCCCGGGAAGATCTGCTCGCTAAGATAGAGGAACTCAATAACGACCCGGATGTACACGGAATTCTCGTACAGCAGCCTTTGCCGAAACAGATCGACGAATTCGCCGTAACGCTTGCCATCGACCCGGCAAAGGATGTCGACGGATTCCATCCCGAAAATCTTGGCCGGCTGGTTATGGGACATCTCGACAAATGCTTCGTAAGCTGCACCCCGTATGGCATTCTCGAACTTCTCGGACGATACGGCATCGAAACCAAAGGGAAACACTGCGTCGTTGTCGGGCGCAGCAACATCGTCGGCAAACCGATGGCTAACCTCATGCTGCAAAAACTCGAGGCAACCAACTGCACCGTCACCATCTGCCATTCGGCAACCAAAGACATCCCGTCCTACACCCGGCAGGCTGACATCCTTATAGCCGCAATCGGTAAGGCGCGCTTCATTACCGCCGATATGGTCAAACCCGGCGCCGTGGTGATCGACGTCGGCATCAACCGCATAGACGATCCGACGACGAAAAGCGGCAGCAGGCTTGTCGGCGACGTGGATTACGATGGGCTGTGCAATGTGGCGTCTGCCATGACCCCTGTTCCGGGCGGCGTGGGACCGATGACCATCGCCATGCTGCTGAAGAACACGCTGCAGTCCTTCGAACGCGCCAACGGTCTGCAGTAAAACGAAATGGCCAAAACCGGCGTCCGCTATGTCTGCAGCATTTGCGGTGCGGTTGCACTGAAATACCAGGGCAAGTGCTTCGAATGCCAGAGCTGGGGAACCTTGCAGGAAATCCGGGAGGCACCTGAAGAGAGCGGGCGGAAAAAACGCCCGGAATCGGCCGCCTTGCCCGTCATGCAGCGGTTACTCGATGTAGAGCCATCGGAATTCACAAGGCACTCTACCGGAATCGGAGAGCTTGACCGCGTGCTCGGCGGAGGCCTCATGCAGGCTTCCGCGGTACTTGTCGGAGGAGAGCCCGGAATTGGAAAATCGACCCTGATGCTGCAGCTTGCGCCCCGGATAGCTCCCGCAAAAGTACTCTATATCTCCGGTGAGGAGTCTCCGAACCAGATCCGCGAGCGGGCCGGAAGACTCGGCATCAGGGCTGAAAACCTGCTGCTCGTGCCGGAAGTGAACGTGGAACGGATTATTGCCGCCATCGAACAGCAGAAACCCGGACTCGTTATCGTCGATTCCATCCAGACGGTCTATACGGGAGAGTACCAGAGTTCGGCCGGCACCATCACCCAGATCCGCGAGAGTGCGGCCATGCTGATCCGAAAGGCGAAGCAACAGAACGTGATCCTCATGATTATCGGCCATATCACCAAGGAAGGATCGCTTGCCGGGCCGAAAGCGCTCGAGCATATGGTCGATACCGTGCTGCAGTTCGAGGGCGAAGGGTATCAGCGATACCGGATCATACGTTCGGTGAAAAACCGCTTCGGCTCAACCAACGAAATCGGCGTGTTCCGCATGGAGGAGAACGGCCTTGAAGAGGTACGGAACCCTTCGGAGTTTTTCATTTCAGGACGGATCAGCGGCGTTCCCGGAAATTCCATTCTTGCAGGCATAGAAGGATCAAGGGCGCTGCTTGTCGAAGTGCAGGCCCTTGTATCGAAAACCGGATACGCCATGCCGCAGCGCATCAGTACCGGCTTCGATCTCAAGCGCATGTCCATCATTCTTGCAGTGCTTGAAAAACGTCTCTGCATGCAGACCTGGGGACAGGACGTATTCGTCAAGATAGCCGGCGGGCTGAAACTCGTCGAACCTGCAGCAGACCTCGGTATCGCTGCCGCAATAGCCTCCGGACTGACCGACCTGCCGGTAGATGCTTCGACGGTCTGCTGCGGCGAAATAGGCCTTGCCGGCGAGCTCAGAGCGGTCAGCGACAGCGAGCGTCGCATCCGCGAAGCCGCGCATCTCGGGTTCAGGCGAATCGTGCTGCCCGAAGCCAATACCCGGGAACTGAAGGCCTCGGTAAAAAAACTGCCGATCGCCATTGCCGGAAGCAGAACGTTGCAGGAGGCGCTATCTCACCTTGGTATCGCATAGGCTTTCCGCACGCTTTTCGTTTTCGGTTTTCCGTTTCTTAAATTGCATAACGTGTTAACCTTAAACAGTAAAAGCCATGCTCAGAATTCTTGTTCTCTGGCTTATCAACGCTCTGGCGGTCTATGCGACGGCACATCTGCTCAGCGGCATACACATCAGAAATTTCGGAGCAGCCATCGTGGTGGCATTGGTACTGGGATTCGTCAATGCCGTACTCAGACCGGTCATGGTTTTTTTCTCCATTCCGTTCATCATCGTCACGCTCGGTCTCTTCCTGCTGGTTATCAATGCCCTGCTGCTGCAGCTTTCGGCGGCTCTTGTCGACGGGTTCTCCGTTGACGGATTCTGGTGGGCGGTTGCGGGTTCGATTGCCATCAGTTTCATCTCCTGGGCGCTGAGCTCCGTTATGACGCCATGAACACATACAGTCTTTCCGAAGTAACCAACTCCTCTCTGCCATGAAGGGCGAAGCAACAGCAATCGTACTGCCAAAAGCCAACAAACTCAAACTGCAGCCTGTCGGATATGATGCCGGAAAGCCTGGCGATCTGCTGGTGAAGACCATCGCAAGCACCATCACGCCAGGTCTCGACCGCCTGCTCCTGACCAACAAACCGGTATCGCACAGGGTGATAGAATACCCGATCATAACCGGCAGCGAATCGATAGGACAGGTTGTCGAAGCCGGCCCTGATGCCAGTGGCCTGCAGGCCGGAGATTTTGTCTATGCGTTCCTCGGCGACCGATGGAGCGGAGCAAAACCCTATTACGGATGCCACGCGGAACTGATACCTACCTCCGCCTGCAACGTCCTGCCACTCGGACGGCAGCCGATCCACAGGGATCTGCTTACAGGGTTGGTTGCCTATGTCATCAGCGCTCTCGAGAAGGTATCCTTCGACACGTCGTCGCGGATTCTCATCCTCGGCCTCGGCTCGGTTGGGCTGATGGTCTCGGAGTTTCTGCGCAATAAAGGGTGCATGCTGGTTGACGCCGTAGAAACGTTCGGCATCAGGGGACAGCTCTCCCATGCCGGGAATATCGCATTTGAAATCGGCGACTTCACTCCGGAATTCAACGACCGATATGACCTGGTGATCGAAACGACCGGAAGGATTCTGATGATAGAAAAATCCATCCGCCTTCTCAAGCCACGTGCGAAGGTGCTTCTCATGGGCAATTATGAAGTCATGGCTTACGATTACCGGCTGATTCAGCACAAGGAACCGGCGATTTTCTGCTCCAGCATAACGACCCTCGCCCATCTCAAGGAAGCCAATACCCTCCTTGACAGCGAAATGCTCGATACGGAAAAGTTTTTCACGAATGTCTTTCCTGTCAGCCAGTACGAACTTGCCTACCGTATCGCGCTCGACAGCAAGGAGGCAATCAAGACCGTAATAAGCTGGGTATGATGATCATGGCGCAGGACGCTCTGAAACTATCCGGCGTATCCAGGAAATTCGGTACAGTCGCGGCGAACAGAAACGTTTCGCTCACGGTACCGAAAGGAAGCATCCATGCCATAGCGGGAGAAAACGGCGCCGGAAAAAGCACGCTGGCTAAAATGGTTTACGGATTGTACCGTCCGGACAGCGGGTCGATAGCCGTTAATGGAAAAACCGTGTCGATGAACTCCCCAAAGGACGCTATCGCTCTTGGCATAGGCATGGTACACCAGCATTTCATGCTCGTTCCGACATTTACCGTTACTGAAAACATCATGCTCGGAGCCGAAGAAAAAGCTCTCTTCGCATCGATCTCCCTCAAGAAAACCGCCGAATCGATCAGAATCCTTTCTGAACGCTATGGTATGCCGGTGGATCCGGAGGCATTGACCGGTTCGCTCTCTGTGGGAGAGGAACAGCGGGTGGAAATTCTCAAGGTCCTTTACCGGAAAGCCGAAATCCTCATTCTCGACGAGCCTACCGCAGTCCTTGCGCCGCAGGAAACCGACCGTCTCTTTTCCGTGCTGCGCTCGCTGCGCGATAACGGCAAAACCATCCTGATCATCACACACAAGCTCGATGAGGTGCTTTCTCTTGCCGACAGGGTGAGCGTCATGCGAAAAGGAGAAATGACCGGCACAGTGGAATGTCGAAACACCTCGAAGACGGAACTCGCCAGAATGATGGTAGGACGCAATGTGCTGCTCAGGGTTGAAAATCCCGCTCCCGTTCCGTTAAAGCCTCTGCTTGCCGTCGAGAAGCTCTGCTGCAGAACCCAAAAAGGGGTAATGAAACTCGACAATCTGAGCTTTACGATCCGAGGCGGAGAAATTTTCGGCATTGCCGGCGTCGAAGGCAACGGACAGAGCGAACTGCTCTCGATTCTCTGCGGGCTCAATGACAGGAAAAACCGTTTATCCGGCGCCATCCGGCTTGAAGGCACACCGATTACAGGCAAAAGCCCGGCCGAAATCGCATCGCTGGGCGTATCGCACATTCCTGAGAACCGGCTGAAACATGCCGTCATCAGAAGTTTCAGCGTCACCGAAAACATTGTGTTCGGGCGGCAGCGTGAACAACGCTTCCGGAAAGGCGCCGGTTTCGACAGGAAGACGCTCGACGCCTATGCGCGGGAACTTGCTGAACGCTTCGACATCAGGTTCGACGATATCCATAAACAATCCCTCGGCTCTCTTTCCGGCGGAAACCAGCAGAAAGTGGTGGTCGCAAGGGAACTCGACAGACCGGCACTGAAGCTTCTCATTCTCGCTCAACCGACCCGGGGAGTAGATATCGGAGCCATTGAGCTTATTCACCGCAGCATCATCGAAACGCGGGACAAGGGAGTCGCAATCCTCCTGATTTCGTCTGAACTCGATGAACTGATAACGCTTTCGACCAGAATCGGCTGTCTGTACAACGGATCCCTGAAAAAAGTATTCGCCGAAGAGGAGATCGCTGAAGGAAGAGCCGATGAAGAAGCCTTCGAACATGAAATCGGATTGTACATTACCTGATTCCCTGCCTGCCGCATGAACACCAGAATCCGTCGCATTTTCATTCCTTTCGCCGCCGTAGCCGCTGCCGGCCTGTCCGGTATGGCAATCATCTTCATGACCGGACGCGATCCGTCAGAGATTGTCGGCAGGCTCTTCAACGCAACGCTCGGATCCGGCTACGGCACGGGTCAGGTACTCTTCAAAACAACCACCCTGATTTTTACCGGTCTTGCCGTTGCGCTACCCTTCAAGGCCAGGCTCTTCAATATCGGCGGCGAAGGTCAGCTGCAGGTTGCGGCATTCTCGGCAGCCGTTACAGGTGCGATGCTTCCGTCGTCACTGCCTCCGATTGCGGCCGTGCCGCTTACGGCATGCGCAGCCATGGCAGCCGGAGGAATATGGGGCGCTTCGGCCGGCGTTCTCAAGGTCCGTTTCGGCGTAAACGAGGTAATTTCCACCATCATGCTGAACTTCATCGCACAGGCATTGACAGGATATCTGCTCACCAGCCATTTTGCCGTTCCTTCTACGGAACACACTGCGCAAACAGGCAGCGCATCCATGCTGCCGGGACTGGACGAAATCGCGGGAGTTTTCCGGGGTTCTCCCCTGAACGTATCCATCTTCGGCGCCCTTGCCGTCGCGATCCTCTCCTCGATCTTCCTGTTCCGCACGCGCGCGGGATACGAGCTTCGAGCCGTTGGCGCGCAACCGGATGCCGCATCGTATGCGGGCATCGGGAGTGAACGTTATATTCTGGCGGTAATGGGAGCGGCAGGCGCCATTGCCGGTCTTGGCGCAATGAATCTCGTTTCCGGCTACAAGCATTATTATGAAACCGGCATGACCGCGGGAATCGGATTCAGCGGCATTGCGGTGGCACTGCTGGCCGGAGCCCACCCGCTCTGGATCGTGCCGGCCGCTCTCTTCTTCGGATTTCTCGAGTATGGTGGACTGGCCGTCGGGGCCTATGTACCCAAAGACATCTTCATGATCATTCAGGCAATCACCATTCTTCTGGTCATTATCGGTACTGCGCGTAAAACCTGAATATCAACCAGCGGACGACTCCATTCGATCGGAGCCGTAGATGTTCATCTGTTTGCGATAATATGAAAATGCCTCATCCTGCTTGAGGATTCCGAGCAGTCGTCCGCTCTCGTGATCGACGACAGGCAGGACAGTATAATCGGAGATCTCGAAGAGCTTAAGCGCTTCATCGAGTTTCGCATTGGAGGAAAGCACGGGAACGTCCTTTTTCACCACGTCGTCAGCGATAAGGCCGGCAAATGGACCCTCGCCGAGAAGAATGCCCATCTCTTCGAGACGGATCATGCCTACAAAACGGCCATCTTCTGTAATGACGAAAAAGTTGGATTCCGGCGTATTGTAAAACACGTCAAGAATCTGCTCGACTCTGGTAACATCGGTAAACCGAATGAAATTTTTTCGCATGATATCGCGAACGCTGATATTGCCGGCAATGGAAAGCGCAATGCCGAAGCCCACTTTCACGCCCTCTTTTTCAAGTACATAGGTTTCCATGGTATGGCGATAGGTCAGACGTGCCACGATCGAAGCCGTCACTGCTGCGAACATGATGGGCAGCACGATTTCATATTGGCCGGTAATCTCGAAAAGAATGAGAATGACTGTAATGGGCGCACGCATGATAGCTGCGGTCAATGCGCCCATACCCACCAGAGCATAGGCCCCCGATGCCGCGGTCATGCCGGGAAAGATTTCGTTGACCATATTCCCGAACATACCGCCAAGCATGGCTCCCATCTTCATTGCCGGAGCGAACATGCCTCCCGAGCCACCCGATCCTACTGTAAAAGCGGCAACGACCGGCTTGAGCAGGTAGACTCCAACCATGTTTTCCCACGAGACATCTCCGTTCAGCGCCCGCTCGATCACCTCGTAACTGAATCCGTAAAGCGCGGGAAGCCAGAGACACAGAATGCCGCATAGCAGTCCGCCAAAGGCCGGCATTGCCCAGGCCGGAATACCGAAACGGTTTTCGATACGAGCCAATCCCTCCTCTATGATATAGTATATCCTTATGAACAGGACAGCCGAAAGACCGGCCAGTACCCCGAGTATGAAGTAGAGAACAAGTTCCATATTCGATATGAGGCTGTATTCGGGAACCTCAAAAGTCGAATTGTTGCCCAGAAAGCTCCGGGAAATCACAGTACCGACCACGGCGGCAACGACAATCGGACTGAAAGTATGGACGCTGAAATCGCCGAGAATGACCTCGACGGCAAACATCACGCCGCCAAGAGGAGCGTTGAAGACCGCGGCAAGTCCTGCGGCCGCTCCGCAACCAAGCAGCGATCTCGTCCTGCCGGCATTGAACTTCATCTTCTGGGCAAGCGAAGAACCAAGCGCTGCACCAACCTGGGCAATAGGAGCCTCTCTGCCGCCGCCACCGCCCGTACCGATACTGATGACCGAGGTAATGGTCCGGTGAATCCAGAGATGGCGTCCCAATATGCCGTCTTTCTGGGCAACCGCCTTGATGACCGACGCAAGCCCGTGCGCAGGCTTATCCTTGACGACAAAGGCATTGTAAAGACCCACAAAAAGACCGCCCGCTGCAGGAAGGAGAGGCAGCAGCAGCATATCGTGCGGGCTGCTGAAATCGGGCACGGCCGAAAAAGACCGACCGGAAAAGAGCAGGGAACTGATAAACAGAATGGATTCGTGAAACACGACGGCGACATAACCGGTAATAAGTCCCACGAACACCGCAACGAAAAGAAACGGAATATCCTGATTCAGATTGAGCTTCGCCTGAAAAGAGTCGAGGGTCAATCTGAAAAACTGCTGCGGGCCACCTCCGGAAAACGTCGTCCTGCGTAAAAGAGCGTAAAGAATGCCCCTGATACGACGCCGGACTGCATCGCCATCTCCGAATAATTTCATATCTGCAATCTTTTAGGAAGCGGTATTGTTCCAAGCAGGAAAAAGATAACGACCGTGCCGGCGTGAAAGGAAAATATTTTGTACATTTTCGACATTGCGTTCCGGCAACCATCATATTGTCATACACATAACCATTACTCAAGAGGATCATTGACCATGGCCAAAAAAGCAGCAGAACAGGAGAAAACGGATAAACCGGCAGCAAAAAAAAGCACTGCAAAAACTACAAAAAAAAGCCCGGATACCGTTGAAAAAGTAGATAAACCGGTAAAAAAAGCCCCTTCGAGAAAGAAAAAAACCGATGAATCTGCCGTTCAGCCCAAAGTGGAAGATGTACTGGCAAGAGAGGAGCAGATCAGACTGGCGGCCTATTTCAAGTGGGAACAGAAAGGACGTCCGCACGGCTCCGATATAGAGGACTGGAAGGAAGCGGAAGACTCCCTGACCGACTGAGCATCGATTCGGAAAGAAGCATTATTACAAAAGCTGTCTCAAAAGCAATGAAAAGGCGGGCTCGATCCCTTTTCATGTTTGCTTTACTGAAGGCGCCGTGCCAAAACTTCCGGAACGGCGCTGACGGCTTATGAGACCACCTCCTTTACGTCAGCAGTATAAACCAGCAGAATGAAAGCATTGATAAGCGATCTGACAGGATCGATCCGGATACTGTTTGCCGGCCTATGGCTGGTTATCCGTATCATTCTTGAATATTTCGGATTCATAAGCGATGGAAACGACAGAACTACCGGAATAAAAGACCTGAGGGAAGAATACAGAAAAGCCAATTACCGGTAGTCCCTCGTTCATGTTCATGCAAGTTCACTCCGATGTGGTGACGACAGTCAGATCGACAGGCATTCCCGGCGAAACATAAGCATTGGCACCGGGTTTCTGACTGATAACGGTATTAGGCACCAGAATCGCGGAATATTCATAGGTGATTTTTCCTGTCGAAAGTCCGTTTCCGCCCATTATCTGCTGCGCATCAGAGAGCGACATCCCGAGCACATCGGGAACGGCGATCTTCCGGAGACCTTCGGGCGGAACCTCGAGTTTGCCGACGATGACGGAAACAGAAGCTCCAGATTTCACGAGAGTACCGGCAGGAATCGACTGACTGATAATCCGTCCGTCTTCTTCCGGACTTGTGACCGTCCCGATCTGCACATCATCGAGCGTCATATCGAGGCGGCTAAGCGCCTGACGGACATCGAACTCTGGCCTTCCATAAAGATCCGGCATCTGAAAAGTCGGCCTATCCTGTCTGTTCACAACAAGATAGACCGTTCTGCCCGGCTTTACTTCCGAACCGGCCAGAGGCATCTGGGAAAGCACCTCATCTGCATCGACCCTGCTGAGATATTTGACATTGTAACTCTTCTTTGCTTCGAATCCCGCTCTGCGAAGCTCGCGCTCGGCGTCCTCATAAGACATTCCGGTAACTTCGGGAACGGTATTCGTCCTTCCTTGCGAAATATACAACGGCATAAGTATCCTGTCGAACAGCACGAGCAGAGCTGATGCGGCAAGAACCATCAATACGACTTTCTTCATTGCGACTGGATGTAATAATTCTGTTATAAGGCTATTCGGGTTTTCTGTCAGCTCAGGCGGAGGGCTAATGCTGCCGTTTCATAACAAAATCCACAAGGTTCAGAAGGGATGTCTTTATCTCGCTCTCCGGAAACCCCCCGAGAGACCCGACGGCTTTCGAAGCGAATCCTTCAGCAACATCGGCAGCATATTCAAGCCCGCCTTTGCTCTTGACGAATGCAATCACATCGTCACTTCTGAACGCCCGCTTTTTCGAACTCTTCAGAATTGACCGGATTCTTTTCTGTTCCGAAGGCGGAGAGTTGCGGAGCGCATAAATAAGGGGCAGGGTTATTTTCTTATCCTTGATATCGATTCCCATCTGCTTTCCGGTTTTTTTCGAATCCCCGGTATAGTCGAGCAGATCGTCACGTATCTGGAAAGCCAGTCCGAGATACTCACCGTAATTTTTCATGGCCGCGATCTTCGACGCATCATCGGTTGCGCTGGCCGCTCCCATGGCACAGGAAGAGGCTATGAGCGAGGCTGTTTTGTCAGAAATAACGCTGAGATAGTCCTCTTCGGAAATATCGAGACTCCGGGTCTTCTGTATCTGCAGAATCTCGCCTTCGCTCATCCTGCGAACAGCCTCCGAAACCGTATGCAGCGAAGTGTAGTCCCTGTGATCGAGTGAATAAAGCAGACCCTTTGAGAGCAGAAAATCGCCGATCAGAACCGATATTTTGTTTTTCCACAAAGCATTGATCGATGCAATTCCCCGCCGCATCTCGGCGCCATCGACAACATCGTCATGGATGAGCGTGGCGGAATGGAGCAGTTCCACCATGATGGCCGCACGATAGGTGGATTCGCCGATACCACCGCATGCAGCTGCAGAGAGCAGCACAAGGGCGGGTCGGATCTGCTTGCCCTGCTGACGCAGCACGTAACGGCTGACCTTATCGACGAGCGTATTGCTCGAATGCAGAACGGTTTTGTACTTCTGCTGAAAAACAGCTATCTCATCGGCTACCGATGCTGTTACATCCTGGATATTCACTCAGTATACGATACCATGCTTGTTTATCTGCCTGTCTGCTGTCTTGAACAACAGGCAAATGTAGAGATTATTTCCTTTTCCTGAAAAACAATCGCCTGTATATCAACAAGTATAACCGTAGCGTATGAAATAACCAATCAAACACTGCCGAAAACCGGCTCCGACTGTTTGACTGAAGTTAAAAAGATCAATATTTTTGGTACTTGCAGCTTTGTTGCTATGTTTTCTCGTGGCACTTCCCTTTTTTTGCATGACAGAACCTTTTTATCCTCATGCACGCTGAAATATGACGCTCGAACTCGAATCGACAAAAAATACGGGCCGGGATTCCGATCCTTCTATTGAAAACACCTCATTGCCCGCACAGACGGATCACGAAAATCCCCCGCCTTACCCTGGGGAACCATCCGCTCATCGCGAGAATCTTACAAGAGAAGAGAGCGGAAACGAAGATGCCGAAGAGGTCTCAACGGATGAAGGCGAGATGAACTTCATCGGCCATCTCGACGAAATCCGTGCGCGACTGATCAAAGCCGGCATAGCTCTGCTTGCAGTCACTGCGCTGGCAGCCTTTTTTTCCGACACCCTGGTCAATGAAGTACTCATTGGTCCGCTCAAAAGGAGCAGCGATACCATTACCCTGCAGAACCTTGTGCCGTACGGACAGATATCGCTCTATCTGCAGGTGGTTTTTTTTACCGGGTTCGTGGGATCGTTCCCCATCATTGCCTATCAGATATGGAAATTCGTTGAACCCGGACTTCATGAAAACGAAAGACGGGCATCGCGTTTCGTGATCCTGTTCATTTCGCTCTGTTTTTTTTCGGGTATCGCTTTCGGATACTTCGTATTTCTTCCGATATCCCTGACGTTTTTTGCCGGATTCGGCTCGACGCTTATAGCCAACAATATCGCCGTTCAGGACTATATCAGCTTCGTCATGGGAGCGCTTCTTACAACCGGCCTGGTTTTCGAATTGCCGTTCATTTCCTATATCCTTTCAAAAATCGGACTGCTGACGCCGGCGTTCATGCGGTTTTATCGCAAACACGCTATCGTTACGCTTCTGATTGTAGCCGCTATCGTTACCCCTTCGACAGACCTTGTAACCCAGCTGGTCATCGGCATTCCGATGATACTGCTCTATGAGCTCAGTATCTGGATCTCTTCATACGTGAACCGGAAAAACAACGCATTGAAATATACATGAACCATCGACCACGCAGCCGCCCCGAGATTACCTTTGCTGCCGTTCCCGGCGTCACTCTCGCCGGAAATCCTGCGGGCGACCCTGCCGAACGGTACGTACCTGTCTATCTGCCACCGTCATACGACGGCATAAAAAGGTTTCCGGTGATTTATCTGCTTTCGGGCTTTGCGTCTACCGGCACAAGTTTCATGAACTACAGCTTCGGAAGACCGACGATTCCGGAAATGGCCGATCAGCTTATTGCCTCCGGCCGGATGCGGGAGTGTGTGCTCGTCATGCCTGACTGCATGACGAGGTATGGAGGATCACAATACGTCGATTCCGCGGCGACTGGACCATACGAAACCTATCTGGTCGATGAGCTGATTCCTTGCATCGACAGCACATTCGCAACGATGCCGGAGAGGGAACACCGCGCGATTGCCGGAAAGTCGTCCGGAGGATTCGGCGCGCTCAGGCTTGCCATGAAGCATCCTGAGTGCTTTGGCGCAGCGGCATGCCACAGCGGCGACATGAATTTCGAACTCTGCTACAAGCCGAGTTTTCCGCTTGCGGCCAGAGTGCTCGAGCGCTATGGCGGAAGCATTCCGGCATTTATGGATGCCTACGCATCGGCGCTGAAAAAACCGCGACATGAATTCGTGCTGCTCGATATAATCGCCATGGCGGCCGCCTATTCTCCGGAGAGCGGCAAGTCGGCACCTGAAAACATGAGGCTTCCGTTCGATCCATTTACCTGCGAAATCATCGATGATGTATGGACAAAATGGGTTTCTTTCGATCCTCTTGCAATGCTTGATCTTGAAAGCCACCGCGAAGCGTTGCGCTCGCTGAGCCTGCTCTACCTCGATTGCGGCTCTCTCGACGAGTACAATCTTCAGTTCGGCCACAGGCAGTTTTCTGCAAAGGCAAAAAAATTCGGCATAACTCACCGGTACGAAGAGTTCGCGGATTCTCACAGCGATACGTCTTACCGTTACGCCGTTTCACTGCCTGAACTATCGAAGGTTATCGCTCCCCGGCCGAAATCTTCTGCATGATGAATCCATAGAGCTTTTCGGTTTCCTTGTGCAGGTCATCGATCGTACCTTCATTGTATATGACGTACCCCGCCTTTTCGACAAGTCGCTCCTGAGGCCACTGAGCGGCAATCCTCCTCCGAATCTCTTCGGGGCTTCCGAGACCCTTTGCCGCTGCCCTCTGTATCCTGAGCGAAATATCTGCGGCAACAACAACTATCAGATCGAGATCTCCGGTCATGCCACTCTCGAAAAGTATGGCCGCTTCCTTGACAAGCACCCCTATACCCTGACCGGCTGCCTGCCGACGGGCTGTTTCGAAAGCCTCGTACACCCTCGGATGCACAAGGGAATTCAATGCATCGAGCTTTTCCCTGTCCGAAAACACTTCGGCGGCCACCCGGCGACGATCGAGCACCAGAACGCCCGAAGAGTCTATGGTATAGACATCGAAACCGAACAGCTCTCTTATGCCCGATACGATAACCGGATCGGATTGCTGCAATTCCCTGGCAATCCTGTCGGCTTCGAACAGAGCGCAACCCATTTCGGCAAGAAAACGACAGACTGTCGATTTTCCGCTGCCGATGCCGCCGGTGATGCCTACGATAAACGGCCCGGCTCTCCTCATGGCGATTTTTTCCACACATTGGAGCGAACCAGAGCAATGACCTTTTTCCATCGTTCGGGCTGCTCCCCATAGAGCTGCACGCGTTTTCGAAAAACCTCCGGAGTCATGGAATGTCTGGCAAGCATACTCCGCATCGATGCCGTCGAGAGCGGTGCAAGCACCACCTCCTCGTCGCGGGAAGTCACACCGGCAGCAATCAGGTAATCGCTGTAAAACGCAGCGAAACGGATATCGACCGCGTCAAGTCCGTCACTGCGGGACAGATGGCATCCGGAAAAGGAAAGCGCCACCAGCACGAGCAAAAGCAGAGCGGCATGAATGCGAGCGGATAAACACCGGAACAACCATTGAAGATCCATCGAAAAAAATGTCTTTGCGGTTTTTTTTACAAGAAAAGAAACTAAAACAATGCTTATCAAGTTTAAAAATTTTAATTCATTTCCTGACCTCTGAATCTCATCACACACAACCTAAACCAATCCTGTAACCATGGCATATCAGCAACCAGCCCTTCCATACGCAGACACCGCTCTCGAACCTCATATTTCAGCTGAAACAATCGGGTTCCACTACGGCAAGCACCATGCCGCATATGTCAACAACTACAACAATCTCGTGGCAGGAACTCCCTTCGACTCGCAAAGCATTGAAGACGTGATCGCAGCTTCCGTAAACGATCCGGCAAAAATCGGAATATTCAACAACGGAGCCCAGGCATGGAACCACTCGTTTTACTGGAACTGCCTTTCTCCGAACGGCGGAGGAAAACCTTCTGGCGAGCTTGCCGCTAAAATCGACGAGGATTTCGGCAGTTTCGACAAGTTCGCAGAGGAACTCAAATCTGCGGCAGCAACCCAGTTCGGAAGCGGATGGGCATGGCTTGTATCGGATAACGGCACGCTGAAAGTGGTTAAAACAGGCAACGCCCAGACCCCCCTTACTGCGGGCCAGACCCCGCTGCTTTGCGTCGATGTCTGGGAACATGCCTACTATCTCGACTATCAGAACCGCAGGCCCGATTATGTGGCTGCAACAATCGAACACCTGCTCAACTGGGAGTTCGCCGAAGCCAACTACCAGGCCGCGAAATAAGGACCGGAACATAAAACCAGAATCGGACAGATACAATCTGTCCGATTCTGGTTTTACTGCATTGCCCCTCGACACGGAAAACCGCTCTGTCACAGACGAACACCGACAATCAAAGACCTGGAAGGACAGCCCCTCCCATCTCCACTCTCCACTACCCACTCTCCTCCTGTCTCCCCTCACATCCAGGGAAGAACATCAATATCGTCAAGACTTATCACCCTTGCTTTTTTGGGGCGTACGAACCGGATGGAAAGCTGTTCAGGATTGATGGTTCGCTTATCATAATCGATAAGAAGCCGGTATGCTTTGCCCTCTTGCGCACCGTTTCTCGATAACTCCATTTCGATCTGCCCCGGAATGAGCGTGGTAAACCCGTCAAACGAGAAAGACTGGAAATTCCTGAACGAAATTCTTGTGGTAATGCCATCGGCCTGATTCCGGAGAAGCAGTTCGGTGAGCGTCCTGTTTTCCGGATCGATAACAACATCCCTGACCATTTCGGCGCCTTCGAACGTATACATGACCCTGCCATGACCTTTCCTCACCTTTGCAGCCCGTTCGACCGGCTCATCAAGAATCACCAGGCCAAGCATGGATTCGGACAGCAGACGATAACCCGACGGCATACCGATGATTTTTTCCAGATTTTCTTCGCTGTTCCGGCCGGTAAGCAGTTTGTTGCCCATCATATCGTGTACAAACAGGGAATCCGTGCCGAAATACAGGTCGGCGACCGGCCATCCGAGGAGTCCTGCGGAAACGATCATCCTCGATTCCTTATGCCGCGCAAGCTGAATGTTGCAGTAGACTCGCTCGCGCTTCCTGGGAGTCTGTATGGTGATATCGGCATAACCGTCAAGCGAGTGCACGAAAGGCGATGCTTCAGCAACGCTGCGGTAAAGTTCGGCAAGTTCCCCGGTAAGTTCAGTTGAACGGTCCGGAAGCTCGCTTCTGGTAACGGTTTCGAAATCCGCACATCCGTACTGAAAACTCAATATCAGCGCAACGAACAGAACGACGAAATATCTCCTCATAAGACAATAAATACTATTGATTATTGACAAACCCCGGCATGCGAATAGCCTGTCGAAGATCCGGATAAGACGCTCCTCCAATAAGAAGACGAGAGCATTTACCGTTTTGAGAATCCCGGGTTTTATGACACATTGACCCACGGTACCCCGAAAGCCGGAAAGATGCGGGATTGTAATACCGTAATTTTTTGTTTTTAATGTAACAAGCTCCGTTCGTAAAACAATAAGCCGTTTTCCCATCCATGCATGACATCCGTCTCAAACCAAAAGAACAACGGCGATTGCTGAAAGGCCATCTCTGGGTTTTCAGCAATGAACTTCAGACCGTACCGCACGATATAGCCGCAGGAGAAACCGTGCAACTCCTCACCCACGACGGCAAACCTCTCGGAACGGGATTTTACAATCCCCACTCGCTCATTGCCTTCCGCATGCTCTCGCGCCAGGGAGAACTGCCTGACAGGGCATTTTTCAAAAAGAAAATAACCGAAGCCCTCAGGCTCAGGGAAGCCATATACAGATTGGACGACACTAACGCCTGGCGTCTTGTGCATGGCGAATCGGACGGCCTTCCCGGACTGATTATCGACCGATTCAACCGCGTCGTCGTGCTTCAGGCTTTTTCTGCCGGAATGGATTGCCACCTTCCGCTTGTCAGCGAAGTAATCGATGAACTGCTGCAGCCGGAAGCGATTGTGGTGCGAAACGAATCGCAGCTCCGCGAGCTCGAAGGCCTTCCTCTCTACAAGGATATCGTCAAAGGAGAAAGGGCGAACACCCGACAGATCATTCATGATGCCGGAATCAGCTTCGACGTGGATCTCTATGAGGGGCAGAAAACCGGATTTTTCCTTGACCAGCGCGAAAATCGCCGGTTCATCAGATCTTTTTCAGAAAATGCCGATGTGCTCGATGTTTTTACCAACGATGGTGGTTTCGCTCTCAATGCGCTTCATGGAGGAGCCCATTCGGCCATTTTGCTCGATATCTCCGAAGAAACGCTCAAACGTGCGGAAAAAAACGCACTGCTCAACGGATTCGACAACTTCAGCCTGATCGCGGGGGACGCCTTTACCCTGCTCAATACCATGACGGAGGCAAAAGAACAGTTCGATATCGTTGTGCTCGACCCCCCGAGTTTCACCAAAAGCCGGAAAAATCTGCCGGCTGCGCTTAAAGCCTATAAAAGACTCAACAAGCTTGGTCTCCAGCTGGTAAAACCCGGCGGATTTCTTGCAACGGCCTCCTGCTCGCATCACGTATCGGAAGAGGATTTCCTGAATGCGATTCACCAGGCAGCCCTCTCTGCAGGCAGGCAGCTCAGGATGATTCACAAAAACTCACAGCCTCCGGACCATCCCGTTCTGCTTTCGATGCCGGAAACCGGTTATCTGAAATTCGCCTGTTTCTATGTGACAGAGTGAACGACCGCTCAGCCAGAAATCTTCGAACCATGGAGCGGAAACCCTTGGGTAACCATGGCGTATGTCTGCTCCCAGGATAACGCCCTCGGAGCTGCGATGTGCATATTGGTACTATTGGCGAAACAAATGGTATGGAGTCCCCGTTCGCGAAGCTGAAGCACATTATCCGGGGTATCCTCGATATAGATGTCCGCTCCGACCTGCTCTTTCTCTTTCATGAAGCAGAGATCCCAGTAAGGTATGCCGTGGCTGTCGAGCCACTCGACGGTCTGCTGCACCGATGATGCGTGAAAATAATGTATGAACAGCCGGTGCGTGATGATCCGTATGCGGTAGCCCTCGTCCGAAAGCTTCCGAAGATACTTTCTTGCCCCCGGAATCATAGGCATACTGCTGAAAAGCTCCCGCTGCGTCACGGCAAAACGGTGCAGGCTTTCGTACTGACTTCTGTCATGAACCCCCCACTCTCGAAGGCCGTACGAAACATCCTTCGGCAGATCTTCCAACGGTTTTTCAAGCCACTCGGCAGCAATCTCCCGCATACGCCCGTAAAAATCGGCGCAGACGCCATCAAGATCGACGCCGACCACTATTTTCGGTTTTTCCTGCATGGAATATGGCTCAGTAAAGCGCCCTGTCGAACACCTTCCTGTGCTTCACGGTTATCTGGTGATCTTCTCCGAGATACCTGAATATGGCGATACATGCTTTTCGCGAACGGTCATCATCGTAGTAGCGGTTCTCGCGGATAACCGAAATAAAACCATCGAGCGCCTCATCGAATCGCTCGGCTGCAAGGTTTCCTATGGCACCGCAATAACGCTCGCGAACCGGATCTTCGGGAAGGTCATCTTGCTGGAGGGAGAGCATCCGGGCTATAACGGCAACCGATTCGATGAGGGCTGCGTACTCCGGATCGCCTTCGAGCCTTGTCGATAGCTGAAGAGCTTCCTCCGGATGCGAAAAAAGCCGGAGACGCACGGACAGAGCCGCAGCTCTGGCGTTGCCGGGCTCTTTGTGAAGAACACCCTCGACGAGAGAAAGCGCCATGGTTTTTTTTCCCTGTCGAAATAATTCTTCCGCCATCGAAACCTCTCTGTCAAAAGGGCTCGGAACTGCTTTTTTCAGCCATTGTTCGATCTGGTATTCAGGTAAAGCGCCTGAAAACTCATCGACGACTTCGCCATCGATGAACAGTTTGACGTTCGGAATACCCCTTATACCGAATCGTTCCGCAATGTCAGGATGTTCCTCCGTATTGATTTTCACCAGCACCCAGGATCCGGCATATTTTTCAGCAAGGCTTTCAAGCACCGGGGCAAGCATTCGGCAGGGCGCACACCAGGGAGCCCAGAAATCCACAAGTACCGGAAGAGTGTGGCTCTGCTCCAGTACATCGAACTGAAAATCTAATTTTTCCATGGTCATAGCAAACCTGATAACTGTTCAAATGATTATTATAAGAGTATAAAAAACAACCGAAGCTCCGAAACCTGCCTTTCCGGAACATGCTGGGGGCACGGACTGTTCACCTATTGTACGGCATAAAATCGAGAGGAGCAAACGTTGTTCGATCGATCTTTGCCGGTTTACCGGAAATCACTATAACGGAAAAGGCAGTATGGACAAAGGAATCGGCGATCTTGCGGAATTCATCGGCAGAGCGCTCGAAAAAGGCATATCCCGAACAGAAATAACATCCGCGCTCCTGACTGCAGGATGGCAGACGGAACAGATCGAAAAAGCGCTTAACGAATATGCGGAAATAGAGTTCCCTTTGCCCGTACCGAAGCCGAAACCCTATCTTTCAGCACGTGAAGCGTTTTTCTATCTGCTGCTTTTCGCAACCCTCTATACCTCGGCATTCAATTTCGGAAACCTGCTTTTCGCCTTTATCGACAAAGTGCTTCCTGATCCCGCTTTCAGCGAACATTACGCGGTATATTTCAACGAGAGGATCAGAGGTTCCGTTTCCGCACTGATCGTTGCATTCCCGTTATTCATTTACCTGTCGATCAAAATCGGCCGGGAACTGCTCAGCACCCCTTCCGGGAGGGCATCCGGAATCCGGCGCTGGCTCACCTATCTGACACTGTTCATCGCTGCGGGCATCCTCATGGGAGACCTCATATCTCTTCTGTATAGTTTTCTCGGAGGAGAACTGACCCTGCGTTTCATCCTGAAATCGCTTGTGGTAGGGGCAATAGCAGGCACGCTCTTCATCTATTATTTCGGCGGACTGCGGCAGGAGGAAAAAAAACCATGAATAATCCGCCGCATCGCAGATGGATAGCCTTGAGTGTGCCGCTGCTTGTTGCGGCAGCGATAACGTATGGACTGTTTCTTGCCGGCCCGCCATCCGAACAGAGAAAAATCATGCTTGACAGGAAACGGGTTGCCGAAATCGGCAACATTGAGCAGGCAATCGATCTTTACCATGCTCGAGAGGGAAATCTGCCTGAAACCCTGACGCTGCTTCGAGAAAAACTGCAACCGCAATTAAGCATCGATGATCCTGAAACCGGCCGCCCCTATTTCTATGAACGTACCGGTAAGAACACTTACAGAATCTGCGCGGATTTTTCAGCAGCATCGGATGCTGAAAACCTCAACAGGTGGACCCATGACTCGGGGCGCCACTGTTTTGCCTTTCGCGTAAAAACAAATACCCCGGGCGAATAATACAAGCACATCTGCAGCGACGAGAACTGTCGATTTATGTCTTGTGGCCACCGGAACCTCCGGAACCGCCGAAGTCCGGTTTATCGGGATGCTGCTTGTGAGGTTTGTCTGTATTTTCCTGTGGTTTATTGTTGCTGCAATATGTAACGAAACATGAAAAACTGATCCTGCCGTATTTAGAGACGTACAGAAAAACGCACAAATCCGTTTCAGTGCACCGCAGACTTCGAAAACAGATTGATCACAAGCACACCTGTGACGATCAGGACAATACCGGCTATAGCCCCGGCATCGAGTCGCTGATGGTAGAAAAACCATCCTGCAAGAGCGACCAGGGCGACGCCGACCCCCGACCAGATCGCATAGACGATTCCCACTGGAAAGTGCCGAAGGGTGAGCGAAAGAAAATAAAAAGCCGAAACATATCCGGTAACGACAAGAAGAGAAGGCCATAACCGGGAAAAGCCTTCTGTGGATTTCAGGGCTGTCGTTGCAATGACTTCGGAAACAATTGCCGTCATAAGGTATATCCAGTGCATAACGTCGGGTATGAAGAATTAAGTCGGCCGGTATCCGCGTTCATACCTGAAGATCATAAATTCCCGCGTCCATTGCAATAAATCGGAACCATGCGCCTTTTCGGACGATAACATGAAAGATACGCAAGATGAAACCCTGCCGAAATTTGCATGAAGATGATGCAATGCCGATATTGACAGGTTGAGTATATATCATCAAACCGGGCGCTCCTGATTCATGAAAAAACGTCTTGCCGGCATCGCCTTGCTTTGCGCTTTTTATGCTCCTTTACCGGAAGCTCATGCCGAATCCGCCCTGAACTCCTGCGATCCGGTGCAGGTCGGCACGATAACCGTGAACATCCGGAATATCAGTAAACCCGAAGGGATGCTCGGCGTCGCGCTCTATTCGTCGAAACAGGGTTTTCCCGACAAAGCGGATCGCGCGGTTGCCACAAGGGTCAGAAAAATCAGCGGCACCGAACATGAGGTCCGATTCGATAACATTCCCTACGGGACCTATGCCATCAGCGTGCTGCACGACGAAAACGGCAACGGCAGAATGGATAAAAAAGCCATTTTCATACCGAAGGAAGGTTTCGGCGTTTCCAACAACCCGAAAATCAAGCGCGGACCGCCAAGCTTCAGCGAGGCTGTCTTCAACCTCGATCGGCAACAGACCGAACTGACCGTGAATATGATATACCTGTAAGAATGATGCATCCCGAAACCAGAATCACTACCATGAACAAACGAACCGCACTCAGCGTTCTTCTTCTTTCGGCAGCGGCATGTGTTGCCGGATGCAGCCCGACGGTCAAGGTGGAGGCGCCGGACAAACCGATTGTCATCAACATGAACATCAAGATAGATCATGAGATCCGTGTCAGGGTCGACCGTGAACTCGATACGCTGCTCGACACGAAAAAAGGGTTATTCTAAACAGGAGGATTATAACAATGATTGGTTCATTCGTCAGAACTACGGCAGCGAAAACGATAATCATACTGATGCTGTCTGTCGCAGCCGCAATACCGGCATTCGCGCTTGACCTTGCAACCGCACGATCTCAGGGTCTGGCAGGCGAAGTGGATAACGGACTGCTCGGCATTCCGCCCGGAGCGGCATCCGATGCAGAGGGGCTTGTCGTCACCATCAACAACCAGCGCCGCGCGGAATATGCCAAAATAGCTGCGCAGAACAATCTATCCCTCGATGTGGTAGGAGCGATGATGTTCGAAAAAATTTACGTTCGCCTTCCGGCAGGCACCTGGGTACAGGTCAAGGGACAATGGAAGAAAAAAGGCGGATAAGCGCCCCTGAACGCATCCTTGCGGCGCTTCCGTTTCTTGCCCTGCTTGTGCCGCTCTCTGTCTGGCTTTCGTTCCCCTGGTATGCCCAGGCAATCATTGACCGGGCTCTCAAGGGAAAGCCCTTTCACGTCCGGATTTCCGGCGTCGGCATTCCGGGTCCATCCGGCGTTGGCTTCCGCAGGCTTGACGTCTCATTTACGGCACCTGCGGACAGCTGCGTAAGCTCGCCGACTGCCTACAGGATTTCCATCTCGGGAGGAAAACTTGGATGGAGCATCAGAAATCCAGAGGGAAAAACAGATCCGGCACTTTTTCAGGCCGATCTTCGGCTTGACGCTGACTCTCTGAGACTGAATCCAGACCCTGCACAATACATTTTTCACGACAGCCGACCGAAGATCGATATGAGGCTGGAGATTCGGCGACGGAACGGCCTGTCAATGGAATTCATGCCGTCAAGCATAGCCTATGCCATAGACAGCGCCACGGTAACAAGAGAAAAGCTCAGCCTTTCAGGGATTTCATACCGTATTTTGCTGACCAGGTCACTGAACTGGCAGCAACCTCCGGATACGCTGCGGATAGCACGGCTCTACAGCGACGGCAACCCGTCGCCTGTCGGTAATTTCAGGGCCCTGTTCGGCTCAAAACGCGATCCGCTCAAGCCATGCAAGCTCCTGCTGAGCAACTGCTCGGTCGCTCTCTTTGCGATGCAGGCGGACTCCGACGCCATAGAATACGATCTGAAAGACCAGTCAACCCGCTTCACGCTCCGGCTTGCGGAAATACCGCTTGATTCGCTCCCCTGGTTCCGTTCTCCCGTACAGCCTCTGCGTGCAACCGGAAAGCTGAGCGGCTCCATTCCCATAGAGTTCCGCGACTCGACCGTACTGGTGAGAAATGCCATCCTCGCGGGCGAACGCGAAGCGCAGATCGTCTACCTCGACAAAAGGGAAAAAAGGCTGTTTTCAATCGATCTCGGAGAAGAGAGCAAATCAAAGAACATTCTGAACAACCTCAATGCGACCATCGTTCTCAACAGCCGCAACAATAATCAGGCCGGCATCGGAGTCGAACATCTTTCGACACTCCTCTTCGGCGGCACTCTGGAAATGTCGCCCCTTTTGTTCGATCCGCTGAAAAGCGAATATTCCCTCTCCCTCGAAATGAAGGATATCCGTCTGCTTGATCGTCTGCGCTATCACGATGCCCCGAATAGCGCGTTCAAGGGTGCAATTTCCGGAACCATCCCGCTCACCTACGGAAAAAAAGGTCTTGTTCCGGGCAATCTTCGGCTCTCGTCAACCGCATCTTTCAGCGGCATTCCGGTCCAAAGCATCCCCGGAATGAGTAGTAACCGACCGAAACAACCCTTTGCCGACGGTTCGATAAGCGGCACGCTTCCGATTGAATACGCCAATTCCTCTCTTCGGATAACCAACGGAACGATCGCGGCGACAAAAGGCTCCGCTCTCTTTTTCTACGACAAAGAAAATCGCAAACTCTTCTCCGTCGATCTTGGAACGCCGAAAAGCAACCTGCTGAAAAAACTGAACGCTTCGGCCACCATCAAACCAGCCGACAGAAAGCCCCGACAGTTCGTTCTGAATGCTCTTTCCGCCACTGCCCTCGACGGCAACGTGCAGGTCTCCCCCTTTACGTTTTCCCTGGAGGACTTCGACAGCGGTATTCCCTTTTCCGTAAAACTTGATAACGTCAATATTCCTGAACGCTTCAGGCTGCATGGCGATTTCAAGGCATCTCTCAAGGGCGCCATGTCCGGCACTCTGCCCGTTACCGTGAACAGAAACGGATTTGCAATCAGCAATGCCCGCCTGCATTCGACCGGAGGCGGAACGATAAGCGTGACGCCGACGATGCCCGAACGAACTGCAACAGAAAGAATTTTCGGAGCACCGACACAGGATGCCCACTACACCTTCAGCGCTCCCGACCTCCGTTTTTCAAGACGCATGAACGGATCGACGGATATCGATTTCAGCCTGAAGGAACTGCAGCGAAAAACTGCGGGAGGCGAACTGAAGCTCCTTCTGCCGAAAGGTTCGCTCTCCCTGTGGAGCGACACAAAACGCCCGGATGTGGTCACCCTGAGAAATTTCAGCGCGGGCTTTTTCGATGGTACGGTGGAAATCGAGCGGGTTGACTACGATATGGAAAAAAAAACAGCATCAACCACCCTAAAACTCAACAACATCCCCCTTCAGAAACTCCTCGATCTGCAGGGAACGAAAAAGGTATACGCTACCGGAACCATAGGCGGATCGATACCGGTTACCATGACCGATCAGATCATCGAAATCAATGACGGAGCCATGAACGCCGAGTCGAACGGACAGATCATCTATGCCACTTCGCCAGAGGAACGGGCAGCAGCAAACCAGGGATTGCGCACCACGTATGAGGCGCTTTCGAACTTTCTCTATGTGGAACTGCTCTCGTCCATATCCATGGCTCCGGATGGGAAATCGCTTATCACAATCCGTCTCAAAGGCAACAATCCCGAATTTCAGTCAGGACGACCCGTGGAACTGAACCTCAACGTCGAACAGAATCTTCTTGACCTTATGCGAAGCCTCACGATCCCCACTAACGTCGAACAGATCATATCGGAGAAGGCTCTCAAATCAGGCAGATAGGCCTGCGCGGAACACCTTGCTGATAACCTGACGAAATATCATGACTCTGCACGATCAATTTCTGACAGGCAGTTTCCACTTCAACGCTTATGCGGTGCCTCTGTGGATCAATACGCTGCTTCTGGGTATCATCGCCCATCGCACATGGAAGCGCATAAATACAAGCGGAGCGGACTATTTCCTGCTTGTTACCATTTGCAGTATCGTCTATTCGTTCTTTTACGGGCTGGAGCTTTCATCTTCCAACCTCGCCACAGCGCTCTTTTTTATCCGTATCGAATACATCGGCATTGCATTTCTGCCTCCAGGGTTCGTACTGTTCGCGCTTGCCTACACGGGCAACAGGAGAAACATATCCCCGCACCTGCTTTTCGCTCTGCTGCTCGTTCCGATCATCACCGTAGTCTTAGCGCTCAGCCTCGACCGCCACCAGCTGCTCTATGAAACGGTCGCCTTCGTTCAGGGCGATCTCTTCCCGGTCGTCTCCTTCCGGCAGGGCATCTGGTATCGTGTCATCCAGTTCTACAACCTGGCATGTATCCTTTTCAGCAACTTACTGTTCTACAGGTTCTGGAAACGATCCGCATCCATCTATCGCAGACAGGTAGCCATCATTTTTTTCGCAACGCTCATCCCGTGGACAAGCGACCTGATCTATAAAGCAGGCCTGACGCCATCAGGAATCGATACGACGCCCTTCACATTCACCTTCAGCGGGATTCTCATCTACATCGGCCTCATACAGTATCGTTTTTTCGATCTTTCTCCCGTTGTAAGAGACTTCGTCTATGAAAAAATTCCGGATGGAGTTTTCGTTATCGACCAGGAAAACAGGATTATCGACTGCAACCATGCAGCCCGTAACATTCTCGGACTTTCCAGTGACGATATCGGCAAACCGGCGGCCGACCTGCTGGGGTTCTGGCCGGAACTGAAAGCGCTCGTTCTGGGATCGCAGGAAATAGAACACCGGGATCTGATGAAAAAGACGCTCGATATGAACACATGGTTCGATGTCGATATACTTGCCCTGCCTGATGAAAAAAAGGATATGACGGGAAGAATCATTGTACTGCGCAACATCACGCGCAGAAAAAAAGTCGAGGAAGATCTCGTGGTCATGAGGGAGAGAGCCGAAGCGGCAAACAGTGCAAAGAGCAACTTCCTTGCAAATATGAGCCATGAAATCAGAACGCCTCTGAACGGATTGATCGGCTTCTCCTCACTACTCATGAAAACGGCGCTCGATGAAGTGCAGCTCGGTTACGTGAAAATCATGAACGACTCCGCAAATCAGCTTCTCGGTCTGATCAACGATATTCTCGACCTGTCGAAAATAGAGGCCGGCAAACTCGATATCTTCGAGGAAGATATTTCGCTTGAAGAGCTTTCCTGCCAGGTCATCGATATGGTTTCGTTTTCGGCACACAGCAAAAACATCGAGTTACTGCTCGATATCCCCGCCGACCTTCCGGAACCGGTCCGCGCAGATCCGGTATATCTGAAGCAGATTCTGATTAATCTTCTGGGAAACGCAGTTAAATTCACTCATCAGGGAGAAATCCTGCTGAAAATCACCTCATCCCCATCGCCGGAGACAGAAAACAAATGCAATATCACATTTTCCGTACATGATACAGGAATAGGAATATCCGAAGAAAATCAGAAAGCGATATTCGAAGCATTCTCTCAGGAAGACAGCTCCACAACAAGAAAATACGGCGGAACCGGGCTTGGTCTGACGATCTCGAACAAACTGCTGATGATGATGAACTCAACACTGAAGCTTGACAGCTCTCCCGGCAGAGGAAGCGTGTTTTCATTCGTCCTTGCGTTGCAATGCTCCAATACAAAAAAGCCGGAACGATCTGTCACCCCGACAATAAAAAGAATTCTGATTTTCGACGGCAATCCGCTTTGCCGCACAGTGATTGCCGACAACCTTGCCGCCTCAGGGATAACCTGCGAGTGTGCTTCCGGCTTTAATGATGCGTATGAAAAAGCGGTATCGTTCGAGGCATTTCTCATCGATTTCCATGCTGCCGACACCGATGCCATCGAACTCGTAAAACGCATTCGAGCCCTGAGACAGGAAGCCCTCATAATCATGACGTTTCTTGCTACCGACGACCCATCCCTCCTGACCCGGTCCATACATGCAGGAGCAACGGTATCGATCATCAAACCCGTCAAACGCCGTCAACTTATCGACCTCCTTTCCGGCAATGCCTTCGATACACGACAGAAAACAGAAAGCATCTGCGATATCGTTAACGGCAGTTACAGGATTCTCATCGCAGAAGATAACCGAACAAACATGCTGCTGGCAAAAACCATTCTCAAGAAACTTCTCCCGGATGCGGAAATTTTTGAAGCCGTCAACGGACGCGAAGCCGTAACACTCTACGACCGATACCATCCGGATATCGTTTTCATGGACATTCACATGCCGGAAATGAACGGCATAGAGGCCACTGCGGCCATACGTCAATGCAGCGGGGCGACAACGTGCCCGATCATCGCGATGACAGCAGACTCGCTCAAAGATATCAGCGAGCGGTTCAGCCAGTACGGTATCGATGATCTCATCAAAAAACCATACACTCATGAAGCTGTACGCAGTATGGTGGGCAAATGGCTGCCGGAAAAACCCACAAAATCGTAGCTTCCTCGACCATTGCTACGTTCATGTAGCATTATTACCACTCATCAAAACCATCGATAACGCCGCTATCTCGTTTGATAGTATAACCATATACATTGACAAACAGACCTGGCACGATATTTGAATAATAGTAATTGCAACAGCAATTCCCATCATTACACGAGGCAGGTCAATGAACAGCGTCACAACCCGATACGGCAAACTTTCCGGCGTCGAATTCCGCACACTCTATTCGAATGGCAAGATGGACGGCTGCCTGGTCTCAAGGCACAATATTCTTGAGACACCCTATGGACAGATGGTTCCGCAATACGAGGCCGAGGATATGGGAAGAAGGTCGGTTAAACCGATGTACTTCTTCAAGGATGGATCGTTAAAATCCATTGCGCTTCAGACGCAGACACGTATTACCACCCCGGTCGGCCAGCTGCCGGCAGAGCTCGTTACTTTTCATAAAAGCGGAACTATCCGGCGAGTCTTTCCGCTCGACGGCAAGCTCAGCGGCTTCTGGTCGTGGCAGAACGAATTTGCCCTGGCGGAAACGACCACGATCGACACGCCGGTCGGCAGCATTTCGGCTAAAATCATCAACATCCAGTTTTATGAAAGCGGAGCATTGAAAAGCATAACCCTCTGGCCGGGGCAGGTAATCAGCGTTCCGACTCCTGTCGGAACGATTTCCGTAAGAAAAGGGATCGCTTTTTATGAATCGGGAAAAATCCGGTCGTTCGAACCGCTCGGAAAAACCGAATTGCCGACTCCCATCGGAAATATGCTCGCGTACGATAACGAACCGAACGGCATCCATGGCGACATCAATTCCGTTCAGCTCGCTCCTGACGGAAGCGTCGAAGCGCTCTGCACCGTCGATCATGCCGTGCTGGTATCGCTTCCTGATGAACGGAGCGAACTGTTCAGGCCCGGCGTCAAAAACAATGTATGCGGAGACGAGAGAAAGGTAAGCGTACCGATGAAAATCAGGTTCGAACAGGGAAAAGTCACTTTTCATGAGAACCTGCGCTTATCGTTCGACATCGACAGATACCGCTTCGAAGTAAAGGAACTCGGGCATAAAACGGACGAACCTGCGTACTCCTGCGGCTGACTCTGCCGGGATTCAGGCCTGTTGAGCGCTTATCAGCACGCATGCAACCCATACGACGCATTCAGCGAGTTCGCTCGAAGCGCCAAGCACATCGCCGGTTACGCCTCCGATTTTATGCACTGCCGCCGCGGCTACGGCTGTGGCAAGCAGCGCCGCGGCACCCACGGCCACAACGATAAAAATCATGCCCGCATCGGGAAGCAGCATGAGAAACAGAGCCGAAACGGCGGTTGTTACGGCAAGATGGCTGGTTCCGGCTCCCGCAACGAACGAACGGGCTGTCCCCCCTTCAGCCCGGGCATACGGCATCGTCGAGGCAAGGATCACCTGAACCCACCTGCCAAGCAGAATACCGGCGACAAGGACGCTGTATTCTTCCGCCTCGGCGATTCTTGTCGCCGCCAGCCATTTCAACAGCATCGCGAAAAAGAGAGCGAGTACGCCGAAAGACCCGACATTGGGATCCTTCATGATCCGCAGCGCGCTTTCCCTGTTCTTTCCGCCCCAGAACCCGTCGAAGAAATCGGCAAGACCGTCGGCATGAATGCCGCGCGTCAGAAGCACCCCCGCAAGCACCGCTGCAAAACCGGCTAACTCGGCCCAGCCGGCAAAGAGAGACAGATACATGACCAGGGCCTGAATACCGCCAATGAACATCCCGACAACCGGAAACCAGTAAAGCGACGTACTGAACCGTTCGGCATCCCTGCCGGGCATGGGCACAATGGTCAGGGTTCGGACAGCCGTCACCAGACCGCTCAATGCCTGCGGGATCATTGCTGAAAATGGTTAACGAGAAACGCGCTGACCCTCTCTGCAAAAAAATCGGGCTTCTCCTCCTGGGGCAGATGTCCGCAATCGGCGACGATATGCAGTTCAGCACCGGGCAGTTCGCGCGAAAGCCTGATGGTTTCCCCGGGTTTCACCATGCGATCCTGGTCGCCGGTCATGACCAGCGCCGGTACGACAATGTTGTGCAGCTGTTCTTCAAGCTTCAGGTTGTGGCTTCCGAGCAGAAGCTCCCAGAATGCCCTCCCCCAGTTACCCTGCATCAGATCGGAGCGATACCCTTCAAGAATCTCGCGGCTCAGGAGACTCTCGTCGCAGAGAAAAGTCCGATGCAGCTTGCCGAACGACAGACGGATCATCACGCTGGCCATTCGGGATCCAAACGGCGCAATAGCCCTGAAAACCGGATAGAGCCAACGGGGAAACTCGCTGGTTGCGTAACCGCTGTAAACCATCGGATCGGCCAGCACAAGCCCGCGGACACGGTCAGGATGGCGCAACGCCGTCAGCAGCGCTATGGTACCGCCTGTGGAGTTGCCGATAAGCACGGCATCACGAAGCCCAAGCCTGTCGAGAAGCTCCACCACAAGATCGGCCTGACCTTCCGGCGTATAGGGATTCCGTTTTCCTGACACGGGAAGCGGCCTGGATGTCATGCCGAAAGCAGGCCTGTCGATGGCAACCGCCACATTATGTTCCGCCAGGCGGTCGAAAACCAGCCGCCAGCTTCTCAGCGAAAGAAAACTGCCGTGCATGAACAGCAGAGCCGGGGAACCGCAGCCCCGCACCCTGCAATGCACCTGCAGGCCATCGATATCGATAAACCGGTTGTCTCCCTTTGAGGAGGTATCCTGAATAGCATTACGATCGTTCATCGCTTTTTTCGCTGACGTTTGCCGAACTGAAGGTAGCCATCTCCCGGTAGAGCCTGACCGACGCCTCGATCACCTGCATTGCCAAAGCAGCCCCCGTGCCTTCTCCGAGACGAAGGTCGAGGTCGAGAAGCGGTCGGGCGCCCAGCTGCCGCATGACGATCTTATGACCCTGCTCGTTGGACAGATGGCTGAAAAAAAGATAACCGCTGACGGACGGACATAACTGCATTGCCGCAACTGCCCCCGCCGATGAAATGAACCCGTCAACGACCACGGGAACCCTGCTCGCGGCGGCGCCAAGCACAAAACCCGCAATGGCGGCAATCTCGAAACCGCCGAGCGCTGAAAGCGTTCCAAGCGGACTGGTGCATCGCGACCGGTTCTGATCGATCGCCTTGCGGATAACGGCTTTCTTGTGTTCCAGGCGGCTGTCCTCGATGCCGGTTCCCCTGCCTGTTATCGTGTCCGGATCGATGCCGAGCAGCACCGCATACAGCGCCGTAGCCGGAGTCGTATTGGCGATTCCCATCTCCCCGGTACCGAGCAGATGATACCCTGCAGATGCGGCCTCACGGGCAAGCCGGGCGCCATGCATAAGTGCCTGAAGCGCTTCCTCCTCGCTCATGGCCGGCCCGCAGGCGATGTTGCCGCTTCCTTTTCCGACCTTTCTTTTTACAAGTCCCGCCGTATCGGGAAAATCATGATTGACGCCGACATCGACAACATCGAGATCTGCGCCGGCATGCCTGGAGAGCACATTGATGGCCGCTCCTCCACCAACCATATTGTAAACCATCTGAGGCGTCACTTCGGCCGGAAAAGCCGAAACGCCTTCAGCGGCAACACCGTGATCGGCGGCAAAACAGCAGATTTTCTTTTTTTCGAGCACCGGAACCGTCGAACCGGTCGCAAGCACAAAACTCATGGCAATCTCTTCAAGCCTGCCGAGACTCCCCTGCGGCTTGGTGAGATCGTCAAGATGCGCCTGCACCGCCGGAACCATAGACCGGTCAACCGGCCTGATTTCGGCCATCAGTCCCTCAAACTGTTCAAGCAATATCATAGTTACCTGTATAACGTTTATTTTTTAGCGGCTGGATGGCCTGACAGCTATTTGGCTTCCTATCCCCCCCTCCACTCTCCACTCACCCTTTTCCCCTCTCCTGGTGCTATTCCCAATACCCAGTACCCAATACCCTTCCTCCTCCTCTTTTCTCATTTCAATCTCAGAGGAATGCCGCTGCACAGCAGCCAGGCTTCCGAGGCAATCGACGCTGCCCGCTGGTTGATCGTCCCGGCAATATCGCGAAACCTCCTTGCCATGGCATTTTCGGGCACAATGCCCATTCCCACTTCGTTCGATACCAGAATAACGTCGCTTGGCGGCTCCTTCAGCGCCTCCATCAGCGCTTCCACCCGCAAGGAAATCGCTTCGTCGGTTTCGAAATGGTGCATGAGATTGCCGGCCCATACCGTCAGGCAGTCAAGCAGCACGACGTCTGTTCCTTGCGGGAGCGACGTTAAAGCGCGTTCCACGTAAAGAGGCTCCTCGACGGTACGAAACCCGTCTCCCCTCTCCTCCCTGTGCCTTCCGATACGCCGCTGCATTTCTCCGTCGAAGGGCTCCGCAGTCGCAAGGAATATACGGTCGGCATAAACACCGGCAAGCCTGAGTGCATAGGAACTCTTTCCGCTCCTCGCGCCGCCGGTGACATAAATAACCTTGTTCATGATCTCAGGTTCAGAAAATGAAAAACGAACATACAAAAAATCCGCCATGGCCCGCTGCCGAGTGAAAGATAGCGGTATAAAAAGACAAATACGATGAACTTTTGGTATATTCAAAGGTATAAAAGGACCCCCTGAAGTCCCTGTATAATCTGATCATCAAGGCACTCCCATCAAAATCAGCCAGGATGAAACGGACATGAAACACGGATATTCCCCTGCTCTCCTCAATAGGCGCGTCCTGGGCACAAGCCTGCTTTGCTGCTGCACGCTCTGCTGTTTCAGCCGGCAGCTGCCGGGAGCCGAAACGGCTGCAGAAGGCGTTTCCGTTTCCGTCCTGGTGCCGGAGGTTATCATCCTCAACTGCTCCGGGCAGAACGCGTCACCCGTAAATTCCCTCCCTGAAGCAACCCGAACAGCAACCGCCGGAACAAACCCGGTTGAAGACAACAAAGCCCCTGAAACGGTTTACTGGCAAGTCAAGGGATTTTCGCCAGGCGGAAATGCATGCGTGAAGGTCAGCGCCACCTGCACAGATCCCGCTACCGGAAAAACAGTCACCACGGCCGCCACCACCTCGCCCCTCACCGGCATCACAGTGAGCAGCGCCGGATCCGTCAGACCCGGAACAGCCGAAAAAATCCCTCCCGCGAGCCGAAGCATCGTCACCGCATCGACCATATAATACCCTGTCGCCACGATAGTATCTCCTTTTCCTCACTTCCTGCACACACACCCCTACACTCCCTCATATGCTGTATCAGAAAAAATAACCGTCTCAACACATTGTTACATAATGACACATAGCAGATGCACGCCCACTGCACCGACAACCGCAAAACACAATATATTACACATTATTTACACTTATCAATAAAAAACCGGACAAAAAAGATATTTGGCACGGCTATTGCAGATTACAGTCATGAAGTTCAAACAAGTAAATCCTGAAAAAACAGACAGATAATCAAAACCCCAATCGGAGAACCCTCATGACTACCAAAAAAGCAATCACCGGAATGATCATCGCAGCAGCAATGCTTTTCAGCGGATCAAACTCAGCACAAGCCGTAGTGGCAGCCCCAGGTGCAAGCACAAGCGGCGAGACAAATGTGCAGGTTAGCGTCCCTGAATTCATTATCTTGCATTATTATTCCGACCTGACCCTCAACTTCGCAGCTCCGACCCAGTCGGTCAAGGAAGGAGCAAAGGCTTGGGATGACGTTGCATGGAGCACAGGCACCTATGAAGGCGACATCTCGTTATCTGATGTAAAGGGCGTAAACAGCGAAGACAAGGTGCTCGTCAATCTCAACAACCTCTGGGCTGTAAGAGGCTTTTCAGGTTCAGGAAACGCCCTGATTTCCATAGAAAACAAGCAGGCCGATATGGCAAACGATGAATCCGTCATCACCATGAGTGACCTGAAAGTAACCAGAAACGGCAAGAGCGAGAAAGAACTCGAAGTTCCGTTGAATGGTATTTCAACAGCCAATGCAACAAAAGGCGGAGTAACGATGACGCTTGACTTCAGCAAAACGACAATATCAGGTATGCACAAGGGTGGCGTTTACAAGATAACCGCATCGACAATCTGACGACATGAACTCTCAGGCAGACATAAAGACAGGACTCCGGAAACGGAGTCCTGCTTTTCTGTTTCGGCAGATTTCTGTCGCACCGCTGTTTCTGGCTTCGCTGCTGTTTTTTCCTCCTCCGATATGTGCCGATCCCCCGGTTTTTTTTCATAAAAAAGATATAACGCTCCAGAAAATATCCCCGAGGGAGATGGGAAACGCTGTGGACGGATCGATTTCCATCGACGAAGGCGCGATCGATCTGCAGCTCAGTTCATCAGGATCGGTGCTCAACGACTATGACATTAATCCGGAGGGCTATACCACTACAGCCGTAAAACGAAGAATCGATGAGTTGTGGGAATGGAAAATCCTGAAAAATAAAAACGACAATAAACCATATATTACAGCCGAGTATTCCATTACCGGCGCAAACGGGCAGAGAGGCGCACTCTCGAACCAGTCCGACCCGTCGGATAGCATAGATGTACAGATTGAGCCCTTGCCCCTTTCATGGAGCGAGAAAAACAACCAGTGGATATGTACAGGCGGCATTGACCTTGTTCTGGATCTGGCCGATATTTCGAAATCCGGAAACTACGCAGGAACGATTACAACCCTCATTTCAATAGCGTCATTCTGATGAAACAGATCCTCCTTACCCTGACGCTGCTCTGCAGCCTGTTTGTTCCGTTATCGCTGTTCGCTTCCGAACCTCCCGGTCAGATAGCGATCTTTCCATCGATGTTCGAGCTGCAGATAGGATCGAAACCCGTCAACGAGTCGATCCGGCTGAAAAACATGAAAAAAAAACCGGTCACCATAAAAACCGATGTCTATAACTGGACGCTTGACCGGCAGAACAACCTGCAGATCATTCCGGGAACCCCGCAGTCGCTCGACAGATGGATGATCATCAATCCCCTGACGTTTACCATTGATCCGGGACAGGAACAGGTCGTTCGCTTTTCAATCAGACCCGGCGTAAAACCCGAACCCGGGGAACACCGGGCGATCGTCTATTTCACCGAACAGCCCGATGAGCAGGACGTAAATGCCGCCGTCCAGGTAACGTTCCGGATCGGTGTCGGCATTTACGCTTATGCGGATCCCGTCAGACAATCGGCAACGCTGCAGAACATCTCGTTCGATGCTGCATCGTCCACCATAAAAGCACACATCAATAACAGCGGAAATGTGCATACACGCCTGAAAGGAGCGTATACGGTGTGGGAGAAAGGTACATTTCCGGGATTCGGAAAAACCGGGAGCAAAACCAAACCGGTTACTTCCGGAACGCTCAACAATCTGCCGGTGCTGCCGGGAGAGAACCGGGTCATAGAAACGCCGATCTCCCTTCCGGGCAAACCCGGTTCATACGCCATTGCCGTATCGGGCTCCATCAATGAAAAAAACGTTGAAAAACTTCTGCCCTGAAGAGCAGACACCCTTTGTGCCCCCCCATGGCATCAATGCTGTTACACACATTAAGGCGATACGCCATTGTTCTGCTGGCATCGGTTTTATTCCCGAACCCCTGTACTGTGCTGCATGCCGAACAGGGATTCAGGCCTGAAGAATCGACGGCAAAACCTCTTGCTCCCGGTACCGTCGTTCGAGCCGCAGACAATGCGGAATCGATCATCAGCGGCATATACGTCAATGGAAATGACCGTGGCACGATAACGGCATACCTCAGGAACAATGAATACTGGATACCCTGGGAACTCTTTCTCGATGAGTCCGGCCTGAAACCCGAAGAAACGGAAAACGGTAAAACGCGATATGCCACATCGATCGGAATCATCGTATTTGAGAGCGATGCCCTTGAAACGATCGAAAACACAACCTGTATCTCGTTTTCTTCACTGAAACAGGTCTTCAGGGTCTCCCCTGCTTTCAACCAGTCATTGTATGCTGTCATGCTGACCATTCCATGGCAGCCCGGGGCTCCCCGGAAAATCGGAAGTACCGCAGCAACAAAAAAGGCCGATATCTTCGCCCCCGGCTCCTCGCTTTCTTTTATCCGTATCGAAAGCGACCTGCTCTACGATTTCAAGACTGACCCCGATAAAAATCTGCTGCTTGAAACCGGCGGCCGCCTGCTGGGCGGAACTTGGAACATGACGCTGGAAGGCGATCCTGAAAGGGAAATGGAACCGACACAATACCACTGGACCACCTACAACCGGCAGCTTGCATTCAGGGCCGGCACAGGAACTCCTGACCTTTACTCCATCATCGACAGTCGGAGTTTCACGGGTACGCAGTTCGGATGGAGCAACCGGAATGTCATCCGGTATCTCGATTTCGACCGGTACAGCGATTCCGAAACATTTCTTGCAATCGATCGGACCCAGCTGCAGACTCTGGAAGGCGACGGGCCTCCTGCCGGTATTGCCGAACTGCGGCTTGACGGCATTGTCGTTGCGAGACAACGGATCAACCTTGAAGGGAAATTCATATTCCGTAATGTCAGAATATCTACCGACCTGAGAAAAACCGAGGTCTACCTCTACGAGCGATCCCTCGCAGACCCGCCGACAACGATACTCGACTTTACCCGGCGACTCTCGGGACGGATGCTCCCGAAAGGCGAACTGCTGATTCGCGGAGGGGCAGGAAAAAGCGGGAATATCCTCGACAGCGACAATGATGAAAAAAATGAGAATGTCCTTTTCGGTCATGTTCAGTATGGCCTCTCAGGAAGGATGAGTATCGAGGCCGGCATCGGCAACAATATCGATACCGGCACGGCCGATTATTACGGGGGGACGATACTCTCGATCGGCGGCAACTGGGCAGCGGCGCTCTATGGAGCAAGATCGAACGACAGATATGCGGGAGAGTTCCGACTCGAAGGAAGTGGCAGATACTGGCAGGCGTCTCTATGGAGCAACCAGCAGGAAAAACAATACGGAGAGGATGATGCCTTGCAGCGGGAACGCAACGCCCTCTCGTTCTCGCTGCGGCCATTCAGGACGATGACCGTTTCTCTCTACGGTCTTTCAGAAACCATTGATGGCCAGAGAACGCAGGAATACCTTCTGCCCGGCATTTACTGGGGAGTGTTTCCCGGTGTGCAAATCTCGGCAACCCCCAATGAAGACGAACAATACCGATATGAATCCTCATTCAGGCTATCAGCTTCAGGCAATCTGCGCGTCGCCTATGAAAACGACATCGTTTCTGCCGAATACGCGCAGAGTCTGAACGAAAAACTGAGTATGCGGGTGCTGAACACCTATGCGCGAAAAACCGACGATAACGTCACGACCTGCTATTTCAACTGGTTACCCGGAAACACCGGTTACAGCATGGTTGAAGCAGGTTTTTCATATTCCGGCGGCGCATTCGGGTTTGCCGGCTCACTGAGTACCTATGTTAACACCGGACTTCGTCTCGCGCTCCGTTACAGCTATAATATGAACAACGCACAGGCGCTACGAATCGACGAGCTGTCATTTATCGACGCGGCGTCGGAACCCGCGCAATATCTCGCCTGCGCCCTCACCTGGGACCTCGGATGGTCGGGAAAAAGGCTTTATCCCATAAATCGTACCGCAGTCAGTACAACACGCGGCGGAATTGCCGGCAAACTCGACGTCGAAAGCGGATCTTCGCTGTCGTCTTCGGATATCGACAATGTCAGCATCCTTCTCAACGGAAGAACCATGCAGCAGCGGCAGATAGGCGGATCGTTCTTTGTCGGCAGCCTCCTGCCGGGAATCTACAGCATATCGGTAGATCCTGAAAACCTGCCGGTGGAACTTGTCGCCGGAGAGGGCACCCGGAATGTGGAGGTAAAAAGCGGGACGGTAACGCATCTTTCAATTCCCGTCTATGCCCGGTACGGCATAGCAGGAAAAATAACCGGACCATCAGGACAGGCTCTGGCACATGCCGTCATCGAAATATCCGGGAAAGACGGCATTCCGATAAAACGAACAACCTCAAATGAATTCGGTTATTACCGTATCGACGAGCTGAAAAAAGGCACCTACAGCCTCAAGGCGATCTCGATCAATGGTGTTGCCCTTCAGGGGCAACAGCCAAAAACCGTCGAAATCAGCAACGACTACCTCTTCAATATCGACATCACGGTGAGCGGCTTTTTCAAAGCTCCCGTATTCGACGACGCACCGGCAGAAAGCGGGCCTGAAAATTCCGTCACAGGAGAAAACGACGCATTGCCTCGCATGACGACATAAAATCCTCTTCCGAAAATATCTCGAGCGTGAACACCCGCTCCCTGTCGGGGTTTTCGCCCAGTGCGGCCATTACCAGATCCAGAGCTTCCGGTTTCAAGCAGGCAAGCGAGTTATGATCCTTGCCCTCCTTCGTACCGTGCATATGCAACACTTTTGCCCGGGAGAGATACCGCTCGAGGTACTCGGCAGTCGGAAACCCGTAATACTCGAGGTGTCCGACGTCGAGCGTAACCGAAAAACCGTGCTCCTCGACAACCGGCCATATCAGATCGTACGGATAGTTGAGATTCTCCACGCAGATCGTCGAGGGCGGCAGACCGTTGCGCTCCAGCAGCAGACGCGACGAATCCCCGAGAGCATCAACGAACCGCGCTTGTTCATCTTCTGAAAACCCATTGATATCCACACCCGGCCCCGCTTCGAAATGCAGCACGTAAGCCGACTTCGGAAGGATCTCCGTCAGTTCTATGATCCTCTGGCACTTCCCTGCCGACCGATCCCGTTCGGATCCGAGGGGATGACCCATATACACGTCGAGAGGCAGATGCACCGAATAGGTGAGGTCATTGTCTGCTGCAAGGTCGGCAAGTCGCCGCATATCTTCAGGAGAAGGAAGATTGCTGAACTCGTCTGATTCGAAGAGCACGAGTTCGATATCGTCAACCTTGTCGGCAAGATACTCCACGTTAGGGATGATATCGGCCGCAATGATATAGGAGGTCGTTCCGAACCTGAAAGGAAAGCGCTGTTTCATAAAAAGTGTTTCATCATTGCAATGATTGCTGAAGAAGCGGAATCAGTTCGTGCACGGAGTTCCAGATGCGTGCGCCCTCTCCGCTCAACCCGTCAGCCTGCCGCTGCGCCGCCTTGCCTTCTGTATAATCTCGATCCGCGATTCCTGCCGCAAGAAAAACCGGTTTTCCCTGTCGAAGCGCATCGACGGCAAGCGAAAGATTGACAAGATTGCCTGAACCGAAAGGCACGTCGGCAACCACGACGGCATCCGCAGATGCGGCAAGAAGCGATGCCTCGCTGCGACTCGCTTCGGAAACAGCGGAAAAGGGTTGTTCGAGCGCCGTATCGAGATGCAGCGCCCTTGCAGCTTCGGCGTCGGAATCGAGCCTGTTGAGCACTCCGGTACTCACCTCGTACCCTTCGAGCAGCAGCCTGCGATAGAGCTCGATACCGCTGCCTCCGCCGGCAATGACATGCACCCGCCTGCCAAGCGTATTCCTCTGCCTGGCAAGGGAAAGATCTCCGTTCACCTGAAGATTTCCGCTCCAGGGATCCTTGCGCACCTGCAGCTCGCAGTTGTATATCCGGCTGAGCAGTTCCGGCCGCAGCACCTCTGCGGGCGTTCCTTCGGCGGCAAGCCGGCCGTCGTGCAGCAGCAGCAGACGATCGGAGATCTGCGCAGAAAGCGTAAGATCGTGACTGACGAGCACCACGGTAATCCGACGCTCGCGGTTAAGATTCATGAGAATCTGAAGCACCTCCTGGCGATGGTTGATATCGAGATGTGCTATCGATTCGTCGAGCATAATAATGCGGGGCTCCTGCGCAAGCACCATGGCCAAGGCCACGCGCTGCTGCTCGCCCCCGCTCAGCTCCATGAAAAAACGCTTCTTCAGCCCGAGCACATCGGTGTAGATCATCGCTCGCTCGACGATATCCTCGTCATCGGGCCCGGGCCTGCCGAACAGTCCCATAGCGCTTATCCTGCCGTTCATTACCAATTCTTCGACCCTGAACGACATCGGTGAATCGAGTTTCTGCGGCACCACCCCGACAAGCGAAGCCCTTTCAGCATGTTTGAGCTGCCGTATTTCGCTGCCGAATAGCGATACGGAGCCTGACGACGGCCGGATAAGTGCCGCAGCAGTCTTCAGGAGCGTACTCTTGCCGCAGCCATTCGGCCCGATCAGCGAAACGAACTCCCCTTCCTCAACCGTAAAGCTCACTCCATGCAGCACCTCCCGCCCCCGGTAACCCGAGGAAACCTCCCTGAACAAAAGCGCAGGACTATGTGCAGATTTGTGCTCGATCATAAGAAAAAAAGACCAAAAAAATTATTTGCGGCAAGTCGCAAAACCAGATAACCACAGACAGACACGGACTTTCCCGTCTCCAGTCTTCCATCCGTGAAAATCCGTTTTCAATCAGCGGGAACCGCGCTCTTTCTCTTCTTGCCGGATAGCGAGACTGCTCGATGGCTCAATGGCAAGAAAGCATAACCCATAGCACATAAACCAATCAATCCGTGTAAATCCGTGGGCAACCTCTTCCTCTTCAATCCCTCCCTAATCCGTTTTCAATCAGCGGGAACCGCGCTCTTTCTCTTCTTGCCGGATAGCGAGACTGCTCGATAGCATCAATGGCAAGAAAGCATAACCCATAGCACATAAACCAATCAATCCGTGTAAATCCGTGGGCAACTCTTCCTCTTTTCTTCATCCCCCGTCTCCTGTCTCCTGCTTAATTCCACGCCTGCTTCATTCTCCGCTGCAGAATCAGCAGGAAAAACGGGCCGCCCGCAAGCGCCGTTACCACCCCTACGGGAATCTCCACAGGCGCAAGCGCTGTGCGGGCAAGCGCATCGCAAAGCACCAGAAAAGCGCCTCCTCCAAGCGCCGCGAGCGGCACGAGACGACGGTGATCGGGTCCGAACATCGCCCTCATGACATGCGGCACGATCAGTCCCACAAAACCGATCATGCCGGCCATCGATACCGCCGTTGCGGCAAGGAGCGTCGCGAAAAGCAGACCGGAAACAATAACCGCACCGGCATTGATCCCCTGATAATGAGCCATTTCACGCCCGAGGGTCATGGCGTTGAACCGGCTTGCGAGCAGCCAGATGCCGCCGATACCCGTTACTACAAGGAAAGAAGAAAACGCCTGCTGCTGCATGGAAGCCGGCTGGAGATTGCCGAGCATCCACCATATCACGTTGTGAAGTCCTTCGACGCTCGCCGTCGAAACAAGAAACATGATCAGGCTCGAGCAGATCGCGCTGACGATAACGCCGCTGAGAATCAGGCTGTAGACCGACGGCGAACCGCCCGATCCCTGGCTTGCGATTCCGTAGACAATCATGAGCGTCAGTACGGCCGAAACAAATGCCGTTACAGGAAGGCTCAAAGGCAAAGCCAGAGAAGAACCCGCCAGAATGCTCACGGTCGCGCCGAGGCCCGCCCCCCCGCTGACGCCGAGCACGTAAGGTTCGGCAAGCGGATTGCGCAGCAGGGCCTGAAACACCACGCCGGATGTGGATAGCGCCGCACCGACACAGAGCCCCATAAGCATTCTGCCGAACCGCAGCGCCATGATGGAAGCTCCGACCGGCTGCGACACGTCGGGCAATCCGATACCGGACGGACCGAAAAGCAGGGAAACCCCGCAGAGCAGCGGTACTGAGAACAGAAACAGCAGAAGCTTCAGACGCGAGCGGCTCCGTTCCTTGCCTGTAAAACGGTTATCGGCACAAACTCTATCAGATCCCATGTGCGGCTCAGTTCTCCACGCCTTGCTGTGCCGGAATGCCCTGCTCGTAACCGTGTTTTACCAGCCTCATTTCAGTAACCGTATCGGCAGCATCGATAAGCGCTTCCGGAGCGCTCCTGCCGGTCAGGACGACAATTTTTCCATCCTCGCAGCTTCCGAGAGCCTCAAGCAGCGGTTCTGCAGGAATAAGCCCATGGCCGAGCGCGAAACAGACCTCGTCAAGCAGCACGAACTGGTAGTCCGACGATGAAAGCGCTGCAAGGGCCGCATCGAGGCCTTCCCGGGCGGCCGCGCGATGGGCCTCCATAGCCGGGCTCTCAGGATCGCGGGGAAGGAACCCTTTGCCGAACTGCTTCCAGTCCACTCCGTCAACAACGCTGAAAAAACGCTGTTCCCCTACAGCGTCGTCCGACTTCACGAACTGGATGACCGCGGCACGCATCCCGTGGCCGAGCGCTCTTGAAAGCATTCCGAATGCCGCGGTGCTTTTTCCCTTTCCGTTACCGGTAAACAGGAGGATTCTTCTTTTTTTCATTTCCGTCCTCACTCTTCTCACTCTTATTTGATTGCGTATCACATAAACAACTGAAACAGCAGCCTCAAGCCTGTTCCGGCTGCCAGAAATACAAACGCCGTCAGCCGCATCAGCGAAACGCCGTTCATGACCGTAACCGCCGAGCAGGTCTCCCTGCGGAGCCCAAGCAGCGGTACGTCGCGCACGACGCCTCCGTAGCTTCGGGTACCTCCAAAGGTCACGCCGAGAGCGCCGGCGAAAGCCGCTTCGGGATATCCCGCGTTCGGGCTCGCATGCAGTCTCGCGCCTTGCTGTACAGCTTCAAAGATATCAAAAAACCTGAGTCTCCGAATAAACGCGGCAACCGCTATGGCAAGAACCGTCAGCCTTGCCGGAAGCCAGTTTGCGAGATCGTCGAGCTTTGCCGAAGCCCAGCCGAATTCACGGTATCGCTCGTTCATATATCCGAACGACGAATCCAGCGTATTGACCGCCTTGTAGGCAAGCGCTCCGACCGGCCCGAAAAGCAGCGCATAGAAAAGAGGGGCTGTCACTCCGTCAACGGTGTTTTCCGCAACGCTCTCCGCAGCTGCAAGCGCCACCCCATCCTCCGTCAGTCCGGCGGTATCCCGCCCGACCATCCAGGATACCTTCAGGCGGGCAAGGGTAAGATCTCCCGCAGAAAGCGCATCCCCGACGGCTCGGGCATGGTCGCCGAGATCTTTCACGGCAAAGGCGGTGTAAAGCAGATAAACGCCGGCTATCGCGCCCATAGCGGGATGAAGCCGCCCGGCAGTATCGATGACAAGCCATGCCGCACCTGCCGTTCCGCCCACAACCACGAAAACGCAGAGTACGCCGGCAATCCTCAACGGAAGACCTGAAATCCTGAGCACTTTTTCGGCTCCGTGCGCAAGCTGCGCTATTGCTCTGACGGGATGCGGCATCCAGCGCGGATCGCCGAAAAGCAGGTCGCAAAGAAAAGCCGCAGCAAGCATGTATTCGGGTGTTCCCATATCTATCGGCTAACTCTCCCTCAGTTGCCTGACGGCCTGAAACGCTTCAAGCAGAATATCGTTTTCGCCCGGTGTTCGTATGGCGAACCTGAAATAATTATCTTCAAGACCCTCGAAATTCCGGCAGTCGCGAACCATGATCCCCTGCTGCATAAGAGCCGCAAGCAACCTGTCGAGCGAACACTCCCCGCACCACTTCATGAGAAAGAAATTCGCAGCCCCTCCTGCCATGTGCAGCTCCGGCATCTGCGAAAGCGCCGAAACGATTCGCTCCCTTTCATCCGTCATCATAGCCATGAGCACCGTCTCATAGGCACCGCAGCCTGCCAGTTCGCCTGCCGCAAGCTCGGCAACGACATTGACTGTCCACGGCTCCTTGAAATCGCAGAGCCTCCGGATGGTATCGGGATGCGCCACAAGAGCGCCAAGGCGCAAGCCGGGCAGCGCATAGAATTTCGTAAGCGAATGCACCACCACGATATTGCGGAACGCCTGCACCCTCTTCATAAGCGACGCATCCTGAAAATCCGGAAGAAACTGTATGAACGCTTCATCGACAAAAAACCACTTGTCCTGAAAGCGGCTGGCGAGCGCCATGGTCAATTCCGGAGGAAAGAGCGTGCCTGTCGGATTGTTGGGGTTGGCCAGAAAAAAGGCATCGAACCCTTCGAGCTGCCCTGCAAGCAGTTCAAGCGATGGAACAGCGAAACCGTCGCATGGGCTGAGCCGCACGAATCCGGTTTCAGCGCCGGCTATGCGAGCCGCACGGCCATACTCGTAAAACGTCGGAGAAAGAAGAAGCATCCGCCGGATGCCGAGAGCTCTCGGCAACAGGTAGATTCCCTCGACAGCTCCGTTCAGGGCGAGTACCGTCGCATCGTCAAGCCCGAACCGTCGCCTGTAGAACTCCTTCACGCCGCGCCCGTCTATCGAAGGATAGGCCTGCAATGCCGATGGATCGACAGGCAGAGATCCCCCGAAGGGAAAAACCGGGCTGATATTCACGCTGAAATCCAGCGCGTTCCCGATAACCTCGCCGGACTCTGCCTGACCCCCGTGCCTGTGGTGATAGAGACTGTTCATAGGCTTTCGAACGGCTTGCCGATCATGGAATAGAGCTTTTCAAGGTCGAGATGCGCGGCAACATGGCTCGCAAGACGGTCGTAGCTCTCCTCGATGCCATTTTCATGTCGCGCCGGTCGATACTCCGGATCGGCAAGGGAAAGAAACCGGTGCCTCACCTGCGGCTCATCGAAAATGCCGTGGAAATAGGTGCCGATTACCTTGCCGTCGCCGCTTACAGCGCCGTCGATATCGCTGACGGCTGACCCGTTTCGGGTTACTACGCGCATGAAAGGCCTGAGGCCCTGAGAGAGTACCGTACGTCCCATATGAATTTCATATCCCCGGCATTTCACCCCGTCTGCGTCGTCGAGTATCCCCGAAGCGTTGCAGAGGCACTTCTCGCTCTCGAGCACGGTATCGCAATCGAGCAGACCGAGCCCCGCGCTTGTACCCGGCTCTCCCTCGACGCCCAGCGGGTCGGAAATGGATCGGCCAAGAATCTGGTAACCGCCGCATAAACCGACAATGAGTCCACCGCGCTCCCTGAACTCCCTTATACGCTCCTCCCAACCGAGACGCAGGAGCCAGTCGAGGTCGCCCCGCACATTCTTCGAACCCGGAAGCACAAGCATACTGTAGTTCTCGAGCGAACGCGGATAGTGCAGATAATGCAGCTCGACCGCAGTGTCCTCTTCAAGCGGGGAGAGATCGGTAAAATTCGAAATATGCGGAAAATAGATCGCTGCGACGCCCGTTTTGCCCGCAGCCGGCTCCATAGCCGGATCAACGATGGAGGCAAGCGGCACGGCATCCTCGGCATCGATGGAAAACCCCCTGAAATACGGCACGACACCGAGCACCGGAACGCCTGCCATCTCTTCGAGCATCCGCACCCCGTCGCGGAAAAGCTCGATATCGCCACGGAACCGGTTCACGATCACCCCTTTCACAAGAACGCGGTCTTCGGGAGGAATCACCGCCAGCGTACCGACGACCTGGGCGAAAACGCCGCCCCGGTCGATATCGGCCACAAGCACCACCGATGCTCCCGCGGCCCTTGCCGTGCGGAAATTCACAAAATCACGATCGTACAGGTTCATCTCGGCACAGGAGCCCGCCCCTTCTATCACCAGCAGTTCATGGCGCCGCATGAGCCGCTCAAGGCTCTCCCTGGCGGCAGCCGCCCAGAGCGAGGTATCCCTGAAATACCCTTTTGCCGTTTCGGTGCTGCACACCTTCCCCTGCAGCACCACCTGGGCTCCGGTATCGGAGTTCGGCTTCAACAGCACGGGATTCATGTCGGCCGTCGGCACCACGCGCGCCGCCTCTGCCTGCGCGATCTGCGCCCGCCCGATCTCGAAGCCGTCGGGCGTGACGCCCGAGTTGTTCGACATGTTCTGCGCCTTGTATGGCGCCACGTCGATCCCCGCGTCCCGAAAAATCCTGCACAACGCCGTAGCGATAACGCTCTTGCCAACGTCCGATGCAGTACCGAACACAGCTATGGCCTTCGACCCGCCGTTCACCATGTTTCGTGGTGGACAAGCGTTTCAAGCTCGAGGCGCGGCAGCCACCCGGCCTGTTCAAGTTCAGGAGTCTCGTGAAAAAAGCTCACGTAGCCTACGCACAGCCAGGCAACCGGGACGATATGCTCCGGAATGCCGAGCACCCTGCGCACATGATCGTGATGGATGATGCTCACCCATCCAACTCCGAGATTTTCAGCCCGTGCGGCAAGCCAGAGGTTCTGCACCGCGCAGACCGAACTGTAGAGATCCATCTCGGGGTTAGCCGTGCGCCCTATCACCACATCGCCGCTCCTCGACCGGTCGCAGGTCACGCAGATGCCAAGCGGAGACTCCATGATGCCCTCGAGCTTGAAGCCACAATACTGTTTTCGTTTTTCTGCGTTAAACTGTTCGGCAGCCTCCCTGTGGGCGATCTCGAACCCCTCTTTGATCTCCTGACGGGTTGCAGGGTCTCTGACGACAATGAAATCCCACGGCTGCATGAACCCCACGCTCGGAGCGTGGTGCGCCGCATCGAGCAGACGCCCGACCACCTCGTCCGGTACCGGATCCGGCAGATACTGCCCCCGCACGTCGCGACGGCTGTAAATGACCTTGTAAAGCGCGTCTCGTTCCAATTCGGTGATTGGCATATTCATGTAAGCACCCTCTCTTTATAATTCGAGAAAGAAGCGCAGCACACACACAGCTGCGCTCCAAAGGACGAGCCATCCGGAAAAACGGAGATTTCCGGTGACCCGAACAAATTCAATAGGTTAATTTGACACCTGCATACGCAGACCTGCCGGGCGTAGCGTACTTCCAGGCCTCTTCATAAAATTCATCGAAAAGGTTATCGATCCGGCCATACAGCTCCACATGATCGTTCAGCCGATATGACCCGGTGAGATTGACAAGAAAATAGCTGTCGAGTTTTCCGGTCGCCTCACACTCCTCGCTCTTCGCACCGGTATCCCTCCGCGAACCGACCCAATGCATGTTCGTGCTCACAGTCGCCTTGTCTGAAACAGCATACGAGGCGTTCAGGCCGGCCTTGTGTTTCGGCCTCCGCTTCAACTCGTTGCCATCGGCATCCTCAGTGTAGGTATACGTATAGGTTCCGGTCAGCGACAGCCCGTCTGCCGGACGCAATTCGATGAAACTTTCGACACCCCGGGTTTTTGTCGTCCCGTCAACCTGAACATATATCCAATCCGTAAGGTCGAAGTCGATCCGGTCCTCGTAATCGGTTCTGAAGTATGTTGCCCCCACCTTCAATCCATCGACAAACCGCTGTTCGATTCCGGCATCCCAGCCCCTGGTGGTTTCAGCTTTCAGAGACTCGTTGCCGTAAGGCGAATAGAGCTCGTAAAGTGAAGGAGCCCTGAAACCGGTACCATAACTGAATTTCAGTACCGTATCGCCAAAGGTATAGGAAGGCGCTACGCGCCAGGTTGTTTTCCCGCCGAACTTCTCGTTGTCCTCATAACGGATACCCCCAACAAGCTTGAGCCCCCCGATACGCCACTGATCCTGCAGGAAAAAACTGTGCGAAGCAACCTCTTCGTCAAATGACGATGCGTAAGCTCCAAAACTCTCGTTTTCCGCGCTCTCATGCTGGAAATTGAGCCCGGCGGTAACCGTGTTGCCTTTTGCGACTTCAAGATCGCCCTGCCAGCCGAATTCATAGAGATAACCGTTGTAGATGCTCGACTTCGAACCATTTTCCATATAGACCCTGTCCTGGTCGGTCATCTGGTAGTAGAGCGTCGAGACGAACGGCTCATAATCCAGCTTCAGCGCTGCCCGACCGCTGAAAAGTTCGGAGTCCTGCGTGGTGCCTGGATTGTCCATCGCTCCGCTGTCATACTCGAGAACCGAGTCGGTATAGCGAAGCGTTGTTTCAAGCGAGATATGATCATTGAACCTGAAACCGAAACTTCCCGAGGCAGTCGTGTTCTCATAGCCATCTTTTTCATAAGAGCTGCCGGAAGGATTGATGCAGTGGTTATCTTCATCCACAGCTGAAAACCCATCGGTTTTCAGCTTCGACACCTCAAGAGCGTAGTTCAGCAATCCTTTCCTGCCGCTTGCGCCGGCATACACCCTCGATGTACCGTACGAACCGCCTTCAAGACCAGCATGAACCTCGGGCTTCAGACCCCCTTTTTTCGTAATGATATTGATGGCTCCAGCCATTGCGTTGGTGCCGTAGAGCACGCTGACCGGACCACGGACAACTTCGATCCGTTCAATATTGTCCACCATCATGTTTCCAAGATTTCCCGTCCGGTTTGCGGAACTGGGATCGTTCACCGGAACCCCGTCGACCATGACAAGCACATTCTGGGAATCCGCTCCGCGCATGAAAACACTGGTCGTCGTGCCTATACCCCCGTTCGACACAATGTCAACGCCTACGGTACCTTTAATCACCTCTTCAACCGAGTGCTGACCCGACTGCCGGATCTCCTCGGCGGTAATCACCGTTACCGAACTCCCCCCCGCATCGGCAATGGAATTGAGCGTCTTGGTGGCCGTCACCACAACTTCGCCGGTCGTATACGTTTTTGTCGTCTCTTCGGCAAAAAGCCCCTTGCTGCAAAGCAGCCCCGCCATCACAAGCAGGCATACTTTTTTGTTCATCGATGTGTTTCCTGTTTTCAGTTTGAGAAATAATAAACTGACAGGGGTTAAAAAGGCACTGCAGAACAGTTCGAGCAGAGCAAACCGACCTTTCGAGGAATCGTTTCCGGTAATCGGAACACAACGGCAAGCCATGAAACCCCTTGCGAAGTTTCAGCCGGATCCATCACGATTTCCTGCAAAAAAAGATCAAAACGGTATGCAATGCAAATGAAGTACAGCTTTGCCCCGACTATAACCCGTAGTCCGATCTTGTAATGCAAAAAATAACTGGCAGGTCTCCTGACTTTTACGGCTTGTCTCCGTTCCGGCCTTCCCGCTGTTTTCCCGGGAGGAAAACGATGCAGTGACCTGAAACGACTGCTGCCCTCATGCATGTGGCCATGAACGACTTCAGCAGTATACCGTTGTACAGTTGCGGGTACAGTGTACGAATCTCACGTACTTCCCTATTCTCCGGCTTTTAAACCGGCACCAGCTACAACAAAAGAACAGTTTGCAATGTTAAGAAAATTATCGGATAAAAAAAACATCTATAACAGTCACACATCCCCGACCCAATCCGAAGACAAACTCATCGCTGAATCGGCATTTCAGTCAGCTGTTCCCGTTGCCGGCTTCTTCTGCCGGTTCGCACCCGGTACAACCTCTCGGTAACACGCCCTCATTTTCAGAACCCGCCCTTCCTGCAACTCACAGTCAATGCATATGCACAGCCTCCTCCTCTTTCCCGGGATCGCGGAGCCCCAGCTCCGCCTCCTCCTCTTCCCTGGGATCGCGGAGCCCCAGCTCCGCCTCCTCCTCTTTCCCGGGATCGCGGAGCCCCAGCTCCGCCTCCTCATCTTTCCCGGGAACGCGGAGCCCCAGCTCCGCCTCCTCCTCTTTCCCGGGAACGCGGAGCCCCAGCTCCGCCTCCTCCTCTTTCATTTTCATCCTCTCCATCCCCTCCTCCAACTCCCGCAGCTTTTCCTGTGGCAGGCTGTCAGCCAAACGAAAGGTAATGGATTGCAGCAACCCGATACGGTCCCGATGAGAAAGATAGCCACGAGACCTCCATTCGTTGTTATTGCGGAGCTGGGGCTCCGCGCTCCCAGGGGTGTCACTCATAGCTTTTCACCACTTCCTTTTTTGCGCGCTACTTTCCCGTCAGCATCTTCTGCATCAGAGCGCGTTTTGAGAATATTCCGGGGAAATTGTACCACCAACTGGCAATTAAGAGCCGGGAAAAAGTCCTCTTCCACCGCCTCACCTCCATCCAGGTATTCCGGCACTATGTCACAAACCAAGAAAACGATGCAGGAGAATATCCTCGACGTTTCTGCGGCTATCGATGATTGAAAGAATAAAAACTCGATCCTCAGCAATCCGGTATAGAAGACGCCAATGCTGAATCAACAACTCCCGGTAGAAATTGATCCCCTGATCGAGAAGCTCCTCCACGACAACCGACCCCATTGCAGATACGAATATGCCCCGATCCTTATCGTCTGCAACGATCTCTCTTTTTTCGATCCCCAGGATAATCACATGATGCAACGTGCCCGGCGAATCGAGTCTTGGACCTCTCGGCATGCCTCTGATGATTGGTTAGAATCGTAGAAAGTTAACGCTGCAATGTGGTCATTGCAAGTTCATGATTTCAGGAACGTTATATAGTAATTGAGAATCAGAAGGGAGTAAGAACACTAACATCCTGGTGTTGTAATAAATGGGAGAACAGCTTTTTGTAACCCTATAAAAAGGAGGATGTTATGCTCAGCGAGACAGAGAGA
>NZ_JAIGND010000046.1:0-3356 GCF_036528655.1 Chlorobium sp.
CGTGCCAATCCGTGGGCAAAACTCTTCCTCTTCAATCTTTCTGTGTAAATCCGTTCCCAATCAGCGGGAACCGCGCTCTTCCTCTTATGGCTTGATAGCCCGACACCTCAATAGCCCAAAAGCATAACGCAACCACCTGATAACCCCTCATCCATAAATCCGTGCCAATCCGTGCCAATCCGTGGGCAACTCTTGCTCCTCTCTTCAATCCCTCCCTAATCCGTACTTCAATCAGCGGGAACCGCGTTCTTCATCTTATGGCGAGATACCCCGACACCTCAATAGCAGAAAAACTCAACACAACCTCCGGTCAACCCCTCATCCAAAAAAAATCTGTGCCAATCCGTGCCAATCCGTGGGCAACTCATGCTCCTCTCTTCAATCCCTCCCTAATCCGCATTCAATCAGCGGGAACCGCGTTCTTCCTCTTCTTGCCGGAAAGCGAGACAGCATGATAGCACAATGTCAAGAAAGCCTAACCCAATCTCACGCTCTTCAATCCGAGCCAATCCGAGAAAATCTGTGGGCAAACCTCTTCCTTCCCCGACTCCAGACTTCCGATTCCAATCCGTTGGCCAACATCTTCCTCCTTCAATTCCAAAGTTTCCGATATTACGTAATAAATAATACATTGAACTGAAAGCTAAGCCAGTCAGAATATGGACATCCTCTACAAAAACGAAACATACAACATCATCGGAGCGGCACAGGAAGTACACCGCACACTCGGGCACGGCTTTCTCGAACCAATCTATCAGGAAGCACTCGCCATCGAAATGACCAATCGCAAAATACTTTACCACAAAGAAAAAGAACTCGATATAACCTATAAAGACCAGATACTCACCAAGCGCTACATAGCTGACTTCATATGCCACGACGCTATCATACTTGAAATAAAAGCCCTTAACCGATTAACCAAAGAACACGAAGCCCAGCTACTCAACTATCTCAGTGCCACCAAACACAAACTCGGCCTCCTCATAAACTTCGGACAACCATCACTGGCAGTAAAAAGAATCATACTCTAAATCCATATCATCCATAACCATCACAACCAATCCCTTCGAACTACCGATATGTCACCCCTCCGCAGCCAAACTTCCAACCCAAGCTCTTCCATCCGTGCTAATCCGCATTCAATCAGCGGGAACCGCGTTCTTCCTTTTCATGGCTGGATAGCGAGATAGCTGGATGGCTCAATAGCCGAAAAGCTCAACACAACCCCCGATCAACCCACATCCAACAATCCGTGCCAATCCGTGAAAATCCGTGGGCAAAAATCTTCTTCTTCAATTCTTCGGGCTACCGGTCCACCGCTAAACTCCCGACCCACGCTCTTCCATCCGTGCTAATCCGTTTTCAATCAGCGGGCACCGCGCTCTTCCTCTTCTTGCCAGATACCCCGACACCTCAATAGCCGAAAAGCTCAACACAACCACCCGGTAACCCCACATCCAAAAATCCGTGCCAATCCGTGCTAATCCGTGGGCAACTCTTCCTCTTCAATCTCCCTGTCCACCGCTCACATCCCGGACTTGCAAGTTGAGCTGCAAAACAACGTCCCCTAAAACCATCCACAATCTTCCATCCGTGCTAATCCGCATTCAATCAGCGGGAACCGCGTTCTTCTTCTTCTTGCCAGATACCCCGACACCTCAATAGCAGAAAAACTCAACACAACCTCCGGTCAACCCCTCATACAAAAAAAATCTGTGCCAATCCGTGCCAATCCGTGGGCAAAACTCCTCCTCTTCAATCTCCTGTCCACTGCCAACCGCACACATCCATGGCTACAAGTTGAGCTGTAAAACAACGTCCCCTAAAACCCCCTAAAACCTGTCTGACACACCAAGTAGGGGACAGACCCTGATATTCCTCTTTTCAATCCATGAAAATTCGTGGGTAACATCTTCCTCTTCAATTCCTCCGTGCCAATCCGTGGGCAAAACTCTACCTCTTCAATCCCCACGGCCCCTACGGGCCGAAACCCATAAATAGGGGGGGGGGAGAGGCACCATCCCCGGAATACAAACATGCCGCCCCTACGGGGCTGAAGACCCGGGCCTTCAGTCCACAGCACACAATCCAACTCCAGACTCCCGGGCGCCCAAGCGCCAGTCTTCCATCCACAGGCAACCTGAAGCGGACTTCGAAATAATCAGGAAATAGCGCTTGTTGCATGGGTTGGTCAATATATATATTGGTACAAGAGAGTTACGAATTCAGGTTAACACTCAGAACGCAACCCAATGCAAAACATAGACCGTATAACCATTGATCCGGATATTTGTCATGGAAAGCCATGTATTCGCGGGATGCGGTATCCTGTAGAAAATATACTTGAGTGGCTCGCAGGTGGAATGAGCATCGATGACATTCTGGGTGACTATGAGGATCTTCAGAGAGACGACATACTCGCTGTTCTTGCTTATGCCGCTCGTCTGGCTCACATCAAGAGTATCAAGGGATTCGCCGCATGAAATTTCTTGTGGATGCTCAGCTTCCGCGTCGTTTCTGCAATTGGTTACGCGAAAATGGCCACGATGCGCTGCATACCCTCGATCTGGATTCGGGTAATCGAACAACGGATGCTGAAATTGCCCGTATTGCAGATAGTGATGAACGTATCGTTGTCACGAAAGATGAAGACTTCGTACAATCGTACCTTTTACGAAATACACCTCAACGGTTGATGCTGGTCGCTTCAGGTAACATTGGCAATGCCGAGCTTGAACGATTGATTACAGCCGCGATGGCAGATATAGAAGAAGCTTTCAAATCAGCCCGTTTCATTGAGATCAGTAATAAGTCATTGCTAATCCATGAATAATAAACCATAATACAAGCCAATCCGTGGGCAACATCTTTCTCTTCAATCCTCCGGGCATCCGGCTCACCGCCCACCGCCTACGTCCCACAATCTTCCCATCCGTGCCAATCCGCATTCAATCAGCGGGAACCGCGTTCTTTTTTCTTCATGGTTTGATAACCAGACAGTTGGATGGCTGGATAGCTGAAGATTTTGAAACAATTTCCGGTCACTCTCATCCAACAATCCGTGCTAATCCGTGAAAATCCGTGGGCAAAAAAATCTTCCTCCCCAATCCGAACTCTTCCGACCCACAACCCACAGCCCCCGACCCACGCTCTTCAATCCGTGAAAATCCGTACTTCAATCAGCGGGAACCGCGTTCTTCCTCTTCATGGCTGGATAGCGAGATAGCTGGATGGCTCAATAGCCAAAAAGCTCAACAGAACTACCCGATCTCGCCCGCATCCATAAATCAGTGTACATCCGTGAAAATCCGTGGGCAAAAATCTTTTCTCTTCAATCCCCCGGGCTTCCGGCCCAC
>NZ_JAIGND010000047.1:0-1112 GCF_036528655.1 Chlorobium sp.
CTTTCGTTCGAAGGCTTATGACCTGTTTGCGCAATAATTCACGCTCACGGTCCGATACTTTTCTAACGTCTATTTTTTCCATGCTCTCAATATAATAAATTGAGAGCTATATTTGCCGGATTAATAACAGCGGCGAATGGATGCCGGGCAGGGTGGCAGCGTTCATCGTCGATCGTCCGGTGAAGCGGGAGATCTTTGCCAGTCCTTTCCGCGACCGTATTGTTCACCACCTGCTGTACGCAAAGCTCAATCCTCTTTTTGAACGAGCCTTCATTTATGACAGCTATTCGTGCCGGACTGGCAAGGGAATGCTGCTGGGCATCCGGCAGCTGGAACGGTTCATCCGGAGCTGTTCACAGAACCATGCCCAGCCGGTCTTCGTGCTGAAGCTCGATATTAGCGGCTTTTTCATGAGTATCAGCCGGAGCCGCTTGTATGCGCTGCTGGAGGCGTTCCTCCTGGCACGCTACACGAACAGCGATCTGCCGGTGGTGATGGCGCTGGTGCAGAAGGTGGTGTTTCATGATCCGGTTTCGCATTGCGTTATCAGGGGTCGCCGTTCGGACTGGACAGGATTGCCGGACGACAAGAGTATGTTACGGTAAGCAAGGTGGTCACATTCAAGGCTTCGGGAAAAGACATCAGGCGTCCGGAGCTCGATGCAATGCTGTCATTCTTGCGGGAAGGGGATACCGTTGTGGTGCACAGTATCGAGCGCCTGGCACGCAATCTGGACGACCTGCGTCAGCTGGTGCAGAACCTCACGAAAAGGGGAGTGCGCATCGAGTTCGTGAAGGAAAGCCTGACATTTACTGGCGAAGAAACATCATGCTCTCCGTGATGAACACTTTCGGAATTCGCTATCGCACACGTCTGGAGCGGCAGAAGCACCGATTTCATGCACTTATTCTGTGTCTTGAAAAACGTTGCATAATAGTAGTTATGTAAAGTATATTTTCGCATAAACCATGGCAATGAATATTATTCTGACACCGTCGCTTGAAAAAATGGTGCGGGACAAAGTCAAGTCCGGGCTCTATACATCTGCAAGTGAGGTTATGCGTGAAGCTTTGCGTCTTATGGCCGAGCAGGATTCCATTCGTCAGGCGAAG
>NZ_JAIGND010000048.1:0-5489 GCF_036528655.1 Chlorobium sp.
ATGCCGGACAGCTACCAGGTGAACGATGCTCACAGGAAAATTTCGGAGCGGGCGTTCACGCGCAGGGAGTGCGGCTTGCCCGAGCAGGGGTTTGTGTTCGCATGTTTCAATAACAACTACAAGATCATTCCGGATGTGTTCGATGTCTGGATGCGGGTACTGAAACAGGCGGATGGCAGCGTGCTCTGGTTGCTCGAAGATAATGCGACGGCCGCAGAAAACCTGCGTCGTGAGGCGGCGGCGAGAGGCGTTTCGGGGGAACGGCTGGTTTTTGCGAAAAGGATGCCGTTAGCCGAGCATCTGTCGCGGCACCGGCAGGCGGACCTGTTCCTCGATACGCTGCCGTGTAACGCCCATACAACGGCAAGCGATGCGCTGTGGACCGGGTTGCCGGTGCTGACCCGTATGGGAGAGTCTTTTGCCGGAAGGGTAGCTGCAAGTCTTTTGCATGCGGTCGGTCTGCCGGAGCTGGTCACCAGTACGGCGGAAGAGTACGAGTCGCTTGCCATAGCACTTGCGATGGAGCCCGAAAGGTTGAGGGGTATCAGGGAGAGGCTGGAACGGAATCGGATAAGTTTGCCGCTGTTCGATACGGAGCGGTTTACGCGGAATATAGAAGCTGCGTATGAGGCGATGTATGAACGGTATCATCGGGGTTTGCCGCCGGATCATATCGATATTACAGGTTTATAGAATTCCTGATCAATTATTGAAATGACAAATAAGTCCCTGACTGTAGGGTACCTCGAAAAAGTTATTCCGCACCCGGATTGCCGCGTTGGTCGGTGCTCGAAATCCTCATGTACTACGTGTACACTCCGGTTTCTCCGCTCTGTCCGCCTTGCACTCCGGGTGCTCACGACACTTTTTCGAGGTACCCTGTAATAATACCTTCCCGATTTCAACCCCAGCAATCAGTGTTTCTTGAAAAAGCGGTCGAGTCGCTGAAAAAACAGACAATAATCAATGATTACGATTTGACCGTCATAGTCAGTGTCGATAAAGGCAGATTGCCTGAGAAAAGCGTTACGGAAAGCCTCGGAGTGAAATGTGTTGAAAGCCTGAAGCCTTCTCAGGCATCTGCCCTGAATGCGGCTATCGAGTTTGTTGATACTGAATTTGTGGCTTTTCTGGATGATGATGATGAGTGGTATCCGCATTATCTGGAAGCTGCAACGAGAGCTATAGTGGCAGCGCCGTTTGTATCATCTACTCAGCTTGAATTTGACGAGAATAATATCCTTTTGAGGATCAATGATTTTCCGACTCCATCAGGCTGGTTCATGAGGAGTGATGTTTTACGGAAAGTCGGAATGTTTAATGAGGATTATTGTTTTCAACTTGATAATGATTGGCTTGGCAGAACAGGTGAGTTGAAAATCCAGAGAATTCACATGGTCGAGGCTACGGCACCAATTGATGCCCGTTATATAAGCGGCGTAAGACCATGGCTTGCAAATGTGCTGAAATATTCCGGAGGATTGACCCGTCTGGCTTGACACTCACAGATGATACCGCTTGTTCGTCGGCTCAGACACTTAGAGGCTGGAATGGAGAAAATTGCCACATCTCCGGATTTCAGGAAGATTTCACAAAATGAATGTAATCGTCTGGTTGAGCGTTTCGGACGGATACCATGGTGATGTATCGGTTAACCGTATGATTTTTCAGCGGTAGCGTTTTTTTGCCATCAGATCAAGGCCTGAGAAGAAGACGGCAAGAAGAAAAGTCAGTATTCCAGCAGTCGTCGAGATCAGAAGTCCTGCAAGTGCGGCGGTTGCATCGAATCCGAGCCATATTGCCGCGAGAATGGCGCTCCAGAACAGCAGGGCGGTCAGGAGCGTCGTTTTTCTGAATGGCCGGATGAGTGAAGGAAGCGCGGCCATGGCAAGGCTGGCCAGGAGCATGAGCCACCAAGCGAAGTCTCCGAAAAAGTTCATGTTGACGGGTAGTCGGATTGCTGATTGTTTTCAATAGCAAGATACCCATATCGAGACTCAAAAAACAACGGCTTACGACGAGGTGTACTATTCGTCTGTCTTCGTATATTAATTTGTTGCTGTCTCTATCCCCCCTTTGAACTGTATCTGATTTGAGCCATGCATATCGGAATTCCCGGAGAGATCAAAAGAATGGAAACCAGGGTTGCCTGTACACCCGCAGGAGTGCGGCATCTGGTCGGCGGCGGTCATCGCGTGGTCGTGCAGCGCGGAGCGGGAGATGGCAGCGGGTTCAGCGACGAGAAGTACCGGCGGGCAGGGGCTGTCATGGTCGAACATGCGGATGCGGTCTGGCAGTGCGATATGGTGGTTAAGGTGAAGGAGCCGCTCGAGGAAGAGTTCAGGTTTTTCAGAAAAGATCTTATCGTATTTGCCTACCTGCATCTGGCAGGCAACCCGAAGCTTACTGAGGCCCTGATTTCGTCCGGAGTTACCGGTCTGGCCTATGAAACCGTCGAGGATGCGGGTCGGTTGCCGCTTCTTGCTCCGATGAGCGAAATAGCCGGCAAGATGAGTGTGCTCATGGGAGGGTATTATCTTGCTCATCAGCAGGGTGGGGGCGGCATCCTGCTTGGCGGCGTGCCCGGCGTGCTGCCGGCCAGGGTGACGATTCTCGGAGGCGGTTCGGCCGGTATGCAGGCGGCAAAGGCGGCTGCGGCTTTCGGGGCTGATGTGACCGTGCTGGAACTCGATCAGGAGAGGATGCGTTATCTCGAGACCTCTTTACCATCTCAAGTTCATACGCTTTACTCTACGGAGCAGCATATCGACGAGCAGCTCGCGTCGGTGGATCTCCTGATCGGGGCGGTGCTCGTTCCTGGCGCTGCTGCACCCCGGATGGTGACGCGCGATATGCTTTCCGGCGTAAAAAAAGGATCGGTTTTCGTCGATATCGCTATCGATCAGGGTGGATGTTTCGAGACGTCGAAGCCTACGACGCATGACGATCCGGTTTTTGTCGATGAGGGAATTATCCATTACTGTGTCAGCAATATGCCTGCCGCTTATCCTCGTACTTCCACGGAGGCACTGAGCGGAGCGACGCTGCCATATATAAGACGTATAGCCGATCTCGGTTTTGAAAGTGCGATGGTGATGATGCCGGGGCTTGCAGGCGGCCTGAACGTCTGGAGCGGCAGAATTACCCATAAGGCCCTTGCGGATTCGCTCGGCATGGAGTTTGCTGGAAACCATTTTCTGTGAGCGCTGGGGCGGGAAGATCGGGTTAAGCGTTATGCTTTCTTGCCAACCAGCCATGGTTGAGTAAGATTTTTGCCCACGGATTGACACGGATTTGCACGGATTGGCGCCTGATTTGAACGGCAACGCCGTTCAAATCAGGCGCTGTTATTTATAAGAGGAAGATCGCGGTTCCCGCTGATTGGGGATTGGATTTACACGGATTGAAGAGCGAAGGCTGTTAGCCGTGAGCGGGTATGCGTAGATGCTTATCGGGTGTGAACGCCGTAGGATTATGGAGGGGAAGAGCTTTAGTTTCTCTTTGCTTGTTTTTTTTCTTTGCTGTCCGGCTATTCAGCTGTCCGGCCAGAGCCTGACAAAAGAGAATTTCTTCTTCCGTGCGGAATGCGATAATGCCGTGAGCGGAGCGAACGATACTTCTCCGATGCGTTTGCGAGAGATGCTCCCGGATGCGGGGCATCCGATACCCCCTTTTTACGGAACGAGCAGCTTGAATCCAGTGATGGGATCAGTCTGGCGGGATGCGGTATTTTCAAGCAGTTCGGTCAGCACCACCTCCATTACGTGCCATACTTTGACGCCGTTGCGGATACAACCGGTCACCGTGTTTTCTTCGCGGCCGCAAGCCATGTGCATGTGCAGGAGGGGATTGCCGTCTTCGTCGGGAAAGATTGTTCCTGTTCCGGTAATTTCGTGCGCATCGTAGAGCTCGTGCGTCATGGGCATAACCGGCAGGGTGCGGCTTTCCTGAGGTCCTACGACCAGTCGGCTTCCTCTATCGGCTCCGCCGATAATGACAAGCTGTGCGCGTTCGATGCCGTGATCTCGGGCGAATCCTTCAAGTTTTTCGTGAACGATTTCCCCGTCTTCGAGGCGGATGACGAAGATGCGGCCCTGACGAGCTTCCGAATATTTCATGTGATATTGGAGTTTTTGCCGGTTTCTGGCGGTTCTGGGTTTAACCGGTAGATACCCCAGTTGATGTATGCGGCAAAGATTCCCCAGCCGAGGTAGGGGAGAAGGAGAAGCGCCGCGAGAATGCTTGTCTGAAAAAACAGAATAATGATGGCTATAAGGGTACAATCGATAATGACGAGGTCAATCAGTGCGATCAGAACTCTTTTTTGTTTGAAAAAGAGCTGCGTCCAACTGAAACTGGCCGTAAAATGGATAAGCAGCAGAATGGTGACGGGTATCAGGTTGTGCTTTACAGGCGTAAGGAAATAAACGGCGAGAGATGCAAAAATAAATATGTAGAGAATGGACCAGACCGGACCGAATACGTTTTTCGGTGGGGTAAATGCGGGTTTTCTGAGCGTGTCGTACCAGGTTGCCATAAGCCGGAAACTTTTTTGATGGCTTTTGCGCCTTGGATAGTAAAAAACCGTCCGTTTATTCTGATACAAGGGTTTCCGGCTTGAAATGGTTCCTGCAGCCCTAGGAAAAAAATCTCTGGCAGATCGGGCGTTCAGAGATCGAAGAACCTGATCTGCAGATTCTCATCAGGTTCTTCGCTGAGACTGTAGCGCCCTTTCGTGGCAATGGAGAGCCCTTTTTTATCTGCGGCGGGAATAAGACTCTCTTCTATGGCATCGGCATCTTTTTTTGCGCACTCGTTATTGAAAAAGAGATGCAGTACCGAACCCGTTTCACCGAACTGGAGAAGAAAGTCGCTGTGATTGACAAATACCAGGTCCTCGTATGCGTAAGTTACCTCGTGTCCAAGTTCGTCAAGCAGTTGCATGACGGTTCCAAGCGGTCTCAATGTCTGTTTCATTGTTGTCGTTTGTGCTGTTATAATAAGGGGAAACGCTATAATTATCAGAAAAATTAAGATAATATATGTATTATACAATATTGTGTTAGGTAAAGTTTCGTTTTCTTAATAATTAAACAGGAGGAGGGTTATAATGGCAGAGAGCAATATGCAGGCATGGGAAAAAGTGCTCGAATACGCCTCGGTGCCGCTGCACGGCACCATGTCGCGCAAAATCCGCAAGGGCGTGAAGCTGCAGATCAACGAGGGACAGATTTATGAAGATGCCGTCCTGTTCATCAGCGATCTTTTCCTGCGGGTTACAGAAGACGGAGGAGATGGGACTGCGGTGAATACGTATTATGACATGAAGGCTATAGCGAGCATAAGGACGTATAGCAGTAAAGATTGAATAGGAAGAGGTTGCCCACGGATTGGCACGGATTAACACGGATTAATGGGTTAAGCGCTATGGGTGATGTTTTTCTTGCTATTGAGCCATCCGGCTGTCACGCTATCCAGCTATAAGAGGA
>NZ_JAIGND010000049.1:0-2089 GCF_036528655.1 Chlorobium sp.
ATGCCGGACAGCTACCAGGTGAACGATGCTCACAGGAAAATTTCGGAGCGGGCGTTCACGCGCAGGGAGTGCGGCTTGCCCGAGCAGGGGTTTGTGTTCGCATGTTTCAATAACAACTACAAGATCACTCCGGATGTGTTCGATGTCTGGATGCGGATCCTGAAACAGGTGGAAGGCAGCGTGCTCTGGCTGTTCGAGGATAATGCGATGGCAGCGGAAAACCTTCGCCGTGAGACGGTGACGAGAGACGTTTCGGGAGAACGGCTGGTTTTTGCGAAAAGAATGCCGTTAGCCGAGCATCTTTCGCGACACCTGCTGGCGGACCTGTTCCTCGACACATTGCCATGCAATGCGCATACAACTGCGAGCGATGCGCTGTGGGCCGGGTTGCCGGTGCTGACCCGTTTGGGCGAGTCTTTTGCCGGAAGGGTGGCGGCAAGCCTCCTGCATGCGGTCGGCCTGCCGGAACTGGTAACCACCACGGCGGAAGAGTACGAGTCTCTTGCCGTGGCGCTTGCGCTTGAACCGGAAAGGTTGAGGGGCATAAGGGAGAAGCTGGAACGGAACCGGATGAGTTCGCCGCTGTTCGATACGGAGCGGTTCACCGGTTATCTTGAAGCTGCCTATGAAGCGATGTACGAGCGGTATCATGCAGATCTGCCTCCGGATCATCTTGAGATCACCGAAGTCGCAAAAAGATCCGATGTTGCAACCCGATTGCCGTCGGCGCTTGCATTGCACCGCAAGGGTCGGCTCGACGAAGCTGCAGCGATCTATCGTGCAATCCTCTGTGATTATCCTGAAAACAGCGATGTTCTGCAGCTTCTCGCAGGTATTGCCGTGCAGCAGAACGACATGACAGGGGCAATAGCTCTGTTCGATCAGGCCATTGCGGTATCACCGGGTAGTTCCGAGCTGTATAATAACCGTGCCAATGTTTTTCTCGGTCTGAAACGCTATGAAGAGGCTCTTGAAAGTTATCGGCAAGCTCTTGTCCTCAAACCGGAAGATGCGGATGTATGGAGTAACTGCGGGAACGTACTGAAACGGCTTGGCAGGTATGAAGAGGCGCTTTCGATGTTTGACAGGACACTCGAGATCAAGCCGGATCATACCGATGCATTGTTCAATAAAGCCATGCTGCTCCATGTTTTAAAACGCAACAAAGATGCGCTCTCTGTTTTCGATGAGTTGCTGGAGTTTAAACCGGACAATATCAGTGCGATCTGCAATCGGGGCCATGTTCTTGCGGAGATGAAGCAGTATGAAGATGCTGTTCATGCATATCGAAAGACGCTTTCCCTGAAGCCCGATTATGCTTTTCTGTTCAGTCGTTACCTGCATACGAGCATGAAAATCTGCGACTGGCAGGATTACGATCGTAATCTCGTCAGACTGAGAGAGAGTATTGAAAATGGAGAAAAGGTTGCGACTCCGTTTCCTGTTCTGTCATTACTTGATTTGCCGGATATTCAGAGAAAGGCTGTAGACCTTTATGTATCAGTTCGGTATCCGGAAAATCATCATCTTTCTGAAATTCCGAAACGAAGCAGAAGGCATAAAATTTGTATCGGCTACTTTTCTGCGGATTTCCACAATCATGCCACAACGCAGCTTATTGCCGAGCTTTTCGAGCGGCATGACCGGTCACGTTTTGAACTTATCGCATTTTCATTTGGAACCGACAGCAGAAGCAAGATGAGGATGCGTATATCGGCGTCCTTCGACAGGTTCGTTGATGTCAGAAATTGTTCAGACCTTGAAGTGGCAGAGTTATCGAGAGAATTGGGAATCGATATTGCCGTTGATCTGAAAGGGTTTACGACCGATTCGCGAACAGGTATTTTTGCTTACAGGGCAGCGCCTGTACAGGTGAACTATCTTGGCTATCCCGGCACGATGGGAGCCCCGTATATCGATTACCTGATAGCCGATAAGGTTCTGGTACCGGCAAGCAGTAGCCAGTATTATACGGAGAAAATCGTCTGGATGCCGGACAGCTACCAGGTGAACGATGCTCACAGGAAAATTTCGGAGCGGGCGTTCACGCGCAGGGAGTGCGGCTTGCCCGAGCAGGGGTTTGTGTTCG
>NZ_JAIGND010000050.1:0-8050 GCF_036528655.1 Chlorobium sp.
TGATACCTCTGATCTCTCCTTCAGCAAAGCGGATACCGCTCTCCTTGCCGCACGCTATACCAGAATGATCGAAGATGAAATTCGACGCCGGCCCGAAGAGTGGTTCTGGCTGCACAACCGGTGGAAGCGAACTGTAGTGGACCCCAATTTTCAGACAGTGGATTAAGGTGGGGACTTGCCCAATAAGAGTGATAAGTTATGAGCGAAAACAACGCAAAAGCTTTACGGCACAGTAAAAGGCCAAGGTGGCGCTTGAGGCGATAAGGGGCGAGAAAACCCTGAACGAGATCGGCCGGAAATTCGGTATCCACCCCAATCCGGGTGGGCAATGGGAACGGGAAGTGCAAATGCATGCTGCCGGTATCCACACAATGCGCATTTGCCGGGTTGAAATGGTCAGGCTGCTACGGGCCAGCCAAAAGCTCCGTGCCTGATGCCGATGATCTCAAGCTGCTGAGGCTTATCGACGAAGAGTACACCCTTCATCCGTTTTACGGAAACCACCGGATGAAGCTCATTATGTTTACCCAAGGGTATAACGTCAACCGGAAACGGGTGCAGCGCCTTATGCTGGAATCGGTGCTTGCCGGTATGGCCTTCGGCTTCAACAACTGCGCTTTCACAGAGAGAGGCTTTGCGTGGTCTGGTTGTCTTACAAAATCAATATGCATACATCAGGGCTATAGTGGCAATGCAGGCTGAAAATCTTCACTGATGAGCGTGAGATTGGGATTGTATGCCGGATCATGTTCGATGATGTGGCTCCATTTATGCTGCATGTGAAGGGATTCCTCGATTGTCCATTTCGAGAAAAAACCTTTTTTGCGCTCTCCTGTTATTTCATGTACCTGTAATTTTGCGTATGGTGTCCATATGTTTCTCAATCCACGCTGTGATAGTTTTAAGGTAAGGTCGATCTGACCCATCTCGTAGTGCAGAGAACTTTCTTCCATACCGTCGACGGCAAGGTAGTCTGTACGTTTCAACAGCAGGCATCCTCCGGCAAGTGCCGAAAATTGCTGCTGAAGGCATTTTCTTCCGGAATAACCTGCAGAGCCATCAAGTTGATTTCTGTGCGGGTATCCTGCCATGCCATGTATGCCCATGATAATACCGCAGTGTTTCAGTCTGCCATCTGGAGATACAAGTTTTGCGCCTACAGCTCCAATGTTGGGCTGTATGGCATGACCGAGCATTTCTTTCAGCCATCCGGAATCGATGATTTCAAGGTTGTCGTGCAGAATACAGAGGTAGCAGGCAATGGATGACGAGGCAGCTGTATTGAGAAGGGTGCTGTAATTGTCAGTAGATGCAGGTTTATTGATAAAGAGACGGGAATCTTTGGCTAGCAAGCTGAGCCCCTCATGTTCATCGGGAAAATTAATAAGCCTAACGGTAAATTCCCGGAAATCAGTTTTATCCAGCAATGTTTTTATGCATCGTATTGTACATTGAACAGCGCCTTGATAGATAATGAGAATTTCTACAGATGGTACCGGTTCTGGCAGATTATACATTATTCTGCTGAAAATCGGGGCATCGACAGATTGGGTTACCGTTGCATCGACGCCCATACGGCTCAAGTGCTCCTGTATGGCTTTTGTTGCTGCGATCAGTGCATAGGGTTTTCTATTGATGTTTTTTGCTGTGCTTTCTTTGTGAATCCTCCAGTGATAGAGAATTCGTGGGATATGACGTATCTGTTCGGGTTTGATTGATTCGATTGCTCGTAAGGCAAGGTCGTAGTCCTGTGAACCTTCGAATTCCTTGCGGAAGCCGCCAATCGTTCGGATCAAAGCAGTTTTGTAGACACCGAGATGCGAAATCATGTTTTGACAGAGAAACAGGTCGTAATTGAAATCACATTTAAAGTATGGGTCGAGTCTTCTGCCGGATTCGTCGATTTTGTCTTCATCGGAATATATTATTGAAGCGTCGGGGTGGTTAATTAACTCCTTTGCGTTCCAGTACAGGGCAAGGGGATGGAGTTTATCGTCATGGTCGAAGAGCGCGATATAATCTCCGGTTGCAAGTTCAAGTGAGGTGTTGCTTGCTTCGGAAATATGGCCGTTTTTATTTCTGAACCGGTATTTTATCCTTTCGTCCTGACATGCATATGCCATGATGATTTCTCTGACTTTCTCGTTTGGCGAGTGGTCATCTGCTATACAGAGTTCCCAATGTGGGTAGAGTTGGCTTTGCACGGAGCATATGGCTTCGTTAAGAAAGTCCGTTGAAGGGTTGTATACCGGCATGATAATCGAGAATCTTGGAGGCGAGGGTATGAGAGCAATTTCCTGTGCCATGTTCTGTAGCTGTTCGTAGGAGTAAGTTTCGACAGCATCGATCCATTGCTGGTATTCACTCTTATCAAAATGGATGTTATTGCGGTCATGATTATCTCTACTGGGGTTTTGTTTTGTTGTGCGTTTCTTAATTGATTTTGATAGTTTCCATAAGGGTTTAATGATATGCCAACTTTGTGAATTGAGGATTCTCGATAGCTGGTTTTGTTTTTTAATGTTGAGGTTCTGGCAGTCATGAATAGCAGCATCCATCAGTTTAATTTGACGTTTTTGCACTGCAATGATTTTTTTTTGTTCGGTAATCGTCAGCTCTTTTTGTTGAAGGAGTTCATCTCTATTTATATGGCAGAGTGTCCTGTATTCGAGGTTTTCCCCTGCTTGGGTGAACATCGTTTTCATAAGCGTGCAATGCTGGGGATGCTGCCATGCTTCAGTCAGTTGCCGGGCCGTCTCGCCAGGTGCGTTTCCCGGAAAAAGGACGCCCAATCCGTGGGAGTGCTCGAAAGCGATTTGTGGGTAACGGCTGGAGATCTCTTCCCAAAGTTTCCAAACACCGAAATCTCCTGCTCTGACGGCAATGTCATGGAACAGAATGGTTCCATGTGGAGATATTTTTGGCAGCCATGAGGCGAAGTCGTGGCTGACAGCTTCATACGTGTGGAGACCGTCTATGTGTAACAGGTCGATTGAATGGTCGGCAAATGTGTCGATTGCGTCATCGAATGTGGTTCTCAGAAGCGTCGAAAAGTCGCTGTAGCGTTCCTTGTTGTGTCTCAGAACCTCCTGATAGACATCAGCACTGTAAAAACCTGTTTGCTTGTCACCTTTCCAGGTGTCTATGGCATAAGATCGGCTATGTATGCCAAAGTGGCGAATGCTCTGGCAGAATGCAAAGTAGGAATGACCGGAGTGCGTACCGAGTTCTACAATGACACGGGGTTTTTCCTGCTGGATAAACCACATTGCAAAGGGAATATGGCCCGCCCATGACCAAGGCGGCGACAGTCTGATCGGGGCCGGCAGGTTAGAAAGTAACGATAAGTCGAGCATTGTTATTGAATGTTATGAAATAACTGAAATCAAATTTATGCGAGATTCAGATCAATCCTGTAATGCCCGACCACTCGTGGTGGCAGACATTCAGTATCTCGGCCCGGGGTAGCTCCGTCTCAAACGCAGGTCGGCAGGATCGTTCCAGAATGGCTCAACGGAACGTTTGTGAGGATGGAGATTGGTCGACACTTGCTCCCTTGCGTCAGTGGCCATTGAGCCTGTTTCCGCCAGGATGCGACGCATTTCTACGCGGTTCTCGCGTTCGGCAAGTGCTGCGGCCTTCCATGCGTCCTGTTCCGCTCGCGATTTGGCGTATTCGGTTTCAATACCTGCTGGATATTCCTCGTTCAGGAGCGAATTGTTCATTTGCGAGCAACCGGTTTTGGGGAATAGGTTTGATTTATATACGGCTGTATATGGGGATTATTGCATATATAGTACTTCGAATATTGCTTTATTTTATGGGTTTTCAAAAAAATAATTATGGCACTAAGGCCTGATTGTTCGATCGAATTGATTCACTCAGCATGGAGGCACAGAGTTCTGAAGACGAGCTGGATTTTTTGTGCGAAGAAATCATGCAGTGTCTTGCGGGGCGTCGGTTCTGCAATTCATGTTCGATCGGGTTGGTCGTCTGCTGATACGCTTTCGAGACGTGCTTTCCGGATAAAGAGTGGCTGTGTTATATCTTTATTTATGTTTATGTTGACTCTTTTGTATAAGATGCGATGAAAATGTAGATTAAAGCAAAATTATGCTTTTTGAACAGATAACCTGTTTATGAAATTATTCTTACGGCTTGTTCGATATCTTGCTCCCTCAAAAGGGAAGGTCTCTCTTGTTATTCTGGTAAGCATTATCACGTCCCTGCTCGGCGTTGTTTCCATTTATTCGGTATTGCCTCTTCTGAACGCAGTGTTTACTGCAGACAGAGCCGTCGAGGCTCCCTTGCGTCCGGGAAATGATGGTGAGGCCGATGCCGATCCGCAAAAGAGCGAAAAAAAGCAATTTTCCCCCAATGTGCCTGGACTGAACTCTTTTGACACGGACAAGCTCAAGCAATCGGTGACGCGTACATTTGAGCAGGCTTTTCATGCCGAAACAAAACAGCAGACTCTGCTCAATATCTGCCTTTTTCTAATTGCTTCTTTTGCCGTGAAAAATTTCTTTGTCTACCTGAACGGGCAGCTCATTTTCAGGGTACAGACAAAAACAGCCAAGAAACTTCGGGACGACGTGTTCAGGAATATCATCGAAATGCATCTCGATTATTTCAACAAGAACAAGGTCGGAGGTCTGATGAACCTGGTATACCACGATGTGCAGGCCGTCAATACCACAGTCAGCTCTACTTTCGTCAATTTTCTGCAGAATCCTTTTTCAATACTGGTTTACGTAGGCGTGCTGCTTGTTCTGAGCTGGCAGCTTACTCTTTTTGCCGCATTGTCGTCAGTACTAATTTTTTTTGTTATCCGTAAAGTCGGCAGGCAGGTAAAGGGCCTTGCCACAAGTTTTCGTAATAATATGGGCGATATGAATTCCGTGCTGCAGGAGAAATTCAGCGGTATCAAGGTGATCAAGTCCAGTGCGTACGAGGATGTGGAATATGCAAAATTTCAGGGATTTACCCGTGATTTCAGGGCCCTCGATATAAAAATCTCACGACTTCGCAATATTATCGGTCCTCTCAACGAAACCCTGCTGGTGGCTGCAATAGCACTTGTGCTCTGGTATGGAGGACTGCAGGTGTTCGATGGGCAAATGACCTCATCCGAACTGATTCTGTTCGCTTTTACCCTGTATTCCACCATGGGGCCAATCAAGATGATCGGTAACGTAAGTACCCAGCTGCACCTTGGAATGGTTTCTGCAGAGCGTCTTTTCGAGCTGCTCGATACCGTTCCGGCCATAAAAAACGGTTCACGTTCAATCAGGGGATTCTCTCAATCGATCAAGTTTGAGGATGTCTGCTTCAAGTATCGGAATGAACCCGATGCACCGAATGTTCTCGACCATGTTACGTTCGAGATCAAGAAAGGCGAAATGGTGGCGCTTGTCGGTCAATCCGGTTCCGGTAAATCAACCGCTGTTGATCTGCTTCTGCGGTTTTATGATGTCGATTCGGGCAGGATTACCATTGACGGCACGGATATTCGGGAATTCGACTACAAACAGCTTCGGCGCATGATCGGGGTGGTGAGTCAGGAGGTGATTCTTTTCAACGATACTGTTGAATCGAATATCGCTTATGGTGTCAGGGAAGAGGCTGACCATGAACGGGTGGTGCGCGCAGCCCGTCTTGCCAACGCCCATCAGTTTATTACCGAGAAGCCCGAAGGGTATAACACGCTTATCGGCGACAGGGGAATACAGCTTTCAGGAGGTCAGCGGCAGCGATTGGCCATCGCGAGGGCCATGGTCAAGAATCCTGAATTACTGATTTTCGATGAGGCGACCAGCGCGCTTGACAATGAGTCTGAAAAAGTGGTTCAGCAGGCGATTGATCACGCCCTCGAAGACAGGACAGCCCTTGTGGTGGCACATAGGTTGTCAACAATAAGAAACGCTGATCGCATAATTGTTATGGATCGCGGCAGAGCCGTCGAGTCAGGTAACCATGCAGAGTTGCTTGAACTCGGTGGGCTATACAGGCATCTTTATGATATTCAGTTTGCAGGAAAGAGCGAAGCGGCATCTGACGTTTGAGAAGCCGGCACAGTCAGCTTGGCTTGTTTATATATTAACTTTGTTACCAAACCTGTTTAATGTATAGTCAATTATTCCCAATGTGATGTACTTCAGGTACTCGGGCTTGCGGTCTCCATACCGCAGACATCGCGAGATTCTTGTTTTATTGCATTTTTTCAGCATTGATGAATAAGACGGGAAGTCTTTTTTGTATTTTCTTGCGATATACAGTCCATTTCTTATGATAAAATACATCCGTTTCGGGGAATGAATATTGAATGTTTTTTTCTTGATTCCGAAAAGAAAACTTCCGGAGTAACTCGTGCCGACTGTATGTTGCAGAAAGCAATTTGTTGTCTGCAGGACGTCGAATCCGGCTATATTGGCACGTAAACAGTAGTCGTGATCGACCGAGTCGATGAACAGGGATTCATTGAAAAGTCCGATCCTATGAGTCAGGGCGAGATTGAGGAGATTCCCGGATGTCATGACCTCAAGTTTTTTAACGCAGGTACTACTCGAGTTATCAGAAGATTGTTTATGTGAGGGCGACAGTATTGCGGTCATGTTTTTATCTGTGCCATGTAATGAACCGAAGAATAAGTTTGCGTGTTGATCGTCAAAGAAACTGTCCTGGTCCATCGTAAGAAGCCATTCGTAGTTCTCCTGTAACCCTTTTTTTATTGCTGTATTCAGTGCTGTCGCAATGCCGAGGTTTTTGCCGTAAGAGAGTATTTCTGTGTTGCTGAATGTATCTATAATGGACGCTAATAAATCCGGGTTGGTATTTTGAGAGTTGTCTATAATGTAAAGCTTGTCTATATGGCCGATATAGGTGGCGATATTGCGAATGAGGGTGTCAGGGGGCGAGTAAAGCGTAACAATGCCGCAAATGCTGCTTTTCATCCTGATGGTTATGTTTAATAGGTTGGGGGTGAGTTTCGCGATGCTTAGCTTCGATTTATGGAAAAGGTCTTTTTCAGATACGGAGGAAATTGACTATTTACCGTCAGGCTTAACAGGACTTGTTATATTTATGTTTTCAATGCGCTTTTTGAATGCCGGTAATACGTAAGGGTTTTGGCGTATATATGCTGATAATACGGCATACGAATGTGCGTTCCTCCCTCCATAGCTTCTTGAGCGGCCTTAACATGGGGTTTTTATACACGAATTGCTATATGGAGGCTTTCAGGGTAAAAAATATAAAGTAATTCGGTAATTTCCGAATTACTTTATATTTTTTAGATATCAAGATCAAGATAGATCTTGCTCCTAATCATTGGCACATGAATATCTTGATTGGCGCCAAGTAGTCCGGGGGTGATGTGAGTACCGATTTGGCTGACTGTTTCGTGAGAAACTTTCTGGATCAACTTGAATGAGCATTTTCACCGACCATTCGTCGTTTTCCAGCGGCATGATACCGATATCTATCGATTGAGCCAGCTGTTTTCAGTTTCCTTTGACCATTGAACTCCCAGCAGGTTTTCACCCCTGGCGGTTCATTCCCGCTTATTAACGAGAATCTGAGAGCTGGAAATCTGGCATGGATGACTGAGGTGGCATTGTCGATCATAGCGAAGAAAAAGAGGTTTCCTGTATTTCCATCAACCCAATAGTGACTGGCTGATCTGTTGATGGAAGCGCCGCCGGCTTTTTCAGCATTTCATATGCGGTAGGTATGATGAAAGTGTTTTCCGGGTTGATCTTTCTTGAGTATGCGGGTTACATACAATGTGATCGATCTGCTCGGTTTCATGGTGCGTAAACTCGACAGACGTCAGACCGTTTTCCTTGCATCCCTTATTGGTGATTTCATGCACCATGTTATCAGGCTCAGGCGATCCATGGTTTATCGCAACCTGAGTCTGATATTCCCGGACAAATCAGGGGAAGAAATTCGTCGTATCGCCAGGGCCATGTATCGGAACGTGTTCGCAACGTTACTCGAAGTGCTGCGCCTGCCACTGATCCGGAACCGCGAGGATGTGGCCAAACTT
>NZ_JAIGND010000051.1:0-18730 GCF_036528655.1 Chlorobium sp.
AAGATTTTTGCCCACGGATTTTCACGGATGTACACTGATTTATGGATGCGGGCGAGATCGGGTAGTTCTGTTGAGCTTTTCGGCTATTGAGCCATCCAGCTATCTCGCTATCCAGCCATGAAGAAAAAGAGCGCGGTTCCCGCTTATTGAAATCGGATTGGCACGGATGGAAGAGCGGTGGACCAAGGCTGTGAGCAGGCTTTCTGGGGACGCTGTTTTGCAGCTCAACTATCCCCTGAAACGGTGGGCCGTCAGCCGGGGTTCCGCGCGGAGCGCTCCCCTTGCAATTGCCTTGCAGCAGGATAGCGGTTGGCCGGAAGCCCGGGAAAAAGAATAGATGGGATGAGTCGAAAAATGCCTGGAGCGGCAGGATGGCTTAAGGCTCGGCTGGAGTTGCGGGTGCGCGGCTTACGCCCTGCGCCGATAGAACTAACACCTGCAGATAACGTTTCGGATCACCGGATCGTCAGGGGTGTAATCCGGTCTCGAGGGGGAGAAATCGGCATCGGTTATTTCGATCGACGAGATGCAATCGACACGAAAGAGCTTCCACCCGTAGGTTTTGAACGTGTTGCTGAAACCGCCGACCTGAAACGAACGGAGCGCTTCAATACCGTTATCCGTGGTGCCGACAAGAAACGGTTCGAGCAGACGATGCCCTCCCTCACCATGAAAAAAAACCGATACCACCTTTTTTTGGGCGATGGCTTTTTTGAGTACTGACAGCATGATCCGTTAACGAATGGAGTTGAAGGATGTATGGGGTTGTTTCTTTGGGGGAAACAGCCATCGTTACACATACAGCATATGCGTTATATACATCACATATATGTGTTATTAAAGTATAACAGATTATAACATATTATTGAAACACTTTATAGCGATATGCTTATTTTACAAGCAAATATCAGAATTATACCATTACATGGCCTGCTATGTCAGTTCATTCTGAATTTATTCCGGAGACGGGGTTTTCTCTTTGTTCGCTTTGTTACGGTTCAGAAAAATCGATAGCGGTTAGGGAAGCGTTTTTTTACACCGGGTCAGGCCGGAAACCATCGAGAAAAAAGAACGGAACGATACGGCATAATGCGGCCGGGAGAATGCGACGCATGAGGGAATACCCCTGGTTCAACAAGAAAACCATAAAAACGGGATGCGGGATTATATTCGTTTTGCTATATTCAGCTGTTGTGACCCTCTTGGTGCGGCAATACCGCATCTCACAAACGAATCTCTGTATAATAAATCATTTCGGACGGCTGTTCCGGCTGCTGAAGTCCGAACAAAAAGAGGCGAAGCTTTTTTGTCAACCCCCATGAACAAAAAACTGCCGAAGTTATGCTGAACCCCAAATTTCTGTTTCCTGTCCCGGTGATTGCCGCTGCTGCCTGGGATCTTTCTGCAGGCAGCTTACCTGTCGATTCCGGGATTCGTGCCGCCGGATCCGACACGGCTTCCGTCATCGAAGCGGCTATTTTTCCGCTTATGGAGTACACCGGCATTTACTTTACGGCGCTGGTGGTATCTTTTGCCGTTATCCTCCTGCTTCGGGTACAGGCCGAAAAACTCGGCCTTATCGACATGCCGGACGGCGTGCGTAAAATCCATACCGTCGCAAAACCCCTTGTTGGCGGACTCGGCATGGTAGCCGGCGTTATCGCCTCCATGCTTGTCTTCCTGCCCGTTTCAGAATATGCGGGTCTGCTTCCGGCTATTCTCATAATCGCGACGGTCGGGTTTTTCGACGACCGCCACGACGTCAGTTTCAAAATCCGTTTCGCGGTTCAGGCCCTGGCCACGATATTGGTTATGCATTTCAGCGGCGCCGTTCTGCATTCTTTCGGAAACATCCTTGGTTTCGGCCCTCTTCTGACCGGCCCTTTTGCCTACGCCATCACGATATTCTGCGTTATCGGCGTCATCAATGCCATGAATATGATCGATGGCCTCGACGGCCTTGCAGGCAGTATTTCGCTGATAGCATTCAGCGCATTCGGCATCCTCGCCTGGCTTAACGGTCAAACCGCCCTGGTGCTGACGAGCGTCGCCTTCGTCGGTGCGCTGGCCGCCTTCCTGCGCTTCAACTGGTTTCCTTCGAAGCTCTTTATGGGGGACGCCGGCAGCATGACGCTGGGCTTTTCGCTTGCGTTTTTCGCCATTCAGACCACTCAGGGAGATACCGTCGTATCGCCCGCGGCAGCGCTGCTCGTGCTCGCGCTTCCCGTTTCAGACACCATCGTCGTCATGATCAAGCGGATGATTCAGGGAAAAAGCCCCTTCTACGCCGATAAAACCCATTTCCACCATGTTCTCAAGGCCATGGGTCTCGATCACAGGAAAGCCGTTATCATCATGGCGACCGCCACGGCGGCCTCATCGGGCATTGCCATCGTCGGCACCATGCTTCAACTGCCGGACGCTTTGCTCTTTACCATCTACCTTTTCTGTTTTGCGGCATACTTCGCTGCTTCTTACCGCGTTAAATCGATCTACCGCGTCATCGTCTGGCTGCGCCGCCAGACCATATTCAATATCGATCTCGATAAGGTGCTGAGGTAGAAGTCTTCCCGTCTAAGTGGCATCCAGCCATTTTCCCCTGACACACAGCGTAGAACCCGTAACTCCCGCATAAGCTTGACAGCTGATGCGGGACGGGGCCGGTTTGCCCGAAAGCGCCGGAGGTGCGGCCTGCCGGTATCGCGGGTTTGAACAAGAAAAAGTGCGGTTCCGAGGGATTGAATTCAAACCTTTTTTGCCAGACTGACAATATTGCTGCTGCCCGGAATCGGGTACGGTGCCCCGATTTCACAGAGTTGTAACAGTTGGACTGTTGCTCGACTTTACAATAACAAGTAACATGATATTGTCGTGCTTGTATCAAGTGCGATGAATGCGTGACGATGCATGAGTTTCATGTTAATGGTAACAATAAATTTTACAGCCATGTCTAACGAACAGATTGAAAGGGTGCCCTTGACGCAGGAAGAGCGTGAAGAGGAGATCAGGCTTGCGGCTTACTATCTCTGGAAGGAAAAAGGCGAACCCGACGGGACCGATGTCGAGGATTGGCTGGAAGCCGAGGCGAGCCTGCCTGAGGAGAATTCCTGAAAAGTACGCCTGATCCGTGTGAGCCGACCGACAGCAACCGTAACAAGGTGTTTTCCTCCCTCTTCACCGGTTTGCTGTCGGTCGGCTTTTTTTAGGGTACCTCTATAAAGTTATTGCGCACCCACATTGCTGCGTTGGTCGGTGCTCTAAATCCTCATGTACTCCGTGTACACTCCGGTTTCTCCGCTCCGTCCGCCTTGCACTTTGATCGATCATCACACTTTATAGAGGTGCCCTTTATTACGGGCAGGCTCCTGATCAAAACGGTCGAATTTAAAATTTATTGGTTGTTATGGCTCCATCAGGAAAAAATTACCATTGCGAGGGTTCATGTTCAAACGTGCCGATTACCGCAATGCTTATCGAAGAGCTTTCTGCGATCCGCAAAGAGATTGTGGCCGATACATCGACAATCCACCTCGAAAAGGTCCATCAGAACTACCGCGAGAGCGCAATAAACCTGCTTCATTATCTCGGTCTTCGCCGCCACGATCGCAGGGAACTGCAAATGAAACTTGCGACACAGGGTCTTTCTTCTCTCGGCAGGGCCGAATCACATGTGCTGGCGACCATTGACGCTGTTTTACGGACGCTCCGCCATGTAGAGCAGGAGCCAATCCCTCCCGAAGAAATCCCGGAACCGATTGATTTTATTCCTGGCCTGAGATTGCTTGCACAGCATACTGAGTCTGTACTTGGTCCTTCACCGCAAGGCAGAAACGTAAGAATCATGGTAACCATGCCGACAGAAGCTGCCTGCGATTATTCGCTGGTTCATGATCTTGTAATGGCCGGAATGGATTGCATGCGTATCAATTGCGCTCATGACGACTCGTCGTTATGGCTGAAAATGGTTGAGCACTTGCGGCTGGCCGAAAAAGCTGTCGGGCGGTCATGCCGGATTGCCATGGATATTGCGGGGCCAAAGCTGCGTACTGGCCCGATCGAGCCCGGGCCGACGGTCATGAGAATCCGGCCGTTTCGTGATATGTATGGCCGGGTTGCTGCGCCGGCAAAAGTATGGCTGACGGAAAAGAGCGATGCAGAGAAACTGGCCTCCGGCAGAAGTGCCGGTATTCCGGTTATTCCTGTTTCAAGTAACTGGCGTTCCTCACTCCGCAAGGGTGACCGGGTTCGATTTCTGGATGCAAGAAATGCGAACAGGGAATTTGCAGTTATTGATGTCTGCAATGACGGTTGTCTTTGCGAACTGTCAAAAACGGCTTATATCGTGCCCGGAACATTACTCTGCAGGATGCGCGATGGTATGGAGCAGGAAACAATTGTCGGGGATTTTCCGGCTTTGATAAACAGTATTCCGTTGAAAATAAACGATCAGCTTCTTTTAACCAGGGATAGCGCGCCAGGCCGGCCGGCGATATCCGACAAGGACGGCTGTCTGATTGCCCCTGCGAGAATAGGGTGTTCAATACCTGAAGCTCTCGATCATGTGCGACCGGGTGAACACGTATGGTTCGATGACGGAAAGATCGGCGGCATTGTGGAGAGGAATGAAGAACATGGCGTTCTTGTAAACATAACCCATACGAGGGCGGGAGGAGGAAAGCTGCTTGCGGACAAGGGAATGAATTTTCCGGACAGTGAGCTGCTGATCGGTTCGCTGACGCCAAAAGACCTGGAGGATCTTGCGTTTGCGGCTACGCATGCGGATTTGATAGAACTTTCATTTGCCAATACCGCATCCGACGTACTCGAGCTGCAGCAGCAGCTTCAGAAACCGGGGGATCGGTGTCCTGCGATTGTCCTTAAAATCGAAACCCGTAAAGGATTTGAAAATCTGCCTGAAATGCTGTTAGCCGCCATGCAGTGGCCTGCTTGCGGGGTGATGATTGCCAGAGGTGATCTGGCTGTCGAATGCGGTTTTGAGCGGATGGCCGAAGTTCAGGAGGAGATCCTGTGGATTTGCGAAGCTGCACATGTTCCGGTGATATGGGCTACACAGGTGCTTGAAACAATGGCAAAAGAGGGAATCCCCTCAAGAGCCGAAATCACTGATGCCGCGATGGGCGACCGGGCCGAATGCGTAATGCTGAACAAGGGCCCGCATGTTCGGGAGGCTGTAAAAACGCTTGACGACATCCTCCGCAGAATGCAGCACCATGTCTCGAAAAAATGCGCCATGCTCCGGGAGCTGCATATTGCGCACAATATGCGGAAATGATGCTCACAGCGGCAAGTATGGCAGCAAGTAGGGGACGTTGTTTTGCAGCTCAACTTACCCCGAATCAGGTTTTCCGGTCTTCTGAATATCAAAGGGTTACGGCTTCTCGCCGATGACTGCCTCATTGATGCTTCTTCAGCATGTTGCTGACCGCACTGGTGCTCACTCCAAGCCACCTTGCCGTTTCGGCAAGCGTCAGGCCATAGGCGAAGACGAATTTCACGGCAATCCGTTGCCGCAGTGCCGGCAAATCGCGGCTCCTGCTTCCCGAGCGGAAAAAGGCTTCCGTCACGCCTGCGTCGTGACATTCCTGCGCAATTACTGACCGGAGCTTTTCGACACGTTCTTTCGGCGACAAGCGTTGCGCCTCCAGCTCTTCGTGTTCTGCTTCTTCGAGTATTTTTCTTACGAAGGCATCGGTTCCGAGAATCCTTTCGTCTCCAAGCGCTTCCATGCCTTGTTTACGCATCGATTGCACGTTAGCCCATCCGCCGTACGACCGGAGCAGTCCGCCTCCCGAAAGATCGGTTTCACGTTTCTGCCCCATCTCTTCCTGCAGATAGGCAAGGTATGCCTTTTTTGCGGAACGTTCGTCGCTGCCGAAGAAACCCAGCACATGGTTCCGATCGAGCCAGTCGTAGCGGACCTTGTTCATGATGGATGCATGTCCTGTCCATGGATATGTGGAGAGATGCTCCAGCGTCTCGACAACCCCGGCTCGAAGCGGGTTAAGATGGATGTAGGCAACCAGTTTTTCGAAGTATGCCTCTTCTTCGCAGACAATGGATTTATAGCGGTTCTGAAAAAGGTGGCCAACGCGTTTGTGGCGTTTGTTGAAGTATTGAGCGTAACCCGAGAGCAGCCGGCGCATGAAGATCGAGATGCCTGACGGGCCGCTTTCGAGCAGAATGTGGACATGGTTGTCCATCAGGGCAAAGGCATAGATGCCGGTTTCGGTGGTTTGGGCCAGGGTGCTCATGCGCCTGAGGAAGTTGCCGCGGTCTGCGTTATCGAGCACGATGTTGCCTTTTTCGATACCACGCATGATGACGTGATGCAATGTGCCGGGTTCGTCAAGTCTCGGTCCTCGTGGCATAAGCTGTTGCGTTTTGGTGATGTCGCAGAGCGTTTTACGTAAATATACGCAACTTCAATGAGGATAGATAAGCTGCAAAACAACGTCCCCAACTTATTCTTTGCTTTTCGTTATATTGGTTGTAGTTGCGGGATGGTTCGATTAACGTTTTAACGCCTTTGCTGAAATATGTTAGCGAGAATTCAGTCTCTGTATCTGTTTATTGCCGGAGCACTTGCTCTGGCGAGCATGTTTGTGCCGTTCTGGAGTTTCAGCGGCGGAGAGGTGGTTTATTTCCGCGATTTCGGGGCTCTGGAGGTTGCGGGGCTTGTGCAGGTTACGGCGAGCTATGCGGCGGGCGTTTTTTCGCCGCTGACTGCGATTGCGGCGATTGCGGCGATTTTTCTGTATGCCAACCGGGCACTGCAGACGAAGCTGATTGCGCTGGCGGTTGTGCTGTTCATGGGCGACCTGGTTTCGGGACTTGTGGCGGCGCATTTCATGAACGAGTATTTCGAGCAGACGATGGCGGCGGCAACGCACAGGCCGGAGGCGGGGTTGTTTATGATGCTGCCTGAACCGGTTCTGTTATGGATGGCGCTGAAAGGCGTCAGAATGGACGACAAGATCGCTAATGCTTATAAACGGCTTTGAGAGGAATGCGCATCGTTTTTTCTGTCGGCGATATTCATGGCATCGGTCCGGAAATCATTCTGAAGAGTTTTCTTAAGCTGCGCGAAACCGGACATTCGTTCGTGGTGGCGGGTTCGTATAAGGCGATGGAGTTCTATCTGACGAGGCTCGGTCTGCCGGTGGAGCTTGAACTGGTGAGCGATGTTTCGGCGGTGGAGGGGTTGTGCGCCACACATTGCGGGGTGCTGCCGGTGCTGAGCGTTGCGGAGCCGACGCAGGTGAAGCCGGGCGTTATTTCGGCCGAAGCGGGAAGGATTGCGATGCTTTCCGTTGCTGCGGCTGCAGAGTTGTGCCGCCAGGGTGTTTGCGATGCGATGGTGACCGCGCCGATCAACAAGGAGGCTGTGGCGCTGGCGGGGTTCAGGGAGAGCGGCCATACGGGTTTTCTGGGGAAGCTCTTCGGCGTGGACTCCCCTTGCATGATGTTTTACGATCCGGTGTCGGAGCTGCGGGTGGCTCTTGCCACCATCCACGAGCCGCTGGAGAGGGTGCCGGAACTGATTCGAACCATGGATCTCGAAGGGTTTCTGGAGCGGCTTGCGCTTTCGATGCGGACGGATTTCGGGCTTGCTCATCCGCGCATAGCGGTGCTGGGGCTGAATCCGCATGCTTCGGATGGCGGCGTGATGGGCTCCGAGGAGATGGCGGCTATCGCTCCCGCGATCGGGCAGGCGGCCAGAAGCGTGCAGGTTGAGGGGCCTTTCGCCGCGGATGGGTTTTTCGGCGCCGGGCGGTACCGGAATTACGATATGACGGTGGCGATGTATCACGATCAGGGGCTTCTGCCTTTCAAGGTGCTGGCGTTCGATACAGGGGTGAACGTTACGCTGGGCCTGCCGATTGTGCGAACATCTCCCGATCACGGAACCAGCTTCGATATTGCCGGCAGCGGAAAGGCATCGGAGAGAAGCTTCTATGAAGCGACGATACTTGCCCTGAAAATTGCGCGATGCAGAAAAGAGGAAAGTTGAACTGCAAAACAACGTCCCCAAATACTGAGTCATCATGATTACATTCATACAGGTGGATCTCGAACTGAACAAAAAGCTGATTTTCCGGGATCTGAACCTTACAATACAACCGGGTGAGCTGGTCTATCTTGTGGGAAAGAGCGGAAGCGGCAAGACGACGCTGCTGAAGTCGCTCTATATGGATATCCGTCCGAAAAAGGGAGAAATCCAGATTGCCGGTTACAGTTCGCGCACAATCACCAAAGGGAAGATTCCTCATCTGCGGCGGCGGCTCGGCATCGTGTTCCAGGATTTCCGCCTGCTGGAGGATCGCAATGTGTTCGATAATCTGGCGTTCGTGCTTAAGGTGACGGGTACGAAGGAGAAGCTGATCGAGGATCAGGTGATGCATGCGTTGCAGAGCGTGGGACTGGAGAGAGCCGCTAAAACGATGCCTGCGAGCCTTTCGGGCGGCGAACAGCAGCGCGTGGCGATTGCCCGGGCGATCGTGCGGGAGCCTCTTGTGGTGCTTGCCGACGAACCGACGGGAAACCTCGATCCCGATACGTCGATCGAGATTCTGGAGTACCTGAAGCGCATCAACAGCAAGGGCATTACGGTGCTTGTCGGCACGCACGATTACGAGCTGGTACGCCACTCCCCTTCCAGAACGCTGCAGATCTGCGATATGAATGTGGCGGAATGCTGCCTGGTGCCATCGGAAACCGGTTATCGGGTTGCGGCAATGGGTTGAAGATCGTTTGCGGTGGGCAGGAGGCCCGGCTATTCAGCCCCGCAGGGGCGGCATATCGGTAGCCCGGGGTGTAAACACGGGTACGGCGCACCCCTATCTATGGGTTTCGGCCCGTAGGGGCCGCGGGGATTGAAGAGGAGGATTTTTGCCCACGGATTAGCACGGATTTTTGGATGTGGGGTTACCGGGTGGTTGTGTTGAGCTTTTCGGCTATTGAGGTATCGGGGTATCCGGCAAGAAGGGAAAGAACGCGGTTCCCGCTTATTGGGAGCTGATTTTCACGGATGGAAGAACGTGGGTCGGAGGCTGTGCTGTGGGTTGTGGCTATTCAGCCCCGCAGGGGCGGCATATCGGTAGCCCGGGGTGTAAACACGGGTACGGCGCACCCCCATCTATGGGTTTCGGCCCGTAGGGGCCGCGGGGATTGAAGAGGAGGATTTTTGCCCACGGATTAGCACGGATTGACACGGATTTTTGGATGTGGGGTTACCGGGTGGTTGTGTTGAGCTTTTCGGCTATTGAGGTGTCGGGGTATCCGGCAAGAAGGGAAAGAACGCGGTTCCCGCTTATTGGGAGCTGATTTTCACGGATGGAAGAACGTGGGTCGGAGGCTGTGCTGTGGGTTGTGGCTATTCAGCCCCGGAGGGGCGGCATATCGGTAGCCCGTGTAAACACGGGTACGGCGCACCCCTATCTATGGGTTTCGGGATTTAAGAGGAAGAGTTGCCCACAGATTTTCACAGATGATTGGGTTATGCGCTATCGGTTATGTGCTTAGTTGCTATTGAGACATCGAGCTGTCCCGCTATCCAGCCTTAAGATGAAGAGCGCGGTTCCCGCTGATTGAAATCGGATTTGCACGGATATTTATTGCGGTTCGTGAAATAGATATTTTTTGTCGAACGAAACAGCGAATTCCTGCAACAGATCCTGGTATTCTTCCTGAATTGTTCGATATCGGAGGTGTTCTTCCTGATTATCGATGTAGTGACCCCGGTTCACCGCTCTTCCATCCGTGAAAATCCGCTCCCCAATCAGCGGGAACCGCGCTCCCCATCTTACAACCAAATAACCCAACAGCACAATAGCCGAAAACCATAACACAACCCCCCAGACACCACCTCACCCATCAATCCGTGCCAATCCGTGGGAACATATCTTCCTCTTCAATCCCCGAAACCATAGATGGGGGATGGACGCCGGATTATATTAGGGGACGTATTAGGGGACGTTGTTTTGCAGTTCAACTATATTCGATTCAGGCTTTTCTGAATTTCTGAACCTCAACAGATCACGGGGCACCGCATATAGGATGCGTTCGGGTTGAGCTGCAAAACAACGTCCCCTACTATGAGGTGCCCCGGGGTTTAACCCGGGGTTGTGGCTTTATCGGCTCATGTCTTTTACTTCTTCGAGGACGAAGAGGAGCTGGCCTTGTTTTACCATCTGGTTGATGGTTCCGGCTATTTCCCTGACTTGCGCGTCGTAGGGGGCGAGGATGGCGTTTTCCATTTTCATGGCTTCGAGGTTTGCGATTTCTTCGCCTTTGTGGACGATGTCGCCGACTTTGATGGGGCCTCGTTCGGGGTTGCCGATTCGCCAGAGGGTTGCGTTGAGGGGGGCACCGACGTCGGCGGGGCCTCTGGCTGTGCGCGTTTCGGTTTTTCTGGCGCGGGGCGTTTCGATTTTGAAGACGCGCATCTGGTTGTTGACTTTCATGACGGCGTGAATGATGCCGTCGTGTTCGGTTCCGATGGAGATGCGTTCGATGCAGTATGGTACGCCGCGGTATTCGAATTCGACGGTGTCGCCGGTTTTTCCGAGGCCTGACCGCCAGACGTCGGTGGGCAGGAGCTGGGGGGCGTCCCCGTATTTTTCGCGGAAGTTGATGAGTTCGAGCGCGTCCTTGGGGTGCATGAGGTAGAGGATGAACTCTTCTTCGCCTGGTGCGCGGTCGAGCTTTTCGGCAAGTTCTTTGCGAAGGCGGGCTATGTCTTCGTCCGGCAGGGCGTCGAGGGGCGAGTCTTCGCGGCGCTGGGCGATTTTTTCCTGGGCTTCGTCGCCGAAGGCGCTCCGGTAGACCCAGTCGGCGGGCCATCCCATGGGGAGTTTGCCGTAGCTGCCGGTGATGAGGTTTTTGAAGTCTCCGGGCGCGGTGCGGAAGAGCTGGAGCAGTTCGTTGCGGTCCTGGGGCGTCATGGCGTCGAATTCCTGGTCGTTTTGTTCGACGAAGCGGACGAGGAGGTCGATGACGTGGCTGACGCCGGCCATGCCGCGTTCTTTGGCGTAGTGGTTGACGATGCCGCTGCAGGTGACCCAGGTGATCTGGGAGCCGGGGGTGACGTCGAAGTAGCGGACGATCCGGTTGTAGAGCGACATGACTTTGAGTATGGCGGGCATGAGGTGCAGGAAGCCGCCTTTTTCGGCCTGCTCGAAGGAGCTGGGAAATGCGCCGCCGGGCATGCGGTGCTGGAGCACGCCGTGGTCGAAGCCTTTGAAGGGGGATTCGGCCCATTCGTAGTGGCGGATCCATTCGCGGACTTTCTGTACGGCGCCGTCGGCGGCTTTGCGGTTGAGATGGACTTTCATGCCGGATTCTTCGAGGTATGTGGCGACGCTGAGCAGCGGGGCCTGGCCGTAGAAGCGGGTGAGGGAGTCTTCTTCGACGTCGAGAATGCTTGCGCCGGCTTCGGCGGCGGCCAGAAGCGCGGGAATGGCGAGGCCGTCGGTTGCGTGGCGGTGGTACTGGAGCACGAGGTCGGGGTATGCCTGCTTGATGGCGTCGAAGAGCGATCGGATGCGCCGGGGGCTGCCGACTCCGGCCATGTCCTTGATGCAGAGGATGATTTCGTCGGTGCCGCCGCAGAGGTCTACGATTTCGTCGACGAGTCCGAGGAAGTATTCGTTTGTGGTCCAGTCGGCCTGGGTGAAGGCGATTGCCGGCTGGAACATGCGGCCGCGGTTCATGACGACTTCGGCTACCATGCGCATGTTGCGGACGTCGTTGAGGAAGGAGAAGCAGCGCCAGACGTCGATATCGACGCGGGAGACGACGTGTTCGATGATGTTTTTGGGGTATGGCCGGTAGCCCCACATGTTGGTTTCGCGCACGAGCGTCTGCAGGAGCACGTCGGGCATTTTTTCGCGCAGTATGGCGATCTCTTCGAAGGGGCTTTCGCGGCGGTTCATGACGCCGACGTGCCAGCGGGCGCCGCCGTGGCATTCCGCGCTGAAGAGGCCCATCCGGTTGTAGTGTTCGGAGAGCGTGGAGAGGTCGCGCATGCGCAGCCGGTTTTTGTAGTCGGACTGGCCGGCGTCTCTCATGCCGGTCGATGTGAGCGCTATTGCCTGCAGGTTGCGGACGTTATTGACGATTTCCCGGGGGCTCATGCCGGGTTTGACGAATACGGAGTCTGTCATGAGTGTTTAGATCCAGTTGGGTGTTCCAAGTGCTGAAATTTCTGCTACGTATCTGGCGATCTTGAGCGCTTCTTCTTCGCTGTCGCCTTCGGGAAACATGGCGACGAGTTCGTCCATGTGGTCTTCGATGAACCGGGTCGAGAAGTCGCCTTTCTGGAAGTCCTGGTGGCGGATGATGCTGAGCAGGAGCGGTGTGAGGATTTTCACCCCTTCGACCCTGAGGTTGCGGCAGAGCATGCTGTCCATTTTCATGATGGCGGTTTCGCGGTCGGGGCCGGTGGTCATGAGCAGCATGATGAGCGAGTCGTAGTAGGGCGGAACTTCGGAGCCTTCATAGACACCCTGCGATACCCTCGCGCCGGGGTAAAGGTTGAGGTGGAGGCGGCTGATGGTGCCAAAGGAGGGGCTGAAGGTGGCCGGGTCTTCGGCGTTGAGACGGACTTCGAGCGCCCAGCGGTTGGGTCGGATGTCTTCCTGGATGAAGGCGAGCGGTTCGCCCTGGGCGATGTCGAGCATGAGGCTGACGATGTCGACGCCGGTGACCAGTTCGGTGATGCCGTGCTCGACCTGGAGGCGGGTGTTGACTTCGAGGAAGTAGAATTTGCAAGTGTCGGAGTCGAAGAGGAACTCGACCGTGCCGGCGGAGGAGTAGCCGATGCTCTGCATGAGTCGGACGGCGGTGTCGCAGATGTCGTGGCGGACGACGTCGTCGATGCTTGGCGAGGGGGCTTCTTCGATGATTTTCTGGTTGCGGCGCTGGAGCGTGCATTCGCGCTCGTAGAGGTGGATGACGTTGCCGTGCTTGTCGGCGATGATCTGCACCTCGATGTGGCGCCCTTTTTCGATGTATTTTTCGACGAGCACTTCGTCGTTGCCGAAGGATTTTTTCGCTTCGGAGCGGGCTTGCGAGTATGCCGTTTCAATTTCATGGTCGGCGTTGACCTTGACCATGCCTTTGCCGCCGCCGCCCGACGAGGCTTTGATGATGATGGGGAACGCGACGTCCTGCTCCTGCATCCAGGCACGGATTTCGGCTGCGTTCCGGGGGGAGTTGATGCCGGGTATGACAGGCACATCGGCTTGTTCGGCGATGAGCTTTGATTCGATTTTGTCGCCCATTTTGCGGATGACGTCGGGGCCGGGGCCGATCCAGATGAGGCCGGCGTCGATGACTCTTTCGGCAAACAGGGCGTTTTCGGAGAGGAAGCCCCAGCCGGGATGAACGGCGTTGGCTCCGGTTTTGCGGGCAGCTTCGATGATTTTGTCGATGTTGAGGTAGGATTCTATCGGGGGGGCTTCGCCGATATGCACCGCGTCGGTGGCCATGAAGACGTGGGCCGCAAGCCGGTCGGGCGTGCTGTAGACGGCCGTGGTGGGAATTTTACGCTCTCTGCAGGTCTGAATGACCCGTACCGCAGGTACGCCGCGGTTGGCGACGAGTACCTTCCTGATTTTTTTGTCCATGGTGTGTGTATGATTTGGGAATATGCCTTTCTTGCGAACTGAATTCGGGGAGTTGCTCCCTGTTTTCGCCTGTTTTGGCAATCATAATAAATTGCCGATTTTTGTGCAAATTAATTCATTATTATGGATATTTATTCACTTATAACAGTGAAAGAAGTGTTGAAGAATGGGACGTATGGGACTTATGGGACTTATGGAAGAATTCGGAAAGAGTCTTCCTGAGTTCCATTCGTCCCATTAGTCCCATATGTCCCATTTCTCGGAACTCACATTTTACGGAACTCCCGGTTCCTGGTTGGCCGGAAGCCTGGAGGATTTAAGAGGAAGATTTTTACCCACGGATTTTCACGGATTGGCACGGATTTTTGGATGATGGTTGATCGGAGGATTGGGTTATGCTTTCTCGCCATTGAGCCATCCAGCTATCTCGCTATCAAGCAATGAAGAGGAAGAGCGCGGTTCCCGCTTGATTGAATGCGGATTAGCACGGATTAAAAGATTGTGGGCCGTGAGTGGTGGGCGGTGGGATTGAAGAGGATGATTTTTGCCCACGGATTTTCACGGATTTTTGGATGAGGGATTACCGGGGATTGTATCAAGCTCTTCAGCCATTGAGCTGTCGGGCTATCCAGCCATGAAGAGGAAGAGCGCGGTTCCCGCTGATTGAAAACGGATTTTAACGGATTGAAGACGTGTGGGCTGTAAGCGGTGAGACGTGGGCCCGGCTCGGGGGCGTCCGGCTCTGGGGATGGAACCGATGGGACTGATGGGAGGTATGCGACGAATGGGACAGATGTTACCTATGGGACTTATGGGACTTATGGGACTTATGGGACTTATGGGACTTATGGGACTTATGGGACTTATGGGACTTATGGAAGAATTCGGAAAGAGTCTTCTGAGTTCCATTCGTCCCATAGTTCCCATACGTCCCATTTCACCAAACCCCCATTTCCCCGAGCTCCCCGGGGTCCGGGGAGCGGCGAAGGAAAGGGCGGGTCAGGAGCAGCCGGTGGTGGTGCCGCAGTCTTCGCAGACTTTGCAGGTGCCGTTCTGTTTGACTCGCATGGAGCCGCAGTTTTCGCATTGTTCGCCGGTATAGCCCTGCACTTTGGCCTGGAGTACCTGGGTTTTGAGGTTCGATGCGTATTCGGAGGTCGCGTGGTGGTGCGCGGGGACGTGCTCGAGGGTGGGTTCGGGCGGATGGATGCCGTTGCTCCTCGTTTTGTCTTCGGCTTCTCCGTTGGCGGGGACTTCGTCGACGGCTTTGACGTGGACGAAGTCTTTGCGGCCGAGGTAGTCGTAACCGATGGAACGGAAGACGTAGTCGAGTATGGAGGTGGAGTTTTTAATGGCGTTGTGGCCCTGTACCGCGCCGGCGGGCTCGAAGCGGGTGAAGGTGAAGCTGTCTACGAGTTCTTCGAGCGGCATGCCGTATTGGAGGGCTTTTGATGCGAGCACGGCGAAGCAGTTGAGGAGCCCTTTGAAGGAGGCGCCTTCCTTGTACATGTCGATGAATATTTCGCCGAGCGAGCCGTCTTCGTATTCGCCGGTACGGAGGAAGACTTTGTGGCCGCCGACGTAGGCTTCGCGGATGTAGCCTTTGCGCCGTTTGGGCAGAAGCCTGCGCTCGGAGCGGTGGTAGACCCGTTCGATGATGCGTTCCTGGACTTCGCGGGGCCCTTTGGTTTCGTCGAGGGTTTCCTCGGTGCCGAGCATGATGATTTCGTCGAGATCCTTGTAGCTCGATATGTTGAGCGGCTGGGAGAGTTTGGAGCCGTCGCGGTAGATGGTGATGGCTTTGACCATGTGCTGCCAGGCGGAGCGGTAGACGTCGCCGATTTCAGCCGTGGTGGCGGTGTCGGGCATGTTGACGGTTTTGGATATTGCTCCGGATATGAAGGGCTGCACGGCGGACATCATGTGGACGTGGGCCATATGGCCGATGTAGCGCTCCCCTTTTCTGCCGCAGCGGCTTGCGCAGTCGAAAACCGGCAGATGTTCGAGCTTGAGGTGGGGCGCTCCTTCGATGGTCATGGTGCCGCAGATGTAGTCGTTGGCGGCTTCGGCGTCCTGCTGCGTGGCACCGAGCGCCTGGAGCATGTCGAAGTCGGGGCTGTCGAGCTGTTCGTCGGTGAAACCAAGCGAGAGGCAGAACTCTTCGCCAAGGATCCATTTGTTGAAGGCGAAGCGTATGTCGAAGACGGTTTCGAGCTGCGAATTGACCAGCTCGATCTTTTCGTCGTCGAATCCCCTGCTTTTGAGCCACTGTTTGTTGATGGAGGGGCATCCGGCAAGGGTGCCGTGCCCTTTGCAGTATTTTTCGATGTCGTCGATCTGCTCTGCGGTGTAGCCGAGCCGCTGGAGCGCTTTGTGTACGGACTGGTTGACGATTTTGAAGTAGCCGCCGCCGGCGAGTTTTTTGAATTTGACGATGGCGAATTCGGGTTCGACCCCGGTGGTGTCGCAGTCCATGACGAGGCCGATGGTGCCGGTCGGGGCGATGACGCTAACCTGGGCGTTGCGATAACCGTACTTTTTGCCTTTCTGCAGAGCTTCGTCCCAGATTCTGCCGGCGGCTTCGAAGAGGTCGGTCGGGCAGTATTCGCTGTCGATACCGCGAGGTTTAACGGAAAGCCCTTCGTACTCTTCTTCGGAGAGGTTGTGGGCCGCCCGGCGGTGGTTGCGAATGACGCGGAGCATCTCTTTGGAGTTTTCGGCGTAACCCGCGAAGGCACCGAGGTCTTTGGCCATGTCGGCAGAGGTGACGTAGGCCTGGCCGGTGATGAGCGCGGAGATGGCGCCGGCGATAGCGAGAGCCTTTGGCGAGTCGTAGGGTATGCCGAATACCATGAGAACGGTGCCGAGGTTGGCGAAACCAAGTCCGAGTGTACGGTACTGGTAGCTGAGTCGGGCGATATCTTTCGAGGGAAAGTGCGCCATGAGCACCGATATTTCGAGCACGACGGTCCAGAGGGCCGAGGCGTGCAGGAGCTCTTTGATCCTGATTTTTCCGGTGGCCTCATCGACGAAGTGGATGAGGTTGAGGCTCGCGAGGTTGCAGGCGGTGTCGTCGAGGAACATATACTCGCTGCACGGGTTGCTGGCGTTTATGCGGCCGCTCCGGGGGCAGGTGTGCCATTCGTTGATGGTGGTGTCGAACTGGAGGCCGGGGTCGGCGCATTTCCAGGCACTCATGAGGATCTTTTCCCAGAGGTCACGGGCTTTGACAGCGCGGGCGGTCCTGCCGGTGGTGCGTTCGCGCAGCGCCCACATTTCGTCGTTTTCGACGGCTTTCATGAAGGCGTTGGTGACCCTGACGGTGTTGTTGGAGTTCTGGCCGCCGACGGTCTGGTATGCTTCTGATTCGTAGTGGGTGTCGTATTCGTCGAAGTCGAGGGTTGTGTAGCCCTGGTCGACGAGGGCGAGCACCCTGACGATGTAGGTCATGGGGACTCCCCTGCCGAGCGCGTTCCGGATGAGCTGCTGCAGTTTGGGGTTTTCGGTACGGTCGGATCCGTTCCGGATGGCTTCGTCGACGATGGCTTTGAGGAAGCGGGAACAGATGCGGGATCCGGCTACGAGGGAGGCCACCTTGTCTTCTTCGCGGGCTTTCCATTCGATGAAGCGTTCGACGTCGGGGTGGTCGATATCGACGATGACCATTTTGGCCGCCCTGCGGGTGGTGCCGCCGGATTTGATGGCGCCGGCCGCGGAGTCGAATATTTTAAGGAAGCTCATGAGGCCTGAGGAACTGCCGCCGCCGCTGAGTTTTTCGCCCGACGAGCGGAGGTTGGAGTAGTTGGTGCCGGAGCCGCTGCCGAATTTGAAAACGCGGGCTTCGCGCACGGCGAGGTCGAAGATGCCGCCTTCGTTGACGAGGTCGTCGTTGACGGACTGGATGAAGCAGGCGTGGGCCTGCGGCCGGGTGTAGGCGTCTTCGGATTCCCTGATCCCGCCTGTTGCGGGATCGACGTAGAAGTGCCCCTGCGCGGGTCCGTCGATGCCGTAGGCGAAGTTGAGACCGGTGTTGAACCATTGCGGCGAGTTTGGAGCTCCCATCTGGCTGAGCAGCATGTATGCCACTTCGTCGTAGAATGCCTGGGCGTCTTCTGGCGTATCGAAGTACCGGTTTTTTTCGCCCCATTCGCGCCAGCAGCCGGCCAGACGGTGTACGACCTCCTTGATGGAGCGTTCGCTGCCGGTGACGGGCTGGCCGGTTTCGTCAAGCACTGGGTTGCCCTGGGCGTCACGCTGGGGAACGCCGGTTTTACGGAAATATTTTTGAGCGAGAATGTCGGCGGCTACCTGCGACCAGTGGGCCGGCACCTCGATGTCGTTGAGCTCGAACACTTTGGATCCGTCGGGGTTGCGCAGGACGGAGGTGCGGAGCGTATAGTCGAAACGGTCGTAAACGTTTTCTCCGGAAGCGGTGAACAGACGGGATATTTTCATGTACAGTCTCCAGAATCGATGAATGGTTATTTATAGGCAAATCATTCGGTTTTAATGACTTACCTTATCCCGGAAATAAACCGGAAGCCGTCGGGCAATCTCGATACGGCAAGAGTATGAGCAATATAAACGCTGCTGAAAAAAAAGTCATGAATATAAAAAAATATTGCTGCTTCAACCCCGGAGGGGCGGTTGTTAGACCGCGGGAATTGAGGAGGAAGGTTGTCGCCCATGGACTGGAATCAGGAGTCGGATGTAGGGAAAGGAAGATTTTGCCCACGGATTTTCACGGATTGGCACGGATTTTTGGATGAGGGATTACCGGGGATTGTATCAAGCTCTTCAGCCATTGAGCTGTCGGGCTATCCAGCCATGAAGAGGAAGAGCGCGGTTCCCGCTGATTAAAAACGGATTTTCACGGATTAAAAGATTGTGGGCCGTGAGTGGTGGGCGGTGGGCAGTTAGCCGGTAGCCCGAAGGATTGAACGAGCAAGATTTTTGCCCACGGATTTTCACCGATTGGCACGGATTTTTGGATGAGGGGTTACCGGGGGTTGTATCAAGCTCTTCAGCCATTGAGCTGTCGGGCTATCAAGCAATGAAGAGGAAGAGCGCGGTTCCCGCTG
>NZ_JAIGND010000009.1:0-2483 GCF_036528655.1 Chlorobium sp.
GGTGAGATCGGGTTAAGCGTTATGGGTTATGCTTTCTTGCCATTGAGCCATCCAGCTATCTCGCTATCCAGCCCAGAAGAGGAAGAGCGCGGTTCCCGCTGATTGAAATCGGATTTTCACGGATGGAGACAGGAGTCAGGAGATTGGAGTCGGGATGTGCGTTTGGTTTGGTTTGCTGGAGGTTCCGGGAGAAGGGGCGGGTGTGTGTGCCTGGGTGGCGGTAATTTTGTTTTCTGTCGTTTGTTGTTCTGTTCTGTTCTGTGGCGGATGGATTATTTTGTCTGACGTACAATGATTATAATTATCTTATATACAGAATATGAGTATCGTACAGGATCGGAGTTTCAATAAACACTAAAACTGTAGGAGGGTGTTATGAGTGTACTGAATCTCAGCCCGGAAGTTCTCAGGGAAATTGAACTGCTGACGGAGAAAATATCTTCAAGTTCCCCTGAAGAATTGCAGAGTGAATTTGACAAGATCAAAGAGAAAATGGATTTGCCGGAGGTGACAACGAAGGGTACCGAGTGCGCTGGTTGCGTGAGTTGCGGAGCTTGTCCGATTACGCACATAAAAGCCGGGTATCTGTTGACGGCTTTATCTCTGACTAAATAAGAGTGTTGAAGCATTCCTCCGGAATTGTCTGGTTCCGGAGGATTCAGCGCCCGGTGTCGGGCGCATTGTGTTTTTTTTCTTATTTGTCCCTCTTCATTATCTCAGTATGGAAAATTCCGTTTCAAGAGAGGCTTCAATTTTTCCTTCGATAGGCCGGTCGGTACATTTGCATCGGCAACCATGCGGTTTACTTGCAAGGGTTGCGCCTTTTCCGGGTAAAGGGTTTCAACCCGAGATTTACGAATTGAACGATACCGCATCGTATTTACTTTTACTTTGCGATGGCATTACGTCTTATGAGGCTATTCTTAACCGGATTTCGCAAACTGTAATACATGATGAGAGCAATCCGGTACGTGTAGCGGGAGCTTTATTCGTGGATCTTGCCCGGAAACGTATTCTGGAGTTTCACGATACGCCTGCTGCAACCGAATACACGATAACAGGTTCCGAAAAGTATTACAGTCCGTCACATTTTGCGATTGAATTGACATCGGAGTGCAACTTGCGGTGCAGTCACTGCTACCGGGAGTGCGAACCAGGAAAAGGCAGCCGTCTTCCTACTGATCGGTTGCTTTCAATTATGGCGTCATTGGCGTTGCATGGGGTTACTTCTCTTGAATTGACTGGTGGAGAACCAACCATGCATCCTGATTTTTTTGAGATTCTTGATCTGGCTTGCTGCAGCTTCACAAATATTGCTGTATTAAGCAACGGCTGGCTGTTGGATGAAGCGTTTGTCTCGCGGATGGCCAACCGTGTCAATCCTCCTTTCGTCCAGATCGATCTTGATGGTTCCGATGCGTCTACCCATGATAGACTCAGGGGTGTACCGGGTTCGTTCAATAATGCGTTACGTGCTATTGGCGCTTTGAAAAAATATGGGTTACGCGTACGAGCTGCGATGAATGTGCATAAGGATAATCTGATGCAATTGGAGGCGACGCTCGATCTTGCCCGTTCTGCCGGTGCTGACTGGTTTGCAGTATCTCCTTTGATGGTGGTTGGAAGGGGGCGTTCTATGGAACCTCTCGATGCGGAGGAATATGCATTTCTTTCGGCGGCGGCTGACAGTTTCTCTGCCCGGTATCCTGATTTCTTTTTTGTTTCAAAAGAAATTGAAGGACGCATCAATGGTTCAATCACTAATTGCGGTGCGGGTTCCAGGGCTATGGTGCTCGGATCAAACGGCATTGTGCGGCCTTGTCTGTTGCTTGACGATCGTTTTATGAAGATGGGTGATTTGACACAGGTTGATTATCCGGCGTTTCTGGCTTCGTCGAACACGGAACTTTTTTACAGTATTCAATCGCCGAATGTTCATGTTTGCGAGGAGTGCGAACATCTGACGTTCTGTCTGGGATGTTTCGTCGGTCCGGTTCAAATGGCAATTTTGTCGAGGGAGATCGGACGGGAGTTTACCTGCAAGTGGGCTGAGCGATATCCGTTTTTTCGGAATGCATTCAAATTTGAAGTAGAGGGGGAGAAGTTGGGAGAGAGGAGTTATGAGAGAGGAGACGAGGATTGAAGAGGGGAGGTTGCCCACGGATTTACAGGGATTGGCACGGATTGGCGCCTGTTTTGCCCGGCATTGGCCGGTCAATTCAGGCGCTTTTTTTTGGAGGGGGAGGAAGAACGCGGTTCCCGCTGATTGGGGATTGGATTTTCACGGATGGAAGATGGGGAGGCAGGAGAGAGGAGACGAGGATTGAAGAGGAAGATGTTGCCCACGGATTTACAGGGATTGGCACGGATTGAAGAGGGCGAGATTGGGTTATGCGCTATGGATTATGCTTTCTTGCCATTGAGCTATCGAGCTATCTCGCTATCGAGCCATAGTTGGGGACATCCCATAGTGAGAAAAGCAA
>NZ_JAIGND010000010.1:0-56676 GCF_036528655.1 Chlorobium sp.
CTGCCCGGCTGGTCGGCGCCCGCGCTGAACAGACCGCTCAGCGTGCCCTGCCATACCGCGTTGTTCGTGTTGTAGGCACTGTCGCCATCGATGCCGGTGATGTCCGACGTGTCCTGGTTGCCGCCGCTCAGCGCTTCTTCTTCCACGTAACCCTGCGCTATGCCGGTCGTCTGCGACGGGATGTCGTTCTCGACATCAATGAAAAACTGCCTCTCCTGCTCGAACGCCACCGTGTCGCCGTCCGCGTCGGTCGCTTGCAGGATACCGGTGAAATCGATCGTCAGCAAACCATCGTCACCCGATGCGTCAGAATGGTCGAGCTGGTCGTTGAGATGGAAATCCCATTCGCCGTTCTTGTAGACGTCAAGCGTAAAGACCTCGCGTTCGGGAGTACCTGCAACATACCCGGCAAGCCTCTGCCCGATAACCGTCACGCCGTCCAGCGCGAGCATATCGGTAACCCGATAACTCAGATCCTGATCGGCTGACTTCAGCTCACCAAGCACCGCGGCTATTTCGCTGCTTTCGGTCGAGGAAAACCCGAACGTCGGAGGATCGTCGGCGCCAACTGTTACAAGCGTCGTGAGCGGTTCGCCCGATCCGCCTCGTCCAATGCTCGCAGCAGTCGAAGATTCGCCCTCGTCGCCGTCGGGATTGCCGTCCGAAAGCTCTCCTGCAGACGTTGAAAGCGCATCTTCCCAGACCTTGCCGGATACATCGCTCTCTGTGACAATCGGAGTGTCATCATAAACAGTAACGGTGAACGTACCCGTAAGGGTATCACCGCTCTGATCTTTAACCAAAAAGCTGAATTCGATCGGAATAGTCACCCCTTCGCCTTGCAATGGATCGTGGTCAAGCTGGTCGAAGAGTTCGAACCTGTAGGACTGGCCTCCGTTCCGGTCGTTCGGGTTGAGAATATCAACGGTAAAAATCGTGGCGCCTTTATCGGTGGAGGCTACAAGTGTATGGCCGTCGTTGCTGATCTCATAAACAAGCTGCTGTCCGTCAGAATAGAGAACCGGAAGCGAAGCGGTTTCAAAAAAAGTGGTATCGAGAGATTCCCCGGCATAGACGACGCCGAGAGAACCTGTAACCTGTACAAGCTCCTGATCGGGATCCGTGCCGGTTGAACCGGAAGTCTCAACGTGTTCTTCGCGGACCTCCCGGTCTTCAGGCACGCCGATTTTGGGAACGGTATTTCGGATACGTTTATCGGAAATGAATTCGGGGTAGATTCTCTTCGCCTCTTCGCGCTCCAGAGGCTCGATAGGGCTGAATCCCATAACAATGCGGGGATCATGCGTCGCGCGGCCATCAAGGAAGGCGTCGAGCTGTGAGTTACGACCTTCGAGCGAAGGATCGTACCCGCCGGTTAGTGACGTAAACCGGTAAGGGGTTTCGCCCAGCGTTTCGTCGATTCTTTCGACCCGCACAAATCCGTGATGCTGGTCGTCTCCCTGTACTGTTTTTCCGCTATCTTTCCTGTCAGAACCAGAGGTCTCTTCACCGAATACATCGAGCCGGTTGTCATCGGAAAACTGTGCTGCCGAAAGCCTGATGGACTGATTGCCCTCTACGTTCCTGATCGATCCGTTTTCGGCCCTGAGTACCGCCTTCGAACCATTTTCAGCGATTACGATATCGCCTTCATAGACTTTATCCCCTCGTTTGAGAAGGCGCCGGGAACCGTCTTCCTGCTGTACGAAAACTTTACCGTCGATGGACGCAACGGATGCGACTGGTGAATTCCCCTGGGTATGCATAATCGTATAAAAGGATATAAATAAGTAATAATAGTGTATACCGACAAACAACAACCTGCACGCGTTGAAATCTGGCGGAATGAAATCAGGAGGATCTTGAAGAGGGGGCGCTGAAGAAACCGTTCGATCCTTCAGTGGGGGAATTATGAGGGAAGGCAGGATAGGAGCAGCGGTCGCAATGACCCGCGCTGCAATAACCGCCCTCAGAAGAATCCGCTGAAATGCCAAAAAACACGATCATCAGATCGACGTTAAAAAGCAAAGCAACAAGAATCATGCCAGAAATACTGCGGCAGCTTGCAGTACTATGACGATACTATCGTGTTTATAGGAATAGCCGGACAAGCTAAACCTCAGGATATGCCGTTCTTTCGTAATCGGCGCAATGGAAAAAATGTCTCATAATAAAACAATACGCATCTCAATCGTATCAATCTGATACAATCACGAGACGCTTATACTACGCAACTAACAGACACTTATATACACCACATAACACATTTTAGTACGTCACACCAGGAAGAACCCCGATTCGCATCGAAAAAAGGCAAATTTTACGTACACTGGGCTGAATCGAACCAGGAAACAGACAGAACAGACAATGCGCATATCACGTAAAATCGAGATCGATTACGGCCACACGCTTCCGAACAGCTTTTCATTCTGCAATCAGCTTCACGGGCATCGCGGCGTCGTTGTCGCAACCGTCGAAGGCCCGGTAATACAGAAAGAAGGAGACGGCGAAGAAGGCATGGTGATGGACTTCAAATTCCTGAAAGATATCATGATCCGCCACATTCACGACGTTCTTGATCATGGCTTTGCCGTCTGGAAGGAAGACCATGAAGATCTGGAATTTATCATGAAGCGCAATACACGGGTACTGATAACCGACGAACCTCCTACCGCCGAATGCCTCGCAAAATGGGCTTTCGACCAGATTCATCACAAACTGCCGGCCGGAGTGCTGCTGAAGGAGGTGACCTGGTATGAAACGCCGAACAACTGGGCGACCTTCAACGGAAAATGAACGTTGTCAATCACCTTGAAAACAAATACTTTTTCGCAATTCGGATAAAAACGGTAAATTTCTTTGTGGATTGAAGGAAAGGATAACCATTCCTGTTTCCATTCCAATCGAACCCCCTAAATACCTGATTGTTGTTTTTTTGCAGTACATAGCCGTCGGCATCAACCCCAAAGCGTTTGCCCGGTCTTTTCTTCTGATGGTTCGGCCGGCCATATCAGTTTTGGATTGCCTTCAGCACATTCGCAAACTGCCGTATAAGGGAAAAGGAGTATCGTATGTGTACCCCCTTATTGTATCACGCCATTGCGAGACATCCGGATAAGGATCTGTCGACCGGAAAACCACGTCCGTCCGGCGGGGCTGAGCGCGACACGAACAGGCATGCATGGCTGCTTCCGGTAAAACGCATGATCCTGCTGCCGTTCCTTCTCGCAAACACAGTTCCGGACATCGTCATGGCAGAAAAAAACGCTGCAGCAGAACAAATCAGGATTCATGGCATAGTGACTGATGGAGGAATCGTCTGTCCATTGCTGACCACCGAAAACGGAGACCGTTTTCCGCTGATGGGTATCAGAAAAAACGAATACCCGAGCGGAACATGGCTCGACCTCACGGGCAGATTTGTCAGGTTTTCTTCATGCCAGCAGGGAGAACGGGCTTTCAGCGTCGAAAAAGTTGAAAGCGCAAACGATTCCGGGAAGCGGGAAAGGTGAGCAATTTGTGCCGCAACCAAAATACCGGAGGACTCAGCTATGGCAGATACGTACAGACCGGGAGATCCGCTGCTGGCAAGCCAGTGGCATTTTTCTATGATCGGCAGGCTCGGGTTCACGACTCCCGGAAACACATCGGGCATTGAACGGATCTGGGCCGACTATACAGGCAGCGGTGTGAAGGTCGGAATATGGGACGACGGCGTCGAGAGCTCCCACTGGGACCTTGCGGATAACTATGATCCCGGCAACCACGTTACCGTAGGAGGAACCCTCAACGACGGTCTGCCCTCAGGAACCGCAAACGGACACGGTACGGCAGTAGCCGGACTCATAGCTGCGGACGATAACGGCACGGGCGGCGTTGGTGTCGCTTTCGATTCCACGCTGACCAGCGTCAGGATATTCGGCGGAGCGGACGACATCAACAGCAACTGGTCGCGCTATATCCTTACACTCAACGCTCTTTCGTCATTCGATATAACCAACCACAGCTACGGCAGTTCCCCGGATTACGATATCCGCGGTGACATAGCAAAATTCCAGGCATCGGCGATAAACGGCCGCAACGGACTTGGAACCGTCAACTTCAAATCAGCAGGCAACAGCAACATCGACGGAAACGGCGACTCCCTCGACGCATCCCGCTTCACGTTTACTGTCGCAGCCGTAGACAGCTCGGGTCAGGCCGCATCCTATTCATCATACGGATCGCATATCCTGCTTTCTGCGCCTGCAGGATCGGTAACGACAGACCTTCCCGGCCTTGACACTGGCTATGACGGATTGCTGAACGGAGACTATACCAACCAGTTCGGCGGAACCTCGGCATCTTCTCCCATTACAGCCGGCGTCGCGGCATTGATGCTCGAAGCTGATCCCGATCTCGGATGGCGTGATATCCGGAAAATCCTGAGTTACTCCGCAACGGGAACGGGAAGCCTCTACACGGGCGTAAAGACAAACGAAAACCATGCATGGAAATGGAACGGCGCAGCCGACTGGAACGGCGGCGGTCTGCACTACAGCGAAGACTACGGCTATGGCGTGGTCAGCGCATTCAACGCCGTCCGTATGGCGGAAGCATGGCAGCTGTTCTACCCTGACGCCGCCGTCTCATCGAATGAAGCCGCAGCGACAACCGGAACCGTATCGATCGGATGGACGATCAACGATCTCTCGACACTATCATACTCCTTCCAGGTCAACCAGGAAATCGATCTTGAGCATATCGATCTGACGGTATCGCTGACGCACAGCTATTATCCCGACCTGAGGATATGGCTCATCTCGCCTGAGGGCACAAGCATGTCGCTTTACAACGGCTCTTCGGGAAACGCCTCGACATCCGATTACGGACTGACATACGCCTTCGGCATCGACGGTCTGCAGGGCGAATCGAGCAAGGGAACCTGGACGCTGCAGATAGAGGATGCCAGCCGCGGAGACTTCGGAACCCTTCACTCCCTTTCTTTCACCGGATACGGTTCGGCGGCAACGGCCGACGACGTCTATCACTATACCGACGAAATCCTTCAGGTGCTCTCGACCAGCGGTCAGTCCCAACGCAAAACCCTTTCGGATACCGACGACGGCAACGACTGGATAAATTGCGCCGCAATGTACCGAAATCTGACGATCAACCTCAATGCCGGGGCATCATCGCTTATCGATGGCAGTATTTTTATCGAGATCGCCCAGGGATCGGAGATCGAACATGCTGTCGGCGGTGACGGAAACGATCTTATCATCGGCAACGGACTCGACAACATCCTTTCCGGAATGCGGGGCAACGACAGGCTCGAAGGAGGAAGCGGCCTCGACACTGCAGTATTCGTCGGAAAACGCGACGATTACGAGGTAACATCCCTCGATGGCGTCACCACCGTAGCGAGCCGCTCCGGAAAATTCGGAACGGACACCCTAATCGGAATGGAACTGATCCGTTTCGACGACGTCACCATAGATGATCCGTCAGCAGGATGGATTCCCTCCGACACCCGCCCACCTTCTCTTACCGGCACGACCCCTGCGGACAACGCCACAGCTGTTGCGACCGATGCCGCAATTACCCTGACCTTCGATGAAGAAGTCAGGGCAGGAACCGGCCGCATAATAATCCAAAGCGCTGCAGGAACCCAATGGAGCGTCTTGCAGGCATCCGATACCTCGCAGGTACGATTTTCCGGCAATACGGTAACGATCGATCCTTCGGCAGACTTCGGAAAAAGCAGTTCGTATTACGTTATCATCGAAGAAAACGCCATAACCGATCTTTACGGAAACAGCTTTGCCGGCCTGAACGATCCGGCACAACTGAACTTCTCGACAATCTCCTCCGTCAACCTCATAACCGGAACAGGCAGCAGCGAAACGCTGCGGGGCACAGCGGCAGATGATCGAATTGAAGGACTTGGCGGAAACGACAAGCTCTACGGCATGGACGGCGACGACCTGCTCGACGGAGGCAAGGGCAGCGACTCAATGTACGGCGGACAGGGAAACGATATCTACATTGTCGACAACACCGGAGACCGTACCTATGAAAACTCAGGCGAAGGCATCGACACCGTTCTCTCGACGCTCTCCTCATGGACGCTTGGCTCACATATCGAAAACCTCGAGTATACCGGAACCGGATCGTTTACCGGAACGGGCAACAGCCTTGACAACATACTCACAGGGGGAACCGGAAACGACAAACTCACAGGAGGAACCGGCAGGGACATCCTCATCGGCAGCGGCGGCGACGACAGGTTCATTTTCAGAACGGTCGCCGAGGCAGGAAAGGGAAACGGACGGGATATCATTTCGGATTTCTCACAGGGCGACAAGATCGACCTCTCAGGCATCGATGCGGACATATACCGGTGGCGGGATCAGGCGTTCAGCTCGGCTATCGTCAGCGCATTCACCGGAGTACGAGGACAGCTCTGCATTACGGCCGAAGGCGGCCACGCTATCGTTTCCGGCGACGTGAACGGCGACCGCATAGCCGATTTCGACATCATGGTACTCGGCGTCAGTACGCTCACGGCAAACGATTTCGTACTGTAAGCATCGATCATGGGGGCACGGCCGGAAGCGTCGCCGTGCCCTTCGGAGTTCACGACCGAAGCCCCTGCTGACGGGATATCCAGTATACCTCTCCTGCCTGCATATGCCTGTCGAACCTGCCGCTGGCATACAATTCGGCGAGCGCCCCGGAGGCAGCGCAACGGTCTCCGGAAAAACGCGAAAACAGAGCGTCAAGCAGTTCCCGCTCCTGAAGCGGGTGGCGGGAGACGATTGCCGATACTGCTGCAAGCAGGTCTTCGGCCCCTTCAAGCGCCATCCTGCCCTTGACCGGATGCATCACTGTAGCGACGGAAGAAAGCACCTCGAAAGCACGCTCGACACTATCCCTGTCCGGCACCGCCACCTGCTCTTCGGTAGCCGGACGGGTCGGCAGCACCAGATGCACCATATCGGGATCAACAAGCCGCAACGCCTCCGCGATGTCGCAAAGAGCTTCGTCCGTATCATTGAGCCCCTTGATCAGCATGACCTCGACCCACAACTTCCCCTTATACTCCTTTCCGAACTGAACCAGACCGTCGAGATGCCGCTCGTAGGTGAACCCCGGCGCCGGACGGTCGATCAGCTCGAACAAGGCGGGCGAACCGGCATTGAAAGAGGGCAGCACGGCATCGGCACCCAGAAGCTCTTCGCGAACCTCACGAAGATGAAAGAGCGACCCGTTGGTGATGACGGCCACAGGAATGTCAGTATGCTTTTTAATATCGGCTATCAGAGCGCCGACTCCCTTGTAGAGCATGGTCTCGCCCGATCCCACCAACGTGATCCAGTCGACAGGCACACCTGACTTCAGAACGGCAAGAATCTCCGCAACGATCTCCTCAAGCGGAAAAAACTCCCGCCGTTCGGTCACATAATGTTTCGTACGACCCAGCTGGCAGTAAATACAGTTCCAGGTACAGCTCTTCATCGGCACCAGGTCCACCCCGAGCGACTGACCCAGCCTTCTTGAAGAGACCGGCCCGTAGACATGCCGGCTTCCGGGCTGTTCCCTTTTCTGGTCGAATGGCATCTCTATACAGAATCCCCGCGCGCTAAAATTTCAGAAATCTTCGTCTTGCTCTCCTTTTCAAACGCTTCTTTTGAAATATGGGGGAGAAGCAGAATCGCAACACTGAAAGCCACGATTTCCATAAAAAATATTGCCGCATAAGCCCAGACATATGCTCCCGAGAGCAAATAGACGACATCACGGACAATGCCGGCACCGAAATGACCGACGAAAATCGCAAGGCTCTGCGCCGTACCCCAAAGGCCTATATAGATACCACTTCGTCCCGCTGTCATAGTCATCATCATTGAAATGTTCGAGACGCTGGCAGCGCCAAGCCCAACCCCGGTAACGACGAGAGCGATTCGCAGAAACTGCTCGTCGCGAAGAAAACCTGCGGCTATCAGCATACCGAAACCTGCGATACCAAAAATATTGCCGATGAGAGCGCCTCGCTTCTGGCCGATCCTGTTGAGCAGGAAACCGACAATCAGCATAAAAACAAGCTGTGTCCCTCCCATGGTCGGCCGGAACAGCTTCGTCGTGGTACCGACAGGCATACCGAAAACATCGCCGCCAAAAGGCTCCATGACAATTTCGTTTGCAAACAGCGCGAAAATGGAGACAAAAACATAGAATGCGAACAGCAACGTTTTCGGCGAAGAAGAAAGAAGCCTGATCGACTGAATAAACGTCATGGAATGCTTTTCCGCACCCGGTTTCACCTCACTGTTGCGTTTCTCGATGCCAAAAACAGCAAAAAGACCGATACAGAGCGCAACAAGACCACCTACCTCTGCCACGAAAATAAGCCGTTCGGGTGTGTAAACGTCAAGATAGGAACCGACTATTCTGCTCGCGACGATCGTGGTAAGTACCATCAGGGTCCAGCTCGCTCCGGTCACCTTGCCGATATGCTCCTCGCCCACTGTATCGGCTATCAGCGCATAATAAGCCGTCGTGGCGACCTGCAGGCCAAAACCGAAAACAAGAAAAATAACCGCCAGTTTCAGGAGTCCGACATCGGTAACGATGGACAACAGCGTATCGGAAAATGTCTTTCCCGCAATGCTCACCTCATAGGCCGCCGCCGGCGAGAACATGAACGAAACCGCGCAGCTCAGAAGGCCGAGCAGAACATAGGGGGTACGCTTAAGACCGAAAATTTGAGACCGATCGGACATATTTCCGGCCCATACCTTGACGCCGAATATGGCCAGCAGTTCCTTGAGACTTATAAGACCGAATACGATAGTCGAAGAGATCCCGAGATCCGTGGTCATCACCCGGTTGAGCGTATCATGCAGAAAACCGAGCATGATGCCGAAACCCATCTGGAACATTGAAAGGCGGATCAGATTCAACGTCTTCATAGAAAGCAATCGGATATGGCTTGTCAAATCGTCGTGAAGCCCACAATTTACATAAATTCCAGTGCCGCACAAGCAATGTTCCAGTGACACCTCTTGTAAATCAAAAGGTTTTTATTTATTCTGAATGACAAAACGATCATCTTGGGGGTGCTGCCTTGTTCCGGAACAGAATAAAAACACCGGAAAGCGGCTGAGATCAAACCCTTTAAACTTGATGCAGGTAATGCTGCCGCAAGAAAAGATGAAGCACTCCCTCTTCGGTCTCACGCTTCTCTTTCCCTTCCGGGCAGTATCGCTTCCATCCTCTCCCGTTATACCTGTTGCCATGACTATCCCTTCGGAAAACATTTTCTGCCCCGAACACCGCATGTACGGAAACGCATCGGAAAAAATCCACATAAAAGGCACGATCCACCCGATAGAGGTCGGCATGAGAAACGTTACGCTCTCAAAAACCTACACCTGCCGGGGCATGGGGTTCTCTTCCATTCCGCTTTACGACACAAGCGGTCCCTATTCGGATCCTGCGGTCGGCATCGACCCGAAACAGGGCATCAAACAGGTACGGGACAGCTGGAATTTTGATACTGACAAAAAAGAGCCCTCTCCTTCGGCCGGCAGCGACTTGTCGCGCACGAACAGAAGAACCCCGCTGCAGGCAAAAAAAGGCGAATCCATAACCCAGCTCGCCTATGCACGCAAGGGGATCATAACGCCGGAAATGGAATATGTCGCGATCCGCGAAAACCAGTCGCTCGAAGAGTGGATCACAAAATTTTCCGTAGGGGGAAAAACATTCAGGCCACTGACCCCGGAATTCGTGCGCGATGAAGTTGCGGCAGGACGAGCCATCATTCCCGCAAACATAAACCACCCGGAACTGGAGCCGATGATCATCGGAAAAAACTTCAGGGTAAAAATCAACGCCAACATCGGCAACTCGGCTCTCGGCTCCTCCATCGAGGAGGAAGTTGAAAAGGCGGTCTGGGCCTGCCGCTGGGGGGCGGATACCGTCATGGACCTCAGCACGGGAGCCAACATCAACCAGACACGCGAATGGATCCTGCGCAACTCTCCGGTACCCATAGGCACCGTGCCCATGTACCATGCGCTTGAAAAAGCCGGGGGCGTGGCAGAGAATCTAACCTGGGAACTCTTCCGCGACACGCTCGTCGAACAGGCCATGCAGGGAGTGGACTACTTCACCATCCATGCAGGAATTCTGCAGGAACATCTGCCCCATGCCGATCGGCGCATTACCGGCATCGTCTCACGAGGAGGTTCTATCATGGCCCGATGGTGCAGGACACACAACAGGGAAAACTTTCTGTTCACGCATTTCGACGAGATCTGCGATATCATGAGAAGCTTCGACATCGCCATTTCTCTCGGCGACGCACTGCGACCCGGCTGCATCGCCGACGCGAACGACGAAGCGCAGTTCGGCGAACTGAAGATACTCGGCGAGTTGACTCTGCGGGCCTGGGAACGAGATGTGCAGGTCATGATCGAGGGACCCGGCCATGTACCCCTCAACCTCGTGGAAGAGAACATGCGAAAACAGCTCGAATGGTGCCACGAAGCCCCCTTCTATACGCTCGGCCCGCTTGCCACTGACATAGCTGCAGGTTACGACCACATCAACTCGGCCATCGGCGGCACGCTCATCGCAGCGCTCGGGTGTTCGATGCTCTGCTACGTCACGCCAAAGGAGCACCTCGGACTGCCGGACCGAAATGACGTTCGCGACGGGGTTGTGGCGCACAGGGTTGCCGCTCACGCCGCCGACATAGCCAAAGGCAGCCCGGCAGCATGGCTCAGGGACGAGCTGATGAGCCGCGCACGCTACTCATTTGCCTGGGAAGACCAGTTCAACCTCTCGATCGACCCGGTAAAAGCAAGAGAACTGCACTCCGAAAGCATGGCCGCCAGCGGCCGCACGGACAAGAACCCGGACTTCTGCACCATGTGCGGCCCCGATTTCTGCTCCATGAAACGCTCGCAGGCAAAGTGAAAACAGGTACCCGCAGTGGTCAGATCTGATAACTGTCCCTGTTGTCCCTGAAAAGAGCCGCTGAAACGAAAAAGGTGCCCTCGCGGGGCACCTTTTTGATTGATCGCTGTATAATCAATTTCAGCAGGCTGCCCGAACGATAGCCGCAAAATCGGCCGCATTAAGGCTTGCGCCGCCGATGAGGCCGCCGTCTATATCCGGCATGGCAAACAGCTCAGCAGCGTTGGAAGGCTTGACGCTTCCTCCGTACTGAATCCTCAAGCAGTCTGCAGCTTCGGTTCCGTAAAGTTCGGCGACCGTCCTGCGTATAAGGGCATGCACCTCCTGCGCCTGCTCCGACGTTGCGGTCTTGCCGGTGCCGATAGCCCATACCGGTTCGTATGCAATCACCAGCTCACCGATCCCGGCAATACCATCAAGTCCGCCCTTTACCTGCCGGGTCACCACGTCGCCGGTAATGCCTCCCTCTCTTTCCTCCAGCGTTTCGCCAACGCAGAGAATGACGTTGAGCCCTTCCTGAAGCGCTTTCCTGACCTTACGATTAACTATCACATCGGTTTCACCGAAAAACTGCCGACGCTCCGAATGGCCTATGATTACGTAACTGCACCCTGCGGCAAGCAGCATCCTTGCAGAAATCTCGCCGGTATACGCGCCGTCATTTTCGAAATGGCAGTTCTGCGCAGCAAGAAAGAGGGACCCCGATTCGATAACCTTACCCGTTTCGGACAGGGCAACGAACGTCGGAGCCACCCCCACCTCGCATCCTGAAAATCCCTCGCCGATTTCGGCAAGAACCGCTGAGGCAAGCTCCTTCGACTCCGCAACGGTAAGGTTCATCTTCCAGTTGCCGGCAACAATGTTTCTGCGTTTCATAGTATTTTAATAATCAGTTTTTACCTCATCGAAGATCCTGTCGATCTCTGAGATAATGAAAGTATGTCTGCCTTTTCGGGCATCCCTGAGTTCGATCTCGCTGCTGCCGACCGAGGTGACTACTCCATGCCACACACGCTGTTCCCTGGTGACGAGATTGACTTCGCGGTTCACGAGCGACTGGTTTCCCCCGATCTCGGCGGAACGGTAGATGATCTGACGTTTACCCATAAGTAAGCGATGGTTTGTTGAACAAGCTCCTGAATATAATAAAAGGCCGGCTTTTACCGCGCCATTTACTCGTAATGCAAAATACCCTGCACTCCGTTAAGGAAATGCAGGGTAAAATTCTATGACTTCTATGACATGTGCGACGAAAAAAAGAAGATCACTTCACGAAAATATCGAGGATCTCGTAATGCAGTTGGCCTTTAGGAACCGTTATCTGCACTTTTTCGCCCACGGTTTTGCCGATCAGCGAACGGCCGACCGGAGAACGGACTGATATCTTGCCGAGATCGGAATCCGCCTCTTCAGACGATACAAGAGTGTATTCGATCACCTCGTCTTCAGCCTGAAGGTTTCTGAGTCTGACCGAAGTCAGGATATACACCTTGTCGGTCTTGATCTGCTTCGGATCGAGAATGGTTGCAGTCGAAAGCTTGTTTTCAAGGTCCGCGATCCGTGCCTCGGTCTGTGACTGCTCCTCTCTTGCCGCATCGTACTCTGCGTTTTCACTCAGGTCACCATGAGAACGTGCTTCGGCTATTTTCTCCAGAACCTCCTTTCTGGTTTGATGAACCAACACATAAAGCTCATCCTTGAGCCTGTTGTATCCATCTCTGGTCAGGTAAATTCTGTCACTCATGATACATGCTTCTAAAAAGTTAGCGGAAATCGACCATCATCGGTTCAGGCGGAACGTGCATGATAAACGACAACAAAAAAAGTAAAGCCAGCGGCCCTGGGCTGACTTTACTTCCTCTCAATGTACAACTCAAAATGATTCAGGACAAGAAACTTTTATGCATTGAATGCGAAATAGACCTTGCTGCCGCGCCGGTCGATCAGGAGAAACACCAGATCACCGCTCTTGATCTTCCGCATGATGGCCAGATACTGGGCATAAGAAGTCATCGCCTGCCTGTTCACGGAGACGATCACGTCTCCGGTACGCAGTCCGGCCCGAAAAGCGTTGCTCGACTGATCGACCGCCGTGACGATCACCTTTCCTGATTCAGGCTTTACCTGGAACTGTCGGGCAAGCTGCGGCGTCATCTCCTGCGACCTGAATCCAAGCTCGTCGGTACTCTCCTGACTTGAAGATGCCGCAGCAGCGACCTGTGCCGGCTGCTCTTCGAGCCTGACATTGAATACCCTGATCTCGCCGTCGCGAAGAATTCTGATCTTGACGACAGAACCGGGCGAGAGAACTGCAATCTCATTGCGAAGTTCGACGCTCGACGTCGATTTCCTGTCATTGAAATCCACAATCACGTCCCCTGTCCTGATACCGGCTTTCGCAGCAGGACTGCCCTCGACGACCGTACCGACCAGAACACCCTGTCCGGCCTGAAGCTGCAGCCCCCTGGCAATATTCTCGTCGATATCCTGAATGCTCACGCCAAGATACCCGCGGGTAACCTTGCCTGTTGTGATGAGCGAGGTGAGCACTTTCTGTGCCATGTTGGACGGCACGGCGAACCCTATCCCCTCGAAACCACCGGTACGGCTTGCAATGGCCGTATTGATGCCGACCAGTTCGCCATTTATGTTCACGAGCGGTCCGCCAGAGTTGCCCGGATTGATGGCCGCATCGGTCTGGATGAAATCCTCATAATCTGCAAGCCCGACATTGGAACGGCCGATGGCGCTCACGATACCCTGGGTAACGGTACGCGCAAGGCTCTCCCCGAGGGGGCTGCCGATCGCGATGACCCACTCGCCCACCCTTAGCCGGTCGCTGTCGCCTATCATGATCGGCTTGAGCCCTTTTGCGTTCACCTTGATCACGGCAAGATCGGTCTTCGGGTCTGTGCCGATGACTTTGGCATCGAGCTTCCTGTTATCCGAAGTACGTACGTAAACGGCATCAGCCTTATCGATAACATGGTTATTTGTGAGAATATATCCATCGGAAGAGACGATCACCCCGGAACCGAGTCCCCGCCGCACCTCCTTGCGCTCGTTGGAGCTGCCGCCTCTCGGCGTACCGAAAAACTCCTCGAAAGGGCTGCGCCCGAAAAACTCGAACGGGCTGATGCTCCTGCGATTGACGGTCTTCTCGGTAAAAATCGTCACCACCGAAGGAGTCGCGGACTCGGCTATCCTCACAAACGCCTCGTTGAAATCCCTGAGCGTCTGGATAGGATAGTTCTCGAAATTATTTTTGGCCGTGGCGTAATTGGGCTTGTTGCTCAAGGCGAGAGGAACGTTCGTGCCGGGAAAAGTAAACTCCATATTGGCAAAAACAAGACCCCCGACAACTATGCCGACAAGCACAAGCAGGAGGGATTTCATACTGATTCGTTTCTTTTTCATGGTAAATTCGGGTTTTTGCTATGAGGTATCGTTACAGTAAAGCCTCGATGTTTTCGACTGCGGTAAGGCCCGCCCGCATTTTGTTCATGGTCTCTTCATATTCGCTCTCAGGCTTCGAATCGGCGACAATTCCTCCTGCCGCCTGAAAATAGATGGTACCATCCCTGACAACCATGGTGCGGATGGTTATTGCCGTCGTAAGATTTCCCTTGAAATCAAGGTAGCCCACCGCACCGCCGTAAATCCCCCGTTTTTCCTCTTCCAGCTCGTAAATAATCTCCATTGCCCGCACTTTCGGCGCACCGGTAAGCGTTCCGGCAGGGAAACACGACCAGAAGGCCTCCATAGTGCCGAGATCGTCGCGCAGCTCTCCGCGTACATTGCTGACGATGTGCATGACATGAGAATATTTTTCGATGATCATCATCTCGTTCGTCTCCACCGTACCGACCTTGGCAATCCTTCCGATATCGTTCCGGCTGAGGTCGATCAGCATAAGATGCTCGGCGCACTCTTTCTCGTCAGCAAGCAACTCTTCGGCAATGCGCGCATCCTCCTCATAAGTATTGCCCCGCTTTCTCGTACCCGCAATCGGGCGGGTATCGACGATGCGGCGCCCCTCGGCATCGCGCTGCACCTTCACAAGAAGCTCGGGAGACGACCCCACGATCTTCGCCTCCCCAAGATCGAAATAATAGAGATACGGCGAAGGATTGACCGTCCTCAGCATCCGGTAAACGTCGAACGGCCTCGTGGTGAGGGGACGGCGCAGACGCTGCGAAATCTGCACCTGAAAAATATCGCCTGCAAGAATGTACTCCTTGGCTTTTTCCACTTTCGCAAGATATGCCTCCCTTGAAGTATTCGATACAACCGCAGCCGACAATTCGGGCTTCATGACCACCTCGTCGCGCTGAAGCGGGCGCAGCATCTCTTCCTCTATGGCATCGAGCCTCGCTTCGGCCAGCCCCCTGTCGCTTTCATCGAGATAATTGGTTGCTATGAATACCTTTCGCATGATATTGTCGAAAACCACAAGCGTGTCGCAGAAAAGCAGCACGATATCATCCATGCCGGCAGGATCGGGAAGTGCCGGCTCGGGAATTTTTTCGACAAGATGCATGGCATCGTAACTGAAGTAACCGAAAACGCCTGAGGTGATCATGCGCGGCGAACCGTTTTTCCTGCCGGGAAGCTCGATCGTATCGAACTCCTGAAGAACCCGGTCGATAACAGCCCGAAGCGAGGCTTCCCCTGCAACGACTGACTGGAGGGAACGGAAACGGTCATCGAGCACATCGAGCACGGGCTCCTTTCCTACGGTTCCCCGAAGAACGGCCACCGGATCGATCGCGATATAAGAAAAACGTGCCAGACGCTCCTCTCCTTCAACCGATTCAAGGAGACACGACAAAGAGCGCTGAAGTTTCAGATAAACCGAAACCGGCGTCTCCGTATCGGCATGGACTTCCCGTATAACGGGTTTGAGAACGAACGAAGGAACCCGGTATTGTACTGACATAAAAAAGAGAACCGATTTATAAAAAGCATTAAAAAAAAATCGTATCATGGACAAGCGATGCAGACCCGGTGCCACAAGCGCTTAAGCCATCGACCCTTGACCATGACCCTCAGATCACACCAACATACCATAACTCCATCCTCATGGATCAAGGCGCTGCTTCTTTCACCCGGCATCCTTTATCTCTCTGCATATCTCGCCCTCTACGGCGCCATATCCGTTCGCCTGAACGGAACATTCAAAGAACAGATACAGCAACGCTATCGGGGCGGGACACACCGTATCACCATAGGAGCCGTAAGCCCCTCGTTAGGTCTGGACGCCATCACAATCCGGAAAATCGAAATCATTCCGACTTCCGGCTGCCCTGAAAACCAGCGACTTCAGACAAACCTCGAAGAACTGTCGTTCGATATGCCGGATCTTCAAAAAACGCTCTTCAGCAACGCCATACTCAGACAGTCCGCATCGATAGCCAGTGAAAAAATCAGAAAGCACGAACCGAAAGCTCAGTGAACCACCATGCCGGCCCTGCCCCATCTGATCGACGTAAGTTTTCCTGCAGGATCGAAAAGGAGCGAACGGTTCGGATCCCACGACCAGTAAACCATCATCGCCTCACCCAGGATATCACGCCCTGGCAGAAACCCCCAGTAACGACTGTCAAGACTGTTATCGCGATTGTCCCCCATGGCAAAATAATAATCATCCTCTACGGTATAGGCAGTGGAAAGAACACCGTCAACATAGACGCGGCCATCGATAAGCGATATATCATGCCCTTCGTCGGCAACAAGCGAACTGTAGAGCTGGTAAGTTTTTTCGTTCAGATCGATCACGTCGCCTTTACGAGGAATACGCAATGGGCCGTAATTATCCTTGTTGAAAGTCGAGAACCTCGGAAAAATCTGGAAATCCGCAGCTCCCGGCGGCATTTTCTGCCCCATAAACTGTCCATGTTCAGGCAGATGGACCGCATTACCGTTCACGTACACCTGCTGATCCCGTATTTCAATGGTATCGCCGCTCACGGCAACGCAACGCTTTATATAGTTCAGCGACCTGTCTTTCGGAAACTTGAACACGATAACGTCCCCCCGTTCCACCTTGTCGACACCAGGAAGCCTGTAATCGGTAAAAGGCACCTTGGCGCCATAGACATATTTGTTCACAAAAAGAAAATCGCCCGCAAGCAGCGTATTTTCCATGGAACCTGTTGGAATCCTGTACGATTCGACGACAAAAATTCTCAGCACAGTGGCAATAATCGCAGCTATAATGAGCGCGTCAAACCACTCTTTCGTATGCTTCTTAACCGGTTTCTGCTGTTCAGCGCTCACGGTATCGACAGTTTAAATAGTGAATTATACAAACACGGTTGTTGGACGATTTTTTCATGCGATTCATGCACGATATATTGTAAAATCGCGAACAGAAAAATAAAAGCACCCCATCTCCTGCCTCCCATCACTGAGCACTCAGCACTCAATCCCCCCCTATTCGTCAATATTGAGAATGGCGAGGAAGGCCTCCTGCGGCACCTCCACCCTGCCGACCTGCTTCATGCGCTTCTTGCCCTCCTTCTGCTTCTCGAGGAGCTTGCGCTTGCGGCTTATGTCGCCGCCGTAACATTTTGCCAATACGTTCTTGCGCATTGCCGAAATGGTCTCCCTTGAAATGACGCGGCTGCCGATAGCCGCCTGGATAGCAACCTCGTACATCTGTTTCGGAATGATGCCCTTGAGCTTCTGGCAGAGTTTGCGACCCCACTCATAGGCCTTCGAACGGTGCACGATGATGGAAAGCGCATCGACCGCTTCGCCGTTGAGCAGCACGTCGAGCTTGACAAGATCCGATTCCCTGTAGCCGATATACTCATAGTCCATCGAAGCATACCCTTTGGAAATGGACTTCAGTCTGTCATGAAAATCGAAAACGATTTCGGCAAGCGGAAACTCGAAATGCATGTTCACTCTCGTGCTGTCGAGATAATCGGTATTCCGATACTCCCCCCGCCGCTCCATGCCGAGCTTCATGATATTGCCGATATACTCGGAAAGCGTAATGATCTGCATACTCACATATGGCTCCTCGACCCTGGCTATCTTCGATGTTTCAGGCATCTTCGAAGGATTGTCAACTTCCACCACATCGGAATTGGTCAGAATGACGCGGTACTCCACGTTAGGTACCGTCGTAATGATGTTTACGCTGTACTCCCGCTCCAGACGCTCCTGAATGATCTCCATATGCAGAAGACCGAGAAAGCCGCAACGAAAACCGAAACCGAGGGCGACCGATGTTTCCGGAGTATAGACAAGCGACGCATCGTTCAGCGAAAGCTTCTCGAGCGACTCGCGAAGATCCTCGAACTCGTTGGAGTTAACTGGATAAAGACCGCTGTAGACCATCGGCTTCACATCCTTGTACCCTGAAAGCGGCCCGGAGGCAGGAGCATCGGCATGCGTCACGGTATCGCCCACCTTCGCGTCTTTCACATCCTTGATCGAGCAGATCAGATACCCGACATTGCCAGAGGCAAGCTCCTCCTTCGGCTGTCGCTTCAGGCTCATGGTGCCGATCTCGTCCGCGCTGTACAACTTGTCGTTGGCGAAGAACTTCACCCGATCACCTCTGCGCAGCACGCCGTCAACGACTCTCAGATAGACGACCGCACCGCGGTAGGGATCGAATACGGAATCGAAAATCAGCGCTCTCAGAGGCAGCCGCTTGTTATCCGCTGGCGCGGGAATGCGGGCGATGATGGCCGCCATAAGCTCATCGATGCCCAGTCCAGCCTTTGCCGATACCTGGAGGATCTCCTGGCGATCGATACCGATCAGATCGATAATCTGCGAAGCCACCCCTTCGACATCCGAAGAAGGCAGGTCGATCTTGTTGATGACCGGAATTATTTCAAGTCCTGCGTCGATGGCAAGGTAAAGATTTGCGATAGTCTGCGCCTCGACCCCCTGTGTCGCATCGACCACAAGCAACGCACCCTCGCATGCCGCAAGAGAACGGGACACTTCATAACTGAAATCGACATGCCCCGGAGTATCGATGAGGTTCAGAATGTACTCATCGCCATCGGCGGCACGATACCTCATCTGCACTGCGTGGCTCTTGATGGTTATTCCCCTCTCCCTTTCAAGATCCATATCGTCAAGGACCTGTGCCGAACCCATCTGTGTTCGATCAAGCGTATGGGTTACCTCGAGCAGACGGTCGGCGAGCGTCGATTTTCCGTGATCGATATGGGCTATGATACAGAAGTTGCGCGTACGGCTGACTTCCGGAGAAGAAAGGGACATAAAAAGAGCGTTTAATTTCATGGAAAGGGCATCCGGCCCGACTCAGCCCCAAACCGCTGGCGAATCATCGAAAGCCCCTTGCTGTTTCAGGTCGGGGAATATACGAAATAAAAGCGATGGCATGGCAACTACACGAGCACAAGAGGCTGGGGATACTCGTTCTGACGGAACCCCCTGAGGAATTCCGACGCATCCATGATTTTCTTGCCTTCGAGCTGAAGCTGAAGAATTTCGATCCATCCATCACCGACAGAAACAAGCAGTCGCCCGTCGTAAATAAGCACCGTTCCCGGCACTCCCCCCCCCGCCCGGTTATCGCCGGCATGCGCCGCACGGAAAACCTTCATGTTTTTACCATTGAATGTAGTCCAGGCGGCAGGCTTCATGGCAAGGCCTCTGATAAAATTGCAGAGGTCCGAGGCTGGAGAATCCCACCGGATACGCGTATTCTCGCGGGTCAGTTTCGGGGCTTTCGATGCAAGCCGGTCATCCTGCTGACGAAGCCGAACCGAACCGGCAGCGATAGCGCGCAAGGTCTCGACGACGAGCGACGCACCCTCTTCCGACAGCCGGCCCGCAAGCGTCGTTGCATTGTCTTCATGCAGCAAAGGCACTTCCCGGGTAAGAATAATACTGCCGGTATCGACACGCTCCTGCAGAAAAAACGTCGTTATGCCGGTCACCGTTTCTCCCCTGATGATCGCCCAGTTAATCGGGGCCGCGCCCCGGTATGCCGGAAGAAGCGATGCATGAAGATTGAAAGCCCCTGAAGACGCCAGATTGTACACTTCGGGCGGCAATATGCGGAACGCGGCAACGACGATCACCTCGGGCCTTGCCGCAGCGACTGCATCGGCAAATGCGGAACTCGACGGATCGTCGGTTTCGTAAACATTGAGACCGAGTTCAATAGCCGCTTTTTTAACCGGAGAAAATTCCGGCTTGTCATGCTGCTTTCTGCGGGGTTTATCCTGACCGGTCACGACAAGCACGACATCGAAACCATCCTCTGCGGCGACTATCCGTCTGAGAGAAGGAACCGCAAATTCCGGCGTACCCATAAAAACTATTCTCATGAACGAAAACGGGGTAAATATAATTATCGGACTACTCCTTCAACCATTCGCGGCACAACCTGAAGAGGAAATCTCCGCAACAGGATAAGAAGCGGCGAAGCTGCCGGAAGCGATCGCATCGAGCTGCTTCTGAACCTTTCTCCGATCGCGTTTCTGCAACCTGTCGACAAAGAGTCTGCCGTCGAGATGATCTATTTCATGCTGCAGCACGCGCGCCAGCATACCGGAAAACTCCATGGTCTGCTCCGCAAACTCCTCGTTACGGTACCGGAGACTGATGACGGCAGGCCTGACGACATCTCCCTGCACTCCGGGAATACTCAGACAGCCCTCCTCCATGGCAAGATATCCTCTCGAAGAAAGTACGACCGGATTGATCACGACCATAGGCTTGACATGTGCATACTCCCTCATGCAGGAAATATCGAGCACGAGCAGCCGGAGGGGACTTCCTGCCTGGGGAGCTGCAAGCCCTATGCCGGGGGCATTGTACATGGTTTCGAACATATTGCCGATCAGATCCCTCACGCAGGAATCGATACCTTCCAGCGGAACCGCTTTCTGACGGAGAATATCGTCGCTGTATAAAGTAATTGGCACGATCATGGTATTTCGCAATGCGGTAAGCTTGTTATAAAATGTTTTCTCCCGCAACCTGCCGACTCCGTAAAAAGTTGCGACCGCTTTTCCTGCCTGAATGAATTAAAGATTTTCAGTGCAGAAAACCGATATATCCCGAACCAAAAAACAACCGGAAACAGGCTGCTTAAGGTTTCCTGTTTACTCGATGAGCGGAAAAACCGACATTAGGCATAAAAATTTGTAAATTCGTTGTAACATATCAAGACAAAACAAAGACAACACGTTAACTGTACCGCCCTACTCAATGACGAGACAACCATCACAGAGCAGAAAAGAGAGCAGCGAAAAGCTTGTACAGGCCGAAACGCTGTTCAAGACGTACATGAAAGAACACGGCATGCGCTGTACGACCGAACGGCTTATCGTTCTGCGCGAACTTTACAAAGCCTCGAGCCATCTCGATGCCGATGAAATATTCGTCCGTCTGAAGAAAAAAGGAATGAGCATATCGAGAGCTACGGTCTACCATACGCTCGACCTGCTCTTCAAATGCCATCTGGTCACAAAAATCGACCTCGGCCACAAACACACCCACTACGAAAAATCGCACGGAGTCGCCAACCACCTGCATATCATCTGCGAACAATGCGGCAAGGTAGTGGAAGTCACAGACGAAAAGCTGGCCTCGCTCCTTGAAACACTGTGCAGAAAAAACGGTTTCGCACTCGAAAGCTTCAGTCTGCAGGTCTTCGGAACCTGTCTGGCGGCAGCGGATGGGACGCATTGCCACGAACATGCGACGCAGCCAGCGACGTCCTGAAAGCGTCACTTCATATCCCTGATAACGTTAAGGCTTACGTTTCAAACGAACCGAAACGCGATTGAACGGAATACGTTTCAAAGCATCCCCAAACTTCATGCCGACCTGACCGACATCCAACCTGAACCTTTCGGGCAACGTCAGCTCAGGAAACTCTGGGACATCATCCTCGATCCTGTTCTGAACGGGGTAAATCAGAATGAAACTGTTTTTCCTGAAATAGCGGCTGAGATACGACGGTATTTTAGCCATCCTCGAATGATACGACTGGTAATTCCTCCGGCTCATCACAACAACAAGATTATCGTCGCTCCTGATCTCCTTGGCCAGACCGGAAAACTCGTTGAGATTTCTGAACAACTTGTACTCGGCATTGGGAAAACTGGCCGCATGATGCTCCTTGAGAAAAGCGAGCGTCTGCCTGTCCGCATAAAAAACGAGTTTTGATCCGGTATTGCTCACCATGCTCGCCAGACGATCCTTCCACAGGCTGAACCCCTCTTCACTTTCAGCGCCATGAGGAATGACCGCCAGAGTACGCTTGATGGTGGTCAGCGGCTGAACCGGCCTGTAGATGAAGGTCGTCACATTGCAGGTGACCAGAAGCATCTCCGAAAGACTGCCGAGAAACGAATCAGTCAGCCCCTGCTGATGATGAAGACCCAGAATAAGATCGGTGATCTTCTGTTCCCTGACGACACCATCGATACCATTCAGAATGCTGCTATCATAACGCAGAAGGCCCGAAAGACGATTATCTGTCGAAGCGGCTGCGACCGCGGCTTTTTCAAGCAGCTTTTCGCCATGCTTTCCGGCAGTGCCTTCCGTTTCGCTGCTGTCTGCAACATGAAGCGCGAAAAGTCCGTCGAGTATTTTCGGCGATTTCAGCGTTATACCCAGACTGACGAGCTCTTCCACCGTTTCCGGATCGTTCAGGGGCATGAGAATTCTTTTCTGGGCGTCGGCAATCCAGCTATTGGCAGCTTCATCGGCCTGTTCGGCAAACGCTATATTCTGCGCGCCTTTTTCACCCACGATAGTGGCAATCGTACACGACACAAGAATAAAGAGAATTGTCGCGTTCAGAACGGACTCTTCGAGCAGCCGTACCGGCATCCCGTCCAGCGTATAGCCGGTGATGGTATTGTACCCGATAAGAACCGTGGCAAGCGCTACGGCCGCATGAGCGCTGATCAGTCCGAAAATGACTCTGCGCTGATCAACCGAAAAGCCGTAGATTTTCTGCGTAATCCATGCAGTGAAATAGTTTGCCGAACCAGCTGCGACAATAATCACCGCAGCAAGATTGATGGTTTCAAAATCCTTGAAAAAAGCTCGAACATCGATAAGCATTCCAACCCCGATAAGAAAAAAAGGAATGAAAATGGCGTTACCGACGAAGCGGATGCGGTTCATAAGGGCCGAAGTATGAGGAATGAGCCTGTTAAGCGCAAGACCCCCGAAAAAAGCACCGATGATGGCTTCGACACCGGCGGCTTCGGCAAGAAAAGCCGCAAAAAACACCATGCCGAGCACAAACAGGTACTGCAGCACACTGTCGTCGAAACGTTTCAGAAACCAACGGGCGATAACCGGAAAAATCAGCAGGACAACAAAACCGAAAAGCGTTATACCGATCAGGAGCCTGATCCAGAAAGCCGAGCCAAGCTCTCCGGTCGAACTTCCCGCCACTACAGCCAGCACAAGCAGCGCAAGCGTATCGGTGATCATAGTGCCGCCGACTGCAATACCAACGGAACGATCCCTGGCAATACCATATTTGCTGACGACCGGATAGACAATGAGCGTATAGGAAGAAAAAATACTGCCGAGCAGAAGCGACGACAACCAGGAAAACCGCAAAAAAAACAATGAAATGAAAACACCGGTAATAAACGATATCAAAAAAGAATAAAGACCGAACAGAACGCTTCGTCCACTGTTCTTCTTGAAATCGGCAACATCTATCTCCAGACCAGCAAGAAACATGATATAAAGCAGCCCGACCGTACCGAACAGGACGATGCTGCTGTCGCGCAGCATCAGGTTCAGCCCGTGCGGACCGACGACGGCGCCGGCGATGATCAGGCTTATAAGGCTCGGAATCTTCAGCCGTTTCAGAAAAAACGGCACGAAAAGAATGATGAACAGGATGAGCGAAAACTGCAGAACAGGGTTCTTGAGCGGAAGAGTTATCTCGGAGAGCCCGGCTAACAGCATAACATAAACGGTCTGCAGGTTTATTCTAAGGCCGGCATTGCGGAAACGCTTAAAAATAAACGTTTAAGCTTGCCCGTTTACCTTAAGATAGCTATTCGCAGCTGCGAATAAAAAAACTCTTCCCCCACAGACTTCCACTCAGGAAAAGCAGGGACTGCAAAAACATCAGAAACGAAAATCTTATTCCCCCTCCCCCCATCTCCCATCTCCTCCCATCTCCTCCCTCCTCCCTCCTCCCCACTTCCAACTTCCCACTTCCCACTACCCTCCCTCCTATCCTATACTCCCGCATTTTTATATCTTTAGCTATCTTTTCATTATTATCGGCTCAACTAACAACCGATTTACGACAGGAACAGCGCACAACGTATCCATGAAGAACCGAAATCCCATCTACCGGAAAATCGTCGTCAAGGTCGGAACGAACGTCATAACCTCCAGGGACGGACATCTGGACATCGAAGTACTTGAACGACTCACCTCGCAGATAGCCGAACTGCAGAAACGGGGCGTCCAGGTCATTCTGGTCTCCTCTGGCGCCGTCGGAGCGGGACGCTCGATCGTTACGATGACCGGCAACCTCTCCCCCGTCGCGACAAGGCAGGTACTTGCCGCAACAGGCCAGATCAAGCTGATAAACACCTATACATCGATGTTCGCCGGGCACGGGCTCACAACGGCGCAGATTCTCGTCACCAAGGAAGATTTCCGGGACAGACTGCACTACCTCAACATGCGTACCTGTTTCTCTTCCCTGCTCCAGCAGCAGATCATTCCTGTCGTGAACGAAAACGACGCGGTATCGGTAACTGAACTGATGTTCACCGACAACGACGAGCTTTCCGGACTGATCGCCTCGATGATGCACGTCGACGGTTACATCATCCTCTCGCATGTCGACGGTATTTTCGACATGAAAAGCGGAACCTGCTCGATTATCAGGGAAATTCCACCCTCAACGAAGCATTTTCACCAGTATATCACTCCCGGCAAATCGGAATTCGGCCGCGGCGGCATGCTCACGAAATGCCATATAGCCCAGAAACTCTCCCGTCTCGGCATTACCGTCCATATCGCCAACGGCAAAACTCCCGACATACTGCTCTCCATTCTCGGCGGAGAGAACCCCGGCACCAGATTCCTGCCCGAAAAACCCACCTACGGGCCCAAACGATGGATCGCCCACACCGAAGGCATGGAAAAAGGATCCGTAACGATCAATGACGGCGCACGTATCGCCCTGACTTCGGGAGACCGGGCAAACAGCCTGCTCCCGGTCGGCATCGAAACCGTAGATGGGAGCTTCTTCAAAGGCGACATCGTGAAAATCTGTTCGGCTGACAAAAGCGTGCTCGGATACGGCATGGCCGGCTACAGCGCCGATAAAATCCGATCGATCATCGGCCAGAAAGGGCAGAAACCCTTCATACATTACGACTATCTCTATATCATCCAGTAAACGCTGAACCCGGAACCCTATGAAGGAAACCCTCACCAGCCTCTTCAGGAATGCACGAAATGCCAGCCGCGAGCTTGTCGCCATAGAGGACTCCGTCATCAATGCCGTGCTCCTCGACCTCGCCGACGCCATTCCGGCGGCAGCGCCCTCGATTCTCGAGGCGAACCGCCAGGATCTCGAACGCATGGACCGGTCCAGCCCCCTCTACGACCGGCTGCTTCTCGACGAAAAACGCCTGGCCGCCATTGCCGACGACATCCGTAACGTAGCATCGCTACCCTCCCCTCTGAACATCGTTCTCGAAGAGCGGAGACTACCCAACGGCCTCCAACTGAAAAAAGCGACCGTACCGATCGGAGTGATCGGCATCATCTACGAAGCACGGCCGAACGTCACCTTCGACGTTTTCGCGCTCTGTCTGAAATCGGGAAACGCTACCGTTCTCAAAGGCGGAAGCGACGCCCATGCCTCGAATACCGCCATCGTGAAATGCATCAGGGAAATACTCGACCGTCACGCAATCAATCCCGATACCATCACCCTGCTTCCGTCAGAACGCGAAGCCGCAGGATACATGCTCAGCGCAGTCGAGCATATCGACGTCATCATCCCGAGAGGAAGCCAGCAGCTGATCGATTTCGTGCGACAGAACGCCAGTGTGCCGGTCATCGAAACAGGCGCCGGCATCGTGCACACCTATATCGATAAAACCGCCGATACCGCCATGGCGGCCGGTATCGTCTTCAATGCCAAAACCCGCAGGCCAAGCGTCTGCAACGCCCTCGACACTCTGCTGGTACATGCCGGCCGGATAGACGATCTTCAGGCATTCGTCGCTCCGCTTGCCGAAAAACAGGTCATCATCTACGCTGACGAAACCGCATACCAGGCGCTTCTGGGTATCTATCCCGAAACCCTGCTTGAACATGCGCATGCCGAGCATTTCGGCACCGAATTCCTCTCCCTCAGGCTATCAGTCAGGATCGTCGGCTCGCTCGACGAAGCGATCCGGCATATCGCCCGATACAGCTCCCGGCACAGCGAAGCAATCATCACAAACGACCCACTGGCGAAAGCCGAATTCATAAAACGCGTCGATGCCGCCGCGGTCTACGTCAACACATCGACGGCATTCACCGACGGAGCACAATTCGGCCTCGGCGCAGAAATCGGCATCAGCACGCAGAAACTGCACGCACGCGGACCGATGGGACTCCGGGAACTGACAAGCTACAAATGGATCATCGAAGGCGAAGGACAAACAAGACCACTCTGAAACCATGCTGCTCGAAGCAATAAACATCAGCAAATCATACACTCTGCCCGGTCAGTCGCCGATACCCGTTCTCCGGGGCATCGACCTCTCGGTACGACCGGGCGAAATGCTCACGGTGATCGGCGCATCGGGCAGCGGCAAAACCACCCTGCTCAACCTGCTCGGAACGCTCGACGCTCCCGACCAGGGGGAACTCCTTTTCGAAGACGCCCCTCTCTTCCGTAACGGCAAATTCGTCTTGTCACAAAAAGAGCTCGCCCGGTTCCGCAACCGAAAAATCGGATTTGTCTTCCAGTTCCACCACCTGCTCTCCGATTTCACCGCCCTCGAAAATGTCGCCCTTCCGGAGTTCATAGCCACCGGCAGGCTGCCGGCAGCGAAAAAACGCGCCGAAGCGCTGCTTTCAGAATTCGGACTTCAGGAACGCCTCGAGCATCTGCCCTCGGAACTCTCCGGCGGCGAACAGCAGCGGGTTGCCATCGCAAGAGCGCTCATGAACAATCCCCGGCTTATTCTGGCCGATGAACCAAGCGGAAACCTCGACAGCAGAAACAGCCGTTCGCTCTACGAACTGATGTCAAAGCTGTCGAGAGAACGGCAGACATCATTCGTCATCGTTACGCACAACGAAGAATACGCGGCAATGGCCGACAAATGCCTGCACATGGAAGACGGCCTGCTTCGGAAATGCTGAAAACCCCTGCCTGACCGGACGTTCAGTCCTCAGACGCATCCGGCGACTACCGAGCAGATTTTCGCAATCTCCCCTTCCGACAGATACGGATGCATGGGAAGGGAAAACACACGCCGGCTCATCTCCTCGGAAACCGGAAAATCCCCCTGGCGATAACCGAGCGAATCGAAAGCCTTCTGCAGATGAAGGGGAATCTTGTAGTAAATAGCCGAAGGGATCCCCTCTTTCTGGAGCGCACCCATAATCGCGCTCCTCTCCTCTTCCGATCGGGCCAGAAGAGAGTACTGAGCCCATGCGGAAACCGAACCATCAGGAACTTCAGGCACGACAAGCTTTTCTCCCAGCCCCGAGCTGTACGCATCGGCAACCTGCTGACGGGCTGCGAGCTCCTCATCGAAAATCATGAGTTTTTCCAGAAGCACCGCCGCCTGTATCGAATCGAGCCTACCGTTGATGCCGATCCGATCGTTGCTGTACTTGTCAGCGCCGCTTCCATGCACCCTGACCGAACGGAGCAGCCGGTCAAGCTCCTCGTCATCGGTAAAAACCGCCCCTCCGTCGCCGTAACACCCGAGCGGTTTGGCAGGAAAGAACGATGTCGCGGCAGCAAGCCCGAAACTTCCGGCCCTGCGTCCCCGATACGACGAACCGAAACTCTGTGCCGCATCTTCAAGTATCCAGAGGCCATGATCGGCGGCAACCGCTTCGAGTCGCTCGTAATCGGCCGGAACTCCGAAGAGATCGACAGGAATAATCGCTTTAGGGTCGAGTCCTCTCTCCCGCGCCACGCGTACGGCGCCGGAAATGCACCCGGGATCGATGTTGAAGGTCGAAGGATCGATATCGGCGAAAACCGGCACAGCTCCGGCAAGACAGACCACCTCTGCCGTCGCGATAAAGGTGAACGGCGTGGTAATGACGGCGTCCCCTGGACCTATTCCTTTGGCAAGAAGAGGCATGAGCAGGGCATCAGTACCCGAAGAACAGGAAACGCAGAAACGCGAGCCGGTGTACGCCGCAAGCCGGAGCTCAAGCTCTCCGACCTCCGGTCCCATGATGAACTGACCGTGATCGACAATCGCCTCGAAGCGCTGCAGGAGCGATGAACGAATCCTGTTTTTCTGGGTGATAAGATCGATGAATTGCATGACGAATATTAATAAATGAACGGACTTGAAAAAATCGGCCGGACGCAGAAAAAGAACTGCCGAAGCCGCAGTGAAACATCTAAAATAACCATTGCGCCCTCCTTTTCCACTTCGAACCGCAATTTACCCTGAAGGACACTCCGGAAGGCTTTTCCTGACATGATCGGAAACGGCCATTCACCCCTTGGGATCGAAGCGCATTTTCAGTATATCTATCAATAGAAAAAAGCTGGGCAAACCCTTCAAGCAACCCTTCACTCATGAGCTCGATATATTTTCTTGGCATCGGCGGAACGGCAATGGCTTCGGTAGCCGTTGCACTCTCCCGCCTCGGACATGCCGTCAGCGGTTCCGACACTGCTCTCTATCCGCCGATGAGCACATACCTCGACACGCACAACATCCGTTATTTCAAAGGTTTCTCTGAAGATAACATTCACGCAGCGCTCCCTGACCTCATCGTGGTCGGCAATGCCGTCAGCAGGGGAAACTGCGAACTCGAATATGCGCTCGACCACCACCTCGAACTGATCTCGATGCCCGAACTGGTTCGAAAAGAGCTCATAACCGGAAACACCTCGCTGGTCGTAACAGGCACCCATGGCAAAACCACCACAACGTCGCTGCTTGCCTGGCTGCTTGATTGCGGCGGACTGAACCCCGGATTTCTGGTCGGAGGAATTCCGGAAAACTTCTCGATCGGCTGCAGGCCTTCGGGCCAGAAAGAACAGGGTTTCTTTGTAACCGAAGGCGACGAATACGATACGGCGTTCTTCGACAAACGCAGCAAATTCATGCTCTACCGGCCCGATATCGCCATCGTGAACAACATGGAATTCGACCATGCCGATATATTCGACTCTTTCGAAGATATCCGCAAAAGCTTCCGGCAGTTCGTCAACATCATTCCCCGCACAGGCATCCTCATCGTCAACGGCGATGACCCCGCAGCCTGCGAAGTCGCCTCACGGGCCCTCTGCGGCATCGAACGGTTCGGGTTCAGCGACGGATGCCACTGGAGCGCACGCGACATATCCGTAACCGGCGGCATGACGACCTTCACTATCTGCCGAAACGGCAATCCCCGGGAAACGCTGAGCGTTCCGCTCGCCGGCAGACACAACATCATGAACACCCTTGCCGCCGTAGCCGCTGCAAGCCGCTGCGGACTGCACATGGAAAACATCGCCCATGCACTCAGACTTTTCAAAAGGCCGAAGCGACGCATGGAGATCACCGATGGCCTGAAGGCAGGAATAACCCTGATCGAGGATTTCGCGCACCACCCGACGGCAATAAAAGCCACCCTTGAAGCCATAGCGGAACTCTACCCCGGACGCAGGATCATCGCATGCTTCGAACCCAGATCGAACACCACGGCGCAAAACATCTTCCAGAACGAGCTTGCGGCAAGTTTCGGCCCGGCTGCGGCAGTGATAATGGGAAAGGTACACCGGCCCGAACGATACGCTCCGGACAGACAGCTCGACATGAAAAGGCTTGAACAAGAACTGAAAAAACAGGACAAAACGGTTTTTCTTGCCGGCACCGCCAACACGGCCTACCCGGAAGACATCATCGAGTTTCTCGAAACCATCATCAGTGAAAACGATGTGGCAGTCCTGATGAGCAACGGCAGCTTCAGCAACCTGAAATCACTTTTTCTTGACAAATTTGGTAAATAACCGCTAATATTCGTTTTGATATTATATCTTGTCTGATATTTTTTCATGCATCGCAACAGCAAGCTTCTGCAGATAACGTAACCCATACAACTTTCATTCGCTCCTATGGCAAAAGTAAAAGTCGGCATCAACGGATTCGGCCGCATCGGACGACTGGTCTTCCGCCAGGCCATGAATAACCCGAAATTCGAGATCGTGGCGATCAACGATCTCTGCGATACCAAAACCCTTGCGCACCTGCTCAAGTACGACTCGACCCACAAGAAATTCCAGGGCGAGGTTTCCACCGAGGGCGACAACATCGTCGTCAACGGCCAGACCATAAGCATCTCGGCGCAGAAAGACCCGACCCAGCTGCCATGGCAGGCGCTCGGCTGCGATCTGGTTGTCGAGTCGACCGGTATTTTCACCAGCCGCGAAGCCGCAGCAAAACACATTACAGCAGGTGCAAAAAAGGTCATCATCTCGGCACCCGCAAAAGACAAGGTCGATGCGACCATCGTGCTCGGCGTCAATGAAAACAACATCACCGGAAACGAGGAAATCGTCTCGAACGCCAGCTGCACCACCAACTGTCTGGCTCCCATGGTGAAAGTACTGCAGGACACCTTCGGCATCACCAAAGGGTTCATGACCACCGTACACGCATACACCAACGACCAGAACATCCTCGACCTTCCGCACAAGGATCTGCGTCGCGCGCGCTCCGCTGCACTCTCCATCATCCCGACAAGCACCGGCGCGGCAAAAGCCATCGGCGAAGTGATTCCGGAACTTGCGGGAAGACTCGACGGCTTCGCCATGAGAGTTCCGGTACCCGACGGCTCCGTTACCGATCTTACCGCCATCCTCGACCGTGAAGCGACGAAAGCCGAAATCAACGCAGCCATGAAAGCCGCCGCCGAAGGACCCATGAGAGGCTACCTCGAATACTGCGAAGACCCGATCGTCTCCCAGGATATCGTCGGCAATGCTCACTCATGCATCTTCGATTCGCTCCTGACCATGAGCGCAGGAAACATGGTAAAGGTAGTCGGCTGGTACGACAACGAACTCGGTTACTCCACCAGGGTGGTCGACCTGCTCGAAATCTATTCGAACTTCGTCTGAGCGCTTGCGCGAATCTTTTTTTCAGGGAGGGCGGTACAACCGCCCTCTTTTTTTTTATACGTCCGATTTACCCGTCCGTTCAGGGCAGGCCGATTAGCGATTTTTCGACGAATGTATTATAATTATAATCAGATACAATTCCATCAACACACGGCAGAGCCGCAACCAGATCATTTCCATGACACAAGCAACGCAGCAGCAGATGAGAGCTGTTATCCTCTACGACAGCCGTACCTCCGGCGGTTCGACCGACAAGCTGATCGATTCGATTGGCAGAGAACTGGCGAAAAACGGAGCCTATGTTGAAAAAGCCAGATGCAAGGCAACCGGCGACTACAGTTTCATCCAGGATTTCGATGTCGTCATCATGGGAGCCCCGATCTACTACCTTCTCGTTTCCTCTCAGCTTCTGGGCGCGCTGATCCAGAGCAACCTAAAAAAATATCTCAGACGAAAAAAAATCGCCCTCTTCCTTACCTGCGGAAGTCCGGAACCTATGGCTACGCTGCTCTACCTCCCGCAGCTCAAAATGCATCTGGTACGGAACAGAATTCTTACGGAAAAGATTTTCGCCCCGCAACAGATCTCGGACCCCGAAGTGGTGGAATCATTCGTCGAAGAACTGAACGAAGCGTACAAAAAAGACACGCGGCGCAGAAACGCCTCCATGCAATGGACGGACGAAGCGCTCGAACTGCTCGATGCGATACCATCCTTCTTCCGCAACAGGATCAAGATCGCAACCGAAGAATACGCCGAAGAGATGGGTTACCGGGAGATAACCCTCGAAGTGGTAGAAGAAGCGAAAGCCGAAACCGGCGGACTGTAACCCTTCATGCAAAGCAACGATACATAACGCTGAAAGCCGGCTCGGAGCCGGCTTTCAGCATCGGATACTCTTTACGCCCGCTAACTGAAAATATCACGGGCTTTCTCAAAAAAACTCTTTTCCTCCCTGCTGTCGCTGCTGCCCGACGGAGAAAACGCGCCTGATTTCTTCATTTCCCTGAGCAGCTCCCTGTCGCTATGGGAAATATCTTTCGGAACATACACATTGACCCTGACGAGCTGGTCTCCGCGGCCCGACCCTCTGAGATGTCCGATGCCATGCCCTGCGATACGAAGCATGGTTTCCGGCTGCGTCGCAGCAGGAATGGTAAGCTTCACCTCCCCGTCGAGCGTCGGCACGTCGATTTTCGTACCCATCACAAGATCGGGATAACTCACGGCAAGATCGAAAATCACATCATTGCCGCTGCGCTTGAACAATTCATGCGGCTTCTCCTCGATAACCACAATGAGATCTCCCGGTTCACCGCCCCTCGGACCCGCATTGCCCTGTCCCCTCAGCGTCAGATAATTGCCGTCCTGAACGCCGGCAGGAACCGTCACTTTCACGGTCGTCTCCCCCTGCCTGATGCCTTCTCCGTAACAGGAAGTACAGCGATCCTTCACCACCCCGCCTTCGCCGCCGCATGTCGGACATGCCGCTATGTTGACGAACTGGCCGAACATGGTTTTCGAAGCCTGACGAACCTCTCCGGAACCGTGACAGGTCGGGCAGGTTTCCGAAATGCCGGTTTTCGAGCCGCTGCCGTTACACTCCTTGCAGGCTACCTGCTTTTTGATCTTCAGGGTTTTATCGACGCCTTTGGCAATCTCTTCAAGGGTCAGCTTCAGGCGGATTTTCAGGTCCGTTCCCGGAATGCCTGCCGAAGCACGCCCGCGTCGTGCGCCGCCGCCGCCGCCGAAGACATCCTCGAATCCGAAAGGTGAACCACCTCCCCTTGCGCGGCCGCCGAACATATCGTTGAACGCGCTGAAAATATCGCTGAAATCATTCACGCCGCCTCCGTATGCCCCTCCGGCTCCCGATGCGGCCGAAGAACCAACGCCCGCATGACCGAACTGATCGTAACGCCGACGCTTGTCGTCGTTGCTGAGCACCTCGTAAGCCTCGTTGACCTCCTTGAAATGCTCCTCGGCATCCTTGTTATCGGGATTCTTGTCAGGATGATACTGCAAGGCAAGCTTACGGTATGCTTTCTTTATATCGTCCTTCGAGGCGGAACGGCTGACGCCGAGCACCTCGTAATAGTCTTTTTTCATAGTTCAGATCTCTATAGAGCGTCACACGCCAACAATAAATTAGTGGAATCCATCATTCTATTTTGCAACGATTACCCTTGCATGCCGCAGAACCCTGTCCCCGAGAAGATAGCCGGACTGATACTCCTCGACAATAGTTTCCGGTTCGGTATCCGGAACATCGATCATGGATATCGCCTCATGAAAATTCACATCGAGCTTCCTTCCGACAGCTTCGATTTCGCTTACCCCCTTTTCAGCAAGCCAGTTATCGAAACTCCTCTTCAGCAACTCCACGCCGTCTACGTAAGGCTTCGCTTCGGCCGTAATCTCAAGCACCCCGGGAGCATTCCGGACAACCCGTTTAAGATCGTCGAGCAGCGGGAGAAGTTCCCTGATCGTTGACTCGAGGGCCCTGGACCCTGCGGCGACCGACTCGCGCTCCTTGACTTTCCTGAAATTCTCGAACTCCGCGGCTTTTCGCAGCAGCTCTTCCCGATAACGCTCGATCTCCGACTGCTTCGAGGCTATTTCGGCTTCAAGCTCCGGAATTCTCGACAGCTGCTTCTGCACCTCGCCCTCCGCTTCATGCCCGGATTCAGTAACGCCCTTATCCTCCACATCCGACGATGCGCCTGACTGATTATGAAGTTCCTTGTCTGTTGATACTTTCTTTTTCATAAACATGAAAACCGGTTAAAAAAATTTACGTGACATCCGACAATGTTGCCGAAAGACGGTCCGCCATATAATTAAGAACCCTGACGGCATGCTCATAATCCATCCTCGTCGGCCCGAGAATACCGAGCTTGCCGACCATTTCGCCGACATAATAGGGTGTCGAAACGATGGTCAGCTCCCCTGCGTTTCCCTGGATGTTTTCCTTTCCGATGCTGATCGAAACATCCATCCCCTGCTGCCTCAAGGCATCTCCATCCGCAGGAGTCACGCCGACAAGCTGAGCTACACGGGTTTTATCCTCGATCATGGAAATGAGATCCCGTACCTTTTCCGGCTGCTTGAACTCCGGCTGATCGATAATATACTCGGTACCGGAAATGTAGAGCCGTTCTATGATGGGCGTTTCATCGAACAATTCGCCTGCCGAACGGATCACCCGTTCGAGAAGGGACGTATCGCAGGAGCTGTCGCTGAGCCTTGCCGCGATGCTCCTTCTGATTTCAGCAAGCGTAAGACCGGCAAGACGTTCGTTGAGCAGCGCCGTCACCTGATCGACCTCATGACGCGAAACCGCGATATCGAGTTCCATCAGAATGGTTTTCAGAAACAGCGAACGAATCGACAGAATAACCATCATTCTCGACGAACTGAGCAACACCATATCGAGCTTCTCGAAAACCGCGGTGGAAAAAGCCGGGGAGAGCACCACGCTGAGCTGGCGCGATATGCTGCCGAGAACCCGCGCCGCCGAAAGAAGCACTTCGGAAGAAGTTCCTCTCCTGTCGGAGCCTATCTGACCGAAATCGGCATCGATACGGCGCTTTTCATCGTCATTGATGCGCTGCACCTCCATGATCAGATCGACATAGTAACGATACCCCTTGTCTGTCGGCACCCTGCCGGCAGAAGTGTGCGGCTGGCTTATGAAGCCCTCATCCTCGAGATCCGCCATCACATTGCGAATAGAGGCATCCGACAATCCGAGATTGTAGTTCCTGGCTATATACCTGGACCCTACCGGAGCGGCTGAAACGATATACGACTGGATAACGATACCCAGCACCTGCCGTTCCCGCAAGGTCAGTTCACGAGCACCCATGGACAAGCACCTTTCCTGTTCACTTCAGCATTCCGGAAAAAACACTCCGGATCTGCAATATTACGATAAATAATCCTGCACGAGAAAACAAACGGCTAACAGTATACGAACGAAGCGGAAAACCATCAAGAATCCGGGCGCGATCATAAAACTTTTTCATAGCAACTGCCGCCGCCGAACCCGGGCAGGAAACCCGGAATGGTAACGCAGTACTACTCCAATAAATTTCAGTACGCGAGCGTGCCGCAAACGATCCTGTCGTTACCCGAATAGTCTTTCCTGACAATAATGCCGCAGAAACCGGCCGATTCCATGAGAGCGCTGACCTTCATGGCGCCATAGGCATGTACTTCCATGCAAAGCTCACCCCCCGTCTTCAGCATCGAGGGAGCCGAACGGCAAATAGCCTTATAAGAAGCCGTTCCGTCCGGAGTGACCAGCGCTTCTTTCGGCTCGAACCCCTTTACCTCTTTCTGCAGCCCCTCCCACTCCTCTTCGGGAATATACGGAGGATTGGAGACGATGAGATCAAACCGGGCATCGAACTGCTCGACAAGCCCTGCATCGAACATATCGGCTTCAAGAAACCTGATCCTCGAAAGCACGCCATGCTTTTGCGCATTGAAACGGGCCACGTCAAGGGCCGGAACCGAACGGTCGATGGCGGTAAAGGCCGGATAGCCCAGCAATAGAGCCAGGGTAACGGAAATACATCCGCTCCCCGTACCGATATCGAGCACCTGGCAAACCGAATCTGGATCCCGGTCTTTGCGGGAATCCAGCACGGACGAAACATGCTCGACAAGCAGCTCGGTTTCAGGCCTGGGAATCAGCACCCGTTCATCGACCAGAAAACGTTTGCCGTAAAAATACTGTTCTCCGGTTATATACTGAACAGGCCGTCCTTCGAGCCTCTGTCGGCAAAGCTCCCGATAGGCTGCAAGTTCGCTGCCGGATACCGGGCGTTCGTGATTGAGATAAAGCCACAACCGGTCCTTGCCGAAAACATGCGACAGCAGTATCTCCGCGCTTAACCGGGGTTCATCGACCTGCCTGCCCGCAAAAAATCCGGCTGTCGTTTTCAGAAGATCGACAATACACCACTGCTTCTGCTGTTCCGCATTCATAAACGAGAGATAAATTCTGAAAAATGGATCGAAAAGCCGCAGCACCAAAGGAAATCGAAAGCAAACATCAGAGAAAAAAAGTTTTGGGGAAACGGCTTTGCAATTAATTCGTTAAGTTTTAAGGTTGATGACGACACGATCGGTCATGTATGACAAAGATATTAATAAATCAATCATTAGCTGTTGTTACGATGAAAAAGGCCCTGTTTCTCATGACGCTCCTCTCCTGCAGCCTGCTGTTCTCACCGAACGGCTTCGCATCCGCCAGATTCACCGGCATCATGGACATGATGCTGAACATGCCCGGAGGAAACGCAGATATTACCTACTACTTCGGAACCGGAGCCCAGCGCATGGATATGGTCATGCGCATGAACCGTATTCCCGAACCGCTGAAAACTACCGTCATCACCAAAGCCGACAGTCCGGACGAAGCCCTGCTGGTCAACCACGAAACAAAAAAATACAGTATCGTAAACCTCAGAACGGCAGCCGAAAACGCAACGCTGCTGGACTTCGACAGCAACTACAAGCTGAAAAGGCTCGGCAAGGAAACCATCAAGGGATACGAGTGCGAACACATAAGCCTGACAAGCTCCACTGAAAAACTCGAGCTCTGGGTCACTTCGGGCCTCGGCGATTTTTCAACATTCCGCATTCTGCAATCGCAGAATCCCCGGCTTTCGAACACATCCCTTGCGCGCACGCTCAAAGAGGCCGGAATCGAAGGATTTCCTGTAAAAATCGTACAGCGCAACCAGAACGGACTCTATACCATGAACCTTGGAACCGTCAGGGAAAAAGAGCTTGCCGCCTCGGTATTCAGCGTACCGAAAGGATATGCAAAAACCGAAGCCGGAACGAAACCGGTCAGCGGCAAAGAAAAGGAACATCTGCGGAACCTCATGGAAAAAATGAAAAAGTTCGAAGAGTAGGCTGTATATTTTTCCGCTTATGTCAACCAAAAACCATCAGAAAACAGCACCGTGGCAGATAAAATAACCTCAAGAAGTCAGGATTATTCCCAGTGGTATATCGACCTGGTCAGGTCGGCCAAACTTGCAGACTACTCGGATGTCCGGGGCTGTATGGTCATCAGGCCGAACGGCTACGCCATCTGGGAAAAAATGCAGGCCGCGCTCGACCGCATGTTCAAGGAAACCGGCCACGTCAACGCCTACTTTCCGCTCTTCATACCGGAAAGCTATATAGCAAAGGAAGCCGAACATATCGAAGGTTTCGCTCCGGAATGCGCCGTAGTAACGCATGGCGGCGGCGAAGAACTCGCCGAAAAACTCTACGTGCGCCCGACCTCGGAAACCATCATCTGGGCATCCTACAAAAAGTGGATCCAGTCATACCGCGACCTGCCGATACTCATCAACCAGTGGGCGAACGTCGTCCGATGGGAAATGAGAACCCGCCTGTTCCTTCGTACCGCCGAATTTCTCTGGCAGGAAGGCCACACAGCGCATGCAACCCGCGAGGAAGCCTCCGAAGAGGTCATGCGCATGATAGGCATCTACAAGAAATTCGCCGAAGAGTACATGGCCCTGCCGGTCATCATGGGCAGAAAAACCGACAGCGAAAAATTCGCCGGAGCTGACGAAACCTATTGCATCGAAGCCATGATGCAGGATGGAAAAGCCCTGCAGGCCGGAACATCGCACCACCTCGGGCAGAACTTCGCCAAAGCGTTCGACTGTCAGTTCCAGACCTCAGAAGGCAGGCTCGACCATGTATGGGCCACCAGCTGGGGCGTATCGACAAGGCTCATCGGCGCGCTCATCATGGCGCACTCCGACGACCGCGGACTTGTGCTTCCTCCGAAGCTTGCCACCCGGCAGGTCGTCATCATCCCGATCCTCCGGGGCGACAAAAGCGCTGTGCTCGCCGGAGCCGAAGCCATTGCCCAAATGCTGAATCAACAGGGCATACCGGCTTTCGTCGACGACAGCGAACAGAACTCACCAGGCTGGAAATTCGCCGAATACGAACTGCAGGGCATACCGCTGAGAATCGAAATCGGCCCGAGAGACCTTGCGGAGAAAAAATGCATTGCGGCACGCCGCGATACGCTTGAAAAAACCGAACTGGCGCTCGACGATACGCTTCATCTCCAGATAAGCGAAATCCTCAACAACATCCAGCAGAACCTGTTCGACAAAGCGCTGCAATTCCGTACCGACAACACCCGCGAGGTTACGACCTATGAGGAATTTCGGCTTGCAGTCGAAAAAGGATTCGTTATCGCCCACTGGGACGGAACGGCCGAAACAGAAGCGAAAATCAAGGAAGAGACGAAAGCGACAATCAGGGTTCTCCCTTCGGAAGACGACTACATCCGGAAATACGGCATGAACGAACCGGGAAAATGCATCTTTTCGGGAAACCCGGCAAAACAGAAGGTCGTGTTCGCAAAAGCCTATTGAGGCACCATAAGGCGGCACCGCACAAAACAATGGATTCCGGCAAGGCGCAGGAGCCGAAGCTTGAACGCCCTGCCGGAATTACATATTTCCCCGTCGCACAGGAAACGGAAAAACATCAGACACTGCAACGGCACTCAGGCATCCTTGTAGAAATCCTTCAGACCCGCATCATCGGGCTTCATGGTTTTATCGCCCTTGTTCCAGTTCGCGGGACACACTTCGCCGAACTCCTCGGTGAACTGCAGAGCATCCACCATCCGGAGCACTTCGTCGACGTTCCTGCCCAGACCCAGATCGTTCACGACCTGATGACGCACTACGCCATCGCGATCGATAAGGAAAAGCCCCCTGAGCGACACACCCGCATCCGGAGCAAGCACGTCATAATCCCTCGATATGGTTTTGTTTATATCCGACAGAAGCGTATAGGTTACCCCCTCGATACCACCGAGGTTTTTAGGCGTACGCAGCCAGGCGTGATGCGAAAACTTCGAATCCACCGAACAGCCTATCACCTCGACATTACGCTTTGCAAACTCGTCGAGCTTCTCCTGAAAAGCATGAAGCTCCGTAGGACAGACAAACGTGAAATCAAGCGGATAGAAAAACAGCACGACATATTTCCCCCTGTAATCCGACAACTTGCACGAATCGACGAACTGCGACCCGCCTGTTACAGCCTCCACGTCGAATTCCGGAGCTTTCCGGCCTACCAATACACTCATATCAGTCTCCTTTACATAATTGTGTTATAGAAAAAACTTCAGCAATATCGAAACAACCGCCACGAAAATAATCAGGATAATTTTTATCCAATATAACTTTTTTCATGAAATAAAAAAACCCGTCGATACATCCCGTTATTATCGTTATTCGTATCTTCTTGCAGGACGCCTCGTTACCTCAGCAGCAAAAAACCATGCGATCTTTTTTCGATTTCCAGCTCCACCGTACGGGATACCGTCAGGAAACACTTGCCGGCATCACGACATTCGTCACGCTCGCATACATCATCATCGTCAACCCTGCCATCCTTTCTGCGGCGGGCGTTCCCAAAGGAGCCGCCATGACGGCCACCATCCTCACCGCGGCATTCGGCACCCTCCTGATGGCCCTATGGGCGAAAAGGCCGTTTGCCGTTGCTCCATACATGGGCGAAAACGCTTTTATCGCCTATACGGTCGTCAACATAATGGGATACTCATGGCAGACCGCCATGGCCGCTATCTTCATCAGCGGAGTGCTCTTCACGCTCATGACGCTCGGAGGTCTGCGCCAGTGGCTCGCAGAAGCCATACCCTCCTCGCTCAAACACAGTTTTTCAATCGGCATAGGACTCTTCCTCGCCTTTATCGGCCTGAACGACATGGGAGTAATTGCTCTGGGAGTACAGGGCGCACCGGTACGGCTCGGCAACCTCACGCGCCCCGAAGTGCTTATCAGCCTGGCCGGGCTGCTCTGCATGACCATCCTGCTCGTCCGGAAGATATCCGGCGCCATTCTCATCGGCATTGCCTGCACAACGCTCCTGCTTCTCGGCTTCGGCAAAATCTCCATGCCGGCATCGATAATCAGCGCGCCACCATCGATAGCCCCGATATTCATGAACATCGATATTCAGGGAGCGCTGACCTGGGGATTCGCAGGAGTAATCGTCACGACGCTCGTCATGGATTTCGTCGATACCATGGGAACGCTTTTCGGACTCTCCTCCCGCGCAGGACTGCTCGATGCCGAAGACAACCTTCCCGAGATCGAAAAACCCATGATGGTCGACGCCCTCTCGACCATCGCGGCCTCCATTTTCGGAACGACGACCGCCGGCATTTATATCGAATCGGCTGCCGGTATCGAGCAGGGAGGCAGAACCGGATTCACCGCTCTGGTCGTCGCCGGCCTCTTCCTCCTGGCCCTCTTTTTCTCGCCGCTCCTGACGATGATACCCTCGCAGGCATACGGTCCGGCCCTTGTCGTCATCGGTATGTTCATGATGGAATCGGCAACGAAGCTCGACTTCCGAAACTACAGCGAATTTTTTCCGGCATTCATGACCATAATACTCATCATCTTCACCTACAATATCGGGGTAGGCATTACGGCGGGATTCATCGGCTACGCCCTGCTCCGGGCCCTTACCGGAAGAATCCGGGAAGTGCACCCGGGCATGTGGATTCTCGCCCTGCTCTCGATTGCCTTCTACCTCTTCTATCCCTACCACTGAAACCGGAGAACCCATGCTGCGCGCAACCATAAGAATAGCTCAGACAGGAAGCGTTCTTGCAAATTTCGACGAAAACCTCGATCGACACTGCGCCATCGTAGAAGATGCGATACGGGCAGGGAAAGATGCCGTCATTTTTCCGGAGCTGTCGCTCTCCGGCTACAACGTCCAGGATGCTGCCCAGGACATAGCCATGCACATCCGGGACAAAAAACTCGACCCGCTCCGCCTGCTGAGCAAAAAAATCTGCATCATCTGCGGCGGTATAGAACTGAGCGACGACTACGGAGTCTACAACTCGGCATTCATGTTCGAAGACGGGGAAGGAAAAAGCATCCACAGAAAACTCTATCTTCCGACATACGGCATGTTCGAAGAACTCCGGTATTTTTCCGCCGGAGGGCATGTACGAGCCGTCGATTCAAAACGACTGGGAAGGATCGGCGTAGCCATCTGCGAAGATTTCTGGCATGTTTCGGTACCCTACCTGCTCGCCCACCAGGGCGCAAAAATGCTCATCGCGCTCATGTCGAGCCCGCTTCGCCTTGCACCGGGTATCGGCACTCCGGCAATCGTCTCCCGATGGCAGACTATCGCAGGAACCTATGCATTCCTGTTCAGCACCTATGTCGCCTGCGTGAACAGAACAGGAAACGAAGACAGCTTCACCTACTGGGGAAACTCCTCCCTCACCGGACCGGACGGCACACTTATCGCTGCGGCTCCACTCTTCAGAGAAGAACTGCTCGACGCAGCCGTGGATTTCGCCGAGGTCAAACGAACCCGACTGCACTCGTCGCATTTCCTCGACGAAGACATCGGGCTATTCGCCGCGGAACTTCACCACATCATCAACGAGAAAAGACCGTTCTCATGACGACGGCTGCCGGCCCATTGAAAAACCAGGGGCCGTCAGACAGCATCTGAAACCCCGCTGCCGCATAGCCTCCATGGCTGTATCGGCTGAATCGCGACTGTCGAAAAGCGCGAAAACCGCAGAGCCGCTTCCCGAAAGCGAAGCGTAAAACCCGCCGTAATCGAGCAACTCCCGTTTTACCGCTTTCACCACGGGAAAATGATCGAACACTGCCGGTTCGAAATCGTTTTCGAAAGCGCCAAGCACAGAACGGTCGCCATCGACGCAAAGTTTTTTTGCAAGTGTCCTCAGATCAGGCACCGCGCGTCCGAACCGCGAATAAAAATTCCTGTAAGCCCATACAGTCGAAACATGCTCCTCGGGAAAAACCGTAACCACATGGAACGGCAGAGTCATCGAAAGGTCCTCGAGGTCGTCCCCGATGCCTCTGGCGTAAGCAAGGCCGTTCATTTCGAGAAAATACGGCACATCCGCCCCCAGCCTGACGGCAAGCAGGTGCAGATCGTCTGCCGAAGCTCCGGCATTCCACCGTTCGTTAAGCGTCCTGAGCACCGTCGCCGCATCGCTGCTTCCTCCGCCAAGACCTGCCCCGAAAGGAATTCTCTTGTCGAGAGTGATGGAAACCCCTCTGCCAATGCCCGCTGATTCGCGCAGGATTCTGGCAGCCCTCAGGCAGAGGTTCTCATCGTCAACAGGCAGCCCCGGATCGGTACAACTCATGACAAGCGAGTCGGAATCGGCAAATTCGAGCGTATCGAACCAGTCTACAGGAGCGAAAACCGTCTCTATCGTATGGTACCCGTCGGCCCGTTTCGAAGTGATCAGAAGCCCGAGATTGATTTTCGCAAAAGATTTAACCGAAAGCGTATGCATAAGCGCAGGATGAGTTTAAAGAAAAAATAAAATATTTGGCATATTGGTACAGGAGTTTCAAAGCGAATCATTCAGCAATTCTCACATACGTCAAACACCATGTCTTCTCTGCATAAAACCGGAACGGTCATAATTGCGCTGCTCCTGGCGATGCTCACGGCATCCGGGCAGGAGCTTCATGCGGCGCAGACCTCCTACGCGCCGCAGATACTGCAGTACGTCCGTGAAGATAAGGTTTATTTATTAGAAAATATCCGGAAGAACCTCACCATACCTTCAGAAAAACTGCTTGTCGAAGCACTGCTTTCCGAAGACGGACCCCAGGCGGCATACCTCTACCGGAAACAGCTTGCGGAATACCCCGATCCATCCCTTGACGCAATCAGCACCTCAAGGCTTTCATCGTTTCAGTTCGCCCTGAACCAGCCGCTTGCATTTGCCGAAGTCGTGCCACCCGCCGTTGCGGCGCCAGCGCAAAAAACGCCTGCGCAAACCCAGGCCGCAACGCAGAAACCGGCAATAACACAACCTCAGCAATTGAAAGAGAGCACCACCATGCCAGGCCCCGCCCTACGGCCCGATACCGCAGGAACGCTCTTCACCCTGCAGTTCGGCAGTTTCAGCAACAGGACAAACGCCGAAAACCTTGCCATGCAGCTCGCATCCTATGGCGAAGTGGCGATTATTCAGAACGACGGTATGCACAAAGTCAGGCTCCGGAAAACATGGCAATCGGAAAACCAGGCGATCGATGCCGGCCGCACCATACCCTTTACCTCCGTTGCGGTGCCTGTCAGATAAGCGGCAACGCCAGAACAGGATTTCCATGAAACCCGCAAGAGAACACAGCCTTCTGATTGGACAGTCGAGCGTCATGATCCGCCTCCGGGAACTTGCGTTGCAGGTCGCCGAAACGGATATCACCGTCCTCATCACCGGCGAAACAGGATCCGGAAAAGAGGTGCTCGCGCGATACATCCACGAACACAGCCGTCGATCAACAAACAACTTCATACCGGTCAATTGCGGAGCAATCCCTTCGGGACTGCTTGAATCAGAACTGTTCGGACATGAAAAAGGCTCATTCACCGGTGCGGTGCAGGCCAGAAAAGGATATTTCGAAAGCGCCGACAGAGGAACCATCTTTCTGGACGAAATCGGCGAAATGCCCCCCGAAACCCAGGTCAAGTTTCTCCGCGTGCTTGAAACCGGTGAATTCCAGCGGGTCGGCGCATCCCGGGCCATCTATTCCGACGCGCGGATCATTGCGGCAACCAACAGGAATCTCTATCAGGAAGTGGCCGAAAACAGGTTCCGGGAAGATCTCTACTACCGGCTCAGAAGCGTCGAACTCCAGCTCCCTCCCCTGCGGGAACGAGGCCGCGACATCCTTGTGCTGACCGAGCATTTCGTCCGCGAAGCCGAACAGCGCAACGGAATCGCCTTCGAAGGATTCGACGCCGAAGCCGCCGATATGCTGCTTCGTTACCCATGGCCGGGAAACATCCGGGAACTGCGAAACCTCATCGACTCGCTGCTCGTGCTCGAAAAAGGAAGGAAAATAACATCCGGGATCCTCGAAAAACATCTCATTCAGCGAAGCCGGCACAAAAGTCTCGTTCACGACCCGTCCCGATCCGAAAAACAGGAGCTGAACCTGATATACAGCAGCATCATTCAGCTTCGCCAGGAAATGAGCGAGATCCGCCACCTCCTGCAGCTGCTCCTCCACAACCGCCCGCAACCTTCGCCGCTCCTTCTTCCCGGCCCAGCGAGCCAGACCGCAGCACAAACGCAGGAACCACCGGCAGCCCGCACCGAAACCGGAGCGGCGGAAAAGCAAGCAACCTCGCCATCTCTCGGGGATATCGAGAAACAAACCATTATCGACACCCTGAAAGCCAATGGCAACAACAAACGACTGACCGCAAAAACACTGGGAATCACTGAACGCACCCTTTACCGTAAAATCAAATCCTACGGAATCGGCAATTGAATGGCTGCCGAACGGGAAAAACCGCTTACCCGCGTTCTCTGCCGAAAAGGGCAACACCCGCCAACACGACGGACACCAGCGCAGCTGCTCTCGGCAACATATCCGGAAAACGGGTATACAGGCTCAGATCGCTGTACAGCGGCACATCAGCCGTAAGCGTCCGCTCTTCCCACCACGGAATCTCTGCGTAGACTCTTCCGTACCGGTCGATAAACCCGGTAATGCCTGTATTGGCGCAACGCGCCATGGCCCTGCGATTCTCGATGCAGCGAAGTTTTGCAATAGCGGCATGCTGGTAAGGGCCATATGAAGTCGAATACCAGCCGTCATTGGTTACCAGCGTCAGGAACTGGGCTCCGTTACGGACAAACCCCGTCACCAGACCGGGAAAAATCGATTCGTAACAGATGATATTGGCGGTTTTCACCTTACCGTTCCTCCTCGAATCGAATTCCATAGACGGAGTATCCGAACCCCGCCCCCAGCTGCTGATGCCGGCCAGAGATACGGTGAACCGGTCAAGCCACGGGAAATACTCCACATAGGGAACCCGCTCCGCAAAAGGAACCAGCCTGTTCTTGCGATACACCTGCGGATCTGCTGCGTCGGCAGTGAGCAGCATGGAAGCGTTGAAGGTTTCGAAATGCCGGCCGCTCGAACTGTCAAACTTGACCTCTCCGCTCCTTGCCCGTTCGGAATCCGGATGGTAATAGACGATATCAGAAAACCCGCTGAGCAGTGAAACCCTCCACTCCCTGAGCGTAAAACGAAGCGACTGCAGATAACCTGAATTCACGGTATCGAGAATAAAAAAAGGAATAGCGGTTTCCGGCCAGATAACCAGGTCGGGAGCATCCCTGAAAACAGCTCGCCCCGTCAGACGGTAATAGCTGTCCATCATATCCTGCCCTGTAAAAAGCTGCCACTTGCTGAAAGGATCGATGTTCGGCTGCACAAGCGTCACCCTGACAGATCCCGAACGGGAATCATGCGATGCCTCCCCGCTGAAAACCTTCCATCCGTAAAAAAACGGCACGGCGATCAGCAGAAGAAGAATGGAAAGTGACCGGCGAGGCATCGGAACCGCTTTTCTCTCAAGCCAGAACAGCGCAGCAAGCACATTGAACAATAACAGCCAGAACGATATGCCCCAGACGCCGGTAATATCGGCATACTGTATCATGCCCGTCAGGTTTGCCTGGGAATTGCCCAGGGTAAGCCATCCGAGGGAAAGATCCTGTTCCATGTACGCCCATTCCCACGCGGTCCAGAAAAAAGGAAGCGAAAAAAGGGCAAAACGGTAACCCCGCTTCCGCTTCACCAGCAGAAAAGGCAGAAAAGGAACCGTCAGAAAAAAAGACTCGGCTATTACGGTCAGAATCCCTCCCGGCAAAGTGGCAAGAGAGACCCACCACAGAGAAACGACGGAAAAGATCAGCATCGAAAACCAGACCTTGCGGTAAGCCTGCCCGAACGGCTCATCCCTCTTCAGGGAAAGCAGGAGAGGAACAAGTCCGATCCATGCCAGAATCTCAAGTCTGACGACAGGATAGGATGGAAATGAAATGCCGAGCAGGATACCGCTCAGAACCGGCATCCCGATCCAGGAAAGCGTTGCTGCATTGAATTTCCCGAAATTGGCGGGCATGAAATTTTCGACGGTTTGCATGAAAAGGGAAATACCGCTGTCAGTATACATTATATCAATGCAATGACGAAGGGCGGCGAGATATATTTTCCTTTAATTATTGATTTTTATTCTTTAAATTTATTACAAGCTGTTATTTAACAGGAATACACTCCGTGTACTTCCTGAAAATATCCAATTTCAACGCCACCAGAAAAAGGAGAAATCACTATGGCTCTTTTCGGCACAAAAGACACCACCACCGCCCACTCGGATTATGAGATAATCCTCGAGGGTGGATCGAGCTCGTGGGGAAAGGTAAAAGGTCGCGCAAAGGTCAACGTACCTCCTGCAAGTCCTCTTCTCCCTGCAGACTGTAACGTCAAGATCAACGTCAAGCCTCTCGATCCCGCAAAAGGGTTCGTGCGCTTTTCGGCAGTGATCGAATCGATTGTTGACAGCACCAAGAACAAGTTGGTCGTCGAGGCCGATATTGCCAATGAAACCAAGGAAAGAAGAATCTGTGTAGGCGAAGGCTCCGTTTCTGTCGGCGACTTCTCGCACTCCTTCTCCTTTGAAGGTTCCGTTGTCAACATGTACTACTACCGCTCCGACGCTGTACGCAGAAACGTTCCGAACCCGATCTACATGCAGGGTCGTCAGTTCCACGACATCATCATGAAAGTGCCGCTCGACAACAACGACGTCATCGACACGTGGGAAGGCACCGTCAGAGCCATATCGAGCACCGGTACGTTCAACGACTGGATCCGCGATTTCTGGTTTATCGGTCCAGCCTTCACAGCGCTGAACGAAGGCGGTCAGAGAATTTCCAAAATAGAGGTAAACAGCATTGGCACCCAGGGCAGCGATAAAGGGCCGGTCGGGGTAACAAGGTGGCGTTTCTCCCACGGCGGTTCCGGTGTTGTAGACTCCATCTCCCGCTGGGCGGAACTCTTCCCGTCGGACAAGCTCAACAGGCCTGCCTCCGTGGAAGCCGGATTCCGTTCCGACTCTCAGGGTATTGAAGTGAAGGTTGACGGCGAATTCCCCGGCGTATCGGTAGACGCAGGCGGCGGACTCCGCAGAATTCTCAACCACCCGCTCATTCCGCTGGTGCACCACGGCATGGTCGGCAAATTCAACGACTTCACGGTTGACACCCAGCTCAAGATCGTACTTCCGAAAGGATACAAGATCCGCTACGCAGCGCCTCAGTTCCGTTCGCAGAACCTCGAGGAATACCGCTGGAGCGGCGGCGCCTACGCCCGCTGGGTCGAGCACGTCTGCAAAGGCGGCTGCGGTCAGTTCGAAGTGCTCTACGCACAGTAAGCATTCTTCAGCTCCAATAAAAAAGCCGGCAAAAGCCGGCTTTTTTATTGCATGAAATCGAGTCAGTCCGATCCGGCAAATCAGACCGATCGGACTCAAACCCCCACAACCCACAACCCACTACCCCAGCATCTGCAGCAGATCCTCGACCTCATCGCGGATTTCCTGCAGAAGCACACGCCGGCGGTCTTCCACGGACGAACTTTTTTTCTGCTCCCTCTCTATCTGTTTCTGAAGCTTGAGAATTTCCGACGTTTTCCGATCGGCATCGACCTCCAACGGTTCGTTTCTGACAAGCTCGCTCGCCCTGCCGAGCTTGTAGCCTTTATCATAGACCAGCTCCTTGATATTGAGCACCATGGCGATATCCCTGTTGGTATAGCGCCGGTTACCGCGCGTATCCCTCGCCGGATTCAATTCGGTGAAAAAACCCTCCCAGTAACGCAGCAGATAGGCCGGCACGCCAGCTATCCGACTCACCTCGCCTATGGAATAGTAACTCTTTCTTGTTTCGAACGGCATACGATTCCCTGTCGCGGTAAAATTTTTTTTACATCTGCTTTATTATACATTACAACGGCAATAACAAAAACACAACGGATGAAAAATCTGCTCGCACTGAAACCTTACCTTCTCAGGTATAAACGTCAGCTCGGCGAAGGCTTTCTATTCATTATCCTCACAAACATCTTTGCGGTAGCCGGACCAAAGTATATCGGCAACGCTATCGACGCAATGCAGGGCCCGTTCAGCATCGAGAACATCCTTGGCGACGCGGCAATGTACACTCTTTTCGCTCTCCTGAGCGGTATCTTCCTCTTCCTTGTACGACAGAAAATCATCGTCACCTCAAGACACATCGAATACGACCTCAAAAACGACTATTACAGCCATCTGCAGCTCCTTTCCCGAAGTTTTTACGACCGGACCAGCACCGGAGAACTTATTTCAAGAGGCACCAACGACCTCAATGCGGTGCGGGATTTTCTCGGTCCCGGCATCATGTACTCCATCAGCACCTTCTTCCGGCTCCTGTTCGCCATCGTGGCGATGCTGGCGCTCTCTCCCGCACTGACCTTCTTCGCGCTGCTTCCCGCCCCCCTGCTCAGCTATCTGGTCTACCGGATAGGCCGCTCCATGCAGAAACGATCGAAAAGCATTCAGGAAAGCTATGCGGAACTCACCAACCTTGTCCAGGAAAACCTTAACGGCATCCGGATCGTAAAAAGCTACACAAGAGAACCCTTTGAAATCCAACGATTCGCACAACTCAACAGAAAGTACTACGACAAAAACCTTGAACTGGCAAAACTGCAGGCGCTCTTTTTCGCCATCCTGACAGCAATGACGGCTTTCTCGCTCATACCGGTGATCTGGTTAGGAGGCATCGGCGCCATCGGCAACGAGATGACGATCGGAGGCATAACCCAGTTCATCGTCTATGTCTCCATGCTGAGCTGGCCGATCATATCGATCGGCTGGGTGACCGGCATTATCCAGAAAGCCGCTTCTGCGCAGGAACGCCTGAACGAAATATTCGCCACGGTTCCCGATATCCCCGCTTCCGAACCATCGCATACCGAAGCGAAGCACAGCGAAAAACCAAAGGGAGAACTCTCGTTCAGAAACGTATCGTTTCACTATCCATCGCAACCTGACGCCCCGGTACTGAAAAACATCACCTTCAGGGTCGAACCAGGTTCAAAAATCGCATTCGTCGGCGCAACCGGTTCAGGAAAAACAAGCCTTGTCAGCCTCATTCCCCGTCTCTACGATCCTTCGGGCGGATCGATCCATCTTGACGGTCGCGACATCCGCTCGATGCCGCCGGACCGGCTGCGGCAGCTGATCGGATTCGTCCCACAGAACAATTTCCTTTTTTCCGACACCATTGAGCATAATATCGGTTACGGACAGGCAGAAAAAACAGACCCTGAAACCATTGCCAACGCAGCCCGCATAGCCATGCTTCACCCCGATGTCGAGGAGTTTCCCGAACGATATCAGACCATGCTCGGAGAAAAAGGCATCAACCTCTCGGGCGGTCAGAAACAGCGGACATGCATAGCACGCGCCGTTGCCCGCGATCCCGCCATACTGGTGCTCGACGATGCCCTCTCGGCCGTCGATACCGCAACCGAAGCAAGCATCTTCGACGCTCTCCTGAAAAAGCTGCCAGACACCACGATAATTCTGATCGGACACCGAATATCGACGGTAAAAAACTGCGACCGCATCTTCGTGCTCAGCGAAGGATCGATAGCCGAAAACGGCTCCCACGAAGAACTGCTGAAGCAGAACGGACTGTACGCCGAACTCTACAACATGCAGCTGCTCGAAGAGGAGATTCTCGCGCTCAGTTGAGCGCGTGCGGAGAAACCGGAACTTCATCGCCCGAAAGCCCCTCAAGCTGTCGGTTCAGATCCTTGCGCGAGAGCGCATACATGTGCACATAGAGCATATTGAACATCAGCACCGCGCTCCTGAGGGTCGGCGCCTGCGCAGCCCGCTTGAGGGCATTGCCGACAGTGAACACCCTCCGGGTCATGGCCGTATAAGCCGGAATGAACTCCTCGAGAGGAATCCCCTTGGGGCGATAGAGCATCTCCTGCCCCCAGGAGAACCTGAAAGCATCGTGATTGGCGCTGTCGTGCAGCAGCCGCCCCTCCTCGGCCAGACGCTCGAATACTCCGGTTCCGGGAATAGGTCGAAGCAGGTTTATACCCGGCACATCGATACCGGTCTGGCCGATAAACTCTTCTATAGCCTCCGGCATGGCAAGCGTATCACCATCGAGACCGAAAATGAAACTCCCGTAAACGCAGATTCCTGCGCTCCGTATGGAACGGATGCACTCCACCTGGCGAGCCGAGGGATTATGGTATTTCCGGTGCGCGAAATTGCTGCCGTCCGACAGACTCTCGATGCCCACAAGCAGCGCGCCGCACCCCGACCTTGCGAACATATCGAGCAATCGGGGATGCTCGCCGAGCTGGGTCGTCGCCTGGCCTACCCACCGGATCCTGAATGGAATCAGCTCCCTGAACAGCTTCAGAGCATAAGCCTCGTCGGCATTGACCGTATCGTCAAGAAAGAAAAAAATCCGCTTATCCTCTTTCAGATACCTTTCCACATCCCTAACCACGTCGTCGATCCGGCGATGCCGAAGCTTGTGGCCGTTCATGACATGCACATTGCAGAAATCGCAGCTGTACGGACACCCCCGCGTCGTCTGCACGACGTTCGTCGTAAAATAGCTGCCGGGACGCAACGCATCCTTGCGCACCAGACGCTCTTTGGAAAGATCCGGAAAAGCCTCCGCCCTGTACTCCGCCTTAAGCGTGCCCGACACAAGATCCCCGAGCACTTCGCTCCACACATCGTCCGCCTCTCCGATAACAAGCACATCGGCATGCTCCCGGCACCGTTCAGGAAAAATCGTGACGTAGGGCCCTCCGAGCACAACACGGATACCCAGGCGCCGGAGGGCCGCCGCAAGCTCGAAAGCCGGCTTCACGGCGCCGGTCTGAACACTTATTCCGGCAAGATCCCAGCCCCTCTGGAGCGGCAGGTCGTCAAACCGGAGATCGCAGATCTCCTGCCGTACTCCGCGAACCGATACGGAACTGAGAATCATCAGGGAAAGCGGCGGAATGGCGAACTGGGCTCTCTTGATCAGCACGTTCATGGCCCGGTCGCGCATCGTTCCGAGCACACTCCTTCCTCCGGCCTGATCATCGAGCAGTGAAGCTCCGTCCACACCGCTGCTTGCCTGCACAAAAATCAGTAAAACAGACTTCTCGCCATTCATACAAAAAAATTAACAGGGTTCTTTTCCGGTTTTCGCGAGCACCTGCAGCCGTTTCAGTTCAATCAGGGCTTCGAGAGGCGTCATCCGGTCAATATCGATCGTTTCGATCGCTCGGCGAAGACGATCGTCGATCTCGTCGAAAAGACTGATCTGCACGCTCTGCAGCATCTTTTCCCGCACCGCCGGAACAGCCACGTCAGGACGATCCATGCCTGCAAGAATCTCTTTGGCCCGATCGGTCACGGCCGAAGGCATGCCCGCCATCCGGGCAACCTCGATACCGTAACTGTTATCCGAAGCCCCCCTGACGATCTTTCTCAGAAACACCACGCTGTCGGCGGTTTCGATGACCGTCGCATTATAGTTCACCACGCCCGCAATGCGGGATTCCAGTTCCGCAAGCTCATGATAATGGGTGGCGAAAAGCGTACGTGCGCCGATCTCTCGCTGAATGTATTCGCATATCGCCCAGGCAATGCCGAGACCGTCCGAAGTACTGGTGCCCCTGCCAATCTCGTCGAGAAGCAGCAGGCTTCGCTCCGTGGCATTATTGAGAATGGCCGACGCCTCGTTCATCTCGACCAGAAACGTGCTCTCACCCGAAGCAAGATTATCGGATGCGCCGACCCTGGTGAAAATCCGGTCGACGATACCGATCTCAGCCCTCTCTGCCGGCACGAAACTCCCCGCCTGGGCAAGCAGAACGATAAGCCCTGTCTGGCGAAGGTAGGAACTCTTGCCGGCCATGTTCGGACCGGTAATGATGAACATCCGCTGCCGGTCGTCGAAAAAACAGTCGTTGGCAACATAAGGCTCATCGGCCGGCATGATCCGCTCAAGCACGGGATGACGTCCCTTTACGATTGAAAGTCCGCCCTGTCCACTCATGACGGGTTTGCAATACCCGTATTCGTCGGCGCAAAGAGCGAACGACACCAGACAGTCGATCTCGGCGACAAAAGCTGCGATATCCTGTATCGCTTCGGCATAAACGGCAATCCGGCGGCAGAGATCATCGAAAAGCTGCCGTTCGAGCAGCAGACTGCGCTCCTCGGCATTCAGGATCCGCTCCTCGTACTCTTTCAGTGCGGGAATGGTAAACCGCTCCGCATTGACGAGAGTCTGTTTCTTTTCGTAATACGAAGGCACCCTGTCGAGATTTGCCCTGCTGATTTCGATATAATAACCGAACACCCTGTTGAACTGGACCTTGAGAGACGAAATCGAGGTTCGCTCACGCTCCTGCTGCTGTATTTCAAGCAGGCGCTCCTTCGCCCTCGAAGCCGTCATGCGGAGCGCGTCGAGCTCCTCATGATAACCCGAACGGATATACCCCCCGTCCCTCATCGAAGCTCCGGCATCCGGATCGACAGCATTTGCAATCAGCTCCGCAAGTTCGGGCAACGGCTCGAGTGAACCGGCAATCGCGGCAAGACGCCCGGAAGACGCTCCGAAAAGTCTCTCTTTCAGGCGGGGAATAACCGAGAGCGCCTCGCCAAGCTGGCGTACCTCGCGCGGTATGGTGCGAAGGGTCGCAATGCGCGAAAGCACCCGCTCCAGATCGCTGATTTCAGCAAGAAGCTCAGCAACCCCGTCGCGCAGATATTTCAGGTTCTTCAGTTCCTCAACGGCATCCTGACGGAGCACGATATCAGCAGCATGCAGAAGCGGGCGCTGCAGCCATTGCCGTAAGAGTCGCGCGCCCATCGGATTTCTCGTCCTGTCGATCACCTGCAACAGACTTCCGACCTTCGAACTGTCCTGCATGGACGAGATAATTTCAAGATTTCTCTTCGTCTGCAGGTCGAGCGTCATGAACTCGCCGCTCTGCAGCGGCCTGATGCGGGTGATATAATGCAGACTGTTCTGACGCGTCTCCTCGAGATAGTGCAGAATCGCTCCGGCGGCAATCTTCGCTGCCGGACTGCCATGAATTCCGAACCCTTTCAGGGAATGCGTCCGGAACTGACGGGCAAGCAGCCCGGCAGCATGATCCTCCCTGAAAAGCCACTCATCGAGCACCGTAAAAGAGGTTTCGGGCGGCAGCAGGCCCCGCAGCTGCTCCGTACGCTCTCGATCGGCAGCAGACACAAGCAGCTCCGCAGGATGCAGTGATCGAAGAAAATCCGCGATCCTGTCGGGATGCTGTTCGCTGATCCTGAACTCCGCCGTCGTCACATCGATAAAAGCCGCGCCGCAAAGCAGCTGCCGCCCCGAACGAAGAAAAGCGACCGCGCAAAGATAATTGTTGTGACGGTCATCAAGAATGCTGTCGCTGTAAGCAACCCCGGGAGTGACGATATCGGTGATCTCCCTGCGGACGATCCCTTTTGCCGTGGCGGGATCCTCGACCTGGTCGCACACCGCGACCTTGTACCCCTTTTTGACGAGCCTTGCAATGTACCCTTCGCTGGCATGATGCGGAAAGCCCGCCATAGGAATCTCTGCCGACGAACCATTCGAGCGCTTTGTCAGCACGATATTCAGCGCACCGGAAACCGTTCCGGCATCATCGAAAAAAGTTTCGTAGAAATCACCGACCCTGAAAAGCAGCAGATGATCCGGATAGCGTTCCTTTACCTCCAGATACTGGCGCATCATGGGAGAATGCTCTTTGTTCTCAACACGTTTGCCGCTCATACGATCGAATATTCTTCATGAACCCAAAACTGCACAATCCCCATAATATACAACACGCCGCTTGACAACAGTTCAACAGAACGATACTTTACCCAATAGCCTCCATAAAACCCGAAGAACCCGTAAATCACATCCATGGACATTAAAACCATTCTCCTTTTCGTGCACGTCACCTGCTTTGCCGCATGGTTCGGAACGGTACTCGCATCACTTTTTCTCCTCAGAACGCTCGAATCCGGACTGACAGGAGCCGCTGAAAACGCCCTCGAAAACGGGCGTCTTCTCAGGGAGTTCATCAGACGAGAAACGAAAGTCGCAGACGTGGCATTCATCGGCGTCGTGCTCTCGGGAATTCTGCTTGCCTCCCTGTTTCACGGATGGACCTTCTGGGTTATCGCAAAAACGCTCCTGATCGTGCTGCAGGTAGCCCTTACCATGGGATACATCATCCGGGCCATTCAGCCTCTGACCTACCCCTGCTCCCTCGAATCGTTCCGCAACTGGTATAAACTGTTCGCAATTTCTCTCACCATGTTCGCCCTTGTGCTCTGCGTAACGTTTTTTATGCTTTGAAGCAGCGGTAATGGGCAAATAATTTGATCCTGAGAGAATGATTGACTATATTCAAACCCTTTATCACTAAACTATACGAGCAAGATGCAGGCGCTGATCAAGATTTCCGATAAACAGTATCTGGTAAAACAGGGTGACAAGCTTTTCGTACCGAAGCAGAAAGCCGAAATCGGCGCAACCCTGGAGGTAACATCCATTGCGGCTGTCGATGGGGAAAATACATCATTACAATCCTCCGGAACCGTACAGGTAAAGGTTATCGACCATGTCAAGGATGAGAAAGTCATCGTTTTCAAGAAAAAACGCAGAAAACGCTACCAGTCAAGAAACGGGCACCGCCAGCAGATGACCCGTATCGAAGTGGTATCACTCTGACAACCGAAAAGATTGCTAACGTTATAATCATATCTTACTATGGCACATAAAAAAGGCGGCGGATCGACGAAAAACGGACGCGACAGCAACCCAAAATATCTCGGCGTAAAAGCAGCCGGCGGATCGACAGTCGCCGCGGGCACCATCATCGTCAGACAGCGGGGCACCGTGATCAAACCGGGCAACAATGCCGGAATCGGTCGTGACCACACCATATTCTCGCTTGTTGACGGAGTTGTAACGTTCCGCAACGGACGCAACGACAAAAAACACGTTGACATCCTCCCTGCCTGATTTGGGTTAAAGCAAATTAAGCTTATATTTATAAAAGCCGTCTACCACCACAGGGCGGCTTTTTTTATGCTACATCGCACAAACCGGCTTTAAGCGGCAGGATCCCGAACCGCCGCTACAAGAGCTTCCTTTACACCTTAAACATAGAGCCTCATGAAAATCACCGTTATCGGAGCCGGAAACGTCGGCGCCACAGCAGCACTCCGCATTGCTGAAAAACAACTCGCAAAGGAGGTCGTACTGATTGATATTGTTGAAGGCATCCCTCAGGGAAAAGCGCTCGATATGTATGAATCCGGCCCTGTCGCGCTGTTCGATACGAGAATCTACGGCTCGAACGACTTCAAAGACTCGGAAAACTCCGACATCATACTTATTACCGCGGGACTTGCTAGAAAACCCGGCATGAGCAGAGAAGATCTGCTTCAGAAAAACGCATCGATCATCAGAGAGGTAACCTCGCAGGTAATGCGGTATTCGCACAACCCCATTCTCATCATGGTATCGAACCCCCTCGACGTCATGACCTATGTAGCCCACTCGATCAGCAACCTTCCTGCAGAGCGCGTTATCGGCATGGCCGGCGTACTCGATACGGCAAGATTCAGAAGCTTCATCGCCGAAGCGCTCGACGTCTCGATGCAGGATATCAACGCTTTTGTGCTCGGAGGACACGGCGACTCCATGGTACCTGTCGTCAAATACACCAGCGTTGCCGGTATACCTCTGACTGAACTGCTCCCTCAGGAACAGATCGACGCCATAGTCGAACGCACCAGAAACGGCGGAATCGAAATCGTCAACCACCTGAAAACCGGTTCAGCCTACTACGCGCCGGCCGCATCGGCAGTGGAAATGATAGATGCCATCGTCAATGACCGCAAGCGGATTCTCCCCTGCACAACCCTGCTCAGCGGGCAGTACGGCATCGACAGCATATTCTGCGGCGTCCCGGTCAAACTCGGCAAAAACGGCATCGAGCAGATCCTCGAAATCAATCTCTCCGGCGACGAACTCGGAGCGCTGCAGAAATCGGCCGCGCTGGTAGAAGAGAACTGCAAAAGCCTCGCATCCATTCTGGCATGAAACCCGTCGGATGAGGAACATGCATAAAAAAGAAAAAGCGGCCGTGAAGCCGCTTTTTCCTTGACCGGGTGTCCCCCATTACACCCGATCGTCCTCACGGGCGTGAGGAGTTTCACCATTATATCTACAAACTTCGTGCCAACACATGCACAACAACATGCTCGCTCCTTATACTCAATACAGACGCCCCGCTCTGGCCGACCGAACAAAACAACGATCCCCAAACAACCCGATAACCGATACATAACGTCTC
>NZ_JAIGND010000011.1:0-25552 GCF_036528655.1 Chlorobium sp.
CGCAGTACTTTCAAATAACATAACCCTTTACAGGGCTCTTCCCGCCGTCACAATTACTTCCTGCTTCAACGGGATCCTAATGTATCACCTTCCCACTTCACTTCCAAATCCTTTTTCCCTTTTTTATCTTTTTATGTATTCCGACTGTTAACGACCAACCAACTGCCCCAGCCATCTCACTGCCCTGCAGACAACCGATTATTCAACAAAAACACAAAAGACGCAAGGATTCCGACACAAATCACAATAATCACGCATTACTGCCACCAATGTTTTTCAGCGTATTAATATATTATACGAACAAAAACACTATTCCCTCTGACGGTAGATATACCTCAACACTTTTCGGTTCCGAAAAACTGTCGATGGAAAAAAACGCCCCATATTGTCAGTCGAGCTGTCCGGTCACCGGCCTGCCGATCGAGAAGTTGCCGCACTGGAACGCCTATCATGCAGAGGCCGGCTATAACGCATCGTTTGCGGCCATCGGGCCCGATATCGTATATATTCAGGCCATCACCGATAATGATACCTTCCTGGACTACATGGACATCGATCTTTTCCGGACGGTTTGCGATGATCTGGAGATAAAAGGCAGAAAGGTTTTTGTTGTCTTTAACTTCAAGCACATCCGGGATATCCGATATACCTATAAAAAGGATTTTGCCAATCTTGTCTACAACTGGGGCACGATATTTTCCGTTCTGGTGCTCTACAATGTGCATCCCGAAATCAGGACTGTTGTTGAAGGGCTTTCTTGCATATGCCCGGATAATGCACGGATGCTGATCTGCGACTCATACGAGGATGCCATCCAGCGGATCATATATTACAAATCAGCAACAGATCACGAAAAATCTCCGGACGAAGAGGCCGAAAGCAGTTATAATGCCAGCAAAAAACAGTTTCTTGGTTCACTTGCCCGGATATGCTGGCTTGATCTGCTGGATCTTCCCCTAAAAACTCCGACGTCATGCGGTGAATTCAAACCCTTTTTTATCGCATTGGAAGAATTCAGAAAGGACAGACACGCAAAAGCCGGGGAGCACCGGCAGCATATCAGCCGGATTCAGCAACAAGGGGATCAGCAACTGGAACACAACAAACATCTGCTGAATGCGAAGCTCGACCTGTATGTGAAAAATTCGGCAACATACAGAGAGGAGAAAGCTTCCGTTACGAGCAGCATCCTTGCCAAAGAGGCTGAACTTGAACAACTTGCGACAGCAGCGGAAAACGATGGATGCAGACTCCCCCGAATATATGAACAGATATCCTGTCTCAGGATCGAACCGGAACAGAAAACGCGGCTGCTTGATGAATGCCTCGCGTTGATAGAAACGGATGCCGCAGCACAGCAGTTTCGCATGGAACTGACAGAAGCAGACAGACAATTTCTCAGTATGCTGCAGCAGAAACATCCTTCGCTCTCGAAAAAAGAGCTTCGGCTATGCCTGCTCATCAAGCTCCGCTATAACACAAAAGAGATCGCCAGAGAGACCGGCTTCTCCGTCAGGGGTATGGAAACCAACAGATACCGACTGCACAGCAAACTCGGACTGAAAAAACACCAGTCCATGAAGCAGTATTTCGCCTCGTTCCAGGCATAGCTATAAGGAAACCCTCAGCCATCCACCGGGCATTGAAATGCGATTATCGGGTTGCGTCCGTCCCCTCGGCTTCGGCTTGTCCGAGCAGCCGTTCAAGACAGCTGCTGCAGACGCATGTATCGTAACGGGCCGCGAGATACTCCGCGACTGCTGCCGGAACTGTCTTCCGGGTACACCAGCAGTCAACAGACCGCAAGCACGGAAACTCCGCTCCGCATATCGGACATGCAACCATCTTTCCTTCGCTTCCGCCGGTTATATGATCGGGTATCATGTGGATGGGAATAATAGTTTTCAATCCGTTACGGTCTGACGCATCGCCCTCTGCCAACCCTCGATCAGCCGTACGCGATCTCTGTCATCCATGGCCGGACAATACACCGATTCGGTTGCGTTCAGATGCCGAAGTTCATCTGCCGATTGCCAGAACCCTGCCTGCAGTCCCGAAAGAAAGGCGATGCCAAGCGAAGTCGACTCCCTGTTTTGCGGCGTCATAACCGGAATACCCAGCAGGTCCGCCTGAAACTGCATGAGAAATTCATTGCCGACAGCTCCGCCATCGGCCATCAGCAGCTTCGGCAGCAAGCCGGTATCGGCTTCCATCGCCCTGAAAACATCGTGCGTCTGATAAGCGATGGACTCCAGAGCGGCCCGCACGATGTGGTTGCGGTTCGCACCTCTCGTCAGTCCGGTAATGACCCCTCTCGCATCCATGTTCCAGTGAGGAGCCCCGAGACCGGCGAATGCCGGCACGATATAGACCCCGGCATTCGACTCCACCGCAAGGGCCATTGCCGCGGACTCGGCGGCATTCTTCAGAAGCAGCAACTCGTCGCGCAACCACTGTACAACCGCTCCGCCTATAAAAACCGAACCTTCAAGAGCATAACAGGTATGGCCTCCTCCATCGATTGCAAGCGTCGTAATAAGGCCGTTCCGGGATCGGATGCATGAATCGCCGGTATTCATCACCAGAAAACATCCGGTACCATAGGTGTTTTTAACCGAACCCGGTTCAAAGCAGCATTGTCCGAACAGCGCGGCCTGCTGGTCTCCGGCCATGGCACAGACCGGAACGCCTCTCAATTCGCGCAGCGCGACGATCGTACCGAAATCGCCCATCGACGGCCTAACGTCGGGAAGTATGGAGCGAGGAACATCAAAAAGGCCAAGCAGTTCGTCGTCCCACTCCTTATCCCGGATATTGAACAGCATGGTTCGGGACGCATTGGTGATATCGGTTGCATGCGTTCCGCCTCCCGTCAGCTTCCAGAGCAGCCAGGAATCAACCGTACCGAAAAGCAGCCCGGCGGAATCGGTTTCCGCATAGCGTTCAAGAATCCAGCGAATCTTCGTGGCGCTGAAATACGCATCGAGCGGCAGGCCGGTCTTCTCCTTGATTCGCTCCTCGTCCGGAAGAACCCGCCTGCACAGGTCGGCTGTACGGCGGCACTGCCAGACAATGGCGTTATGCAAGGGCCTTCCCGTATTCCGGTCCCATACAATGGTCGTTTCCCGCTGGTTGGTGATACCGGCAGCGACAACAGGCAAAGAGACACGGGGAAGCAGGTCGCCAATGCATGAAACGACGCTCTGCCATATCTCTTCGGGATCATGTTCCACCCAGCCTTCGGCAGGATAGTGCTGCAAAAGCTCCCTGTATGCCCTTGCATGCACACGTCCCTCGCGGTCATACAGCGCGCAGGCAGTACCTGTCGTCCCCTGATCGATTGCGAGAATCAGTCCTTTCCGCATCGTTGCCCCTTGTAAGGATGCATCCTGTTAAAGATCTTTGGTGGTTACCGAGAGTGCGATGAAGTGTTTCAGCACGCCTGATACCCGCTCTTCAACAGCGAAAGCCTGATCGAATTCCTGGATGCAGGTAAGCCGGTTCGGCACGACGATACAGGGAATTCCAGCCGCATGCGCCGACGAAAGCCCGCGCACGGAGTCCTCCACGGCAAGACACTGCCTTGGCTCGAGCCCAAGCCGTTCAAGCGCTTTGAGATAGGGTTCAGGGTGCGGTTTCGGCCGGGTGATATCGTCGTCGGTAATAATAACCTCGAAATGGGCGAGCAGGCCGTTATCTCGGTGCATCCGTTCAACCTTGTCGCGCGGGCTGCCGGTCACGAGCGCGAGTCTGACCCGCCCTGCAAGAGCCTCGATGGTTTCGGAAACATCCTCCAACAGCGGCACAGGGCTTTCGAGGGACTGAAGAAACGCCTCGTTCCGTTCCTCTATCACGCGTCCTGCAAGTTCCGGCGACATTCCCACCTTCAGAGCGATTTCGCTGCTGTGCCTCGCATTGCCAAGATACTCTACCCCCCAGTACCGGCTGTCGAGCAGGTATCCAGCACGCTCGAACGCCTTTCGGGTAAGCTCGAAAAAAAGGGCTTCGCTGTCGACAAGCAGGCCGTCATTATCCCATAAAATCGCTTCGATCATGCCGTTTCTTTCAATTGCATGGATGAGAGAGACCCAAAGGAAAAAGGTACGGGATTTAGAGGCAAGGAACAACTGCGGCTCATGCGGCGAGCTCGGAAGTTTTTTTGAATGACCGGGTATAGAGCGCATAGAGTCTGCGAAGCACACGCCAGAAAACCGGATCGCCGGTTATGGAAACAAGCTGTCCGGCCATTCGGCCCGGGTTGTTTCTGATCAGTTCGTTTCTGTAGAGCAGACGCATCAGGCTATCCATTGAAAGGGAACCTGATGCTGCAACCAGTTCATCGAGCCGGATAACTGCGCCAGCCCGCAAGGCGTCTTCCTTGCGAAGCGATAGCGAAAGCCTGCGGAGAACGCCCTGCTGTTCAATAATAAAACAGACAGCCTCCTTCTGCGAACGCTGCAATGAAAGCACGACAGGCGACTTCAAAGGCTTGACCCCGGATCTGCACTGATAGCTTATCTCCGGATTCCGGCGCGCATACCGCACAAATGCCCTGTAAATGGCATCGATAATGTTCTGCTCGCTGAGCGTTTTGTTAACCCTCATGAGAAAACAGAGCTGAAAAAGATCTTTCAGCATGGCTATCAGCATGGAGCCTATACTGTCTCTTTTCAGTACCGAACTGTAATTGCAGAATGCCACATTGCAATAGACCATCATCTCGACAAGAGTCGGAGTATCCATGCTTCTGGTCGAGACAACCGGGCAGAAATTGTTGTACAGATCCCAGTCGAACGAGGTGATTTTGTTTTCGGATTTATACTCGTCGAAAATTTTAGTGCCCGGATAGGGTGTCATCGACATGAACAGCACCTGCCGCAGACCGAGATTTTTCGCAAACTCCGGGTACACAAGCGTATCCTCGACCGACTCCGTATAATGACCGATAATGAAGTAGCCCTCCGTACCGATACCGTTCTCCCTGACAAGCCCAATGGCGCGCGATACATCGTCGAGCACGTTCTTCTTGTTCATCAGCTCAAGCGTCGCAGTATTCGGGCTCTCGATGCCGAGCCCCACTTTGCTCAACCCGATTTTGCGCAGTTTGCCGAGAATCCGCTCAGCCCTTATCAGATCTTTCGCCCTGGTTTCGGTCATGATCCTGAAATTGGTCAGACCCCGCTCGATCATCATGTCGCAGATAGCCTCGGCCCGTCTGATATTGGTCAGAAAATTGGCATCCCAGATCTTGATCAGCTTTTTTATTTTAGGATCGTGCAATCGGGCAAACTCTTCGACCACGTTTTCAGGGCTTCTGCCCCGCCAGTTTTTGTGCATGGTATCATTTGCGCAGAACGAACACGACCAGGGACAGCCCCTCGACGTATAGATGGTATCGATGGAATAATCCGTGCCCTGCTCCCCGTAACGCGCTGGACGGAGACTGCGAAGAGGATAAGGAATAGAATCGATGTCGCCGATGATCGGTCGCGGCCCTGTAGAGGTAATCCCTCCGTTTTCCCTGTATGCCAAACCCGGTACCTCTTTCGAAGGGCCATGCAGAACCAGATCGCGGAAGGTTGCCTCCCCCTCGCCTAAGGCTACGACATCCACGCAGCGGTGCCTGAGCACCTCCTCGGGCAGCGCCGTCGGATGAAATCCCCCCATAACGACGAACGCATCGCGTTCTTTTGCGATTTCGGCAAGCCTCAATGCATTATTGAAACAACCGGTCATCGACGATATCGCGACAAGATCGATTTTCCGCCGTTTCAGCAGTGCCCTGAAGCTGTCGTACAACCCCTCGTTATAGTAGTTTTCAGGGATAACCATGCTTTCGGCATCCTGCTCGACGGCCGCGGCAAGATAGCATATGCCGATGCAGTCGGATATATACCTCGGAAAAGGAGAAATAACGGCCTGCGGCGCCTCGACAAGACAGATGTTTCTGAAAAAAGCCATACCCTGAGATCCTCGTTGATTGGTAAACCCATGCCCTGGGAGATAAAAAAACGGCAAACAGCCCTCTTTGCTTTAATATAAGCTGTTTACGGCAGCAACGTTGCAGATAGCCTGCAGGAGAACCGGCTCAGGGAACCTGCGAGCAACCGCCGAAACCAGCTATTTTCGCATCCATTCTCGCCCAGAGATTCTGTGACTCAAGCTCGCCTGCCGTATAGACACGTGAAAAAATCTCATAGACCTTACCGGCACCATGAGCCTTTCCGTTATGAAGGTCATCGCAGTATGCGTGAAGCAGATAGTTCGGCAGATGCACGAGAGCTAATTCGAGAGTGCGCCTCCCGATATTGTCTTCCCGCTTCCGGGAGCTGACCCCTGACCCGAACCATGCATCGAACGTTGCCTTATCGATAAGCAGCTCTGCCGCAGGATACGGCGGCACCGATCTTGTCAGGGCATTATACGGATCGTCGCCATGACTCAGATAACGACCTTCGCTCATGAACCATGGCTGCGCATGTCCCGCATTCGCAACAAGCTTCACCGGTATGTTGACCGCACGCAGCAATGCCCGGAACAGCCCGACCGTTCCCCAGCATCCGGCCGTCAGATGCATCATACCGTATAACGGAGCAGATAACCTGACTGTACCGTTGATTACCCTGCTCAACGGCGGATACCCCCGGTACTGCCACTGGTCTTCCATATTCGCAGCGGTAGCGCCTCCCGAAAAATGAACAAGATTATCGCGGCACCACCCTAAAAGACGCGCTATCGTATCGATTCGGGTATGACCCAAAAGCCCGTTTCCGCCAAGAAAAGCATAGCTGAAGGAGGGAGAAGCCGGGACAAGATGACCGTGCATGGTATCGATACGGTATCCAGCATGAGAGCCGTTCCACCGAAACATTTCGCGGCTGTCGAACAACTGGGCAAGTTGGTCAGGAGGATACCCCAATAACGACCATGAAACCTGCCGCTGCATTTCGATGGTTAACGACTGCGCCGCGCTCGCCTTGAAATAAGCCCAGGCGTCCGTTTTTGAAAGCACGGTGATAACATAGTCATCGTCCCCCATGACCGCCTGATTCAAGGGAACCTCAGCAACAGCAAGAGCATTGCGGTTCCAGGCAAGAGCAAATGCCGCCCGAAGCTCGGATTTCCGCGACGCGCTCCATGACGACCACGCATGTACGCCGTCCTCATCTTCCCATACTATCGAACCGGCAACCTCAGGATGCGACGACAGCCACACATCGACATCAGGAAGATGGGGGTCCGATTCTCCCACGGGCTCCTGACCGAACGTGGAAATCCGCTTATGGACATGATCATACGACAGAGGCTTTTCATTGCGCAGGAGTCCGACAATATAATCGGCCTCGGCAGCAGCGATTCCTGAGACCGCATCAGAACCACCGGTTTCATAATAAAAAACGATATCGCGCGATCCCCCGATGTTTTCGAAAACCGCGTAGCTGCTTACGATTTTTCGCGCCATGGGTTATTCCCCCTCGCCAACTGGCTCGCTGCTGTAGGTAGACAGACGTTTCGAACTGTGGTCATACGACATGGGCTTTTCATTGCGCAGAAGATCGACGATATAGTTCGCCTCGGTATAAGGAATACCGGAAACCGAATCAGAACCGCCGCCCTGATAATAAAACGCAATGTCAGACGTACCGCCGATATTATGAAACACGGCGTAGTGGGTTACAACTTTCCGAGCCATGGAAAACCTCCCTGGAATGAGTTGGAAATTACAACTGAGCTTAACTCCGGCCAAACCGCCATACCGGCCGCCATCGATCAAAGCCACCTGGCCTGACGACTGTTCCGACAGGATGACGCTCTGTATAAGAACGGATGACGATTAATCGTAAAGTTATGATTTTAAACAAGTAAATCCTCATTCTGTTTTCCGACCCCGGTATGAATAAGCCGACGATTGTTACCGAATAAACCTGTCCGGTTTCAGCTTTCGGAAAGAAATCGTACTTTTCATTCCCGCAACTATACCGGATCTTTTTCTCATGCAGAAATCCGCTTCATCGAAACCCCTCCGCCGCAGCCGTCAACGCGAAAGGCTGCTCGATATTCTGCGGGGAACGACCACGCATCCTACCGCGGGATGGCTTTACGACATGCTGAAACCGGAATTCCCCAACCTCAGCCTTGGCACCGTCTACAGGAACCTTGCCGTGCTGATAGAAAAGGGTCTCGTAAAAAAAATCGACTCCGGCAGCACCTTCGACCGCTTCGAAGCCAAAACCACGCCGCACTACCACCTTATCTGCCGCGAATGCGGAACCATCATCGATTTCGAAAAGCGAATCTTTCCTGAAATCGAAACAATCATAAGCAACGAGGCGGACTTTACCGTCGAAGGCCACCGCATCGATTTCTTTGGCACCTGCAGCGGATGCAGAGGCCGAAACGGGAATAATTCTTGATTGAACCGGATATTTTTTTTATTCTATTATCAATAATCATTCCGATTATCTAAAACAGCAACCAAGGCGATCCGCAAAAATTCATACATTATACCTCACACTTATCAATTTACGATCATAACCGCACCGCTTGCGCAGCAACAACACGAAAGGAGGAACACTATCATGAGCGAACAGAGCAAGTGCCCCGTAACGGGCAGAACAGCCAGCAATCCGGTAGCCGGCGGAGGCATGTCGAACCGTGACTGGTGGCCGAATCAGCTTAATCTCGATATGCTTCATCAGCACTCTTCCCTCGGCAATCCCATGGATGAATCATTCAACTATGCCGAAGCATTCGAAACACTCGACCTTGCGGCCGTAAAAAACGACCTCTATGCGCTCATGACCGATTCGCAGGAGTGGTGGCCGGCCGACTACGGGCACTACGGCGGGCTTTTTATACGTATGGCATGGCACAGCGCGGGTACCTATCGTACCAGCGACGGCCGCGGCGGCGGGGGAACCGGAAATCAGCGCTTCGCACCGCTCAACAGCTGGCCCGACAATGCGAATCTCGACAAGGCACGCCGACTGCTCTGGCCGATCAAGCAGAAGTATGGGAAGAAGCTTTCCTGGGCAGATCTCATGATCCTTGCGGGCAACTGCGCACTGGAGTCGATGGGATTCAAAACCTTCGGGTTCGGCGGAGGACGCGTTGACATCTGGGAGCCTGAAGAGGATATTTACTGGGGTAAAGAAGTCGAGTGGCTCGGCAGCAATCGCTACAGCGGAGAACGAGATCTTGAAAACCCCCTCGCCGCCGTTCAGATGGGGCTGATCTACGTCAATCCCGAAGGCCCGGACGGGAACCCGGACCCCGTCGCCGCAGGCAGGGACATTCGCGAAACCTTTGCACGCATGGCCATGAACGACGAGGAAACCGTGGCGCTCGTAGCCGGCGGACACACCTTCGGCAAATGCCACGGCGTCGGCGATCCGAAACTGATAGGCCCCGAGCCGGAAGCCGCCCCCATCGAGGAACAGGGTCTGGGCTGGAAAAGCGGCTACGGAAGCGGCAAGGGGGACGAAACCATGACCAGCGGACTGGAAGGCGCATGGACTCCAGACCCTATTCATTGGGATATGGGCTATCTCGGCATGCTCTACAAATACGAGTGGGAACTGACCAAAAGCCCGGCAGGCGCCTGGCAGTGGAAACCGAAAGATGTAGCAGAAGAGGATCTCGCGCCGGCGGCTCACGATCCGTCCAAGCGGGTACCGACCATGATGACCACCGCGGACCTTGCGATGCGCATGGATCCGATCTACGGACCGATCTCCCGGCGGTACTACGAGCATCCCGATCAGTTTGCCGACGCATTCGCGCGTGCCTGGTTCAAACTGACCCATCGCGACATGGGACCGAAGTCTCGCTACCTCGGAGCGGAGGTTCCGGCGGAGGATCTGATCTGGCAGGATCCGGTACCGGCGGCAGATCATGAACTGATCGGCGACGAGGAAATCGAGAAACTCAAGAAGAGGATTCTTGCCTGCGGCCTATCGATTCCCGAGCTGGTCTCGACAGCCTGGGCCTCGGCCTCCACGTTCCGCGGATCCGACAAACGCGGCGGAGCCAACGGATCCCGCATCCGGCTCGCGCCCCAGAAGGAGTGGGAAATCAATCAGCCGGAACAGTTGAAAAAAGTGCTTGAGATGCTCGACGGAATACGGGAAACGTTCAACAGTGAACAGACAGGCGGAAAGCGTGTTTCGCTCGCCGACCTGATCGTGCTCGGTGGATGCGCTGCTGTCGAAGAGGCCGCCAGACGCGCCGGCAACGATGTCAAGGTTCCATTCACGCCGGGCCGCACGGATGCCTCGCAGGCAGAGACCGACGAGGAGTCGTTCGCCGTACTCGAACCGAGAGCAGACGGATTCCGCAACTACACCAGGAAAAAATACAGCGTGACGCCGGAAGAGATGCTGATTGACCGCTCGCAGTTGCTGACGCTCACCGCTCCGGAAATGACGGTTCTTATTGGCGGCCTGCGTGTGCTCGGCGTCAATTACCGGCAGTCTCCGCATGGCGTCTTCACCAGACGTCCGGAAACGCTCACCAACGACTTTTTCGTAAATCTGCTCGACATGGGCACGGAGTGGAAACCGGTTTCGCATGAGCACGACACGTTCGAAGGCCGTGATCGCAAAACCGGCGAACCCAGGTGGAGCGCCACCCGCGTCGATCTTATTTTCGGCTCGAACGCCCGGCTCCGCGCCGTCTCGGAAGTATACGGAAGCGATGACGCACAGGAAAAGTTCGTGCAGGACTTCGTAGCCGCATGGAACAAGGTGATGAATCTGGACCGGTTTGATATCATCTGAACTTTGCAAAAAAAATCCCGACAGACATCGATGGCTACCGACTATCCTTCGATGTCTGTTGGGTTATTCTGTCTGACTTCAGGACAATCAATTTGAATCGATATTTCGAGAAAGACAGAAAAATGAATGGATTGTCATGCTGATCCCTATTTATCAGGTGAAGCGCCCAGCCTGAATTTCAATCACCCTACATCATCACTACGCCCGAATAATTCGTAAAATTGCGATATTGTAGCATTAAGGAAACACGCCACTCAAATTAATGCTCCATGTTGTTTCCCCTTCGCTTCGATCCGTCAGCATTGCAAGGCCCCCGCGCCAAACAGCACTCCAACCGTCCTGATGCATTTCAGCAGTTGGTCGGGGATGCGTTGCGTGAAGAATTCGGTTTTCGCGCATCCGTTTCCCCGACCAAAGGTAGAGATGGCGCTATTGATGCTTTTATCGACGATAAAGCTGGCATTGAAGCTTTGGCCAATCTGCCTGCCCCGCAAATCATCGAATGCAAAGATCATGATGATACCTGCCGGGACTTTCTTGATAACATCTATCAGGGCTGGTATTCAGTTGCCGATAAACTCCAAAAACAGGCTGTACTTGGATGGACAGGTGACTTTGAACCGTGGCGACGAGTCAAGAGCTATGTTTACTGTATAAGCTCAAACATCGGAAAACAGGCGAGTCGAGAAAAACTGCAAGAAAAAATCACCAACTTCTTTTTCAATGAGTTACCCGAATCACTTCGGCCTCCATTGTTGGAAAAGATTCTCGTTCTCGATTGGTCGGATTTGCAGAATAGACTCAATCGGTTCCCACGAATTGCAGACAGATGGATAGGTTTAAAGCTTCCGAAAATTAAAACCCACGCAGAGTACTGCGAAAGTCTGACACAATTCCGCCGCTACTTGCTTGAAGAAAATTTCCCATTTGTTAAACCAGAAAAGGAAAACGACAACGCTTGCCCGGCAAACATTCTCACCCGGCTTGAACATCTTGCTGGTATAGGTGGCATACTACTCAAAGGAATCGGTGGAGTCGGAAAAACACGCACGGCCCTTGAGGTTGCTCAATTAGCTGACGACAAAGGCTGGCGCGTTCTCCACTTATTGCCTGATGATCCGGGAGTCACGGTCGATGATCTTTCAGAAGCTTTGTTTTCAGGTAACAACAAAACACTTCTGGTTTTCGATTATCTAGATCAGATGCCCAAACTCGATCTGGGCAGTGTACGTCATCGAATTTTGCATGAGGCTGCAACACGTGGAATGCCATTGGCACTACTCGCCAATTTACGACTATCCTCACTGCGCAATCGCGACCCCGAAAGGGACGCGTTGTTCACCGAGCACATTCTGCTTCAAAATTCAGCACGCCAAAAAGCACGCATCACAGAAATTGCCCTTGAACGCATCGCACCAGTGGCTGTTTCACAGTTAGGGCATGATAAAGTACACGAGTTGTGTGGCGAACGGCCTATCATTGCGATGTTCATTGCAGAAGAATTACAACGCCGTGCGCTGAAAGGCACACTTGTAAATGCAGGATTGAATGGAGTCCGTAATGACAACCTGTCCGGTTGGCTGAAAAAACGCCTTATCGAAGACAAACTTGTAGTCAGCGATAACTGCAACAGCTTTCTCCCACCACAACCGGAACCCTGGTTAGTCTCGGCAGCAACCATGCTTGCAGTAGCTCCTTTGGCAAGAGATCACATGGAAGAAGCAGGAAGTAAAGCCTTTCTTGCCGCTGGTGGGGATAATTCCCAAATGGCAACGCACGTGCTGGATCAGTTGCTCAGACTTGGCTGGATAGAACAGCGTGGCATCGAACTCTCCGCATCTCATGATGTCGTTGCTGATGAGGTGCTCAACGAAGTACTATGGGATTGCAGTGATCAACTGCGTGAAGCTGTGCTGGATTATTGCCTAACGCCAGCACTTGATCGAGCCAGAACACTTGGTCGTTACGCAACGGCACTCAATCGGCTGCAAAGTGCTGAAAAAACTCAGACAAAAGTTGATGCAACTCTTCACGAAAAAACAGAGCATTGGCTTGGTAAGCATTGTTCCGAGTTGGGCCATATGCTGGCAACAGCTGAGGCAGGTGAATCAGCATACGCATTAGGTAACATAATAAGCACTCCAGGTTGGGCGACAGTGTGCATAACTGAGTGGAGCAAACTCGTAACCCCTTGGCTGAATAACCATAGTTTGCATCCGGAAGCACGACACCTCCTATACCGAGGGATGAAGGATCTCCCTGAAGACACTGCGCAAGAACTAATCAATACTGCACTCGATTGGCTACCACATCATCTGAATTCCGATACGACAAGCTATGTTCTCGCTCCTCTTTTGAACCGAAGAGAAATAAACGAGCAAAATGCTTCTCGCGTTATCGATTTCGCCATCAACTGGATTGATCAGTTCCCTCTCGTTCCCGAGACCCAATTCGTACTAGCACCATTGCTGGCTCGCAACGATCTCGGTGAACATGCTTCTCGCGTTATCGATTTCGCCATCAACTGGATTGATCAGTTCCCTCTCGTTCCCGAGACCCAATTCGTACTAGCACCATTGCTGGCTCGCAACGATCTCGGTGAACACGCTTCTCGCGTTATCGATTTCGCCATCAACTGGATCGACCAGTTCCCTCTCGTTCCCGAGACCCAATTCGTACTGGAGCCTTTGCTGGCTCGCAACGATCTCGGTGAACACGCTTCTCGCGTTATCGATTTCGCCATCAACTGGATCGACCAGTTCCCTCTCGTTCCCGAGACCGGATTCGTACTGGAGCCTTTGCTGGATCGCAAGGATCTTTATAATGTCTCAAACCGAACAATCGAACTAACGATATCCTGGATTAAAAACTTTTTGTTAAATAGCCAAGCGTCTTTCGTATTTAAACCATTGCTAAAACGTAAGGACCTTAACATTCATTTAATTCAAGCAATCGATTTTGCAATACAATGGCTTAATCACTTCTCACTCGATTCTAAAGCATCATACGTTCTTGCGCCGTTACTCTCTCGATACGATCTCGGCAACTATTCAGATCAAGCCATCACTTTTGCAATCAACTGGCTCAAGAAATTCTCAAAAATCCCAGAGGCTCGATTTGTTTGCAAATCACTTATGAATCGCAAAGACATAGACCCGTCAGATCGCGTTCAGCTACATGAATCACTTGACACACTTTACAAATCTAATAATCAATTCATTAATCCCGAGATTGCACATGAACTAACAAACGCAGCTCTTGGTAAAAGAGAAAAGCCAAACAGACAGCGACTCGAAGAAATAGTCGAAATAATGGCAAATGCTATCAACACATCTCGACCGATTCCAGCAGCATTTATGTTACCTGGCCTATTGGCAATAGTTCAACCTTTTGAAGACTCTGAGTTATGGAAAAGAATAATTGAACTGGCAAATCAACTTCTGGAACATCCGAAATTTTTACCCATAAACAAGATAAAACTTGCAAATAGCATTTGGTATCTCGTTGATAAAAACGCATGGCCTGAAGAGCTTGCCAACCCTGTGCTGAATAAACTTGGACTGAATCGTCCGCGATCAGGCAATCCCCCAGAACAACCTGCAATCTGATTATCGATCAAATGGTGCTTAAGCCAAAGCAAAAACATACCACTGCACTATTCCGCTTACGCCTCAACAATCACATCGCCCATTTGCTTGAGTTCTCCTTCCTTCAGATTCGGATGCATCGGCAGGGCGAGTACCATAACTCTGACGTATTCAATAACAGGGAGTACACCCGGTTATTTCTATTTTATCTTCCCGCCCCGGTAGAGAAACAGCGAAACCCGGTCGTTCCTGCGGATAGCCGCCTTGACCGACTCCACATTCCTTTCGCACTGCAGCAGCGTCTTCCATGACAGCAGATGGCGCTCTTCATGAAAATCGGAGTTGCCGATATAGTTGAATTTTTTCAGCCCCACAACATTGAAGAGATCGTCCCGGTTGGCAACCTCCCACGCATCGAACATGGTGGCAAGCCGCTCATGGTTCTCCCAGAGATAAAACGAAGGGTCATCCCCGGAGTGATTCCTGATGTAGGGATGGCAGGCAACCGAAATGCCCTGCTGCTTCCTGATGCAGGCGATAATCTCCTCGACTGTCAAGTCAGGCGAAATATATGACTTGATATCGAGCGCGAGAATATGGTATCGAGAGGTATTGTTTGTCAGCTCTACGCCGGGAATAAGCAGCATGCTGTACCGCTCCCAGGCGCTTCGTGCCGCCTCCCAAAGCTCCTCCTGATAAGCGCCGAACTCCGCGCTATCCATGACCGACAGCTCCGAAACCGGCCGTCCGGATCGTCTGATACTTTCGGTATCGAGCACGTGATCGGTAATCGCTATGACGTCGAACCCCGCTTCGCCATAGAGCGAAACAACCTCGCCCGGCGAATACTTGCCATCGCTCCAGGTGGTATGGATATGAAAATCACAGTAGAGCCATTGCATAGGGTTCCAGCTACGTTATAAAGCCTTGACTTATGCGCGAAAGGTAGCCAACGAACTGTTGAGAAACGGTGACAGCTCTGCAAATTTTATGCCCATTAAACACCGGAGCGGATGTTATCGACTGATTGAGCAGCTAATGGGCATGCGCTTTTGCAGGCAGCATCGCCCTTGCGACCAGCACAATGAGCGCCACTGCCGACAGCATGGCAACCAGACCGCCCTCTTCGTGAGCCGATGCCTTAAGCCAGCCGGTGATGTCGATGCCGAGCGCACCGTAAAGCGCGTTGACGCCGATGCCGGAAAGAAACGACATGGCCACGATCACCGCAACATAGACCACGGTGGCTCGCCTGCCGATAAGCTTAGCGATAACCGTAATGGCCGCTGCGTTGGTTGCCGGACCGGCCAGCAGGAACACCAGCGCAGCGCCGGGTGAAATGCCCTTCAGGGCAAGAGCGGCCGCAATCGGGGTCGAAGCCGTGGCGCAGACGTAGAGCGGCACGGATATGGCGAGCATGAGCAGCATGGAGAGATACTCGTTCGAGAGGTAACGGCTGACTATTTCAGGAGAGAGAAAAACTGATATCACCCCGGCAAGCAGAACCCCGAAAAAAAGCCATCCGCCGATATCCTTCAGCAGATCGCCGAAAGCGAAACGCATGCCTTTCATGAATTTCGGGGCCAGCCCCTCCGGTTCCGGCTCCTTATGGCTGCAGCAGCAGCCCGACGTGCAGGCGTTCTGCGGTTCCGCCGCCGGAGTCGTCGCTGTTTCCGGGCGCTCGCTCCTGAAATGCCTGTCGGTAAAAGAGACCGCAATTCCGGCCGCCACGGCGGTGAAGAACGCCACGACCGGACGGATGACAGTCATGAGCGGATCGAGCAGCGCCCATGATACCGCGACGGAATCCACGCCGGTCTCCGGCGTCGAAATAAGAAACGAGGTGATTGCGCCTTTTCCCGCACCCTGCTTTTTCAGTCCCGCCGCAGCGGGCAGCACGCCGCAACTGCAGAGGGGAATGGGCACGCCCATAGCCGCCGCCTTGATAATCGAAGCCGTACTCCCGCCGCCAAGATGACGGGCCACGAAATCGTCCGGAAGAAACGCCTTAAGCAGACCCGCCACAAAAAAGCCTAACAGCACAAAGGGCGCCGATTCCAGCAGCACATTCCACGAAGCCAGAAGGACGGCCATGAACGCATCTATAATAATCATGATCATTACCTTTACCCTTTACATATAATCATATGATGACGTATTCATATATATATAAAAAAAAAGAGCCCTATCCTTTCAGTTCACGTACATGCTCCGAGCCCATGCGGACGAGACCCGAAATATGCTCGTCGTCAAGGCTGTAGAGCACATTCTTCCCCTGCTTGCGGGATTTCACGATCCTCGCGTCGCGCAGTACCCTGAGCTGATGCGACACCGCCGACTGGTTCATACCGAGCAGCGCCGTGATATCGCACACGCAGAGCTCCGAAAGGTAGAGCGCATCGAGGATCCTGATCCTTGTGTTGTCGCCCAGCACCTTGAACAGCTGCGCAAGCTCTTCCGAAGGAACTGTGCCAAGCATCTGAGTGCGCACCGACTCGACCACTTCCGAATGTATGCACTGCTCCTCGCAGCGGTCGTGTTCATGTTCCTGCATTCGAAATCCGGTTTGGTTTATACATGAGCAATCATTCATATGATAACAAATAATAACGATCCTGTCAACAAAAAAAGGGGCACAAGGCCCCTTCACCGAATATCCAGGCTTTCGCGGCCGGAACAAACCAGATATCGGCTTCCAACGACAGAACGCTTTACCGAAAAGCCCTTATCGGCGCAGCACAATCATATCTGTACTTGCATACCTATCTCAATCACCTGACCCGATGGAAGATCATAATACCCCGTAGCACTGATAGAGTTACGGACCATGAGGGCATAAAGCTTCTTTCGCCATATGCTCATTTTTGATTTCAGGCCGGGAACGATTCTTTCGCGGCTCAGAAAAAAGCTTGTAGCCTCGATGCGGAAATGAAACCCTTTGTGATGTGCCAGAGAAAAAACCTGACGGACGCTCGGCGACTCCATGAACCCATAGCGAGCGACGATCTTGTAGATACCGTCTCCGCACTTCACAACCTCTACCTTTTTGCTGTTCGGCACCCTCGGTACCCGTTCCGTCGAGAAGTGCAGCAATGCCACTTCCGAATGCAGCATCTTGTTATGCCTCATGTTGTGAAGCAACGCAACAGGAACTGCATCGGGATTCGCCGTCATATAGGCCGCCTGTCCGGCTACACGCTGCGGCTGCTGCAGCGCCAGGCTCTCGATGAACTCTTCCACCGTAAGGGTCCTGTCCCTCAGCTGTTTCAGAAGGATACTCTTCCCCTGGCTCCAGGTATGGAACAGGGTGAAGATGACGAGGCCAATGACGAGCGGAAACCAGGCCCCGTGCAGCAGTTTGCTCGCGCTGGCTCCGAAAAACCCGAGGTCGATGACAAAAAAGAAACTGACAAGCAGATTGACCGCCAGAGGATTCCATTTCCATCTATCTCGAGCCACATAATAGAAAAGCACCGTCGAAATCAGCATGGTTGCCGTCACGGCCACGCCATAGGCGGCCGCAAGCCTGCTTGACGACCCGAAACCCGCAACCAGCGCAATGGTCGAAAACATCAGACTCCAATTCGCTGCAGGAACATAGATCTGACCGATATGGTGCGCAGAAGTGTGCCGAATGGTCAGGCGCGGAAAATAACCAAGCTGGATCGCCTGCTGGGTAAGAGAAAAAACGCCGGTGATGAGCGCCTGAGATGCGATGATGGTAGCCGTTGTCGACAGAACTACCATAGGAATAAGCCCCCATGATGGGACAAGCGCATAAAAAGGGTGATGCGACTCTTCCGGAGAAACAAGCAGAAGAGCCCCTTGCCCGAAATAGTTAAGAAGCAATGCAGGCAACACGAACAAAAGCCAGGTAAGCCTGATAGGTTTCTTGCCGAAATGGCCCATGTCGGCATAGAGCGCCTCGGCGCCGGTGACCGAGAGAAATACTGCCCCGAGCACAAGAAATCCCTGCATGTGGTTGCTCAGAAGAAACCGTAACCCATGCCAGGGATTGACCGCAATAAGTATTTCCGGATACCGGAAGATTTCAACGGCGCCAAGCCCGGCGATCACGGCAAACCAGAGCATGATGACTGGCCCGAAGAACGATCCCACCTTGGCGGTACCGTGATGCTGCATAAAAAACAGTCCCGCAAGAATGACCACAGTTACGGGAATAACCAGCGACCCGAACGCAGGAGCGATGATCTGCAATCCTTCGACGGCACTGAGCACCGATATGGCCGGAGTTATCATGCCGTCTCCATACAGCAAAGCAGCACCGAATAAACCGATTGCAACAAGAAGCCAGCGCTCTCGGCGATTTTCGCGACTTTGCCGGATAATCAGCGCCGTCAGGGCAAGAATACCTCCTTCACCGTCGTTATCGGCTCTCATGATGAAAGTGAGATACTTCAGGGTAACGATCAGAATAAGCGCCCAGAAAAGCAGCGAGAGTACGCCGCGCACATTATCGTGGGAAACGGGAATACTGTAATCTCCGTGGAAACACTCACGTATTGCATAGAGGGGGCTGGTGCCGATATCTCCGAACACCACGCCGAGAGCGGCAATGGAAAGCGTCGCGAGTTTCTTGAAACCGGCGTTGCCGGATAAATGAGGTAGATCTGGGTTATCGGAAGATGAAGAATCTGCCATTGAGATGTTAACTGGTTGACAAAAACCCGACTCTTGAACAAAAACGTGGCATCATCGGGCATGCACGAATGAATTTATATAAAAATATCCTATTCATAGCATGAATCGCCCTGTCAACCCCGAAAAGGAGAAAAGGCAAAGATGATCAGCTATCTCTACCGATATCCGGTTCCTGCGGGGGACCGGGCACAATAAGCCTGCCTTCGCCAGCCCAAGCTCCGGAGGAGCGGAATATCGGTAATCCCGACCCGTCGGGATGAAGAGTTCAGGCACCATCCAACGAAGCAATCAAAGTGCAGAACAAATGAATGACGAGTTCATCAGGAAACCAGGTACCCCCAAACCGTCACCCGCCGCTTCACCGGCGCCCGATTATAGGCGAATACCTCCACGTACGGACCCATAACCGGAATGCGGGCGATGTAGGTACTGATGTTGTGCGGGCTGCCATGCCAGCTTCCCCGACCTGAAACCTCTATGAAGTTGGTGCTCTGCGGACTCGTGACGTTCTCCTCGAGGTTCACGTAGCGCCGGGCCGCCAGCTTGCCGTTTCCATCGAATGCGAAGGTCACGCCAAGATCCACAGGAGGTTCGTCGCTTTTTTCCTGGTTGAAACGCACGAAAATGTTCAGGTAGCTGTACCCGATCACCTCGGAATAGGGCGGAATGCTGATACCCATGCCCGGCTCGATCTCCTGATCGGTCATGAATTTCACGATGCTGGTGCAGACGGGCTCGCAGGGCCTGATGGCTTTTGTTTCCGGCATAAAAGGTCTCCGTTTGAGGTTGGCGTGAAGGTACAACGAAAAACAGGCATAAACTGAAAAATAACCGCTTCCGGCAGGATTCGCAAAGATCAGCTGTCAGAACGGATTTCCATCGAGGTTCATGCCGCATTTCCATAAACAAAATGATTGAATAATAGCCTCTACTGATTGCGAATTTGGCATTCAATCTATTTTATTCATAATCTGTCTTATTAGAAACAAAACAACATAAAACCCAAAGCAAAATAAATCAGCCGATGGCTCATCTCTGCCTGTGTCTTGGCCGGCATGGACAATCCGCTTACGCTGCAGGCGGAAACGACAGGGCAGGAAACCGCCGCCAGGCAATTGAACCTCGAACCTGTTGTGATAACCGCAACCATGACGGAGAAAAACCTTGATGATCTACCAGGATCTGTTGAAGTGGTTACCGCACAGGAGATCCGCGAAATGAATGCTTCGACCGTCGCCCAGGCTCTTGAAAACTCTGTCGGCCTGATTGTAGAGAGTTCAAGCGGCAGGATGAAAACGCCGGGTATTCGCGGTACGCGCAACAAGCAGACTCTCATTCTCGTTGACGGCAGAAGGCTGCCTGTTGGGTTTGGCGATCTGGTTGATATCAACCAGATTCCGGTATCTATGGTGGAACGGATCGAAATTGTTCGCGGACCGTCTTCGTCGCTCTACGGCAGCGACGCTATCGGCGGCGGCGTCAATATCATTATGAAAAAACCTGTAAAAAAACCCGAGGCTTCAGCTTTAGCGCATACCGGCGTTAACGAAGACGGCGAAGGAGCATCGTTTCTCGGCGGTGCTGCCGTAAACGGTTACCATAAAAACATAAGCTACATCATCGCCGGCGACTACAGAGGCACAAACAAATGGAACAGAACCGAAGGCGACGGCGTAGATGACGGCGACCATATCAGAATGCAGACAAATGCCGCCCGCATCAGCATCGATCTATTGGAAGGCCATCAATTATCCGCCGGTTTCGATTACAGCAAGCGGGATATGGACGGGGCATACGCTATATCGAGATGCTTTCAAGAAAACGCGATACCAAAGACAAACGTCTCAGCTATTATCTGCAGTACGATGGAAAATCAACGATAAGTATCTGACAACGGTTCGAGTTAACCGGGCTGAGTCGACCGGCGAAGTGGTGCTCGATCCGGCATCCACCACTGCGGAAGAAGGCGTCAGGGAAATCGCACTGAGCCATGCGGAAGCCCGGATCAGCGGGGAACTCTTCAAAAACCATCTCGTGACGCTCGGTGCCGAATTCAGGCGCGAAGACAGAGAAGAGGGCACAGATAAAAAGATGGATTTCGACAACGTCAGCGTCTATCTTCAGAATGAATTCATGCCGCTGAACTCCCTCTACTTCGTGGCCGGAGTCCGATACGACGACAACTCCATGTACGGCGACCAGCTCGCACCCAGGGTTTCCGTCATATACGACATCTCGGACAATCTCCGACTCAAAGGGTCATACGGGCAGAGGTTCCGCGCTCCGAGCATCGCCGAGCTCTATGTGGAATCCTGGAAACGGCGCGGTAAAGAGATCTACCAGCCAAATCCCGATCTCGATCCTGAAAAATCAGCAAGCCATGAAGCCGGCATCGAGGGAGAATACGGCATATTGAAAAGCTCGCTCACCTACTTCAGAAACGAACTCGAGGATATGATCGATGCCGTCTATGTCGGGTCGACAGGTTCGGGCCAGAACAAAAAGGACTATTATTACATGTAACAATATTTCAAGCGCCGTCATCAGCGGACTTGAATTCGAAACCAGCATTGCAATGGGTCAGGGATTTTCAGTCGCCGCCAACGCCGACTGGATGGATACGGAAAACAAGGATACCTGCAATAAGCTCGAGGGCAAACCCGATATCTCGGCATACCTCAAACTTGGCTACAACAACATCCGGCATGACCTCCATGCCAACCTGAGGGCTTCATATTTCGGCAACCGCTTCTATACCGCTGGCGACGAATCAGGCTATTCCCTTGTCAATGCATACGTTTCCAAAGGGATTACTGAAAAAATGGGCATTTTTGCCGGTATCGATAAGATATTCGACGAATCTGACAGCGAACCTGTCTTTTTCTACTGCTGAACTCACCTGTCGTTCTGAGCATAATGAATACCAAAAGCAGGAGACAGGAGGAAGGAGGATGCTGGTAAAATCAGGAACGGTAATATTCTTAAAAGGGCATAGTACTGCAATTATTTTTTATATATTTTACCCATATAACATCACTCGCGATAGTCATTTTATACACTTTCCCGCTCAAAGGGACACGAGAGGACGGCAGCTGATCATCGATTCATCATGATTTCCATCGAGCCGCCATACGTTCTCCATTGATGGCAGGCAACACAAAACAGCAGTAAAAAGAATGACGAAAAGGACATTGGTCAGAATGCTGCTCCTCGCAGCCCTGTCCTGGTCGAACCAGGCATATGGCGCTGGCGGAGGCAATATTTCTGTAAACATCACCGCTGAGCCAATATCTGGCGTAGCGATTGCAATTGACCGTGATAATCCTCCCTCCGGCCTGGATATCATCGACGTCACCGGTAATATCAACATCGGGAACATTTTTTCTGATATTTCTGCAGTATCGGCAGATGCTACGGCATCCGGTATATACAACGGAAGTTCGTACATCATTATACAAAAGCTGTCATCAGGGAGTGAAATATCAGCTCTCGGAGGAGCTGCGAACACATCCGGCAGTGATTATGCTGTGACTTCCGTTACAGGCATCCGTTCCATTCAGGATATCACTATCGATAATCTGGATGGAACAGTGTCCGCCACTGGCGGATCTTCTGAAGCTGAGGAAGATGCATATGCTTCTGCATATGGAATCAGAGGAAACAATATCAACATCACGAACCTGACCGGAACCGTCAACGCAGCCGGGGGAACTGCATATGGCGGTGGTTTTGCTTTTGCAAATTCATATGGCATATATGCTTCCACCAATATCAACATCACTAACCAGCCCGGAAACATTAACGTCTCCGGGGGAACAACTGAATGTGGGCCAGCAGTTTTTTTTGATGAAGCGACAGCTGTCGGCATGTATGCACAGAATGCCATCTCGATAGGCAATCTGACAGGCTCCATCGACATAACCGGCGGAAATGCGAAACATTTTGCCAATGCCATTGGGATCAGTTCCGACACGGACATCGGTATATATACTCTCTCAGGTGAAATCAACGCTGCCGGAGGCTATGCCAGTGAAGCATATGCCGATGCAACAGCAAAAGGAATATCAGGGGGCACAATTGAAATCGCTGCTCTCTCCGGCGAAATCAACGCCAGGGGTGGATGTGGTTATTTTACAGATACCTGGGGTATCAAAGGTACCGACATTGACATCGATGTTTTTTCCGGCTCAGTAAGTGCGATGGCCGGAAGCGGATATGGTACTGAAGCATACGGTATCTTCGGTAAAAACACTGTCTCTGTAGCGACATTCACCGGATCGATAGAAACATACGGCGGCAAGGGTTATGACGGGTTGTCCGAGGGTATTTCGGGCAATACGATTACGATAGGCACACTCTCCGGTTCTATTAAAGCGTCAGGTGGTTCTGGTTATGACGGAGAAGCTGCCGGTATTTCGGGCAATACGATCACTATAGGTACACTTTCCGGCTCTGTTGAAGCGATCAGCAGTAACGCCGTGTTTGCTGACGCATATGGTATCAAGTCATCAACGGGCCTTTCTATCGGGTCTGACGATGATCCTGACAGCGGCATCTCCGGCACCATTTCGGCTACTGCAGAAAAAGGACTGGCTTCAGAGAAGGCATACGCCTTGTTTTCTTGGAGTAATTACAGCGACTTCGTCGCGATGTCCGGTGCCGGCCGTCTGATCGGCAATGTGTATCTTGACGGAGGAAACGACACAATGCTCATACGCAATTCTGCGGTCATTTCGACCGTCCCCGTGCTTGATGGCGGAAGCGGAGGAGAAACAACCGGAGATGAGCTCATCTTCGAGAACTGGACCGGTACGCTCGGCCCGTCGGTCATCAACTGGGAAACCATATCCCTGACAGACGGTTCGGCCGTCATACTTCCTGATTCAGACAGTCACTATGTATTTACATACAGGGAGCTTATGATCGATCCCACCTCCACGCTCGATGTTTCGAACAACGCACAGACGTATATACTGCAGAACATAGGAACATCCGGCACCGTGAAAAATGCCGGCACGATAAGTCAGCTCGACAATAACACCGACAGCCAGATGACGATCAACGATGATTACGTCGGCGAAGGAGGATGCTTTGCGATGGATATCAATACGAGCAACTCAACCGCCGATCAGGTAACCATCAACGGCAACGCCACCGGTTCAACAAGCATCGTGGTTAATGAACTCGGAGATCCGGAGCCATTTAACGATCCGATGACCCTCATTATTGTCAGTGGCGACACATCGCCTGATGCCTTCAGCGTCAGCAACCGGCTTTACGGTCCATATCAGTATGTATACACGCTTGAGTTCGACGATGGTGATGCCAAAACATTCAGTATCGTCGATGTCGATAAATTCCACAACGATTATGCCGCGCTGCTGCAGGGCGTGACGCCGTGCATCGAGCAGCTCGGCTACGCTTCGGTCATGAAGTTCCACGAGCGCAGCGCTTACGGCTGGTTCCGCAACGACGACGTCGAGCATGAATCCTGGTGGGTGCGCTCGACCGGCAGCAGATATCGCCTCGGCCTGGATGGTGGAGCGGGCACCCGGTTCGACGGCTATGTCGGCTGGCTCCAGATCGGAACCGACCTCATCGCCAGCGAAAAAGATGGAAAGCGTTTCGACCTCGGGCTTTTCGCCGGTGTCGGGTATGGCAAGACTGAAGTCGACGGCATCTGGTCGGACAAGGCAGGGGAACTGTCGCAGACCGCTTACGGCGGAGGCTTCTACCTGAGCCTGCACGAACGCGGCACCTGGTACCTCGACGCCGTGGGACAGGCGATCTGCAACGACCTTTCGATCGACAGCCTTTCCGGCGGAAAATATTCGGCCGACGTCTGGTCGTGGATCGCTTCGGTCGAAGCAGGCGGGTGCATTGATGCCGGTGAGTCCTTCAGGTTGCAGCCGCAGGTACAGCTGATCTACCAGCACACCGGAGGTATCGACCTGTCGACGGCAGTCGGCGATGTATCGATCGGCGACCATGACGGACTACAGGGACGCCTGAGCCTGACCGGGCTTGCCGGAGCAAGCAAAGACGCGATAAACCCGTTCGTCGAAGTAAGCCTGGTGAAGGACTTCTCCGGCAGCAGCGAAGTGACCTACGCCATGGGAGGAGAAACCGTAGCTGCCAGTGCGGAAGAGTGGTTCATCGGCGGAGCGATCGGCCTGAGCCGGGAAGTTTCGAAGAAGAACAATCTCGGCTACTATGTAAAGGCTGGATCGATGCACGGCCTTGGCGGCCTTGATTCCTATACCTGTACCATCCTGGCAGGGTTAAAGGCAAAGTTCTGAGCCGGAAAGGGGACTATTGGGGACGATGGTTATTATCTTAACTGATCCGCAGCAATAAGGCAGGAGACAGGAGGAAGGCTCGGCAGGGGAAAGCCGGTAAAAATCAGGAACGGCCATAAAACACGAAAGCCTGTCGAAAGACAGGCTTCTTGCGTGTATAAAAATTCTCGGCGACGACCTACTCTCCCGCGTGAAGCAGTACCATCGGCTCTCCAGGGCTTAACGA
>NZ_JAIGND010000012.1:0-114184 GCF_036528655.1 Chlorobium sp.
GGAGAGTGACGAATAGGACAGATGGGACGTATGAAAGTGCTCAGCAAGTTGTTTCTTGCTTTCAATAGTTCTATTCCATAGGTCACATAAGTCTCATTCGTCCCATCTGTCCCATTCCCCCAAGCCCCCGGCAGCGCCGGGTTCAACACGAAAATCACATAAAAAAAAGGCCCCTCGTATGAGGGGCCTGCGAAAGAACTGCGCCGTAGCGCTGTGCCGTTTCGGCTCAGTAGGTCAGATCCACGCCAAGCACGAAGCTTCTGCCCGGAGCGCGGAACCATTCGGCTTCTTCATACTGCTCGTTCGTGATGTTTTTCACGAGGAAGTTCAGGCCGATGTTGTCGGTCGCCTGGTACTTCGCGCCGGCATTGAATACCACGAAGTCGCCGGGGTAGTTCTCTCCGTCGATGTTCGAATAGGTGCTGACAGCTTTGTACTTGCCGACATAACGACCGGTCAGGTTCAGGGCGAGTTTCTCGACAGGTTTCCATGTCGCGCTGACTGAACCAGTGTGTTCAGGCCGGTAGGCCAGCCATTCCGGGTCCGGATTGTCGGATGCAAGCGATGCCCCGTCACCCGTTTTGTCCTTTGCGTTCATGTAAGCATAGCCAAGGCTGAAGTTCCACTGCGGATTGGGGCGATAGTTAAGATTGGTCTCGATGCCCCAGATACGGGCTTTTGCTATGTTCTGATACTCGAAAACGATCACAGGTCCCGAACCGATATTCCTCGATTCTATCAGATTATCGTAATCGTTGAGATAAGCTGCGACGTCAACAGAGACCTTGTCACCAAACTGTTTGTATACGCCGATTTCATACCCGGTCATGGTTTCCTTGTCAAGAGCCGGATTCGGGTTGCCCATGAACAGTCCTGCATCACGTACAAAGCGCTCGGCAAGCGTCGGTGCCCGGAAACTCTTGCCCCATGACGCCCGGAAACTCATGTCATCCATGGCTTTGTAGTTCAGAGCAATACGAGGGCTGATTGCATCGACAGACTTGTTTTCAATTTTTTCTGTGATGTAAGTATACGGAGGAATATAATCCCGATAGTCGCGATAGGAAACCTCATCGGCATCTATGCCGCTCCAGTCATAACGCAAAGAAAATAGTGCAGTTAGCCTATCAGTTATTTTCCATTCGTCCTGCAGGAATACTGCTATGTTTTTCTCCTCAACCTCACCAAATTCGTTTGGTGCTGGAATCGTAGCGCTGTATTGGGTTGATTTTACATTAATAATGTTGCCATCTACACCGAAAAGTAAACGATGGTTTTCGGCAGCACGCCAGTCGAGCTTCACGCCTGCACCATAACGGCTCGAACGGTTCTCGTTGAATTCGCCCGGATCACGGTTATAAATGAAGCCATTAAAAGTTTCCATTGGATGACCCGGTGGAAAATACGGGTAAAGCTGAGTATCTTCAGTCGGATTATAATCGATCCTGTATTTGTTGTAGGTATAGTACAGCCGTCCCTCAAGAGTCAGCTTGTCGCTCAGCATGTTTGTATATGTCAGGCCCGCGAACGCATCTTTTCTACTGACGATGTCGTCGGTATAAACATCATCGGCAAGATCATAGGCATACTCGGGATGGGCAATAAACATGCCACCCGGTCCACTGCCACCAGCACCTAGCTCATACGGCCATGTGCTCACATAACCGGCCTCGGTTTCACTATACGAAGCGCTGAGCTGCAGGTACTGCTTCGCGTTGATGTCGTAGCGGGCTTTCAGCTTGACGTCGTTGAGCAGGGTCTGCGAGTTGTCGCGGTAGCCGTCGTCGTCGCTGTGCGTGTAGAGCAGGCTGTAGCTGAGCTTGCCGGCTTTATCGCCGATACCGACATAGCTGTTCCAGAACCATGGCGTATAGCCGTCGCGATAGACGCTCTGGTCGCTTGAAGGAGGAGCATCGTAGAAACCGCCGCTGATGCCGGCTTTCACTTCGAACTTGTCGGGCAGGTAGCCGTATACATTGACGACGCCGCCCATTGCGCCGGAACCGTAGAGCGTGGTCGATGCACCTTTAACCACTTCCATCCTGTTCGCGGAGTTCATGTTGATGTTGGTCCAGACGATACCGCCGGTTTCAGGTGTGGCCAGAGGGATGCCGTCATAAAAAGCCGCTACGCGGGTGCCGATGCCGCCGCCCTGGAAGGTATTGGAACCGCGGATCTGAACGGTAGATGCGCTGTAACCGCTCGATCGGTTGATATTGACGCCGGGAACGGTCTCAAGCGTCTTGTCAAGCGAAGGATTCGGCTCTTCCTTGATCTTTTCTGCCGAAACAACGTTGGTCGTTGTCGGTACATCAAGCCTGTCCTGCTTGTAGAGCGCTGCGCCGACTACCACTTCGGAAGCCATGATGGTGGTCTGGCCGAGCGAGAGGTTCACGACTGCGGTCTGGTCCGCGCCGACGTTGACGACCTGGCTTGCTGACGCGTAGCCGACGATGGAGACGGCGATTTTCTGCTGTTTTGCGGGAACGCCTTTGAGCGTGTAGTTGCCGTTCATGTCGGTAGCGGTACCGATGGTGGTGCCGGCAACGGTTACGGATGCACCGTAAACGCCCTCTCCGTCAGCTTTGTCTGTGATTTTGCCTTTCACGGTGCCTGTATCCGCTGCGAACGACGGAGTCGGCACCAGAAGGGCCAGCAGGCAGAATGCTGAAAGCACAAAACGGACAAGGGGGATCACTTGCGCTTGTTTTGTTTTCATTGTTTTGTGTTGTGTGGTTGCAATGTTAGGTACTGCTAAAGAACATGGTTAGAATTTCCGTCTGTCAGGCATCAACATAAACATCGGCAAGCACGTACAGCAATCTGGCCAATAGAAATAAGCAATCATTCATCTGGTTTTCACGCATACCGTAAATCTATCAAAAAAAAAGAAAAGCGCAACTAATACGGTATGAGAGCAATTTGTCCCATCAGTCACATTTTCCTGAATCTGCGGGGTGCTTTGGCTGGCATTGAAATGCAAATCCCCGGTGGCAGCCGGGGATTGCAAACAGGATGTGAGAACTGGAGTGCCGGCTCAGATAACGCCGAGTTCCCTGCCGATGGTGCAGAATTCGGCGACGACCTTGTCGAGATGCTCTTTTTCGTGAGTGGCCATGAAGCTCGTGCGGAGCGCTTCGTGGCCGGGCATGACGCCGGGACGGATGAAGGCGTTAACATAGACGCCGGCATCGAACAGCTTTTTCCAGAATACAAGTGTTTTCATCTGGTCGCTGATAAGCACGGTGACGATTGCCGTCCGCGACGGCATGAGCTTGAAGCCTGCCTTGAGCAGTCCCTGGCGTACGTAGTCGGTATTGGCGATGAGTCTTTCCATGAGGCCCGGTTCGGTGCGCAGGATATCGAGAGTGGCAAGGACCGCGGCCACGCTTGCCGGAGTGGGCGAAGCGCTGAAAATGAGCGATGAGGCGTTGTGCTTGATGTAGTTGATGACCGAGCGGTCGCCGACGACGTAGCCGCCGAGCGAACCGAAGGTTTTCGAGAAGGTGCCCATGATGAGGTCAACTTCGCTTACCAGGTCGAACTCGGAAGGGGTTCCGCGTCCGCCCTTGCCGATAACGCCGACGGCATGCGCGTCGTCGATGACGATTCGGGCATTGTATTTCCTTGCCAGTTCCACAAGCTTCGGCAGATCGACGATCTCGCCGGAAACCGAAAAAACGCCGTCCGAAACGATCAGTCTGCCTGCGTTTTCAGGAATTTTCTGAAGCACGCGCTCCAGGTCTTCCATGTTGTTGTGGTTGTATCGTACCTGGTTGGCTCCTCCTCCTATGGCCATGATCGAAGCGGCTACGAGGCTTGCATGGTTGTCGCGGTCGGATACGATGTACTCGCCCCTCTGCACAAGGGTGGGAATGATGCCCTGTCCGGTCTGGTAGCCGGTACTGAAAAGAAGGCAGCGTTCCTTTTCGAAATAGTCGGCAAGCCTGTCTTCGAGTTCGATATGCAGGTTGACCGTTCCGGTCATATAACGCGAACCGGAGCAGCTGGTGCCGTATTTGTTGATGGCGTTTATCGATGCCTGCTTTACACGCGGGTCGGCAGTAAGCCCGAGATAGTTGTTGGAGCCGGCCATGACGAGCTTTCGTCCGGCAAAAGAGACTACAGGCCCTTCGGTTTCGTCGATGGGATGAAAAAAAGGATATATCCCCTGCGCCTTCACTTCGTCTGCAAGGGTGAAGTCAAAACATTTCTTGAACAGATCTTTAGGTTTCTCCACAGTCATGCAAAATTTACTTCAGCTGTAGCGGGGGATCAAGCTGGAATTTCTCGTTTTTACGGTCGTCTCTTTTTGTTATTCTTCTCGTTGACCGGGTTTCAGTGTCGGGGGTTTACCCCGAACCGAAATGTATTAAAATTTTTAAATTTTCGGTAAAACGCGGTTTCGTTTTTTTAACACCGGCGGCAGGGTGACGATATATAACGGGTAAATACGGGATATGGTTGAAACGATACTGATTACGGGGTCAACGGGGTTTATCGGCGCAAGGTTGCTGAAGCATCTTGAAACGGAGGGCGCCAGGGTGCGGGTATTCCTTCGCCCCGAGAGTGCGGGGGGCCTGCCGAATGAAAAAATTACGGCAGTGAGAGGCAGGTTCGACGATCCCGAGGCTCTCCGGCAGGCTGTAGCGGGCGTCGACCGGATCGTGCATCTTGCCGGTGTTACCAAAGCCGCCGACGAAGCCGCTTTCGATGCGGGGAACGTAGAGCCGGTGCGCAATCTGCTTGACGCCGTCAGGGAGCATAATTCCGGCCTGAAGCGGTTCGTGCTTGTTTCGTCGCTTGCCGCGGCCGGTCCTGCAGCGGAAGGGACGCATGGCGTGCAGGAATCCGACGAGCCGCGTCCGGTAAGCGCTTACGGGCGCAGCAAGCTGCGGGGGGAGAAGCTGTGCCTGGAAGCGGCAAAGAGCGTTCCGATCACCATCGTACGTCCTCCTGCGGTTTACGGTCCGGGGGATCGCGACGTGCTGCAGGTCTTTCAGATGCTCGCAAGAGGGGTTCTCGTATCGGCCGGCCGGCCGGAGAGGCAGCGCTTCAGCATGATCTATGTCGACGATCTCGTGCAGGGCATCATGGCCGCGGCTCGTTCGGACAGCGCGACAGGAAGCACCTACTATATCACCTCCGCGCAGTCGTGGTCATGGGAGGATGTCATTGCCGCCGCCCGTCCGGCGCTGGGTTTCGGCAGGCTGCATAGAATCAGGCTTCCGCAGCCGCTTGTCCGGCTCATCGGCGTCGCGGGAGGACTTCTCGGCGCGCTTTCCGGCAAGCCCCCGCTTATCAACCGCGACAAGGCGAACGAACTCGTGCAGGACTACTGGGTCTGCTCGCCCGAAAAAGCCGCTGCGGAACTTGGATTCATAGCCGGCACTACGCTTGAAGAGGGCGTTTCGAAAACAGTGGAATGGTACCGGGAAAAAAGGTGGATGTGAGGGAGGAGAGCGGGTAGTAGGTAATGGGTAGTGGGTAATGGGTAGTGGGTAATGGAGACAGGAGGGAGGAGTTTCTTATGTCCTATAGGTCTCATTTGTCCCATAAGTCCCATGCATCGAAGTCCCATGCATCGAAGTCCCATGCATCGAAGTTCATGCATCGAAGTCCCTCGGGTGAAAGCCTTCAGGCTTTTCCGAGAATTTTCTGCATCAGGCAGAGGAGCAGGTGGCGTTCGTCGGAGTATGGCAGAAGTCCTTTGAGCGCGGCATCGGTTTCCCTGAGCGCAATGATTGCCGCTTCCGTTTCTCTGAGGGTGAATTTTTTCGCGTAGCCGAGGTAGTTGCGTACGAAGAATTCCTGTTTTCCGTACATGCCGAGAATTCGCGCGATGTCTGCTTGCGGGAGCTGCTGGACGGCAGGTACGGAGAGCTTCCAGATGCGCATGAAAAACGTCGTCATGTAGCGCACGATGCCTCCGAGTCCATCCTTTGCTCCTTCGTGCTCCATGATCATGAGGGAAATACCGCTTGAAAGCCTGAGGTTCCGTTCGGCAAGCGCTTTTTCAAGCTCGAAGACGTTGTAGGTTTTGGATATGCCGACGCATTCGCAAATATCTGTCGAGGCAATGGTGTTACCCGCATGTTTCGACGATGCGTACAGGATGATTTTATCGATTTCATGGGCGATTTCCCGCGAAGAGGGCTCTACGTAGGCTGAAAAGAGTTTCAGGGCTTCGGGTTCGAAATCCCAGCCGGCGGCACGGGCCCTTTCTGTTGCGAATGCGTCGGCGCTGCGGATTGCGGGAAAATCCGTCCTGAATTTTTTCAGCTCGCTGAACGGTGATTTGTCGAGCTCTTTTTTGTCCGCGCTGTCGGTATCGAGGATAAGTACCGTAAAATCCGCCGGGTCAGCCAGGTACGAGACGAACCGTACCTCCTGATGCTTCTGCTGTTCTTTCGATCCGGTTCGTTTGATTTTATCGAATTGTCGGACCACAAGCAGTTTTTTCGGGGTGAACATGGGGTACTCCGATGCTTTCGACGCGAGTTCTTCGAGCGTCATGTCCTGACCGTACGCCACCGAAGTATTGAATGCGGCTTCTTCCGGCGACGGAAAAAGAGCCGCCTTGATCAATCCGGCAAGCTCTTCCTTGATATAGCTTTCCGGGCCGGTAAAAAAGTAGACCGGATCTATTTTACCCGACCGGATTTTTTTCTTCAGGGCTTCCATGATATCACTGTACGCTCATGTGCGGCATGGCCGACGCAGACGGATTACCCCGGAAGGGGGGGAATGTTTCCGTCGGCCATGCAATGCGCCACGAAGTTTCAGAAAGGCAGGTCGTCCTTGTCGTGTTCCATCGCCGGCCCGGAGGGCTGCGAAGAAATATCGGAGGAGCTTTGACGGGTCTCGCGCGACATCTGGTTGTATTGCGGCTGCGGACGCTCGAACGAGGTACCCGTTTCGCCATATCCCCCGCCCTGTTCCTTTGCCGAACCGAGCATCTGCATGTCGGTGCAGACGATTTCTGTCGCATATTTTTTTTCGCCGCTTTTGCTGTCGTCCCAGCTGCGGGTCTGCAGGCGCCCTTCAATGTATACCTGACGTCCCTTTTTCAGGTACTGGCTGCAGATTTCGGCGAGTTTACCCCAGACGACGATGCGGTGCCACTCGGTTCTGTCCTGCCAGTTTCCGGAGGCATCCTTGAAGCTCTCGCTGGTCGCTACGGTGAAATTTCCTACCGATTGTCCGGATGCCGTCGTTCTCAGTTCCGGATCGTTGCCGAGGTGGCCGATGAGCATTACTTTGTTAAGACCTTTTGCCATAATAATCCAAGCTGCTGATTAAAATAATTTATCTTCGTAACCGGACTCCAGTCATTCCTGATGAAATAGTATTGCGTCAGACAAGTTACAAAACAAGTCGTTCTCCGTCAATGACCGGCCCTTCGCGACACAGAAGAATCGTACCGATGCCGCCATCAGGCGTTCTGACTTCGACTGAACAACCGTAACAGATTCCTATGCCGCAGCCCATGACCGATTCCAGCGAAAGCTCGCAGGGTATGGCGTGCGTTCTGCAGAAAACCGCTACGGCTTTGAGCATCGGGTTGGGTCCGCAGGCAAACACTTTAAGCTTTCCTTTCGATTTCAGTGCCGTTATATCGTTAGCCAGCAGATCCACCACCGTTCCCCTGAACCCCGCCGATCCGTCGTCGGTAGCGATTCGACAGTTCGAGAGGTTTTCCTGCAGCAGATCTTCCGATGTTCTTCCACCAATATAATTAATGCATGAGATCCCGCTGGTTGTAAGGGTTTTTTCAAGAAACAGCATCGGAGCGGTTCCAATGCCGCCTGAAACCAGCAAAGCGGTATCAAACGAGGCATCACTGGTGTTGAAATTGTTTCCGAGTGGTCCCAGAACCTGCATGGTTTTGCTGCACGGCGAATCGGCGAGAATAGCTGTTCCGCAACCGACAGTTTTTGCCATGATGTCTATTACTGTTCCGCGAACATCATGGATGGAAAAAGGGCGTCGCAGCAGTGGCTGCGTCGAATCGTTGACCTTGATATTGACAAAATTGCCCGGCTGTGCAGCTATGGCAATTCCAGGACAATCGAAAGTGATGATGGAGACGTCCCTGCTGATCTTTCGCGAAGCGGTGATCGTGGCAGTCACATCTGCAATCGTTGCGTTTTCTTGCATCATGGCAGGAACGGTATAAAAAAGAATATGGATGTGAAAAACTGTTCAGCGTAATAACGCAACATACTGCCGATTATGCAAATGGAGACAGGAGGATCCGCTCCGGAGTACATTTTTGTCCCATATGTCCCATTCTTCACTCAGCACTCATTTCCATTCTCCCCGCAGCATAACAAAATGCCGGTTTAATTTTTTAACGTGGCCGGAAGTGTGTATGTTAGATCTTTTGTAGAGTCCAGAGAGAGTTATATCTTTTGTCTTTCGATCGTATTCACAAAACCAATGTCCGGTTCATGCGTATCTTAACATTTACAGGTAAAGGCGGAGTAGGCAAAACCAGCGTGTCGGCAGCAACTGCTGTCCGTTTATCAGAGTTGGGCCATCGTACCCTTGTCCTTTCAACCGATCCGGCTCACAGCCTTTCGGATTCATTCAACCTGCCGCTCGGCGCCGAACCCACCAAGATCAAGGAGAACCTGCATGCCATCGAGGTCAATCCCTATGTCGATCTGAAGCAGAACTGGCAGTCGGTTCAGAAATACTACACGAGAATTTTTATGGCTCAGGGCGTCTCCGGCGTCATGGCCGACGAGATGACCATTCTTCCCGGAATGGAGGAACTCTTCTCTCTCCTGAGAATCAAGCGGTACAAGACCGCCGGCCTGTACGACGCGCTTGTGCTCGATACGGCGCCTACCGGCGAAACGCTCAGGCTGCTTTCTCTTCCCGACACGCTCTCATGGGGTATGAAAGCGGTCAAGAACGTCAATAAATATATTGTCCGTCCTCTCAGCAAGCCGCTGTCGAAAATGTCCGACAGGATTGCCTACTACATTCCTCCCGAAGACGCAATCGAATCGGTCGATCAGGTATTCGACGAGCTCGAAGATATTCGCGAAATCCTTACCGATAACGTGAAATCGACGGTGCGTCTTGTCATGAACGCCGAGAAGATGTCGATCAAGGAGACCATGAGGGCGCTGACCTACCTGAACCTGTACGGCTTCAAGGTCGATATGGTGCTGGTCAACAGGCTGCTCGATACCAACGAGAACAGCGGTTACCTGGAAAAATGGAAAGGCATCCAGCAGAAATATCTCGGCGAAATCGAAGAGGGCTTCTCACCGCTGCCGGTCAAGAAACTGAGGATGTACGAGCAGGAAATCGTAGGTCTCAAGTCGCTCGAGATGTTTGCCCGCGATATGTACGGCGATACCGATCCGTCGGATCTCATGTACAACGAGCCGCCGATCAAGTTTGTCCGTAACGGAGATATCTACGAGGTTCAGCTCAAGCTCATGTTTGCCAATCCCGTCGATATCGACGTATGGGTAACAGGAGACGAACTCTACGTGCAGATCGGCAACCAGCGCAAGATCATCACACTGCCCATCAGTCTTACGGGGCTCGAACCCGGCGATGCGGTCTTCAAGGACAAATGGCTCCATATTCCGTTCGATCTTAACCATCAGGGCAAGCATCATCGCGAGCGCGAGTTCAATAAGGTGTGATTCTGCAGTTGAATGGCTGTTTGTATGATGAAGGATTTTTATTAATTTTCATCATCAATAAGAAGGTATCCAAAAACCATGAAAACAGGGGAAAGCAGCAGCATTGCCCTGATTAAACCGGAGAGAAAACATGTCAGAATCCTATCAGAAACTTCGCAAGGATTTTAAAGAGCTCGATTTTACCGACCGCCTCACCTTTCTTGCAGAAAGTGTGCTTCTTACCGGCCAGAGCGCTGTTGTGGGCGGCCTTGAGCTCGCAGGCAGCGTCGTTGAAACCGTAACCGGCACCGTTGGCTCGCTGATCGACGCTACGGGTATCGGCAACATGCTCGGCCGCACAGGCGGAGTCGTCGGCGAAACCATCGACAGGGTTGCCATTACCGTCAAGGATGTTTCCCGTTCCGCAGGCGAACTCTACACCGACGCGGTGAAAAATGTCGAAAATGTCACGGACAACGCAGCCAAGGCGATTGGCGACGCAGGCGTTACCGCTTCCGAAGCGGTTAAGAACATCGCAGGCTCATTCCAGAAAGGCGGAGCCAAATAAATAAAGACGAAGAGGCGCTCCCGGGAGCGGGCCTGAATTCTTTGTTTGTGTTTTTCTTTTTATTGCTGTAAATTAGGTTAAAGTTTCTATTTCCAAATCCGGGTAAATTTCCAATAATAAAATTCCAAAAGGAGGAATTATGAGTGGTGGAGGTGTATTTACCGATATCTTAGCTGCCGCCGGCCGCATTTTCGAGGTTATGGTTGAAGGGCACTGGGAAACTGTCGGGATGCTGTTCGATTCTCTGGGCAAAGGCACCATGAGAATCAATCGCAATGCTTACGGCAACATGGGCGGCGGCGGCGGAAGCCTCCGTGGTTCGTCACCTGAAGTTTCTGGTTACGCTGTACCTTCCAAGGCAGTCGAATCGAAGTTTGCAAAATAAGCAGATTTTCGAAACGGTATTTCTGGCAGTGAAAAGCTCATGTTTTCACTGCCTTTTTTTTTGCCTGTCAGATATCGACACCGTCTGCATGAGGTGCAGAATCCGGTATTGGTTAGAATATCCCGCTGTTTTTCCTGCGCATCCCTGTCTGTAAGGTTTATGCCGACCTGCAATCACTTTTCGGAGGAGTTTCACTTTCTTTTCATATTTTATTAGATTTAAAGTTCAACCGATAACACGTCTAACGCGATCAGGACACTGGTAATGGCCACAATTTCTTTATATGTATCCGGACAGACAGAGCTGAACGATGTCACTGAGTTTTTTCAGAAGAATCTCATGAGTGCCGGAGAGAATCCTGTCGCTTTTTTCGATGGGGTTTTCTATGAATCTCATCAGGAGCGCGTAGGAAATATCGTTTTTCAGGACTACCTGATCTATACCGATAAAGCTGTATATCTCTGGGCAAGAGGCGCGAACAAGGATTTTCTCGATCGTTTCAGTCTTGGTTCTGTTTCCGTCAACAGCCGGAACAAGGACGGCGATTTTGCAACGCTCAACCTCAAGATCAGGCGGGAGGAGAAAGATCCTGTCTATGTTATTTTCGATATGGTTGAAATACGAGAGGCCGAGCTTATCACCAGATTGCATACCGTCGTTGAATCGACTATCGAGGATGCTCTCGGTGTCAACTTCAGGAAGGAAATTCCCGATGCCATAGCGGCAAGAGTGCTTCAGGCGGGAAGGGCTGTCTGTCCTCCCCACTCATTTTCCATTGCAATGGCGCCAGCGGCGCCGAGCCATCAGGACAGTTCGATCGGTTATGGCCAGGACCTGCTTGAACAATACAAGGCATCAATCGGTTATCCGCCTGCGGATGATCCGCAGCAATACAGCGAGCATGCCCGGGACAGGCAGAGCGGCGCACCTTCCGGTCAGGCCGGGCAAGGCAATCCTGCCGGAGACGCATTGAAAGGACTTGAGAATATTCTTCCAACCGACCCGGCAGCTCTCAAGAGAATCGCATCGTCTATCAAGGATATGGTCGGCGAAGCACCCTTCAAGCTTCGCGAACAGGTAATGAAAGATCTGCAGCATGTGCCGGGCGATGTGGCGACGGTACTGACAGCAATGAATGAACTGCTGGCCAATATCGCAGGAAACCCCCAGGCAGAGCGTTTCGTTATGACCGCCATAACAACGGCAGTCCGCAATGACGGCGTACTCGGTTCTATCGGCAAAATGCTCAAGCTGACGACAGGATTCGGCAGCGATAAAAAACAACCATCCAGAAATGATCGTCGCAGCCGCAGCGATAATGCCGGAGGCCAGGAGCGAAGGCCGTCTTTCGATGAGGATGACGACAGTTCGACAATCAGAAGAAAGAAAATCAGCATCAAGGACGATGACGCAGGTTCCTCCTCTTCAGGTATGTTTACAGCTGGACTTCCTGACGACGAAGGTTTGCCGCTTCCCGAAGAACGCATCAGAAAAAGCGCGGTTTCCGGGGATGACGATTCGGATAACAACATCAAGCGCAAAAAAATAAGCATCAAGGCTGAAGAGAGTTCGGCATCGGCGCTTGTGCGGGATATGATGGCCATGGACACGCCGCCCTCGGATGTTCATGCCGGAGAGAAGCATCGTGATGAACATCGCCCTGCACCTGTATCGGAAACCGATCAGGAAGTACGCCGAAAAAAAATCCGGATAGTCGAGAACAGCGATGCGCCGACGCATCGGCAGGAAGATCTTTCCGGAGCTTTTAACGAAGAGCCGTTATCGGGATCTGTTCCCGACGAAACCGAAACGTCCGGGGTACAAAATAAAAAGATATCGATCAGGGATGAGTCAGCCGACGATGCCGGCTTTTCCATTTCTGAAGAGATGCTTGCTGGCGCGCTTTCAGAAGTTTCATCCGGGTCCGGGAACTCCGATGTATACAATACAATCGAATCCGATGGAGACGCCCATGCCGGGCACACTGATTCTGCTGAAAAGAAACATGCAGCGGACTCAAGCGATCCTGGTGCCGCAGCAGATCCGAAAACATCGGAAGAGCAGCCTGCAAAACGTTCAATAAAGGTCAAGTCTACTCAATAGTTTCGTAAAAAACATGAGAATTATTCTTTATCTGGGGAAGGGCGGAGTGGGAAAAACCACCGTATCGGCTTCAACGGCTACGGCAATTGCCCGTCGGGGAGAGCGCGTGCTGATTATGAGCACCGATGTGGCTCACAGTCTTGCTGACGCGTTCAGCAGAGAATTAAGCCAGACTCCCATAGAGGTCGAAAAGAACCTCTTTGCCATGGAAGTGAATGTCCTTGCCGAAATCAGGGAAAACTGGACCGAGCTCTATTCCTATTTTTCATCGATTCTCATGCATGACGGAGCCAACGAAGTAGTTGCCGAAGAGCTTGCCATCGTGCCTGGTATGGAGGAGATGATCAGTCTGCGTTACATCTGGAAAGCAGCGAAATCCGGCAAGTACGACGTCGTTATCGTCGATGCCGCCCCGACAGGAGAAACCATGCGCCTGCTCGGTATGCCCGAATCTTACGGATGGTATTCAGACAAGATCGGAGGCTGGCATTCGAAGGCTATCGGTTTCGCAGCGCCGCTGCTTTCGAAGTTCATGCCGAAAAAGAACATCTTCAAGCTCATGCCCGAGGTCAACGAGCACATGAAAGAACTTCACGGGATGCTTCAGGACAAAAATATCACCACCTTCCGCGTCGTGCTCAACCCCGAAAACATGGTTATCAAGGAAGCGCTTCGCGTGCAGACCTATCTGAACCTTTTCGGATACAAACTCGACGCTGCCGTGGTAAACAAAATTCTTCCGGAAAGTTCCGCCGACCAGTACCTGCAGAGCCTCATCGATATCCAGCAGAAGTATCTTAGAGTGATCGACAACTGCTTCTATCCTCTGCCGATATTCCGAGCGCATCAGCAGACGTCCGAAGTGATCAATACCGACCGGCTGCATGTGCTGAGCCAGGAAATTTTCGGCGACAAGAACCCTGCGGCAGTGCTTTACAGCTATGATAAAACCCAGACGCTCGAAAAAATCAACGGCAAATATGTGCTCAGCCTTCATCTTCCGAACGTCGAAGTCAAAAAGCTCAACGTCAATATCAAGGGCGACGAACTGCTTGTGGACATCAACAACTTCCGAAAGAGCATCATTCTGCCGAACGTACTGGTAGGAAGGAAAACCGAAGGCGCCGATTTCGCCGCCGGCAACCTGAACATAACCTTCGCGAACTGAGTCATCTTTGTGATTTTACCACATGAAGCGGGCGGCATCATAAGTGCCGCCCGCTTTTTTGTTTCACCGGGGAATGGGACGAATAGGGCGTATAAGACGAATAGGACTGATAATAGTGCCATTGAACTCCGAAAACTGATTCCCGGGGTCTTTCATACGTCCCATTCTTCAAGCCGACAGCCGACAGCCGACAGTACTCAGCGTGGTATCGCTATCCCTTCGCGGAGCCTGACCGGCACCGACCGATCCGGGCATTGTTTCAGGAGCGAAGAGACAGGGCACTGCAGCGCTGGATGCAGGGGATCGGCAAGATCGAGCAGGGGTATCAGCACAAACATCCGTTTCGTCAGTTCCTCGTGCGGAATGCTGAGCACGCTGTTTCGCATGACGAGGCTGCCGTAGAGCAGGATATCGATATCGATCACCCTCGGACTCCATCGTATATACTGTTCAGGTCGGCCGAGGTTTCTTTCAATGGCCTTGCAGTGCGAACGAAGTTCATCCGGCGAGAGTCCGGTGTCGAGTTTAACGACACCGTTATAGAAACGTTCCTGTTCGGTAACGCCGACCGGTTCCGTCATATAGATGGCCGAAACATCCGTCACGCAGGTATCCGGCAGCAGGTCGAGCAGGTTGACGGCTTCCTGGAGATGAGTCAGGCGGTCCCCGATGTTCGAGCCGATGCCGAGGTAAACCGTCTGACGTCGTCCGGTTTCAGCTCCGTGTCGCCGAGAAGCATGCTTCAGCATAGTCGCAGATTCCGTTCAGGGGAGGATTTCGTTTTCTGACCTTGATCGTTGTTTCCTGCAGAACCGGAAAGTCCGACAGCAGCTCGTGAACGATATCTCTTGCCACCGCCTCGATCAGGAAGTAGCGCTTCTGGGTCAGTACTGCCTTGATTTTCCGGTATACCGTGCCATAATCGATGGTTTTCGAAATATCGTCCCGGAGTGCGGCTTCGGTGAAATCGAATACCAGTTCTGCATCGACCTCATACTTCGCTCCGACAGTATGCTCCTCCTTCAGTACGCCGTGGTGCGCATAAAAAAGGAGGTTGACCAGCCGTACTGACGAGCGGGTTGTGACAGTCATATCGGTTGTTGTTTTTGTCATAAAATACAATGTGAGCAACTCGCGGCGAAAGTCAAAATTCTCACTGCAGAATGCATCGATTGCCCGATCGTGCCTGATCCGGATTCAAGGGAAAAATGTTACCTTTACATCAAAGGCTCTTCTGCGTAACCCGGCAAAGCGCCGACATCGGCGGTAAGAGATGCCCTGACGATTAACCCTTATGCTTTCTAACAGATACATTCCGGACAGTATGACACACAATCTCTCCGATTTCTATGCAGGATGCCGGTCGCGTGCCGTAATTCTCGCACTCGAAGAGGACCGGTATACCGGCGATATCACCACTCTTGCAACGATTTCGCCCGAACAGCAAGGTCACGCCGTGATCAGGGCAAAGGCATCCGGAACGCTTGCCGGAGCCGGCGTTGCGGAAGAGGTATTCAGGGCATGCGATCCTGGGCTTACGCTCAGTTTCTCCTGTCGCGACGGCGATGCCGTGGAAGCGGGAACGACCATACTCGACGTTTCCGGCAACATCGCTTCGCTGCTCATGGCCGAGAGAACGGTTCTGAATTTCATGCAGAGAATGTCGGGTATCGCCACGCGTACAGCGGCATATGTCAGCAGGGTCGCCCATACGGGAGCAGCGATACTCGATACCCGGAAAACGGCGCCCGGCTTGCGTTACTTCGACAAAGAGGCAGTACGCATAGGGGGCGGCAAAAACCACCGTTTCGGGCTGTTCGACATGATTCTCATCAAAGACAACCATATCGACGCTTCCGGCGGCGTGGCCAATGCCCTTGGCAATGCTGTTGTATACCGGGAGCGTAACGGGCTCGATGTACAGATTGAAACCGAAGTCCGTTCGCTTGCAGAACTTGCCGAAGCGTTGCCCTGTGGCCCCGATATTGTGCTCCTCGACAATTTTTCCGTTGAACTGCTTCAGCAGGCGGTTGCCTATTCCCGGTCATGCGCTCCCGCAGTCAGGCTTGAGGCTTCGGGCAATGTTGGCATCCATAATGTCGCGGCGATTGCCGAAACCGGCGTTGACTTCATATCCATCGGCGAACTTACGCACAGCGTGACGGCGCTCGATCTTTCCATGACCATAGCGTTCGTCTGAATCCTGTGGAAATAGGCGTTGACATTGTTGAACTCGAACGGATAGGCAGTGCCTGGAGCCGTTACGGCGAAGCGTTTCTGAAACGATTTATGACCGTCCGGGAAATCGAATACTGTCTGAAGAAAAAAGACCCCGTTCCGAGCATTGCCGGAAGGTTCGCCGCGAAAGAATCGCTGGTCAAGGCTATGGGGACGGGTATATCGGGGCCGGTTCACTGGAAAAGCTTCGAAGTGATCAACGACAGCCGGGGAAAGCCTGAAGTACACCTTCACGGCATGGTGGCTGACGCCGTCAGCAACGCGCAGGTATCCATTTCCCATGACCGCCGCTCGGCCGTAGCTATGGCGGTGGTTGTGAAGAAGGAGGGAGGAGAGTGGGTAGTGGGTAGTGGGTAGCTTGAGCGGTGGGATGGAAGCTCATCCCGCCAACCAGCCATCAAGCTAACAAGCCATCTCGCCAACAGAAAAGCAGAGGCAACGGACCTCTGCTTTTCTGTTGTGATTTCTGTCTGCCGGTCTCAGCCTTTGTGTTCCGGGATGGGTGTGGGCTCTTCGGTGATGGTGACCTGGCTTTTGATGATGTCGTAGACTTTGTTCTTGAGGATCGAGTCCGAGACGTAGTCCCTGAATTCGCTCGACATGTAGGCGTTCAATGCCTGTTCGACGCTGATCGACGGGTTTTTCCCGGCTTCATTTTCTGCAAAAGCCCGGATGTCTTCATCGGTTACCTCGAGGCTGTTCATCTCGGCGATTTTCTGGCTTATCAGGAGCCAGCGGGCGTGCTTTTCGGCATTCGGAGCCATGGCAAGGGTGAACTGCCTGACGTCGAAACCTTTCGGGAAATTGCCGCCCATCTGACGTTTGGCGTTTTCCACCAGCATGTTCGAGAACGATGCGATCATGGACTTCGGCGCCGGTACCGGGTTTTCTTCGATCAGTTTCGCTGAAATCGATTCGAGCAGTTCGTCTTCCGATTTCATGGTGAAGTGCTGTTCGAGCTGGATGCGGACATCGGCGGTGAAATCTTCGGCGTTTTCGAATCGCTGGCCGGTTATATCCTTTACCAGCTCGTCGGTAAGTTCGGGTAGTTCGAGGCGTTTCACCTCCTTGACGACGATGCGGTAGTGCTGTACCGGAGTTTCCTCGTCTTTAGGCTCCGTATTCACGTCAGCGCTCTCGCCGGATTTTTTACCGAGGAGTGCCTTGCGGAACGGGTTATCTTCGGGAAGGTATGCGAGATTGAAATGGTGGTTTTCCATTCCGGATTCCTCCTCCGCCTCGCCGGACTCGTCGATTTTCGTGACGTCGCCGATGACGGTATCGGTTTCTGTTGCGGCCTCGTCGACGGAAACAAGCGTTCCGTGTCCCTTGAGGATCAGGTTGATCTCTTTGCGGACATCCTCGTCCGTTATAACGTAGCGCGGCTGGCTGAAGCTGTAGCCTTCGAAGCTTTTCAGTTCGAATTCAGGGTGTACTTCGTATGAGAGCTGTATTTTGAGCTGGCCGTCTTCGAAGCTGAAGCTGTCTATGGCCGCACGGCTTGCCGGTTTGATTCCGTCCTCTTCGGCGATCGCGGCGAAGTGCTTCGATGCCATTTTTTCGGCGATCGACGCCTCGATTGCCGGACCGACCAGCTTTTTGAGCATTCCTGCCGGAACATGACCTTTTCTGAATCCCTTGATCTGTACCGTTCTTTTTGCCTCTTCAAGTTCCTGATCGTATTCCGTTCCGAACTCTTCGGCTGCCAGGATTATTTCCAGCTGCTGTTCGGTGTCGCTGATTTTCGTAATGTTCTTTTGCAAGGCTGTCTCGGTTTGTTGATGAGTATGATAGTCAAAAATAAAAGTCCATAAGATACAAAATAATCGTCGGATAAAAAACAGGCGCGCTGCCGGTCGGCTAACGCGACGGTTTGAATACCAGCGTCGAAAGTCTCGATGCATCGAGAAGCAGCGCGGCTGCCTTGGCGATATCTTCGCTGCCGACCGCCTCGATGGCGGCAATTTTTTCGGCAAGCGGCACATGCCGTCCGAAATAGGAGAGATCGGTTGCAAGATGCGACATCCGGCGCGTCATTTTTTCGGTACCCATAAGCAGCGACCCGAGGAGTTTCGATTTGGCCGAGCGCAGCTCATCGTCTGACGGCACGGCAAGGTCCGGTCTTTTGAGCACCTTTGCCAGAACATCGAGAGTCAGCTCGACCTTGTTGCCGTCGGTTCCCGCATAGATGTTCATGACGGTAAGATCGTCGAAGAACGCAACGGTCGAATAGACGCTGTAGACAAGAGCGAGCTTTTCGCGCAGTTCGAGGTTCAGCATCGAGCTCATGCCGTTGCCGAGTATGGTATTGAGCAGCATCAGGGCGTGGAACGACGCGTCATCCCGCGCAATGAGGGTGCCGAGCACGATCTGGGCCTGATGAATCCGTTTTTTCGGGGCGCGTCTGAACGGTTTGTATGCTTCAGGAAGAAACGGCTTGCGTACGGGCAGCGGACCGTCGGCGGCAGGGAGCGTCGAAAAGCATCGTTCCGCCAGGCGCACGAATTCGTCGTGCCGGATATTGCCCGTTGCGGTGAGGAACATTTTTTCCGGTCGGTAAAAATCCGACATGAAGTTCCTGAGATCGCTGCCGGTAAAGCCGTTCACGCTGTTTTCGGTTCCGAGAATCGCCCGCCCGAGGGGGTGGCTGCCGAAGAGGCTGCGGTCGAAATCCTCGAAAACCAGCTCTTCGGGAGTATCGTTCACGCTGCTGATCTCCTCGAGCACAACCTCTTTTTCTTTTTCAATCTCCTCTTCAGGGAAAACCGGGTTGCATACAAGATCGGCAAGCAGGTCGAGGGACGGGCCGGTAAAGGTATCGAGGCATCTGAGGTAGATGCAGGTCTGCTCTTTTGTCGTATAAGCATCGAGATATCCGCCAGTGCGCTCGATACCGCAGGCTATTTCGATATAGTCGCGGTTTCCGGTGCCTTTGAAGAGCGCATGTTCGATGAAATGTGCCAGTCCGTTTTTCCGGGCAGGGTCATCGCGAGATCCCGCGTCGATATGGATGCCGAGGGTGACGCTCTGTACCCACGGAACATGGTCGGTTATGACACGCAGGCCGTTGGAAAGAATGCCGCTTTCGATGTTTTCTGCAAGGCATCCCGGTTCCGGTTCCTGATAGCGTTCGGGCATAGGGCGAAAAATTTATGATAGCGATGATTGGAATTAAGCGCAATGTAGTTTTAATTCGTATTTTTATGAACAGACTACTCTTTGATATCGTTGCATGAATACGGTTCAAGGAACCTGTCCGGCTGACGCGTAAGGCTCATTCCGGAACGGCTGAAAGATACGGTTTTCTCTTGCATGGTCACGACATCCATTCTTATTACCGGCGCAACCGGATACATCGGTTCACAGGTTATGCTGGAACTGCTTGCACGCTACGGCGACAGGTTCAGGCTGAAAATACTGGCCAGGCAATCTTCGGACTGTTCGTTTCTTTCCGATCTTCCCGTCGAGGTTTTCCGGGCCGATCTGCTCGACGCGCCTTCCATAAACGAGGTTTTTGAAGGGGTCGATACGGTTTTTCATTGCGCAGGGCTCATCGCCTATACCAGAAATTTCAGGAACCGGCTCTATGACGTGAACGTAGTCGGAACGCGCAACGTCGTCAATGCCTGTATCGAAAATCGGGTACGTCGTCTGGTCGTGACCAGTTCCATTGCCGCCATAGGCGGTACCGAAGACGGATCTCCCTCTTCGGAGTCCTCTTCCTTCATGGAGTGGCAGCGCAGGAACGGTTATATGGAGTCGAAACACCTTGCCGAACTTGAAGCGCTCCGCGGGGTTGCCGAGGGGCTCGATACCGTGATGGTGAACCCGGGAGTGGTCATCGGCGTCGATAGCGGCAACAAAGCTTCGGTAAGTTCTTCGAACGAGGTGCTCCGGCTGATCCATAAGGGTCGGCTGCCCTTCTGCCCGTCGGGCGGCACCGGATTTGTCGATGTGCGCGACGTCGCAGCGGCACATCTGGAGGCCTGGCAGAAAGGTTCGACCGGTCAGCGCTATATCGTTGTCGGTCACAACCGGACTTTCGCTGAATTGTTCGAAGCAATACGCAGAACGCCCGGAAGCTCCATGAACCGGGTCTATCCGCTGCCGGGAGCCGCAATTTCCCTTGCCGGTCTCGGAGGGGAACTCTGGTCGCTGCTCTCCCGGAAGCCCTCCTTCATAAGCATCGAAAGCAGCCGGACGGCCTCAAGAACGCTTGTTTACCTGAATGACCGCTCGATAAAGGAGTTGGGGATGGTCTACCGTCCGCTCGACAATACGCTTGCGGCAGCCCTTGATTGATCGTTTCGTTATCGATTTTCTTAATCTTTTATGACCGGAACATACCTATGGACAACAGCAATAAAGAGCACGGAGCTGAGGCGGTCGATCCCGCGAAACTCAAGCAACTGAACATTGCCGTCGACGCGCTTGAAAAACAGTTCGGCAAAGGCACCATTATGCGCATGGGCGACGGCGCGCCGATACTGCAGGTGCAGGCCATACCGACCGGCTCGATGACGCTCGACTTTGCGCTCGGCGTCGGGGGTTTGCCCCGCGGCAGAGTAACGGAAATCTACGGGCCCGAATCGTCAGGAAAGACCACCCTCGCCCTGCATGTCATAGCCGAAGCACAGAAAGAGGGGGGGATTGCCGCAATCGTCGATGCCGAGCATGCCTTCGATCCAGCCTACGCACGAAAGCTCGGCGTCGATATCAATGCGCTGCTCATCAGCCAGCCGGAATCGGGCGAGCAGGCTCTCAGCATCGTCGAAACCTTGGTGCGGAGCGGAGCCGTCGATGTCATTGTTGTGGACTCCGTCGCAGCCCTCGTTCCGCAGGCGGAACTCGAAGGCGAGATGGGCGACAGCGTCGTCGGTCTTCAGGCCCGTCTCATGAGCCAGGCTTTGCGCAAGCTCACCGGCGCAATTTCAAAATCGAGCGCGGTCTGCATTTTCATCAACCAGCTGCGCGACAAGATAGGGGTCATGTACGGTTCGCCGGAAACCACCACCGGCGGCAAGGCGTTGAAGTTCTACTCCTCGGTACGTCTCGACATCCGCAAGATCGCCCAGATCAAGGACGGCGACGAAATCGTCGGAAACCGCACAAAAGTTAAAGTGGTCAAGAACAAGGTCGCGCCTCCGTTCAAGAGCGCGGAGTTCGATATTCTCTATGGCGAAGGCATATCAGTGCTCGGCGAACTGATCGATCTGGCCGTAGAGTTCGGCGTGGTGAAAAAATCCGGATCCTGGTTCAGTTACGGCCAGGACAAACTCGGCCAGGGACGTGAAGCGGCCAAGAAAGCCCTTCGCGAAGACCGTTCGCTCTTTCAGCAGATATACGTGCAGGTCAGGGAACTCATGACCGGTACGGCTGAAATTCTCAACGGCTGACAATGAAAATAGGCACGATCGATATAGACCGCCCGGTCATTCTCGCTCCCATGGAAGATGTGACCGACCAGGCATTCCGGCAGCTCTGCAAAAGGTGCGGGGCCGACATTGTCTATACCGAATTCATCAGCGCCGAAGCGCTGCGCAGGGGGATCGAAAAAACCGTGCGCAAGCTGCAGGTCGATGCCGTCGAACGTCCGGTTGCCGTCCAGATTTTCGGAAGTACCGTCGAATCGATGATCGAGGCGGCCGCGGTCGCCGAAACCTACAGTCCGGACTTTCTTGACATAAACTTCGGCTGTCCCACAAAAAAAGTAGCCGGAAAGGGAGCCGGCGCGGCTCTGCTCAGGGAGCCCGATAAAATGCAGGCAATCGCCGAAGCCGTCGTCAGGCGTGTAGGGATTCCGGTAACGGCCAAAACCAGGATAGGCTGGGACCACGATTCCATCAACATCGTCGATGTTGTGCATAGGCTTCAGGATGTCGGTATCCAGGCTCTTGCCATTCACGGGCGAACCCGCAGCGATATGTACAAAGGCCGCGCGGATCGGGGATGGATAGCGGAAGCGAAACGTCATGCGACGATTCCCGTCATCGCCAACGGCGACATCTGGTCTGCCGACGACGCTCTTGCCATGTTTACCGAGACCGGCGCCGACGGCATCATGATCGGACGCGGGTCGATCGGGAACCCGTTCATTTTCAGCCAGATCAGGCACCGCATGAAAACCGGCGAACATGCGCCTCCGCCGGGTTTCCGCGAGAGGATCCATGCCGCGATCGAGCATCTTCGTCTCTCCGTGCGCTTCAAGGGAGAAAAATACGGCAATCTTGAAATGCGACGGCACTATGCCACCTACCTTAAAGGGCTGCCGAAAGTATCGCATGTTCGCAACCGGATCGTCCGCGAGGAGAACTGGGAGCATGTCATCGAAATCCTCCTGGCCTATGAAACCGAATGTGAAGGGTATGCCCGCGAGGGGCGCATAATGGAATATGCGGAGTACCTTAACGACCATTCGGAAAAACTTGTCTTGAATTATTAATGAACCTTTATATCCACGTATGAGCAGTTCAGATTTCCGCTACCGCGTAGCGGTGCTCGGCGCGACCGGACTTGTCGGCCGCACCATGATCCATGTCCTTGAGGAAAGGAATTTTCCCGCAGACGAAATCGTGCCGCTCGCTTCGTCCAGAAGCGCCGGCCAGATCGTCCGGTTCAAAGGCCGCGAGTTCGTTACTGCAGTTCCATCCGAAGATATTTTCCGTAATGTCGATATCGCGCTTTTCTCCGCCGGAGCATCGGCCAGCAGAGAGTGGGCGCCGGTTGCCGCAGCGGCAGGGGCCGTCGTCATCGACAACTCCTCCGCTTTTCGCATGGAGCCAGGTATTCCGCTTGTCGTACCGGAAGTCAATCCCGAAGCCATCTTCAAAGCCGACGGCAAGCCCGCGGGCATTATCGCTAATCCCAACTGCTCCACCATACAGATGGTTGTTGTGCTCAAACCGCTTCACGACCGGTATCGGGTGAAGAGAGTCGTCGTTTCGACCTATCAGTCGGTTACCGGCAAAGGCAAGGCGGGACGCGACGCCCTCGAGAGCGAGCTTGCCGGCCAGACGCAGGATCAGTTCACGCACTTCCACCAGATCGCCTTCAACGCCGTGCCGCAGATCGACGCCTTCACCGACAACGGCTATACCAAGGAGGAGATGAAGATGGTGAACGAAACGCGCAAGATCATGGCTGACGACGCTCTTGCGGTCTCTCCTACCACGGTGCGCATACCGGTCTACGGCGGTCACGGCGAATCTCTGAACATCGAGTTCGAAAACGACTTCGATATCGACGAGGTGCGTTCCATTCTTGCGTCAGCCCCCGGAGTGATTATTCAGGACGATCCATCCGCCCGCATCTATCCGATGCCGCTTACCTCATACGAGCGCGACGAAGTATTCGCCGGCAGGATCCGCCGCGACTACTGGAACCCGAAGACCCTGAACATGTGGATCGTAGCCGATAACCTCAGGAAAGGCGCGGCGACCAACGCCGTACAGATCGCCGAGGTCATAGCGGCCCGGCAGCATAAGGCCTGAAAGAAGAATGCCGGGGTGGGGCTCTGAGAGCCTCTTTCAGGAGGAACGCGGCTGCCCGTGCTCGAGGGCCATCAGCGCGGTTTCGATGGCCTTCGAGGCTGCAGCGGTCATGCGTGAGGAAAGGCTTTTTCCGGTAATTCCGATCTCTTCGGAAATACCCGGCGGCACGATACGACAGGAGGTCTCCCGTTCGAGCAGCCGCGTCATCGCCCGGTCGGCAAGAAAGCCGCCGACCCGGACTGTGCACCCGGTGCAGGCAATAGCGTTCCGGAGTTCGTGAATGGCGAAATACTCCGCTTCTTTTCTGTTCTTTACGCTCCTGCAGTTGAAATATTCAGCTTTTCCGTTTCTGGCGACCGTCAGAGTGATACGGGCGTTGTCGAGATCGAGGTATGCCGCGACCTCTTCGGAACGGGACCGGAAGACCGTCGGCAGCAGCGGCGAGCCGCAGAAATGGAGCGGATGGTTTTGCGCAAAACCGGCCGAAAGCGTTACGAGCGGTTCCGCCCTGTAAAAGAGTATAAGGTTTTTTTCAAGCCCGTCGGGTTCAGAGGCATCTGCACAGGGAATGTGATCGTGCAGGTACTCTTCGGGTCTGTGCAGAAAATGAGAGGCTTCGATTCTGCAGTAATCGGTACGGGAGGCACCGGTCGCTCCACGAGGAAAATAGGCTTTCAGCGGCAGATAGGCGTCGGGGCAGTAGCAGAGCGCAAGATCTTCTCCCCGGTGTTTTCCGGTCAGCGAAACAAGTTTTTTCAGGGCCCGCTGCCGATGCTTTCCTTCAAGGTACTCTCCACCGTATGGCACTGTTCCGGATGCGGTAATCACGCACGCACCGTCGATACCGGGAGTTTTTACTCTCACGAAAGCACTTTCCGTGCGATCGATAACACATGCAAGGAGACTTTTACTCATTTACTCAAGCGTAAGATGCTTTTTCAGGACTTCGAGCTTTTTTTCACCGATACCCTTCACTTCAAGCAGATCCTCATGCCGCTCGATGCGTCCTCCTTTCGAGGCCCTGAAGGCGACAAGGCGTTTTGCCATGACCGGTCCGACTCCTGGAATCTGCTGGAGCTGCTGTTCGGTTGCCCTGTTGAACGAGAGCGTTCCGTTAAAAATCTTTCTGTGCGAGCGGGTTGTTTTTTTTCTTTCGCGGGGCGGTTCCTCACTTTGCCCTGCCACGCCTGGCGACTCGTCGGAACCGGTCATCGGTTCCGTCATGCCCCCTGAACCTCCATGGGAGCTTTCCCCGGGGAATATCGACGCGACGGCAAGCATGCTGTCCACCTCTTTTTCCGATAGCCTCTCCTGTTCTTTCTCTTTAATGACGGCTTCGGCATCGCGTGCCGTTCGGAAATTTTTCACTGCGCCGCCAAGCAGAAGAAATGCCACAAGGAGTGAGATGACCGATATTTCGGCTTTGGTCAGGCTCAGCCTGACAGCGAGCCTGTCAAGAGGGTTCATGGTTCCGGAATGTTGAGTCTTCAGATAAAAACCCTGCAAACCCTGTTCGAAACCGAACAGAGCACTTCGTAACTGATACTTCCGGTAATGCGCGCGATGTCGTCGGCCGAAGGGCCTTCCCATCCGAACAATATAGCCTTATCCCCGATTTTTACATCGCTGTTTGTGCCGAGATCCACCATGATCTGGTCCATGGTGACGGTACCGACCTGCGGACAGGATTTTCCGCCGATAACCACGGTTCCCCTGTTTGACAGCGATCTCGGGTATCCGTCGGCATATCCTGCGGCTATGGTGGCTATCCGTCGAGGGCCGGGCGCCGTCCATGTGCGATTGTAGCTGACCGTATCGCCGGTATCGAGAGTTTTAACGAATACCACTTTCGCCTCCATCTGCATGACCGGCACGACCGGAACCGATGACTCCATGACGGGATCGGGGAGATAGCCGTAAAGCATGATGCCGGGCCGTACCATGTCGAACCAGGAATCCTTGCGGCAGAGCATGGCTCCGCTGCTTGCCGCATGCTTGCAGACGGTTCTGCAGGATTCCGATTCATACTGCGTCACCAGTTCCCTGAACCGGTCGAGCTGCAGGGCGGTAAATCCATCCGGTCTGGAACCTTCGGCAAAATGGGTATAGACACCCTTCAGATCGAGGTATCCTGAATTCCTCACGGCGCGGAGCAGTTCCATTGTTTCCGCAGGAGGCAGACCGAGACGGCCCATGCCGGTATCCGTCTTGACATGAACGGACAGCCTTTTCCCGTTAGCCGCTGCGGTCGCTTCTGCGGCATGCAGGATCTCGAAACTGCACAGGGTCATCGCTATGTCATAGCGGAGATAGCTCTCGATCTGCGATACGAGCGGCGAAGAAAAAGCAAGGATGGCCGACTGCTGCCGTACTCCGCCTCCAGTTCTCAGGGCCATGGCTTCCTGAATATTGGCGACGCCGAAATCGCTTATTCCGGCTGTTTCGAGCGAAGCGGCGACACGATCTGCGCCATGTCCGTAGGCGTTGGCTTTGACAACGGCCATTATGCGGGTTTTACCCTCGGTCCACTGCCGGATACGGCGAACGTTCCCCTCGAGGTGCGAGAGTGCGATGCGGGCTTCCGCCATCGGAAGGGGAGCGGGATCGGTCATGGTGTGCGGCAGGAGGTTGTCGATAGTTCGATTGTGCTCGGGTGGCTCATGTTACGTCCGGTAATAAAACATTTTTTATTGCTGATTGTCAAACCTTCCTGTCCGCAGAATTTTTTCGATTGCCGCTAAGCCGGTCGGACCTGAGGGTCGAAAGGCGAATGATTCATTTCGAGTTTCAGGAACCGTCCGGTATGGGAGTGATCGATTCCGGCAATGACCGCCGGGGGGCCTTCGGCAGTCAGCCGGCCGCCGCCGCTGCCGCCTTCGGGTCCGAGATCGATGATCCAGTCGCTGTTTCTGACGATATCGAGGTTATGTTCGATGATGATGACCGTATTTCCCTTATCGACAAGTTTTCGCAGCACCTCGAGCAGGTGCTGTATATCCTGGAAATGCAGGCCGGTGGTCGGTTCGTCGAGAATATAGAGCGTCCTGCCGGTCTGGATTTTGGCAAGTTCGGCGGAAAGCTTGATACGCTGCGCCTCTCCGCCCGAAAGCAGCGGCGAGGGCTGTCCGAGCTTGAGGTAGCCGAGCCCGACGCTCTCCATGGTCGAGAGTATGCGTCGGATGCGCGGAAAATCTTCGAAGAAAACAGAAGCCTCCTCGACAGGCATTTCAAGCACGTCGGCGATCGACCTGCCCTTGTATTTAACCTGAAGGGTTTCGCGATTGTACCGATGACCTTTGCAGTTCTCGCACGGCACATACACATCGGGCAGAAAGTTCATCTCGATTTTCATGGTGCCCGCACCCTGGCAGACCTCGCACCGCCCCCCCTTGACGTTGAAGCTGAACCGGCCGGCCTTGTAGCCGCGTATCTGTGCTTCGGGCAAACGGGTGAAAAAATCGCGGATGAAGGTGAACGCTCCCGTATAGGTAGCCGGATTGGAGCGCGGCGTGCGACCAATAGGGGTCTGATCGACGCTCACCACCTTGTCGATAAGTTCGATGCCCTCGATTGCGGCATGCGGCTGGCTGACAAGCTTCGAACGGTAGAAATGACGGGCAAGCACCGGGTAGAGGGTTTCATTGATCAGCGTCGATTTTCCGGAGCCGCTCACGCCGGTAACGGCGACGAGCGAACCGAGCGGAAATCTTACGTCGATATTCTGCAGGTTGTTGCCGCGGCATCCCCGCAAGGTGAGCCATCCGGGTTCTTTCTCCACCCGGGGCTTTTCGTGTTCGAAAGAAACGGTTTTTCTGCCCGAGAGATACGCTGCGGTAAGGGAATCGTCGCCAAGCTCCGAAGCAGGACCTTTTGCTACGATCCTGCCGCCATGTTCTCCCGCGCCGGGTCCGAGATCGATGATTTCGTCGGCAACGAGCATGGTGTCCCTGTCGTGTTCAACGACGAGCACGGTGTTGCCGATGTCGCGGAGCTGCTGCAGCGATGCGATAAGCTTGTGGTTATCCCGCTGGTGCAGGCCTATGCTCGGTTCGTCGAGCACATAGAGCACTCCGCTCAGCCGGGAGCCCAGCTGCGAGGCCAGACGGATGCGCTGCGCTTCGCCTCCCGAAAGCGTGCGAGCGCTGCGACAGAGAGTAAGATAGCCGAGTCCGACATCGAGCAGGAACTCGATACGCTTGGTGATTTCGTGCAGCACGGGCAAAGCGATCAGTTTTTCCCTGTCGCTGAGCCGTTCAGGAAGATCCCTGAAAAAAACAAGCGAATCCGGCAGCGGAAGCGACTCGGCTTCGGCAATGTTCAATCCGTCTACTTTCACATGCAGGCTCTCCTGCCTCAGGCGTGCCCCCTTGCAGACCGGGCAGGGCTGATGTGACATGAAGCTCTCGCTCCACTCCCGTATTCTTGCCGAGCTGCTGTTGCGGAGCATCTCCTCCACATAAGGCAGGGCGCCCTGAAAAATCTGCGGATAACGGTGTTCCTTGCCGGCATAGGCATACGCAACGTCGAAGGTGCGGCTGCCGGAACCCAGCAGAAGGATATCGAGCGCCGTCGGAGGAATCTCCGAAACCGGCGTATCGAGCGTGAAGCCGTACTCCCTGGCGATGGCCTTGACGATCTGCCAGAGGTTTCGCTTGCCGGGTTTGCCGAAAGGCTCGATCGCTCCCTGATTCAGCGAAAGTGACGGATCGGGCACCATCAGGTCGGTCGAGAGCTGCATCAGCTCGCCCAGACCGTTGCACTCCGGACAGGCGCCGTAAGGGGAGTTGAAGCTGAAATGATTAGGCGCAAGCGTATCGACAGGTACCGAACCGTCCGAGTATGCGTACTGCGTGCTGAAAAACAGCTCCTTTCCTTCGCCCTCAAGCGGAAGGCAGATGAGCGACGAACGATGTTCCGACATTCCGATAGCCATGTCGACGGCCTGCCGCAGCCGTTCCACGCTGCCCGCTCCTGTCACCAGCCGGTCAACAACCAGTTCTATGGTATGCGTCTTGTAGCGTTCGAGCTGCATATTCTTTTCCATCATCCGCTCCTCGCCGTCGATACGAACCCGCAGGAACCCTTTCAGCAGCAGTCGCTCGAACAGTTCGCGATAGTGACCCTTGCGTCCGGTGACAAGCGGAGAGAGAATGGCGATCCCTGAGCCTTCGGGAAGCGACATGATCGTCTCGACGATGCTCTCCCGGGACTGCTTCTGCAGCATCTGTCCGGTAACCGGATCGAATCTTCTTCCTGTCTTCGCATAGAGCAGGCGGATGAAATCGTGTATTTCCGTAATGGTGCCCACCGTCGATCGGGGCGAGCGGCTGGTGCTCTTCTGGTCGATGGCGATAACCGGAGAGAGTCCTTCGATGAAATCCACGTCTGGCCGTTCGATATTGCCGATAAACTGTCGGGCATAAGGCGAAAGCGTTTCCATGAACCGCCGCTGGCCTTCGGCGAAAATCGTATCGAAAGCAAGGCTCGACTTTCCCGATCCCGATATACCGGTAATCACCACGAAACGGTTCCTCGGTATGTCGAGCGAAATATTTTTCAGATTGTGGACACGGGCTCCTCTGATGGAGATATGGCTGAATTCCATTGATTCTACGGCACTTCTGTCGGGAAAAAAAATCTGTGTACTCAATTATAGCGATTTGGCGGCTGAATTCCTGTTCAGGGAGAGCGCTTTAAAGCATTAACCCGGAATAACGGTCTTCGGGTAATGATGGTTTCCCCTTTTTCAGAAATTTGTGAAAACCCGACTCAGCCTCTATATTCCCGCCTGCCGGTATTGACCGGCATTAACACACATATCCGATGAACACATCAGGGTTCCTCTGCAAGCGTAAAAACCGACCGGTGCGGCACGCATCTCTGCGCAAAGCTTTCGCAGTCACCCATAACCTGAAAACAGGAATTACCATGATCTATCAGAAACAGGCGGAAAAAGGAAAACAGTGCCAGGACTGCCAGAGTTTTATCGTCAGCGCGGACAACCCTTCAGAAGGGATCTGCAACGGAAACAACGTGCTTGCCGAAGGCGGCTGCATGTTCTTCAAGAAAAAGGAAGAGAATGCGGAGCAGCAATAACCGACAGCTTCTAAGCGGTTTGCAGGATCCCCTGGAAGTCAGCTGACCGCCGATGAACATTTCCTGAAAGCAGACAAGGCGACCCGATGGTCGCCTTGTCTGCATATGAAAAGAAAAACAGGTTCAGTCCTGCAGTGCAGCTCTTGCCGCCGCAAGGCGCGCGACAGGCACGCGAAAAGGGCTGCAGGAGACGTAGTTCAGGCCGGTATTGTGGCAGAACCTTATCGAGGCAGGGTCGCCTCCGTGTTCGCCGCAGATGCCGAGCTTCAGGTCCGGCTTTACCGAACGGCCCGCACTGGCCGACAGGGCTACCAGCTGGCCCACTCCCTCGATGTCTATCGACTCGAACGGGCTGCGGGGGAAAATTTCCTGCAGCTGGTATGCCGGCAGGAACTGGCCCGAGTCGTCGCGGCTCATGCCGAGGCCCATCTGTGTGAGGTCGTTGGTGCCGTAGCTGAAGAAATCCGCGGCTTTTGCGATTTCTGCGGAAGTGATTGCTGCCCTCGGCACTTCGATCATGGTGCCGACGAGGTACCTGACGCCGGTACCCAGTTCGGCGATCACGCTCCTTGCGGTCTTGTGGATGATCTCCGCAGTCAGTTCAAGTTCCTTTACCGTCGATACGAGCGGCACCATGATTTCGGGAACCACTTCATGCCCCTCTTTTTTCAGGCGGCAGGCGGCTTCGATGATTGCGCGAACCTGCATGACGGTGATTTCCGGGTGCAGGATGCCGAGCCGGCAGCCGCGCAGGCCGAGCATGGGATTGAACTCGTGCAGGTCTTCGATCCGTTTGTTCACGTTCTCCGCCGTTTTGCCGATTCTTGCGGCAAGGTCGGCGATTTCGCTCTCCGTATGCGGCAGGAACTCATGCAGGGGCGGATCGAGCAGCCTGATGGTGACCGGTCGGGAACCCATGGTTCTGAAGAGACCGTAGAAGTCTTCGCGCTGGTAAGGCAGCAGTTTGTCCAGAGCGGCTTTACGGCCTTCGATGTTCTCTGCCAGGATCATCTCGCGCATCGCATGGATTCTCTCGCCGCCGAAGAACATGTGTTCGGTGCGGCAGAGACCGATACCCTCGGCTCCGAAGGCGATGGCGTTTTCAGCCTGATCCGGCTGGTCGGCATTTGTGCGGATGTCAAGCTTGCGGTAGCGGTCGGCCCACTCCATGAGCCGGTTGTAGATGGCCCATGCCGGCGCATCTTCCGGCTTCAGGCTTTTGTCGATCAGCACCTCGATGATTTCCGAATTTTTGGTTGGCACCTTTCCGGCAATCACTTCACCGGTGCTGCCGTCTATGGAGATGTAATCGCCTTCCCTGAGTACCAGATCGCTTCCCTCGACTTGCATTTCGCCTTTTCTATAGTCGATGGAGAGCGCGCCGCATCCCGCCACGCAGACCTTGCCCATCTGGCGTGCGACGAGAGCGGCGTGTGAGGTCATGCCGCCGCGTTCGGTCAGAATTCCTTCGGAAACCGCCATACCCTTGATGTCCTCGGGCGAAGTCTCGATACGTACGAGAATGACCGGCTCGCCCCGTTTGTCGGCATCCACAGCATCGGCGGTATTGAAGCAGATGCGGCCTGTTGCGGCTCCCGGACCTGCGTTGAGCCCGGTTGCGAGCAGGCGGCCTTCATCGATGGCCAGCTGTTTCTCCTTCAGATCGAACACCGGCCTGAGCAGCTGGTTGAGCTGTTCGGGTTCGATGCGCATGATAGCCTCTTTCTCGTCGATCAGACCCTCATTGACCATATCGACGGCGATCTTGATTGCAGCTGCGCCGGTGCGTTTTCCGACGCGGCACTGCAGCATGAACAGTTTGTCGCTTTCGATGGTGAACTCGATGTCCATCATATCCCGATAGTGCTTTTCGAGAATGGTTCGGATAACTTCGAGCTGGGCGTATATTTTGGGATTATCCTGCTTGAGCTGCTCGATTTTCAGAGGGGTTCTGATGCCGGCGACCACATCCTCTCCCTGGGCGTTCATGAGGAACTCTCCGTAGAAGATATCCTCGCCGGTCGCCGCATCGCGGGTGAACGCCACGCCGGTGCCGCAATCGGTACCCATGTTGCCGAATACCATGGCCTGTACGTTGCATGCCGTACCCCAGTAGCCGGGGATGTGGTTGAGTTTGCGGTAAACGATAGCGCGTTCGTTGTTCCAGCTGTTGAACACCGCACCGATTGCACCCCGGAGCTGTTCATAAGGATCTTCCGGAAAGGCCCTGCCTGTTTTTTCAAGGATGGCCGCTTTATAGAGGCTCACCAGATCCTTGAGATCGTCGACGGAAAACTCGGTATCGAGCCTGATGCCGCGCTCGTGCTTTTTCGCTTCGAGGATGGCCTCGAAAGGATCGACCTGTTTTTTATCGGCGGGCTTCAGTTCGAGCACCACGTCGCCGTACATCTGCACGAAACGGCGGTAGCAGTCCCATGCGAAACGGGGGTTGCCCGACCTGCACGCAAGACCTTCGACGGTTTCGCTGTTGAGGCCGAGGTTGAGGATGGTATCCATCATTCCGGGCATGGAGGCTCTGGATCCTGAACGCACCGAGACAAGGAGCGGATTATCCGGATCGCCGAACTTTTTGCCCAGCGTAGCTTCAATTCTGGCGAGAGCAAGGGGAATATCCTCTTCGAACAGGCCGGCCGGGTAGGTTTTCCCGTGGTCATAGAACCATGTGCACACTTCGGTGGAAATGGTGAAGCCTGGAGGAACGGGCAGGCCGATATTGGCCATTTCCGCCAGGTTGGCGCCTTTGCCTCCGAGAAGGTTTTTCATGGAAGCGTCGCCTTCGGCGCGGCCTCCTGAAAAACTGTAGATGTACTTTTTGGCGTTGCTCGATGCTGTTCTGCTGTCTGGCGCACTCATGGATTTCTTGTTGTGAAATTGTTATTTTGGGCTTGAATCAAATGAAAATTAAAATACGCACGGCACACGGTACCGATGTCGGCGCCTGCAGTGATGTAACGATGATAAAAAATCAATATAACAACGGCGCATGATATTTTCATGAGCCGCAGAAAGCATTCGCCATGGGTCTGGAGCTTATCGTCATTCTGCAGCAGGTAGTGCGCATCGCGGTGCCGTATGTGCTGACCTCGGTCGGCGCATCGTTTTCCGAGCGCAGCGGCGTAGTCAACCTCGCGCTCGAAGGCATGATTCTTGCCGGTGCGTTCGGTGCGGCCGTCGGACAGCATCTTGTCGGCTCTGCCGCTGCCGGACTCGCACTGGCAGTTGCCGGCGGTCTTGCCGTTGCGCTTCTGCACGCGTTCGTCTGCGTCACCATGAAAGCCGATCAGATCGTTTCGGGTATCGCCATCAACATTCTCGTGATGGGCGCAACCCGTTTCGCATCAGGCATTCTGTTCGGAAGCGCCATGAACTCGCCAAGAATCGCCGGCATCGAGGTGTCGTCGATATTCCTTGATCCGCTTTTTCTTGCCGCTGTCATTTCGGTTGCCGCAGGGCAGTTCATCATGTTCAGGACTCCATTCGGTCTCAGGCTTCGCGCAACCGGTGAAAGTGCCGCAACCGCCGACTCCGCAGGAATAAGGGTCGGCGCCATGCGTTACGGCGGAGTTGCCATCTCTGGAGTGCTCGCCGCGCTTGCAGGAGCTTTTCTGGCCTTTCAGCAGCACTCTTTCAGCGAAGGCATGTCGGCCGGCCGAGGCTATATCGCCCTTGCTGCCATGATCATCGGCCAGTGGAACCCGATAGGCGCCGCGCTTGCAAGCCTGATGTTCGCCTCGGCCGAAGCCGCCGAAATGTGGCTGCAGACAGGTCTTCTGCCTTCCCAGCTCGTGCAGTCGCTGCCCTATGTGATCACCCTGCTGGTGCTTGCAGGCTTTGTCGGCAGATCGGCCGCGCCTCGAGAAGTCGGCATTCCGTACGAAAAAGGGAGAGGCTCAGAGTAAGCTCATGATATCGGCGATCAGTTTGTCGATGCCTTTCGAGACCTCTCCGATTGAAGGCCCGAGCATATAGGCCGGCGTGCTGACCACGCGGCCCCTGGAACTGACGACCGTGTTCCACACCGGACAGTCGATATGTTTTGCGCCGAGCTTTTCGATCGCCAGAGCGGTATCCCGGTCGTTACCGATGGTCAGCTCCACCTGCTCGTCGCCGAGCACCTTTGCGGCAATCGCCGGAGCGATGCAGATGAAGCCGAGCGGCTTGCCGGCCTCGTAGCAGGTGCGGATAACGTCGGCCACCTCGGCATTGACCTCGCACTCCGCGCCTTTGAAGGCGAAGTCGCTGAGGTTCTTTGCGGCTCCGTACCCTCCCGGCAGCACAAGCGCGTCGAGGCATTCGATATCCGCCGCGCCGAGAGCACAGACGGCTCCCCTGGCGATGCGGGCCGACTCCGCAAGCACATTCCGGGTTTCGCCGACAGCCGCTTCGCCGGTCAGGTGATTGACTACATGGTGCTGCTCGATGTCGGGGGCCATGCAGACCGCTTCTGCGCCTGCACGGTCGATGGCAAGCAGGGTAAGCACGGCTTCCTGGATTTCCGCGCCGTCGAGAAATCCGCACCCCGAAAGGATGACGCCTATTTTTTTCATGGCGGTATGGTCAATTGTTGCATGGTAAACCGTTTTGGAAGGACTACAGAAAAAAGTATCATGCCGGTAATAAAAAAACAATGCTTTCTTGCCGTTAATCTCCTTGAAAAACGCTTATATGCGCAATGAACGGTCACTGCGGACCCGGGCTTTTTTCCGCATGCTTCTGTTTCTGATCCTTCTGTTTCCGGCCGCCTGTTCGCAAAGGCAGGAACAGAGCCACGTGACGATAGGCTCCCAGGTATGGTCGATCCGCAATCTCGACGTCGATCGCTATCGCAACGGCGATGCCGTCCGTCATGCCCGGACCGAAGCCGAGTGGCACGATGCCGCCTCGAAACAGGAAGGGGCATGGTGCTGGTATGAGGACGACGCCGTGAACGGGAATGCGTACGGAAAGCTCTACAACTGGCATGCCGTCAACGACAGAAGGGGATTGGCCCCTGCGGGATGGCATATTCCTTCGGACGATGAGTGGCGGCAGCTTGTCGAATCGCTTGGCGGCGATGCCGTTGCCGGCTCCCCGATGAAAAAAACATCCTCATGGGATTCTTCAGGCGGAACGACGCCGAAAAGCAGCGGCTTCGACGCGCTTCCCGCGGGCAGCCGCAACTGCCTCGGCGGTTTTTTCGCCCTCGGCCGGGACGCTTTTTTCTGGTCGTCCACCCCGTCCGGCGAATTCGAAGCCTGGAATCGCGAGATCGGCAGCCGAAACGAGAGCGTTCGGCGGGTCAGCGTCGGGAGAAGCATCGGTTTTTCCGTAAGATGCGTGAAGGATTGAGCGCTCGGGGCGTTCAGTAAATCCAGGGTATGAACTTCTTCACCTTTCGGGCATAGGTGATGTATTCGGGGTGTTTTTCAGTAAGCCAAGCCTCTTCTTTCGATGCCTTGTAGTTGAAAAAGAGGAATGCGACGACAAAAAGAACCATGTGCGAGAGGCTGAGCGAAAAGAGGGCCCAGCCGAACGCAGCAAAAAGCTGGCTGCTGTAGAGCGGATGACGGACAAGCCCGTAGACGCCGGTCGTGACCAGCCGGTTATGATCGACCGGGTAGGGGAGCGGCGTGAGAAACTCCCTGATGTGGTGAGAACCAAAGCCGCCGAGAGCCAGAGCCGTCACCCAGAAGAGCGCGAGCACAGGCCATCGCAGCGGCGAGGAGTCGCCGAAGAGTGCGGTTTCGCCGAGGTCGGGCCAGACAGGGGTAAGGATGAACGCAGCCAGCAGAAGGAACTGCAGCGCCACAAGGTATTCACCGCGCGATCCTTTCGGCGGGAGGTTTTCTTTACGGGTCAAAGCTGAAAATATTAGTTTACAAAGCTACTTTTATGTAGTATTTGCGGTTCAATCCGGCGATCGCTTCCGGCCTTGCCGATTTCATTTAATACCATACCAATCAGATGCACCATGATCGTTCCAAGTGAGACACTCCTGCTGTTGATCGACATACAGGGAAAGCTTGCGCAAAGCGTCTGCCAGCCGGAACTGGTGGAGCGCAATATACAAAAACTCATCAGAGCCTGCGGGATTCTCGAGGTTCCTGTGCTCTACACCGAGCAGTACCCGAAAGGGCTCGGCGCGACGGTCTCTCCTCTCAAAGAGCTGCTCGGCGATCTGGCTCCGGTCGAAAAAATCACCTTCAGCTGCTGCGCCACCGAGCCCTTCATGAAGCAGCTGCGTCTGTTCAACCGCAACGACATTCTCGTAGCCGGCATGGAAACGCATGTCTGCGTTTACCAGACCTCCGTCGAACTCCTCGAGTTCGGCTACAACGTGCATCTCGTCACCGATGCGGTTTCGTCGAGAACCCCGGAAAATCGCGATATCGGCATCCGCTGCATCGAAAAGGCGGGAGGCAGCCTCACCAGCACCGAGATGGCGATTTTCGAACTGCTGCGCATTGCCGAAGGCGAACGGTTCAAGGCGATTTCGAAAATCGTCAAGGAGTGATTGCCGCCATCAAGCCTTCCTGAAGTTCCTGATGGTGGCAATCAGCATCTCTTCGAGAACCTTCCGTCCTTCGGTGAACGCAATCGAGATTTCAAGAAAGTGCAGCGGGTATTCTGCCGAAAGATCTGCAAACCAGGGTTCCCCGAGCATCCGGTAGTAGTCTTTTTCCGTCGTGACGGGCAAGATCCCTTTTTTTCGGGCCTCTTCCAGCATCGGCAGGAGTTTTTCCCTGGTATAAGGTTCATGGTCCCTGAAAAAACGGTGCGCATCAACCCTGCAGCCGCATGCTTCAAGGCTGCCGACAAACCCTGCGGGCGAGCCTATGCCGGCAAATGCGAGTACCCTGCATCCCGGTCGGGCAGCTTCGGGTTTTCCGGCATCGATAAACGGCACCAGCGATCCGGGAGTGGTTCTCGCCTGTGCAACCTGCAGACCCCTGCGTTCAAGATCCGCGGCAATGGCCGAAGCTGTCTTGCGGTCGTTCGCATTGCTGATCACGGCAATATCCGCCCTCCGGATATTGGCAAGGGGCTCGCGCAGCCTTCCCACCGGCAGCATTGCCGCGTTGAAATAAGCTTCGGTGGCATTGACCACCACGATGTCGAGATCGCGATGGAGCTGTCGGTGCTGGAACGCGTCGTCGAGCACGATCACCGAAGGCGGACGACCGGCGAAGCGGCGCATGATGAACGCAGCACCCTCCGTTCGCTTTTCGGCGACAACCGCGACGATTCCGGGATTCCTGGCCGCAAGCATTGCACTCTCGTCTCCGGATTCACGGCTGCCGCAGAGCAGACGCTCTCCGTCCGACACCAGTACGATCCCTTTCGTCGATCGTCCGTAGCCTCGCGATAACAGCGCCGGTCTTTCGCCGCACGAGATCAGGAACCTGATGATCCAGTCTGCAAGCGGTGTTTTTCCAGTTCCTCCGGCGGTTATATTCCCTACGGATACTACCGGAACAGGCGTGTGCCGCGATCGCAGGATCTTTTTTTCGAACCAGAGGTTCCGTACCTGAACGACGGCCCGGTAGAGCAGCGCGGCAGGTCGAAGCATCCCGCTCATAGACTTATTCATGGTCCAGCTCCCGGGACAAGCTCTCGCACCATGAGCGGAGATCGTCTTCAGTGGCGAATTCAGGCACTTCGATGCGCCGGAGAATAACATCGACCCGGCTGAACGGTTTCGGGACTTCGAACCGGTCCCAGCTTTTCAGACGCCAGGCGCTGCCGTAGCGTATGTCGGCAAAAAGCAGCGGAGTGCGGAGTTTCGAGGCGATCCGCACCGACCCGTACTTGAACCGGTGCTGCGGCCCCCTGGGCCCGTCCGGCGTGATGGCGATCGCCTCTCCCTGCAGGAGACATTTCTCGATCCCGTTTCTGACCTGATCGCCCTTGCTGGAACTCGAACCCCGTATGAGGGAAAATCCGAGCGCGTCGAGCGCGTCGGAGAGTATCGTCCCGTCTCCCGAGAGGCTGACTACGGCTTTCAGCGGTCGCATCCCGAAGAGCGTCCGGGCCAGCAGCCATCCGACAGCCATCTTGCCGTGCCAGAATGCGAACACCGCCGCTCCCTGAGAAACATTTTCCTGAGCCGGCCGGAAATCGAGCTTCAGGCGCAGGCTGCGGTAAAGCAGGTCGAGCGCCGCGGGGAGCACGCCGCGTGTTATGAAGGAGGGTAATTTTCGGCTCATCCTTCTCTTTTCAGGAAAAATTTTTTAATTGTTTTTTTAATGCAACCTGTTTTATATAGATCCTCCCTCCGGCATGCCATTGCATGGATTCCGGAAGTAAATGTAAACAATCCGGCTTGATAAACCCTATGGCCTCCTGTGGCCATGCCATTGACCGAAAAAAGCTATGAATCTCCTCATTATCGGCAGCGGAGCCCGTGAACACGCTTTTGCGGCGGCTCTGACCGCAAACCCGAGGACGGAGAAAATCTTTATCGCTCCGGGCAACGGCGGCACGGCCATGATGGGCGGCAAGGTTTCAAATGTGCCGCTCAAAGCGCTGCAGCTCGACGAACTGCTCGAATTCGCCGGACGGAACCATGTGGAACTTACGGTGGTAGGCCCGGAGCAGCCGCTCGAAGCCGGCATCGTCGATCTCTTTCGCGCGGCCGGCATGAAGATTGTCGGGCCCGTTCAGGCAGCGGCGAGGCTCGAATCGAGCAAGGTCTTCGCCAAGGAATTCATGCGGCGTCACGCAATTCCCACTGCCGAATACAGGGTGTTCGGCGACGAAGCGCCCTCCCTGTCTTATGTGGCCGACCTTCCTCCGGAACGGTTTCCCCTGGTCATCAAGGCCAGCGGCCTCTGTGCCGGCAAAGGGGTAGTCGTTGCCATGAACCGCGACGAGGCACTGACCACACTGAAAGAGATATTCGAAGATCGCATTTTCGGCAGCGCAGCCGACGAGGTGGTTATCGAGGACTTTCTGCGCGGCCAGGAAGCCAGCGTTTTCGCCCTGACCGACGGGAAGGATTATCGGCTCTTTCTTCCGGCTCAGGACCACAAACGCATCGGCGAAGGCGATACCGGCAAGAATACCGGAGGCATGGGAGCATACGCTCCAGCCCCTCTGGTTACGCCCGAGGTTCTTCGGAAAGTCGAAGAACGGATCATACGCCCGACCCTTGCCGGCATGTCGGCTGAAGGTTACCCCTATACGGGTTTTCTTTACGTCGGCCTCATGATCGATCGGGGAGAGCCGTCCGTGGTGGAGTTCAACGCCCGTCTCGGCGACCCGGAAACGCAGGTTGTGCTTCCGCTTCTGCAGAGCGACCTCTGCGATGCGCTCCTTGCAAGCGTCAAAGGAGGGCTCGATACCGTTCCCTTCGACATGCGCACCGGTTCGGCGGCAACGGTTGTGATGGCTTCCGGCGGGTACCCCGATGCATTCGAATCGGGCAAAAGGGTTACCATAGAACCGGATGCCGAAAAAACCGGCGACGTCATGATCTATCATGCCGGCACCCGCTTCGACGGGGAGAACCTGGTAACGTCCGGCGGCAGGGTGCTTTCGGTCACAGCGATCGGCGCATCGCTCAGGGAGAGCCTCGAACTCGCTTACCGAACGGTAGGACTCATCCGTTTCGACGGAGCATGCTACCGCCGGGACATCGGAGCGAAAGCGCTCTGACAGCTTATGTTTTTCATTCAACCGTTTTCCAATGAAGTTACCCCGGCGCAAATTTGAAATCATCCAGGAACACGCTTTTCGTGAAAAGCCCTACGAGTGCTGCGGCCTGCTCGCAGGAAAACGGTATGTCGATCACCGGGGCAATATCGAAAACGTGGTTCATGAGATAGCTCCCTGCCGCAACGCTCTTTACTTCGGCAGGGAGAACGGTTTTGAAATTTCGTTCGGCGAATACGCCGATGTCGAGCGGGAAGCCGTCGCTCTCGGCTACGAGATCGTCGGTTCCTATCATTCGCATATCAACTCTCCGGCAGTGCCTTCGCGAAACGACATCGATTTCGCGCGTCCCGGCCATACCATGCTGATTATTTCCCTCATCAACGGCGTACCCAGGGAGGTAACGGCATGGCTGAGAAGGGATGCCGGCGGATTTCATCAGGAACCTATCAGAATTATCGAGTGAATCCGCCGCATCATCCGGGGCGGAGGAAACTCTCCTGAATATTTTGTACATTATGTTCGAAAAAATCTTACCAAGTCATTAATCCTGGGAAAACAGTGCCAAAAAGGGAAGATATCAAGTCTATTTTAGTGATCGGGGCCGGCCCTATCGTAATCGGCCAGGCCTGCGAATTCGACTATTCGGGAACGCAGGCATGCCGTGCCCTCAAGGACGAAGGATATCGGGTCATACTGGTTAACAGCAATCCTGCGACCATCATGACCGATATCGAACTGGCAGACGCCACCTATATCGAGCCGATCACGCCGGAATACGTGCAGAAAATCATCGAAAAAGAGAAGCCCGATGCGCTTCTGCCCACAATGGGGGGGCAGACCGCGCTCAATACCGCGGTCAGCCTTGCAGAGTCGGGCATACTCGAACGAAACGGCGTCGAACTGATCGGCGCGAAGCTCAGGGCCATCAGAAAGGCCGAGAACCGCGAGTTCTTCAGTGACGCCATGAAGAAAATAGGGCTCGAACTGGCCAAGGGTTTCTTCGTGCGAAACGAAAAAGAGGCGCGCGAAGCGCTTGAAGAGATCGGGCTTCCCCTCGTCATCCGTCCCTCCTTCACCCTTGGCGGAACCGGCGGCGGTTTTGCCGAAACAAAGTCCGACTACTACGAAGCCGTGCGCAGGGGGATTGCCGAAAGTCCGATAGGCGAGGTGCTGGTCGAGGAATGCCTTCTCGGGTGGAAGGAGTTCGAACTTGAGGTCATCCGCGATACGGTCGATAACGTCATCATCGTCTGCTCTATCGAGAATGTCGATCCCATGGGCGTGCATACCGGCGACAGCATTACCGTCGCTCCGGCACAGACGCTCACCGATCGCCAGTACCAGGTGCTCAGGGACGCATCGATACGCATCATCCGGGAAATCGGCGTCGAGACCGGCGGCAGCAACATCCAGTTCGCCATCAACCCCGAAAACGGGCGCATTGTCATCATCGAAATGAACCCGCGCGTATCGAGAAGCTCAGCGCTGGCCTCAAAGGCAACCGGTTTCCCGATCGCAAAGGTCGCCGCCAAGCTCGCCGTAGGCTACACGCTCGACGAGATCCTCAACGACATCACAAGGACGACGCCGGCAAGCTTCGAGCCCGCCATCGACTACTGCGTCGTCAAGATTCCCCGATGGGATTTCGAGAAATTCAAAAACGTCGACGCCCGCCTCGGCGTACAGATGAAATCGGTCGGCGAGGTGATGGCTTTCGGGCGAAACTTCCGCGAAGCCCTGCAGAAATCGCTGCGCGGCCTTGAAATCGGCCGGGCGGGTCTTGGCTCGGACGGCAAGGACCTCATGAACGTGGTCGATATGACCCAGCAGCAGAAAATCTTCGCCAAGGAGGATATTCTCGAAAAGATCAAGGTGCCGAAAGCGGACAGGATGTTCTATCTCCGTTACGCCTTCCAGGCCGGCGCGACGGTCGAAGAGGTGCACCAGTCAACGAAGATCGATCCATGGTTTCTCGACAACATCCGCCAGATCGTGGAATTCGAAGCGGAACTAAGGGAGCTTGCCTCGGCAGGGTAACGGCTATGAGCTATCTCCGGAGGATACTCGACGAAAAACAGAACGAGGTCGCCGAACTCAGGAAACAGCGTCCGGCGCAGCGCTTCCTTGAGCGGCAGCACGACATTCCGCCATGCCGCGATTTCGCCGCCAGTCTGAAGCGGTCGGAAGAAAACCTGCGGCTCATCGCCGAAATAAAAAAAGCCTCTCCCTCGCGCGGGGTCATCGTGCATGATTTCGATCCGGCGGCAATCGCCCGCCGCTACCTCGAACTCGGTGCATCGGCCTTTTCCGTGCTTACCGACAGGCTGTTCTTCCAGGGGGCGAACGACTATCTTCAGACGGTAAAACGGGAGTTTTCCCTTCCTGTGCTCCGCAAGGATTTCATTATCGACGAACACCAGATTTACGAGTCGCGGCTTATCGGCGCCGACGCCATTCTTCTTATCGTCGCCGCGCTCGATCCGTCGCAGCTTCGCGACTATCTGCAGCTTGCCGGGGAGGTCGGCCTTGCGGTTCTTGTCGAGGTCCACGACCGTCGGGAGCTCGATACGGCAGCAGACGCCGGTTCCCGGATCATCGGGGTCAATAACCGGAATCTCAGGGACTTCAGCGTCAGTATCGATACGGGCATCGAACTCAGGCCGCACTTTCCGGAGGGCGTTATAGCCGTCGCGGAAAGCGGACTGAAAAGCGCCAGCGACATCGCAAGGATCAAGGAGGCGTCATTCGACGCCGTACTGATCGGCGAAGGGCTCCACGTCAGCCGGGAGCTGCATGACCTTACCTGGCAAAAGCCTTGATTTTCGCGGCTGTCGCAATCGGGTTCTCCGCCTTGAAAAACGCCGTTCCGGCAATCAGGGAATCGGCGCCCGCCTTCACCAACGCTTCGGCATTTTCTTCCGTAACGCCGCCGTCAACAGCTATAACCATTTCCGGATTCAGCTCCAGACGCATTGCGTGAAGCTTCGCGATTTTATCAATAGACGAAGGTATGAACTTCTGACCGCCGAAACCGGGATTGACCGACATCAGGAGCACGAGGTCGAGATCGGGCAGGATAGATTCCAGCGTCGACACCGGCGTGGCAGGGTTGATCGAGACACCCGCCCTGGCTCCGAGGCTTCTGATATACTGCACGGTACGGTGAAGGTGCGGGCAGGCCTCCTGATGCACGGTAATCTGGTGCGATCCCGCCCTGATGAAATCCGCGATGAACCGGTCGGGGTCGGCGATCATGAGATGGGTATCGATCACCATGTCGGTGCAGGAAGCGACAGCCTGGACGATGAACGGGCCGAACGTGATGTTCGGTACGAAAACGCCGTCCATAACGTCGCAGTGCATCCAGTCGGCGCCGGCTTTTTCGGCCAATGCGACTGACGAACGAAGATCGGTGAAATCCGCCGAAAGAATCGACGGGGCAAGAAGCGTTCCTGTTGCGGGCATAAAGCAAGATGGTGAAAGGTTCCGAGAGAGATACCGTAAATATTAAAAAGCCTCTCCAATTCCAAAATTGAAGGTAAAATCGAGCGGATTCCATTTGCTTATCAGCCATGAATCCTCTTCCGCAGGATCATGGATCTTCCAGGCGAAATCGAAACGGAACGGACCTATCGGTGATCCTACCCGGAGTCCGACACCGAAATCCCATGCAAAATCGTTCATGAGGGAGTTCAGGCTGAAGCCGTATGGACCGGTACGGTCCCAGATATTGCCGATGTCGGTGAAAAATGTCACCCCGGAGGGCTGGTCGAACAGGGTGAAAAATTTCCAGCGGTATTCAAGGCCGAGTTCAAGCTTTATATCGGCTCCGAAGTTCGCTGCTACCTCGCTCGCGCTGCTTCCGGGACCGAGGGTATTGAACAGCCACCCTCGCATGCTGTTTGCTCCGCCGGCGTAGAAGCGCCTTTCTTCAGGAGTCGCCTCCGCTTTGCCGTAGGGCATCATCCACCCCAGGTGCAGTCTTCCTGCCAGCTGCCGTTCGGGCGACAGGTTTCTGAGGAATCCGAGCCTCGTTTCAGCTTTCAGATATTGCGAATACTGGGTTCCGAAAATCTGGGGATCCTTATCGGTGAATCCTTCATACGATTTCGTGTCGATTATCTGATCGACGAGCCAGGCAAGGCTTCCGGACTCTTCAACAAGAAGATCGAGGTTCCAGATGTTTTTCGGAACCGGGGCTCTGTTCAGGTTCGTATAGTTGTAGCGCAGCCGGAATGTCTGGTTGATTCGCGTTTCAAGCAGGCTGTCTATGCCTGCGTCGACAGCGACGTCGTTGTCGGGATCGATGCCGATATTTTCGGCCAGATCGGTTTTGAAGAGTTTCCGGAATCCTCTGAGCGAATCTTTCTGCACCAGTTCGAATTCAAAAAAGTCGAAGCTCAGACGCGAAGACGGACCGGGTTTTGCGCTGTATGAGCCTCGTACAAGCCCGTTGACCGTCGAGAGCAGGATAGGCGATCTCGACCGTGAATATTCGACATAAGCCGAATACACATTGTCGGGCCGCTGCAGCACCGGCATGATGAGGCTGCTTTTCGCGCTGAATTCGTAAGGAATGAACTTGTCGTAGTCATCTTCCTCGAGATTATCGAGCAGGTTGTTGCTGTAGCTTGTCTGCGTACCGAATTCCAGGGATGCCTTGAACTGTTCGGCGCCACCGAGCAGGTTTCTGTTTTCATAAGCAGCCGAAACCCCGAAAAAAAGCGATCCATAACGGTTATCGACAAGCAGTTTCGGTTCTATCTGGTGTTTCGGCGCTGGCTCCAGATGAACCGTCGTATAGAGTCTGCCGTCGCGGACCGAATCCGGTTTTATGACGATGGAGGAGAAGACGTTTGTTTTGCCGAAATTCTGCAATGTTTTCTGTTCGAGGCTCTCTTGCGCGATCTGATCCGGACGGAACGCGATGGCGCTGGTGATGAGATCCGGATGCACCTTCTGGGATCCGAATACGACGCCGGATATCGAATCCTTCAGGAACCTGCGTTCGCTGCTCAGGGTATCCCTTCGTACCGGATTGTGCACCACAGCATGCACCGGACTGCCGTACACCAGCTTTTCCGGCAGTCTGAGGCTGTAGCGAACGCCGGCATTGGTTCCGACGGTATCCACCCTGATGCGGATACTGTCTTCGTGAAAAAACGCGTAGCCCTCGTTACGGAAAAACGTCATCGTCCGATCGCGCTCGGCAATCAGTTTTTCAACCGAAAAAACATCTCCGGTTTTCAATATGCCGCTCCTGACGTACCGGTCCCTGATTTCTTCGTCGACGGCTTCAAGTCCTTCGTACGCAAGAGAATCCATTCTTGCCGGCTCGTTTTCGGCGATTGTTATGCTGATATCGATCCTTCCGTTCTTTTTCCTGTACTGCATGGATGAACGGATATCGGCAAAAAAGTATCCCTTGTAGGTATAGAGCTTTTTAATGACGCCCAGATCCCTCTCGAAATTTTCCGGATCGAACGGTTTTCGCGATTTCCCGAAAATGCCGAGACCGAGAAACGAGGTGGGTTCAGTCGTTACGATGATCTCCCTGAGCTCCTTTTCGGGAACGGAATTGTTTCCGGAAAATCGGATGGAGTTGACGTAGAGAGTGGTTGTGCCTGTCGTATCCGGTACCGATTCAGGTAATGCGTCTGCCGGCGATGCGGAAGCATCGACAAAAAAAAGGGCAACGACCAGAATTCCGGCGATTGCCCTGATAAGCGTTCCTGGAGAACACACGCGGAAAAGAATTTTTCTCAGCTTAACAATTCTTCGTCACCGTAACAGAAATCCTCGTCGGTAGGGTAATCAGGCCAGACCTCGTCGATGCTCTCGTAAACCTCGTCTCCTTCGGGCAGGTCGTGCAGGTTTTCGATAACCTGCTGCGGCGCGCCGGTTCTGTTCGCATAATCGAGAAGTTCGTCTTTTGTCACCGGCCATGGAGCATCTGCAATATATCGGGCAAGATCGAGATTCCAGTACATAATACTAACGCTTGAATTAATCGTTTTAAGAGTTGCCGCCTTCGGTTTCGGAAGAAGGCTTCTGGATAGTCAGGAACTTGTCCGGATCGCTGTTGTCGAAAAAGTATGCAGCCGGATTGACCCTGACGTTGTCTTTATGGATTTCGTAGTGGAGGTGCGGGCCGGTCGAAACGCCGGTGTTGCCCGAGAACGCGATGATTTCGCCTTTCGAAACGCGCTGTCCCTGGCGGACGAGCGATCGGGAGAGATGGGCATAGATCGTTTTGAACCCGTAGCCGTGAGAGATGGTCACTTTCTGACCGTAGCCTCTTTCATATCCTGAAAAACTCACGACCCCGTCTCCCGTCGAATGCACGCGCGTTCCCTCAGGAGCCGCAAAATCGATTCCATGATGAAACAGGACGCGTTTGTAAACGGGATGCATGCGCATGCCGTATTCGCTTGTTATATGGCCGTTGACCGGCTTGATGTTGGGAATGGATGTGAAGTAGGGGCTGTTGCTTTCTGCAGGCTGGCTGATCTCGGGATGGCTCTCTTTCTGTTTGTCTATCTGGAGAATCAGGTGCTCGATCATCTGCTCGGTCGTTGCCAGCAATCCTTCAGCCGATCCGGTGGGGGCTGGAGACTTTTCTTCTGCATGCAGGGAGGAAAATGGCGCACATGAAAGGAGGAGAGCGGAAAAAAGGCAGACAGACTTTACGAAACACCGCAAAGACGCAACATTGGGTGTTGCGTTCCGCTTGTTTCTGCCGCAGCCCGTCAGGCTGAAAAACAGTTTTACTGTAAACATGCAATGCCGGGTTGATTGTCAGGTCAGGCAAGCTTTCGTTGTTATCAACTAATATAAACAAACTTTTTATTATAAATCAAAGGGCTAATGAGCCTCCATCCAGTTTTTTCCCGTTCCGGTATCGACTTCCACGGGAACGGTTTTCATACCGCAATACCGGGCGGCTTCGATCATGGCATCAACGACAAGAGCTTCCATAGCCGCTCTTTCGCCGGGCGGCGTTTCGAAAAGCAGTTCGTCATGTACCTGCAGCAGCATGACCGACTGCATCGCCTGCTCCTTCATCCTCATGCTGCAGAGGTTCATCGCATATTTGATGATATCGGCGGCTGTCCCCTGAATAGGGGTGTTCATGGCTGCGCGTTCTGCCGCTTTTCTGCGGATGCTGTTGCTGCTGACAAGGTCCGCCATATATCTGCGGCGTCCGAGCAGGGTTGAGACGAACCCTCTTTTCCGGCCCTCCTCGACGATGCCGTCAAGCGCGGCGAACAGATCCGGATATTTCGATTTATAGATATCGATTATCTCTTTCGCCTCTTTCTGCGGAATGTTCAATCGCCTCGACAGCCCGAAAGGCTGAATGCCGTAAAGCACGCCGAAGTTGATCTCCTTGGCTTTGCGCCGCATATCCGGAGTGATCGTTTCCGTGTTGAAGATCGTTTTTGCCGTCGAGCTGTGGATATCCTCCCTGCGGCGGAATGCTTCGATAAGCTTTTCGTCTCCCGAAATTTCGGCCGCGATGCGCAATTCGATCTGTGAATAGTCCGCCGAGAGGATGAGATTCTCCGGGTTCGAAGGGATGAATGCCCGACGGATCTCTTTTCCTGCAGGGGTCCTCACCGGGATATTCTGCAGGTTCGGGTTGGACGACGAGAGTCTGCCGGTAGCGGTAATATGCTGGTTGAACGAGGTGTGCAGGCGGCCCGTTCGAGGATTGATCATTTTCGGCAGCGCATCGATATAGGTGGTTTTGAGTTTCTGCAGACTGCGGTATTCGAGAAGGTCGACTGCCACAGGGTGGAGAGGGGCAAGCTCTTCGAGCACTTCGACATTGGTCGAAAAACCGGTTTTCGTGGTTTTTCCTGCAGGAAGGCCAAGCACGTTGAAAAGAATATGGGAAAGCTGCTTCGGAGAATCGATGTTGAAGACCGATCCGGTCGAAGCGAAGATGCGTTCTCTCAGATCGCCGATCTGGCCGTTGACGAAAAGCGCGGTCTTTTCGAGGTGAGCGGTATCGATCGAAATACCCTGATATTCCATTCCGGCAAGCACTTCGACAAGCGGAAATTCTATGCTCCTGCACAGGTGGAGCAGCCGGTCGTTTTCCTGAAGCCTTGTTTCGAAAACGCCTTTGAGCCGCAGCGCCACGTCCGCATCCTGGCAGGCGTAGTCCGAAAGCCGCGGCGGAGGTACTTCGTGGATAGGAATCCGCTTTTTTCCCTCGCCGGTCAGTTCGTCGAACGTCGTGGTTCTGATGGAAAGGTGTCGTGCGGCAAGGTCGTCGAGGTTGTGTTTTTCCTCCGGATCGAGCACGTAGCTCGCCAGCATGGTATCGAACGATACCGGAGAGAGCGAAATACCGTAGTTCTTCAGGACGAGCATATCGTATTTCAGGTTCTGGCCGGTTTTTCCGATACCCGGTTTCTCCAGAGTCGGTTTCAGCATGTCGAGTGCATGGCGCACGTCGAGCCCGTTTCTGCCGAAATAGACGAAAACAGCCTCTTTCGGTTCGATCGAGAACGAAACACCGACAAGTTCGGCCTGAAAAATATCGAGGCTTGTCGTTTCCGTATCGATTGCGAACGATTCCGACCTTTCGAGCCGGCCGACCAGCTCGCCGACCTCTTCGAGCGTATCGATCATGCGGTAGGACGCCCCCTCGAGGGGCGAAAGAAGCGGTTCGTCGCCGGCCTGATCCCCTGAATGTACAGCGCCTTCCATGGCGCTTTCTTCTTCGGAAACGGCAGCGATGCCGGGAAAAGCTACCTGCATGCGTGCGGCTATGCTTTTCAGTTCGAATTTTTTCAGAAACGGAAAAATCCTCTTCCTGTCGGGAGTCCTGCAGGCAAGCTGCTCCAGATCGAGCGCAAGGTCGATGCCCGAATCGATGGTGACCAACCGGCGCACGAGATCGAGCTGAGGCCTGAACGCCTCGAGGCTTGCGCGCGTTTTCGGGGCGAGTTCCCCGATATGGTTGTAGATACCCTCGAGCGAACCGTATTTCGTAAGCAGGGCGGCAGCGGTTTTCGGGCCGATGCCTTTCGCGCCGGGTATGTTGTCGGAGGTGTCGCCGGAGAGGGTGAGCAGATCGACGAACCGCTCGGGTTCCACGCCGAACTGTTCGACGATCTCCTTTCGTCCGAACGGTTCGAGATCGTTCTGTTTCCTGGACGGCTTGAGCATGGTGACGCCCTCGTGCACCAGTTGGGCGAGATCCTTGTCGGGCGAGACGATAAAGACTTGACAGCGTTCCGAGAACTGTTTTGCTGCAGATCCTATCAGGTCGTCGGCTTCGTATCCCGGCGTTTTGATAAGCGGTACGCCGAATGCTCCGATAAGACCGATAATCGCCTCGATCTGCGCAAGCAGATCTTCGGGTGGAGCAGGACGATTCGCCTTGTAAGGCTCGTACAGGTCGTGCCGGAAGGTTTTTTCACGGCTGTCGAACGCAACGGCAAGATAGTCCGGATGCCAGGTTTCATAAATTTTCAGCAGCGTCGACGCAAAGCCGTGTATTGCTCCGGTTGGAATGCCCTCGCGGGTTTTCATGCCGGCCTGCTGCAAAGCGAAGAATGCCCGGTAAACCAGAGCCATGCCGTCGAGGAGGAAGAGTCCGGGTTTCCCTTTCCGTTCCGACGGCGTCGCTCCGGCAACCGCGGCATGATACGTATCACTGAAAAAATCGAATTGCCGTTCGTCCGTCATGCAATCACTCCGTAGCTGCCCAGAACTTTGACCATGGTTGCGAATTCTCCCAGGTGGCGAAGCGCGTTTTCGATGTTCGGATCCTCGCGGTGCCCGATAATATCGATATAGAAAAGATATTCGAAAGCCTTTTTTCTGAAAGGGCGCGATTCGATTTTCGCCAGATCGATGTTCCGCAACGCAAGCGTCGCAAGAGCCTTGAAGAGCGATCCCTGTTCGTTCGGCAGGGTAAAGACGATCGACGTTTTCGGCTGCGAGACGTCGGGCCGGCTTTTCATGATCGGGTTCGCGGCCTCTTCGGCATGGGCGATGCAGAAAAACCGGGTGATATTCCACTCCTCGTCGGCGAGGTTTTCCTGGAGGATTTCCAGTCCGTATAGCTCTCCGGCACGTTTCGACGCGATCGCAAGTTTCGATGGATCGCCTTCGGCTGCGATCATTTTCGCGCTTCCGGCGGTATCATAGGCGACCTCTGCCTTCAGGTGGGGATGCAAGGTGAAAAAATTTCTGCACTGTGCAAGCGCCTGCGGATGCGAAAGCACTTTCACGGCATGTTCTGCCGAAGATCCGTGAATCCCGAGCAGGCAGTGCTCGACTTTTACGAAAGTCTCCGCGACAATTGCAACAGGGTGCTGGAGGAGCAGGTCGTAGTTGTGATGAATGCTGCCTCCAAGCGAATTTTCGATGGGGATGACCGCAAAGTCGGCTTCGCGGCTTTCGACCGCGGAGAATACTTCGTCGAAGGTTTCGCAGGGTTTCGGTTCTCCGAGCCTGAGCGCGGCGATCTCGCTGTACGCTCCTGGTTCTCCCTGATAGGCGATCATCGGGTTTGTCATTCTTTGTTCTTGTAGTTAACTTGCGGCAGAGCCGTAGCTTTCAATGGAAACCGTTTTCCGGTCGCGTCGGCAGCCCTCTTCTCTATGTTCTGAAAAGAATATACGGTCAAATATCGAAAACGGGGGATATTCCAGGGAATTTAAAATCAGTGATATCTTTATTATGTCCGGACACAGTAAATGGGCCACCATCAAAAGGAAAAAAGCCTCAACCGATCAGAAAAGAGGCAATCTCTTCACGAAACTGGTCAAGGAGATCACCATTGCCGCAAAAATGGGCGGCGGCGATCCTTCAGGTAATCCCAGGCTTCGACTGGCAATCGATACGGCTCGCGCCAACTCCATGCCTATGGACAACATCCAGCGGGCGATCAGGAAGGGAACCGGCGAACTCGAAGGCGCCAGTTACGACGAGATAACCTACGAAGGATACGGCCCCGCAGGTATCGCCCTCATCATAGAAACCGCAACCGACAACCGCAACCGGACGGTTGCCGAAATCCGCCATATCATGAGCCGCAACAATGGTTCGCTCGGCGAAAGTGGCAGCGTCGGCTGGATGTTCCAGCGCAAGGGATCGATCGATGTCCCGAAAAGCGCGATCGAAGAAGACGCGCTGATGGAACTGCTTATCGATGCCGGCCTTGAAGACCTCGATACCGACGACGAAACATATTATACGGTGCTCACCGATCTGCGCGATCTTGAATCCGCCAAAAAAGCTCTCGACGATGCGTCGATCGCTTATGAAAACGCGCGGGTCGATCTCGTACCCGAAAACTATATCGAACTCGAAGCGGAAGACGCCGAAAAAGTCATCAGGCTGATCGACGCGCTTGAAAATAACGACGATGTTCAGGCCGTCTACAGCAATATGGAAATCAGCGAAAAGGCGATGAACAGTTTAAACGGATAATAGACGCATGGTTGTGCTCGGGGTGGATCCCGGTAGCCTGTATACCGGATACGGCGTTATCCGGAAAGATGCGGCAGGGTTTCATGTTCTTGCATGCGGCGTGATCCGGCTGAATCGCCGGAAAAGCTATCCCGAAAGGATAGGCGAGATATATCGCGAGCTTGAACTGGTCATGGAAGCCTTCCATCCCGGGTGCCTTGCCCTTGAAACAGTTTTTTTAAACAGGAACGTCCAGTCGGCTCTCAAGCTCGGGCAGGTCAGGGGAGCCATTATTGCGCTTGCTATGAACCGTAAGGTGGAGTTGCGCGAGTATGCTCCCCGCGAGGTCAAGGCTGCTGTTACCGGAAGAGGTTCCGCCGGCAAGCAGCAGGTGGCCTGCATGGTACGCGGCATGCTTCGTTTCGATTCCGGGCCGGCAACTTTCGATATGACCGATGCGCTCGGAATCGCTCTTTGCGATCTGCTTAAAACGGGAGGGAACAAGTTGCCGGAGATACGTGTTCACTCCGCATCAGGCGGCGCGAAGCGGAAAAACTGGGCGCAGTTCGTCGAGTCGCGGCCGGATATGATCATACGCTGAAGGATGAGCGGCCGGTTTGCCTGCCCTTGTCATGAGAACGAGAATATAAACCGATAGAATCTGTGGAAGGCCATATTTTCAATCTTCCGAACTTTCTCAGCCTGTTGAGAATCCTGCTGATTCCGTGGTTCATATACTACTATCATGCCGGCCAGCTCACCATTGCCATCATCCTTATGATCGTTGCCGTGCTGAGCGACTGGTTTGACGGGCAGGCCGCCCGATGGACAAACGAGGTGTCCGAGATGGGCAAGATTCTCGATCCTCTCGCCGACAAGCTCTGTCTTGCCAGCGCCGCGCTTTATTTCCTCTGGATCGGAAAGCTTCCTCTCTGGTTCGTGCTCTTCGCCATCCTGCGCGATATGCTGATTTTTTCCGGCGCGGCGTACATCCGCTATCGGCACAAGGTGCTCACGACATCGCTCTGGCCGGGCAAGTGGGCCGTCGGTTTCGTTTCGATCATGTTCATCACCATGGTTTGGCCGCATCCCCTCTTTGAGCGTTACCCGATTCAGGAATTTTTCATGTACCTCTCCGTGCTCATGCTCTCCTATTCCTTTGCGGAATACTGCGTGCGGTTTTACCGCATACGCAAAGGCGAGCCTGAGACCGGTACGTCATGACCATTCGTGGTTGAGCATTCTCTATCTATCCCCTTTATTCCGATGAACACGTTAGTGCCATATCTGCTTCTTCTGTTTCTGACGCAGATTTTTACCCTGCCGGTGCAGGCATTCGCGTCCTCGTCGGGTGAGGATGCGATTCTCATGAACGCCGCAGTCAAATTCCGGAAAGGCGACTTTTCCGGCGCCGCCGAAGCATACAGCGAGGCGTTGAAAATAAATCCCGGGCGTGCCGAAGCATACAACAACAGGGGACTTTGCAAAGCGGCATCCGGCGATGCCGAAGGAGCAGCATCCGATTACAGCAAAGCCATCGGTATCGAACCCGCGCTGACCGAGGCATACAACAACCGGGGACTTGTTTTTGCGGCAACAGGCAGGCACCAGGAAGCGATCGCCGATTTCAACCAGGCGCTCAGGATCAACGCCGTTCAGGCTGAAGTCTACAACAACCTTGGACTGTCCAGAGCTGCGCTTGGCGATCATGTCGGAGCGCTTGACGATTTCGCCACCGCCATTGCCCTCAAGCCTCACTATCCCGAAGCTTTTTACAACAGCGGCTGTTCCCGCCAGAGTCTCAGCGATCATGAAGGTGCGCTCCGTGATTTTCTTAAGCTCACCGCATTGCAGCCAGGCTACGCCGAACCCTTTTACCGATGCGGCACGTCCCGTGCGATACTCGGGAACCATAAGGCAGCGCTTCTGGATTTCGACAGGGCGATTTCCATTAACGGAAACTATCGCGAAGCGTTTATCGGCAGGGCTGTTTCCCGGATCAGAACAGGAAACTTCCCGGGAGCGCTTGCCGATTATGATAAAGCTATAGCCCTGAACCCCGAAAATCCGGAAATATATTACAATCGTGCCCTTGTAAAAGTCAAGCTGAACGATTACGCCGGTGCCGTTGCCGATTGCACCGGCGCGCTTGAAAGAAGAAAAAACTATCCCGAAGCGTTGTTTTTAAAAGGCATCATGCTCGGCGAACTTGGAGACCGCGACGGCATGCTTGCCGATCTGCAGCGTTCAGCGTCTTCAGGTTACGCGCCGGCAAAGAAGCTGCTCCGGAAAGAAAGAAACCGATAACCGCATTCTGTCGGCGCATACGGAGGCGGCAAAAAGACCATCCGAAAACGATAAAAGCCGGAGGACGGGCAGTCTTCCGGCTTTTATCGTTATGATTTCCGGTTTTCCCCGGAGCATCAGAGCGACTTATGGCAGAACCACCAGTCATAACAGTCGTACTGCGACGGGCGTTTTTTCGCATCTTCGATGTTGTTTGCCGGCGGAATGATCACCCGGTCCTTCAGGAGGGTGTTCTCCGGCCAGTTTGCCGGAATGGCAACCTTGTTGCTGTCGGAAACCTGAAGGGCTTTGACGGCACGCACGATCTCTTCGATATTTCTGCCTATCTCCTGCGGATAATAGAGGATCAGTCTGACCTTGCCTTCCGGGTCGCCCACGAACACGGCGCGGACTGTATTGGAGCCCTTGCCTGGATGCAGCATGCCGAGCTGCATTGCGATGCGGTCGTTGGCTGCAACGATGGGGAACGTGATTTCGGTATCGAGGTTGTCCTTGATCCACTCAACCCATTTGATATGCGAAAACACCTGATCGACCGACATGCCTACGAGTTTGCATCCGAGCTTGTCGAAATCCGGCACGCGTTCCTGAAAAGCGAGGAACTCGGTCGTACAGACCGGAGTGTAATCCGCCGGATGGCTGAAAAGCACGAACCATGAACCTTTGAGATCGCCGGGAATGTTCATCTGTCCATGGGTCGTCTGCACCTGCATTTCCGGAAAAGCGTCTCCGAGCAGCGGCATGCCCGCCTCGCTGTAATAAAACTGGTCTTCGATATGTTCCGACATGATTGTGATCCTCCTTGAATGTTTTGTTAAGAAACGTGATGTACTTCTGCAACGAACTCCTGTATTATAGAAATATTCTCAAATAAGAGCAAATCCTTTTTAGATTTTTTTTATCTTTTCATGAACAGGCGGTGCGGAATGCGAGTTCATAATTGTTATATTTATAATGAGATTAAAAAAATCCTGTTTTAAGCCCCCGAGAGCAGGAACAGTTTAAAAACATAATGGGAAACTCTGAAAAGTGCGATGAAAGATCAACGCGCAAGGCTGACGCAAGGGAGACCGGAGTGTACAGGCAGGTACATGAGGATTTCCATTACCGGCCAACCCGGGCAATCCGGTCGCTTGCTGCGTTATAGAGGTTCCCGCAATGCTATGAACAGATGGAGGATAAGGTTATGGCAGAAGTAAACACAGTTCAGGGCGATCTCGAACGTTTTTTTGCCTTCTGCAGGGAGCACAATTTGAAGGTAACGCCTCAGAGGACGGCGATTTACTCTCTCCTGAAGGGATGTCCCGATCATCCTTCGGCAGATTACGTCTACCGCCGGATCAGGAAAGACTTTCCCGGCATTTCCTTTGAGACCGTCAACCGTACTCTTCTGACGTTTGCTGCTCAGGGGCTCATAGCCATCGTGGAGTCGACGACTGGCGTCAGGCGGTTCGATCCCGATACGGAAAGCCACCATCATATTCATTGCGTGAGGTGCGGACGGATTTTCGATTTCAGGCATGAGGGGTACGACGGGATTTCAATTCCTGAAAATCTTTCCGATACGTTCACGGTTATCGACAAGCGCGTTGTGCTGCACGTGATCTGCCCCGAGTGCAAAAAACAGGATGAGGCTCACCAGGGCGCCGATCATGCCGGGTATGGTATGACAACCTCGTGAGCCTCGGTATTGCTATGCTGCCTCAGTCTCTGAGGCAGCGTACCGAAAGCCCGAGCGACTTGCTGCTGCTCACCCGGTAGACGGCAGAATAAGCGTTGAACAGCTGTCTGTGCCATGCAGCGTAACCATTGTTGTCCGTAGCGCTCCAGAAGCTGGCGTTGGTGCCCATAAGGTGAAAGTCCCCGTTGCTGCTCCGGTATCCTGCCGGAATTGCCGTGAAACCGCTGCTGTTATCGGCTCCTACGACAGGAGCCTTCCACAGCACCATCGATTTCAGCTTCGTTCCCGATGCTTTTTCACCTCCTGTCGCTTCTACAAGCTGCTGCCATTCGGCATCCGTCGGAACATGCCACCCCTGGGGAGCAAGACCTCTCGGATCGTTCACCGCATACCAGTTGTAAAGCTTACCGTAGGTCACTCCGTTTTCGCTTCTGTTTTCGTAATAGCACCAGGCCCCGGTTTTCAGGCTGTTCCACAACAGGGGATCCTGTACCTGCGGAATTTCGTCGCCGTTCCGGTAACGGGTAACGTCGAGATTATCTCTCATCCATACCTGATTGCCGATTGTAACCGCAAGGATGCCGACGGCCGGACTTCCTTTTTCTGCGGCTGAGGCGTAATAGTCGGGCATGAGCAGTGCGACAATCATGAAAACCACTGCCGGAACGCTGAATTTGTGGCTTCTTTTCATTATGTTAAGGTGTTTTGTTGGTTTCTGCAGGTTTTGTATTACAGGATTTCCAGTCATCCGTTGCAGGAAAGGACGAATGTGCCGATTAAAGGTTTAGTACTAACGCGGAAAAGATTCTTATGGTTTCTCGGAATGGCTGCCCCCCGTTCTGAAGAGTCCTCGGCCCCGGCACACAATACACATTAAAAATTATTCAGAGTGGCAAGACAGCGTCATAACCGCAAGCCCGGAGCATCGGGAAAAAAGAGAAACAGGACTAATCCGTCGCAGAGCGCGGACAGGGTCCGTCCGAATGACCACATCCTTATCAACGAATTTCTTTTCAAGAGGGGAGAAAGCTCTCTTGCCGCTGAAATCGTCAATTTTCTCTCCGACCACGAAGGTGAAAGGTTCAGGTCAGTCGAACTTGCAAAAATCATGGGTTACACCGAATCCCGGCAGCTGCCCGGTTTCTGGTACGTGCTTCACAAACTGCAGGAAGACGGAACGGTAGACAAGGACTCCAACCGTTGTTACGGCATGCAGTGTCTCGAGCCCGCCACCTATGAAGATCTGCTGGAGCACACCAAACAGTTTCCGGCTCCCGGAAAGGAGCAGTTCAGGGTCGACCAGACCTATACGGGAAGGCTTTCCACCCATCCCAACGGATACGGGTTTATTGATGTGGAGGGTTTCGACGACGATATTTTCATCAAATCCGGCGACATGAACTCAGCCATACACGGCGACGAAGTCGAGGTTGTCGTGACGACCGTGCCTGAAACCTACACGACGAAATCAACTCCTCACCAGCGGTGCGAAGGCATCGTCGTCAATGTCGTCAGCCGTAAACTGAACACCATTGTCGGCACGCTTATTCGGGCGAACCGGAAGTTCACCCTCAAGGCCGACGACCGCAAGCTGCTGCCGGAAATCTCCATCCCCATCAAGCAGGCTGGCGGCGCGAAAGACGGTCAGAAAGTGCTGGCAGGTGATCTCGATTTCCGCAAGCCCGGCATCATACAGGCCAGGGTGCTCGAAGTGCTCGGCGCCGCCGGCGAGTCCCGGGTGGAAGTCAGCGCCATCGCCCGCAACCACGGCATCGACGAAACGTTTGACGAAGAGATCGTCCGGTTCGCCGAGTCCATCCAGGAAGGCATCGCCGGCGCCGACCTTGAAGGACGTCTCGATATCCGGGACAAAACGGTGTTCACTATCGATCCCATTGACGCAAAGGATTTCGACGACGCTCTTTCGGTCGAACCGCTCGAAGACGGCCTTTACCGCATCGGCGTGCACATAGCCGACGTTTCGCACTACGTGCCCGAAAATTCGCCGCTTGACCGCGAAGCCATGAAACGCGCCACATCGGTCTATCTGGTAGACCGCGTCATTCCCATGCTGCCCTCCAGGTTATCCGAACAGATCTGCAGCCTGAATCCCGGCGTGGATCGTATGGCCTTCAGCGTTTTCTTTACCATGACGGAGAGCGGGGAGGTTAAGGAGCACGAGTTCCATAAAACCGTTATCCATTCGAAGCGGCGTTTTACCTACGAGGATGTCCAGGATATTATCCTGAAAGGCGAAGGCGATTATGCCATGGAACTGCAGCTGCTCGAAAAAATCAGCGTCCGGCTCCGCGAAGAACGTTTCCTCCATGGCGGACTCGATTTCGAAACGGAGGAGGTCCGCTTCAGGCTCGGCAGCAAAGGCGAGCCTGTCGAAGTGATCAAAAAGGAGCGGCTGTCGAGCCACCGGCTTATCGAAGAGTTCATGCTGCTGGCGAACCGGAAGGTCGCCGAATATCTCACCAGAACCTTCCGCGAGCGCAAGAAGAATGCGCAGCCGGTAATCTACCGGGTGCATGATTCGCCTCAGCATGAGCGTGTAGTCATACTCGCAAACTTTGTCAGAAAGATCGGCTACACCCTGAAGCTGAACCGGGAGAAAACCGGTCCGGTGGTAATGGCCAAAGCGCTTCGCCAGCTGCTGCAGCAGGTGCACGGCACCAATGTGGAGTTTCTCGTCAACGAACTGGTGCTTCGCTGCATGTCGAAAGCCATCTACACTGACGAAAACAGCGGCCATTACGGGCTCGGTTTTTCGCACTACACGCACTTCACCTCTCCGATCCGCCGTTATCCCGATCTTGTCGTGCATCGGCTGCTCTTCGAATACGAGCATCTCCGCAGCAAGAAAAAGAAAATCAGCCCGAAACGTCTTGCCGAACTCGAAGAGAAAATCAGGGTTGTCAGCCGCATCTCCAACGAGCGCGAAAAAAGCGCGGTCGAAGCCGAGCGCGAATCCATCAAACTCAAGCAGGTCGAGTATATGGCCGGCCATCTCGGCAAGGTCTATCAGGGGGTGATTTCAGGAGCGACCGAATACGGCATTTACGTCAGGATGGTCGATTTCGCCATCGAAGGTCTCGTGCACATGCGCAACCTTACCGACGATTATTACGAATACGACGAAACAACCTACTCTCTCATCGGCAAACGCCGCAAAAAACGGCTGCAGATCGGCCAGCGGGTAAAGGTGAAGGTCCATACTGTCGATATGCAGCGGCGTACCATCGACCTTGTTATCGCATAGGCTCTTTCGATGCGCAGCAATAGTCTGGTTCTGCGGAATCAGGCTATTGCTGCGATTTTCAGGAAATTCGTCATCAGGGCGATTCCCGTTTCGGTATACTCCTTCCGGATAGCCTCGAACTGTTCATAGAGGATATCGCTTCCGGTGTTCTGCAGGTCGGGATCGAGCCTCGACCATTCCATCAGCATGTCGGCAGTAAGTTCGAAATGGCACTGCAGCCCATAAGCTTTGGGCCCGACCAGGACAGCCTGGTTCCTGCAATGCATGCCGACGCCGAGCAATCTCATCGATCCGGTTATGTCCACGGTTTCCCCGTGCAGCTGGAACACACGGAACGATTCCGGCATGTTCCGGAACAACGGATCATTTATTCCTTCGCCGGTCAGTTCCATGCGGTATGGGCTGCCTTCAGGGTCGAAAAAGCCGATCTCCCTTACGGGGCTTGCCGTAACCAGACCACCGGCGGCTTTGACCATCACCTGCAGCCCGAGGCATATGCCGAGGCAGGGCATTCCGGCCTGCAGGGCTCGCCCGGCCATGTCGAGCTCCATTCGCATGGCAGAAGTGTCGTCGTCAGCGCTTTGCGGCCCTCCGAGGATGACCAGAGCATCGCAGGCAAGCGGATCGGGAATCGTATCGCCTCGCGAAACATCGCACACCGTATATGCGACGCAGTGTCTTTCGAGAACAGGCTCCAGCAGTCCCGGACCCTCTCTGGCAATGTTCTTGACGATCAGGATGCGTTTACCCATCGATCACTTTATTTTCGAGCATAGTCGATATAGCGCCGGAGGTATCGTTGAATGTCTGCCAAAGCACGGCAATCCAGCGGTCGTTGTCCGGCCATCTGCCTTTTCTGGTGGATTCGTTTATATAACGGGTCAGAATATACAAGCGGTTCGCTCCGCAGCTTCCCGAAGAGCCTTTCAGCGTATGAATGAGCATATCGACGCTCTTTATATCGCCTGAAGATACTGCAGAGCCGAGTCTCTCCAGAATTTCCTTCGTATCGTCAATATAGAGCCGCAGTATGCTCGTGACCAGCTCGTTGCCGCCTGTTTCCATCAGGCTGCTGATGATCGACCGGTCAAGGATTTTTTCCCCGGCGATAGTTTCCCAGAAGTTTTTCTCTTCAGGCGCCTTCCGTACTCCGTTCTGCCTGAGGCTGTCCGGCTCGATTCTGCAGGTAAGCCAGGAGGTTATCACCGATATCAGTTCGTCCCTGAAAACCGGTTTGCCGATATGATGGTTCATCCCTGCCGCCTTCGATCTGGCGATGTTTTCGGTATCGGTATTGCCGGTGATCGCGATGATCGGGATGGTATCGAACTTTCTGAATCGCGTGAACCGGTCTCCCTTACGGATTTCTCGTGCTGTCTGCAGGCCGTTCATGACCGGCATTTCCATATCCATAATGATGAGATCGTAATCCTGAAGTTCGAGGCGTTCCAGAGCGACTTCGCCGTTTTCGGCCTGTCCGGTCAGGCAGCCGTAATGCTCGAGAATCATGCTCATGAACTTCCGGCTCGTTTCATTGTCGTCCACCAGCAGGATTCTGCTGCCGCAGATGGTATCCTCCTGTTCCGACGATATCGTCGATGTTTCCGAGAAGAAATACCGCTCGAAAACACCCACGATATCGGGTCTTCTGATCGGTTTCGAGAGAATTTCGTTCATCCCGCACTTCGCTGCGCGCATACGGGCTTCGGACTGAGGAAGGGCCGTTATGCCGATGACCGGCGCCTGAAGGTAATGCATGGCGATCGACGGCTCGATGTTTTTTGCCGATCTCAGCCGGGTTATTGCGCAATCGCCATTGAGTTCGGGCATTTCAAAGTCCATGAATATAAGGTCATAGCGACGGAGTGCCGCCATTTCGAGTGCCTGTTTGCCGTTCTCCGCCTCGTCGAAAGGACATTGCCATTCCGAAACATACTTCGCAAGCAGCAGTCGGTTGCTCACCTGATCGTCGGCCATCAGGATCCTTTTGCTTTTCATGATCTCTTTTTTCAGATCGATAACCGTTTTCGAATGATATGCGGGAAGCCTGATGGTGAACTCCGTCCAGCGGCCTTCTTCCGAGTCGCAGCTTATGTCGCCGCCAAAAGCCTGCAGCACTCTTTTGCAGAAAGAGAGTCCCAGACCGTTACCTCCGCTTTTTCCATACGTGTAAAACCGGTCGAAAATCCTTGCCCGTTTCGTTGCCGGTATTCCCGGTCCGTAATCCCTGACTTTGACGAAGTTGCAGGTACTTCCGCATTCCGTCGCTATTTCGATACTGAAGCCCGGACGGCTCTTGTAATAGAGCGCATTTCTCATCAGGTTGAACAAAACATAGATGAACAGATCCTTGTCGCCGAAAAAGTCGAAGTTGTCCGAAGCCTTATTGGTAACAAGCGCCTTGTCCTCAGCGGAGCCGTAACCGTAACTGTTTATGGCCGTGTGGATAATGGTTTTTGCCGAATGCCTTTTGAAATTGTTGATATCCACCGATCCATCCTGAAGGCTGGCCAGAATTGAATCGATGATTTTATTGCCCCTTCGTATCGTTGCCGTACTTTCTTCGATAACATCGTGGATATTGATCAGGCCGGAGCAGCTCAGATCGACTCTGCCTTCCGAATCGCTGCTGTGCGGCTTGTTCGGCAGAATAGCCTGCAGCGAGCTCATGGCATTGGTTATGGAGCTGAGCGGATTTCTCATTTCATGGGCGATGCTGCCGCTGAGGCTCTGCAGGAGAGATACCCTGCTCTGATGCGCAAGCTGCCTTCTGTGATTGGCGATGATGCCGCCGGATATGGAGAAAAGAAAGATCGGAATGTATTCGGGAGTGAAGTATGCGTAAGATACCGCGCCATCAAGAAACAGTACCGCGGCATAGGCTGCAAGAAATCCGGACAGGGTCATGATGAAGATGATCATCCAGTCGAAGATGAACAGCGTCAGCAGAAATGTACCGGCCATGAACGACATCGCCCATACCAGCGACCATTCGTTCTTCAGCATCATGAAACTGAAAAAAAAGGGCATGACAATAAAAAGCGACAGAAAGAAATAGACCGGAAACAGCTTCTTCCACTGTTTCGGCAGTTGTCGGTAGAGCACCCAGGGGAGAGATATGAACGCACAGAGAATCCTGAACGACAGGTTCTCGTAAGGCTGCGGAAAAATATAGGTCCAGATAAGGTAATAAACCGGATACCCGAGAATACCGAACAGTCCGATAATGCCCATATTCGGTTCCGCATGTTCGACAATATCTATCGCTTTCTGTTTCAGTTTCTGCATTGAAAAAACATTTCTGGACGCCTCGACTGGATACTGGCAAAGGGGAAGGGGTTCGGTGTTTGTTTCATTAGTTGAACCGTTTCTGCACGCAATCAGTTTCTCCCTGTAACTACATGTGGCAATAGAGAAAATTCCTACCGGTCACGTTCCGGTTCTCATGCGTTTCCTGTGCTCCCGATACCTTTTGTCTGCGATTATGCGTCACCTGACGTGCAATTCCATGGTATGGGCAGGAGCGTTCTTTTTCTGCCGAATATGGCTTTTCTGTAAATTATAACCGGACACAAACTATCAGCATATACTGAGATAGTTACCTTTACAGAAATGGTCGTCGGGCGGTTTTCTGCGATTGCCATGGACGATTTCAGATGCCATAATTACAATAATAATAACAGGAAGGGATTTGATCAAACCTAAGGAGCGATACGATGATCGGAAAAGATGGAAAAATACCGAATACGGTCAACAGCTGCCCGGAAGACCGCTTAATCCTCGCAGTTCCGGATTTTCTTGAAAATCGGTTGAGTGCATTTGAAAAGGAGTCCATTCATACACGCTTCAACGGCAAACCCCTCGTTCTTGGCAGAAAACCCGGTCCGGATGCCATTATTCTCCAGAGTAACGATTATCTGAATATTTCGATGCATCCCGATATTTCGTGCGCCCAGATCAAAAAGCTCGAGCAGGCGGGGCAGGAGATGGTGATGTCGGCGGTCTTCATGCACGACGGCAGCGACAAGGCGATTTTCGAATCCGATATTGCCGGGTTTGCCGGATTCGAGAGCGCGATTCTCTGCCAGTCCGGATGGGCTGCAAACGTAGGCCTCATGCAGGTTATCGCCGACAGCAGCACGCCGGTCTATATCGACTTTCTGACCCACATGTCCCTGTGGGAGGGAATCAAGTCCGCAGGCGCGCCGTTTCATACCTTTCTGCACAACGATACCGCACACCTTGAAAAACTCATCCAGCGGCACGGACAGGGCATAATTCTCGTGGATTCGCTTTACAGTACCACCGGAGACATAGCGCCGCTGGCCGATATCGTCGATATTGCGAACCGATACAACTGCATTTCCGTAGTCGACGAGTCGCACTCCCTCGGCACCCATGGTCCCGAGGGACGGGGTCTTGTGGCTGCTCTCGGTCTCACCGACAGGGTGCATTTCATCACCGGAAGTCTCGCCAAAGCTTTTGCCGGCAGGGCAGGCATCATATTCTGCTCGAAGCGCTTTGCCCAATGCTACCCCTACATGGCTCATCCTGCAATATTCAGTTCCGCTCTCCTGCCGCACGAAATCGCCGGATTGTCGGCAACGCTGAAAATTATCAGAATGGGCGACGAACGGCGCAGGAAACTGCACGAAAACGCCATGTACCTGCGTCAGGGTCTGCTTGACCTCGGATACGCGATCGTCAGCCAGTCGCAGATTATTTCTCTCGAACCCGGCACCGAGCCTGAAACCGAACTGCTCAGAGACGCACTCGAGGACCGCAACGTTTTCGGATCGGTGTTCTGCGCCCCGGCTACGCCGAAGAACAGAGCGCTCATGCGTTTTTCGCTGCACAGCGGGCTTCGCAGAGAAGAACTCGACCATGTACTTCTGGTCTGCGAAGAGATCAGGGACGATACAGGCATGTGGAACTGGAAATCGACAAAACGACGCAAACCATGAAAAACGATCTCATCATCAGGACCATGACCCGCAAAGAGGTCGATATGGCGGTAGACTGGGCTGCAGCCGAAGGGTGGAACCCCGGTATACATGACGCAGACTGCTTCTGGCGTGCCGATACGAACGGTTTCGTCGGGGGATGGCTCGGCGACGAGCAGGTTGCCGCGATATCCGTTGTCCGCTACGGAAGTTCGTTCGGATTTCTCGGCTTCTATATCGTCAGGCCCGATTGCCGCGGCAAAGGGTATGGTCTGCAGGTATGGAACGCCGGCCTTGAACGCCTCGATGGGCGAACCGTGGGTCTTGACGGCGTGATTGCCCGGCAGGAGAACTATCGCAAGTCAGGTTTCAGTCTCGCCTGGAACAACGCCCGCTACGAAGGAAAGGGCGGCGGGGAAACAGCTCCGGGCGTGATTCCCGTCGGATCGGTGCCGAAAACGGAGCTGTACGGCTACGACCGGCAGTTCTTCGCCGAAGCGCGCGAAGCATTCCTCGAATGCTGGATCAGCCGTCCCGGTACGCAGTCGCACTGCGTGATGAATGGCGGCAGACTTGCCGGATACGGAGTGGCGCGTCCCTGCCGCAACGGATACAAGATCGGTCCGCTCTTTGCCGACACGCCGGAAATCGCTGATGATCTTTTTGTATCGCTCAAGGCCGGAGTGCCGGAAACCGAATCGTTCTTTCTCGATATTCCAATGGCGAACATCGAGGCTGTTGCCCTGGTGGATCGGCACGGCATGCATCCGGTCTTCGAAACCGCCCGCATGTATAGGGGAGAAGCTCCGGAGATCGGATTGCCGCGAACCTACGGCATAACCTCCTTTGAGCTCGGATAAAGCAATGGGTCAAGGTTGCCTGCCGAACCGCTTCAGCAAGCGGCCAAGGATGTTCTGATCCTGTTTCTTCCTTACCGGCAGTCCGGCCCGCTCCCAGCCGATAATGCCATCCTGCAGGTTCGCCACGTTCCTGTAGCCATGGCTCATCAGCATAGCTGTCGCTGTCGTGCTCCGGTTGCCACTTCGGCAGACCAGAACCACCTTCCGGTCAGCAGGGATTTCCCTATAGAGGCTTTCGAATCTGCTGAGTGGCACCGTCATCACCTCCGGAACATCGAAAGCTTTCCTCTCGATCTCGCCTTTTTCGCGAACATCGACCAGCAGCGCCCCTTTCCTTGTCATTTCAAAAGCGGCGGAAGGAGCTATATGTCTGACTTTTGCCATAAGTACATTGATTCAATTGGGTGCCCTGTGCTCATCGTATTATATACCTATACCCGGTAAGGGTATATAATACGATATTGCATGAACAACAACAACGGTCAGGAAAAGAAAGAAGGGGAATGCTCGCAATTACATAAAACAAAAGCAATCTCCGGGAGCCATCATGGCGCCGGGTTATGCATGCAGGCTCAAACCGCGCTTTTGAGGAGTCGTTTCTGCATCGGTTCGAATGTGATCCTGAGGTATCCGAAATCCCCTTGATTGATGGCATCTACCACAAAAAACACCACCAAAAACCCCGGACTTCACTATACCAATCCAGACAATATCAGACCCCAAAACAAGAAAAGCCCTGTAAAATCAGGGCTTTTCGGACTACATGAGACAGCTTTGAACTGCCATTTGGCGGAGAGGGTGGGATTGATTCGGGCTTGCGCCCTCACCCCTTCGGGGCGGACTCGCATTCGCTCGCCGTCGAAACGGCGTTGCCGTTTTCGAACCCAAGAGATTGGGTTCTCATCCCACCCTGAATGCAAAAACCCCGCTTTCGCGGGGTTTGCTGCGGAGAGGGTGGGATTCGAACCCACGGTACGATTGCTCGCACAACGGTTTTCGAGACCGCCCGATTCAACCGCTCTCGCACCTCTCCGTGTGCTGTCGAAAGATCATGACCGCGACGACGTGGATTTGACATCGGAGTCCTGAAGGGTCAGAATATAACAAAAAAAACAAAAAGCCATCGTCTGATCGGTTGAAAACCCGGGCGGACTGTTGAGCCTGGCCTGTCTGTCGGAAGCGATCCTGAACGAAAAAAGCCCCGGTCGATACCGGGGCTTTCTGTTTTCCGGAGCGGGAAACGAGACTCGAACTCGCGACCCCAACCTTGGCAAGGTTGTGCTCTACCAACTGAGCTATTCCCGCATCTGAAAGAGTGGGCTAATTATAGGGATTTTTTTTTTTTCGTGCAACAGGAAAAAAAGCAAAGCCGGATTTTCTTGTTTTTTTATTCCTGTAACCCTTGTCGTCACTGTTGTTTCAGTTCGTAACACATACACAAGTCAATCGCCTGCGCGATGCGGGCGCTCACAGGCCGAGGCTCTCGATGATTGTGCCCATATCCTTGTCGCCGCGGCCTGAAAGGTTTACGACAAGGATCGAATCCCTCTGCATGGTTGCCGCTCTCTTCAGCGCGTAATGAACGGCATGGGCCGATTCGAGCGCGCAGATGATTCCTTCGGTTTCGGCCAGCGTCTTCAGGGCGTCGAGCGCTTCGCGGTCGGTAGCCGAGGTGTAGCTGACGAGTCCGCATTCCTGCAGATAGCAGTGTTCCGGGCCGACGCCGGGATAATCGAGTCCGGCCGAGATCGAGTGGGCTTCGAGCACCTGGCCGTCTTCGGTCTGCAGCAGCCTTGTCATGGCGCCGTGCAGCACGCCGGGTTCGCCCTTCGTCAGCGATGCCGCGTGCCGTCCCTCGAGACCTTCGCCAGCAGCCTCCACGCCGACCAGTTCCACCTTCGGCACGTCGTCGAGAAACTCGTGGAACATGCCGATGGCGTTGCTGCCTCCGCCGACGCAGGCGGTAATTACCTCGGGCAGTTTTCCGGCCTGTTCCATCACCTGTTCCCGCGTTTCACGGCCGATCACGGCCTGGAAGTCGCGCACGATCATCGGGTATGGGTGCATGCCCACCACGGAACCGATAATGTAGAAGGTCTCTTCAGGGTTGTTCATCCAGTCGCGGATGGCTTCGCTTGTGGCGTCCTTGAGTGTCCTCGATCCCGAAATCACCGGCCGCACTTCGGCGCCGAGGAGTTTCATGCGCGCGACGTTCGGGGCCTGGCGCCGGATATCCTCCTCTCCCATGTAAACGATGCACTGCATGTCGAAAAGCGCGCAAACCGTTGCCGTGGCGACGCCGTGCTGGCCGGCGCCGGTTTCGGCGATAACGCGTCGCTTGCCCATGCGGCGGGCCAGGAGCGCCTGGCCGAGCGCGTTGTTGATCTTGTGCGCGCCGGTGTGGCACAGATCTTCGCGCTTGAGCAGGATCGAAGCGCCTCCGGCCTTTGCGCTGAGCCGTTCGGCATGATAGAGCGGAGTCGGGCGGCCCACATAATCGCGCAGGAGTTTGCCGAGCGTTTCCTGAAAAGCGGGATCCGTTTTCGATTTCCGGTACTCAGATTCGAGATCGGCGGCGTTTCTGATGAGCGTTTCGGGAATGAACTTCCCTCCGAACATACCGAAGTGCCCCCTTTCATCGGGAGCTGAATAAGGCGACGAGGACATGAAGCAGCAGCGAAAATTTACTGAAATGAGTCGGGTGCAAAAGGCCCGGAAGCATCAAGCGCAGAAAAGGCGACGCTTAGGCAACAATAAAATTAATATATTGAAACTTTTCGAGAGATACCTATGAAAGATACCCTTGTCCATCCGATCCGGAGAGTAGGCCCGTGACTGTCGGCAGGCATGTCATGCTGCTGGCGGCGGTTCTTGCGATGCATTTACCGTACGGCGCTGCCGCTGCTGCCGAAACCGACGTTGTTTCCGGCAGCAATCTGCCGTCGTCGGCCGGGGCCCGTGAAAGCATCACCGCATTTTCCGCCAGGGATTCCCTCATCTACCATTTCGGTGCGAAATCCATGGAACTGCGGGGCAAAGCGCGAATCGAACGCGATTCCACTACCGTCAGCGCTCCGAAAATAACGGTGGACTTCGGCAGTTCGACCATTCACGCATACGGCAGCGGAGCAGAAGCTCAAGGGACGGCCGAACCTGCGGTATTCAGCAACCGGGAGGGCAGTTTCAATGCCGACAGGATCACCTATGCCTTCTCCTCGGGCAGCGGCGAAACCACCAACCTCACATCGAGTTCGTCCGGTGTTATTTTCGGCGGACAGCAGGTGAGCCGGCTTGAAAACGGCGAGCTTGTCATCCGCGACGGTACCTTCACCACCTGCGACGACCCTGAACCGCATTACTGGATATCGTCGGACTACATGAAAATCATTCCCGGCAGCAGGATCATCGCAAAGCCCTTCATCATGTACATCCGGCCGGAAATCTTTTCGAAACGGCTGCCGGCCATTCCCATACTGCCCCTTCCGTTCATGGTTTTTCCGCTGCATGAAGGTCGTTCTTCCGGGGTGCTTATTCCCCGCTTCGGCCACGACGGCGACCGGGGCTACTCGTTTTCGGATCTCGGTTACTACTGGGCCATCAGCGACTACACTGACCTGCGTATCGAAGGCGATATCGCATTCAACGGAAGCTGGAGGCTTGCCGAGCGGTTCCGTTACAACAGCCGGTACAACTTCACCGGCATGCTCGAAGGCGAATACGAACGATACTTCAGGGGCGACTCCGGCGACCCGGATTTCGAGGAGTTCAACAGCTGGAGCTTTCGCTTCGAACATCACCAGGATTTCGATCCATCCTCCTCCCTCGACGCACGGCTTCGATTCCAGGGCGGAGACCGCAGTTACGATCTCGACGCCATCGATAGCGGAACGGTCGTCAACGAGCAGGCCGAATCCTACGCATCATACGCCAGGACCTTCGACGACGAGAACAGTATAGCCCTCATCAGTTATCAGCGTACCGATGACCTGAGAAGCAGCGACGAAAGTCAGCTCGCCGCCGCCGCTTTTTACCAGAACCGCTTCTATCCGTTCCGTTCCGGCAGACTCGGCAGCCTCGATGACTGGCGCGACCGGCTCTCCATAACCTCGGGGGGCTCGCTGCGGGCGCTCTACGCTTCCAGTGCCGGCAGCGACTCATGGGATTATCTTGCCGACGCAGCTATGGAAGCGGGATATTTCAAGGAGTATTCCCCGGGCAGCAAGGCGCTTTTCACCCAGGGCATCACCCTTCAGGGCAGGTTCCTCGAAGACGAAGCCTATGGCGACGACCGTTACGGCTTGAGGCTGCAGCTGCCCTTTCGCGTGCAATCGACGCTCTTCAGCCATTTCAACGTCAACGCCGGCATCTATTTCAACCACTACCTCGTCGGAAACGACATCCTCAGATACTACGACGGCTCGAACGTCGTTACCGACGAGCGTACCGGCACCGAAGGATTTTCGACCTGGCATATCGGCGCCGACCTTTCCACCCGGCTCTATGCGAGCATGAATACCCCCTTCCTGGAAAGGCTCGCAGGCCTGAAAGCCCTGCGTCATACCCTCATTCCCACTCTGTCCTGGACCTGGAACCCCGATTTCAGGGGAACCTCTTTCGATTATTACTCCACCGTGTTCAACGGCAGCGGCTACGATCGGTACAACCGCTTCGAGCATTCGGTCTACGCCGATATACCCGAAGGGCAGAATACCGTCGGACTGACCCTGAAAAACCTCTTTCACGGCAGGCTGAGCTCTCCGGAAGGCTTTGCCGGAGGCGATCGTACCCTGCACCTCTTCACGCTCTCCGCCTCGACCGCCTATAACTTCTCCGCCGGAGAATGTCCATGGACTCCTCTGCTGGTGACGGCGTCGAGCAGCGCGCTCTTCCCGAATTTTCTCATGAGCGCCGGCGCGCTCTATGACTTTTACGACTACGATCCTCTGACGGGCGACCGGGTGGACCGATTCGCGGCTGAAGACGGAGGGGGATTGCTTCGGTTCGTGAAAGGGTATTTCAACATGAGCATGAACCTCGAAGGCCGCAACCGCAACGGCCTTCCGGGGCGTCCCGAGGCGATGCGCGCCGAACAGGCCATATTCCGCGAACGGTTCGATGCCGGCGACTTCAGCGATATCGACTTCGCCCTTCCCTGGCGTCTGCGCATGTCGCTCTACCTGCTCTCCGACAGAACCGATCCCCTCAAAGAGGCCGAAACGACCACGCTGCTCAACATGTCGGCAAAAGTCGCCCTGTCGAAAAACTGGCAGGTCGGCATCAATACCGGCTACGATATCCAGCGAAACGAGTTCGTATTTCCGATGCTCCAGCTTTACCGCGACCTGCACTGCTGGCAGATGGGGTTCCAGTGGGTGCCCTCCGGCGAGTTCAACAGCTACTACTTCCAGATCGGCCTGAAAGCGCCTCAACTCGAGGACATCCGGTTCAGTACCGGCGGCAGGACGAGAGGATACACCGATTAGCCGACTATCGTATCGAGAATGCTTTCAAGCCTTTCATTGAAAGCCTCGGAGGCATCGTGGTGGATGCAATGCGCAGCTTTGGGAATGATGAACGCCCCGGCCTGCGGCAGCAGCTGCTGGAACTCGGGAATGATTCTGTGCGGAGGAAGCGCGCTGTCCTCCGCTCCCCAGACGAGAAAAGCCTGGCCTTGATAGCGGCAGGGTTTGGTGAGGTGATCGAGCGTGAAATCCTGCGGACGCCGCGAAGGAGAGAGATACGACCAGACGGCCCCTGTATCCTGCAGGGGTCTGGCGAACTGGTTGATCAGCTTCAGATCCACCTTGTTCTGGTTGTAGTAAGTCGGAACCAGGCTCTGGCTGACGCCGACCGGATTTGCGAAAGCCGTAAAAAGCACCTCCCCGATCATCGGCGAACCGACAAGTCCGAAAAAAACCTTTGCCATGCCGTCCATGCTGTCGCCGTACAACCCCGACGGGTTTGCAAGCACCAGCGCGCGAACCTTTTCGGGACGGAGGTGAGCGTAATAAATGCTGCCCGCGCCGCCCATCGAATGACCCACAAGAATCACATCGTCGAGCTTTTTCAGATGCAGGAACGCTTCGATCTGCGCGGCAAAAAGCTCCAGGCTGTAACGGACGTTCGGCTTCTGCGATTTGCCGAATCCGATGAGGTCCATCGCATAGATTCTGCGACTTCCTGCAAACCGTGGAATATTCTCCTTCCAGTGTTCGATCATCGCCCCGTATCCATGGATGAACAGAAGCGGCGGTTTATTGTGATTTTCGTCGCAACCGTATTCATGGTAACGGATTTTCGCTTCATGCTCGGCAGAAAGCTGCCAGAGGAAATACTGATCTTTCACTGGTGGGTGGGTCATGATCGGAAACTGTATGGTATTTTGAGCTATCGGGTCGTTGCCATGCCGTTTGTCGACAGGTGCCGAAGATCTCTTTCTGAAAAGAATGCATAAAAATATACGATGCATCAAACTAATTGCAATCTTCGGTGTTTTATTAGCAATTGGTTGTCATGCGCGCTTTAAAAATTATTGTACTTTTATATGCTTCAGGTTTCAAGAAAATTCGAATACGGACTGCATGCGGTTACCTATCTTGCAACAAAAGGGGCAGGTCGGGTAGTAACCGTAAAGGAGATGGCGGACCTCATAGGCTTTTCCCCGGAGTTTCTTTCGAAAGCGATGCAATGCCTGAAAAAAGCCGGAATCGTCGCCTCGGTGCAGGGAGTGAAGGGCGGATATCGTCTGGGGATGCCGCCGGAGGAAATTACTGTAGCCCAGATAGGCGTAGCCATCGAAGGAAATCCGCACCTCACCCGATGCGTTATAAAACCCGATAGCTGCGAAATTGCCGGGCATTGCAACTATCGCGGTTATATGCGCCATCTTCAGAACCGCATTCAGGATCTCATGGCATCGACCACCATCGCCGATCTGATCCGGGAGTATGAACCATCCATGCCGGTTTCGCAATAAAGCACATGGCGTCTCCGGTTCTCTCCGTTATTTACGTAAGGAGAGTCGTATATTCCCATTGTTCGAGTCAATGAAATTGCCAATACCATCATGTCTCTTTCCGTATCGCCGGATCTTCCGTCCGGCGCTGCCGCGCTTCCCGATATCGTTCTCAGGGGTATACGCACCCATAATCTGAAAAATATCACCGTCGCCATTCCGAGGAACCGCTTTGTTGTCCTGACCGGCGTCAGCGGTTCCGGCAAGTCGAGTCTTGCCTTCGATACCCTCTATGCCGAAGGGCATCGCCGCTACGTCGAGTCGTTATCCGCCTATGTCCGTCAGTTTCTCGAACGGATGCCGCGCCCCGATATCGAAATCGTTGAAGGCATTGCACCTGCCATCGCCATCGAGCAGAAAACCATCCCGAAAAACCCCCGGTCGACGGTCGGCACCGTTTCGGAAATCTACGACTACCTTCGTCTGCTCTATGCGCGCATCGGAAAAATCTACTCCCGCGATACCTCTGAACTGGTGCTCCGTCACACGCCGGAAGATCTCAGCTGCCAGGCACGTTTTTTCGACGAAGGGACAAGGTTCCAAGTGGGATTTCCTTTTCCCTGTCACAAGGACGCGGCCCTGCACGAATGCTCGGCAAAGGAAGAAATTGCCAACCTTCTGAAAAAAGGGTTTTTCAGGATCATCGAAGGCGACAGCGTGCTCGATCTTAACGAGGAGAAATCCTGCAGTCGGATCGGCGCAATGAGCCGCGACGAACTTTCCGGGCTGCTTGTGCTTGTAGACCGTTTCGTAGCCCGCGAGGACGATAAAACATACAGCCGCATCGAACAGGCCGCCGAAACCGCGTTCGGCGAATCCGGCGGCTATGCCGTGCTGAAAGTCGTCGGAGGCAGAACCTTTCAGTTCAGCGACCGGCTGGAACTGAACGGCATCGAGTATCAGGAACCCTCGCCGCAGCTCTTCGCCTTCAACTCTCCGATCGGCGCCTGCACCATGTGCCAGGGATTCGGGCGCATCGCCGGCATCGATGAGGACGCCGTCATCCCCGACAAATCCCTCAGCATTGCCGAAGGAGCCATAGTCTGCTGGAACTCCGAGAAATACCGCTGGAACTGGAAGCGGCTCATGAAGGTGGCCGGAAAAGTCGGCATACCGGTCGACGAACCATACGAAAAGCTCTCCCATCTCCATAAGGAGATGATCTGGAAAGGTATAGCCGGACAGGAGGAGAGCTACGACGGCATCTGGCCGTTCTTTGCCGAGATCGAAAGGGATGCCGGCTACAAAATGCACTACCGGGTATTCCTGAGCCGCTACCGCGGCTACGCAACCTGCCCTGAGTGCGAGGGGAGCCGTCTGAATGCGGATGCCCGGCTGGTAAGGATTTCGGGCCGCAATATCGGCGAAGTGACCCGTATGAACATCGGCGAGGCCTACGAATTCTTTACATCGCTCGATATTTCCACCTTCGACCGCAAGGTCGCCGAAGCTGTGCTCGAGGAGATCCTCAAACGGCTCACCTACCTGCTCGAAGTAGGCCTGAACTATCTTTCGCTCGACCGGCTCACCCATACGCTCAGCGGAGGAGAGTTCCAGCGCATCAACCTCTCCACCTCCATCGGCTCTCCGCTCGTCGGCGCGATATACATTCTCGACGAACCGAGCATCGGACTCCACCAGAGCGATTCGGCAAGGCTGATCCGGCTGCTCAGGAAACTCCGCGATCTCGGCAACACCGTAGTTGTCGTCGAGCACGACCGGGAGATCATCGAAGCCGCCGACGTGGTCATCGACCTCGGGCCAGGGGCAGGAAGGTTCGGTGGCGAGGTGGTATTCCAGGGCGCAATTGCCGACATGACGGCTTCGGGCGCCTCGCTGACCGCAGACTACCTGACAGGCAGAAAAATCATACCGGTACCCGCCGGGCGAAGGAAACCCGATTTTTCGAAAGCCATCGAAATACGGGGAGCGATGCAGAACAACCTGAAAAACATCGACGTACGCTTTCCGATCGGCGTCATGACCTGTGTCACCGGCGTGAGCGGTTCCGGCAAATCGACCCTCGTCAACGACATTCTTAAAAACGGAATCCTGCGCGAAAAGGAAGGAGGCATCGACAAGGTCGGTACCCACCGCTCCATAGCCGGAGCCGGGCTTATAGACCGTGTGGAACATGTCGACCAGTCGCCCATAGGGAGATCGAGCCGCAGCAATCCGGCCACCTACATGAAGATCTTCGACGACATCCGGGCCCTTTTCGCCCAGACCAGTGATGCGAAAGCACGTGGATGGAAAGCGGGATACTTCTCCTTCAACATTCCCGGCGGACGTTGCGAAAGCTGCGCGGGAGAGGGAAGCGTGAAAATCGAGATGCAGTTTCTCGCCGATATCGAAGCGGTCTGCGAAGAATGCAACGGACTCCGCTACAAACCCGAAACCCTCGCAATCAGGTACAACGGCCTCTCCATCGCCGAAGTGCTCGATCTGACCGTCAGCGAAGCGATCGGGTTTTTCGGCACCGAAAAGGCCCTCACCCGCAAACTGCAGGTACTCGACGAAGTCGGGCTCGGCTATATCCGTCTCGGTCAGTCATCCAGCACGCTCTCCGGCGGCGAAGCCCAGAGGCTCAAACTTGCGGGCTTCATCGCCCGCGCCGATGTCGAACATACGCTGTTTCTTTTCGACGAACCCACGACAGGGCTGCACTTTGACGATATCGGCAAACTGATCCGCTGTTTCGAAAAACTGCTCGATCACCACAATACCCTGATCATCATCGAACATAACCCCGACGTGATCAAGCAGGCCGACTGGGTTATCGATCTCGGCCCCGGAGCGGGGGACAAAGGAGGAGAGCTGGTAGCCGAAGGCACGCCCGAAACGATTGCCGGAGTCAGGGCATCGCTGACCGGGCGTCATCTGCAAGACTATCTCACCGGCGGGGGCTGAGAGGCCCTTCTGCGCTTCAGGCGATGGGGTCGTCTTCGAGCGCGCCGCCGTGGAGCCGTATATGGGGATAGTGCGACCGGGAGGTTCTCTCCACCCACACATCCTCCCCCTCGCTGCGGGCGGCTTCGTTCGCACCCGCCGATACCCGGTTTCCCGCCAGCGCAACGATCTCCGCAAGTATGGCCGCATGCCGCCGGTCATCTGAAGTTGCCGTATCGTCGCGCATTTTCGAACGCAGGCTCTCGAGTTTTTCAACGGCAACCTTGCCGATCGTATGGTAATAGCGTTTGTCGTATTCAGGATCCATGACATTCGGATTTAAAGGCGTCGCTCCTTTTCTGGGAGGTCAGGCCTGATGCTCTCTCACGGGTAACAGCTTTTCTTTTTTTCATGTTAGCGAAACTGTTTGGAGAGGAAAAATTTTTTTTTATACTTAGGTGTCCTTTTAGCACTCAATCATGTCGAGTGCTAAAAGATAGCAGTGAATCTGTTGCTGCCGCAATAATCAATCGTTCTCTTAACGCAAAACCAAGATAAGACAATGAACCTGAAACCCTTAGCTGATCGGGTCATCGTGAAGCCGGCTCCGGCGGAAGAAAAAACCAAAGGCGGCCTCTTCATTCCCGATACCGGTAAAGAAAAACCGCAGTATGGCGAAGTTGTCGCCGTCGGCCCCGGCAAAGTCGCCGAGAACGGCCAGGTGCTCGACATGCAGGTCGCAGTCGGCCAGAAAGTGCTTTACGGCAAATACTCCGGCACCGAAGTCAACGTCGAGGGAGAGGATTACCTGATCATGCGCGAATCCGACATCTTTGCCATTCTTGGCTGATCCTGACAGGTAACAACAATTTATCAACCAATTCCAGAAGGAACGCTTTACCATGACCGCTAAAGATATTCTCTTTGATTCCGACGCCCGGGCGAAGCTCAAAGTCGGCGTAGACAAACTGGCCAATGCCGTGAAAGTAACCCTCGGTCCAGCCGGACGCAACGTGCTGATCGACAAAAAATTCGGCGCTCCAACCTCAACCAAGGACGGCGTGACCGTTGCCAAGGAGATCGAGCTTGTCGATCCGGTCGAGAACATGGGCGCCCAGATGGTTCGCGAAGTCGCTTCGAAAACCAGCGACGTTGCCGGTGACGGCACCACCACCGCGACCGTGCTCGCACAGGCTATCTACCGCGAAGGTCTTAAGAACGTCGCCGCAGGCGCACGTCCGATCGATCTCAAACGCGGAATCGACCGCGCCGTCAAAGAGGTCGTCGCCGAGCTCCGCTCCATCAGCCGCAGCATCTCCGGCAAGAAAGAGATCGCCCAGGTCGGCACCATCTCTGCCAACAACGACCCTGAAATCGGCGAACTCATTGCCGAAGCAATGGACAAGGTCGGCAAGGACGGCGTCATCACCGTCGAAGAAGCAAAAGGCATGGACACCGAGCTGAAAGTCGTCGAGGGCATGCAGTTCGACCGCGGTTACCTCTCTCCGTACTTCGTCACCAACCCGGAGACCATGGAAGCCGAACTCGAAGATCCGCTGATCCTCATCCACGACAAGAAGATCGGCAACATGAAGGAGCTGCTCCCGATTCTCGAAAAATCGGCACAGTCCGGCCGTCCGCTGCTCATCATCGCAGAAGACATCGAAGGCGAAGCGCTTGCTACCCTCGTGGTCAACAAACTCCGCGGTACTCTTAAAGTCTGCGCAGTAAAGGCACCTGGCTTCGGCGACCGCCGCAAGGCAATGCTCGAAGATATCGCCATTCTTACCGGCGGTACCGTCATCTCCGAAGAGAAAGGCTACAAGCTTGAAAACGCCACGCTCGCATACCTCGGTCAGGCCGGTCGCGTCAACATCGACAAGGATAACACCACCGTCGTCGAAGGCAAAGGCACCCAGGAAGACATCAAGGCCCGCATCAACGAAATCAAAGGCCAGATCGACAAATCAACCTCCGACTACGATACCGAAAAGCTGCAGGAACGTCTTGCCAAGCTTTCCGGCGGCGTCGCCGTGCTCAACATCGGCGCATCGACCGAAGTCGAAATGAAAGAGAAGAAAGCCCGCGTCGAAGATGCCCTGCACGCAACACGCGCAGCAGTCCAGGAAGGCATCGTGGTCGGCGGCGGCGTAGCCCTCATCCGTGCGATCAAGGGTCTTGCCAATGCGGTTGCAGACAACGAAGACCAGAAAACAGGTATCGACATCATCCGCCGCGCGCTCGAAGAGCCGCTCCGCCAGATCGTTGCCAACACCGGCACCACCGACGGCGCTGTCGTGCTTGAAAAAGTCAAGGAAGGCGAAGGCGACTTCGGCTTCAACGCAAGAACCGAAGAGTACGAAAACCTCGTCGAAGCAGGTGTGGTCGATCCCACCAAGGTCACCAGAAGCGCGCTCGAAAACGCCGCTTCCGTTGCCGGCATCCTGCTGACCACCGAAGCAGCCATTACCGACATCAAGGAAGACAAGCCCGATATGCCGGCAATGCCTCCCGGCGGCATGGGCGGTATGGGCGGCATGTACTGATCTCCGCGATCGGCACATAACCCTTCAAAGCCATCCCGGAGACAATCCGGGATGGCTTTTTTTATTCACTCCGGCGCGCAATGAAAACCAAAGAATTCCATACCTTACAGAAATATTTCCGAACGGAATCCGCAGTAACAATGAAAGTCGTACTCCTCGTCAGCGGAGGCATGGACAGTCTCGTGACCACGGCCATAACTGCCGCAGCCGGACTCGATCTTGCCGCCATGCATGTCAACTACGGACAACGGACATGGCAGCGTGAACTCGAATGCTTTCGCCTCATCTGCAACCATTACGGCATTGCCGAACGCCTTGAAATCGATGCCGGATACTTTGCCGCCATCGGCGGATCATCGCTGACCGATCTCTCCATGCCGGTAGGCGGCGCCGATCTGCAAGGCACCACCATTCCCGCAAGTTACGTGCCATTCCGCAATGCGGGGTTTCTCTCCATGGCCGTAAGCTGGGCGGAGGTCATCGGCGCCGAACGCATCTGCATCGGAGCGGTCGAAGAAGATTCGTCGGGTTATCCTGATTGCCGGCAGGTATTCTACGACGCCTTCAACAAGGTCGTCGAGCTTGGCACCCGGCCCGAAACCCGCATTCTCATCCAGACGCCGCTTATCGCCATGCAGAAGAGCGAAATCGTTCTCAAAGGCATGGAGCTCGACGCCCCGTTCGAATACAGCTGGTCGTGCTACAAAAGCGAAGGAAAAGCCTGCGGCCTCTGCGACAGCTGCGCCCGCCGCCTCCGCGCCTTCGAACTCACCGGCCTCCGCGACCCGATTGACTATGAAGAAAGGCCGAAGTATATTTAAGTCAGAAGCGCTGGATGGCTGGAGGGCTGGAGGGGGAGAGTACTCAGCACTCACCGGGGAGGTGTTTCGGGAGATCGCAACGTCAACCTTTTGCAGATTATAAAAATAAGAAACAATGAAACCAGTCAAAGCGATGTTCCCTGGCAGTTCTGCCCTCGATGAGCGACTGAAACTGTCGTTCGGTCTGATGATCCTGATATGGGTCACCGGGTTTGTCGGGCATTTCACCCCTTTTCAGGAATGGCCGGCACTTGTTCTTTATGTTGCCGGTGCCATCGCGCTGGTGCTCTATAGAGGAAAAACCCGCAACGAATGGAAAGACATGTACCTTGCCGGCGGTGACCTCCGAAAATCGCTCTTCTGGGGAGGTCTGGCCGGCGTCCTGCTTTTCACTATGGACATCGTGAACACCGTGATGTACTACAGGAACGGGGGAGCGCCGATGGGCGAGATGCTCAACATTCTCGTTAACCGTTACATGCTGTTTCTCTTTCCCGTGCTGGTTCTGGCCGAGGAGTTCCTCTGGCGGGGCATCATGTTCTCGGCCATGATCGAAAAAGGATTCAACCGCCATCTGACGGTCTTTCTGACGGCCATATTCTACGTCGTCAACCATTTCGCAGTCGCTCCGGTAGGCTTTTGGGAGCGGGGGCTGATGGCCATGATGGCCTTTCCCATCGGGATCCTTGGCGGGTATCTGGTGCTCAGGACCCGCAACGTATGGGGCAGCGTGCTGGTGCACATGATCACCATGATCTCCATGATCCTCGATATATACGTCATTCCGCAACTGATTTTCTGACCGTTCATATCATTGCCATGCAAGAAAATCGCATTACCTCGCTGCTCAGGCAGGACAAGAAACTCCTGCTTGCCTACTATATGCCCGAATTTCCCGTTCCCGGCGCGACGCTGCCGGTACTCGAAGCGCTCCAGGAGAACGGCGCAGATATCATCGAACTCGGCATTCCATTCTCCGATCCCGTAGGCGACGGCCCGGTCATCCAGGATGCCGCACAGGTCGCCATCCGCAACGGCGTGACCCTCAGAAACCTGCTCGAGCTTGTCCGCAAAGCCCGAGCCGGCGAAGGGTGCAGTCCGGTAACGGCCCCGATTCTGCTCATGGGTTACTGCAACCCCCTTATCGCATACGGCGGCGACTGTTTTCTGGCCGATGCCGTAGAAGCCGGCGTCGACGGCCTGCTCCTGCCCGATCTGCCTCCCGAAGAAGCGGGCGATTTTCTCGAAAGAGCCAGAAGTTTCGGTCTTACCGTGGTTTTTCTCATCTCGCCTGTAACGCCGCCTGAACGCATCGAGCTCATCGATTCGCTCTCGACCGATTTTTCCTACTGCATTGCCGTCAATGCAACCACCGGCACGGCAAAACTTGAGGGAGCCGATGCCGATGCCGCAGTCGCCGAATATCTCCAGCGGGTCAGGCGGCACGCCCGGAAGAAATTCGTCGTCGGCTTCGGCATCAGGGACAGGGCGAAGGTCGAACGGATGTGGCAGTTCGCAGACGGGGCCGTAGTGGGCACCGCCCTCTTGCAGAGCCTTGCCGGAGCTTCAAGCCCGGCCGAGGCAGCCCTTCTTGCCGCCGGGTTCTGGCGCGCCCTCCGCTGACCGTTTTTTTATGAGCGCCGCCGACTCTATTGTCTGTCCGCAGGTTGATGTCATCATTCCCCATTACCGGGCGATCGACCGGCTGGAGCGATGCCTGCAATCGCTTCGGCGCACCTCTTACCCTTCGATGACCATTATCGTCGTCGACAACGGCGGCGGTGATCCTGCACTGCGGCAGCTCATATCACGATATCCCGGCGCGCGCCTTCTCTCCCTTTCAGAAAACAGGGGATACAGCGGCGGCTGCAATGCGGGATTCAGGGCATCGACGGCCGACTTCGTTGTGTTCATGAACGACGATACCACCCACGACTTCCGCTGGCTCCGGGAGCTGGTCTCCGCTGCCGCAGAAGAACCCGGCATTGCCGCCCTGCAGCCCAAAATCCTCTCCATGCAGGAGCATCGAAAGGGGCGGAACGTGTTCGATTATGCCGGTGGGGCCGGAGGCATGCTCGACCGGCTCGGTTATCCCTGGTGCTATGGAAGAAGCTTTTTCGGCGTCGAAGAGGACAGGGGACAGTACGATACGCCACGGAACATTTTCTGGGCTTCCGGTGCCGCCATGCTGGTTCGCCGCAGCAGCTTCGAGGAGGTCGGCGGTTTCGACGACTCGTTTTTCATGCACATGGAAGAGATCGATCTCTGCTGGCGGCTGCTTCTTGCGGGCTACCGGATCCGTTCGGTTCCTTCATCGGTCGTCTGGCATGAAGGAGGCGCTTCGCTGGCCTACGGCGCTCCGGAGAAAATCTACTGCAACCATCGCAACAATCTCGTCATGCTGGCGAAGAATCTCGGCATCGCGTCGCTCGTTCCCGTTCTGTCGGCACGGCTGCTGCTCGAGCCTGCCGCGGCGCTCTTTTATCTGATGAAGGGCCGGAACGGTTTGGCCGGCTTTGCCGCAGTCTTCAGAGCGCTGCGGGATTTTTTCATCGGGCTATCCCGAACGAATGGAAGCCGACGACAGATTCAGGGGTTACGGAAACGATCGGATGGCGCCATTTTCAGGAACCAGCCCTTCAGCATCTTCTTAACCGGACGTCGGGCGTCCTGAGCGGGGAGGCGGCAGATGCCCCCTGCGGACCATGTCCCCAACCGCTTCAAGAATGCTTTCCATCACCGGCATGAAGCTCATGCCGAGATCCTGCTTGATTTTGCTGCATCCATATCGAATCGATCTGCCGATATGGGTACGGATATAGGTTCCGGTATCGCGCGGCTGCGTATAAGAAAGTGCCATCATGAGCGTTGTTCCGAAACGCCCCGTCAGGTCTGCTTTCGGCAGGGGGTAGTTGCCGTAACCGGAGCAGGCGAGCTGTTCGACAAGGGTGCGCATGTCAAGAAGTCCGGCCGAACAGAGATACCGGCCCGCTGCGTCTCTGGTTTCCATGGCAAGAATGTGCGCCCTGGCCGTATCCCTGACGTCGACGAATCCCCAGTTCAGGTCCATGATGCCGGGATAGACCCCCATCATGATATCGCGTATCATGGCGTTCGTCGTGTTTATTTCCGGACCGAGAGCGGGGCCGGTTACCATCGAAGGGTTGATGGAAACAAGGTCGAACCCCGGTTTTTCCCGCGCGACGAACTCCCATGCCGACTTTTCGGCCAGGGTTTTCGAATAGTGGTAGGGATGTCTGTGCAAGGACGAACGGGTATTCCAGTCCCGTTCGGTAAACACTTTCGTACTGTCGGGTTCATCGGTAACCGCCGCTACCGAAGAGGTCAGGACGATCCTTTTCACCCCGCCGTTCGCGCGAGCGGCCTCCATGACGCCCAGGGTTCCCTGCAGTGCGGGTTCGACAAGATCTTTTGCAGGATTCTTCACATTGATGACATAGGGGCTTGCCGTATGGATGACGTACTCGCACTCCCGGAAAGCCGGCAGGAACGACTCCTTTCTGAGCAGATCGGCCTCGACAAGTTCAAGACGCTCATCCGCTCCCGGAAGCCCAAGAAGAAAGGGGTAATGTTCCCGGTGTTTTCTCACCGTTCCTCTCACGCGGTACCCGCCGGCCAGAAGCCCGGCGACGATATGGGAAGCTATGAAACCGGATGCTCCGGTGACGCAGACTGGTTTTTCGGTAATCATGGAACTTGCTGTCTGATGCTCTTGAACCGGTCTCCTCAGGTTTTCCAGAGGGTTTCGGCCCTTTGCTTGTGGGCTTTCAATATTCCGGGAAGATCCTGTCGCTGCACGAAACTCACAAGAACCGCCGGCGCGAAAAAAGCAGGTTTGATTTCGGCTTCGTACAAAAGGATCGTGCCGTTACGTTCAGGCAGATTCTCTATAACCCATGACCCCCGATAGGTTTCGAAATCGCCGCTGACCTGCTCGAACCGGATGCGCTTGAGGTATTCTTCCTCTACCCGTAGCCTGAAAGTAACGGTTTTTTCAAAAAAAAATATTCCGGTTTTTCCCGTCTGATCGAGCAGGACGGTTGTTCCGTGACGTTCCGCCGCCCTGCTGAAGACAACTTTCGGCAAGGTAGCGCTCAGGTTGTCGTAATCGGTCAGTGCCGCCCAGACAGCTTCGGGAGGGGCTTCGATAAAAATTTTCGCGGAAACGCCGGTAGTATCGTCGGGAAGGAAAGCAAGATCGATAGCTGTCTCTCCGCGGAGCAATCGGGACAGCATTGCCGGTTCGATTCCGTCGTTTATATTTCCCATGGCTCACTTGGTGAATTATTTCGCAGGAAGTGTTCCGGCAATCGCAGAGAGCATTCGAACCTCAGGGCCGGAATCGGTTGGCCCTCCGTTATGCGCCGCTCTTTTTCGTAAAGATACGCTTTCCTCCGGTGATGACCGGAAAATCTCTCCGTTTTTAACCTTACAAGAGGGCTTTTCCGATCGAATCGCTTATTTTTTCACTGGAACCCCTTAAACACGCAACCACAGCAACAATGTTCAGCCATGAATCGCATCGTTACCCTTATGCTGCTCTCATCGCTCCTGCTTGCGGCCTCAGGCTGCAGGAGCGCTCTCGAACCTGACGCCCGTGCCACGGTTCGAGGCAATCCGGCTGAAATAACGCTTGCAGGTTAAGGATTTATTTTATAGGTCTTGAAAGGGACGCATCGAGCTTCCGGATATCTGTATAACATCATTGATTGATAATTTTTATGCTGCTTTTTCTGCTTTCCGTAGTATTCGGTCTCGCGCTGCTTGTCTGGAGCGCCGGGCGCTTTGTTGACGGTTCCGCCGCCGCCGCCAGCCATTTCAATGTGCCGCCGCTGCTCATCGGCATGGTGATCGTCGGGTTCGGAACTTCCGCTCCTGAAATGACGGTTTCGGCCATCTCCTCCCTGCAGGGCAAACCCGACATTGCGCTCGGCAACGTCTTCGGATCGAACATCACCAACATCGCGCTCATTCTCGGCCTGACGGCCATGCTCAGCCCGATTGCCGTGCAATCCGGCGTGCTGCGCAAGGAACTTCCCGTTCTGACCCTCATGACGGCCATTGCGGCATTCCTCATGTACGACGGCATGCTCGGCAGGACGGATGCCCTCATTCTGCTGCTGCTTTTCGCTCTGCTGATGGGCTGGTCGGTCTGGGAAGGCATCCGGAAGCCGGGCGATGAGTTCGGCGCCGAAATGCAGGAGGAGCTTCAGCAGCACAAGATGCCGCTCGGCAAGGCTCTCATGCTTGTTGCCGCAGGCCTGCTGCTGCTGCTGGTCAGTTCGCGCATGCTGGTCTGGGGAGCGGTCGGCATCGCTGCGGCGCTCGGCGTCAGCGATATCGTCATCGGCCTGACCGTGGTGGCCGTCGGCACCTCGCTGCCCGAGCTCGCCTCGTCGCTTGTTGCCGTCCGCAAGGGCGAGCACGACATCGCGCTCGGCAATGTGATAGGTTCGAACCTCTTCAATATCCTTGCCGTAACCGGTATCGCAGGCGTGATTTATCCGGCGGCCATCGACCAGACGGTTTTTTCGCGCGACATCGTCATCATGCTCATGCTGACCCTTTCACTGTTCATCATCGGCTACGGTTTCCGCGGAGAGGGTACCGGCAGGATCAACCGTATCGAAGGCACAGCCCTGCTCGCCTCGTATATCGCCTATACCGCCTGGCTTGTGCTGACCAGCTTCAGTTGACTCAACCCGGTTTGACAGTCAGCAGACCGAAAAGCATCCGCGAGCGAGCTGTCCGACAAAGGCTTTCATATCGTTCAGTTCGCTCTCGATTATTGCCGAGGCTGCCCGCCCGATCGGCGCGAAAGCCCTGCCTGGTTCAGGCCTGATCCGGGCAGATGCCACAAATGGCCGGTCGATGGGGCTGCCGATACGGCTGCAAAAAAAAACCGTCACCTCCTTTACCCCCGCCACTTCGGAATAAATCCGCTCCGCCGTCTTCCGCGCAAGCACATTGTAGATTTTTCCCACGTGGCTCACGGGATTCTTGCCCGCAGCGGCTTCGAGGCTCGAGGGCCTGCCGAAAGCGATCAGGCCGTTGACCCTGTTGCCGCGTCCCACCTCGCCGCCGTCCGCTCCTTCCGCCGACGTGCCAAGCACCGTCAGGTAGATGCCGCCTTCGCCACGCTCGGGATCATCGAGCGTATTGATCCTTGGATCGATGGCATCGAAAGCATGGGCGCCGTTTCGAAGCCAGTCTCCGAGATGCGCCTGTACGGCCTGTTTTTTTCTGAAGTAATCTGCAGCATCGGCGATAAACCGGTCGACGAACGCCATCGCGACAGTCAGGTCGAGGTTTCGTCCGTTTCGGAACCCCATGATCTTGATATCCTCTCCCGTTTCGGGAAAGAGCCGCTTGAAGTCGGGGGAGTTCAGGTACCGTTCGGTCTCCAGCACGATCCTCTCGGTATCGCTCATCGGGGCATAGCCCACGCCGGCCGACGTATCGTTGGCGCCGGGCACCGGGCGGGCGAACAGGTCGGAGAGTTCTGCCGAACCCGGTCTGATTTCATGCTGGAACACCACATGCCGCTCAGGATCGACAAAACGCAGATTGTTTCGGATCCATGTTTTTGCCGCCCTTTCGACAATATCGTAAACCGGCAGGGGAGAGCCGTTCCAGCTCAGGGTCGCCCTGTCGCCAGTTATGATGCGCATCGGCTCGATAACCTCGCCTCCTCCCGGTTTCGGAGAAGTCGTGCCTGCCACAAGGAGTCCCTTATCGAGGTTGTGATGCAGCACGCGGCCGAACCGTTCGATATAGGCAGCAGAAAGCGCAAGGCCTGCCTCCTCCATGACGGAGTCGCAGATGGTGTCGGGGTGTCCTTTTCCCTTGCGCTCCACCAGCTCGGTCTGCAGTTCCGCAACCGAAGGGCACAGTGACTTTTCGATGGTGATATGCATCATGGCGGAAGCTCCTTTAGTAACCGAAACCGCCTCAGGAACCCATTTCGTTCAGGCCGGTTTCCCTTCGTCGCGGGCTCTTCCTCCTTTTATTGGTATATTGTCTCCAAAAAAACGCACTACCCATGAAAATCGGTATATCCTGTCATCATACCTACGGAGGCAGCGGGGCCATTGCGGCAGAGCTGGGCAAGGCGCTTGCGTCGCGGGGCCATATCGTGCATTTCTTCAGCCAGGCGGCACCCTTCAGGCTGGGAGCCTTTTCCGGAAACATTTTCTGCCACGAGGTCGAAGTGATGCACTACCCGCTCTTCGATTGTCCTTTTTACTCCCTTGCCCTCGCCTCGAAAATCGCGGAGGTTGCCTGGTACGAGCGTCTCGACGTGGTGCACGCCCACTACGCCATTCCGCATGCGCTCAGCGCCATGCTCGCAAGGCAGATGCTCGAGGATAAATGCTCCGAAAGACGGTGTTTCCGCATAGCCACCACGCTCCACGGCACCGATATCACCGTTGTAGGCGCCGACCGGGGCATGCAGGATGTCGTGCGGCTGGCCATCAACAAGTCGGACGGCGTAACGGCCGTATCGGGCTACCTCCGCGACGAAACCCGCAGGATGTTCAGCCCGAAAAAAGATATTTCGGTCATTCCGAATTTTGTCGATACCTCGATTTTCTACCGGAAGCCCGATCCGGAGCTCCGCAGCAATCTCGGCCTCGGCGGCGGGAAAATCGTCATTCACATATCGAATTTCAGACCGGTAAAATGCATCGGCGATATCGTGCAGGTCTTTCATGCGCTCACCACACAGACCGACGTCACCATGCTTTTCGTCGGCGACGGTCCCGAGCGAAGCGGCGCGGAAATCCGCGTGCGCGAACTCGGCATTGCCGACCGGGTTCGATTTCTCGGCAAGATCGACGACATCGTTCCGCTGCTCTCCATCTCTGACCTCATGCTTATGCCGAGCAACACCGAATCGTTCGGCCTTGCAGCCCTCGAAGCGATGGCCTGCGGCGTGCCCGTCGTCGCTACCGATGCGGGCGGTTTTCCCGAGTTCATCGAATCCGGCCTGCACGGCTATCTGCTTCCGCCCGGAGACATTGCGGCAATGACAGAAAAGGCCCTTCTGCTCCTTACCGACGAACTCCTGCACAACCGCTTTGCCGAGGCTTCCGTGCGGCAGGCCGGAGGGTTCGAAACCGCCCGGCTTGTCGAGCAGTACGAAGCCTTCTATTCAGGTCTGCTTGAAGGTTGAAGGGTTGAAGAGAGAAGGAAAGCGAGGAACAGGTCTGCCAGGGGCTGATGAGCCGATACGGAGCCACGCTATCGTGATGGGGCCGGAGTCCGTCTGACAAGCCTGGAATACCGGGCTTGTCAGACACTCAGGTTTTTCGATCAGTAGCGTTTTGTCGAGAGCAGCACGCTGCGGTATTTTTCAAGATTTTCGAGCACCTCTCCGGTACCTCGTGCCACGGCAGTCAGCGGCTCCTCGCTGATATGCACCGCAAGCTTCGTCTCCTCGTTGATTTTTTTATCGAGACCCTTGATAAGGGCTCCGCCTCCGGCCAGAAAGAGGCCGCGGTCGAGAATATCGGCCGAAAGCTCCGGTTTGGTGACTTCGAGACTTTTCTTGATCGAGGTGATGATCTGGCTGATCGGCGTGGCGATAGCCTCCCTGATGGTAGGGGAGTTTATTTCCCGCTCCTCGGGCAAAGCGGTCACGAGGTTCCTGCCCCGAACATTCATGGTCAGCTCCTTGTCGAGCTTGTAAGCCGAGGCGATCTTGATCTTTACATCCTCCGCCGTACGTTCGCCGATCGCGAGGTTGTAGGCTTTTCTGAAATGACGTACGATCGAGTTGGTAATATCGGTACCGGCGACGCGCAGCGATTCACCCGAAGCGATACCGCCGAGCGATATGACCGCGATTTCCGTCGTGCCGCCGCCGATATCGACGATCATGTTGCCCATCGGCTCCTTCACGTCGATGCCGATGCCGATGGCAGCCGCCATAGGTTCGGCCACAAGGTAGACCTCCTTGGCTCCGACATGCTCCGCCGAATCGCGCACGGCACGTTTTTCAACCTCCGTAATGCCGGAAGGGATGCCGATGACCATTCTTCGGATACCGAAGGAGAACTGGGATTTCGTTTTATTGATGAGGCCTTTGATAAGTTCTTCGGTGGCTTCGTAATCGGCGATGACGCCGTTTGCCAGAGGTCTTATGGTAATGATGCCGGGATGGGTCTTTTCATGCATCAGGAGAGCATCGAGGCCGATAGCGACAACTTTACCCGTATTGCGCTCGCGAGCGACGATCGAGGGTTCGTTAAGTACCAGGCCTTTGTCGCGAATATAAATCAGGGTATTGGCCGTACCGAGATCGATGGCAATATCCCGGAACAGGCTGCTGAAAAAGCTCATGTTTGACAGTGGATCTAAATGTGGTGCATAGCGGCTTGGAAAGGCGGCTGTTCAGGCTATATTCCAAGGTTTCATCTCAAGCCTAAAAGTACTCATTGGAACTTTTTTTTCAAATGAAAACGTCCGTTCCACGGGACTTTTTTCGCCCATTGCATCCTTTCGGACGATGCTTCCGGTTTTTTTTCCCGAAACGGCGCGATTCACTACATTAAACGACGCAGAAAAAGGTTTATTCCGAACCAAACGCATGACAAAACAGTGTTGAACATCTACCGATACGCCACCGACGGCGAAGCCCTCCGGAGGAAGCTCGAACGAAGCATCGATTTCGAACCTCCGGTCGAAAAGGCCGTTCATGACATACTCCATGCGGTCAGGACCGCCGGCGACCGGGCCGTCCTCGACTTTACCGAACAGTTTCAGGGCGTGCGACTGAAGGATTTCATGGTTTCGCCCGAAGAAATCCGCGAGGCATATGAGCGTGCCGATCCGGCATTCATCGCCGTGCTCGAAGAGGCCTACCGGAACATCACCGCGTTTCACCGGCACGAGGTTGAAAAAAGCTTTTTCTACGAAGAGGAGGGAGGCGTCATTCTCGGTCAGCGCGTAACCCCCATGGACCGGGCCATGCTCTACGTGCCCGGCGGAAAAGCCGCCTACCCTTCGTCCCTGCTCATGAACGCGGCTCCCGCCGTCGTTGCCGGCGTTCGCGAGATATTCCTGACCACGCCCTGCGACAGCGAAGGCAACGTGAGCGGCCATATTCTCGCCGCCGCCGCCGTTGCCGGCATAGACCGGGTATACAAGCTCGGCGGAGCGCAGGCCGTTGCGGCTTTCGCCTACGGCACGGAAAGCATACCCAGGGTTGATATCGTCACCGGGCCCGGCAACAAATACGTGGCGCTCGCCAAAAAGCAGGTATTCGGCCACGTAGCGATCGACAGCATCGCAGGCCCCTCCGAAGTGGTCGTCATCGCCGACGAGTCGGCCAATCCCGATTTTATCGTGCTCGACATGTTCGCTCAGGCCGAACACGACCCCGACGCATCCGCGGTGCTCATCACCCCTTCCGAACAGCTCGCGCAGGCGGTAAGGGAAGCCGCCCTGATCCACATCGACGGTATGATCCGCAAGGATGTCATCGCCGCGGCGCTCGAAAGCAACGGCGCCATCGTCATCACCGGTTCCATCGAAGAGGCCTGCCGGGTATCCGACTCGATCGCTCCCGAACACCTCGAACTGCACGTGAGCGACCCCTGGCAGCTGCTTGCCTCCATCCGTCACGCAGGTGCCGTCTTCATGGGGCGCTACTCCTGCGAAACCGTCGGCGACTACTTTGCCGGCCCGAACCACACGCTGCCGACGAACGGCACCGCCCGGTTCTTCTCGCCGCTTTCGGTACGCGACTTCATCAAGCACACCTCGATCATCTCCTATTCGAAACAAAAGCTGCTCTCATGCGGCGAAAAAATAGCATCCTTCGCCGACCACGAGGGGCTGCAGGCGCATGCCGAAGCTGTAAGGGAGAGGCTCCGGCATCCATGAACGTCAGCGACTACGATTACGAGCTTCCGGAGGGGGCGATCGCCCGCTACCCTCCGGCTGAACGCGGATCGACAAGGCTTCTCGTGCTCGATACCCGGAGCGGGACCATTCTGCACAACCGCTATGCCGGCCTTTCGGCATTTCTCCGCGAAGGCGACCTGCTTCTGCTCAACGACAGCCGCGTGGTCAGGGCAAGAATGTACGCCTCGAAACAGGGCGGAGGATCGGTCGAACTGATGCTGCTTGAAAAACACGGCGAGGCACAAGACCTCGTTCTCTACCGGGGGCGACTGAAAAAAGGCAGCCGGCTCACAGCCCACGGCCACCAACTGCTCGTCGAAGAGCTGTCCGGCGAGGGCGTAGCCCGCATTTCCCTGCCAGACGGCGGCCAGTTGCGGCAGCTTTTCGAGCAATATGCCGCAGTGCCCATTCCCCCCTACCTCAAGCGGGAAGCCGAGGAGATCGACGCCGAGCGCTACCAGACGGTTTTCGCCCGCAATCCCGGTTCCGTTGCGGCACCCACCGCATCGCTCAACATGACCGGAGCCCTCTTGAACGAACTCTCAGCCAAAGGCGTCGGAATAGCTTCGCTCACCCTGCATGTGGGGCTCGGCACCTTTCTTCCCATTCGTGCGGAACGCTTCGAACAGCACGTCATGCACCGGGAATACTATGAGATACCGCCCGGGACCATTGCGGCAATCCGTCGCGCGAAAGCCGCAGGAGGCAGGGTGGTAGCCGTAGGCACCACCGTAACCCGCACCCTGGAACACGCGGCCTCCCTTCCGGGATGGCTCGACTCCGGAGCGGCAATGAGCGGAGAAGCCGATATCTTCATCTACCCCGGATACCGTTTTCGGGTTATCGATCTGCTCCTTACCAATTTCCATGCGCCGCGCTCCACGGTGCTCATGCTCACCGCCGCTTTAGCCGGCAGGGAACTCCTCATGCAGGCATACGGCGAAGCTGTCGAACGGAACTACCGGTTTCTCAGTTACGGCGACAGCATGCTCTTGGGGCCGGGCATCCTCTCCGACGCCACCTGAACTCCATACCGGCTGAACCGGCCCGGCGCCATTTCGTCGAATCAGTGAACATCGGTATTCCATCGAAGCATTGTTCCGGATTATGACTGCCCTGACGAACAGAATCGGGTTCTCCGGTGAAGCCGGTTTCCTGAAATAGTTCGGCAAATGTCCCGTACTCGCTTAAGAAAGTGCGGTCAGTGCTTTTTCTGGTGTTTTCCGAACGTTTTGTTTTAAAAAAAAGGAGTGCTATTATAATGTTTTTGCCTTTTCGGAAAGGCAGAACGTTTTTTCCCTTCCATACACAACCGTTTCAACAAAATTTCCTGGAGAACCCAATGAGTCTTGTCACCCAATACCGTGCGCACACCGAAGAGAGAGCCCAGCAGGGCATCCCGCCCCTGCCGCTGACGGCCGATCAGGCCCGGGAGCTGATCCTCCTTCTTCAGCAGCAGTCCGAGGAGAAAGAGTACCTGCTCAAACTGTTCTGCGAACATATCAGTCCGGGCGTGGACGATGCCGCATTCGAGAAGGCCGCATTTCTCGACGCCGTCATCAAGGGAGAATCGGCATGTGACGTCATCACTCCGGTTGAAGCCGTAAGGATTCTCGGCACCATGCTCGGCGGCTACAACGTCAAGCCGCTCGTCGATGCCCTCGGCCACGCCGACAGCGCCGTAGCAGCCGAAGCCGCCTTGATGCTCAGGAACGTTCTGCTTGTCTACGATTCATTCGATGTCGTTGCCGAACTCGCCGCAACCAACGCCTTCGCAAAAGAGGTGCTGCAGTCCTGGGCAGACGCCGAATGGTTCACCACGCGGCCGGCACTTCCCGAAAAAATGACCCTCACGGTCTTCAAGGTACCCGGCGAAACCAACACCGACGACCTCTCGCCGGCCAGCGAAGCATTCACCCGCAGCGATATTCCGCTGCATGCGCTCTGCATGCTCGGTTCCAAAATGGACGACCCGATCGGCACCATCGCCCGACTCAAGGAAAAAGGTCACCCGCTCGCCTACGTCGGCGACGTCGTCGGTACCGGTTCAAGCAGAAAATCCGGCATCAACTCGGTGCAGTGGCACCTCGGCGAAGACATTCCGGCCGTGCCGAACAAGCGCACAGCCGGCGTTGTCATCGGAGGCATCGTCGCTCCCATTTTCTTCAACACCGCCGAAGACTCCGGGGCGCTGCCGATCCAGGCGGACGTCAACGCTATGGAGATGGGCGACGTCATCGATCTCTATCCCTACGAAGGCAGGATCGAGAAAAACGGCCAGATCATATCCCGTTTCGACCTCGCGCCCAACACCCTCGCCGATGAAATGCGGGCAGGCGGCCGTATTCCGCTCATCATCGGCAGGACTCTTACCGCCAGGGCCCGCAAAGTCCTCGGACTCGGAGAAACCGATATCTTCACCCTTCCGGAACAGCCAGCCGACAGCGGCAAAGGCTACACCCTTGCCCAGAAAATGATCGGCAAGGCCTGCGGCCTTCCCGGCGTGCGGCCAGGCATGTATGTGGAGCCCGAAACGCTGACCGTCGGTTCGCAGGATACCACCGGCGCCATGACCCGCGACGAAATCAAGGAGCTTGCCGCGCTGAGCTTCAGCGCAGATCTCTTCATGCAGAGTTTCTGCCATACCGCGGCCTATCCCAAACCTTCCGACATCAAGCTGCACCGCAGTCTGCCGTACTTCATCATGAGCCGCGGCGGCGTCGCTCTCCGTCCCGGCGACGGCGTCATCCACACCTGGCTGAACCGCATGGTGCTTCCCGATACCCTCGGCACAGGAGGCGACTCGCACACCCGTTTCCCGATCGGCATATCCTTCCCGGGCGGATCGGGGCTCGTGGCATTTGCCGGCGTCACCGGCACCATGCCGCTCAACGTGCCCGAATCCGTGCTGGTGCGCTTCAAGGGCGAACTCCAGGAAGGCATCACCCTTCGCGATCTCGTCAACGCCATTCCCTACGTCGCCATAAAACAGGGCCTTCTTACCGTCGAGAAAAAAGGCAAAAAGAATATTTTCGCCGGTCGTATTCTCGAAATCGAAGGGCTGCCGCAACTGAAAGTCGAACAGGCCTTCGAACTCAGCGACGCATCTGCCGAGCGCAGCGCTGCGGCATGTACCGTACGACTCGACAAAGAGCCGGTCATCGAATACCTCAGCTCGAACGTCACGCTGCTCGAACAGATGATCGAAGAGGGATACGGCGACCCCGAGACCCTTCGCCGCAGAATCGGCAAGATGCGGGAGTGGCTGTCGAACCCTGTGCTGCTTCAGCCCGACGCGGACGCAGAATACGCCGCAGTCATCGAGATCGACCTGAACACGATCAAGGAACCGGTGCTTGCATGTCCGAACGATCCCGACGACGTCATGACCCTCAGCGAAGTGCTGCTCGACGAAAGCCGGCCGAAACAGATCGACGAAGTCTTTGTCGGCAGCTGCATGACCAATATAGGTCATTTCCGCGCGCTTGGCGAAGTGCTGCGCAACAAGGGCGTCGCATCCGCAAGGCTCTGGATAGTGCCTCCCACGAAGATGGATATGAACAAGCTCATCGAAGAGGGCTACTACTCGGTATTCGGGGCTGCAGGAGCGAGAATGGAAATTCCGGGATGTTCGCTCTGCATGGGCAACCAGGCGCGTGTGGCAGACAACGCGGTTGTCTTCTCGACCAGCACGAGAAACTTCGATAACCGCATGGGCAAAGGGGCCCAGGTCTATCTCGGATCCGCTGAACTCGCAGCCGTAGCCGCACTGCTCGGACACCTGCCTGACAAGGACGAGTACCTTGAAGTGGTGCGTAAACAGCTTTCCGGCGGCAAAGAACAGGAAATCTACCGTTATCTCAACTTCCACCAGCTTGGAAAGGAGGAGCTGCAGGTACTCGTCGACTGAAAAAATATTCTGGTTGAATATGGAAATATTTTGCATATTCAGCCATGCAGTGGGCTTTTGAAAAGTCGCTGTTTTTTTTTAATATTGGAAAGCTGAAGAAGCTGTTAATTATCAAAACAACAAAAACAACAATCGAGCAATGAAAAAACTTTTCATTTTCCTCTTTCTCCTGAGCTCAGTATCCTTCGTAGGCTGTGCTAAAACTGAAGCTCCTGCACCTGCCGAAGCACCTGCTACCGAAGAGGCAGCACCTGCAGCAGAGGAAGCAGCACCTGCAGCAGAAGAAGCAGCTCCCGCAGCAGAAGAAGCAGCTCCTGCAGCAGAAGAAGCACCTGCAGAAGCACCTGCAGCTGCACCAGCAAAATAAGCCGGTTTTTTCTACCGCTTTGACCGGGAAGGCAGTGTTTGCGCACTGCCTTCCTTTTTTTTCCTGCTCCCGGCAGGACGCCGCTCAGTCTCTTTTTCCCTGAAGCCCATTTGTATCCGCCCGTTTCTTGATTTCCGCAAAAAACAGGGCTGCCGAACATGTCCTGAGCGTGTCCGGCAAATATCCTCGCGCCTGGCCTGTTATCCGAAACCGAGTCTGAGAGAAGTCCATACGCCGCGTGATAACATGCTGCTGCCCGGAAAAGCCGGTGCTGATCTTTCCGCAGAGAGAGAGAGAGAGAACGGTTCTGCACAAGAGCCGGTTTGAGCCGCAATCTTCTCATGCAGAACAATCGCTATCAACCCATGCATCCGCGGCATTATTGACCGAAGCAATCCGGACGATGACAGCGCAAAAAGAGGGCTTGAGAAAAGATATCTGTTTTCGGCAAGCAACCATGATCCTTCTCCGAAGGAGATTGCCGATCCATACGAAAACAGATGGAGGATCGAATTATTATTGGAAGGCAGGCAGTATCAGCGAATCGGATCATGTATTGAACATCGGCATCGGAAAATCACAAGCTCTCAAAATATACGTATCGGACATGCTGAAGATAATACAGGTATATTGTTTTCCTGGGCGTTCAGGATAATGATAATGTAACCCTGATGCCCCGAAAAAACCGTTTCTGATATTAAAACATCTTTAACGACGTCCGACGACACAGACGGTCAGGTAACAGATGTTGTTATATAAGGTCATCGTCGGATTATCATAAATCATTGTCATTGTTGATGCTTTGATTATTCTCGATAGTCTGTTGAGATGTCCCCGATTCCGTATCCTGATTTTTGCCTGAAAAGAATGGATTTTTATTCTTGTTGGTGCTGAGAAGAGGTCTGTACAATGACAGGTCTTCAATAATGGTGCCAATCCCCATGATTACAGGGGTAAGGGGATTTTCAACCATATTGACGGGTATTGTTGTATCGGCGGCAATTTTTTTATTAAAGTCTTTAATCAAAGCTCCGCCGCCTGTAAGATAAATTCCTCTTTTAAGAATATCGACAGCAATGTCAGGTTTCGGAGAGAGAGCTTCGATGTTCTTTCTGATGGAAACAATTATTTGATTCAAGGGAGTTGCTATCACTTTTCTGATTGTTTCCGAGTCAATTTCAATGGTATCCGGAAGCCCTGTTTCGATGTTTAAGCCACTGACGGTCATTGACAGTTCCTGTTCAAGCCTCAGGGCTGAACTGAGAGTCTTTTTTATTGTTTCAATGACATAGTCGCTGATTGCCAGATTTCTGTTATCCCGGATGTAACGATTGATTGTGTCATCCAATTCAGTGCCGGCAATAGGTAACGATTCGCCGGATGCAATACCTCCAAGGCATATGACCGCTATTTCAGTAGTTCCGGCTCCTATATTGACAATCATATTGCCAACCGGTTCAAAAGGGTTCAGTCCGATACCGATCGCAGCGGCAATAGGTTCGGCTACAAGATAGATTTCTTTTGCTCCAATATGTTCTGCTGCATCATAGACAGCCCTTTTTTCTACTTCAGTTATTCCCATAGGAATACTGATAACCATACGACGAATGCTCCAGTAAAATTTTGTTTTAAACCTGTCGAGCAGCACTTTTATCATTTTCACCGTGCATTCGTAATCGGCAATAACACCTTTTTTGACTGGTCTGATGGTAATTATACCGGGATGTAGTTTTTCATGCATGATCAAGGCGTCGCGCCCGACCTCGAGAATTTTGTTTGAACGGGCTTCACAGGCTAAAATCGAAGGCTCATTTACGATCAGCCCCTTTCCTCGTTGATAGATCAGGGTGTTTACCGTTCCTAAATCGAGACCTATATCTATACCCCGGTCTAAATGCAATCCGTTCATTTACTTAAATATTTGAATTTGAATAAGATATAGTTTGTGTTTACTTCAGGAGATCTGGGCATACGACCTCACAATATACGAAAAATATAAATAAATAATTTTCAGATGAGTCGTGTTGGGCAGAGCGCATTGTTATGCAGAGTCAGTCATCAATCATAATGTGATTTTCATGCCAGATATCCTTTATTGCAAGCGCTTGCAGGCAATGATAAAAAGATTTTCAGGGGAAGGGATTGCGAATGGATCAAAAGAAAAAGCCCCATAACACAATCTGTTACAGGGCCTTATCGACTGCTGAGGAGCCAGGACTCGAACCTGGAATTGCCTGATCCAGAATCAGGAGCCTTACCAATTTGGCCACTCCTCAATAAGAGTCATGAATATAGTAAAAAAATATTGAATACAACACTTTTCTTGCTCCTGAAAAGAAAAAATCCCGGTTTTGCCATCAGTACCCCATAAGGGTCCCCACTGGTGCCTGTATGAGAGATCCCCTACAGGGAGAGCAGCAAAAGAGGGAGAAGTATCAGGCTTCCGATCATGGTAGCCGATGCGAGCGCTGCGGAAAAATCCGTTGCGGCACGCTCCTTTTGCAGGGCAGAGGAACGGAACGTTCCTGCCGGAGCCGCTGCACAGAGGATGGCGACGTTTTTCTCCATCTCCTGAAGGCCGCAAACTGCAGCCGCAGCATATCCCGCAGCCGCGCCGGCCGCCAGCCGTATCAAGAACCCGGAGAAGAGCACCCTCTTTTCTGCCGGAGTCACTCTCAGCGAAGCGCCGGAAGCAAGCAGGAGCAGCGGAATGGCCAATTGAGCGGTATCGTGCAGGGCTACGGCCACAACCGGTTCGAACCTGAAGTCTGCAATATTCATCGCCAGCCCGCAGGCCAGCGCCCAGAGCATCGTCTTATGCGCCGGTTCATGCTGCTGTGTCGAAGCGGAGAACGTCGTCTTGCGCCATGCAAAGCGAGTCAGTGCCAGCAGGGAAAGCAGGGATCCGCCATGGAACAGCAGGAACGCCGCGATTCCTTCGTTGCCGAAAAACGGCTTGACGAAAGGCAGGACGAATGCTGTATTGGCAGCAACGATTCCCATGGTAAAGGAGGCTCGCACCGGCTCGCCGGGACGCAGCAGAGATGCAGCAGTCACCGAGCAGACAAACATGAATGCGCTCACCGCCAGAGCTGCCAGCGGCAGCCGGATCATTCCGGAGCTCAGCGTGATATAAGGAAAAACGGAGAGCGTAAGGGCCGGAAGGCTGACGAGGGCGACAAAGCGGAAAAGGAATGAAACGGCATTATCGTCGATAACCCCGATTCTCCCGAGCAGCAGGCCAAGGAGAAAAAAAAACGGAACCGGAAGAAACAGGAAAAGTGTCTCGGACATGAACTGAGGTGCGGTTATGCTGTCCTGTGGCAAGTATGGTACACCCGAGAGGATTCGAACCCCTAACCTTCTGATCCGTAGTCAGATGCTCTATCCAGTTGAGCTACGGGTGCAACAGTGTAGCGTGTACGGGATTCGAACCCGTGATCTTCGCCTTGAGAGGGCGATGTCCTGGGCCACTAGACGAACACGCCATGATACTGTACTCCAAAGCAAACCCGACATCGATCAGGAGTGGGCCCTGTAGGACTTGAACCTACGACCCAGCGATTATGAGTCGCTTGCTCTGACCAACTGAGCTAAGGGCCCTCAAACCTTCGCTTTAGAGGCTGTTAATATAACTCTTCAAAGAAAAATAGCAAAACAATATTCATCTTTCCGGATCTTTTTTTTCAGATGAACTCCTGGTACTTCTCTCTCGATATCTCCGCTCCGAGCCCGGAGAGTTTCTCTTCGATTTTTTCGTAGCCCCGGTCAAGGTGATAGACCCGAAGCACTTCTGTAACGCCCTCGGCAACAAGCCCGGCAAGCACCAGACATGCTGACGCTCTCAGGTCTGTGGACATCACTTTCGTGCCCGAAAGTTTCCGCGGTCCGTGCACGACAGCCTGATTCCTGACGATGTCGATATGAGCACCGAGGCGGTTGAGCTCGGGAATATGGTTGAACCGTTCGTGATAGACCTTGTCGGTAATCCTGCTGACCCCCTCGGCCTGGGTCATGAGGGCGGTCCACTGCGCCTGCATGTCTGTCGGGAACGAAGGGTACGGTTTTGCCGTAATACTTGTGGCCATAAGCGTTTCCGGGCTTTCGAGCGTGACGCTCTGGTCGGAATGGGTGACAACGCAGCCAGCAAGAGAAAACTTTTTCAGCACCGATCGGAGCTGCAGCGGTTCCACGCCGTCCAGAGTGATGCTTCCTTTTGTTATGGCTGCGGCTGCAAGCAGGGTACCGGCCTCGATCCTGTCGAACACATTGGTGAATTCAACAGCTTTCAGCCTGTCGACGCCCTCTATCCGCAGTTCCGTCGTTCCTGTTCCCTCTATGCGTGCTCCCATTGCCGAAAGGAACCGGCAAAGGGTTTCGATCTCAGGTTCGGCCGCGGCATTGACAAGCGTCGTGGTTCCTTCGGCCAGAACGGCCGCCATCAGGGCGTTTCCTGTAGCGCCTACAGACGAGATCGGAAAGTCGATATGTCCGCCCTGCAGTTTTCCTTTTTTCGCTTTCGCCCTGATGAAACCGGTTTCGATGGTGATCTCGGCACCGAGTTTCTCCATGGCCATCAGGTGCAGATCGATCGGTCTGGGCCCGAACGCGCAGCCGCCCGGCAGCGACACCCTTGCCTCGCCGAATCTTGCGAGCAGCGGTCCGAGCACGTAGATGGACGCACGCATTTTCTTGACAAGCTCGTAAGGCGCCAGAATGCTTTCGACATTTCCCGCAGCCACCGTGAGGGTATTGCCTGAAAACGACGTTTCAGTTCCGAGGTGATCGAGCAGACCGGTGAACGTGCGGATATCCTGCAGGTCGGGTATCCTGTGCAGCGTGAACCGGCCTTCGCCGACGAGCAGCGTCGCCGCAATGACGGGCAGTGAAGAGTTTTTCGATCCGGAAGCGGTAACCCGCCCGGACAGACGGTTTCCGCCTCGAATGACAAGCTTGTCCATGGTGATCCTGAGTCGTGAAAAAACCCATATTTACTGATTTCGATCCAGAAAAAACAGAAAAAAAACATCCCGCCCTTTTTTCGGATGAAAAAATTTATGATTAACCTTTCGTATGAACTTTTGGGAACCTCTGAAAAGTCACCGGCCAACCCGGGCAATTTGGGCGCGTAATAACTTTTTGTAGGTTACCTCTTGTCAATCGGATCGAACAGATACTTGCTTCTTTTTCACTGCCTGAAGACGTGTTATGTCCATCATGAGCGCACAATACCATCCAGAGACCGTTCGCAGATTCCGCAGGATTTTCTTTTTCCTGCTTTTCTTTCTTCCGTTCGTTGTTTCATCTGTTCCGGTTCTATCCTCTCCGGTCACCAACAACGAGATCCGGCAAATAAAAAAAGAGCGCCAGGCGATCGAGGCGACCCTGAAAAAGCTCCAGAAGGAGTTGCGCACATACCAGTCGAAGCTCAACGCGACGGCCAGCAAGGAAAAGCGATCGCTCGCCACTCTCGAAAACATCCGACGCCAGATACTCGTTACCGAGAAGCTGATCGCAGAAAACCAGAGCTACCTTTCCGAGCTCGACGATGATATAGACAGCCTCGGCAGCGAAATCGGAGCGAACCGGAAAAAGCATGCGCGGCTGACCGGCGATTTCCGCAGAACCGCCATATCTGTCTACAAATACGGACGCAACCGGGAAGCCGAACATCTTTTCTCGTCCGGATCGGTCAACGAAGCGCTGGCAAGGGCCCAATACATCGGATTTTTTTCAAGGGCGGTAAGCGGCAATGTCGAAAAACTGAGGAAAAATGCCGCCGAGCTCGAAAATAACCAGGCGACGCTCAAGAAGCGATTCAGGCAAAAAGCCGCGGTGCTCAAAGAGCAGGAGCAGCATCTGGAGAGCTATGCCCGGACGCGCAAAGAAAAGGAGCTTGCGCTCGTGAAGCTCAAAAAAGACAAACAGCAGTACGCCGCCCAGTTGGACACGGCAAAAAAGCAGCGGCAGCAGATCCAGTCGAAAATACAGAATCTCGTACTCGCCGAGCAGAAGGCAGTGGCAGCCGAGGAAGCCCGGCAGCAGCGATTGCTCGAAGAACGCAGAAAGGCGGAAGCTGAGCGTCTCGAAGCTGAGCGTCTCGAACAGCAGAAGCTTGCCGCCGGCACTGTGACCCAGACTCCATCCGCCTCTTCCGCTCCGAAAACGCCCGCTTCGGCGGCAAAAACGGCTCCGAAGCAATACGCATCGAAACAGACTCCGACCGTCGTTCCCGACTACTCATCCAGAGATATCGAACGTGTTTCCGCCGATTTCAACAAGGCATACGGAGCGCTGCCCTGGCCGGTCAGGGGAGGCGTCGTGTCGAGAAAGTTCGGTACTACCGAAGACAGCGACCTCAAAATCGTTTCGACCAACAACGGCATTGATATATCTGTGCCCGTCGGCACTCCCGTACGTGCGGTATCGGGCGGAAAAGTCGTGCAGATAGCATATCTTCCGACTTTCGGAAATATCGTGATCGTCAGGCACCCGGACTCCTTTCTGACTGTCTACGCCAATCTCGGATCCCTGAACGTGACGAAAAACGACATCATCAAATCGCAGCAGCTCATCGGCGTTTCAGGAAAAATGCCCGAAGGAGGTTCGGTCGTTCATTTCGAGATATGGAAAGGGACTGTCAAGCAGAACCCCGAACGATGGCTCCGGAGATAACGCAGATGGACATAAAAAAGCTTTTTTTATCCATAGCGGCGGTTCTTTTTTCCCGCCGGAAATTCTGGCAGGATTTTTTCACCGCCGGAAGCTCCGCTGAACAAAATCTTCAGAAAGATTACGTCCTGCCGGTCATCGCCATGGTTCAGCTCGTGAAGTTTCCGCTCGTCGGCACGCCCCGTCTTGCCATGTATGCCGCGCTTGCCACCTTCATGCTCGATATCGCGGCGCTCTACCTCGTAACCGGCGGCATGTTTCGCCTCCTCGACAGCGGTCGGGCCACCGCTTCCGATACAGATGCAGCAGCGCTGGCAGCCTTTTCCCTTACTCCCCTCTGGCTCGTCGAACCCTTTTACTTTCTCGGCGAATGGAGCTGGCTTTTCGCCGCCGTTGCGGCCGTGTATGCCGTTGTCATCCTCATCGACGGCATGAACGAGCTGTTCGAACGCAATCCGCTGCCTCTCCGGGCCCCACAGGCAAATGCCTCGCTCCTGCTTGTCGGCGTGAGTATCGCCCTGTTCATTGTCGAAAGAGGTATAATCCGTTTAATCGATACGCTGCATGTATGATGAAGCCTGAAGAACTGCATCTCGACTACGAAATCGTTGAAGAGCTGCTCAAGTCGTTTCTTCTTGACGAAATCCGCAAATTCGGCTTCCACTCCGTAGTCGTCGGGCTCTCCGGCGGCATCGACTCCGCCGTGGTCTGCGAGCTGGCCGCCAGGGCCTTCGGCCCCTCTCATGTGCTCGCCCTGCTCATGCCCTATCGGTCGAGCAGTCCCGAAAGCGTCGAACATGCCCGGCTGCTCGTCGACAAACTCGGCATCCGATCCCAGACCATCGACATTTCATCCGCGGTCGATGCCTTTATCGGCACTATACCCCTGGAAGAAAGGCTCAGGAGGGGCAACATCATGTCGCGTACCAGGATGGTCTATCTCTACGACATCTCCGCCCGTGACAGGAGCCTCGTCATCGGAACGAGCAACAAAACCGAGCTGTTGCTCGGCTACGGCACCCTCTTCGGCGACATGGCATCAGCGGTAAACCCGGTTGGAGACCTCTACAAAACCCAGCTGCGGGGTCTTGCCCGCCACCTCGACATTCCCGAACCGCTCCTTTCCAAATCCCCGTCCGCCGATCTCTGGGAAGGGCAGAGCGACGAAGCCGACCTCGGATTCTCCTACGAAGAAGTTGACTGCCTGCTCTACATGATGCTCGAAAAAAGGATGGACCGCCAGACCATTCTCCGCGAAGGCATTTCCCCCGCATTCTACGACCGCGTCCGAGCCATGGTCGTCCGCAACCAATACAAAAGAATGATGCCCGTCATAGCCAAAATCTCAAGCCGAACCCCCGGCATAGACTTCCGCTACGCCAGAGACTGGCAGGAGAAGATTAATTGATAATTGATAAGTTGAGCTGCAAAACAACGTCCCCTACTACCCCCCCGGAAAACAGTCTTCCCGACTTCGATAAGTCCCATACGTCGCATAGGTCCCATAAGTCCCATGCTTGAATGCAACTTGAGCTGCAAAACAACGTCCCTTGCTGCTGCGTGCGACTCACATCCCACACTCTTCCATCCGTGAAAATCCGCATTCAATAAGCGGGAACCGCGATCTTCTTCTTCATGGCGGATAGCGAGACAGCTCGAAAGCTCAATAGCAAGAAAGTGTAACACATAGAGCGTAACCCAATAATCCGTGCCAATCCGTGCTAATCCGTGGGCAACTCTTCCTCTTCAATCCCTGCTCCTCTTTTCAGAACGACCGCAGTACCGTATCGATAAGAAAATGCTTGTCGTCGCGTTCCGGGTAGTCGGTGGTGTAGTGCAGGCCTCTGGATTCGCGGCGCTTGATGGCGCTTTCGATGATCAGGTTTGCCACCTTGATCATGTTGCGCAATTCGAGGATCTGGGTGGTGATCTTGGTTCTCTTGTAGTAAGCCTCGGTTTCATCCTTCAGGAAATCGATCCTGCGTTTTGCCCGCTGCAGGCGCAGGTCGCTGCGCACGATGCCGACATAGTCGTTCATCACCTCCTGGGCCTCGCGCTTGTTGTGCGACACCAGAATCCACTCTTCGGGATTGACCGTTCCGCTGTCGTCCCAGTCGGGAAACCTGGTATCGTTCTGCAGCAGAGGGAGCTGGTGGCAGATATCCTCATAGGAGCGCCATGCGAAAACGAGGGCTTCGAGCAGCGAATTGCTGGCCAGCCTGTTTGCGCCATGCACGCCCGTACAGCTCGATTCGCCGCAGGCGTACAGACGGTTCAGCGTCGTCCTGCCCATATCGTCCGTACGGATGCCTCCGCAGGAATAGTGCGCGGCCGGAACGACCGGTATCATCTCTCTGGTTATATCGATACCGTACTTCAGGCAGGTTTCGTAGATGGTGGGGAAGTGCTCCCTTGTTTTGGCCGCGTCGATATGGGTAACATCGAGAAAGACGCACTCTTCGCCGGACTTCTTGATCTCCGAGTCGATGGCCCTTGCCACGATGTCCCTCGGCGCCAGGTTCTGTCGCTTGTCGTACTTGTGCATGAACTCCTGGCCGTTCTTCAGCTTCAGGATGCCGCCGAACCCTCTGACCGCCTCTGAAATCAGGAACGATTTGGCTTTCGGGTGATAGAGCGATGTCGGGTGGAACTGGATGAACTCCATATTGGCGATCTCCGCACCGGCCCGGTAAGCCATGGCGATACCATCGCCGGTAGCGATATCCGGGTTGGTGGTATGCTTGTACACATGGCCGAGCCCTCCCGAAGCCACCAGGGTAACCCTGGCCATGATTTTTTTCGGCTTGCGCTGCCTCGAATCGAGCACGTAGGCGCCGTAACAGGTAATATCGTTGGTTTTGATGCCCAGATGGTGTTCCGTCAGCAGTTCGATGGCGAAATGGTGTTCCAGCAGGGTGATGTTCGGATGACTGTTCACCTGGTCGAGCAGGGCCGACTCCACCTCGCGCCCGGTGAAATCGTGCGCATGCACGATCCTGCTGCGCGAATGCCCTCCCTCCTTGCCGAGATGCAGATGGTCGTGATCGGACGTGGTGAACCGCACCCCGAGTTCGATAAGGCGCCGGATATGCTCCGGGCCCTCATTCACCATTATGGCAACCATGTCGCGGTTGCAGAGTCCGGCGCCGGCATTGAGCGTATCGGCAATATGCAGTTCGGCCGAATCGCCGCTGTCGATTGTGGCCGCTATGCCTCCTTGAGCCCAGTTGGTGTTCGACGTCGAACTTTCTTTTTTGGTAATGATGGTAACCTTTGCATGTTCGGCCATATTGATGGCGAAATAGAGGCCGCCGATGCCGCTGCCGATCACCAGAACATCGGTATGTAAGGATTCAGTCATACATCACAGGGAGAGTAGGTTCATGAATGTTTTCCGGGTCTGAGGTGTCTGATGGCGCTGATGACGATCAGCACGATGCCGGCCATGATCACCACATGCAGATAGCCGACCACCTCAGGGAACAGAGTAGCTATATAATAACCGGTCAGCGTGAAACAAAGCACCCAGAGCACGGCGCCGCTTACGCTGTAAAAGAAAAAAACCCGGTAAGGCATGCCGGCGACGCCCGCGAGCGTTGCGGCAAAACTGCGTACCACCGGTACGAACCGGGCGAGAAAAACGGTTTTCGCTCCATGCTTTTCATAGAACGCTTCGGTTTTCTTCAGATGCTCGCGGTGGAAAAAAATCGTCTCCTTCTTTGAAAACAGACTTTTCTGCAACTGCCTTCCTATGAGATACCCGGTCGTATCGCCAAGCACGGATGCGCAGCTCAGCGTCGCGATAACGGCAACGATGTCGAGTTTGCCCGACGCGGCGATAAGCCCTGCAGTGAGCAGCAGCGAGTCTCCGGGCAGAAAGAACCCCGCAAACAGCCCGGTTTCGGCGAAAACGATGGCAAAAAGCAGGAAATAGCCGCCCTGGAGGATCAGTTCGTCAAGCGTGCGGATATGCTCCAGTGAGGCAAAAAAATCCATAGATAGCAAGAAGGATGCGGAATTAAATAAAACGGGGAACCGGTCTTCCGACCCTGTTCCCCGTTTCCGTTCGACAGCGATGTGCCCTAAAAATACCCCCTGCGGGCGGTGGAGATTCCTCCGCGCGGCGGCGAGGGAGTCTCATGATCCGTTCAGGGCAGGAGTACCGCGCAGGAAATGACTGTTGTCCAGAGGCCGTTTTCGCCCTCTGCCGACTGCGTGATATTGTAGGAATTGATGATTTTGCCGCTCATCTTGTAGATGCCCTCCCGCTCGTCCCAGTCCTTGTTCGGATCGAACTCGATACCGAGCGTCGTGGCAAGCATGGTGGCCGCAAGATCCTCGGCATACTCGCCGGACTGTTCGTCCGACTCGCCGTACGGGTGGTGTTCGGAGAGATAGCCGTACTGCGTATCGTCGGCAGGGATAGCCACGCCCACCGAAGCAGATATGAGCCGGTTATACTCGTTGGTCGAGTTGCGCGCCATGACCGCAAAGGTGATCTGGCCGGGAGAGAGCAGTTTCAACCCTTCCTCGACGCTGATGCGCTGGCACTTGGGCGGGAAGATGCTTGAAACGGTTACAAGATTGCACTTTTCGATCTTGGCATCCCTCAGCGCGAGCTCGAACGATGAAAGATACTCTTTGTGTCTTCCGACACCCTTGGTGAAAAATACTTTTTTCGGGACGAATGACAATGCCGTTCCTCCGGATGGATTAGTGTAATATGACTGCCTGCTCGATGGTCGAGTTGCTCAATTATAGGAAAAAGCGCCGGCATTCAAAACGATTTTTTCGCCGCGACTTTATAAAACTTTCTTTTGCCGGCCCTGATGATTACCGGTTCATCTCCCGGCACGATCGAGGCATTCACGTCGGCGATTTTCTCCTCGTCCGCCGTCACCGCGTTCTGCTGAATCATGCGCCGGGCTTCGCTTTTCGACGGTGCGGCGCCAAGCCTCACGAGCAGCTCGACCACAGGGACGCTGACCGCGTCGAACTCGAACAGCTCGATATTGTCCGGCGCTTTCTTCTGCACGAAAACCCGGTCGAAATGCTCTTCCGCCTCGATGGCGGCTTCAGGGGAGTAGTACTGCGCCACGATCTCTTTTGCCAGAGAGCGCTTCGCCTCTCTCGGATTGGTTTCGATGCTTTCCTTCAGGCCGGCAAGGGATCCGGTTCTGTGCGACACCAGCAGGCGGTGCCAGGTTTCGATCAGCTGATCCGGAATCGAAAGCGTCCTGCCGTACATGTCGTGCGGCGTATCGTTGAAACAGACGGCGTTGCCGAGCGACTTCGACATCTTCTCCTTTCCGTCGGTGCCCACAAGCAGCTCCATGGTGATGCAGGCCTGCGGCGCGATGCCGTATTCCCGCTGCAGGTCGCGTCCCACCAGCAGATTGAACTTCTGGTCGGTTCCCCCCAGCTCCACGTCGTTTTTCAGGTGAACGGAATCCATCCCCTGAGCGAGCGGATAGAGGAACTCGTGGATCGAAATCGGTTCGTTCGAGCGGTACCGCCGTTCGAAATCGTCCCGTTCGAGCATCCGGGCCACCGTGTAATGGCTCGACAGCCTGATGACGTCAGAAAAAGTCATTTTTCCGAGCCAGTCGGCATTGTAGCAGATGGTGGTTTTACCTGCATCGAGAATCTTCGACGCCTGCTCGAAATAGCTCTTGCCGTTTTCGCGCGCCTCCCCGGCCGAAAGCTGCGGGCGGGTTTTGCTTTTGCCCGAAGGATCGCCGATCATGGCCGTGAAATCGCCGATGATGAGAATCGCCTCATGGCCGAGATCCTGGAACTGGCGGAGTTTGCGCAGCACCACGGAATGGCCCAGATGGAGATCCGGGCGCGACGGGTCGGCGCCGAGCTTCACCTTCAGCGGCTTGCCGCTCTGCAGGCTGTGGCGCAGTTTTTTTTCGAGTTCCTCGATACTGATGATTTCAACCACATTGCCTGCAATGATATCGAGCTGTTCCTGTACGGTTGGAAAACGCATTGAAAAAAAAAGAAAAGAGTTAAGCTTAAAAATTCTTCTTCAGCTGCTGCAGCTGCCGTTCGTTCTCCCGCGACTTGAGGGTTTCTCGTTTATCGAACAGTTTCTTGCCCTTGGCAAGCGCAAGTTCGACCTTCAGAATGCCCCTGTCGGTGAAAAACGCCCTCAGCGGAATGAGCGTCAGTCCCTTCTCGCTGATCTTCGACTGCAGCCTCCTGATCTCCTCCCGATGCAGAAGCAGGCGCCGGCTCCGCTTCGGTTCGAGCTTGTCGAGCGTGTTATGCTCGTAAGGGGTGATCTGCATGTTCTCGAGCCAGACCTCTCCGCGGTGGATGACGGCGTAACTCTCGTTCAGGCTTGCCTTGCCCAGCCGGACCGATTTCACCTCGCTGCCCAGCAGTTCTATGCCGCAGACGACCGTGTCGATGATGTGATACTCGAACCGCGCCTTCCTGTTCTGTATGGAATGCACATAGTTCGGCTTGTCCGGTTTTTTTGCCAAAACGTCCTCTCGTGATTATGCAGGTTGCTCAAGATACGACGCCGGTATCAGGTTCCCGATATTGAGCACCAGCTCCGGGTCGAAGATTTTTTTTATCCGCACCATCTCCATGATGCTCTCGTCGCCGTACATGGAGGCCAGATAGCGCGATTTCAGCTTTCCGACACCGTGCTCGGCCGAAAGCGTCCCCCCCAGAGCCGCCACTTTTTCCACGAACTCCCCGTAAAGCTGCCTGGCTCGCAGGAACTCCTCCCGGTTACGGGGAAGGATGTTCAGATGCACATGCGCGTCGCCGATATGGCCGAAGATAATAAAGACGAAATCGTTTTTCAGGCACGAACTCTCGTAAAAATCGTACAGTTCCCTGAACGAAGCCGCCGGCACCGCCATATCGGTGCTGATCTTGCTCTCCTCCTGGCGGCTGAGCCACTCGTTAACGAGCAGTGGCAGCGCATGGCGGAACGCCGTCAGTTTTCGCTGTTCTTCCCGGTCGAGCGCCATCCATGTCGTTTCGAGCGGAACGCTGCACCGCTCCATAAGATCCAGCCAGGCCTGCAGGTCGGCATCCTCCCTTTCGGGATCGGTTTCCTGCTCGAAGAAAATCGCCCCGGCGGTACCCGCCGGAGTGTCGGGGTACTGCTGCCGCAGAAAGTCGAGCGAGCGCGAATCGAAAAGCTCCAGCACCCTCGGCCGCACGCCGCTTTCCGGCGAGCGGGCGGCTTCCGTGAACGCGAACAGGTCGTCGATCGAGCCGAAAAAGGCGAGGCCGGCAAACAGATGGCGGGGGAGAGGTATCAGCTTCAGGTCGGCTTCGACAATGATGCCGAGCGTTCCTTCGCTGCCGATGAACAGATCGATCAGGTCCATTCCCTCCTTCGAGTAGTAGCCTGCATTATGCTTGCTTGTTTCCGGCATCCGGTACTGTGGCCTCCTGAAAACGATCCGGCCGGCGACCGGCAGGTCGAGGCGGAAAAAGCCCTCATCGTCGGCAACATACCGCCCTCTCGGAATATCGAGCAGATCTCCCTGGGGAAGCGCCACCAGAATCCTCCGGACATGCTCGCGCGTCGAGCCGTACAGGAACGACCTCGACCCCGAAGAGTTGTTGGCGATGGTGCCGCCGATGAAACAGAGGCTCTCGGTAGGATCGGGAGGATAAAACCACCCCGTATCCTCCGCCTTCCGCTGAATATCCGCCAGCACCGCTCCGGCCTCGACCCTCATCGTCGCCTCACAGGCCGAGAGCGCCTGGGGTTCGCCTGTACGCTGCAGCCTGTGCGTGGCGATCACCCAATCGCCTTCGGGAATCCGTCCGCCCGTCGTACCGGTGCCGTTGCCGGCAATGGTGAAGCGCTTTCCGCTGCCCGACTCCGTTTTCAGCAGTCCGGCCGCCTCGGCCGCGCTTTCCGGCAGGTATACGCCCGGCGTACGCCCGGTTCGCAGGTTGCTCGTATCCGTCAGGAAGGCCTGTACGGACTGCGGATCATTCTTGAATATCACTCGGTCTCCTCCTCCGATGCGGTTTGCGGTTCGCTCTCTGCGCTCTCCGTCCGGGTAGCCGGAGCCCCCGTTGCGGCCGCCTCCGGCTGCGCTTGCGGCGCCGTTTCAGCCGCGGCGGCGCTGCTGTCCCGGCTTCCTGCCGGGGCGGTCGGCCTGACGGCTGCCCTACCGGCCGAATCCGGCAGCTCAGGCTTCTTCTCCTGCACATGATACCTTATCAGCTCCCGTGCGATAGGCGCTGAAATCGATCCTCCGAACCCGGAATTCTCCACCAGCACGCAGACGGCGATTTTCGGATTCTCCATGGGAGCGAACGCGATGAACCAGGCATGGTCCCTGCCGTGCGGATTCTGCGCCGTTCCGGTTTTGCCCGCCACCTCGATGTCCGGAAGGTTTGCCTGCCTGCCGGTACCCTCCACCACCACGCCGCGCATCGCGTTCCTGATATAGTCCAGATTCTTTTCCGACAGCGGCAGTTTCCTGTGCCGGTAGGCAAGCGGCACGTACCGGCCTGTCGCCGCGTCGCGGTATCCCTTAACAATATGCGGCTGGTGCCAGGTTCCCCTGTTGGCCAGCGCCGCCGCGTAAGTCGCCAGCTGCAGTGGCGTGGTGCCGAGCTCACCCTGGCCGATAGCGAGGCTGACCAGATACCCTTTCGTCCATCCGCCCCGTCCGTACCGTTCGTTGAAAAATTCTGTCGAAGGCAGAAGTCCGGAACGCTCGCCCGGAAGGTCGATGCCGGTTTCGGCGCCGAATCCGAGTATCCTGCCGTACTTCGTCCAGTTTTCGAACCCTGTCTGGAATATCAGGTTGTAAAAGTAGACGTTGCTCGAATGAATGATGGCCTTGTTCATGTCGATCGGTCCGAGCGCATGCCCCGCGTGATTGCGGAAAGCCCGTCTGCCGAACACGAAACTGCCGCGATCGAGGAATATCGCATCGGGGTTCACCTTTCCCTCCTCGAGAGCGGCCATGGCAAGCACCATCTTGTAAATCGACCCCGGAGGGTAGACCGCCTGCACCGTCCGGTTGAAAAGCGGTTTCTGGGGATTGTTCATGATGCTCCGCCACCCGTCCGGATCGGTCGAGCCGTTGAAGATATCAAGGTCGTAATCGGGCGCGCTGACCAGAGCGAGGATGCCTCCTGTCGACGGATCGATTGCCACTACCGCTCCGGATTTTCCGGTTTCCCTTATCAGCTGCTCGGCGAGCTGCTGCAGGCCGGCGTCGATGCACAGGTAGAGATCGTCCCCCCTGATGGCCGCAATGTCGCTTCTGCCTTCGTCGTATCTGCCTACATATTTGCCCAGCGGATTGACCATTCGGAACCGGGCTCCCTTCTGCCCCTTCAGCCGCTCCTCATATATCTTTTCAAGGCCGCTGAACCCTATCCTGTCCTCCTGGGTATACCCTTCCTCCGAAAGCGTTTCGAGCTGCTCCTTCGAAACCAGCCTGACATAACCGAACAGGTGCGACCCGTAGACGGAATCCATATACCGGCGTTTGTTGTCCGCCTCGATCAATATGCCCGGCAGCTGCCAGAGATTCTCGCTCAGGCGGGCTATAAGCACGGGATTGAGGTTTTTGTTGATCGTTGCCGCCGAAAACCGGTTGAAGCGCTTCCCTTTAAGGATTTTCTCCTTCACTTCATCGGCAGGCATACGCATCAGCCTGGCCAGAAGAGGGGCTTTCGAAAGCTGGAACTCTGCCGGCACCACCTTCACCGAATACAACGGCTGGTTATCCACCATGATATGGCCGTTCCTGTCGATCATCCGGCCTCTCGGCGCCTGCTCCCAGACCCTCCGGATGCTCGCAGCTGACGATACCGTTCCGAGCTCCTCGAAATTCAGCACCTGCAGATAAAAAAGCCGTCCGAAAAGCAGGCAGAATACGGCGATCACCAGATAAAAAACCAGTGAAGCTCCCCGTTGAATGGTATCCATCGGCTACTCGGAAAGAGTTTTTCTCAGATAAAGCCTGTTCACGATCACGCCGAGCAGAAGGTTCAGGACGCAGGCAAGAGCGCCGTTGGCGAAAATACGCAGCAGGAGCTGCTGTCCGAGCGGGTTCTCAACCAGGTTGAAAACAAGGTTGCCCGCAAAAGAGGCCATCACGATGGCCAGATACAGCATCCTCGATTTCTGGGACCTGGTGGCGTGGCTCTCTTCCGGCACATGGAAATAACCCGCCGTAAACCCCTCGATCGTCCTGAACAGCAGGTTTACGCCGAGATTTCCGGAGAACAGGCCGGCAATCAGGCCGGCCGCGAAACCGAAAGCCATGCCGGTGCGCTGCCCGATATAAACGGACATGAGGGAAAGCAGCACCGTCACCATATCGGGCGAAACGCCGAACAGCGACAATCGGGACATGCCGAATATCTGCAGCAGGGAGACTACGAGCAGTACGATAACAAGTGGAAGGAGGGATTGTCTCACGGCTCAGTTCACAGGGTTGATGGTTGAGGGTTCTCTATGGGGCGTGACGATGTCAAGCAGGTCGGGCTTATCCTGGTCTCTCTTAAGCGGAGCGACAAGCACATAGGAGAGGGTTGAAAAATCGACAGCCAGCCTGATATCGATGGTATAAAAAAGCTTGTCGGGCCTGATACGCACCACTCTGCCCACGGGAATGCCGCCTGGAGCGAACGTGCTGAAATCGGTCGTCAGCATCTCTTCGCCCCGTTTGAGCGGACTGCTGATCGGCATATGCTCGATGCTCGCAAGATGTTCTCCTCCGCCGTTCCAGGCCAGAATCCCCATGGCATTGCTTTCCGAAGAGATCACGCTCACCTTGAAATCGGTATGGATGACCGGCATGATAGCGGCATGACGCTCCGTAACGTAAACGACCCTGCCGACAAGGCCTTTCGGGGTAAGCACCGTCATATCCGGCCGGATTCCCCGGTTTTTCCCGGCATCGATCATAAGCATGTTTTCCCGCGCGCTGAACTTCCTGTCGATCACCCGGGCAACCACATAGCCTGAAGCGTCGAACGACGAATCGGCTGACAGGGCGCTTCGGGCCTTCGTATCGCGCAGCAGTCTCTCGTTCCGGAGGCACTTCGAAAGCAGCTCCGAATTCAGGAGCATCAGCCGCTCGTTCTCTTTGCGAAGATTGAGCAGGTAGCCGTAACTGACGATCTGCTCGTTGACCGATGCCTCGATCTCTTTGAACGAACCGCTGATGCTCGACACGATATCGTCCTGCTCTAAACGGACGACAAGCAGCGCTATGCCGCAATAGAGCATCAGCAGCAGATATGCGTTATGTCTGACGAGAAAAGATAAAAACTTCTGCACGCTCTTGAATTCCAATTATTAAAAGACGCAAAGCCCGCTCTTTCCGAAGGAGCCCCGCGATTTGCCCGGGCGGTTATTTTTGTTACATTTTCCTCTTCCGGGAAAGCACCCGATAGTCTTAAACCGACAACCATGCAAACATATGGTGCAAAATGCAAATATAACAGATAAATTTATAGTTGTCGGCGACAGAGTGCTCATCAGACCGAAATCTCACGACGATCGCACGAAATCGGGCATCTATCTTCCTCCCGGAATCCAGGAAAAAGCCAGAATCCAGAGCGGTTACGTCATCAAAACCGGTCCCGGCTATCCCGTAGGTCCCCCTCCGGAATCCGACGAACCATGGAAAGAACAGGTTTCCGGCGCCCAGTATATACCCCTGCAGGCGAAAGTCGGCGATCTGGCCATATTCATCCAGAACAGTTCCTACGAGATCGAATACGAAGACGAACGCTACGTCATCGTACCCAACTCGGCCATCCTGCTGCTTATCAGGGAAGACGACGATCTCGACTACTACCTGAAATAATACCTCTTCGGCCCGTCGCACCCGGGACGATCGTCACCGCACAGGGGCGCGTTCCGCAAGAGAGAGGATCCCGAACCATTAGCCGTAAACGCGCACATGATATCCGAAACCGCACAGCCGAGCGCCACAAGCGAGGAACTGATGCTCCGCGTACAGGAGCTGAAACGGGAGCTGAACGCCGTTCTGCTCGCCCATTACTACACGCTGCCGGAAATACAGCAGGCGGCCGACGTCGTAGGCGACAGCCTCGCCCTTGCCCGGAGCGCCGAAAAAACCGGCGCCGACGTCATCGTCTTCGCAGGAGTATACTTCATGGCCGAAACCGCCAAAATCCTCAACCCCGAAAAACTCGTGCTCGTCCCCGACCGGTACGCCGGCTGCCCGCTTGCCGACAGCTGTCCCGTCGACCAGTTCCGCGACTTCCGGAAGCGGCACCCCGACGCCGTCGCGGTCAGCTACATCAACTCTTCGGCCGAAATCAAGGCGCTCTCCGACATCATCTGCACCTCCTCCAACGCCGAACGGATCATCCGCTCCATACCCGCCGACCGGCAGATCATCTTCGGGCCCGACCGCAACCTCGGCGGTTATCTCATGAAAAAACTCGGGCGCGAAATGGTGCTCTGGCAGGGATTCTGCTATGTGCACGAAGCCTTCTGCGAACAACACATACTCGAAACCTGCCGTCTGCACCCCGAAGCGCTCCTTATCGCCCATCCCGAATGCAGGGAAGAGGTGCTTCGCCACGCGGCATTCACCGGCTCCACCCAGGCGCTGCTCGACTACACCGTATCGAGCGACGCCACGAGCTTCATCGTGGCTACCGAGCCCGGCATTCTCTTCGAAATGCAGCGGCGTTCGCCCGGCAAAACCTTCATTCCGGCGCCCAAAGACCGCGATAACCCCCGCAGCGTCTGCAAACAGATGAAGCAGAACACGCTCGACAAACTCGTCCTCTGCATGCAGAACCGCGCTCCGGAAGTGACGTTGCCCGAAGATCTCCGAAAAGCCGCGCTGCAGCCCATAAAAAGGATGCTCGAACTTTCGGCATGACCGCCATGCCACACACCTCATAAATCGCAAGGCCCATGAAGAACCTCCATTTCCGAAAACCGGGGGGAGCATCGTTCATCTCCATTCTGGCCCTCCTTTTTTTCACCACCACCGAATCCTACGGCTGGCACGACCGGACTCACCTGGCCATCGCAGAGGCCGCAGGCTTCGAACTCTGGTACAGCGCCGCCGCGCCTGACGTCGTAAAATCAAGAGAGGCTTTCCGGCCCGCCGAGGAAAAGAACCACTACCACAACAACAAAAAACAGCATGCGGTCACGCCGGAAATGGTAATGGAGCAGGTCGGGCGGTACAACGATCCCACCGACGACGAAGGGCACCTCTACGGCGCCATCATCGGCACCCTGCGCGACTACAAAGAACTCAGGCGGAGCGGCAAATACGCCAACTACCCGCTGGTCTTCTGCGCCCACTATGTCGGCGACCTCTCCATGCCGCTGCACAACGTTCCCTACGACGCCTTCAACAGAGAGCGCCACACCATCAACGACGGAATCATCGAATGCAGCGTACAGAACAACGTCGGCTACATCCAGCGCAGCATCTACGATATTTCCATCGAAAGCGAAGAAGATCTCGCTGGCGAAGTGGCCCGGATCGCCGAAATCTCGCGCAGGCTCGGCAGGAAAATCCGCAAAGAGAACCGCAACCTGACCCAGGCCGAAGCCTACGGGCAGGTCATCCACAGCGCATCGCTCTTCCGGGCCATCCTGCAGCACCTCGGCAAGAACCCCTGCATGTAAACCGATTCCAATGGCACAGTTGCAGCACCTCGACATTCTCGCCGAAGGAACGGTTTCATGGAACCGGTGGCGGAGCCAGAACCCCAGCCTTCGCCCCGACCTTTCCGGAGCCGATCTCGGAGGCCTCGATCTGCGGGATGCCGACCTGTCGGGTGCGCTGCTCTCCGGCGCGATACTCGTCGGAACCGACCTTCGCAACGCCGACCTCAGAGGGGCCGACCTCAGGGGAACCGATCTCTTTCATGCCGATCTCTCCGGCGCCGAGCTCAGCAAAAGCGCCATCGACATCAACACCCGCTACGACGCCGTCCGCGGCTGCGATATCGGCGTCAACGGATTTTACTCCCCGCAGACCGATTCCGCCGCCCTCATGCGGCTCGATCCACCCGGCAACTCCATGCAGGGCTCCAACGCCGAAGCCGTCATCGAAAGCCTCAAACACGCCAGGAAACTGCACACCTTTTCCATGATCCTTGCCGGCATCGGCCTGCTATTCATCGTCATCCGGCCGAAATCCATCACCCTGCCATACCTTGCCGGCTCGTTCAAATTCGACGATCTCAGCTACGCATTCATGGCCGCGATGCTCTCCACAGGCCTGCTGAGCCTCGTGGCCACCTTCATCGACTCCGCCCTGCAGGGAGCGCGTTACCTCAACGACCGCCGCTCGGCGATGACCGTAGGGCACTTTCCCTGGGTACTCTCGAAATACGAGCACGACCCCGCCGTACGCCGTCAGTCGAAGCAGCTGCGTTTCTTCATGAGCTTCCACCCGATGGTCTACCTCTACTTCTTCGTCAAATGGGACTCGCTCCTCCGCGGCGACTGGGCAGGCGTCGTCAGCCACTACCAGGAACTTCCCGTCATTCTCGGCGAATGGCTTCTGCCGCTCTTCTTTCTGCTGCTGATCAGTCACTGCCGGAACATCTTCAGGCTCTCCGAAGGGTTCCAGAAACCCATACTCTTCGACACCCTCACCGAACGAGAGCGTCGCACCGACATGGAACGGCTCGCCCATGCCGTCGAAACCCAGGCAGCCGAAATAGCCGCGCTCACCAGGCTTATGCGCAGCGAAAAACAAGACGCCCCCCCGACCTCGTCCCCATCGTGACCCACTCATCCCTCTTCCATCCTGTCAATCCGTGCCAATCGGTGAAAATCCGTGGGCAAAACTCTTCCTCGTTCAATCCTTCGGGCTACCGGCTAACTGCCCACCGCCCACCACTCACGGCCCACAATCTTTTAATCCGTGAAAATCCGTTTTTAATCAGCGGGAACCGCGCTCTTCCTCTTCATTGCTTGATAGCCCGACAGCTCAATGGCTGAAGAGCTTGATACAACCCCCGGTAACCCCTCATCCAAAAATCCGTGCCAATCCGTGAAAATCCGTGGGTAAAAATCTTCCTCTTAAATCCCACCGCCCACCACTCACGGCCCACAATCTTTTAATCCGTGAAAATCCGTTTTTAATCAGCGGGAACCGCGCTCTTCCTCTTCATTGCTTGATAGCCCGACAGCTCAATGGCTGAAGAGCTTG
>NZ_JAIGND010000013.1:0-100541 GCF_036528655.1 Chlorobium sp.
AAAACGACACCGTTGAGTTGCCGGGTGCCTCACGGCGCCTTACTCGAGGCTTGAGCCGTGTGCGGTAAAAGCCGCACGCACGGTTCTTAGGGGACGGTGGCGCAGCAATGCGTCGCCGTTACCCGATATTCGAAAGCCTCCATGCCAGCACCTTGCGGGAATACCAGTCGATGACGGCCGTCAGATACATGAAGCCGCCGGGTAACCGGCAATAGGTCACATCGGTAGACCAGACATGGTTCGGTCTGGTAATGGCAAGACCTCGCAACAGGTATGGATAGATCTTGTGCTGCGGATGCGGTTTGCTGGTATTGGGCCCTGGCGCCATACCCGCAAGCCCCAGGTTACGCATCAAGCGCTGTACTCGTTTCCGGTTGACCTTGCGCCCTTGGGCGAGCAGTACCCGCTTCATCCGCCGGCTTCCATAAAACGGATGTCGGGTGTACTCCTCGTCGATAAGTTTCATCAGTTCCAGATCTTCAGTATTTGGCATGAGGCTTTTGCATTGCCCGTAGTACCCTGACCGGGTTACTCCGGCAAGTTCACATTGGGTCGATACCGACAACGATTCCTTGTCGCTGATCCAGCTTTTACGCGCTTTCATAGGTACGGATCGACTTTTTTTTTCAGCCAACCCAGCTCAACTTTGAGCCGACCTATTTCGGCGTAGAGCTTTTCTGGATCTGCAAGCGGATCGCGAGGCTTCGTACCCCGTTTGACCTCGAACAAACCGGCAGCGTTCTCTTGTACCTCCCGCTTCCATTGCCCAACCAGATTGGGGTGAACTTCGAATTCCCGGCCGATCTCGTTCAGGGTTTTCTCTCCCTTGATCGCCTCAAGCGCTACTTTGGCCTTGAATTGTGCCGTAAAACTTTTGCGTTGCTTTTCGCTCATAACTTGTCCCTTTTTTGGGCAAGTTACCACCTTAAACACTTGTCTGAAAATCCGGGTCCACTATAGTTCATGCAGCAACTCTTCGATCTCGACAGCTTTATCGGGCGATTGTCCTGTTATTGCATAGAACAGAATTGAAAACCTGAAGCTTTCACGATACTCGAAATCACGCTGCTTAAAGGGGAACTCAAACGCGGTGACGCCTGCCGTATTACGGGTCTGAAGGAACGGAGCGCAAGAACACTGCTCTCGTCACTCCTTGCAAACGGCATTCTCGGATCGGATTCCCCAAAAGGACCGGTATCGCTTCGTTTTCCGGCTGCGTCCATTGATCGTCTTTTTCCCAATCTCTTTCCGGCTCATTCGCTCCAATAACATTTTCCATTTTATCCGCAACTACGTGTCAGGCAAGAAGACTTCCTGAATAAACAAACTGCAGATCATGGTTAAAATATTGGGAGCCCCCCCCTAAAAAGTAATTTCGCAATCAAATTGCCGCATTGTCCCGATGAATCGGGATCGAAATCCTGTGCGGCACCCCGCCCGATACTCCTGACTCCTACTTCCCCTCCTTTGCCGGCGGAAGTTCGATCTTCAGGCAGAGCTCCCTGAGCTGCTGCGCCATGACTTCGGAGGGTGCGGACATCATGAGGTCCTGGGCCTGCTGGTTCATGGGGAAGGCGATAACTTCACGGATGTTCTGTTCGTCGCGAAGGATCATCACAAGGCGGTCAAGACCCGGTGCGATGCCTCCGTGGGGAGGCGCGCCGAGTTTGAAGGCATCGATCATGTGGCCGAATCGCTGATCGACCTCTTCTTTGGAGTATCCGGCTATTTCGAAGGCGCGGTACATGATGTCGGGGCGATGGTTACGGATCGCTCCGCTGGAGAGTTCGATGCCGTTGCAGACGATGTCGTACTGGTAGGCGAGAATGTCGAGCGGCTGCATGGTGTCGAGTGCTTCCATTTCTCCCTGCGGCATGGAGAACGGGTTGTGCGAGAAGTCGATTTTTTTGGCCTCTTCGTTATACTCGTACATGGGAAAGTCAACGATCCAGCAAAAGGAGAGTTCGTCGCGATCGAGTTCGAAGAGGTCGGCGAAGTAGTTGCGCATGCCGCCCATGATCTTGCAGGTGGGTTCCCACTTTCCTGCCCCGAAGAAGACGACGTCGCCGGTTTCAAGCCCGAGCTGCGTTTTGAGGCGCGCCATCTCGGCTTCGCCGAGAAACTTGACGACCGGCCCTTTTGGCCCCTCTTCACGGAACTGAATATAGGCAAGGCCTGCGGATCCTAGCTCGCGTGCGCGTTTTTCGGCTTTGTCGTAAAAGAGTCGCGATTCGTTGCCTCGGCCTTTGAGCACGAGCGCCTTGACTGCGCACCCATCTTTGGTGTTCGAAGAGAAGACCTTGAAGGAGGAATCGACGAAAAGCCCGGTGACATCCCGGATTTCAAGCGGAATGCGAAGGTCGGGTTTGTCGCTGCCATAGCGGTTCATGACCTCCTTGTAGCTGATGCGCGGAAATGGATACTGCGTTATACGTTTTTCCGACATGCTCTCGACGAGGTGCTTGAACATGCCTTCAAGAATAACGAACAGGTCGTCCTGCTCGATGAAAGCCATTTCCATATCGATCTGGTAGAATTCGCCCGGGCTGCGGTCGGCTCTTGCGTCTTCGTCCCTGAAGCAGGGCGCTATCTGGAAATACCGGGGAAATCCGGCTACCATGAGCAGCTGCTTGAACTGCTGGGGCGCCTGCGGCAGCGCATAGAACTTGCCGGGGTGCAGGCGGCTCGGCACGAGAAAGTCGCGTGCGCCTTCGGGCGAACTCGACGTGAGAATCGGTGTCTGGATTTCGATGAATCCCTGTTCGACAAGAAAACGGCGCACTTCGGCGGTGAGCCGGCTGCGGAATATGATATTTTCGTGCAGCTTTTCGCGGCGAAGGTCGATGAAACGATATTTCAGGCGGAGCTCTTCGGAGGTCTGCACCTCGTCGGCTACCGGAAAGGGCAGCGTGTGTGCGTTGCTTTCGATGCCGACCGAGCGCACGACAACCTCGATCTCTCCCGATGCGAGGCGAGGATTGACGGTTTCGGGACTGCGTCTGACCGCCTGGCCTTCGATGGTGATGACCGATTCGTTATGAAGATGCTCGACGGCCTTGAACAGTTCCTCCTGTTCGGGCTGTATGACGAGCTGGCAGATGCCGGTATGGTCGCGAAGGTCTATGAAAATAAGGCCACCGTGGTCGCGCTTGCGGTGAACCCATCCGCCGAGCCTGACGGTGCGGTTTTCGCTGTCGGGGCCAAGCAGGCCGCAATAGTCTGTTCTGTATCTGTTCTGAAGAAGGGTCGCTGGGCTCTCTGCCGATCTATGCATGGCTGTAATGGTCTTGAAAATAGGTGATGTTCCGGTTCGGACGAAAAGATTGAATATGAAGAATTTTAGCTGATTTATAAAACACTTGCCTCCCCCGCTTCAGTAGATCAGTTCTCCGCCGAACTCCCTGATGATGAACTGCACAACGGGATTTTTTCGGGAAAGCTCCTCGAAGAGGGTGAAAACGGTTTTCTCTTTGCTGCAGGCGTCCTTTTCGGCGTCATAGACAAGCCTGAGTGTGAGAGGAATACGGTAGAATGCCGCCACCGATTTCTGCAGGGCAGGCAGTTCCGGCAGCAGTTCTTCGTAGGAAAACTTCCTGCAGCAGGAAATGGTCAATACGCCGCGGTCTGTGCACGATACCGGATCGCATGAGCTGAGATGGGCACTGAGCACGCTGTGATCAGCGCGAGCCACCGAATCGAGAAAGAGATGCCATTCCATCCTGAGCGTCTCGATATCCGGCAGCGAGGGCAGCAGTTCCGGCTGCTCTTCGATGGTCTTGGCGGCTGTTTCGGCTTTCCGGCTGGAAAGAGGAGAAAATCCGGAACCGAACCCGGAAAGCTTTTTCTGCCATGATCCGAGGTCTATGGCGGGCGTGGCCGTTTTCGGCTTTGCTGCTGGAACCCTTTGGGATGAGGGAGCTGAAGGCGCGGCCGGAGCGGGCGGCTGAACGGGAGGCACCTGGGGACGGTGCGCATCCGGCGCCTGCGAGCGTTTCAGAGGCTCAGTGCGGGCTTTTTTTTTTGTTGTTCTGCCTGAACCGCCGTCGGTGCGGAAGCCGGGGACGCATCTCCGGCAAGTTCAATAAGCTTCAGCAGCACCAGTTCAAAGCGGAACCGGTACTCGAACTGGAATTTCAGCTCCCGCGAGGTCTGCACCAGCAGATCGATCATGCGCATCACCGCAGCGGGGGTAAATCTTTCGGCATCGCGCTGGTAGCGCTCCCTGACGGCATCGGGCCTCTCGACGAGCCTCGTCGAGCGGAGGTTCTGCACCATCAGCATGTTGCGCAGGTGTTCAATGAGCTTTTCGAGAAAGTCCTGTTCGTCGTAGCCATTACAGATGACGAACTGGGCGGTTTCGATCATATTGGCCGGATTCCGCTCAAGCACGGCGTCGGTTACAGCGAAAAGGTGGTCGTCATCGATATGGTTGAGGAGTTCGGCAACCTTGGTGTAGCTGATGGCCCCGCCGTTCACGTAATCGTCGGAAAAGGCGATGACCTGATCGAGAATGCTCTGCGCGTCGCGCATCGAACCGTGCGCCTTTCGGCCTACAAGCTGCAGAGCATCGGGTTCGACGGCAATCCGTTCGGCGTCGCAGATCTGCTGGAGCTGCTGCTGTATCCGGTCGAGCGGAATGCGCTTGAAGTTGAATCGCTGGCATCGCGAAGCGATGGTCGCGGGAATCTTGTGCAGTTCGGTGGTCGCGAAAATGAAAATCGCGTGCGGAGGCGGCTCTTCGAGCGTTTTGAGGAAGGCGTTGAAGGCGGCGATGGAAAGCATGTGCACCTCGTCGATGATGTAGACCCGATAGCGGCCTTTCTGCGGTCCATAGCGTACGTTTTCGCGCAGCATGCGGATGTCGTCGACGCTGTTGTTGGATGCGGCGTCGAATTCAGAGATGTTCAGGCTGGTGCCGGAATCGAAGTCGCGGCAGCTTTCGCACTGACCGCAGGGCTCGGTGACGGTTTTGCAGTACTGGGCATCCTCGATGATCCTCTGGCAGTTCACGGCTTTTGCGAAGACCCGTGCCGCAGTGGTTTTACCGACACCGCGAAGGCCGGAAAAGATATAACCATGACCAAGCCGGCCCATGCGCAGGGAGTTCTGTATGGTGCGGGTGATATGCTCCTGCGCGGTAATGTCGGCAAAGGTCTGCGGGCGGTATTTACGCGCAATAACCTGATAACTCATAAACGTTCAATATTGGTGTCGTTTAAAAACGATGCGACCGGTACCTCCATGCGCTCTTTCATGCAAGCGGCCACCTCCCGGTCGAGAGAGGCCAGAGCCGGGCTGCCGCGGTCGGACGATCCTGCAGCAAAAGCGGTTTCCGCCTGCTCGAGGGGAAGCCTGCTGTACAACTCGTAAAGGGTCATGCGGTAAAGATCGAGCGCTATAACCAGTTTCCCTTCCGCCGTTTCCTGCAGTACGCCTTCCTGCAGCAGGCAATCGGCAAGGGCGGCTGCGGCTGAAGTGCTAATCACCCCGATGCCGTTCCGCCTGCGGAGGTCTGCCGTCCTGAGCAGCGTTCCCCGCTCCTGGGCCGAACTGACCGCCGCAAGCATTGAGAGCACCGGATAGAGAGCCTGCAGGGGGGTTCCGGCAAGAGAGATTTTCGCTTCCTGCCTTACAGAGCCCATGCATGAGGCAAGTTCCGCCCCCGTCAGCACCACCACCCAGGCGAGATAGACCCAGAAAAAAAGCATCGGAACAGCCGAAAGCGCGCCATAGATATGCTCAAATGTAGCAAAGCGACTGACATAAAACACAAACCATTTTTTGGAAAGTTCAAAAAGCACAGCGGCTAAAAGGGCTCCGGAAAAAGCGTGCAGCAACCTGACCTTGCGGTTCGGCACGAGGATATAGAGCAGAAAGAATGCCGCAAGCGAGTTCACGAAAGGCAGAAACGAAATAAGGCGCAATTTCAGTTCACGCATCGGCCCCTCGGTGAAGACGGTATACCATATATATGAGCTTGCAGCAAGGCTGCTACCCATCAGCAGCGGGCCGAGCGTGAGCACCGTCCAGTAGAGCAGGAAGGCCTGCATGGGCTTTCTCGGGGTGCGAACCTTCCAGATGCCGTTGAGGGTATGGTCGATCGTGGAGATGAGGGAAAGGGCGATGACGACAAGCAGAATGCCTCCGAGCAGAGAGACGGTGGAAGTTTTGCCGACGAACTCCTCAACGTAGTGACGGAACTCGTTGCCGGACGAGGGCACGAAATTCAGCAGGATGAAGTCCACGATAGAGCGGTTCAGGCTGGAAAAGAAAGGAAAGGCACTGAGCACCGCAAGCGCGACCGCCAGAAAAGGCACCATGGAGAGCAGGGTCTGAAATGCCAGAGAGCCTGCGCTGATAAAAATTCTGCTGCCGAGAAGGTTCCGCCAGAAGTACGGCAGAAGCTCGCGAAGATAGGCACCTTTATCCGAAGGCGCGTTCATGGAAAATCCGGAGTGTCGTGTCATATTGGTTCCTGGTCTGCGGAGTTTACCCGAAGATGCGGCAAGAGGCAGCTCTTCGGGTAAACTCGCGGGCTCCTGAAAGCGTTACTCGGCGCAAACCTCTTCGGAGCGCTCTTCCGGAACCCCGCTGTTCGAACGTACCCGAAGCATCAGAAGCAGGCCGGCTGCAAAAAAGAAGAGCAGCGAAAGCAGGCCCGCTTTCTGGTTGGCCGCCTGTGACGACACAAATCCGAACACGAGCGGCCCGGCTATAGCCGAAGCCTTGCCGAAAGTGCCATCATAGAAACCGAAAAATTCGGCTACATGTTCACGTGGCGTCAGTTTTGCCATCATGGAGCGTGAAGCGGCCTGGGAAGAACCCATCGCCATGCCGGCAAGCATGCCGGTCGTAAAAAAAAGCTCCTTTGTCTCTGCGAAAAGCGCTGTAAATACGACGCCGAACCAGATCGAGAGGGTCACGACGATCGTTCGTTTCGGTCCTATGCGGTCGGTCACGAAACCGAAGAGAATAGAACCGACAAGCGCGGTTGTCTGCACCAGCATGAAAAAGATGATGAGTTCCCCGGTACCAAAACCAAGCGTATTCTGGGCGTAGATAGAAGAGAAGGCGATTATGGTGAGAATGGCGTCATTGTAAAAGAAATAGGCGAGCAGGAACTTCGCCAGATCGGGGTAGCTCATGATGTGCCGGATGGTGTAACCGACCTCCCTGACGGATCTGGCGACGAGGGCTGCGGAAATTGCGCGGCCTTCGCGTTTGTTCCGGTCTCGCAGCACGAGAAAGAGTGGAAGGGAGAAAAGGGCGAAAAAAAGCGCCGTAGCCCAGAAGCTCAACCGGACGTTGGCAGCATTTTCTGGCACGATTCCACCGCCGAGCAGGGGCTGCATAAGCAGAAGAATGGTCAGCGAGCCGAGGTACCCCATGGCGAAGCCGTAGCCCGAAACCCGGCCGATGCTCTTTTCAGTTGCTATTTCCTTGAGCCATGCATCGTAAAAAACCAGCCCGCCTTCAAAGCCTATGTTGGCAAGCACGAAAATCGAAATAGCCGTAAGCGCCATACCCGGACCGGAAAAGCCGAGCATCGCTGTGGCGACCACCGAGAGCATGGTGAAGAAGAAGAGATAGCGTTTTCTGTGGCCCGAGTAGTCGGAAGCGGCACCGAGCACCGGAGAGATGAGTGCGACAAGCAGCATGGAGACGCTGACCCCGACTCCCCAGAGCATGTCGCCCGAAGGATCGCCGCCGCAGATGACATTCTTGAAGAAAAGGGGAAATGCGAAGGTGACCATCATCACGCTGAACGAGGTATTGGCGAAGTCGAACAGCAGCCATGAAAAAACTTTCCCTTTTTCTGTCACGGAATCCGGGGATTATGCGGGTTACTGCCTTCCGGCAAGAAAGTCGAAAAGCGACTCGAACAGCTTTCTGCCATCCGCGGATCCGAGCAGGGTTTCGCTTGCCCGTTCGGGATGGGGCATGAGGCCAAGCACGTTTCCTTCCCTGTTGATGATGCCGGCGATATTGCCGATCGACCCGTTCGGATTCGATTCGGGAGTCACGTTGCCCTGAGCGTCGCAGTATCGGAAGACGATCTGGCCGTTAACTTCAAGCCGGTCGATCACCTCGGGCGGAGCGAAGTAGTTGCCTTCGCCGTGCGCTATAGGTATCGAGAGCACCTCCTGAGGCCGGCAACGGCTCGTGAAAGAGGTGGCGGCGTTTTCCACCCGTATGTTGGTTGGTGAACAGATGAATTTTTTATCGCGGTTTCGCGATAGCGCCCCCTCGAGCAATCCGCTTTCGAGCAGCACCTGAAAGCCATTGCAGATGCCAAGTACCGGGTATCCCTTTCTGGCAAAATCGACCACTTCCTGCATGATCGGCGAAAAACGGGCGATAGCGCCCGCGCGCAGGTAGTCGCCATAGGAAAAACCTCCGGGAAGAACGACGAGATCCACACCCCTGAGATCGTGCTCGTTATGCCAGAGCAGAACCGGCCTCACTCCCTTAAACGAAGCGACGGCATATTCAGTATCGTGATCGCAGTTGGAACCGGGAAAAACGACAATTCCCGCAGTTATTGGAGCCATAATGGAATTTCAGGTTTAATTGACGTGTTCCAGCTCGAAGGCGTAGTTTTCCATAACCGGGTTCGAGAGCAGTTTCTGGCAGATCTCGTTGCAGATCCGTTCGGCTTCAGAGCGGTCGGTCTCGTTGATGCTCACTTCGATGTATTTGCCGATCCTTGCCGAATCCACGGCGGCATAGCCCAGGTTTTTCAGGGCATGCTCGACGGCTTTTCCCTGAACATCGAGAATCGACTGGCGAAGCGTAACCTTTATCTTGGCGTTGAATGGCATGGTGCTTGCAGGATAGAGTGAAAAAATCAAGTCTGCCACTGCCTGATCCAGAGACCGAGCGAGCGGATAACCCCGAGCAGAATATACAACAACATGAAGAGAAAAAAAGCTTTCGCCTGAAAGAGCAGAACGCAGAAAATTGCCGCCAGATAGAGGCTGAACTGCACCGGCTGCCGTTTGAAAGCCTCGAACGTCGGTTTGGGCAGAGCATCGTAGTTGACTTTGCTGACCATCAGAACCGCAAGCACGACCGATAACCAGGCAAGCACGGTTTGAACACTCTCGGTAGAAAAAATGGATTCGGCATGCATCCAGAGCACGAAGCCCGCAAGCGTCAACGCCTGCGCCGGAGACGGAAGCCCTGAAAAAGACTCCTTGCTGTAACCGATAAGCGTGATATTGAACCTTGCGAGGCGAAGACCGCTTCCGATCATGACAAGGGCGCTGAGAAAGAGCCCCGTATAGCCGTCCATGCCCTGAAGTGCGTAGCAGTAGACGAGATATGCCGGGGCCGCCCCGAACGAGACAAGATCGGAAAGGGAATCGAGCTCGATGCCGAAATTCGATATGCCGTTGGTGATTCTTGCGACGAATCCGTCGATGGTATCGAAAAAGGCTGCAAAAATAATGAACCAGCAGGCAGCAGCGAAACTCCCCTCGCCGGCCATGATAATGGCTATATAGCCGCATACCATGTTCATGACGGTAAAGAGCGATGGCACGAAAGAACGCGAAACGAACGGAAAGTATCGGGAAGGGCCGTCCGGATCATTCTTGATCAGGGGCGGATACCGTCTGTCTGAAACCTGTCTGTCACTATCTGTCATAAAAAAGCGCCTTTAAGAGAATTCGGACTTAAAGGTACGATCTTTCAGGCGGCTTTGAAAACCCTAACCGCCGACAATAGTGATTCAACGGATTCTCTGCTTCTTCTGAACCGCTCAGTAACTTTCGTCGGCCGAAGGAAAGCTTCTTGATTTGACGTCTTCGACATACTGCCTGACGGCATCTTCGATAACCGTTCCGAGATCGGCGTATCGTCGGACAAAACGAGGGCGAAACGCCCTGTTAAGCCCGAGAATATCGTTGATCACCAGAACCTGTCCGTCGCAGGACGATCCGGCGCCGATCCCTATGGTGGGTATGCTCAGCTGGGCAGTTACGGTTTCGGCAAGCGAAGAGGGTATTTTTTCAAGCACGATGGCAAAGGCTCCGGCCTCCTCGATCAGCCGGGCATCCTCGATCAGCTGCTCGGCTTCGTGCTCTTCCTGCGCACGAACCTTGTAGCTGCCGTATTTGTATATCGACTGCGGCATCAGTCCGAGATGTCCCATGACCGGAATGCCGACATCGGTAATGCGTTTGACCGTGTCGGCAATCACCTTTCCTCCTTCCAGCTTAACTGCGTCGCATTCGTGCTCCTTCATGATCTTGCCGGCGTTGCGCAGCGCCTCCTCGCTCGAAAGCTGATAGCTCATGAACGGCATATCGGTAACCACCATGGCTCTGCTGGTTTCTGCCTGAACTCCCCTCACCACGGCTTTGGCGTGATAGATCATTTCGTCGATGGTGATCGGCAGAGTCGTATTGTGGCCTGAAAACACGTTGCTTGCCGAATCCCCAACAAGAATGACGTCGATTCCCGCACGATCGAGAATACGCGCCATGGTGAAATCGTAAGCGGTCAGTACGGATATCTTCTCGCCCTTCTCTTTCATGTCGAGTAACCTGCGGGTGGTAACGTGAGCCGGTTTCTGCTGATTGCTGGAGTTCATTGCTCTGCTTGAGGATTGCTTGTTGACGGGTGTCGGGAAAAACCGAGAAACAATTCGAGTTCCCGGCGTTCGAGCATCGACATCGTCGTGCCTGAATACCTGAACCACGCGTCTCGGATCAGCCCGACCAAAGTGGAATACGCTGGAATATAACCCAGAAGTTCTTCGAGGGAAACAGTTTTTCTCTCCATTTCGGCGAGGATCGTCGCAGCCTCACGGTTATCATGAACAGCTACAAGCCGACTGAGTTTTTTATGCGCCTGCGTAAAAGGCAGCGATCCGTGTTGAAGCAGCACGTTTCCGGTACGGCGCTGCGCAGATCCGACCAGCTTCCTGCCCTCTGCCTGCAGTTCGTATCGCGCGGAGGCTGTAAAGCATGTTACGGGAATGGCAGTTCCCCTCGACAGGTCGAGCGACGAACGGCAGAACTCGGCATGAACGCCAAGCGTTTCAAGTGCATGAAGAATCACTTCGTGAACCATACGGTAAATAACGGCATTCTGTTCCGCCGTTTCCGCGATGAAACTGTAAGTGAATTCTTCGGCGTGCAGTACCGCCCTTCCACCTGTAGGCCGCCGGACGATATCGATACCTTCGGCGGAACACCGCTCCGAATCGATCGAGCCAGGATCCTGATTATAACCAAGGGTAACAGCCGAGGGATGCCATTCATAAAATCGCCAGACACAACTCCCCTCTCCGTACCGGGCCTGAAACCTGCCGTCGAGGAACGCCTTCATGAGCCTTCGATCGAACTCCATATTCCACCGGCCACTCGACCGGCCGCTATCTATGCCGAAAACCGTTGTAAACATCTCATCCAATTCCATCATCCAGGGGATTCTCCCGAACAACGCAAGCGGCAGATTCCGGAACATCGGTTCACGTAAGCCTACCGCTCATCTGTTTGCGTGGAAGGAAAATCGGAAAAGATTTTCGATACCGCAATATCGATATCTTTCTGCATCGCCTCGCCGGTACGATAATCTTTCAGCGCACCTGTAGCCGAACCGCGCCAGACAAGCTCTTTACGGCGCTCGTCGATCATATCGACAATGAGCCGTCCTTCGCGCCACGATTCCGTGACGGGCATTTCATAGAACGGATAGACCAATGGACGATAGCGGAAAAAACGGCCCCGGTAGGTATAGCCGTAGTAAAACGGATCGTGCGTCACGTAACGGACTGCTGTTTTCAGCGTAATGTAGCCGTGAGCGACGAGCAGAAGATCCGGCGTTGACTGGCCCGCATCCCGGAACCCTCGTGCGGCGAGTTCCCTATCGACGGCAGTCCTTACCCGCCTGGTGACAAGCGGATTTTCGGCAAGAACGTCCGCACTGTCGGCATTCGCGCCTGAAACCCATGCATAGGTGAGGCCGCGCATGAAATCATAGTCGCGGTCGTAATCACTCATGACCGAAATCCCGGTACAGGATGCTGTCGACAGCAGCACCAGCGCTGTAAGTGCCCATGCGTAATATCTTCCTGTGCTTTTCATAACCATCGATTCCTTTAATCTTGTTAGCCCTGCCTGTAACAATAAAAAATGCAGCCCCCTCCGGTAAAGTTTCCCTGCCTCGAAAAAGAACCGCATCGTTCGGCGACTGATAAAAAAAACATTAAACGGTTTTTTCCCGCCCGCCGGGTTGTTTGTATGGATGCTGAGGGGTATTTTCTGAAAATGACAACCGGCAAATCACAGAACGTCCATGCAGCCAATGGCACAGCCCCTGCCGGAATCCTGTTGAGAACAACCATATCGCTTTATCTTATCCTCTCTCGATGTCAAAGAGAACCGTCGCCCTGCTTTTTGGAGGAAAATCGACCGAACACGAAATCTCCATCATATCGGCTCGCTCGATAGCCCGGAATACCGATCCTCTGCTGTACCGGATCATACCCATCTATATCGACCATGAGGGCCGATGGTTCTGCGAAGGTATCGCGGCGGAAATTCTCGATTTCGATCTTGCCTGCCTCATGCGCTCCACCTCAAGGCAGCAGGCCGAAGCCGAGCTCCGCTCCATTGTGGCGGCATCCGGCCAGCCTCTTTTCGATTTCAACTTCCGGGCGCTCGGCGTCGATGTGGCTTTTAACGTGCTGCACGGAAGCTACGGAGAAGACGGAAGAGTGCAGGGACTGCTCGATACGCTCGGTATTCCCTACACGGGATGCGGCGTATCGGCTTCGGCAATAGCCATGGACAAGGCTCTGACAAAACTGTGCGCCGGAGATGCCGGCATAGCGACCGCTCCGGGAATGACCCTGCTTGCATCGGACTACAACACCGATCCCGAGGCCATCGACGATGACATCGAAAACCGATTCGCCTGGCCGGTATTCGTCAAGCCTGCCAGCCTCGGCTCTTCGGTCGGAATCACGAAGGTACATCGTCGGGAGGAACTCAGAGAAGCGGTGCTGCTTGCCTGTCGTCTCGACCGGAAAGTGCTTGTCGAAGCCTCCGTGAGAGGCAGGGAGATAGAAGTCGCCGTACTCGGCAACGAGAAGCCTCTCGCCTCGGTTCCGGGAGAAATACAGCCGGGAAGCGACTTTTACGATTTCGAGGACAAATACATCAGGAACGAAGCTGAAACCTTCATTCCCGCCAGACTTTCCGAAACACTGATCGAGGAAGTCAGAAAACAGGCCATCGCAGTGTACCGGGCGCTTGGCTGCTGCGGCATGTCGCGGGTCGATTTCTTCGTCAACGACGAAACCGGCGCCATCGTCCTCAACGAAATCAATACCATACCGGGATTTACCGATATCAGCATGTACCCGCAGCTGTTCGAAGCTTCGGGAATCCCCTTCGGCGAGCTTATCGACAGACTGCTGCGCTGCGCCCTCGAGAACAATGGCATCTCTGCCGACTGAACCGAAAAAGCTCATTTCAGCTCCTGAACCATGCTTACGGAACCACATCTCTTTTTTGCCGACATATCCCTTGACCTGTCAAGAGGAGAATACCGCTCGGGGCTGAACAAGCTGCAACCCGTTGCGGAGCGTTTACCCGATTCGTACCTCGTCAACCTGCTGCTCGCCAAAGCTCTCAAAGGCATGCGGCAGTATTCCGCCGCACGGAGCCATCTGGAGCGATGCTGCCATCTCGCTCCTGCCAACCAGGTCGCATGGAAAGAACTGATCGAACTGCGGGCTCTCTGCGCCGAAGAGAGCCCGGAAGAATCTGTCATGAAGTTCGATCCGGTTGCCGACGAACTCGAACAGCTTACGGCCGCCCTGCAGAATTTCCAGCCCGAGAATACGACGGAGAGTTTCGATCCCACTCCCATAGCGGAACAGAAGCAGCCGTTTCCCGACGATGCGCCTATCTCCGTACCGACGGAAACGCTCGCAAACCTTTTCACGCAGCAGGGCGCATACAAAAAGGCCATCCGGGTATACACATCCCTCATCCAGCTCAAACCGGATCTTGCAGATGAATACAGGGATAAAATCGATACCCTGCTTGAAAAACTCTGAGCTCGGATACGACACTACCGTGCAGACACCATCCCTCCCTGGAAACTTTTTCGCTCTTTTCAGGCTTATCTCTGGGCAATGGCATCACTCATCGAGTTACCTGGCAAGATCCTGAGAACAACCTTCATTATTTTGAAATTCGCACCCATACGTCACCTCGTCGGACTCTTCATCATCCTGCTGCTCCCGTTGCAAGCTATCGCGGCAGGGGAAAGCACTGTAAAACATCTCTCACTCGGAGAGTGCATCGGCATTGCGATTGAAAACGCATCTTCGCTGAAAAAAGCCGAAAACGCCCTGCAGCTTCAGGGCTCGGACGTCCTGAGAAGCTACGGCGGCTTTCTGCCGAAAATTTCAGCATCCGCCGGATATATCCCTTCATCGGTCAGTCGCTCATACGGCCAGAACTCTACCGGAGTTCCACCTGAAACCTTCAGGCTGAAAACAGAGCGGGAGAGCGTTGATCTCTCGATAGTTACCAGCCTCAACCTCTTTAACGGGTTCAGGGATTACGCGGCGCTCCAAAGTGCCCTTAAATCGGAACGGAGCACAGAACTCTCTCTTGCCCGAGCCCGCCAGAGCGTGGCATTCGACGTTATCCAGAGCTATTACCAGGTGCTGCTCAACCAGGAAGTCCTTGCTATCGCACGCGAAAACCTGCTGACAGCAAAAGACCAGCTTACCCTGAGCGAACGGCAGTTCCAGATCGGCCTCAAGGCCCTGCCAGACCTCTACCAGCAACAGGCAGAAGCCGCCCGGAGCGAACTTTCGGTGAACCAGGCCGAAGCCCAGCTTGAACAAAGCAGGCTGGAACTGCTGCGCAGGCTCCGCCTCGACCCGCGCACGCGGCTTGTGCTTTCGCCGCTTCCTGCTTCAACGCTTGCAGTCGAACCGGTCAAACCCGATATAGACAGTCTTGTCGCCCTCGGTATGCAGAACCGTACCGATATAGAAAGTCGGAAACTCGATGCGGATGCCGCAAAATGGCAGATCCGCCAGGCAGCGTCCTCATGGTATCCGAAGCTCGACCTTAACGTAAATATCAGCACGGGCGGCATCGAATCGCTCCGCCAGACCATTGACGGCATGGAGACTTCGTTTGCCTATCCCCCGCTTGGCGAACAGCTTGAAAATTCGTTCGGCTATACGGTTTCGCTCAATATGAGCTGGGCGCTTTTCGACGGATTCCAGACCCGGTACAACGTCGAACAGGCAAAAATCAACCATCTGAACAGGCGGCTTGATTACGAAGACCTGCAATCCGACATTGCCATCGACCTGCAACAGGCCGCACTGGAATACCGTTCGGCGGCGGCCGGCATAGCGTCGGCAAAAACCGGGCTCAAAGCCGCAAAAGCCGCATACGAGGCCATCAAGAGGAAATACGATCTGGGGGCATCAGGTTTCGTCGAACTGAGCGCGGCCCGCGCTGCGCTTTTCGGCGCCATGTCCACCCTCAGCCAGGCGACCTACAACCTCGCCCTGCAGAAAGAGGTGCTCGATTACGTGGCAGGAACCCTTACAATAGATTAAACAGAGAGCAATCAGCGTATCTGACAATGAAAAAACAGCAGAACCGGCGGAACTGGAAAAAGATAACCCTTGCTACGACAGCCCTTCTTGTCGTTACTGTGGCGATGGCTCTGTTTTTTTTCTCACGCGAAAAACCTGTGGAGGTGACCACGGTGACATCCTTCCGCAAAGAGGTGGTTCACGTCGTGACTGCAACCGGCAAAATCGGGCCGGAAACCGATGTGGCCATGTCTCCCGACGTCTCAGGCGAGATTATCGAACTTCCTGTCAGGGACGGCCAGCAGCTGGCTAAAGGGGAACTGCTCTTCAGGATCCAGCCTGACGTCTATATCAACCAGGTGGAACAGAGCCAGGCGCAACTCAACCTGGCAAAATCGCAGAGCCTTGAAGCCCAATCGAGAAAAATCAAGGCCGAGGACGATTTCCGCAAAGCCTCACTGCTCTACAGGGAAAAACTGATTTCGGAGACAGATTATCTTGCCGCAAAAACCAATGCCGACGCAGCCAAAGCCTCCTACGAAGCCTCGCGTTTCGCCATCGAACAGAACAGAAGCCTGCTCGAACAGAATCAGGAACGGATGCGCAAAACCGTAGTAAAAGCTCCGATCGACGGAACCATCATCAAGCTCAACAGTAAAATCGGCGAACGCGTAGTCGGTACCGGCCAGTTCCCCGGAACGGAGGTGCTTCGTCTGGCAAATCTCGACAGCATGCAGGTCGAGGTCGAAGTCAATGAAAACGATATCGTCAACGTTCGTAAAGGCAATCCCGTATCCATTACCGTCGATGCTTTCGGAGATCGAATCTTCAGGGGCATCGTGCACGAAATTTCGAACTCGGCAGTGTCGCAGGCCGCAGGCACCCAGGAGGAGGTCACAAACTTCTCAGTCAAAATCCGCATTCTCGACCACAAACGCCTCCTCAAACCCGGCATGAGCGCTACCGCCGACATCGAAGCGCAACGGGTGAAAAACGCGCTTGTCGTACCGATTCAGAGTGTCACGGTCAGGGATGCGGGCGGCAGGATTCCTTCGGCAGGAAAAGAAAACGCCCGTACCGGCAGCCAGCAGAGAAAACCGGAAAGCGTTCAGGGAGTATTTGTCGTCAGAAACGGAAAGGTGTACTTCCGGCAGACAGGCACGGGCACCACTGACAACACGCATATAGTGGTCATATCCGGCCTCAAAGCAGGCGAAGAGGTGGTTTCCGGAAGCTACAGCGCCATCACATCGCAGCTTTATGATGGCTGCCCGGTCACGAAACCCAAACCATGAGCAGCAGCAATGAAACCGGTCATCATCAACATGGTTTCGCTCTGCCGGCATTATGAAATGGGAGAACAGACCGTCAAAGCACTCGACAGCATAGACCTGCAGTTCAACAGAAACGACTATGCTGCCATCATGGGCCCTTCCGGCAGCGGCAAGTCAACGCTCATGAACATCATCGGCTGTCTCGACACCCCCTCATCCGGCATATACGAGCTGAACGACAGAAACGTGGCCGAAATGAACGATGACGAACTTGCAAGGGTACGAAACAGGGAAATCGGGTTCGTCTTCCAGACCTTCAATCTGCTTCCGCGCCTCAATTGCCTGAAAAATGTCGAACTGCCATTGATCTACGCCGGCGTTCCGCCGGATGAGCGAAAGGCGCGGGCCGAAGAGGCTCTGCTGAGCGTCGGTCTCGGCGACCGCATCACCCACAAGCCCTCGGAACTCTCCGGCGGCCAGATGCAGCGGGTCGCCATTGCCAGAGCCCTGGTGAACAAACCCTCGATCATCCTTGCCGACGAACCGACCGGCAATCTCGATACCGCCACAAGCCACGACATCATGGAGATGTTCGGGGCGCTTTCAGAGGCCGGCAACACCATCATCCTCATCACGCACGAAGAGGATATCGCCCGCTTCACCAGACGCATCATCAGGCTGCGGGACGGCAGAATTGAAAGCGACGAAGCAAGATGAAGAAGCAGCTCCAGCGGTTCCGCTACGAAACCGCAGAAAGCCTGAAACTCGCGATCTTTCAGATCGGAGCAAACAGGATACGCTCGTTCCTCACCGCGCTGGGAGTGATTATCGGCATCGTCTCCATCACCATGATGGGCACGGCGATAAACGGTATTGACCTTGGCTTCGAAAAAAGCCTCTCTATGCTCGGCTACGATGTCATTTACGTGCAGAAGACCTCATGGAGCACCATGGGAGAATGGTGGCGATACCGTAACCGTCCCGACCTGAAAACGGATTATGCCATGCAGATCAACCGCATCATCGCCGACGATCCCGGCTCGGAACTTGAAATCGCCGTGCCGCAGATGTCTACCTATCAGGCTATGGCGAGTTACCGCGACCGATCCATAGAGCAGGTATTTTCGCTCGGCACCAACGAAGATTACCTGAAAACGGCGTCCGGCGACCTTGCCGCAGGTCGCTTTTTCACCCCGGGCGAAGCCGCCGGCAGCGAAATGGTCTGCGTGGTTGGTGACGATATTGCAACGGGGCTCTTTCCCGGAGAGGACCCGATCGGTAAAAAAATCACCATTAAAAACCGGAAATTCAGGATTGTAGGCGTTTTCAGGAAGCAGGGAAAATTTCTCGGCCTCTTCAGCTTTGACAACCAGATAATCATGCCGCTCGGCGCATTCGAAAAAGTATACGGCCGAAACATGTTCGTCACCCTCAGGGTGAAGATCCGCGACGAAGAACGTGTCGCCCAGGCAAGGGAGGAACTGCTCGGACTGATGCGCCGCATCCGGAGAATCCCCCCGGGAAGAGAGGAGAATTTCTCGATCAACGAGCAGCAGGCATTCAAAAGCCAGCTCGACCCTATCAAGAACGGTATCGCCGCAGCCGGCATCTTCATTACCGGCATGTCGCTCTTCGTCGGAGCCATCGGCATCATGAACATCACCTTCGTCAGCGTCCGGGAGCGGACAAGAGAGATCGGGCTCCGCAAAGCTCTCGGAGCAAGACGGCGCACCATTCTTCTGCAGTTTCTCATCGAGTCGGTGATGATCTGCCTGCTCGGAGGGCTGGTGGGGCTTCTGACCGCGCTCGGCATCACCTTCGCCATAGAGAAAATCCTTCCGGATTTTCCCGTACAGTTCTCGTTCGGGCTTGTTCTGGCAAGCCTTGTCGTATCGGTGCTGACCGGCATTATTTCCGGTCTGGCGCCGGCAGTTAACGCATCCAAACTCGATCCCGCCGACTCGCTGCGCTATGAGTAAGCTGATAAAAACCATACCGCCGAGGGAGATCCTCCTGCAGGCGCTCTCGTCGCTCAGCATCAACAGGCTCCGTTCATGGCTGACCACCCTCGGCGTAGCCGTCGGCGTTTTTTCCATCATTTCCGTCATGACGGCACTCGATGCGATCGACAAAAGCGTGGAGTCCGGCCTGACCAGCCTCGGCGCAAATACATTCCAGATACAGAAAACGCCGGCAACCGTCTTCGGCGGCGGACACAGCAGGAACCGGTATGCCAACCGCAAGGATATCACCTACAGGCAGGCCCAGATGTTCCGCAAACTCATGCAGGATAAAGCCGGAAGCATCGGCTTTATCATCTCCCGGCCGGCAAGCCAGGCGAAATACGGCAGCCGAAGCACCAATCCGGATGTCACCATGACCGGAGGAGATGAACAGTTTGCGACTTCGAACGGATACGATATCAGGGAAGGCAGAAACCTCGGAAGCGGCGATATCCAGCATGCGCGAAACATGGTCGTGCTCGGCGGCGAAGTGGCAGATCGACTTTTTCCGGCCGGAGAATCCCCTCTCGGAAAACAGATCAGGATAAATGAAGGCGTTTACACAGTCATCGGCGTTTTCGAAAAAAAGGGGGCGGCATTCGGTCAGAGCCAGGACAATTTCGCGCTTATTCCGATTACCCGCTATCTCGACCGCATCGATGAACGAAGCAGCCTCGGCATAACCGTCGAAGCCTTTTCTCAGAATGAGTACCCGGCAACCCTCGATCAGGCAGTCGGCGCCATGCGGCTGACGCGGGGCCTCACGGTCAGGGAACCAAACGATTTCGACATACGAACAAACGACTCGCTCATCGACTCCTTCCGGGATGTTCAGAGAATCATCGGCAGCGGGGCATTTATCATCAGTTTCATGGCTCTGCTTACTGCAGGCGTAGGCATCATGAACATCATGCTGGTAAGCGTAACCGAACGGACACGCGAAATCGGCATACGCAAATCGATCGGCGCGCCGCGCAGTTCCATAAGAAACCAGTTCCTCGCAGAAGCGCTCGTGCTGTCGATTACCGGAGGCGTTATCGGCATCGCCGCCGGTGTCGGTACCGGTAATATCATCGCACTTCAGCTCAACCTGCCGATGATTTTTCCCTGGCTCTGGATTGCTGTCTCGATTGCCGTCTGTTCGGCAATAGGCATGGCTTTCGGCATTTTTCCCGCATGGAAAGCCGCCGGACTGGATCCCGTCGAAGCACTCCGCCCGAAATGATTCAACCGAGACCTATATCGCGGCAGAAGTCTGAAGCCGTCATGGCCGTCGAACGTACGAGGTCGCCCTTGCCCGAAGCCATCTCCTGCAGCTCGCGCTGAAGAGGCGATCCGCTGCAGTACGAACAGTCGGCGCTCTCCCATGCCGGAAGCACCGCCCGTTCTATCCAGCTCCACCGGTCTTTTTGCGACGCAACGCTCCTCATGCCGGAAAGGGTTTCGAAATACCCGGCATACTCGGCAAAAGAAGCTTTACGGTGCGCAGCTTCCGGCGATCCGCACGAAAAATCGAGTTCGCTGCCGAATGAAGCAAGAACCCTTCCGGCAGAGGTCATGATATCGAAAATCGGCTGCAGGGTGTTGAGCTGCTCATGGCGTAAAAGCAGAATATTGCCCTCGCGAATCAGAAGTCGTGCTTCGCTGCTGCGCTCATCCGAAGCAAGCGCCTTGCGCCCCTCATCGATCATGCGGAACCCGGCAAGCATGAACTCCCGCTCCCGTTCGCAGCACCCCGATTCAACCTCGGCAAGACCACCGTGCAGGTATGCAACATGAGCCCAGGCTATGTCGCGGTAAATTGAGTTGTTTCCCTTGCGGAGAAGATCAAGGTCCTGCAGAAAAAGTCTGTCCGCAACAGCGGAATGAAGCAAAGAGGCAAGGTAGACAGGAAGGCCTGCCGTCTTCAGCGTTTGTTCAACTGAAGAGGCCCTGGCTGAAGGCGCATGAATCAGTTCGAAAATAGCCAGCCCGAAACCGACCTGCCGGGATGCGAAAGCCGCCATACCCGCCCACTTGAAAAGATCGGGTTTTCGGAGGTACCATTCGGCATACATGGACGTTATGGCAAGGTTGCGGGCAACGACCCGTGATTCGTCCGGAAGTTCTTTTTCAAGAAGTAAGCACCAGGCATCTCGGTCAGGCATCGTGTAGCTCCATTTAGTATTTACATTGTTTATTCATGCCATGAAAAAACAGAATACCCGATTAAATAATTTTCACCTGAATGCCCGACAGCGATCTTTCAGGCAGAAAGCTTTAGCGGGTTTCACCCCGCCTTTTTACATCCAGGCGGGAACTTAAGAGCTTTTGACGGTAGTTCTATAAAAAAGTAACAATAAGCATCATAATATATTAGCCTGTTTTATTCCGGTTTGCCCACTAAAATTCACCCGTTTATTACGGATAGTCCTGTATGAGCAATCTTTGACAACCATTAAAACATCTGAAATCATGAAAAACCTTCAAAAACTCACTAAACCCCTTGCCCTGATCCTGATTCTTGCGATGACATCGCTAACCTGGGGTTGCGAGAGCACATCCAACGCCGGAAGAGGCGCGGGCTACGGAGCTGCAGCTGGCGGCGTGATCGGCGGCATAATCGGCAGCAGATCGGGCAGCTGGGCCAAAGGCGCAATCCTCGGAGCGGTTATCGGCGGTGCCGGAGGCGCGCTTATCGGCAACTACATGGACAAACAGGCTGCCGAAATAGACCGGGATGTTGAAGGAGCGACCGTCGAGCGCGTCGGAGAAGGCATCAGAGTCGTCTTCGATTCTGGTATCCTGTTCAGCACAGGATCGTCCACAATTACCTCAACCAGCCGTTACAACATTGAAAAACTCGCTGGAATCCTCAACCGTTACGATGATACGAACGTAGTGATCGAAGGCCATACGGACAGCGTCGGCAGCGAAGAAAGCAACCAGGTGCTTTCCGAGAACCGCGCGCAATCGGTCGCCAGTCTCCTCAGGGCTTACGGCGTTTCCGGCAACAGGCTGGCCCCTGTAGGATACGGCGAGACCCGTCCGGTCGCATCGAATGAAACCGAATCCGGCCGGCGCCTCAACCGTCGCGTTGAAGTTCTTATCTATGCAAACGACGAACTTAAACGTCAGGCAGAGAGCGGCGAACTGAGAATGTAATCGGCGTTTCTGAAAATTATGCAGAAGTAACAAGTCCGGGTCGAACGCTTCCCGGACTTTTTTTTATTTGCAGTAATAAAAATATTGACGCGATTCGTTAAATTTTAATTTTGGTTAAAAATGCAAGCGCCAAGCTTCTGTACCAATCAATCCATGTAATCCAAATCGCTACCCTGCCATGCTGTTCACCAATCCCGAAGATGTAGTCTTTCAGTGGGTTTCAAGAGTCTGCGGCGGTAAACCCGCCGATATCGCCTCGCTTTACGACGAACGCGCCGTACTCATACCGACCTTTTCGCCGCATACCGTTGACTCGCCGGAGGCGATCATGGGTTATTTCGAGCAGCTTGCCACACGACAGGGGGTCGGAGTGAAACTGCACGACAAGTCTCTTCGAACTCAGTTGATGACCAACACCCTGCATACTCTGAGCGGCGTCTACTCATTCGAGTTCGAAGTTGACCAGGTGCTTCTGAGCTTTCCCTCCCGGTTCACATTCGTCGTGGATCTATCAAGGGAAAAACCGATCATTCACCACCACTCATCTCAGGTGCCGAGAAACCTGTCGTAAAAAAACATCGGTCATCCCGCAGCAGAGAGATCAGCGGGATGACCGACGGGCGGGAGAGCATACACGCTCAGCAGCTCTTCAATCGAGCTATTTCGGCTTCCAGCACTCCAATCCTTTCCTTCATTGAGCCGATACCCCTCTGCAGGGCTTCCAGTCGCAGCTGCTCGCGCATAGGCTGAGCAGGATAACCTCTGAGAGAGATTCCCGGTTCGGAAAACGATTTCGATATGCCGGCTTTTGCAGCGACATTGGTGCGATCGGCCAGTTCGAGATGACCGGCAAAACCGGCCTGGCCCCCGATCATGCAGTAACGGCCCAGCGTCACACTGCCGGAAATGCCTGCCTGAGCGGCGATAACCGTGTGATCTCCGATCCGGCAGTTATGGGCGATCTGTACGAGATTGTCGATTTTAACTCCTTTTCCAATAACCGTACAACCCATGGTCGCCCGATCGATGGTGACATTGGCTCCGATTTCGGTATCGTCGCCGATTTCCACATTGCCCAACTGAGGTATTTTCAGATAGGAACCGTCCTGTTGCGGAGCAAAGCCGAAGCCGTCCGCGCCAATGACGGTACCGGAGTGGATAATGACCCTGCTGCCGATAACCGTTCCTTCATAACAGGTGACATGAGCATTGATCACCGTATTGCTGCCAAGGGCAACATCCTGCAGCAGCACGGAGTGCACCCCTATAACGGAGTTGTCACCGATTACGCACCGGTCGCCTATTACGGCATAGTCGCCGATGGAAACATCGTTGCCGATCGTTACGTCCCGCCCGATTCTGGCGGTTGAGGCAATACCGGGAGCAGCGACTGTCCGAGGCCTGGAAAATTTCTGCAGCAGCAGCATGAATGCCGTATAGGGATCTGCGACCCTGATAACCGATGTCCCCGGTGCTATCATCTCCAGCGACACCGAACTGCCCGCAATCACAAGTGAAGCTTCGGTATCTGAAAGATAACGGAGATATTTTTCATTCGCTATGAACGAAACCTGGCCAGCCCGAGCCACTTCTATCTTTGCCGGACCGGTAATGAGCGTCTCACCGGAACCATGCAGTTCGATATTTGCGAAAAAGCGCCCGAGGTAGTCCCTTATTTCTGTGATGAGCATAATTTATGCGAGCAGATAGGATGTGCCTGGAAAGAGGAAAAAATTAATGAACTTTTCAGCCTTTTTCATTATATTTCAAGTCCTGTGATTATTATCGATTCTGAAAAGAAACAGGAATCGTCAGTCCGGGACATAAGTAAAATGCTGCCATAATATAACCCGTTTCATTCAGAAAATGCAGGACACAATGGCAAAACCAATCAAAATCTTCGCAGGTCGCAGCAACCCGGCTATTGCTGAAAAAATAGCGCATTATCTCGGCATGCCGCTCTGCAATGCGAAAGTCGAAAATTTCTCCGACGGGGAAATTTCGGTCAACTACTTCGAGTCGGTCAGGGGATCGGACCTGTTCATCATTCAATCCACCAATCCGCCCGCCGACAACCTCATGGAGCTGCTGATCATGATCGATGCAGCCAGGCGTTCCTCTGCAGCAAGAATTACGGCAGTCCTTCCCTACTACGGCTATGCCCGTCAGGACAGGAAAGACAAACCGAGGGTAGCCATCACCGCAAAACTGGTCGCAAACCTGCTGAGCGAAGCCGGCGCAAATCGTATTCTCACCATGGACCTGCATGCGCCGCAGATTCAGGGCTTTTTCGATATACCGTTTGACCATCTTTATTCGAGCGTCGTACTCATAGACCATATCCGCCACAGAGAATTCCGCGATAATCTTGTCGTGGCATCTCCTGACGTAGGCGGCGTTAAACTGGCAAGAAAATTCGCAGAAGAGCTCGGCACCGATCTGGTCATCGTCGACAAACGCCGTCCGAAGGCCAACGTTGCCGAAGTGATGAACATCATAGGCGACGTCTCAGGCAGAAACGTCCTCCTTGTAGATGATATGATCGATACCGCAGGAACGCTTGTCAATGCGGCTAAAGCGATCAGGGATGCAGGCGGCCTGAAAATCTACGCAGCCGCAACGCACCCTATTCTGTCGGGGCCAGCTATCGAAAGAATCGAGGCCTCGGTCATCGAAAAGGTCATTGTCACCGATTCGGTCATCACCGACCATGCATACTCCGGAAAAATCGAAACGGTTTCGGTCAGCGGACTTATCGGAGAAGCGATCAAGCGAATCTACGAGGACGATTCCGTCAGTTGCCTCTTCGACAGCAAGAATATCAGTCAAAAAATCACGAACAATCACTAAATCACAAGCAGAAAAGAGATAAGGGAAGAGCATGGAAACAATTGCATTAGGGGTAGAACCTCGCGAAATAACCAAAAACGGAGCAGCAAAACTGCGCAAGAACGGCAGTGTCCCTGCAGTTATTTATCATAAAGGCGAAGAAACCGTCGCTGTAAGCGTCAATGAAATCGCATTGAACAAGCTGGTGCATTCAGCGGAATCGCACATTATCGACCTGAAGTTCCCGGATGGAAAAACCCTTCGTTCGTTTATCAAGGACGTACAGTTCGATCCGGTAAGCGATCGTATCATTCACACCGATTTCCAGCTCTTCTCGGCTGACGAAGCTGTGGAAATTGAAGTTCCCGTGGCGACAAGCGGCAATGCTGCCGGTGTCGAAAAAGGCGGAAAACTGCAGATCATCCGACATTCTCTCACCATCAAAGGCCATCCCGAAGATATGCCCGACCACCTCGTCATCGATGTCACAACACTTGAAGCCGGCCACACGATCCACGTAAAGGAGATCCCGATGGCTGCTTATGCCGGACTCAGCATCATGGACGAACCTGATACCCCCGTTATCACCATCATGGCTCCGAAAAAGGATATCGAAACGCCAGGCGAAGCCTGATAATCACGGCTTCCTGCCTTCCGGAGAGAATTCGCATCAGAAAAGCAGCTTTTCCATAAAAGGAGAGCTGCTTTTTTTGTTCCTCAACCTGTTTTACCGGTGCAGGTTTTGTTTTTTCCGGTAATTGAAACAATATTCAGTTTATACCTGATCATCATAAACCACAAAAAGATACCCAAGCATTGCCCCTTCTGCATCTTATACCAGGGCTGGGACTTTTGAAACGCAACAGGAAAGGACCGGGACTCTTTCTTTTCTTTTCGTTTCTCGCCTACCTCTTCGTCATCCTGCTGCAATGGGATCTTGTTCTCATCAGCTTCCGCTCGCTTGCCGCCGCCGCAATACTGCTGCTTACTGCTCCAGCAACGCTGCATGATATTTTCAGCATAGAGATCGTCGAATTCTGGGCGGCGGCGATTGCCGTCGTCGCAATTCCTCTGGTTCTCCTGACGATATCGGTGAAATCAGGGAAAAGAGCCTCGATGAAAACAGCCGATCATGAAACCGAAGCGTCGAGCCTGGGAAGCATAAGCCTGCAGGCGTTCATGCAAAACGTCATAGCGCAAAGCGCGGCAGCAGTTGTTTTCGTTCTTTATTCGGTGGCGTTCCTTGCCCCCCTGCTCGCTCCTTTCAGCCCGTACGATCAGCAGGACTTCCTAGTAACCGCTTACAAACCACCCTTCACCCGCCTCGAGGCGCTCGTGCTTGCACAGCCGAAAATCCAGGCGCTTGAAGCTTACACGGCAAGCGGTGCAACGGCGAAACAGGCATACTCGCTCATAAGCGACCTGAGAACCCTGAAAACCCGTAACGAACCGCATGCGCTCCGCTTCACAGACGGTTTCAGCATAGAAAACGGCATCGTCTCCTACCGACAGGGAATGCGCACACGAACCATGCCGGTTGCGGAACTTGCAGACCCTTCAGGTGCGAGTCCGTCGATCACCCGCACCTTCATTCTCGGCACCGACCAGTATGGACGGGACATTCTCAGCAGGGTGATCTACGGTTCGAGGATTTCGCTTTCCATCGGATTTCTCGTTGTGCTTATTTCTGTGACCCTTGGCACGGTGATCGGTATATCGTCCGGCTATTTCGGAGGATGGATCGATGCGCTGCTGATGAGGATCGTCGATGTGCTGATCGCCTTTCCGGCGCTCTTCCTCATTCTTATCATTATCGCGACATTCGGCAATTCCATATACCTGATCGTCGTAACGCTCTCCTTTACGGGCTGGATGGGCGTTGCCAGGATCGTGAGAAGCCAGGTGCTTTCGCTCAAGGAGCAGGAGTTCATTCTTGCAGCGAAAGCCCTCGGGCTTTCGAATATGAGGATCATTTTCCGCCACCTTGCTCCAAACACCCTGACGCCGGTCATCATTGCCGCAACCCTGCGCATAGGCAGCATCATTCTCACCGAAGCAGGACTTTCGTTCCTCGGCCTCGGCGTCCAGCCGCCTACACCGAGCTGGGGCAACATCATCAACGAAGGACGCGACAGCCTCCTGAACCACTGGTGGATTTCAACCTTCCCCGGCATAGCCATCCTCACCACGGTAGTCTGCTTCAACCTGATCGGCGACGGCGTACGGGACGCGCTCGACCCGAGAATGCGCGGCCAGTCATGAACTGTTCTCCCGAACCTGAAGCATGGCATACGCTCTGCACGAAGTACCTCTACCGGCGTCCCTGGCTCACCATGCGCCAGGACAGGGTAAGGCTGCCGAACGGCAGGATCATCGACGACTACTACGTGTGGGAGTATCCGCCCTGGACTAACGTTCTGGCATTCACCAGAGAGCGGCAAGCCGTACTAATCAGGCAGTACCGGCACGGTATCGGCCAGGTGCATTGGGAACTGCCCGCAGGAGTTCACGATAAACCCGGCGAATCGCTGCTCCAGGCCGCACAGCGCGAGCTTCTTGAGGAAACCGGTTTTACCGGCGGATCGTGGAAACCCCTGATGGAACTGTCGGCTAACCCGGCGCTTCAGAACAACATCTCCTGCACCTTTCTGGCCGAAAACGTCGAGTTTTCCGGTTCAAGAAAGCTTGACGCCACCGAAGATATCTCCGTCCACCTTGTAAGCCTCGAAGAACTGCGATCCATCGTGCTCGAAGGAAAGATGATTCAGGCGCTTCATGCCGCACCGGTGCTCAGATACCTTATGCAGCTGCAGCATTGAGATCCGCGCGCCATGAAAAAAACCGCACAGCTCGCCCTGCTCGAATCGACCATCAGGCAACTCGGCTACACCCTGCGCTATGAAAAGGGAAATTTTCTCGGGGGAGAATGCCGGCTGAAAGAAGACAACGTTGTGGTGGTAAACAGATTTCTTCCGCTCGAAGGCAAGCTCTACACCCTCGCACAGGTCATCTCCCGCCTCAACCCTCCCGGGTTATCCGCCGAGGTTGTGAAAATCATCGATAAACTCGTCGTCAGCAATCTCTTCACCGGCGGACATAAAGGATAAACAGCATACAGGCGACATAATCGGGACAAATACGCAACATGAGCATTCAGTACACCACAACAAGCAACGGCGATACGCTCTTCGTCAGAACATCCGGTTCAGACGAAAGCCTCGAAGAGGTCGAAGCATACGGGAACGCCATTGTTCGAGAATGTCTTCGGTGCGGAGCAAAACGCGTACTGTGCGATGAAACAGCACTTGAATACCGTCTTGACACGCTCGATACCTTATATGCCGGTAAATCACTCGTATCCCGTATTCAGAACAAACGGATTACAATCGCGATAGCATGTAATCCGAAATTCCGGGAAGATGCTCGCTTCTTCGAGAACGTGGTCGTCAACCGGGGGCTGACACTGAGGATGTTTCCCGATATCGAATCAGCAAGAATCTGGCTCATGAACGACCGCTAAGGCTGAAAAAACGGAGAATTCCCCGGGACTCTCGGGCTGCCGTCGCTATCTGCAGCATAAAAAGGAGTTTCCCGGCTTTACCGGATTAACGGCCCGCTCATGCCGGAGTTCAACTGATGCAGTTCAGGGTATGACGATCTGCCGATCCGGTTCGCGGATCTGGACATCCGGACGCTGCAGGGCAAAACGGTAAAGAGCTGCCTTATCCTGCTCCGTCAGGAAAGAGCCGGCAAGAAAAACACACCGTTCCGGCCGGGCATAGTCAAGCCAGCTTTCTATCTGGCTTCGCTGTTTTTCCCTGAAACGGTAGACGGCGAGAATCACCAGGTCGGCTTTCCACGACGGATCATGGCGAAGGCGGCTGGTACCTGAAACGTAGAGTATCGATCGGTCACGAGTACGAATGGAGAGCACCTTTTCCATCGGTCTGGCGATCACCATGGACGAAAGCTCGAGCCCTGCGTCGCCATGCATCATGTGTTTGGCGACCGCCAGCTTCGCAATGAGAGAATCCTTTGAAAAAAACTGCACAGCGGCGACCGGCTGCGGCAGACGGTACTCTGCGATCTGGCGCATGATGCGCTCCCCGTCCCGCGCATTCCTGCCGCCATCGACAATCACGGTTTCAGTTCCCGTAGCGTAGAGCAGCGAGAGATTCCGTCCGAGATTAACCGTAACGAGTCCGCTCCCTTTCCCTTCGGGTTTCAGTACGGCATACCAGAGCAGCGCGTTCAGGCCAAGCAGGATCGTAATGGCAAAAGGGCCCCACGATTTGCGGGAGAAAAACCATGCCGCAGAGGCAACAAGAAGGTAGTAGATCGCCACCTCTGCGAGATCGGGCTTCAGGGTGATGGATGCGAATGGCACCCTGCTGAAAAAGAGGGCGGAATCGAGCGTAAGAGAGGCCATCAGCCATCCGCTCATGGCAAAGAACGAGGCGAGATAGCCGGAAAAAAGATTGAAAATAAGCATCGGCATAAGCGCGTACATCATCACCGTGGAGAAGAGTACGACCGGCAGGTTTGCCGCAAGACTCACCAGAGAAAACGTACCGAAGTAATATGCAATGACAGGAGAGACTCCGATGATTGCGGCAAGACTGACGAAAAAACTGCCAAGAAAAAACCGGACCGCAGCCCTGACAAGCCCCTCTTCCTTATGTTCCTGCGGGTAGAGCAGCGGATAGACCAGAAGAATGGCGAGAACCGCTCCGTTGGTCATGAGAAACCCCGGATTGAAGAGATCGAATGGATCGAAAAGCAGGATCAGGATGTCGGAAACGGCAAGAGAGTTCACCCCGTAGGATCTTCTTCCGAGAGTTTCGCCTCCGAAAAGCACCACCGACATGATAGCTGCCCGTTTCACCGAAGGCGAGTTTCCGGTGACATGGCTGAAAACAAGCATGATGAACGCGATAAGAGCGAAAGAGAACCAGCGGCCTGCAGCGTTTGTTTTGAAACGCTGCAGAAGCACATGAACGGCAAGCGCAAGTAATCCGACATTGAGACCCGATACAGCGAGCACATGGGCGGTACCGGTTATTTTGAACGCCTCGAACACCTCCGGGTCGAGCACCTCCCGTTCCCCGAGCAGTACCCCTCTGACCAGCTTCCGCTCGCCTCCTTCCGGGATAAGCAGGTCGACGGTGGCGACGGTATAGTCATAAACCGGAACAACGATGTATCGTTCGAACGCGCTGAGCTCCCTGTGGCCGGTCTGCTGCAGATGCCAGGGACCGACGCAGTAAAGCTGTATCCATATTCCCTGCATTCTCGCATGGCGGCGGGGATCGAACTCTCCGCGATTGGCGGCTTCCGGAATCATCTGCAGCTTGCCTTTCACGCGCACCATATCGCCGTTCTGCAGTGCAGGAATATCGTCGGGAACGACGCGCATGAAAATCTTTGCCCTGCCTGCAACGGCTTCCGTACGGCCCCGGAGGAACACCTCGCGCACATCGAGCGTCCATCCGACTCCCTTTTCGTAGCGCGAAGGCCTGCCCTCCACCCTGCCGTAAAGCAGCACGTCTTCTCCCGCATAGCTGAGGAGGCTCCGTTCGGACACCGTATTGAACCGGAAATGACTATCGGCGGCAAAGGCAGAAAAAACGAACAGCAGATAGGTGAATACGGTTACGGCATGAGGAAACGGCATACTTCTGCGCCGTACGTATTCTATACCGATGGCGGCAAGCAAAAGTGCAAGAAAAAAAACCGAGAGTATGATCCATCTTCCGAGAGGGAGAATACCCATCGTTCCCGCAATAATGCCGGCAACGACAACAAGCAGCAGACGAAGGGCTGGATATGGGGCCAGAAGATGCTGCATTGCAGAATCGGGCTGGTTTCGATTATCCGTATCGACTGTCCATAATTAATTAACTTACGCAAATCATTGTTTTTGTATATTCTTTTCTTTTGAAAAACCCGTAAACGCAACAATCCTTCATGCTTGTCAGAGAGATTCTGGATTCGGCGAGTGAACCTGTCTTCAGCTTCGAGTTCTTTCCTCCGAAAAGAGACGAAGAGTGGGACAGGCTTTTTGATACCATAGCGAACCTTAATAACCACCTCCACCCATCTTACGTCAGCGTCACATACGGAGCAGGAGGGTCCACACGTACTCGTACGCACGATCTCGTCACCAGAATACAGAAAAGCACCGGACTGACCGTGGTCTCCCACCTGACCTGCGTCTGCTCGGACAGGGAGGATACCGCATCGATTCTGGAAAACTATCTCGAACACGGCATCACCAACGTGCTGGCCCTGAGAGGCGACAAGCCCGCCGGCACAGCAACGCTTGCCGAGGCCATCAGGGATTTTCCGCATGCTGTCGATCTGGTTCGCTTCATCAGAAAACGCTTCCCTTCGATCGGTATCGGCGTCGCGGGTTTTCCGGAAGGACATCCGGAAACACCAAACCGCCTGAAGGAGATCGAGTACCTGAAAGAAAAGGTGGATGCCGGGGCCGATTACATCGTAACGCAGCTCTTTTTCGATAACCGCGACTATTTCGATTTCGTGGAACGCTGCCGGGTTGCAGGCATCGAGGTTCCGGTGATACCGGGCATAATGCCGGTAACAACAAAAAAAGGAATGATAAGAATGTCCGAACTTGCCCTCGGAGCACGAATACCGGCTCGGCTGCTGAAACAGGTGCTTGAAGCGGATAACGACAGCGAGGTTGCAAGGATAGGCATCGACTGGGCGGCAGCCCAGGTTCGCGAACTGATAGACCAGAAGTCGAAAGGCATCCACTTCTATACGCTGAACCTTGCCGAAGCCACCATGAAGATTTTCGAAACCATCCATAAAGGAGAGCAGCCTCTTCAGTCATAACTCAGGCAGAAGAGGCTGTCCCAAATGGATTCATTCGTCAAAGGCTTTCAGAACAACTCGTTAGCTATAAGCTGCTCGTAGGTCTCCCGTCGGCGGATCAGTTTCACATCGCATCCCTCCACCATAACTTCCGCCGGACGCAGCCTCCCGTTATAATTGCTGCTCATGACGGCGGCATAGGCTCCCGCGGACATAACGGCGATCAGTTCCCCTTCGGCAGCATCGTCAACAGTGCGATGGCGGGCGAAAAAATCGCTCGATTCGCAGACCGGCCCGACGACGTCGGCAACCACGCTTTCCTCATGACGGATTATGCTGAGCACTTCGTGATGCGACTGATAAAGAGCCGGACGGATGAGTTCGGTCATGCCGGCATCGACGATGAAAAAGCGTTTTCCGGTATGATTGCGCTTCCTGTAAAGAATCTTCGAAAGCAAAACGGAGGCATTGGCAACCAGAAAACGACCCGGTTCGAAAATCACCGGCACGCCGGCCGGTGCGAGCATAGGAATGAGCTTTTCGGCAAAATGCGCAATCGGCGTAGCCGGCTTGCGCGGATCGTAGGTAACGGGAAAACCGCCTCCGATATCGAGATAACCGATCGAAAAACCAAGACCTTTTGCTGTTTCGAAAATATCGAGCAGTACGGAAACAGCTGCGACATAATATTCCGGATCGAAAATCTGCGATCCGATATGCATGTCAAGACAGACAAGGCGCACGCTGTCGAGCGTGTGAAGCAGCGAAAAAGCCTCTTCGAGACCGGCCTCGTCGATACCGAACTTCTCCTTGCTGTCTCCGGTGGTGATGTAGGGATGCGTCTCGGCGGTAACATTAGGGTTTATGCGCAGTGCGACCGGAGCGACAACCCCCATGACGGAAGCCACCCGATCGATTGCCCGCAGTTCCGAAATGGATTCGGCCTTCAGCATGAGCACGCCCGACTCGAGCGCATATGCGATCTCCTCGTCTTTTTTGCCCACCCCCGCAAAAATGATCTTTTCTGAGCCGACGCCCGCATTGAGCGCCCGGAACAACTCGCCTCCCGAATTCACGTCGCAACCGAAACCCTGCGCGGCAAAAGTGCGGATGACGCTGAGATTGAAATTAGCCTTTACCGAATAGCAGGTCATGTGAGGCAGGGATGCAAACGCCTCTTCGAACTGCCTCGCGCTCTCTTCGAGACCTCTCTTCGAAGTCACATAAAGAGGGGTTCCGTATGTTTCGGCAAGATGGTCAAGCCTGACGTCCTCACATGAGAGTACATCGTCGATATAGTGAAAAACGGTATGTTCGCCCACAGCTTCAACTGATATGAATTATGATAAATGAAACGATTTATAGTATAGCGTTTCTTCACAAAGAAGAGAAACAAAAATCCCGCACTTGCAAAATCCTTCCGGAGACCTTATATTCATGCCTCTTAATTCATCATTCATTACAGAGGTTCTGATGGCAAAAGGAAAAGAAAACAGAATTATCATCACGCTGGAGTGCACCGAAGCGAAAAAGGAAGGCAAGCCTGTTTCACGGTACACGACCATGAAAAACAAGAAAAACACCACTGACCGCCTCATTCTGAAAAAATACAATCCGAATCTGCAGCGCCATACTCTGCACAAAGAGATTAAGTAACTTACTTTTTTGACATTAGCGCAAAAAAGAGTTTATTGTATTCTGGTCTTGTTTTAACTCTGCGATGCCCGAATGGCGGAACTGGTAGACGCACTCGTTTCAGGGACGAGCGCCGCAAGGTGTAGGAGTTCGAATCTCCTTTCGGGCACCATAAATCTTCGACCGCAAGATGCAGATCACGGTAGAGAACAGCACAACAGCTGATAGTTCAAGCGGATCGTCACATACAGCTTAACCATGATGATGCACCTTTCGGCAGAAGGTGCTTTTTTTATGCTTCAATAATCCAAAATCAGGGCAATAGTGGATCATACAAAAATCAACCTTCTTGTCAGGCTTCAGCACCTTGACAACCAGATCGAGAACATTATCAGCCTTCAGAAAGGTTTACCGGAAGAAATCACTGCTCTTGAAGAAGATCTCGCCTTTACAGGAAAACAGATCGACGCCCGTCGGAAAGTCGCCGACGAAAACCTGAAAATCCGCCAGCGCCTGAACGAAACCATAAACGAATGCCGCAGTAAAATCAGGATTTTCAAGGAAAAACAGACGCTTGCCCGCAACAACAAGGAATATGATGCGCTCTCGAAGCAGATAGAATACGAAGAAAAGGAGATCTCCCAGGCTGAAATACAGCTTCAGGACATCTCTCATGCCGAACAGCGAACAATCGAAACCCAGCAGAAAGGGCGGCAGCTCATCGAAGAAAACCGGTACGATGAGATAACAGAAGAGATGATGCCCGACGATGTGCTTCAGCAGCAGCTCGAAGACCTTGGCAGGCAGGTCGCACATAAAAAGGAAGAGCTCGACAGCATCGTCGTGGAAACGGCGGACGAAGTGAATTCCCTGAATAAAAAAATCGAAGAACAACGGGAGACCATTCGGAAAGAAGCGAAAAGACTTCTCGACAAATACGACCATCTTCGCAGCGGTGTAATACAGAACGCCGTGGTGAAACTCAACCGCAACGCATGTTCAGGCTGCAATACCCGGGTTCCGACCAATCGACACACCATGATCGTCCAGGGCGGCTTCTACCTCTGCGAATCGTGCGGTCGGATCGTCGTGCACGAGCGGCTGTTCGACGAAGCGGAAAACTGAATTTTTTCCATTTTTTAAAGGTTCTTTATTTCAGCTGAAACCGCAAGCGTGCAGCCGCTGCGTAACTTAAGGTTACGCAGAGGAAAGTCCGAACTTCACAGGGCAGGGTGCCGGTCGAGAACAGGGGCAAGGGCAGTGCAGACTGCGCTTCCTTCATTCAAGTCCGGGGAGCAGGGGGAAAACCAATGCTCACAGACAGTGCAACAGAAAATATACCGCTCCGGGTAACCGGAGTAAGGGTGAAAAGGCGGTGTAAGAGACCACCGGATATTCCGGCAACGGAATATGCCTGGCAAACCTCCCCGAAGCAAGGCTAAATAGGAAAACTTTTCCTTTACGGAGGAAAGAGAGCGGCCCGTTCAATTCCCTTTACGGGAGAGTTTTCGGGTAAGCCGCACCAGATAAATGGCTGCAGCTTCATGTCTTCAGGGATATGATCCACAGAATTCGGCTTACAGCTTCGGTTTCGGCTTTTTTTTATTCGTTATTCCCGCGAACCTCCGCATGGCAGTTCCCTTCCTCGTCGAAGGTTACGGCTATTGAAACCGGCCTGCAGCAGACCGGACAATCTTCGACAAATTCCTGCCTGCCTTCCGTCAGGTCGATGAATACGTCAAACACCTCGCCACAATAAGGGCACTCCGCTTCCGTACGCTCCGGTATATGCATGGAAAAACTCCTTTTTGCATTGCAATAACATCGGAATCCGGCTACCGGAACACCACGGTAACCTTCTGTTTCGTTTCGCCTCTCACCCCCGGCACGCGATTGAACAGTTCGCCCGGCGACGGGGAAACGCTTCCATAACCAGTCAGATTCAACAGTGCGTCCTCATGGCTTTCTTCAAGCAGCAGCCGGTCGAAATCGACATCGGCGAGCACCACTTCCGAACCATCCATGCATTCCGCATTGCTCGAAACGATCTCACCCCGAAAACCCACGACAAGCCTCATCCGGGTACCTTTGAATGCTTCCCTGAAAATTGCCAGCGACAGCTTCTGCTGATCCGGCGCGGGAGGCGTTGGCGGAGGCGTCCCTCTTATTTCCGGTTCGAGCAGCGAACGGCTTTCCGGCAGAACGATGACAAGCGTTGCCAGTGAATCCCTGGAAAACCTGAAACCCACGCGATCATTCCTGCCGCTGCCGATAACGGATTCTGTTCGCAGCGAATCCGCATCCCGGCGTTCGTCCGGACGTCCTGAAATGTTTATTCGGGCAACGTCCCTGAACGTGTAGACAGCTTCGTAACCTTCGAAAAGACCCTCAGTATATTTCCGGACGCTTTTCAGCCTGACGTCCTCGCCCATGGCCGAGGCGTTTTTTTCAAGATTTTCACGGGAAGGAATATCGGCGGCACTTGTCTGTTTCTCCCCTTTCCCGAGGCCAAACATAGTTTTAAAGTAAGAACGGTTCATCAGTAACCGCTCGGTAACCGTGCCGGATCCGTCGGGATTCACCGATACCGTTGTGCTGACCCTTATACAGCCCTGCAGCAGCGCCGCACTCATCAGCACAATGAACACCGCAGACAATCGACCCATACAGGCTCCTTCCGTGATATATTCATAATAAAAAGGTCCGGTCAGCGAAGCCGTCCAAGACGGCGACTGGCCTCTTCAAGCACCCCGTCCTCCTTTGCATAGCAGAAACGAACAAGATGTTCTCCCCTGCCGCCGCCGAAGAATGCGCTGCCGGGCACGCAGGCAACTCCCGTTCTGTCGAGAATGAAGTGCGCTTTTTCAACTGCCGTTTCGCCGGGAAGATGACCGGCATCGGCAAGCACGTAATAAGCCCCTTGCGGTACGGAAGGCGTTAGCCCCGCTTCGACAAGCGCGCTGCAGAAACGATCGCGTTTTATCCGGTACTCCTCCGAAAGCATGGCGTAGCAGCCATCGTCGAGACGTCGCATGCCTTCGGCAACTCCTGCCTGGAGAGGCGCAGGTGCGCACACATAGACAAGGTCGTTGAAATAGCCGATTGCCGTTGCCCAGCGGGCATCGCAGATTGCGTAGCCCAATCGCCATCCCGTGATGCTGAAGGTTTTGGAGAACCCTGACACTGTTATGGTACGCGCTTTCATACCGGGAAGCGCCGCAAAGGAAATGTGGCTGCAATCGTAAATGAAATGCTCATATATCTCGTCGGTAAAGACGAAAAGATCGTACCGCTCAGCAAAGTCGGCAATGACTTCAAGCTCCTCGCGACTGAAAACTTTTCCTGAAGGATTGGACGGCGTATTGACGATGATGCCTTTTGTTTTCGCGCTCACAGCTCTTTCGAGATCGTGAACCGTAAAAGACCAGTCCGGCGTTCCGAGCGGCACAAGTACCGGCACGGCTTCTGCAGCTGTCAGCGTGCTCAGATGGTAGCCGTAGTACGGCTCGAAGACGATCACCTCGTCGCCGGGACTGAGCAATGCCTGAAAAGCACAGAACATGGCGCCGGTAGCGCCGGAACTAACCACAATCTCGCTCCGGGGATCGACGGCAAACCCGGAAAATCGCTGCTGCTTTTCGGCAATCGCTTCGCGAAGAATGCCAAGACCTGCATAGTGTGTATAGGTATTGTAATCCTGCCGGAGAACTTCTTCGGTACAGCGTAATACCGCAGCGGGAACCGGCGTATCGCACACGCCCTGGGAAAGATTGATGCCGCCGACACGCGCACATGCGATCGACATCGCCCGAATTTCAGACTGCATGACGCAGCCATGACGGGAGCCGAGGGTAAGACTCATGAATCATGCAATAAATAAAGTTCCGCAAAGACGGGCCCTTGTCAGAACGATGGGCCGCCATGTTCGAAAAAGCTCTCGACATTCAATATCGAACCGGTAATCGCAGCGACAATGAACAGGATCGCGCTCATGATGATCGACAGCACGATCATGGCGGGAATGCTTGCAAATACCCACTTGATCATGAACACCACCATCGACCGGAACGGCATGCGTATATCGGTGACAATCACCCGTTGACCTTCCTGAACCTGTTTTTCACCCATAATAGGCAATTCTGTTTAATCTGTTTTTAAGTTAACCGTAACCAAGGCGGCGATTTTCAGGAATTCAGAAAAAACGTGAAAAAACAAATACCCCCGCCATGGCAAAAGCGATGGCTATTTTCACAGCTGTTCCGGCAACAATCCCGAGCCATGTTCCGATTCCGGCAAGACCGGCCGATCGCAAGTCCTTGCGGGCAAAAAGCTCGCCCGCGACAGCGCCGATAAACGGACCCGCAAGCAGACCGACTGGACCGAAAAACATCCCTGCGACAGTTCCTGCACCGGCTCCGATAATACCGTACTTCCCCGCCCCGAACCGCTTCGCGCCAAGCAATCCCGCAACCGTATCAAGAATATAGGCCAGCGCCGCCAGTAACCCGATAATCAGCAGAGTGCCCGATCCGATATACTCGAAGTTCTCGGCCCAGGCCCCCGCAACGAATCCTGCAAAAAGCAGCACTATACCCGGCAGTGCCGGTATGACGAGTCCTGCAAACCCCGCCACAATCAGCAATGCTGCTATTATCCAGAAAAAAACGTTCTGTTCCATGGCCGCCAGAATGATTGTTTATTGAAGGTGCCGTAAAATCGTCTCAGATGCAAGCGGCTGAAATAAAAAAGAGCCCCTTTATCTTATTTTTATTTCGTCTAAATAATATTATTTTTAAATTAACGGCAGTTGAGCTCAGGCTCGCCCCCTGAAACGTTTTTTCCATCTATCAAGCTTTACCTGATGTTCGATCTCTTTGTAAAGGGCGGGCCCGTGATGTACCCGCTGCTGTTCAGTTCCATTATTGCTCTCGGCTATACGCTTGAACGCGTTTTCGCCTATTATCTCGCTGGCAGAAAGGCGGAAAACCCGTCCTTTATACACGATCTTATCGAAAAGAACGAAATTCCCCAGGCTCTCGAACTCGCCATGAACACCCCGGGCCCTGTTGCGTCCGTTCTTGAAGCGGGATTGCGGCATGCCGGCGAAGCAAAAGAGCAGCTTGAGGAGGTCATCAGCCTGCGGGGCTCTTCGGAACTTAAACGCCTCAATCAGAACCTCCATATTATCGAGCTTGTCGGAAGAATTGCTCCCCTTCTCGGCCTGCTCGGTACGGTTCTCGGACTTGTCGATGCATTCATGGAGGTATCCGAAGTAAAAAGCGCCATCGATCCATCCCTTCTTGCAGGAGGCATCTGGGAAGCCCTGCTGACCACTGTGGCGGGTATGGTCATAGCCATTCCTGCGATGGTTTCGCACCATTTCCTCGAACACCGGGTTCAGGCGTTTGCATGGGAGATGAAGCATTACGGCACGGAAGCAGTCAAACACCTCGGAGCAGAACGATGATCGATTTCGGGGAAAACATGCCGGAAAAAAAACATATCGATATGACACCGATGATCGATATCGTTTTTCAGCTTCTGATATTTTTCCTGCTTACGTCGATCTACGCAAAGCCCGTACTTCCGGTCAGTCTGCCCGAAGCAGCCTCTGCTGTCGTATCGGAAGAACCCGAACTTACGGTAAGCATAAACAGCAGCAGGCAGATCTTTATGAACAATCGCCCGATACCCGATAACCGGTTCAGAAGCGAAATAGAATCGGCACTTGAAATCAGAAAGGACAAATCGATTCACCTTATGGCCGACAAGACCGTCGATTTCGGTCGGGTCATCGACATCATGGACAGGGCAAAACAGGCCGGAGCTGAGGATATTTCCGTTGTAACCGAAAAACGTGATGCGGAATGAAGATGCAGCGAATCCGGCAGAGCGTCTTCGGCATATCGATACTGCTTCATCTTGCCTTGCTGATACCATTTCTGGAGATGCGCCGCAGCCAGGATGCTGCAACAGAACAATGCATCACTTTCACCATTAATAACGCTGTCGCACAGCAGCAGGAGAGCCCTTGCCCGCCTGTAAGACCGTTACCGGAAAAAGTCAGAAAACCCGAGAGAATTCCGCTGAAAAAAAAACCCGAGAAATCCCGGAAAAAACAGATTTCCGCACAAGTCCCACCTCAACAATCCGCCTCCAAGGGTGACATGCCTCCACTCACCCGGCAGGAGCCTGCGGCGCCGAGCTCCCCTGCCTTGCCGCCGCAGGATACTCCTGCTCCTCAATCAGGAAAATATCTCTCCATTGTAAGAACCCGGATAGAGGCGAAAAAACATTACCCGCCGTTTGCCCGCAATCTGCAGCATGAAGGCACTGTCGTCGTGAATGTCACCATCGGAACCGGCGGCTCCATTATCTCTGCCGTCATCGGAAAAACATCAGGATATGCCTCGCTCGACAAGGCGGCTCTGGAGGCTGTTCGAAAAGCCGGACCGTTTCCTCCTCCTCCAGGTTACGGTCTTGGACAGATCAGCGTGAGCGTTCCCCTTGTTTTCAAGCTTCTCTGATTACGGATTGATTTTATTTTAATTTTGTCTAAATTAATAATTTTATTAAATAGAGATGTAAGATAAAGACCTCCTCTTGGTAAAACAGATACGGAAACGCAGGGCAGAGCAGTTATGCCGAGCGAATCAAGTGAAATGTACATTCAGACGATTTACCGCCTGACCCGGAAGCAATCGAACGCATCGATCAGCGAGATAGCAGCAGCCCTCGGCTACAGCCTCTCGACGGTTTCAGAAAAGGTAAAAAACCTTACCAGCGACGGCTATGTTGTGCATGAATGGCGCGAGCATGTCACCCTGAGCGAAAAAGGGCTGATATCTGCCTGCAAAATGCTCCGCAAAAGAAGGCTTATCGAAACATTTCTTTTCAGGCATGCAGGATATGGTCTCCATGAGGTTCATGACGAAGCCTGCCGACTCGAACATGTTATATCCGAACGCCTCGCCGATGCGCTGGACAGCATGCTTGATTTCCCCAAAACCGATCCTCACGGCCACGATATCCCTTCAAGGGATGGCAATATGCCGGAGAAAAAACTTACTACGCTCTACGAAACCGCAGACGGTTCGGCCGTTATGATCGCCGCACTGCAGACAACGGATCCGGAGCTGCTGAAATACATCGCCGATATGGGGCTGACTCCCGGAACCAGTTGCGAGGTTATAGACAAGGCTCCGTTCAGCGGGCCCGTCAATATAAAGGCAGGCAAACGGATCCTGCCTCTGTCTGCAATGATGGCCTCACTGATTGAAATCGTCCATCTGCCGGAAACAAACGGCAAGAATGCAGAAAAGCCTCACAAAAACGGAAAAACTCCGGCCGCCGCATTAAAAAACTGACGCAAACAGTAACGACAACGATATGAGCTACTGCTTTTCGAAAAGCCGACAGGAACAGCTGAATAACTGGAAACGGGAACTGCTCGAAGCCGACGTCCGACATGCAGCACTTGAGCGGCTGCTCTTTGTACATGCCTCCGGGGTACTGTTCGCCGGAAAACCGGGAGAACTGGTTATCCTGAAAAAAGATCTCTTCGGTCTCGATCCGGAACTGTCGCTGAAAACGGTCGTGTCGTTCTGCCGGATATGGGAAACGGATTTCAGGTTGCTTGATGACACCGGTCAGTCCCTGAAAATCATCATCTACCGGGCTGCCTCCGTAAACAGGCGCCTCGCTTCGGCTTCAAAAAAAATCCTGCATTGCGTGCTGAAATATCCGTTCGGCCTGGACAGCGGCATGTTTCTGGGTGAAATCGCCTCTCGCTGGCAGAAGTCGGGCTCGATCCCTCACGAAATCGGCATCGCGCTCGGCTACCCCATGAAAGATGTATGGGGATTCATGGGAATTACCGACGACCCCTGCAGCGGCACATGCGGCTGGCGGATTTTCGGAAATCCGGAACCCTCCATCAGAAAAAAAGCGCGCTATGAGCAGGCACGAATGTTCGCTGCTCAGTACCTCAAAGCCGCTTAAAAAAAACCGGAATCCCCCATTCCGGTTTTTTACTTATTACCTCAAGAGAAAAAAAGCGGAACGTCATTTCCCGCCGACCTCTACCTTTGCAGCAGACGCCTGAGATGAGTGCGGAAAGCAGGCAATGGCCTCCCTGTTCTTACAGCAGCAGCATATTCCGGATATCACTATTCTCCCGGCCCGGCGGCTGCTTCCGCGCGCCATGCAAAAAAAAGCCCCCGTGGCACTCGGGGGCTTTTTGAAAGAACAACACAACCTGAGAACGGAGAACAAAACAACAACTTTCTTCAACTGTCTGAGTGTAATCTAATACATATTTAGACAAATTCAAAATAATAAACACGACTCCTCATATTTTTTACAATGCCTTGGGTTGAAAGGTAAAAGTATCTTATCTTTAAACTGTCTATTTATAGACAAAGTGCATTTATCCACATTCAGCGAACTATCATGAACCGCATTTCCCGTTCCGGTCTTTTCCTCCTCGTTTTCCTTCTGGCGACGGCGCTTCAGTCATGTTCCTCCGAGAGCCGAAGAATACCCTTCAGCGCGGAGAACGAATCGAAAAAAACAGGTGTACTCCTTGTAAGCCACGGATCGCCGTCCAAAACCTGGCGCGATGCCCTCTTCGAACTTGAAAAGTCCGTCACCTCTGAAATCATGGCTGACGGCAAGGTATCGGGCATCAAAACCGCTTTCATGGAGTACACCGAACCGTCAATAGCGACGCGTCTGAAAGAGTTCGACAAGGAAGGATATTCCGATGTCGTAGTCGTGCCTGTTTTCCTGACCGTCAGCCCACACTCGTTCGACGATCTGCCGACCATCATGGGCCAGAAGGAAGATCCACGGTCGATGGAAACACTTAAACTTGAAAAGATCGAACGGTACAAGCCCGATGCGGCAATACACATGACCCCCCTGCTCGATTTCGGTGAAGCGCTCCAGCAGAATGTTGTGAGAAGGGTCAAAGCCCTTTCGAAAAAACCTTCACAGGAAGGACTTGTGCTCATCGGCTATGGTGACGAAGCCTACGAAAAGGAGTGGAACGACCTGTTCGACAAAGTGGGCGCTTCGGTAAAAAAAGAGACCGGAGTCGATGCCTATGCCCATGCATGGTGCGGCCATATCGTACGATATCGATCAGACTCGACGACCGTTGCCGTCAAAAGAATGCTGAAGCGGAAACAGCATGCCGTCGTCATTCCGGTACTCGTCGCCCACGATGAAAACTTTCAGATACGAATCATCGGATCGGGACTTGAAAAAGCCTCGGCTGAAAAATCGAGGATCCTCTACAAGCCCGACGCGCTGCTTCCCGACCCCTCTATCGAACAGTGGATCGTGAACGCTGTAAAAACAGCCTTGGCCGATATCTCATCGTCAAAAAAATAATAAGCGGGCACCATCCATGGCAAAATTTGACAAGGCAAGAAAAATAAACAACGTACTGCACCGCGATCTGGGATATTTCTTTGCGGCCCTGATCATCGCCTACAGCATTTCGGGAATAGCGCTGAACCATGTGGACGACTGGAACCCCGATTTCGTCATCACGAAAAAGGAGATCGCCCTTGATCGCCGGTATGACAACAACGACATCACTCCCGATCGCATCGAAGCGTTCAGCGCTCTGGCAGGAGAGAACGGCTTCCGGCTGTACGACTTCCCATCGGAACGGCAGGTCAAGATCTATTACAGGAACGCAACCATGCAGATCGACCTCGCAAGCGGCAAGGGCACCTACGAAAAAATATCGAGACGGCCGCTTTTTTATGAGGTCAACGTGCTGCACCGAAACAGCGTCGACTGGTGGAAATGGGCCTCGGATCTCTTTGCCCTCATGCTGATAGCCATTACCCTGACCGGCATGTTCATGCTGCGAGGCAGCAATGGCCTCAAGGGCCGGGGAAAATGGCTTCTCGCCGCAGGAGCCGTTCCCCCCGTGTTAGCCCTTCTCATGCATCAGCTCTGAGAAGACTCCGTTTCCGCCGTTTTCGCACAATCAACTTGCCTGTCGGAACATAAAGGGCAATACCCTGCGTTTTTTTCACTCTACCATGAACACCATGCGCAACTATTTCGGCATCTCCCTATCCATGGGTCTTCTGGCGCTGATTTGTCTGACAGCCTGCGACTCCGGTGAACATCAATCCCCGAATGGTAAAGCGGACGGTGACGAATCCAGGAAAACAGCCCTGCTGCTCATCAACCACGGATCGCGCTCCGGAGAGTGGAAACGGCAATTGCTCGAACTGGAGCGGCGGGTATCCTCCCGAATCACAGCTATCGAAAGCATCGACACGCTTGCCACAGCTTTCATGGAACACGCCGAACCCTCGATAGCATCGTCGCTCAGAAATCTTGACCGCAATGGGTACACCGACGTCATCGTCATCCCGGTTTTTCTTTCGGCAGGAACCCATGTCTTTGACGACATCCCTACCATTATCGGCAGGAAAGAAAATCCTGCAACGATCGAAGAGATGAAACTCGAGGGCATCGAACGGTATGTCCCTGCGGCGCGAACCCATCTTGCACAACCGCTCGACTTTTCCGATCTGATTGGAAACAACGTCCTTCGAAGAGCGCAATCGCTTTCACGCAATCCGGCTGAAGAGGGGCTTGTGCTTGTCGGGTACGGATCGAGCGAATTCGGTAATATCTGGGAGGAGCTGTTTGCGAAAACCGGACGGGAAGCCGTCCGGAAAGGAAAATTCGGCGGATACGCCACAGCCTGGTGCGGCCATGTCGCGCACTACAGCCCGGACAGCACGGCATCGGCAATCAGGCGGATCCTGAAAAACCATGAAAGAGCAATCGTGATTCCTCTGCTGGTCTCATTCAGCGAACAATTCCAGATAGAGATCATCGGAGGAGGGGTGGCATCGGTTGACGACAACCAGGAAAAGGTGCGTTACAGACCCGACGCGATCCTGCCGGACGAGGAACTTGAACGGTGGATTGTGAAAACTGCGGAAATGCATGCGACAGCAATACGAAGCGCAAAACCCCGGCAATAACCTCATAAAAAAGCCCTGACGAACCGAAAGGAACGCCAGGGCTTCGGGGATAAGGGAAAAGCACCTGTCAGATCTTCACCCTCAACCCCGCAAGAAATTCCGTTCCGTCAAGATCGTACTCTGAGGTAATCCTCTCCTCGCCAAAAACATTGTCGATCCTGATGAACGCCTCTGTCTGGTCGCTGAATTTTTTGGTCAACGTTGCATTGCAAACCCAGAAACCCTCAAGCATTGTCTCATCTGCGTCATAATGCTCGCCTATATACGAAGCTTCGAGACCAAGCGACAGGTCAGCGGGACAGAACGCGAAATCCAGACCGGAAACGAATTTGCTCTCCGGACTGAAGGCCAGATCCTTTCCTGTTAATTTATCTTCGGTATCAAGCCAGGTATAACCGACTCTTGCAGAGACGCATTCGCTGAAACGGGCATCGAGATTCAGTTCCACGCCCTGTGTCATCGCTTCATCGATGTTGACATAGTACATATGCAATTGAGGACGCGAACCGGGGACCGGAACAGATTCAACGTACGAATGTATCATATCCTCAACATCATTCCTGAACCAGGTCACCTTGCCGATGATGTCCCTGGCAAAAGCATATTCCACGCCAGCCTGATAGCCGATCGATTTTTCCGGCTTCAGATCAGGATTGGGATGCACCGTAATAGATCCCATCATCCATTCATCATAAAGGCTTAAGAGCGAAGGCGCCTTGAATGCCCGACCGATGGAAGCCCGGATTTTCAACTCGTCTGTTGCCTTGAGCATGATGCTTGCTTTCGGATTGATTTCATCTCCCCATTTCTCATGTGAATCGATACGCCCTCCAAGTACCAGCACGACGGGAGACCAATCGATTTCGTCCTGAAGATAAATGCTGTGCAAAGTCTGATCCATCTTGAGGTTATTTCCCGGAGAAGCAAAAAAATCCCTTCTTTCGTTCCAGAACTCATACCCGGCGGTCACGAGATGACTATCGAACACCAAACGCGAATAGAGCAATTCGACTTCATAGTTGTCGAGCACTGTCTTTTCTGAGCTGCCGTCATCCCATTTGCCGAATTCATAAAAAGATCCCCGCAGCTTCAGCGAAGACAACTCGTCCGGCACCCAGTTCATCAAGGCATTGAGACCATAGCGTTCCTGATTCACCATCTGATCTTCCATATCCTGAAACGAATAATATGGTTTGAGACTGAACCCGACATTATCCGAAACATTCAGCGAAACCGTACCCTGCAGTATATGCTCGTTATAACTGTCAATATCCTCGTTAATGCCATCTGACTCCCGATAGGTATAGTTGAACCGTGTCTTCAGATTCTCCGATCCGGCTCCGCCGGAAACGGAGCCCACAACCGTTCCGCGCGATCCCATGGCGAGCGATCCTGAAAACTCCGGCTTATCAGCCCCTTTGCGAGTGATGATGTTGACCACCCCGCCAACAGCATCGCTGCCGTAGAGCGCCGATCCAGGCCCTTTGAGAATTTCTATCCGTTCGATCATCTCAACGGAAATCTGTTGCAGATCGACAGCATTCTGATGACCGCCCAATAACCTCTGTCCATCAACCAGCACAAGGGTATATTTAGCGTCGAACCCAAATATCCTGACATTTCCTTTATTTCCCCATGATCCGGCTTTTGCTTTTAAACTGAGCCCTGACGTAAGATCAAGCGCATCCTGTGCAGTCTGGACATTCCGCTTCAGCAGTTCCTCGCGCGTGATGACCTCGGCATCGACCGGCACGTCGCCGAGCGTATGCGGTGTTTTCGTCGCGCTGACCACGATCTTGTCGAGTATCGCTGTCTGCGTGCCCGTCTCCGCCTGCGCCTCTCCGGCAAAACCGGCAAGAGCGAGCACCATGAGCGCACGGCAGGTTTTTTTGCATAACTTCTGTTTATGTGACATAGCTGTGTGTGGCTTTCCTCGAAACAGGCACCGGATGTCCGGTAACAGGCCTCGACTGGTATAATTGAGTGCGCTCTGCAGGTGCAGTGGCGTATAATCCCGTATCGGTCATCTCCCGACGTCTCAATTCCGACGCGTAAACGACAGGAACGCATCCGTTTCCGACAGCAGAAGCACAAGCAGGGCCGTCAGACCGAAAACGGCGACAAGCGCATAGTCCGAAACCCTCCTGCGCCTCAACCCCAGCCTTGAGATCAGAGCGGACAACACAAGCGCAAAGACGCTGCCCGAGAGCGCCGCCGGCACCGGTTCCGCAAAGCGTACCTGCAGATACCTGAACGAAGAGCCGGGAAGCTCCTGCACGATCTGAACCGGAAAAAGAAATGCCGCGAAGGTCTTCAGTACCCTCACCGATTCGAGGTATGCGGCGTCGGTTGGCTGCATGAAGCGATGCAGGATCCTTAAATCGGGAGTCATGGCAATGCCCGACCTGCCGGCGTTGTATCTTTCGGCCGGCTCCATGGAAACCGACGTAAAGAGAATGTCGGACCACAGCGCCAGGGCGACGTCATCGGCACTGAAACGCCCGACCGGCATATTTTTCAGGACCCCTTCTTTCTGCATGACGGCATAGAGTGAGCTGTCGGTAACGACGAAACCGTAGTACTCCTCCCGATGATGCTCTTTGACATGGATATGGCGGACCGCGCCATCGATGGCTCCATCCAGCCTTCTGCACGAAGGCTTGCCGTCCACCATCCGCATCTGAAAAAGCGAGCCCCTGGCATCGGCAAGAAAATAACCGGCATCGTATCGCTTTCTCACATCGGGATTGCCGCCGACGGCCTGTACCGGATAGATAAATCCGGCCTTACCCAGAGCTTCGGTAAAGGCGCGACTTTTCCGGCGGTCGTTATTTCCGTCATGGGGCGTAATAAACCCGATTCCGTAGCCGCCATCCGAAATCCTGAAAAAATCTCCGGGCTTCTGCAGCCTTGCCCCTTCGGGATTCGATTCCAGCAGCATATGCAGCATCGGGGACGGACAATTCCAGTTGAACGAAGAGAGTCTGACGAACTGCCATGCCCGTTCGGCTTCAAGCGCAGAGATGGCAACTCCGCCGATGCTCTCCGGAAACATCTCCCATTTGACGAGGTCCCTGACATAAAGAAACGGGAGCGCCGCCCGATACTGTTCTCTGGAAAGGGTGGTGCCGTTTTCAAGCCGGTAGCGAGGTTCGCCGTCCGGAGCCGATCCCTGGCTTGCGGGAAAATCGCCGAGCACGAACTGGCGGTATACAGGGCTGAAGTGCATCGAACTGTGCGGATCGGCAGGCATCGCGATTTTCCAGTAGAGCGCAAGCAGCACGGAACCAAGTCCGCAGATTGCCAGAATGATAGTGATCATACGTGAAAAAACAAACGCGCTGCCCAGTGCGGCATGGCGCATATAGTGCAGAATGGCGTAACAGGCAACGAAGACGAACAGAAACGCTGCAACGCCGTATATCCAGATCGAATGTTCGTAGAGGCCATAAGCACCCCTTGCTCCGAGCATGTTCCAGATCGGATAGAGCGCCGCCCCTATCAGCAGCCTGACGCCGGGGCTTCCGCTGCTGAAAAATGCCACGCTCGAATAATACGCCGCGATACTGAGCAGAATCCAGGGCAGAACGGTCAGAAAGGCCGGATGTATAATCTCCCGGGGAAAATGAAACCACTGCATAGTCCCCAGAAAAAGGGCCGTCGCAGCGATATTGACCAGCAGCAGCAGGATGGTGCCTGTGGCAAGCATGACGGCGATGCCCGAAACCGGCTCGATCGGCGTATGGTAGAGCAGACGGAGGCGTTTTCCCTGCGACTCAGGCCATGCCTGCAGAAATCCGATGAGGACAGCGCAGACGACCACGAGGAAATAGCTGCCGAAAAACTGCGGCTGCCTGAATACGATTGTCTCCCACAGGCCGAAGGAACCATAGGCGCGCTGCAGGGAGTGCAGCGCGAGCAGGGAGTCGGCAGCGGCATAAAGCAGCAGCAGGGGCAGGAGCCATATTCCGCTCCTGAGCTTGATCCACTCTTTTGAAATCAGGGACCGTAACTGCTGTTTCGTCATATTCTGTTTTTCGTTATTGCATGTTTCAACCGTCGGAGCCCGGCTCAGTACTTGCCGGTCAACCCCACAAAAGCATCTTCGAAGCTCATGGGAACCGAAACGAGACCGCTGGCCGGCACCTGATGCCGTTCCAGATACGCGGCAATTTCCTGTTCACTGAAAAAACCATGGACAAAGGTGGTTTTCGCCGTATGCTCGATGCTGCGAACGGTGTCGTCGCTCTTCATCGACAATGAAGCCGGCGTACGCCGGAAACTGCAGCAACGAAAAGAGTCCATGAACTCGCGCTTTCCCATGCAGGCGCAGACCCGCCCCTCCTTGAGCACCACCATGCGATCGATGACGCGATCGAGCTCCTGCACCACGTGAGAAGTCAAAAGCACCGTCGTACCGTGCAGGGTAACGTATTCGCGCAGAAAATCGACAAAAAGCCTGCGATATCCGACATCGAGCCCCATGCTGTAATCGTCGAGAATCATAAGTTCCGGCATCTGCGCCATAATCAGCCCGAGCACCACCTGCGAACGCTGGCCGTTCGACATGGCCGATAACCGCCTGGTGTCGGGCATCTGCATCCGTCCGATCAGATCGTAGAAAACCTCGCGATTCCACCTGGGATAAAAGGGCGCGTAGTAGCGCTCGAGTTCGGCAACACGCATGAAATCGTACTGTACGAAACCCTCCTGCAAAAGCCCGATACGCGAGCGGACTTCCGGAGAGAGCGCATGGCTCTCCTCGCCGAGCACCCTGCACGTTCCTCCTGACGGACGAAGAAAGCCCATGAGGATATTGATCGCCGTGCTCTTGCCTGCGCCGTTTTTTCCGAGCAGGCCGAATATGCCGCCGGATTCCACGCTGAACGTCAGACCGTGGAGCACCTGCTTTCTGCCGTAGGCATGCCTGAGACCTTTACACGCTATAAGCGAATCCATACTTGCAATCAACCGCATTGAAATCAACAAATACAGCGCTGCCGGCAAACGACACTCCTGACCGGCAGCACGAACAAACCCTTAAAACTCGCATCGGAAACCGAGATAATACCCCCGGCCGCGAACCGTCCCTCCTTCCGCAACGCTTGTTCCGATGCTCGCGTTGAACAGGTTGTAGACGTCGCCCGTCAGCGTGGCAGTTAGCCCTTCGGATTTGTAAAGATCCATCTCGACCGAAAGATCCGACATGAAGCCGCCCGCAATATCGCCTATGACATACGCGTCGTAATACCTCGACCCCGTCTCGTTCAGCCAGTATGAGCTTGGAGACGTATTGCTTCCGGATGTCGTCCCGTACGGCGTGGCGCTGCTTATCTGTTTGTCTGCTTTAAGCCCTTTGCTCCAGTCACGCCAACGGTTGACGGAGTAGAGCCGAAGCTGGTCGTTGAAGAAACTTCCCTGCCAGGTAAAGGTGATCGCCAGGGGCGCATTGTAGTTATCGGCCGGCATGGCCGCACGCAGCATCGGCTCTCCGTTATAGAAGACCATGAAATACTCCCGCTCCACGCCGTTATTTTCCGAAAACGCATTATCGTAATAGTTTCCGTTGAACGTTTTAATCCTCGATTTTGCGGCTCCCAGCGTCAGCGAATGCCGGCCCCACTCCCCGGCATCGAAAGCGCAGGAAAGGTCGGCGGAAAGTCCTTCATAGGAACCTTTTCCCTCGTTGGTCATCCAGCTCCTGTAATCGTAGGATCCATCCGGAAAATCGATACGCTCAACCCTGTTCAGGAGCTGCTTGCGATGATCGCGCCTTACAGCCTTGAACCCGTACCCGAGGTTCCCGATATTACCGGCAATACCGCCCATCACCTCGTCGGAATAGGGTGTATCGAGTCCGTCAGTTTCAAAGCTGTAATCGGCGCTGACCTTGTCGGTAATGGTCTGCGTCGTCACTCCTGTAGACTTGACTGTTTTCCACTGATTGTTCAGATAGGGCCGGTACCGGTCGAAGGCGTAAGCTCTGAGTGCTGTACCGTAATAGCGGTTGTAGCCCGAGACAAGACGAAACATACTGTTGCCGAACGTATCGAACTCCGCTTTCAGGCGGTGTGCGATATCGGCATTACCGGTAAAGTCGTCGTAATCGATCCGGAAACCCGGAGTAAAAGAGAGTCTTCCAAGTCCAAGGTCTGCCGAAGCATAGTAACCCAGCGTCGCAAGCGATTTCGACTGATCGTGCTCAAGGTATCTGGTCAGGGTATGCAGGATTTGGGGAGCACTCTCCACATACACGTCGGCCACCGCCTCCTCGTTCCACATATCGAGCGCTTCAGCAGTGAATTCAAGGCCGGTAGAAAAACCCTTCAGCAGGGGCAGCTCCAGAGGAACAGACTGGAATTCGACCCTGAATGCCGCCGTTCTGTTTTCATTGGTGGCATCGCCTACCCCCCCGTGCTGCTCCCCTTCCTTTGTAACGGAATTTGAATAGGAGTAGCGGTAACTGGTCTCGTTGTCCCTGCTGTAACCGCTCTCCTGCCATGCCGCCTTTGCCTCGATGACGCCAAGATCGGTCGTCCAGTCAGCACCAAGGGCAAGCCTGAAGGCATCGTTATTGATCTTCCAGTCGCTGTCCGCCCATGCGGCCCTCCAGCGTCTTTCTTCATAAGGGGCATATGTTGCGTCTACCGTCAGCCTCAACCTGTCGGAAGGCTTCGCAACCAGCTTGAGAAAATAGTTTTCGCCGGTTCTGTGCTGATCGTCCTCATCGTAGCTGTAGGTCGTCATGCCAATCCGATCCCTCCTGACGAGCGGCATGACGGAATGCTGCCTCGATGCCGCAACCATCAGAGCTACCTTTTCGGAAAGAGGACCGTCGGCTATCGCTGTCAACCTGTATTTCGAAAAATCAGGCTGGTTGTCCGGCTCCTCCGAGTCGCCGTCTACACCCCGCATAAGAAACCACTCGTCTCTCGAATGCTTTCCGCTGAGACTGAAATGCCAGCGATCGGTACGCGGATCCCTGATGTCGGCACTGACGACGCCGCCGGTAAATCCCCCGTATTTTGCCGGAATATTGCAGGAATAAACCGAAACGGATTCGACAAGCGAAGTATCGTAAAACAGGTTCTGTTCGGCGCCATGAACACTGAGATCGTTAAAACTGGCGCCCGCATTGTTATCTTCCGCGCCAAGACCACTCGGATTGAAGGTATTGGTATTGCCGATACCGTCGACCACAAACGCATTTTCATAGGGCTTGGCCCCGCTGATGGAAATCCGGGGTGGCCTGATCTCGCCGGCCGTAAGACTGCTCTCCGCGTCGTTCGAGAACTGCACATCCGCCATTCCCTTGAGCGCTCCGGTTATCGAACCGGAATAATTCGGCATTGTCCGCAGTGAATCGCCCTTGAGTTCGCTCCTGCCGGGATCCTTTTTTTCATCGAGAACCGTTATCTGCCTGAGCGTGTATTCCGACCTGTCCTGCGGAACATCTTTCTCTTCGGCGGCCGCATTGCCGGCATATCCCGCGACAAGCAGTCCCATGATTGTCCTGCAGGCTCTTTTTTTCAGTCTTCGCTGGTTGAACATAGCTGTTGTTGACCTTGCCGAAGGCAAACTCCGGAATTCCGGTCGCCAGCTTCGATACTGTAATAATTTGCGCTCTGCAGGTACAGTCGCATCGCGTTTTCTCCCAAACACGATTTTTCCGGACTCATCAATGCTGATGGTCGCCGGGCTTCATTCCGGGATCGTACTGATCCCATACCCATTCCGACACCTTCCGCAGATCGGATTCCGGAAGACTCATAGCCGGCATCAGTCCGAAACGTTTTATCGCCTCCTTGCGGCAAACAGCTTTCGATGCATCCGGCTTTTGCATAAAGACCACCATATGATCAACCGCTTCACGCCTGCTTTTGAACGATTCACGATAGTGCCTCGCAAGTCCTTTTACCGGCGGAGCAGCTTTCGGAGGAGGCGCAAGGGAGTGACAGACCATGCAGCTGCTGCGATAGATGGATTCCCCCTTATTTCGCGCATCATCTGCCGAAACCTTGCCGGAGCCCAGGGCATCAACCGGCGCTGCCGCCGCAAAAAAGCAGCACAGAGCGCCTGAAACGACTGCTCTTACTGAAAATTTTTTCATAATCGCAAACAACAGTTACAGATTCAGACTGATTCCGCCATAATAGAAGGTACCGGTACTTCCCGGACCATAGACATTGCCATACGCATCCTCGACCTTCCTGTCGAAAAGATTATCGACGCCGGCAGATAGCTTTACCTGCGGGGTGAGGGTTTTTGATGCCTGAAGATTCAGCATGGAATATCCGGCGCTTTTTACTCCGGCGCCGTGAGAACGCGTTCCGGTCGTCACAAGCCGGACGCTCCCGTTGAAACCTGCCGGCTTATTTCTCCAGGAAAGCTTAAGCACATTGGACAGATCCGGCACATAGAGCAGATCCTCGCCGGTCGCCTTATCCTCGCTCTCAAGCCAGGTCAGCTCATCGGAGAGCTCAAACCCTCCCGGCAGTGTCAGGGATGCCGATACTTCGAGCCCCTGCGTCATCGCATCGGCGATATTCTCCATGCTGTTGACCGGAATTTTCGGATTTGTTCCTTCATACGATCCGGTAAACACCTCCGCTATCATATCCCGGATATCGTTCCTGAACGCCGTCAGGCCAAGCGATAATCCTCCGTGCTTGAGATCGGCGCCGACCTCCCAGCTCCTCGACGTTTCCGGTTCGAGATCGGGGTCAGGAATAAGTATCCGGTTGATAGTATAGGGCGAACCGGAATAGAGCTCGAAAGCGGTCGGAGCGCGGAACCCTTCGCCATAGGCCGCGCGCAGACGAAGCAGATCGCTCACTCGATATGCAAGATTGATTCTCGGACTGAAGACCGATCCGAAACCGGAGTGATCGTCGTAACGAAGCCCGAGAACCGCCTGAAACCTTTCGCCCACCGACACCTCGTCCTGCAAAAAGAGGGCAAAATTCTCAATCTCGCTCTCAAGACCGTCATCAATCCGGTCATCGGCACGGTACTCCATTCCCGCAGTCACGATATGACCGTCAATAACCTTTCCCCTCCAGCGACCCTCGAACTGAGTCGAAACCTGTTCCACATTATGCAGTTCTGACGCCGTATTGTCGCGGGGAATCAGCTTCAGACCCCAGTCGTATTCTGAACGCGACAAGCGCAGCAGCAGCTCCGAACTTTCCCCCAACTCATGCAGCAGTTCGAGACTGCCGGTAATACGGTCGGAATTGTTGTACCAGTCATTCTCCTTGTTCCTCTTCGAACGGATACCCTCGCGTTCGACCTCGGCATAGATCGCCCCAAGGCTGACCACGGTACGATCGCCCGCCTGCCAGACCAGACGACCGGCACCGGATGCGATGCGCATATCGTCGCCATCGGTTTTCCTGTCGGCAGGGTCAAAATCGAAACGACCCTTATCGGAGAAAGAACCCGCAAGAACATACCCGAGCGAACCGGTACTGCCGCTTACGCCGGCTTCAAATACCGTCTCTTCCGCTTCGCCATGGCGGCTTTCGCCGTAACGGGAACTCAACCATGCCTTCGACGGCCCGGAAGGCTTCTTCGTTATGACATTGACAACGCCGGCAATGGCATCGCTGCCATAGAGCGCCGAACCCGAACCACGCACAATTTCGATGCGCTCGATGATGCCTGCCGGAATCTCCACAAGATCAACCTTATCCTGGAATCCCGACGGCAACCTGACGCCATCGAGCAAGACCAGCGTAGAACTGCTCCCGAGCCCCCGCATGCGGACGACGCTCTGGCGTCCGCTGGTCGGCTCAAGCGTAACGCTCTGAGCCTCAGCAAGAATCTGATGCAGCGTCTCAGCGCCCATCTCCGCTATCTCGACCGCAGTGATTATCTCTATGGCCGCCGGAACCTTACTGACTGACGTCTCCGCAAGAGTCGCAGTCACAACGGTTTCATCGAGCGTGAAGCGAGACTCAGCCTCTTCCGCCTGCAGCGGCGCTGAAGAAATCAACAACAGCGCCAAAAGGGTGTAATCTCTTTTTCTCATAGTTGCGCCAAATGGAATAATAATTATTTAGATATTTTATAAATAAAAAACGAAACGACAGAAAACCCCATAAAGCAAAAGGTTTTATCTGACTTGATGAGTTAAATGGGATGTGTATCAGTAGACTCTACAATCATTTTTCCGAACTTCCGGGATCAGCCTGACCCTGCTTGAATTTCATACGGCTGTTAGCGCTTGAAGTCAAATCAAATCGGCGCTTCTCCCTTTTCTCTACCTGAACGATTCGTGCGTCATGAATGGTAACCACTACCTCTCCATAAGAAATGTCAGCAATACACCGCATAATCTCGGTTACAATGCGCGGCTCGATGTCATGGGTTTTACAACTCATTGATCTCTTGTTGTTCGATTGTTGTCAGAATAACATAGATAAAGACCGGAATAGCGGCACAAATACTTTATTTTGACTAAATATAAATTAAAATCCGGATATTCAAATTTCAATCGCGAATAAAAACGGGAGACCGTCCTTGAAAAGACTGTCTCCCGTATTACACATGATAACCGTTTGCGGCATTAAACAATACCCGGCACAGCAATCGATCGCAGGAAAGCTTGCTGTCAGTAAGTCACAACCCTGTCAAGGGATTCAGCCTGAACGATCCATTCGCTTATCTGTTCGAACGACGGAAGCTGCAGCACAAGCTTCTTTTTGGAATTAAGCGCATTGATTTTCGCTTGCAGATTCGAAAGATTACGCCGGGCAAGTTCGGGCACGGTATCGACGCCGGCAGCTTCGAGCAACCCCGAATACGACGCGCTGATACCCTTTATCCTTGCCAGATCGGCGCGGAAAATGCATGGTTATAATATGTACAAATTATTGCCCTTGTTGCGTGCCCATCCGTTCCTGCATTTTTTTCATCGCAGCTTCCATCTTTTCACGCTGCCCGGGTGAGATGTTATAGTTCATGGTTGGCAATTCGGTTTTCGTGTAACCCGCCGGAACCGCGAATAATGCCGCATCAAGCCCCTTTTTTTCGACCTTGACGAGCTCGGTGGTGATGTTTGACGGAGACTGTACCATTTTCACGGGAAAACCGTCGTATCCTGCAGCTTTCATCTTTTTGGCGAATTCCGGCATATCCTTGTCACGCGTGCTCTGCATCCTTGCAAAAGTGGCATAGTCAAGCACATCTTTGGAAACCCACATATCGGATACCTGATCTCCCTGACTTATCCTGATATGCGTGCAGGAATAGCCATTGACGGTTTCTTTGCCAAGATTTTCAATTTTCGCATCCTTGTATAAATCCGAATAACCCTCTTTTTCGGCGGCATCCTGCATCTCATCGGTATCGATAACGGTATAGGTACTGTTGCTCTCATTGAGCATATAGACAAGATTCGGCGTTTCGGAAGGAGACAGAATAACCATCTGCATGCCGGCCGGCATATTTTTAATATCGGATTTCGTTTCCATGCGCACGCCCTCTTTTGCGATGAACATTCTTGTCTCGGTGCTTCCCGCTTCGGGAATGGTGGTGCGCATGGTCAGGATGCCCTCGAATTCGCGAGAAAAAGAAAGCAGCGAGCCTCCGGATCCTCCGCTCCCGGCTGCCGGTTTTTCGCCGTCTTTGGCGCTGTTGCCGCATGATGAGAGCGACAGGAGGGTAAAGAGCGCCAGAAGATAAACTGGAATGAATTTACGCATGGCAGTAGATGATTATGTTAAAAAAACCTTCACTGCGGACGAACGAGCCGGCTGAACGAATACACAAAAGCTATGGTTCCGATACGCTCGTTCAGCCCCATCACCGGAACGAGAAACATGCTGCTTCCTTCGGATATGGAATATGACACTACCTGTTGCGACAAAGCATCCATGCCGGGATAGAGCGAGGAGAACGTACTTCCCTGAAGTTTCCTGTCCGTTGCAATCCTGACCGTACCGTCAGGATCGAGCAACATGACCGATCGGAACTGCTTGTGTCTGATGAGCTCAATAAAATACTCCTCTACCTGCCCGTAGTTCTGCTGTATCAGCTCCCGGCGTATTGCCCAGGCGAGCGGCATGGCAAACAGTCGGACATCCGAACGCTGTATATCGAGAGCCTGTTCATCAACAAGACGCTCATACCGCTGTTTCTCGTGGCCGGCATTCTCTGATGCCTCTCTGAGACGCCATTCTGCCATGTAATACATGAGAACCATGCCTCCTGCCAACAGCAGAACAAGAAGAGGAACGGCTGCCCTGAAAAAACGTGCGGCCACAGTATGTCGCGTATCCTGCTTTCCCGATACATCCTGATTTTCCATGGGTTCATGGTTTCATGTTATTCGATAACCGGCAGATGCGTGAGATAGAACGCTTCCTTCTCCCGCATCAGATTGCGAGCTTCCGTCGTCCGGTCATCAAATCCTATGAGATGAAGCGCGGAATGAATGGTTACCCGCAGCAGTTCCTGATGCACATCCGTACCAAACCTTCCGGCATTTTCTTCTATAACATCCAGAGAGATATAAAACTCCCCGTCAACATCCGGACCGTCGTTGTATCGAAATGTAATGGTATCGGTTGCATAATCATGCTGCAGAAATTCACGATTTATCCGTCGTATCATCTTTCGTCCGCAATAAACACAGACAATATTCTCTACAGCGCATCCCTCGGCCGCAAGCACCTCTTCTACAATGCGCCGAAGCAACGCATCAGGGAGCGGTTTTCTGGTCGTATTAAAAATCTGCAGCGGCATACTCGGTATGTTCTGTAGCGTTGACAAGCGCATCGACATGCTTGAGAAGATTTTTATGCACCCTGAAGGTCAGATCTACCTCTTCCTCAAGATAATGCTTTTCAATCACTTCCGCATGATCGTAGATATACCCTATCAGTTTGTAGTTCGACACATGTGTACGAATCTTCCTCTCCCGGAAATCTCTGGACAGATGGTCGCTTACGACATCTTTCAAAGCCGAAAGATTGATGCTTCTTGCTGCGGAAATGAATACCGCTTCGGGATAGCGCATGCGAAGTTCCCTGAGAACCGCGGGGTCTTCAAGCGCATCGATCTTGTTGAAGACCTCGATGATGTGCTCGTGCTCTACCCCTATCTCTTTCAACGTCTGGCGAACGACCTGCATCTGTTCCTCGAAACCGGGATGGCTGACATCGATGACGTGCAGCAGAAAATCTGCCTGCAGCACCTCTTCGAGCGTCGAACGGAAACTTTCAACCAGTTTGTGCGGTAATTTCCGGATAAATCCGACGGTATCAGAAAGAAGAACGAGCTTGTTGATTTTCAGTTCGAGACGCCGGGTTTTAGTATCAAGCGTTGCGAAGAGCCGATTTTCGGCAAACGCTTCCGCCTCGGGACAGAGCGCGTTCATCAGTGTTGACTTTCCGGCATTGGTATATCCTACAAGCGCCACGCCGGGAATGGAGCGTCGGCCTCTGGTCTGTGTATCGTGCTGAAGAGAAACGTCCTTCAGCTTTTTCTTCAGCCATGATATCCGGTTGCGCACAAGACGTCTATCGGTCTCGATCTGCGTCTCTCCGGGACCTTTGGTTCCTATACCGCCCTTCTGCTTCGAAAGGTGGGTCCACTGTCCCGACAGCCGCGGAAGCATGTATTCGAGCTGGGCAAGCTCAACCTGCATTTTCGCCCTGGCCGACTGCGCCCGAATGGCAAAAATCTGCAGAATCAGTCCGGTCCTGTCGATCACCTTGCACTCGAAAGCCCGTTCCAGATTCCTGGCCTGCACAGGCGAAAGGTCGTCGTCTACAATAACGATGTCTACGCGCTCGTCACGGATGAACCCGACAAGTTCATCGACCTTGCCCTTGCCGATATAAGAGGCGGGATCCGGAAGCCGACGCTCCTGGATAATTGAAGCAAGCACATCTGCTCCAGCGGTATCGGCAAGAAAGGCGAGTTCGGATAGATACTCCTCCACGTGGGCTCTCGGCATCTCGGGAGGAGAACATAAACCGATCAGCACCGCGCGTTCACGCGGACGGTCCAAAAAAGATGTATTCAATAGGTAAAGCTGCTGTTACGTAAAAAAATCTGTACAAAACGGCCTTTTGCGGTTTATTGTGATATTCGGCGCATTATTTTATCTTGATGCGACAAAGAGAAAAAACGTATCGATACCGTTAAAAGTTACACATTTCTGCTCTCATAAGCATACCGATTTACAGGACATGCGGCAATATGCCTGTATATCCGTGAACCGTAACGCCCGTGGGGCCCCGGGGAGGAGTGTGAACAGCAAAGCACGCATGTTACATGAATTACCGTTATAATGGACAGACAACCGTGCAGGGAACGGAAGATACGCTCACCCTTGACGATGCCTACCGGTACTGCCGCGATATATCGAAACATCACGCGAAAACATTCTATCTGGCAACGCTTTTTCTGCCCAGGCGACAGCAGAACCCTATTTTTGCGATTTACGCACTGCTGAGAACGGTTGACGACCTTGTCGACCTGGCCGAGGACAAGCTCACCAACGGACAGATTACCCCGCAGGAAATCAACGATCTCCTGGAGAACTGGAAAAACCGCCTGAAACGCTGCTATCTGGGAGAGGTCGATCGTGATCCGATCATGATGGCATGGCACGACACCCTGAAAACCTACCCCATAGCCATCGAGCTGCCGCTCGATCTTATGGACGGTGTGGCAATGGACATCGAGTTCAGCAAATTCGAGACCTTCGACGAGCTTTACGTCTACTGCTACAAGGTAGCTTCAGTCGTAGGACTCATGACTTCAGAAATATTCGGCTACAGCGACAGGCAGGCACTGCAGCACGCCATCGAACTTGGTATCGCCATGCAGCTCACCAACATCCTGCGCGACATCGGTGAGGATATCGACCGCGGCAGGATCTATCTTCCCATGGAGGATCTCAAACGGTTCAATTACAGCGAGGAGGAGTTCATGAAGAAAACCATGAACGGCAATTTCCTCGAACTGATGAAGTTCCAGATCGAACGGGCACGAAGCTATTACCGTTCTGCCGAAAAAGGCATTCCCATGCTTCAGAAAGAGAGCCGTTTCGCCGTCATGATCAGCAGCGAGAACTACTGCAACATCCTCAATGCTATCGAAGAAAACGGTTATGACGTATTCACCAGAAGGGCTTACCGTTCCTTCTACCAGAAAATCAGCACCATACCGGCAATATGGTATAAAACACGACTGACATGAACCCAACAGGGTAATCATGTATCCTAACGCATTTTTATTCATATCAAACGCTATCATGCCGAAAGAGAACCAGAACCAGGAACAACCGCAGTTATCACTTAACGACCAGATGCAGCGCCGTTACGATGAGCGCCTCCACCTTATGGAATCGGGGGTCAACCCCTACCCGTGTTCCTTCGACGTTACCGCCTGCTCTTCCGATATTATTGAATCCTTTCAGGACGAAGAACAGAAGCAGGTCTCCGTAGCCGGCCGGATCATGACCATCCGCAAGATGGGCAAGGCATCATTTTTCCATATACAGGACTCGAAAGGACGCATACAGATCTACCTGAAAAAAGACGATGTCGGCGATGCATCCTACGCCACATTCAAACTGCTCGACATCGGCGATATCGTCGGCGTAAAAGGCTATACCTTCAGAACAAAAACCGGCGAGGTCTCGGTGCACGCCGAAACATTCGAGTTGCTCAGCAAATCTCTGCGGCCCATTCCTGTAGCCAAGGAAAAAGACGTTGACGGCCGGAAAGTGGTCTATGACGCTTTCAGCGACAAAGAGCTGCGCTACCGGCAGCGTTATGTGGACCTGATCGTCAACCCGGAAGTCCGCGAAACCTTCGTCAGGCGTTCGGCGATCGTCTCCTTCATGCGTCAGTTCTTCACCTCGAAAGGCTGGCTCGAAGTCGAAACCCCGATCCTTCAGCCTATCTACGGCGGCGCTGCCGCCCGCCCGTTTACGACGCATCACAACGCGCTCGACATGCAGCTCTACCTCCGCATAGCCAACGAACTCTACCTCAAACGGCTGATCGTAGGCGGATTCGACGGGGTTTTCGAGTTTGCCAAAGATTTCCGCAATGAAGGCATCGACCGCTTTCACAATCCCGAGTTCACCCAGGTCGAGCTTTACGTGGCATACAAGGATTACAACTGGATGATGGAACAGGTCGAGGAACTGCTTTACAGAACGTCTCTGGCCGTCAACGGCTCCGACGTCGTAAGCTTCCTCGGCAGCGAAATTTCGCTCAGGCCGCCATTCCGCCGAATCACCATCGCCGATTCCATCAGCGAGTACTGTGGCGTGGATATCAGTGGCAAAACCGAGCAGGAACTTCGATTGACAGCCAAGGACCTCGGGCTCGAACTCGATCCGAAAATCGGTGCCGGCAAAATCATCGACGAAATTTTCGGTGAGTTCGTAGAACCCAGACTCATCCAGCCTACCTTCATCACCGACTACCCGACCGAAATGTCACCGCTGGCCAAAGAACACCGATCGAAACCCGGCCTTGTCGAACGGTTCGAACTGATTGCCGGCGGCAAAGAGCTCTGCAACTCTTTCTCGGAGCTGAACGACCCGGTTGTCCAGCGCGAAAGGCTCGAAGCGCAGGCGAAACTTCGACAGCGCGGCGACGACGAGGCGATGATCGTGGATGAAGACTTCCTCAGGGCACTCGAATACGGCATGCCGCCATGCGCAGGCCTCGGCATCGGCATCGACCGCATGGTGATGCTGCTCTGCGGCGAGGAGTCAATCCGCGACGTCATCTTCTTCCCGCACCTGAAACCGGAGTGACAGGCAGCCTTCACGTCACAAGCAAACCCCTGCCTCCTCTTCTGCGGATACCCGTACACCCCGGCAAATACCGGGGTGCGCGCATTTCAGGCTCTCCGACGTCAGGAACTATACAACAGCTTTGAGCCTTGATAAAAAAGAGTGTGCGTGAAACCATACAAGAAGGAGAGAATCATGATATCGACATTATCTGATTATTCCGGGCTGATTGTTGCGCCACATGAGCCGCCCTGCCTTTCGATTTACCAGAAGACCCACCGCCGTCATCCCGATAACCTGCAGGATCCCATACGATTCCGGAATCTGGTAAAAAAACTTGAAGAAATTCTGGAAAAGAACTATCCCGGAAAGGTGACCAATCATCTTCTTGAACCTTTTTTCAGACTCGCAGGCGATCATCGCTTCTGGAATCATGCGCTTGACGGCCTTGCGGTATTCGGTTCACCGGGGATGTTCAGGATTTACTGGCTGCAGGAAGAGGTGCAGGACGAGGCAATGGTTGCTGACAGTTTCTATACAAAACCGCTGCTGCGCATATTCCAGTCATATGCACGCTATCAGATTCTTGCGCTTTCGCGCGACAAGGTGCGGCTCTATACCGGCACAAAACACGCCCTCGATCGAGTCGATCTGGCAGGATCCGTCCCGCAGACCCTGGTCGAGGCTCTCGGAGAAGAGATAACCCCGCCTCACCAGACCGTAGCTTCGTACGGGGGTACCAAAGGTAACGCCATGCATCATGGACACGGATCGAAGAAAGACGAGGAGGAAATCGATACGCTTCGGTTTTTCCGGATGGTGGACAAGACCGTGCAGGAACATCATTCGCAGCGCTCGCAACTGCCCCTTATTCTCGCCGCCCTGCCGGAAAATCAGGGACGTTTCCGTCGTATCAGTCAGAATACCTTGCTTCTCGAAGAGGGCATCGTAACGAATCCCGACAGCATTCAGGAAAATGCGTTCCATGAACAGGCCTGGGCCATTATCGAACCGCAACTGCAACAACGGCTCCATGAGATGCTTGAAGAGTATTCGGAGGCCCTCCCGAAAGGCATTGGCTCCGACGATCTCGAAAAAACAGCTGCGGCGGCGGCAGCCGGCAGGGTCTCCGTGTTGTTCATCAACAACGATGTCCGGATTGCGGGGCATCTTGACAGGCAAACCGGAGTGATTACCGTCGGCATGCCTGAGCTCACCGGTGAAAGCGATCTGCTTGATGACCTCGGTGAACTTGTGCTCAGAAACGGCGGAAAAGTAGTTGTGCTGCCATCTGAAAAGATGCCTGCCGAAGCGGGTTTCGCAGCAACGTTCCGCTATTAGGCCGAAACCCCTGGGGCGCCCCCCCCCCCCGGACAGAAACGTTGCGGAACGGCAAAAAACGCCACTGCGCAGCAGGCTGAATCCCGTAAAATCCGGCATTTATGGTTATACTGTCGGTATGAATAGTCGAGGCTTGCAAGGAGTCAATACTCCACTCAACGCCAGTAGCGGAATACATGTCCATACTGACGATCTCCTTTCAACATCCAGACCCGGCCCTTATGACCCCGTTCTGGTACCGTTTCCAGCAGCTCTCGCTCCCTGAACTTGTCGCCGAGGGGGAAAACGAGCAGACCGAGTTCAAGAGACTCGTGCACTCTGCATCCAAAATCGCCAAACCCATCACAGCTTTCGCCAACAGCACGGGAGGCATCATCCTGATCGGAGTGGATGACGACAGGCGAATCGTCGGCATCCACAGCGAGAAGGAAACCCTTGAAATCGTCCATGAAGCCCTCCGTTTCCACATCGATCCGGAACCGGAAATCGACATCTACGTCGAGGAGTTCAAACGCCGGCTCGTACTCATGGTGCTCGTACCCGAAAGCCCCGACAAGCCGCACTACCATATCGAGCACACCACCGACCCCCGAACCCGGATGTCTGTAACGGAAAAACGGGTCTACACCCGCGAAGGAAGCCGTAACCGGTTTCTGTGCGACGACAGAATCGCGCTCATGCAGTCGAAAAAAAACCCCCTGAAACTTTCGTTCGGCACCGGAGAGATGCAGCTCTTCGGCTACCTTCGGGAGCACCGGCAGATAACAGCGGAGGGATACGCAGAAATGGCAGGCATATCGCTTCAGAAAGCAAGGGAAACCCTTATCGCGCTGGTGCGCTCGGGGGCGATCGTGCTCCTCAGCGAGGGAAAAAGGAGCTATTACGCGCTGGCGGCTCAGGCGATGCCGTAGTAACCACGATACCACTCGACAAACCGCCTGACCCCTTCCTCGACCGGTGTTTCCGGCTTGTAGTGCACATCCTGCATGAGCTGCTCGACATCGGCATAGGTATCGGGCACGTCTCCCGGCTGCATGGGCAGGAACTCCTTTTCAGCGGTTTTTCCGAGCTCGCGTTCAAGCGCACCGATGTAATCCATCAGGTTGACCGGCTTGCTGTTGCCGATGTTGTAGACCTTCCAGGGCGCACGACTCGAGCCGGGATCGGGATGCATCCCGGACCACTCGGGGTTGCCTGCCGCCGTGTGGTCGAGCGTGCGGATCACCCCCTCGACGATATCGTCGATATAGGTGAAATCCCGGCGATGGTTGCCGTAATTGAACACCTTGATGGGCCTGCCGCCGAGAATTGCATCGGTAAAGAGAAAAAGCGCCATATCGGGGCGACCCCAGGGACCGTAAACGGTAAAAAAGCGCAGTCCGGTTGCGGGAATATTGTAGAGATGGCTGTAGGTGTGCGCCATCAGCTCGTTGGCTTTCTTGCTTGCCGCATACAGCGAGAGAGGATGATCGACATTATCGTGCACAGAAAACGGCATGGTTTCGTTCGCGCCGTACACCGAGCTTGATGACGCATAGACCAGATGGCTAACTCCGTTATGGCGACACCCTTCGAGAATGTTCAGAAAGCCCTGAATATTGCTGTCGATATAGGAATGCGGATTGATAATGGAATAACGGACACCTGCCTGGGCGGCAAGATTGACCACCTTGTCGAATTTTCCGGCACGAAACAGCTCTTCCATTGCCTGGCGATCGGCAAGATCGGCCTTGACGAAACGGAAATTCGCATGAGGGTTCAGACGTTCGAGCCGGGCATCCTTGAGGCGCACATCGTAATAATCGTTCAGGTTATCAAGCCCTGTAACGATCTCTCCCCTTTCAAGAAGCCGTTGACAGACATGAAAACCGATAAAACCTGCCGCGCCGGTAACCAGAATGTTCATTGATTATACATGATAGCATGATTTGAAAAGCCGAAACTGCACCCGTTTCAAATTCCCGCAAAATAAGAAAATAACAGGGGAAATCCGGCAACGAACAGAGGCCGGGGGAAAGAGGATGGGCTCGCTATCCTTCAGAATGATCTCTATCGGAGTTCCTGTCACAAGCATGAAGAGGAGCGAGCAATTCAGGAAAAATACTGACCTCGATACCCTGCATGATTCCCTCAAAGTAGACCACAAGCCTTGATTCGCGGCCAGCCTTCATCACGACTCCTTCAAGTCCCTTGAAGGGGCCGGCCGTGACCCTCACTTTCTGTCCGGGAGGAAGCAGGTTTACCGCTCCCCTGACGGCATCGGGCTCCCTTACAAGTTTCCTTATCCAGTCTATATCCCGGTTGCTGATAACCGATGGCGTTTTTCCTATACCGATGAACTTTACCACGCCATCGGTATCGAGCACCTTCACATGCTCCGACTTCATATCGATCCTTACGAACACATAACCCCTGAAAAGCGGTTCGCTAACCTTTTTCTTACGGTCACTCCACTGACGCCAGGTTTCGAGCAGAGGCAGAAAACACTCGATACGCTTGTCGATAAAATCCCTGTTAACCTTTTTCTCATATCTGGATCGCACATAGACCGCATACCAGTATGCATTCCTATCGTTGTCCGTCATGAACCCTCTTGAAAATGTTGATCATGATTCATAAGGATGTATAGTACATCGAAGGAATCACTTTTCAAAATGAAGCATTATAAAGCAAAATCATACGCATTATTGAAGCTCTATTGAGTTAGTACCGAATAATGTACAGGAAATACCAAAAAAAACGCCATACCCTTCGTGACGCTTTTCTTGAATATAATCTGACTCTCACGTATCATTATATAAAAGCGACAACGACGGGAATGCCATGAAAGGATTCATCAGGAACCGTATTCACCTCATCGCAGTGCTGATCGTATTCCTGCTTTCCGGAGCAGACGGGCCGAACGACTCCGGCGCTGCAGACTGCTATTACCGGAGCGGCAAGGCAAAATACCATAATGGCAAATTCAGGGAAGCCATCGAAGATTACGACCGTGCGGCGGCTCTCTCACCAGGCACGGCAAAAATCTTCGGCAGCCGGGCTGCAGCGAAACGTAAACTTGGCGATCGCCAGGGAGCGCTCGATGATGCCAGAACGGCAGCGAGCCTCGGCGACAAGGATTCGCAACGGATCCTGCGGATGCTCGGCTACGATTGGTAGAAACGCTTTTTAATCCCGCCAAAACTCATTAGATTGGCGGTTTTCACCGCAATCCTTCGGGCGCAACATAAAAAATGCCGCTGCAATTCGACCTTACATCCACAGACCCGTATTCTGCCGCGCGATGCGGAATGCTTTATACCGCTCACGGCGCAATACCGACGCCCATTTTCATGCCGGTCGGCACAAGGGCCAGCGTAAAATCAGTACCGACGGATTATCTTAAAGGACTGGGCGTACACATCATTCTCGCCAACACCTACCATCTTTATCTGAAGCCCGGAAACGACATCATCGGAAAAGCAGGAGGGGTGCACCGATTCATGAACTGGGACGGTCCGCTGCTCACTGACAGCGGCGGCTATCAGGTCTACTCGCTATCCGACCTGCGGAAAATCACTGAAGAAGGGGTAACATTCAAGTCGCACCTCGACGGTTCGAAACTGCAGTTCACGCCTGAGAACGTGGTGGAGACACAGCGCATTATCGGCAGCGACATCATGATGCCGCTCGACGAATGCCCGCCATCGACCGCAGAACGCAACTACGTGGAGAAATCAGGAGAACTGACAATCCGTTGGGCTGAACGCGCAAGAAAACACTTTACAGTCACTTCGCCACACTACGGACACGAGCAGTACCAGTTCGGCATCACGCAGGGCGGCGTGCATGCCGATCTTCGCGCCATATCGTCGAAAGCCATCGTCGATCTCGACTTCGACGGCTACGCAGTCGGTGGCATGGCGGTCGGCGAACCGGCCGAAGCCATGTACAGGGTTCTCGAACTCTCACACACGCTTCTGCCTGAACATAAGCCTCGCTACCTGATGGGTGTAGGCACCCCGGAAAACATTCTCAACGCCATCGAACGCGGCATCGACATGTTCGATTGCGTGATCCCGTCCCGCGAAGGGCGCAACGGAAGGGTCTATACCAGAAACGGCACCATGAACCTTCGCTCGGCAAAATATTCCGATGATTTCAGGTCAATCGACGAAGGATTCGATAACGAGGTGTGCCGAAGCTACTCCCGCGCCTACATCCGTCACCTGCTCAACGTGGGGGAAATTTTCGGCCTCACCCTCTGCACCATGCAGAACATCTCTTTCTTCATGTGGCTCACGGCAACTGCCCGGACTGAAATACAGAACGGTACCTTTATCGCCTGGAAACAGGATTTTCTCCGGCAATTCAACAGCAATACCAACAGTTAGTCAATGCGCAAGGTCTTTCTGCAGAGCCTCGGCTGCTCGAAAAACACCGTCGATTCCGAACGGCTGATGGCCCAGGCCGCAGCAAACGGCACCATCTTCACCAATATGCCGGACGATGCCGAAATCATCCTCATCAACACCTGCGGCTTCATCCAGGACGCAAAAGAGGAGTCAATATCGGAAATTCTGGCGGCCATAGACAAAAAACAGCTGGGAAAGGTACAGGAACTCTACGTCATGGGCTGCCTGCCGGAACTCTACCGTAAGGAGTTGCGTGAAGAAATGCCGGAGGTCGACGGTTTTTTCGGCACACGCGAACTGCCCGAAGTGCTGGCCGCCATCGGCGCCCTTTACCGCGAAACGCTTTTCGACAGCCGCATCCTGCTTACGCCTCCCCATTACGCTTACCTGAAAATCTCCGAAGGTTGCAACCGGCAGTGCTCATTCTGTTCCATCCCGAAAATCCGCGGAAAATACAGGAGTCAACCGCCAGCGCAGCTCCTGCGCGAAGCCTCGCTGCTGAAAAAATCGGGCGTTAGAGAGCTGAACCTCATCGCGCAGGACATAAGCGTCTACGGCTGCGATCTCGAAGGAAAAAATCTACTGAACGACCTTGTGCTGCGTCTGGCCGACATGGAATTCAGCCGCATCCGGCTGCTCTACGCCTATCCGCTGAATTTTCCCATGGAGGTGATCGACACCATGCGCAAGCGCGAAAACATCTGCAACTACCTCGACATACCGCTGCAGCACATAAACGACCGCATCCTTCGCTCCATGAACCGGGGCGTGGACAGGGCAGGAACATTTCGACTGCTTGAAGAGATACGTCGGCGCAACCCCGACATCCGGCTCCGTACAACCATGATCGCGGGTTATCCCGGCGAGTCCCGCGAGGAATTCGAGGAATTGCTTCGCTTCGTCGAAGAAATCCGTTTCGATCGCCTCGGCTGCTTCCCTTACTGCCACGAGGAGCACTCTCCTGCATGGCAACTCGAAGACGACGTAAGCGGAGAAGAAAAACAAGATCGCGTGGCCGAACTCATGGAGTTGCAGGAAGCAGTTTCGCAGGAGAAAAATCAGGAGTTCGAAGGAAAGGAAATCATGGTGCTCGTTGATCAGGTTGAGCAGAACATGGCATTCGGCCGCACCGAGTACGACGCTCCGGAAGTGGACAACGAGTGCATCCTTGAAACCGGCGGCTTCGAAGTCCGGCCAGGCATGTTCTGTCTTGCCCGCATCAAGAACTCCAACCCGTACGATCTCGAGGGAAAGGTTATCGGAGTAGGGTAAACAGCGGAAAATCTCATCGGTGTCCCTCGAATGCAGATTCACGAAAGCCGGGCACACAAGCCATCCTTGCCCTTATCCATGAGCAGAACATCAGACGGCGGACCGGTTAAGAAAATCAACCATCGGTTTCACCGTGCGGAAAAGTGCGACGAGCCTCGGAACAAAACCCGATGAGGTCACTTCGGCGTCGCTTAAAAACCGCCGGGTGTAGTACCCCTTGTACTTAAGGTACTCGATTGCCGGACTGGTGATACCATACCCTTTCGGAGGTCGTTTCAGCATGCCCGAGGGCAGAACACCTTCCGGAAACGCAATAAGAAACACCTCGGACGAAACTATCGAACTCCACTCGCTGAAATGCCCGTCGATCTCTTCCCGCAGGCGTGCAAGAACCGCGGGTTCGGGCATGTAGACGCCTCCTCCGGCAAACGACTCACCCTCGGGTCCGATATGCACATAGTAACCTCCGAACGGACTCTTTCGACCGCCGGGACTGATAAAAACGAAGAAATTGGTTTTGTATGGCGACTTGTCTTTTGAAAAACGTACGTCGCGATGGAGCCTCATGATGCAGGATTTAGGATCGAGTCCGGAAGCCTCGATGGCATTATCGAAGCACGAGATTTCCCTGAGCAGATCCGAAATGAGACCAAGCATATCACCGTAGGCCTCCTGGTACTCCAGCCTGTGCAGATCGAACCACTCACGGGTGTTGTTTGCCCTCAGATTTCCGAGAAACGACAGTATTGAAGTGGTGAGCATGGCTTATTGTGATAAACAAATAACAAACGCATCCGTTTCTGATGATTCTATAACGGTTTCTGTCTGAGCACAACGTTATCGAGCGCAACGGACACCATCATCGGATTCCATGAAGCCACTTCCAGGCCGATGCTGCCCGAAAGCACGGAACTGTCCTGTACCTCATATTTTTTCCCGTTGATGAATATGGTGATCGTCGAACCTTCTGCAAGAATACCGATCCTGTTCATAACAAAAGGATTGACATCGGGAATCTGCGTCCACCCGATCAGAAATCTCAACACTCCATTCTCGTTATGACAGAGAGAAAATTGCGACATATCTCCTATTCTCAGAACATAATAGCTGTTTGCGTTCCCGCGAAAGAAAATACCGGCACTGACATTCTGAAAAGTTCTTGAAACGATCTGTACGTCCGCCTCAAGATAGAAGTCTGCAGCAGGCGAATAGGGAGATAAAAACCAGAACGAATTGTACTGTTCATAAGGCTGTGTAAAATTGAGATCGGCTTTGTACTGATCGTTTGCCTGCATTCCCTCTGCCGTGACCAGAGTAGCCGAATAATTTCCACAAGGCCATCTGCAGGGAAAACGTGAAAAATCGTCACTGGCGATTACAGGCCATTGTGTATAATAAGGGCGTACCGGCTCAACACTGAAGTCATCATCGAACAGGAAAAAGCTGAAGAACACACCAACCATAATGACAACGACAGCAGAAGCTGCAATCAGCGCTGTCCGGTTCTTCTTTTTTATCTCGGACTCCCCCTGCAGGGTCTTGAGAGCGGAAACTTCGGATGGTGCCGACTGTTTTGTCCGGTTATCCGGATTCACGATCTTTTTTTCCTGAACGGAATGACCGGATCGTTTCCCGGTGCTGCCAGCCGGTTTTATGGCTGAACTGCCGGTTTTCGAAGCAAGAATATCGGCAATCTGGTTACCGATTTTGCTGTACAGGTCATCCCGCTCACGGAGCTTTTCGAGCAATTTTATCGCATCCAGCCGTTCGCTTTCAGAATGAAGTTTCTCTTTGAGTTTCACCAGTATCGAAGCCTGCCTATCGAACGACATGGGCTCTGAAGACCTGATGTCGGAATAAAGCTCGTCGATATAGGAGACAGGAACTTCAGGCTCTTCCGGCATGACCTCTGGCAGGAAACTGCTTTCGGGAAGGGAGTCAAGGGCAGCAACAAGCCTCATGAACGCATGCTTGTCAGCCGCACGGTAATCGATGTACTGGACGGTCTTGAGCTCCTTCGGAAGCAGATTGATGGTGTCGACATCCGCAACCATGACCGGAAGTATATTCTTTCCAAGCCGGTACGCATAAGTGTACTCGCGGGAGCAGGCTTCCGACTCCAGCGATTCCGGCGAAATGGCGAACAGGAAGACGTCGCATTCCCTGATCTGTTTGAGTATTTCGTTCCACCATTGCTGCCCTCCCGTCAGTTTCTGGTCGATCCAGAGATCGTATTCGTGCAGTTCTTTCAAATCGGCGACCAGCGTCTTGAGCGTCTCCTTGCTTCTTTCGCTGTAGCTGAAAAATATTTTCTTCATTATCTCCTCCGGAAATTTCTGATTCGAATTGTCCCCGGCAGGCATAACTGTTGCTCCCGGAATGATCAATGATTACGATCTACAGAAACATGCCTGTTTTTTTCATCCATGCAGAGAAATCGCGGAACCTTTCGTGAATATCCGTCAAAACCGGCCACCACTGTTCCTGCATTCCTGTAACCGCAGCCAGAGCGACAATACCGGAAAGCAGCAGCATGAGAAGAACCACCGTCGCAATGCTTTTCATGATTCGGGAAATCCGTTTTTTTGACAGCAGGAGATCCTGCAGCCAGAGCAGCGTGATATGCAGTGCCCCGGTTATTGCAGCAATCATTAATGCGAGCCGCTGAACGGATTCGTTCACGAACAGATATCCCGCAACAATCAGCAGCACCTCGAACAGGTAGAGCAGCTTGATCCAGTGTTTGAACAAAAGACTTGTCATGGTACGAGGCACCGCTGCTTCGACAAGCCACCAGAAAAAGGTACCGGCCCTCGTAAGAAAAGAGAGATAACTTTTACCAGCGAGATTGTACTGATCAGCGATGCCGGAAAGAATTTTTCCGGTCACTGTGGTAGCCCTCGCTGCATTTTTCAGTGTGATTTCAGGATTGAGACCTTTGTTAACTGAAAATATTCTGTGATAGTGATCGCGAAGTTCGCGTTCATCGAGATCTTCTGAAATTCCCGAAGATTCCTGCTGCCGAGGTTCTGAATCAGCCGCATGCTTCTGCAGGGTTCGAACAAACCTCGATAGCGCATCGGATTCGGGTTTTCCGCTCTCCGGCCGCATAAACGCCTCTACAAGCAGGTCTTTTGCCTCTTTGCGTCCCATTGTGCGGATGGTATCGAGCACAATTGCGCTCTGAGCTTCGCCGATATACTTCCCCGCCGCATCCCTGTCGGGCACAAGTGCTGATATGATTCGCTCGGTTCCGTCGAGCTGACCCCACATAATGTCATTCCGTCGCCACCGCTCCTCAAGGAATGCACCGAAACTGCCGAGCGCGGTTCCGGCAAGCTTCCTCAGCCTGTTCTCCCGTTCATCGACAAGAAAAGTCGCGTCTTCCGGACTGATGCGCGAAACGTCCACACGACCTCCTTCACCTGCTCCCGTTCCATAGAGCATGGGGAACAGCACCATATCGTAGTCGCTGTAATTTCTGTAGTATGCCTGTAAAATCTGACGGGCCGATATCTGGCCGTACGTTCCTGCTCTGCCCGCAGCGTCCATACAGAGAATTTCCCGGCAGACTTCGTCGCTCTTTTCGATGGCAACGCTCAACGAAGTTTCAACCGCGTTACCGATCTCGTCCAACAGCTTGAGAACAGTCTGGTTTCGTTTGAGAAAATTGCGTGCCAGTTCATCGCTATCCTGCTCACGGGCAATTACTCCGGAATCGGAACTCCCGGAATTCCATGAACCTGATTTGCGGGATCGATTCTTATCGAGAAAATAATCGATGACATGCCGAAAAGAGTTTTCGCGCTCTACCGATGTCCTGATGGTGCAGGTCGCGCCTTTGCATTCGCTGTCTCCAGCAAGAATTTCAGAACTCGAGGACAGAGCTTGAACAAGTCGTTCGACCAGCTCATGGATCGGCTGAACACGCGAAGCTTCCGAGGCCGGATCGGCAGCAGTCCTGAACCGCGAACGAAGTCTGCGGCCGACATCCATAAGCATGGTCTGCATACGCATAACGGTCTTTCTGATCGAAAGCAGTTCCTCTCTGAAGGACTCTATCCATAAACCCTCGCGAGGTGCCGGCTGCTCTGACCAGTCTGCCGATTCGTGATGAAGGGCATCATCATCGAGCAGGTACAGGCGGTCTATCTGACGTTTGAGAAAATGGAGCCTTCGGAGCGGAAACGTCAGATCGAAAGCGTGCAAATACGTGTTCATGGTTTCAGGCGGCTTGTCAGAAAAGTTCTCGTTGCTGCGGTATTCCACAAACTTCATCTCCCGCCATGCATTGAGAAGGTTTCTGAAAACAAAAACAGTATCGGAATGTTCGTCAAAGCCGCCTACCCTTGCAAGAAGCCTGCCAAAATCGTCAGTAACCGCTTCGATTTCAAGCCTGTGATAGGCCACATAGCCGGGGCCTTTGCGGAGGGTCATATCGGCAAGATCGAACATAGCCCACTCCCGGTCGTTCAACAGGGGTTTTGCCCATACCGGCTCGGGTTCGGTAAAAACACCATCGGCACTCTTCTCTTTTCTTGCCTTCCATTCGCCGTAAACAGCCTTGTATGGAGGAATCCATCTTGACTCGTTCTTATCGCGATCCAGATTTCTGATAATGAGCTCTATCCTCTCGATCAACCGGTTTCGTTCGAGGATTTTTTCAAGATCTTCCCGAATGGTTTCGTATCGGGGAAGCTTGAGCAGGGCATCCATAGAGTTTTCAAATGCGTTGGGCCGATCCTCTTTTTCGCTTGCCGATTCCGGATGTTCCGGAGCTGGTTCGATATAGAGCAGTTTTCGTTCCACCGGATAATCGGAATGCCTTGCCGATATGGATTCAATCGCATAGGAAAAGGGTTTATTATCAAGATAACCTCCGTCACCGAATGACCGGAACCGGTACCCGACGTTTCCGGACGGCGGCGTTTCCGGATAGTTTTTAAAGAATCTTTTCCATCGCTTTCCTGTTGAAAAAAACTCCTCCTTATAGCGCTTGTTCCTGAGGACTTCATCAATGTCGCTCAGCATAACAGGCTCGAAGGCAAACGGAAACGAAGAGGTCGAACGGGCGGCAAACGCAAGCATGGGATTGTTTTCCGACACAAAATCGTTCCATGATTCACTGCCAGATCGGGAATGGGAAAAGCGGAAAACGGTCTGGTGTTTTCGCTCGTAAACCGTCGAATCGGATAGTTTTAAAGGAAGAGTGAGGCCGAGAATATCGGTCGCCGTCACAAACAGGTCAAGATCGTCAACATATGGCTTTCCGCTTGAATCCTCATTTTCCGTCCGCTCCATTTTTTCAAAAGCCTCGAGAAGTTTCAGATACATCCTCTGGCTGTTGAAAAGCGATTGAGGTTCTTTCCGGAGTTTCAATCCGGTTTTTTTCGTCGAATTTTTATCGTTTATGAGCAGGCTTGCATCTCCTTCGCTGATCCAGAGATTCTTGAGCTCATCGATCTTCAGTCCGGCAGCAAGCGCTTTGGCAAGAAAAATACCGTTTATGCCGCCGGCAGAAGTACCGGAAATAATATCTATGATGAATTTTTTTTCAAGCGGCGCATCGTTCTCCAGCAGCTCCTGCTCGTTAGGGTAACCAGCGAGGCGATAAGCGATTTTCCGATAGACCGCTTCAACGCGATCGAGCTTTCGAAACGGCACCAGCGGACTGTTCTCAGCACCTCTGGTTGCGGTCGCCCTGACCATTCGCAGCAATTCCTGCGCGATCCCGTTCATATAGATGGCAAGCGAAACGCCGCCGTACATCACTACGGCAAAGCGAATTTCCGATTTCGACGCGTTTGAAACAGCCATTTCAGACAGGGGTTTTCAGGTGAAAAAATCATGTAGAAAGGCTTTTATGAAACATCCAGTGAGAGACCTTCCCGAAACGGAGAAACATTGCAGTACCGGACGCCACATACCATTAAGTTACAAAGCTGCAGGAGAGTTCACAAAAAAGCTGGAACGCAAAGCGTAAAGTGCGGATCAATGTACCAAAGAACTCTGCTATCTGCGAATCACGCCTTTGCGGATCAGCAGCTTCACCGCTTCGATAGCGGGAATGACGGTCAACGAGGAAAAAAGGACGATCAGCCAGTCATCAGAAGTCAGAGAAAACGTGCTGAACGCCTCTCGCAGGAAGGGCGCCGTAATGACGAAAGCAAGCAGAGCAAGCTCCCAGGCGACAGCGGCATTCAGCCACCGGTTGGCCAGGGGTCTGTGAAAAAGCGGCTTCGAAGCGGAACGAAAACAGTATGCCTTGAAAAACTGTATCAGCACCAGAGAGACGAAGGTCATGGTCATGGATTCCTGAAGCGAGCGGCCTGAATGAAGCGCCCAATGGAAAAGTGACAGGTTTACCATAGTGGACCAGATACCGCCAGCAAGCATGAGCGCAAGTACCGGACGGGTGAAAATGCTATGCCGGGGATCGTTCGGACGACGCTGCATGATCCCTTTCTCGGGAGGATCGACGGCAAGAGCAAGCGCAGGAAGCCCGTCGGTGGCAAGGTTTACGTAAAGGATCTGTACGGCAGTGAGAGGAAGCGGAAGACCGAAAACCGAGGCTCCTGCCATGAGCCCGAGTTCTCCGATATTCGAAGAAAGCAGATAGGTGAGATACTTCCTGATGTTGTCGTAAATACCCCGTCCCTCCTCTACGGCAGCGATGATAGAAGCGAAATTGTCGTCGGTGAGCATCATGGCGGAAGCCTCCTTCGAAACATCGGTGCCTGTAATGCCCATCGATATGCCGATATCGGCTTTTTTCAGCGCAGGAGCGTCGTTCACGCCATCTCCCGTCATCGCTACGATTTCGCCGTTCTTCTGAAGGGCATCGACGATACGGAGCTTCTGCTCCGGAGCTACTCTGGCGAAGACACTGATGTCGCCGACAGAACGGAGCAGGGCGTCGTCGTCCATATCCTGCATCTCGGCTCCTGTCGCCACCCTGCCGGTACGAAGGATACCGATTTCGCGAGCGATTGCCTCGGCGGTAACCGGATGGTCGCCGGTGATCATGACCGGACGGATACCTGCCTCCATACATCTCCGCACGGCTTCAGAGGCTTCCGGTCTCGGAGGATCGATAATTCCCGCAATGCCGAGAAAAGTCATGCCTTCAGACGCGCTGTCGAGCGTCGCTGCGGTTTTCCCGGCAAGGGCGAGCACCCGCAACGCCTTGCGGCCCATGGCTTCGGCTTCGCCAAGCAGCTGGTTTTTCATGGCTTCATCGAGGGGAGCAATGCCATGATCGGACAAAATACCTGTACAGCCCGAAAGCACCGATTCCGGAGCGCCCTTGATAAAGGCCACGGAAACTCCTCCATCATCATGCAAGGTAATCATACGTCTTGCTTCCGATGAGAATGGCAATTCGCCGATGCGGGGAAAACGGCCTTCAAGTTCCCGAACATCGATTCCGGCTTTGAGAGCTGCCACCAGCAGAGCTCCTTCCGTGGGATCGCCTTTGATCTCCCATTCGCCATCTTCATTCTGTAAAAGTTTTGCGTCGCAGCAAAGCGCGCCTGCTTCAAGAAGACGCTGAAGGGTATCCGGCAAAGGAAGGCCCCCCACTCTGGTAAATTCGCCCCGAGGGATATAACCCGATCCGCTCACATCTATACGGGCTCCCGCAGCATAGATCTCCCTTACGGTCATTTCATCGCGCGTGAGCGTACCGGTTTTGTCTGAACAGATCACCGTGGTGCTTCCGAGAGTCTCTACAACCTGCAGCCTGCGCATCAGGGCATTGCGCCTGACCATTCGCTGAACACCAAGCGCAAGCGAGATGGTCACAACCGCCGGAAGAGCTTCAGGTACCACTGCCACGGCAAGCGCTATGCCGAAAATCAGCATCTCGATAAACGGCTGTCCGCGCACAAGTCCCAATGCAACGATCGCAAGCACAATGATCAGGGCGGCACGAGCAAGCGTAACGCCAATCTTGTCGAGGTTCTTCTGAAGAGGAGTCTTCTCGGTCTCCACCTGCTGGAGCATTGCCGCGATTTTTCCGAACTCGGTCTGCATGCCGTTAGCTACCACAACCGCCGATCCCCTGCCGTAACTGACCGAAGTACCGGCAAAAACCATGTTTTTCCGGTCGCCGGGACCTGCTTCTGCGGGAAGAACGGAAAAAGCGCTCTTTTCGGAAGGCAACGACTCCCCGGTCAACGATGCCTCCTCTGCAAGAAGGTTAGCCGATGTAAGAAGACGGGCGTCAGCGGCAATGCGGTCTCCGGCGGCAAGCAGCAAAAGATCGCCGGGCACGACATCCGATACCGGAACAATCCGTTCGATTCCGTCGCGAAGCACCCGGGTCTGGGGAGCAGCCATACCTCGAAGCGCATCGATGGCTTTCTCAGCCCTAAACTCCTGGATAAAACCAAGCAGCACGGCAAAAAGCACGATTACGGCTATTGCAAGCGATTCAATCCCGTGACCGAGAAAAGCCGAAAACGCCGCGGCAAACAGCAGCGTAAGTACCAGTACGTTTTTGAACTGTAAGGAAAGCAGCTTCAGAGGACTCACAGCTTTTTTCGACGACAGCGTGTTAGGGCCGCAATCAGCAAGCCGGCGCATTGCCTCGGAACTGCTCAGGCCTGCGGATGTAACGGCAAGTTTTTCAAGCACAGCATCCGGTGAAAGCGTATGCCACTCGGATATCGCCATGGCAAACCTCCTGGCAGTTCAGATATGATCGGACAGCAGATATACAGCCGGAACAAACAATCAGAAACTCACCGCCGATGCCCCGCTCGCCTGTCTGAAAAGTATTTCCGTCCAACCGGCGCCCGAATGCTTCTCGGCAAGCGCCACAACAAGATGTTTCGGCTCGATGCCGAGATCCATATTCCTGCCGAGCCCCTGGACGCATGAAGGGCAGTTCGTCAGTATAACCTGATGCGGTGTTCCGTTCATTGCATCACGAATGGCATCGCGCTTGCGATGCAGCATAGCGTCGGTAATGTCCGGACGCGAAAGAGCAAGGGTGCCCGCTTCCGAACAGCAATGAGGTACGGCTTCAACGGATCCGAACCCGCCGAACTTTCGAAGCGTTTCGACAGCCTTGCCGCCCAGTGAATCGTGGCATGGAGCATGGTAGAGATATTTGCCGTCTCCGCCCAGCCTGAGACCTTTTTCAAGAGCGTATGCCGCGGCATCCATGATACGTCCGCCGAACAATTTGCCGGTTTCGATGGAATCGAGACCCTCGAGGCAGGTGCCGCAGGTCACCACGCAGGCATCGAAATCGAGGTAGGAGAACATCTCGCGGATCTGGCTGAAAAGCACGGTATTGCGCAGCACAATGCTTGAATACTGTTCGCTCTTGGCGTTCACATGCGCAGGGAAGCCGCAGCAGAGGAACGGCGGAGGCAGAACAACCCTCGTGCCGGTTTCAAGCAGCACGTGCAATGCCGCCATGGAAATTGCGGAGTTCAGGCGCTCGGAGCCGCAGCCGGGAAAATAAAAGACCGTGCTACCGATCTCTCCCGAAGGATCGAACACCAGCACCTGATCCTGGCCGCACTCGGGCAGCACATCACGCAGGGTTTGATCAGGTACCGGAGGAACCGCCGAACGCAGAAGCCTGAGCGGATAGAACGACGGAGGATCGTCTTCGGGCTGCATCGGAGCCGAAATGCGGCTGCCAGCCCGCTGCGCTGCTCCGCCGAAACGAAGCACTGCGTTTCGAAACACCTTGTTGAAAAAGGGCGAACGACTGTCGAGATAGTGGAGGGTCATTTCCGTAATCGGCGAGGAGTGCTTGAACCCCCTTCCGGCAAGCAATTCGCGTTCGAGAACGGAAACCTCCCCGGTATCGATATCCACCGGACAGGGTTTCAGGCACTTGTGGCATATAGTGCAATGATCGGCAACCTCGTCGAGCCACTGAAGGAGCTCGAAATCGGTAGAGCGCTCGCGCTGGGCATCGAACAGCAGCGCCTCAATGAGCGAACCGATGGCGAGGTTCTTGTTTCGCGGATGGTAGAACATTCCCCGAGCCGGATAGTAGACGCAGCAATCGGTCTTGCACTTGCCGCAGCGGATGCAGGTATCTACCTTTTTCGAGAGCTCTTCGATCTTCGCCCGCTTCAGAATGTGCGCTTCGAGTTCGAGCAGGTTGAACGAAGGAGTGAAAATATGACCAAGCACCTCAATATCCTCAAGTTTGCCGGGATTCATGAGGCCCTGGGGATCGACTCTTTTCCGGTAACGGGCAAGTTCTTCGACAATCGATGCGTCGAGATATTTCAGCTTGGTAACACCTATGCCGTGCTCCCCGGAAACCACGCCACCAAGTGAAACAACCTTCTCCATCACCTGGTCGACAACCTTGTCGGCGCGTTCAAGCATGGTACGGTCGTTCGAAAGCACGGGAATGTTCACATGAACGTTGCCGTCTCCCGCATGCATGTGGGTGGCTATAGCTATGCGGCTGTTGCGGACATACTGGTTAGCCTGCTCGACGGATCCGATAATTTTCGGGTAACCCTGCAGCAGTTCGGCAAGTTCCCCGGCAAGTTCATGCAGCAGCTCCAGCGAACGAAGCCGTTCGTCCGGGGCTTCGAGCACCTTCAGACGAAACCCTCTGCAGAGATCGAGACCCGCAGGCACCTTTGAAGCGAATTGCCCACCGTCTTCGTTGACTTTCGCGGTGGTAAGTATCTCTTCTGCCCGCTCGATGAACCGGAGCTGTGAGTATCGCTCCTCGGAGGTATTGAGATGATCGATAAAACGCGCGAACTCGGCAAGCGCCTCGAGCGGAATAACGATATCCTCGTTAAGTTTGAAAGCATTGGTCCTGCGCGCAATTGCGCTGAGCTTCTTGCGGTCCGCCCAGAACCTTACCGATTCGGCGTTGTCGCGGGCTACGAACATCAGGGTATTCGGGTACCGTTCGAGCAGTTTTTCAACACGCTCGACGCCACGCAGCAAATCGCCGGAAGACCGCGCTGCGATATCGATAAGCAGCACGGCTTTTGGCGTCTGCGGACGCGGAGCTTTCACTTTGTAATCTATGGCCCTGACATACTCGTCGTCGAAATGTTCGAGCGCAAGCAGAGCCTCCTCGTCGTTGAACGGAAGAGGAAAAATCTTCGAAAGCTCCACGATCACCCGGCTGGCCTCATCCATATCCTGGCCGAAAAATTCCAGACAGATGGTTTTCTTTTCGGGGTAACGGGGATAAAGCACGAAGACCGCCGAAGTGATCACTCCGTCCGTTCCCTCTTTCTGCAGCCCCGGCACTCCGCCGAGCGCCTTGTTGGTAATATCCTTCCAAAGCCCCTTTTTCCGGATATCGGTTCCGCGAAGCTCAATACGGTCGATGTGTCTGCCCGATTCATCGGTCACCTCATAGGCTACGGTATCCTCATGGAGAATCTTGCGCAGCTGATGATCGGTGCGCCTGACGGTCCACCGTTCACCCGAAGGCATGGCCATGCGCCATTCCACGAGATTGTCGATGCACGTTCCCCACCGGACAGCCATTTTACCTCCGGCGTTTTCAGCTATATTGCCGCCTATGGTGCACGACCATTCGCTCGTTGGATCGGTTGCGAAAACAAGACCCTGATCTTCGGCTTCATGCATGGCTTTCTCCGTCACAACGCCGGCTTCCACCTCGATAACCGGCCACTGGCGAAGTGTGCCGTCGGCAAGGGAAAAATCGCGCATTGAAATGCCCCTGATGCGATTGAGTTTCTCCATGTTGATGATCACGCAGCGCGAACGAAGCGGCACCGCTCCTCCGGTCAGACCGGTTCCGGCTCCGCGGGGAATGATCTTGAGACCAAGGCTTGCAATTGCGGTCACAAGCGGGGCAACCTGGTGCTCCTCGGAGGGCGTGACGACAGCGACCGGCAGGTGAAGCCTCCAGTCGGTTGCATCGGTGGCATGCGCGGCCAGAGAAAAAGGATCGAAGAGAACGTTTTTCAATCCGACCACCCCGCCGAGCTCACGCTTCAGCTTGCGGCGCAATTCAGGAGTATTCTCCACCGCAGAACGGAACCGGTCGAGCTGTTCGCGCACAGCGGCGACAATGGTAATTACCCTTGTTTCGCCGTTGGCCGAATTGGCTATGATATCGAGTTCTTTGGCAGCGCGCTCGAACAAACGCTGCCTCCTCTGAAAGGAATCCACCAGTTCCTGAAAAAGATAGGGGTTTCGACGATGAATGAGAATCTCTCCGAGGATGCTCATAAGAAGCCTTGCCGAACGTCCTGTCACGCGATGTTCGCGAAGTTCGTCGAGCGTTTTTACAATAGCAGTCCCCAGAAGCGACGCAATTGCCTGTCGGTCGTCGGCTGAAGTATAATTGAACGGTATTTCCCTGGGAACGGTATGCAAAACCTTTGCCGTCTCAGGTGCTGTGGTTAACATCATTGCAATAAAACCTTTTCAAACTTGATCACACTCACGGATTGCCGCCCGAAAAGCGGCACTGTTGAGTGGAAAGTACAAATATTTTCAATTCCATCTTTATAATAGCAGTTACATACGAACAGAGGAAAACGCCATCCCCTCGCGTTAAAAGGATTAACCATTTGCGCAGGTTTACAATTCCTTGCACAAAAGGGAACGCACCCGAACGGAAATCCGTCCGGGTGGAAAAAAACTGCAGGCTTTGCAACCTGCAGAATACTATGAAAAGATCAGTTACGATATGTTTCTTGCATAATCGACATACTCGCCGTCATCGAACGCCGCCAGATCGACAGAACCATGTTGCGGACTTGGCTGGTTCAGCCACTGCATGAACGAGCTCACCTTCCAGTCGCTGAACGAGCCCTTGAACGGTTCCGTGTGATGGTATAACCCGATGAACCGCCTGAACAGTTCGGTTGTAAAGACCGTTTCTGCCCCCTGTGGAGGATAAACCTCGACATCGGGGCAGAGACTGCAGCTGAACTGCATATCAGCTGTTTCGCATATCAGGCTTTTCTCTGTCAGATAACCGCAATGGCTTCCTTTATCGACTCTGGCGACCGCAGCCCAGCTCCCCGAAGAAGAGAGCTGAGTGAACTGAGTCTCATCTTTCGGATCGGATGACCATGATTTCGGCCTGGAACTCCTGAGCGTGGCACAATCACAATTTCCGATAACCATAACTGACGGCATCTGCATAGCGGCAAGGGTCTCGCGGTATGGCTTCATGCCCGGCGCAAGCAGCGGAGCTTGCATATCGACCGGCGAGAGCTGGATCAGGCCTACCGGTTTTGCCCTGTGCTCCTCACGCCACTCAGACATTGGACACGAAAACAACGGAAGGAACTCGCGATCGTACAGAACGGGGTCGAATGGGCGCAAGGTGCTTTTACCGATAGCCTGCAGGTTATCGAAACCTACCGCCGCAACCTGAGCATGCGCTCCTCCGACGGAGTGTCCGGCAAAAATCACATTATTGCTTTTCATGAACCGGGTCCTGCCGGCAAGTTCTTTTTCAAAGAAGGAACGAGTCCTGTTCTGTTCGTCGATTTTATAGAATTCGTCCGTAGCGCCGTATTTGATCAGATAGGAAGCAGCTGCATAAGCATCCTGACCGACGCGCGGATTGCCGCCGAAATCCACCCAGGGCATTGCGACGGATTGCATGTGAGAAGCCGTCACGAAAGCCATTGCCCAGTTTTTTTCTACAATCGAAGCGCTGTAGTTATAGTATGCCGACGGATTGATGCCGAAAAGCGGATTGTCTTCCAGGAATGCCCCGACAATCTTTTTCGGATAGAACAGCAGATCGTTGCCGATGAGAAATCCGTGACTGAACATTACCAGACCGTTGGCATCGAGGTTCTTCGGATAAAACACCTCGATAACGACTTCGATAAACTGCGGAAACCGCCAGTCGTACTGAATCCACGTATGAATACGGTCGAAACAGTAGTTGTTGATGCAGATAGGTTTCATGGCATGGGGATTGAAGGTTGAGAAAAAAGACAGAAACGGGATCGGCATCAAAAAAACACGATCAATGCCAGAGCCCGCCTCCGCACCGGCGCCCGCGGAACACCCTTTTATCGTCTTCAACATCGCAGAACCATCCGGCAACATGGCCGAGAGCTCCGGGAGCAAGCGAGGATTTGGCCTCTTCGAGTTCCTGCTCGGTAAACGAATAGCCTGCCGAGGCGATAAGTTCGCGACGCTTTTCGGAAAGCTGACGGACGAGAGTGCTGCGAAACGCTTCCTCTTCGGCAAGTCTCGAAAGAAACTGCTTTGCGGATTCGATGGACATAGCTTTTGCTCCTTCAGATTAAAAAGGTTGGTGATGAACAATCGTAATCGAAAACCGGTCGTTACAGCAATATCAGCAAAACAAAGGGTTAATCACAAGGTTGTCAGTTCAGAGCCGCGCTCCGCCCGAAATTTCAAGAATCTGTCCGGTAATGAAGGCGGCCTCGTCCGAAGCAAGAAAGAGGGCGGCTTTGGCAACGTCCGAAGGCTGGGCAACTCGATTGAGAGGATACCGGGATGCGCTCTCCCGAAGAAGAGCCTCCCACCGCTCCCGTCCGAGCACTTTTCGGAATACCGGAACATCGACAAGCGACGGAGCAAGCGCATTGACGGTTATATTGCTGCTGCCAAGCGTCATGGCAAGAGATCGTGTGAATGCCGCAATTCCTCCTTTGGCCGCAGCATAGGAAAACTGTCCCTGCGCACCCCTGTAAACCAGAGAACTCATCGTGACGATCCTGCCGTACTGCTGATGTTTCATGATTCTTGCCGCTTCCCGACAGCAGAGCATACACGAACGGAGATTGAGCCCGAGGTTGCTGTCGATGGCGCTACCGGTGATCTCATCAGGGGGAGTGAACGGGTCGAGATCGCCTCCGGCGATTGCGACCAGAATATCGAGTCTCCCGTGCTGTTCACGTATCGATGCAAACAGAGCGGCGATCTGCTCTTCGCTGTTCACATCGACAAAAGCCCATGAGGCATCTCCGCCCTGCTGCCTGATTCCTGCGCATACCGAATCGCAACCGGTGGTATCGATATCGCCAATGATAACGCGAGCTCCTTCTTCGGCAAAACATCGGGCTGTCGCGCTCCCTATACCTCCTGCGCCTCCTGTGACAAGAGCCGTTTTCCCCCTGAGTCTCATTGCCTGTAGTTTTTCGTTATCACTCGTAACTGGCGAACAGTTTGAAACCCATAAGGCTGGTCATGGACTGCACGGCGCAGTTGATCCTGCCGATGAACATATCCAGATCGGTAACTTCATGGCTTTTGTCGGCTGCCGCCTGTTCCATGAACTCGATAAACTGATGATAGCGCATGTCGCCGATTCTCGACGACCAGGATACATTGGAAATCCGGAAAGCACAGAGCGGTTCGTCGAGCATGTAAAGATCGCCATGCTTGAGAAGCTGTATCCAGAAATCGAGATCGATGGTATAGGGCACGACGGCCCGGTAGCCGCTGATTCCGGAAATAAGTTCTGCGGGATAAAGCCCGCAAACCGGCTCACCGATGATGTTGGTGCCCATACGGATCATTTTGCGTATCACATCAACCGGTTCGATACGTCCGGCTGAGACAAAATTAACCTTCTTGATGAGCGGCTTGCCCTCAGGATCGATTATGGTTCGCGGACAACTGACAAGGCTGACCCCTGCATGCAGGGGATAGTCGAAAACCGCCACCTGCTTTTCAAGGCATTCAGGAAAAAGTATATCGTCGCCGCAAACCAGTTTGACGTACTTCCCCCGTACGTCGCTGATCGCCCGGTTCCAGTTCTTTTCAGGACCGAGATTGACCGGATTTTTATAGAGTTTTATCCGGGAATCTGAAAAAGATGCCGCAATATCGAACGATTCGTCGTTTGAAGCATCGTCATAAATAAGCAGTTCGAAATCGGTGAACGTCTGCGAGAGAATCGACTGTATGGTATCACCGATAAAACGCGCATTATTGTACATCGGAATGGCAACCGACACGAACGGCCGGTTTCGTGAAAACTTCATAGTGACCTCCTTGGAAACAGATCTCCGGACCTCCGGATGCTATTGAACAAACACCGCATCATGACGCTCCGCCCATTCGGGCGTTGCATTTTTGCCGGAATCGAGCACGGTTGCGGAGGAAACCTTCACGCCGTTCAGGCGAGCATGGCTGAGGTTTGCTCTCCAGAGATTCGCGCCGGAAAGATCGGCGCCTCCGAGATCGGCCTTTTCAAGACCGGCCTCGCGCATATCGCATTCTGAAAGATCGGCATGACGCAGGTCGGCATCGAACAGATCGGCTTTTTTGAAACTGGCGCCATGCAGTTTCGCATGGGATAGATCAGCATTGCTCAGGTTTTTTGCGTCAAACTTCGCACCCTGAAAATCGACGACCAGATCTCTCTGGCGTTTGCGCATATCGTTCCAGCCGGACGAACCCGACTTGAGCTTTTTGAACAGCTGCTGATCGTATGCCGCATGTTCATTACCCGACTTGCGCCAGATATTTCCTGCATCGAGAGCCTTGCCCCTGTGCGGATTTGCTGTAAACGCTACCACCGCCTGCTGTCGCGAAGATCCTGCCTGGTTACCGGAAAACGATGTTGCGACCGTAGCATCCTGTACCGTAGAGTTACCTGCTGCCGTTTTCGGCATATCTCCCGAAAACAACACCTGATGAACCGAAGCCCATTCCGACGAAGCATATTTGCCGGACGATAGCACAGTCGTAGCAGATACTTTGGCGCCCTTCATATCGGTACGGCTCATATCCGCCCTCCACAGATAAGCCGCACGAAAATCGGCGCCGGTCAGTACTGCGCCGGCAAGCACCGCCTCCCTGAAGTTGGTTTCCTGAAGATCGGCACCGCTGAAATCGACGTCCGTGCAATCGGCTTTTTTCAGAACAGCCGCCCTCAAAGACGCCCCTTTCATTGACGCTCCCTCCAGTATGGCGCTCTCGATATCGGCTCGATCGAGCCTCGCATGATCGAGCGAAGCCCTGACAAGAACGGCTCCGTTAAGTATCGAACCATCGAGTTTCGCGCCTTTCAGCACCGCGCCGGTAAGATCGGTATTGCCAAGGTGTGCGCCCGACAGATCGGCATTGCTGAAATCGGCGCCTCTGAGTTTCATGCCTTTGAGCTGTACGCCTGAAAAATCGATGAACGCTCCCCTCGACTCGACACGGAAAGCGTTCCAGGCTTTAACGCCGGTTCTGAGAAGCTGCAGCTGCGAAGCATCGAAGGCAGATGCCGGGATGAAAGTTGAATGCATGAGAACAGCCGCAAAAAGCAGCGAACGGATTGTAACATTTCTCTTATTTGGCATGACGTTCAAGATTGTCAAGGTTTTCGCGGTAGAGTTCGGGCACAAGGTTTTTCAGGAGATAAGCCACGGAAAAACCGAAAACAATGCCTGAACAACCAAGAAGAATATCATTGTCGAAAAAGAAGGCCAACAGCACCGCCGTTGCCGAAAGGAGCATCACCGTCAGCTGCCGGAAAGCCCTCTTCATGGTTTCGCCGGACAGGAGTGCAGAAAGAGCACTCTGACTTCTGAGCTTTTCAAGAGAACCCGCTCTCATTATTGAGGGTACGACGATATAAATCATGCCGATAAAGGAAAAGGTAATCCATCCGAGCAATGCGGCATGGGTATGGGAATGGTATATCCACATCTTGTCAATGCGAATGGGAGGGTGGGAACCGAAGGGTATTCCCTTGATATAATAGATGTTCATGATGCCGAAAGCGCTTGTAGCGAAAAGCAGGGCAAGTCCGGTAAGAAGAAACGCGAGCGCCGGGTGGCGGAAGCTCGTCCTGAAAAAATTGTAGAGATAGATGGCAAATCCGCCAAGCATGGCCATGACTCCGAAAAGCAGGATATGACTGATGAGCATCATGCCGAAATAGTGACCGATGAGGATAACAACAAGGAAAAGCAGCACGCCGCCGACGAATATATAGAACCAGAGACTGAAAAGGGTCTTCATCAGCTCGCGTTTCGACGATCCCCGCCATGCGTAGGTGTAAAGAAATCCCATAACGCTGATGCTGAGAGGAAACGATGAACCGAGAAAATATGCCGACTGCGTCACGAAAAAAGGAATGAGGCCGCTATCGGGAAACGCTTCTTTCAGGCCGAGCGTAAACAGACCGAGATTGGCATTCAGGAGAAAGAGCACATCGAAAATGTAATAACGCACCGATACCTCTTTCCAGATATTTTTAATGGAGAGTGTCCTGAATATCTCGATCAGCGGACCGGCAACAACCGTCATGAGAAAAAGTCCCGTGGCGGCTTTCAGAAGAGGCCACTCCAGCAGTACGGCAACGGTAATGGAAGCGACCGCTCCAAGTACTGAAACGATATAGCGCATCTGTTTTAGAGGATTTACGACAAGCTCCGGGTAGATCGCTGCCGTCAGATAGCGGTTGAGCAGGAGGATTGCAAGATTGCCGAACCCGACAAAAAAGATATAGGGATGAATACGGTGCAAAAAATGGCTTCCGGTAAAGGCTCCCATTGCCCCAAGAATTGCCGCAGACGAAATGACAGCTACGGACACGGCGAAAAAACGCCGGACAACAGTATCGAGACTCATATCAGATTGCAGATGGCTCATAAAAAAAATCAGCTGTTTTCCTTGGCTTTTTTCAACTCAATAATCGCGATCAGAGAGAGACAGATCAACGAAACGTTCAGCGTCAGCGGATTGAAGGGTTCGGTAAACAGATATGGCTCGAAAATCAGCACATAAACCAGCAGCGCTGCGAGCGCCACGATATTGAACAGGAACACCCATAGCCGGCGAGCGAAAAGAAGAATCAGACCAAAAATGATCTCTCCGGCGCCCATCCAGCTGACCGCCATGCAGGCCCACTCGTATACCGGTATGACATGTCCGAGCAGTTCGATCTCTCCTGAACTCCGACAGACAAGCTTCGGTACGGCCCCCTGATAGATCCAGGAAAACCCAAGAGCCATCCTGCTGATCAGAAGTGCCGGATGGGAGACGAATGATGCTTGCATACTGAAACTTGTCAGGTGAATGTCTACGAATCTCTTTAAGCAAGATAACAGTTCGGTATAAAAGGAAACGCATGATAAATGACAATAAAAGAAGCTTCCATGAGCCGATCAGGAAAGATCCCGGGATTTTGCTGCCGGACGCCACCTGTTTACCAACCTATCAAATCGAAGCCTGAGCCTGTCGAAACCGACATAGACCACCGGAATCACCAGCAGGGTAAGAAACATGGAACTGGCAAGTCCGCCGATCAGCGCTACGGCAAGCCCCGATTTCCATTCTGAACCCGAACTTCCGGAAAGAGCGATCGGCATAAGCCCGAAAACAAGGGTGAAGGTGGTCATCAGAATTGGCCGCAGCCGATCCCTTCCCGCTTCTATGATTGCTGCATGAAGATCCATCCCGTCCGCACGGAATTTGGTAATGAAATCGACCAGCAGAATGGCGTTTTTACCAACAAGACCGACGAGCATGATGATGCCGAGAATGGTAAAGATACTGAGCGACTTGCCGAAAAGTGCAAGCGCGAACAGAGCGCCGATGATGGCAAGAGGAATGGAAAACATCACGACCATCGGCCAGATATAGGAATCGTACAAAGCCACCATGATGAGGTAAACAAAAACGATGGCAACAAGAAAAGCCATAAGCAGCGTCGAAAAGGACTCTCCCTGGCGCTTCAGATCCGACTCGTAGGCATGACTCACCCTGGCGGGCATTGTGCCATCACGTTTCATGTTGCCGATGATTCGCTCGATATCCTGTCCGACGCTGCCGACCGGACGATCGATAACCTGGGCCTTTACCCAGACCGCACTGTTGCGGTCCTTGCGCTGGAGTTGCGTATATCCCCGATCCTGCTCGAAGGTAACGAACTGCCCGAGACGCACCAGATCGCCCTGAGGCGTCCGAAGCGCAAGCTGCCCGATGGTTCTCGTGTCCCGGCGAAAATGTTCGTCGAGCATGACACGGATATCGTATTCGTCATCACCTTCCCGATACTTGCCCGCATCGTCACCAGCATAAGCGGTACGAAGCGTCGCGCCGACATCCGATACGTTCAGTCCGAAAGAAGCCATTTTTTCCCGGTCGATCCTCGCCCTCAGTTCAGGACTGCCGACCGAAGATGTAAGTTTGACGTCCGCAGTTCCCGGAACCGTTCTCAGGCTGTCACGAAGCACTTCGGCAACTCGAAGCACCTCGCTGCGGAACGGTCCGCTGAAAATCACCATGACAGGTGTATCGTTGGCCGTTCCAAAAATGCCGATCGGGTTGATGCTTGATTTCAATCCGGGAATATCCTGTAGCATGCCGCGCACCTCCTGCATGAAACGGTCGGTCGAAACTTTGCGCTCTTCCTTTGGAACAAGCCGGATATTCAGCTCCGAAACGTTATCGGCACTCTCGGTAAAAAAACCTTCGGTAGAAGCTCCGACGTTAGCGAGCACTTTTTTCACTTCGGACTTTGAGGATATCCTTCGCTCGATCTGGCGCGTCATGCTGTCAGTGTCCTCGAGGCGGGTTCCCGGTTCGTATTCCATCATCACTGAAAATTCGCCCCGGTCGGAAACTTCAATGAACTCCCCTCCGATAAAGCCGAAAACGAGCAGGCTGAATGAAAGCAGAAGCAGCGCCGTGGCGCCCAGAACAACCTTCCAGCCATTGCGCAGGCTCCATCCGAGCGTTACGGCATATGTCTCCCGAAGACGCTGGAAGTTTCGCTCGAAACCTACAGCAAAACGCGAGAACGCATTGACCGGCTGCAGATGCCCGACGCGGGAAAAACGCGAAGCAAGAAGCGGAGTTACTGTAAATGAGACGAAAAGACTTACCATGGTGGAAAGCACCATGACGATTGCGAATTCGCGAAGAATATTGCCGACGATGCCGCTGACAAGCGAGAGGGGAAGAAACACCACCACATCGACCAGCGTTATGGACAGCGCGGTAAAGCCGATTTCGTTCCTGCCGCGAAGCGCAGCCTCGCGAGGCTCCATCCCCTGTTCGAGGTAGCGATAGATGTTTTCAAGCACCACGATCGAGTCATCGACAAGAATGCCCACAACCAGCGACAGGGAAAGCAGCGTCATGAGATTCAGCGAAAAATCGAACAGATACATTCCGATGAAGGTAGTGACCAGGGACGTCGGAATAGAAACCATGACAATCAGGGAGTTGCGCAGACTGTGCAGGAAAAGCAGCATGACAAGCGCAACGAGCAGGACAGCGATCACCAGATCGTGCTGCACGGCTGTAACCGCTTCGAGCGTAAAAGTCGAAGCGTCCTGGGCAATATCGAAACGAAGGTTTTCATCGCTGTACAGGGATTCAAGCGTTTTTATCCTTTCGCGAACCAGGCGGCTGACATCGACTGTATTGGCATCGCTCTGCTTCATGATCATGAGCCCCACGGCACTCCGCCCGTTTATGCGCGTCAGTGTGGTTACATCCCGGAACCCGTCGCGGACCTCGGCCACATCGGCAAGCCGTATGCTGCCACCATCTGCGTCTGTTCGAAGGACGAGCTGCTTCACCTCGTCGAGCGACGCGAATTTACCCGCAAGCCGCAGAACAAACTGGCGTTCGGCAGTATCGACGGTCCCGGTAGGAAAATCGAGGTTGGCCCGGCCTATTGAACCGAGCGTTTCCGAAACAGTCAGACCATAGGATTCAAGCCGGCCAGGATCGAGGTTCACCCTGATCTCCCGCTCAAGTCCGCCGGTCAGGTAGACCTGGCCGACACCTGCGATACTTGAGAACTGCGGCTTTATATTATCCTTGAGAAGCTGATAGAATCTTGCTTCAGGCAGCGAAGAGGTTGCGCCAAAGCGAAGCACCGGAACTTCGTCGAGCGCGAATTTGCTTATTACCGGTTCTTTTGCGTCATCGGGGAGCATGCTGCGGATCTCGCTGACCTTGCGCTGGGCGTCCTGAAGCGACTTGTCGATATCGGCATCGTTGGAAAACTCAATGGTGACGACAGACATCCCTTCGGACGAGGTCGAAGAAACCGTCGAAATCTTCTCGAGAGCCGACACAGCCTCCTCGACCGGTCTTGTGACCGATGTTTCGACTTCAGAGGGTGATGCTCCGGGATACTGCAAAGCAACGGACACGACAGGCGGCGTCATCTTCGGCAGCAGTTCGTACTGCAGTTGCAGGTAACTGAACAGCCCGAGAATACCGAGCACGGAAAACAGAACGACGATCAGGGTCGGTCGCCTGATGGACAGTTCAGTCAGAGTCATTGCGCGTCTTCCTTTCCGTTCGGGCAATAACCCTTACCTGTATGCCGTCCCGAAGCTCGTTCTGGCCGTTGGTCACCACCAGTTCGCCATCAGAAAGGCCGGAGGCAACCGCAAGATAATCGCCATACTCGTTGCCTACGGTTATTTTGCGTAAACGCGCAGTGCGGTTTTTCACGACATAGACGTCAGGGCTCATGATGCTGCCGGCAAGCGCAGTTCGGGGAATAACCGTAACGTTATGCATTTCGGTACCTTTCAGGATTATGCGCACGAACATGCCTGCACGCAAAGGCTCCGGTCCCGGGTTCGCAAGTATGGCTTCAGCTTCGTAAGTGCGACCGCTTCCGGCCTTGCCGCTCAGCGTTGCAAGCCGACCCTCCAGAGTAACCCCGTTACCGGCAAGCACGGTTAACGGATACCCCGGAGCAATACCCCGAACCTCTTTTTCGGTAAGAAAAAACTTCACGCGCAAACGGGAAATATCCACAATATCGGCAACCTTCATCCCCGGCTGTACCATTTCACCCTCATCGACCAGTTTACGGGATACAGTTCCGGCAACCGGAGCCGTTATTCTCGTGTTGCCGAAAAGCTTTCGGGCTTCGATCATATCGGTCTCTGCCTCCTGGCGCTTCAGGCGCATCGACTCGAAAACAGAAACGGAGACAGCTCCTTCAGCCTGAAGCGCCTTGTACCGATTGTAATCAAGAACTGCCTTCTCGTAGGCGATCTGCGCTTTTTTCAGGGACGAACGCTGTAATTCGTCATCCACCACAAACAGAACATCTCCAGCTTTTTTAAAGGAGCCAACCTCGGCTGCCGTTTTTCTGACAAGCCCGGAAGTTTCCGAGCGAATTTCCACATCCGTGAACGCCTCCGCAGTACCGGTCACAGAAACAGAGTCGCGAACCGACTCCCGGCGAACCGTAAACGTCGCGACAGGAAGGGCCTGCTGATAATCCGGCGCAATCCGAACCGGTTCGCTCCGATGCTGAAACCACCAGAACACCACTGAAAACAGGGCGACCAGTATAATCGATATCGTAATTTTCTTCTGTTTCATCGTCTCAGGCTTGAAAGCCAACCATTACCGACAACCGTTATAACGCGAAAGGCGGAACATAAGCTCCGCCCTCTCTGAAAAAAAGTACAAATGGCATCAACCGCTGCAGCATTCAGCAGAAATTGCTCGATATGGAGCATGAAATATCGGCAGAAGCCTTCACGTGATCGAGAATCGAAAGAATGCCTGTCAGGTTGGTAATGTTCTGGTCGTTCACCGAAGATTTGATCTTCTCCACCGCCCGGTCGTAGAGATCCTGGATCTCCTTCATCATATCGAGCGTCTCCCGGGCATGCTTCGAGTTTCCGCTCACGAATGCCTCGACGGCTTTCTTGATCATTTCTGCGGTAATATCCCCCATCGGTTTCAGGCCATACTCGTCCTTGTGCAGATCCTGAACATTTGCGAACTGTACATGCGCGGTCTTGTCGGCAATGTTGAGTGCGAACTGGGCAATACGCTCGAGCTCCTGCAGAATCATGCGGGCATTGCGCACGACGTCAAGCTGCTCCTCGTTCAGCCCCTGGAACGCAGCATAGGCGATAGTGAGATACTCAATTTCGAACTTCCCTTTCTGGATATACTCTTCATCGAACTTGAACGCCGAGGCTGCAAGCTCAACGTTTTTCTTCGTTGAAGCGCGAATGACGAGCATCAGGTTGTTTTCGACATTCGAAGAAAGCTTGGTAAGCTTCTGCTTGAGCGATTCGAGCTGAATATGAACCGCCTCCCTTGGTCTGGTAGAGAGATTGAACTTCGCCGGATCGATCTGAATGGTAAATGCTTTCGGTGTTTCAGCGGCTTTCGGGGCATCTCCGAAAATCTTGCCAAGAAGATTTGCCATATTGTTTGGAACTCCATGCTTGTTTAAGAAGACCGGATTTTGAGATGTTGCGTAATTTACCTAACGAAAAAGGTTTATTCAAAAAAAAACATCTTCCATCCGGCTCCCGGCCTCTGTCGAGAAGGGTTCAGTCTTTAAGAGACTGGATAAGTTTTTCATAACCGCTGTCGGAATGGCGGGCAATTTCCCCGGTCACCAGGTAAATGACCTCGCTGGCGATTCTCGTTGCATGATCTGCCATTCTCTCGATATACCTCGAAATGCTGAGCGCGGCGATCAGCTGATCGACATCGGCATCCGAATCTTTCATCTGACGGGCCACCTTCTTGAATACGGCGCTGTGCATGGCGTCGATCTCTTCGTCCATAGCCTCGACCCTATCGGCAAGAATACGATCCTTGTTGACGAATGCCTCGATGGATTTTGCCGTCATCTCGCCGGCATGCCGGCCCATGTTCTCGAAATCGAACTTGTCGAGCATCTCCGGACCGATCTCCGGCATCCGCTCGATGATATGCACCGCCAGATCGCCTATCCGTTCGAGATCGTCATTGATCTTCATGATGGTCACGATGGTGCGCAGATCGCGGGCAACCGGCTGCTGCAGGGCAAGAAACGCGAGGCAGCGCTCTTCAAGCCTGACCTCGGTCAGATCGATCTCGTCGTCCATGAGCCTGATCGCCCTGGCACGCTCCTCGTCCTGTTGCCTGACGGCCTCCATTGCATCGTAAAAATTCTGCAGAACCTTGTTGGACAGCTCGACAAGCGCCTCCGAAAGCTCTCTGATATGTTCGTGTACCGGCCTGTCTGACATGGCGATAAAATGGTTTCGTTAGCTGAATCTTCCGGTAATGTAATCTTCGGTCATCCGGTCTTTCGGGTTTGTGAACAGTTGTGCGGTCGGCGCATATTCAACCAGCACTCCCTCGTAAAAAAACATGGTATAGTCCGAGACCCTCGAAGCCTGCTGCATATTGTGCGTGACGATCATGATCGTGTAGCTGCCGCGAAGTTCCTGTATGAGATCCTCGATCTTGGCGGTAGCTTTGGGATCGAGCGCGGAAGTAGGCTCGTCGAGCAGAAGAATTTCCGGCTCCACGGCAAGCGCACGGGCCACACAGAGTCGCTGCTGCTGTCCGCCGCTGAGGCCGAGGGCATTCCTGTCGAGCCGATCGCTCACCTCATCCCACAAGGCGGCTTTGCGAAGGCTGCGTTCGACAACTTCGGCGAGCTGCTTCCTGTCGTTCATCCCGTGCAGTCTCGGGCCGTAGGCGATATTGTCGAAAATGGATTTCGGAAACGGATTCGGCTTCTGGAACACCATGCCGATTTTCTTGCGAAGCAGAACTTCGTCGGTGAATTTACCATAAATATCTTCGCCGTCAAACAGCAACGCCCCGGTAGTATGGCAACCAGGTATCAGATCGTTCATCCGGTTGATCGCCCTGAGATAGGTGCTTTTACCGCAGCCGCTTGGCCCGATAATGGACGTCACGTATTTGGAAAGCACATCGGCATTGACTTTTTTTACGGCTTCAAATTCACCATAATAGATTGAAAAATCCTTTGCCGTGACATGCGGGATGCCTCCTCCCGATATCTGTTTCCTTTCGGAAGGCAGATAAATATCGCGCGTAGCGGTTTTCACCTGCTCTTTCTGTGATGTATCTCTGCCATCTGCTGTCATCTGCATGATCCTCAGCCTTTTAATTTTTTGGAAATACGCGCTCTCAGAAGAATAGCCGAAAGATTCAGCAGCAGTACGATCGAAACAAGCGCAAGTACCATCCCGTACTGCACATGGCGAATTTCAGCCGCTGCCTCATGTTCGCTTGCAAGGTTGTAGATATTCCAGGAAAGCGCAGGAGTTGGTGACGATAAAACATCGGCAATACCTATCGCCGAACCCACACTGACCGCTGCAGTGAAAATGATCGGTGCGGTTTCGCCTGCAGCCCTGCCGAGACTGATAACCCCGCCGGTAAGAATCCCCGGAAGAGCCGCAGGTAGAATAACGGTCATGATGGTGTTCCACTTCGTTGAACCAAGACTGAGCGACGCCTCCTTGTATGTCTTCGGTACGGAAAGAATGGCCTCCTCGGCTGCGCGAATAATGGTAGGCAGAATCATGATAGCGAGCGTCAGAGAACCGGCAAGCACGCTTTTCGACTCCGAAACCTTAAGTGTGTTGATGAAAAAAGCCAGACCGAACAGACCGAAAACGATACTCGGCACACCGGCAAGCGTACTGTTGGCGCTGCGAAGCATGCTTGTGAAAAAACCGTCGCGGGCATATTCGGTAAAATAAATGGCCGCAATGACGCCGAGAGGAAAAGCAAAAAGCATGGCACCGACGGCAAGAAAAAAAGTCCCCTGAATTTCAGGCCAGATGCCTCCGAAAATATGCGAATCCACAGAACTGTCCGTCAGAAAACCCCAGTAGATGGTAAACCGGGGCCGAAGCATCTTGTCGAGGTTGTTTTCAACATAAGGAAACAGCTTGACAAGCGACGTGCCCTCGAACTCGGCGGCACGGCTGACGAAATACTCCTTTGCCATCGCATTCGGATCGGAATAATCCCATTTCGCTTCATATAACAGCTCATGCAGCTTCTCCTCGGCCTTCTCCCACCGCGTCTGTCCATACCTGTACCTGGTCAGAATCGCCTCCTCGTCTCCGGGCAGCGGGCCGATAAGATGGCGGAGCGCCGTTTGCACAGGGCCATATTTCGAACGGAATTCCTGCTGCCGTTCAGGCTCCATCGTCTCCATCTCCGTTTCAAAGCGTGCGAGCAGGCTGTACGCCTCCTTTCGATAAGCTTCGGCAGCTGCATTTTCTTTGTCGAGTTCAGCCTTGTCGCCCTTTCCGAATTCATTATAAAGCATGTTGCGATGCTCGATCGTTTCGGTGAAAAACACCGCTCCCAGCCCATTATGTACTATCGGAACGATAACAATCAGGAGCGCTATTCCCATGACGGCAATAGAACCGATGCCGACGGCGCTGAACGAACGGTCAAGGATTTTTCTTGTTCCAAGGTTCATGATTGCAGATTCTGATTATAAAAACATTCCCATTCGCACAGGAAACCCCCGTACTTACTGACCTGAAAGGATCTTTCTCTGGCGAACCACAATCCGTTCACTGACGAGATTGCTGAAGAAACTGATAACCAGCAGAAAAAGACCCATGGCGAAAAGCACATGGTAGCGTGCCGAACCGGTGACCTGATCGGCCTCTCCCATATCGCCGGCAATCGTAGCCGTCAGCGTCCTTACGGCTTCAAGGTAGTTGAACCATGGTTCAGGAATATGCGACGAATTGCCGGAAGCCATCCAGACAACCATCGTCTCGCCCAGCGCGCGCATGACACCGAGAATCACGGCAGCAAGAATACCGCTGCTCGCTGCCGGCAGAACGGTTCTCACTATGGTTTCCGCCCGGGTTGAACCAAGCGCATAGCTCCCCTCTCGCAACTCGCGACCAACAGCCTGCAAGGCGTCTTCGGAAACGCTGACGATGGTCGGGAGCGCCATGAAACTCAGAATAATAGAAACGTTCAATGCATTGGTACCTGACATTATCTCTATCTGCCGCAGCACAGAACCGACCCAGTAGAGAAAGCCGAGTGCAGCTGCACCAAAGACAACGAGCAGCGTTGTCGACATCAGCTGCCGCCTGCTCTGATCCTCGATGTTCGCAGTCAGGAGATCGGATATGACGATAATGGCCAGCAGCAGAAACGGAGCGGCGAGCACCCACCAGGCCCACATGAGAATAGGCCCTCCCTGGGTCTGAAGGAGCGGCGCAAATATGACAAGAGCAAAAAAGCCGAACGCGACGGAAGGAATGGCGGCAAGCATTTCGATAACCGGCTTGGCATATTGCCTGACTGAAAAAGGAAGAATATCGCTGAGGCAGATCGCCGCGGAAACACCCATCGGCACCGCAAGCAGCGTCGAGCCGAGCGTAACCATGAGACTTCCGTAGATGATGGCAAGAGCGCCGAACTTGCCGGGTTCGTCAGCCGGATACCAGTCGGTGCTGGTAAAAAACTCTGCGAATCCCCTCGCCTGAAAATAGGGAACGGCATCGACCGCCACGAAATAAAAAATGAAAAACACGACGATCGCAACAAACGAGGCAATCAGAAGCAGCGTTGATTCGCCGACTCTCTTGGCGAATTTCTGGAACTTCCTTTTCCCGGCACTTACAACGAATGCTCCGGAGCGGCCGCTCTCTTTCCTGACATCTTCACTCATAACGATGGAATTGATTTCCGTATCATTGCCGGAACACCTATGTTCCGTCTTCATTTTCGAACGCCACAATCTACAGTCCTTTTCTGCAAGAAAAAACCGGATAATGTTACAAGTATGCAACAACTCCGGCAGGACAATAAAAAAGCCGATACCACGTGCGATTATGGATCGGCTCTGCTCAATAACATCTGTATCCCCTTCCGGTTACCTGACGATAAAACCCAACTCAGTGATCATCCTTTTGCCATCGGGCGTACCTGCGAGATCGACGAAAGTTTTCAGCGTCCCGGAAGGCTTGTCGGCAGTATAGAAATACAGGGGCCTCGATACGGTATACGTTCCGCTTTTCACTGTTGCCTTCGAAGGCAGAACGCCATTGACCGAAACCGGTTTGACGGAACGATCCACAAATCCGAGACCAATAAATCCGATTGCCGAACGGGTTGAAGCAATGCGGCTCTTGATGGCGCCGTTACTGGCCTGCGTTTCGGCAGTTCTGGAAATCCGGGCGGTTTTTCCCATGACCAGCTCCTTGAACGCCTCCTGTGTGCCACTGTTCGACTCGCGCTGGATCACCACGATTTTCGCATTCGGCCCGCCCACCTGGTTCCAGTTGATGACGCGCCCGGAATAAATATCTTTTATCTGTGCCTTGGTCAGGTTTCTGACGGGATTGCCCGGATGGACAACCATGGCGATGCCGTCAAGCGCAACAACATGCCGCACCGGAACAATGCCTTTTTTCTTTGCAGCTGCAAGCTCGTTCGGCTTCATTGCGCGCGACATGGTGGCGATATCACAGGTTTTATTGATCAGGCCTTTCGCGCCGTTTCCGCTGCCCGACTCGCTGACCGTCACCTTCACGCCGTATTTCTTCGTAAAGTAAGTGGCAAACGACTTCGCAAGCGGTCCGACTGTAGTCGATCCATCAAGAACTATTGTATTGCCCGCCACAGCGTGCACGGGAGCCGAGAACACAAAAGAGAGCAGCGCAAGCAGCAGCAGGACGTTTTTCATCGTTTTCCTCATATCAGATATCGGTTATGCAATGGTTGATCTGTATCTGAAAGTATGAAAAGAGCCGGGAATATAAAACCGAAAAGCCGTCATGGGGCTGACGGCTTTTCGAAGAAAGAACGGGGAAAGAAACCAAGAGTTACTATCAGCGGTTCACAAAACCAAGCTCAGAAATCATGCGTTTGCCTTCGGCAGTATTCTTAAGATCGATGAACTGTTTGACCACGCCGGTCGGCTGTCCGTTGGTGTACATGAAAAGCGGACGGGAAATCGGATAGGTGCCATTCTTCACCGTGCGTTCGTCAGGCTCGACGCCATCTACCATAAGCGGCTTCACCGAATTATCCACGAATCCGAGACCGATAAAGCCGATGGCACCGGGAGTCGAAGCAACGCGATTTTTTACGGCACCGTTGCTGGCCTGTGTTTCGGCACGCTTCGAAATCGGATTACCTTTGCCCATAACAAGCGAAACGAAAGAATCCTGGGTGCCGCTGTTCGACTCGCGCTGGATCTTCACGATCGGCGCGCTCGGACCACCGACCTGGCTCCAGTTGGTAACCTTGCCGGTATAGATATCGCGGATCTGTGCTTTCGAAAGCTTCTGCACCCGATTGCTCGGATGCACCACGACAGCAAGACCGTCGAGAGCAACGATATGCTCGACCGGATTGACTCCTTTGGCTTTAGCAGCAGCAACCTCTTTGTCCTTCATTTCACGTGACATGTTTGCGATATCGCATGTCCCGTTGATAATGCTTTTGGCACCGTTACCGGAACCGGACTCGCTCACCGTAACCTGGACGCCGGTGGTTTTGGTGAAATAGGTCGCAAAGGATTTTGCGATAGGACCGACCGTGGTGGAACCGTCCATCACGATCTTGCTGGCCGCATCGGCAGTACCCGCGGCCATAAAACCGAGAACCGCCGCACTGAAAGCTATTTTCCTGAAAAAATTCATTGTTTTCTTATTGTTTGATTTGTTAAAGCAATAAAAGATCTCCGCACAAACCGGTTTCCCCGGCATACAGCCGGCTGCCCCACACGGGCAGCCGTACCGCTAAAGAACAGCCACACACGTAAAAAAAACGGCAATACAAGCAATCAGAACTTCACCACCACGTCAGCCTGCAGCAGGTGATTGGTGACGCTGTCGTCATCGATCTTGCTGAAGTTCATGTAGGTCGCGCCAAGCGTCATGTTCTGCACCAGATGGTATGTCGCATTCAGCTTGAAGCCTTCGAGATCGGTCGAAGAACCTCCGTTGCGATCAGAGTCGGTAAGGAAGGTAACCGCATCCTTTTCGATGGTGACATACTCGCCGCTGACCGCCCACTCTCCAGGATTCTTGGCGCCGCCGATCTGCAGGCCGATAAGATAGGCGTCGCGCTTGTCGTCATCGATATTGTACCTGTCGGAACGGGTCGCATCATTTGAGGCGGTATTGAACGCATACTGACCGTACACTTTCCATGGAACGGTTTCTGTAATAGAGCCGCCAACGCTTGCGAACAGCTCGACGATATTGAAATCCTTACCCTCATAATTAAAATCAGGCTTGGAGCCCAGATCCGGATCATCAGAGCGTTTGACATCAAGATTTACAAGGTCGTAATAACCTGCACCAATTTTGTATCTCAGATCACTGACTTCGCCTGTATAGGCAAGTTGAGCAGAAACGATATATCCGTCAACTTCCCTATAGTCTGGAGCAGCTTTATCATCACCGTTGTTCTCGTTTACTGCATAGTATCCCAAGACCGCATTCACGCCATCCTTCTCCTTTCCGTCTGCGTCTTTCCCGTACTGCAGGGTTGCACCCTCAAGGGTGATATCGCTGTCCCATAAAAGATCCTTCATGACGATGAGTGTTTTCGCAACATCCCGTTTACCGAGAATAACATTGACGTCGCCGTTCAGGAACATCGGGTGGTAATCGACGAATGCCTCATTCAGATATATGCCATCGGCTAAAAACGAATCATCGAAGGTCTCGTTCCTTGAGGTTGTCTCGCTGCCGCCTGTCGAAAGCTGCAGACCGGCAGAAAGCTCCTCGGTGATCCAGGGGTAGACGCCGAAACGCACGCGCATGCGGTGACGGTCGCGGCTGTGATCGTCGTCTTTGGATTCGTTATCCTTGAATGTCGATTCGTAACGGTAGCGGATATCTCCTTTCCAGTTCCAGTCAACGGCCTCTGCGTTGTTGTAGCCGATGGCAGCTGCCAGACCGACCAGTAAAGCGACTTTTTTCATAACTCGATTGTGTTGGTTAGTGTGTTGCATTCGTGAATACGGCCATGCCTGAAAGCATGCTCCTGATTCGTGAGACAATCTACCACTCCTTCTGTTGAGGAATCGTTACGGAACTGCTACAAGATTGCAAACAAACAGGCAGTGGCCGGGAAACGCCTGCTACAGCGAGATATCGGTGACGATCACCGCCCCTTTGAAACGGCCGTCGGGAAACACCACGCGCCCTTTCGAGTTGATGACGAGGTGCGGAAAACCGTTCTTTGAAAGCAGATCGAGCAGCTTCAGCAGATCCTTCCGCCCCGACGGCTTGATGATAAGATCCGCAAGCGCATTGACCTTACGAACCTCATGCGCCTTCAGCTCCTCATGCACGTAAAATTCCGCATCGATATCCGCCCTCAGTTCATCGAGCCGCAGCATATGTGTCCTCCCCCTTGTTTTGATTCAATACCTCCCCACTCTCCTGCAATCCGCAGGCAAAAAAAACGGAGTATCGGGTGCTTTGCATCCGGGAGTATCTCTCGCTGACGCATCGAGGGAGTATCATTCGCTTCGCGAATGGGAACATCGCGCTCCGCACGGCATAAGAATTTTTCTCGCTCCAACTCTTTACTCCCGTCTTCAATCCGTGCAAATCCGATTTCAATCAGCGGGAACCGCGTTCTTCCTCTTATAGCTGGATAGCGAGACAGCTGGATGGCTCAATAGCAAGAAAACATCACCCATAGCGCTTAACCCATTAATCCGTGCCAATCCGTG
>NZ_JAIGND010000014.1:0-1470 GCF_036528655.1 Chlorobium sp.
CACCTCCCGACATCCATCCCACAATCTTTTCATCCGTGAAAATCCGATTTCAATCAGCGGGAACCGCGCTCTTTCTCTTCTTGCTGAATAACCCGACAGCGCAATACCTGAAAACCATAACACAACCACCCAGACACCACCTCACCCATCAATCCGTGCCAATCCGTGTAAATCCGTGGGCAACCTCCCCTCTTCAATCCCTCCCCAATCCCCAATCAGCGGGAACCGCGATCACCCTCTCCCTACCTCCCCCAAATCACGCAACTTTAGCTGCAAAACAACGTCCCCAACTATTACGTGGGCTACTCTTCCTCCCCAATCCCCGCATCCCGTCTCCCGACAAAAATCAGAACGCTATCGAAGACAAAGCACTGCCCGGGCAAAAGCCTTGAAATCGCAGAGATGATGTCGAGCGATCGCATGCACAATCGCCCAGTCGATCGTATCGTAATTATGTACCGCCAGGTTGCGAAACCCGACCGCTTTTTTCATGCTCACGCAAAGCTCCGGATCAATCACACCCAACTCCTGCAGCAAATCAAAACTCTGTCCCATCGTCAATGGCGAAGGCAGGTCCGATTCGGAAAGAACGTGATTTGCAATATCGACACAAATCTGTACAGCCCGTGTTAGGTTGACAGAAACAATATCCTGTGCGTCATAGTCCCGTGCAAGAGTCTCAACATCCACAGGACAATGATCTTCCGCTCTGCCAACAGCTCGACGCAAGGACTCGATCTTCTGTTCGATCAGACTCCAATCCATCTCTTCCTCCTCTCTTCCAGCACCCTCCGGCGAATGGGCATAAAATCAGCGCTATCGATCTGGTATCGGGTAAGCAGCATCGCATACAGGGAATTTGAACCGAGAATCCTTCTGCCTTTAGAGAAAATCTGCTCCATGACGGGAAGTCCTGCAGTCCTGAGATCAACCAGATCAACAGGCCGACCGATCCGCAGCGCAAGATCTTCTATCAGACGCATTTTTTCTTCTGCCGTCACAGCCCGGCCCGCATAAACAGCAAGATCGAGATCACTCTCAGACCCCGCCGTTCCTTTGGCCACGGAACCGAAAAGTACCGCAAGGGTAATAACGGGATAAGCTTCAAGCACATCCCTGATCAGCTGATCTATATCCTGTATCATTTCCATAAGTATGACCCTATATGCTCTTCATGGTAACATACAAAGAATTATTGTATCTTTATTTACACAAACAAACCCAAACCAGGCAATACCCCCGGAATGTCAATAAACCACCAATCGGGCCAATCCGTGGGCAACCTCTTCACTCTTCAATCCCTCCCCAATCCCCAATCAGCGGGAACCGCGATCACCCTCTCCCTACCTCCCCCAAATCACGCAACTTGAGCAAGAAAACAACGTCCCCAACTATGGCTCCAGACACCACCTCACCCATCAATCCGTGCCAATCCGTGTAAATCCGTGGGCAACCTCCCCTCTTCAATCC
>NZ_JAIGND010000002.1:0-2500 GCF_036528655.1 Chlorobium sp.
TGTCGTGAGAAGCACGAGGGCAAGGCGGACGGAGCGGAGAAACCGGAGTGTACACAGAGTACATGAGGATTTCGAGCACCGCCCAACACAGCAATAGGGATTCGGAACAAATAAATAGAGGTGCCCATATCATCCCGACTATTTCACTTTCCTCTACCGTAAACCCTGCGGGAAAAACTGACTTATGCAGTACAAAATTCATTACCCTCTGAATATAATGAGTATTCCGGCTGTAAACCGCCTCAAAATCCCATCTCTCCGCAAGATCGTAGCCGGACTTCTCCCCTCTTTCCATTTCTACCAACGAACAAAAAACCAACCAGATGCATCAAACATCCAAGCCAAAAAAAACTCCCTAAATAACGTTAAATTTATGGCTTAACAGCTGCATGGCTCGATAGCTGTGTAGATTCGTCTCTTCCATCCGTGAAAATCCGATTTCAATCAGCGGGCACCGCGTTCTTTCTCTTATTGCTGCATAGCCTGACACCTCAATAACTCAAGATCTTGACACAACCCCTCGGTCCACCCTCCGCTTCATCCATCCATCTGTGCCAATCCGTGAAAATCCGTGGGCAACCTCTTCCTCTTTCATCCTCCCAAAGCAAAGCTGCAATACTCCCGGGCATTCACGCCCGATACTCCTTACTCTATAAAATGAGTTGCAAAAAAACAGCGATACCCCTATACTTTTGTTACAACATATTTCATCCGGAACATTACCATACACCAACACCAAGCAAACAGCCCAATGCGAAAAGAAGAGGTGCTCAAGATTCTGGGTAACCACAAACAAGAACTCAGCAACAAATATCGAGTCAACAAAGTTGGCATATTCGGATCTGTCGCCAGGGACAGTGATGAGCCTGCAAGCGATATTGATATCGTCGTCGACATGGAACCGAACCTGCTGCTTCAGGCACAATTACAGACAGCTCTTGAAGCACTCCTTAACAGCAAAGTCGATCTTGTACGATACTGGTCACGCATGAACAAATATCTCAAAGCACACATAGACAAAGAGGCACTCTATGTATGACCGACAATTGCTTCAGGAAAAACTCATACAAATCGACGAAGCGCTGCAAAGAATCCGGAGACGCAGCTCTTCGATGAAAACAGTCGACGATTATCTCGACAGCGACCACGGTCTTGACATGCTCGACTCTATTGCGATGATGCTTATCGCCATCGGAGAGAATTTCAAAAAAATCGATCACGAAACAAAAGGAACACTGCTCTGCGAGTATCCGGAAATTAATTGGGCCGGTGTTAAAGGTATTCGGGACGTACTCTCGCATCAATATTTCAACATCGATGCAGAAGTGATTTTCAACCTCTGCAACAAAGACCTGCCGAACCTGATACAAGCAGTTCAGACCATGCTCCATAACACAAAACAACACTCAGACTCTTGACATGCCAGTAAAGCTTAAACCAAACGTTCCGCCACCCTGCCCACAACCAACGTCCAACAGTCCACGCTCTTCCATCCGTGCCAATCCGATTTTAATCAGCGGGAACCGCGTTCTTCATCTTATAGCAGGATAGCGAAACAGATCGATGGCTCAATAGCGTGACACAATCCCCGGTAACCCCTCATCCATCAATCCGTGCCAATCCGTGTTAATCCGTGGGCAAAAATCTTCCTTCACCGCCTCCCGTCTTCAATCCGTGAAAATCCGCTCCCAATCAGCGGGAACCGCGTTCTTACTCTTCTTGCCGGATAGCGCGACCGCTGGATGGCTCAATAGCAAGAAAAAATAACCCGGAACACTCACCCCAATAATCCGTGCCAATCCGTGAAAATCCGTGGGCAACCTCTTTCGCTTCTCTGAAAGATATTGAGGCTACGGATCAGCGTCCCCAAGAAGCCACACAAGAAGCATTCAAATCTGTCATCTGTGAGCGACCATTCAAATAATTCTCTTGGAAACCGCCACCGATATAACTATTTATTTAGCATAAAAGCCTCAAGTAATCGTTTTTTGAGAACCGTAACCATTTTTTGAGGAACAATGGCACTGGACACGACACAAAACCGGCCAGCAGGCTATGCGTTTCTGATCAAGCAGTACAACGTAAGCGCTTTACCGAACTGGCACACATCCAGCGTCAGCCCGGCAGGGACGCTGCGCAAGACCATGCAGGCTGGGCAGGCAGAATCCATCTTTCCACCCTCTTATTGGCCTGGCGACGAAACGGGAGACCATCTGGAATTCGCCCTCAAGTACGATGGTATCAACCTTGGCATCCTGTCGGCACTGTTCGACAGGATTCCACCAGAAGACATAGCCGCCCGGATCAGCTCGAAACCAACCGGTAAATACACCCGCAAAATCTGGTTTCTCTATGAATTCCTGACCGGCCGGAAACTCCCTCTACCAGATTTAACCAAGGGAAATTACATCGAGCTCCTTGACTCAGGCCGCTACTACACCGCAACACCCGGTCGTCGTATACAGCGTCAGAGAGTCATCAGCAATCTGCTTGGAGGAAA